>CAVTEY010000009.1:0-650481 GCA_963733895.1 uncultured Actinomycetota bacterium
GCCGGTCGATGCGATGACCCATCGCGGATTCGAGAGTCGAGGCAAAGATGACCGAGAGCGCACCGCCCGCAATCATGCCGGGGATGACGGCGATCACACCGACGACGGCGCCGTTGGTCAGCAGCACGAGCCGGAGATGTTCTGAGTAGCCCCGATCGCCGCGAGCATGCCGAGCTGGCGGAGCCGACGCTGCGCGACGACGGCGAATCCCGCGGCGGCAACGAGCGAGGCCAGGAGCAGGAAGACGGTGGCGACGGAGAACAGCGAGAACGAGTCTGCGGCCTCGATCTCGCCGCGGCTTCCCGTTCCCGTGAGGCCCGCACGGCCATTCTCGGGCAACGAGTCTGCGAAGGCGCGGAGCTCCTGTGGCTCGCGTCGGCGAGAACGGTGACGTTCTGCGACGACCCCGCCAACAAAGGGGAGACGAGGGCGAACTCGTAGCTGAGATCGAGTGGGTTCTCGACGATGCCGACGACGGTCCGCCGCCGCCCGTCGTGATCGAGCGTCCCCCCAGCCTCCACGTCCCGGAGCTCCGCCACACCCTCGGTGAGGGCGACCTGTCCAGGCCCGGCCGGGTAGCTGCCACTTTGGAGCCCGAGGAGGTCGCCGCCGTAGGGCCCATCCGGCTCCTGCGAGCGGAAGTCCACCGTCTCGACGCCGCCGGGCACGGGCACCTTGCGGTGGCCGATGACGTCCGTCGTCCCGAACGACTCGTTGGCCGCCGCCAGGGCTGCCTCGAGCGCCTGCGGATCGGAGCCGTCGAACAAGAGCAGCCCGCTGGCCGAGCCGAACTCGCCGTTGAACGCAGGGCTCGTGTTGTAGACGAGAATGGTGCTTCCGATCGCGGCCGCGACCGCGACCGTGAGGAGCGCCACCACCAGCATTTGCTGACGCCACTCGCGGCGGAACATGCGCCACGCCCAGCGGACGACCGCGCGGCGGGCGGCAACGCCGCCGTTGCTCGGGCCTCGCCGCGCCGAGTCGTGAGCGAGCGTCGTCATCGTCGATCGGCAGCTGCGAGGAGCGACTCGGGCCGGCTGGTGCCCCGTCTGGTCGACCACGCGGCCGCGCGCAGGAAGACCACGCGGTCGGCCCAGGAAGCGAGGTGCGCCTCGTGCGTCACGACGACACCGGCGACGCCCCGCTGCGTGGCGGCGCGCAGCAGACGCATGACCGCCTCGCCGTTCACGGAGTCGAGCGCGCCGGTGGGCTCGTCGGCGAGCAGCACCCGCGCTCGCCGACGATCGCCCGGGAGATCGCAACGCGCTGGCGCTCACCCCCGGACAGCTCGTCGGGGTAGCGATCGGCGAGGTCGCCACGTCGAGCTCCTCCATCGCCTCGACACCCGTCGCGCGCGCGGCTTTGGCGCGGATGCAGTCGAGCTCGAGGGGCAAGGCGACGTTCTCGACCGCGGTCAGCCCGGGGAGCAGGTTGAAGTACTGGAAGACGTAGCCGATCGACCGGCGTCGCATCCGAGCCTGGTCCGAGCGCGAGACATTCGCGAGGTCGACCCCGTCCACGAGCACCTGGCCGCTGGTCGCCTGCTCGAGGCTGCAGCGATCGTCAAGAGCGTGCTCTTGCCGGAGCCGCTCGGGCCCATGATCGCGACGAGCTCCCCGCGCTCGACCGTGAGATCGACGTAACGCAGCGCGCGCACCTCGGTCGGCCCGGAGCCGTAGAGCTTCGATACCTGGCGCAGTTCGAGCGCACTGGTCATTGCGAGACCTCCATCGGATGGGTCGCTTCGAGAGGGATGTCAGCCACCGCGGCCGGCGCCAGGGACGGCCGCTGCTTCAAGCGGACGTCGGCAGCATCGAGCCAACGGACGATCGCCTCGAGCCGAAACAGCTCCGCATCGGCGACGAGCCCCAGTGGGACGTAGTCCTCCGTGGCCGCCGCCTTGATCTCGGTATAGCCCTGCATGACCTCGAGCACGTGGCGGCGGTGCACCTGCAGGATTTCGTGGACATCGGTGCCGGCGACCTGCAGGGCGACGAGCACCTTGATCACGAGCTCGTCGCGGGGTCGAGGCTCAAGTTCAGGCGGCGTGCGAAGCCGCTCGGCGAGGTCGCGGCCGCAGGCCGCCGTGATCCGGTACCGCTTCCGCGAGCGCTCGTCTTCTCCGACGTCGGTCTCGACGAGCCCGTCCCGTTCGAGGCGCTGGAGTGTCGTGTAGACCTGCCCGACGTTGAGTGGCCAGACCTCGCCGGTTCGGGACTCGAACTGGTTCTGGAGCCGCAGGCCGTGCTTGGGCCCCTCGCTCAGGAGGGCAAGGAGGGCGTGGGGGACGCTCATAGCCGGTCTCCGGGCGCGATCATACTGAGTAGTATACCAAGTATATTTATTTCCGCAAGTGGCGCATGCACTGCTATCGCTGGCGACTCGAGCATGCAGCGGTCTGGGGCGGCAGAAGGGCAGCAAACGCCCGAATTCGGGCCGACGCAATCGTGCACAAGTCAGTCGAAGCCGCAGCCCTGCATGAATAGGGCGATAGCGCGTCTATCCTCGTATCCGGAACAAGCCTGTCACGCCGGAGATCGCGGGTTCGAGTCCCCGTCGCTCCCGCTCCAGATCTGAGGCGCGTTAGGCTGCGGGCGCCGATGCTCTCCGACCGCTTCCGCGCCGCTGTCGAACAACGGCACGTCGATCACGCTCACGAGCTGTTCCACGAGCGCGCCGTTTTCCGCAGTCCGATTCTGTTCAAGCCGTACGAGGGCCGGGATCAGGTCGTGAAGGTGCTGCAAGCGGCCGAGCAGGTGCTCGGGATCGGCGACAGGTTCCGCTATCTGCACCAGCTCGAAGACCAGGACGACCGGGTCGCGATCCTGGAGTTCGCGACCGAGGTCGACGGGAAGCAGGTCGAGGGAATCGACAAGCTGACCTTCGACGAGGACGGCCTGATCGCCGAGCTCAAGGTGATGATTCGCCCGGCTTCGGCACTTCAGCTGGTCGGCGCGCGGATGGCCGAGGAGTTCCCAAGGGTCGGCCTCAGCCTCCCGAGCTGAGGTTGACCAGAGACGAGTCAAGCCGGGTGGCTGGTGGACGACCCCGCGGACGGCCGATCAGAACGAGAGCGGATGCCCGACGCCGGCACATATGCGCAGCTCGTGGTCCAGCATGGTCGCGGGAAGGTCGCCGCCGCGGTGCTGGCGCGCTGGTCGCTCGATCCCGAGGCCGGCGACCGCTGGGCCGCGCTCGTGGGCGACGTCGAGCGGGCCGGGCCCGAGCGCGTCTGCCCGTCCTGCGACCGGATCTGCTCCGTCCGCGACTTCCACTGGGACGGGGCCGATCAGATCATCTGCGGCTCTTGCTCGATCGGGGAGTCTTCTAGCCCTCCTCGCCGCCCGGCAGAATCGGATGGTCGGTGGGATAGACACCGATCGCGAATCCATAGACCGTCTCGCCCGACCGCGGCAGCTGGTCGAACTCGGCCACAAGCTCCGCCATCCGCTCCCAGAACTCCGAGACCTGCGGCCTCCGAGATCCGGGCATGCCGGATGAAGCCCCACAGCTTCCCGTCGCTCGTACGCCGCGGTCGACTCGCGAGCGGCGACCTCGAAGTCGTTGAAGTCCCGGGGCAGGTCGCCGCCGTCCGTGGTCGCTCGGCCGCGACGTAGAACATCCGCGCCGTGCGGCCGTAGAACCGCTCCTCGATTGCCCGCACCCTCCGCGTTCGCACCACCTGCACCAGCCCACTTCGGCGAGCACCTTGACGTGATGGGCGACCGTGCTCTTCGGCCGCTCGACCGCGACCGCCAGCTCGGTCACGGTCGCAGCCCGCTCGTGCAGCAGGCTCAGGATCGTCGTCCGGAGCGGGATGGCCGATCGCCTTGACCTGGGCGGGCCGGGTGAGCGCGATTCGGTCGGCAAGGTCGTAATCCGGGGGAGACGCTTGCTCGCCACGGCTGAACAGACTAGCATTGCCGAATGTTCGAAATTTTTGGATCAATACTGAGGAGGGTCCGGGGATGACCGAGATGTGCTTTACCACCACGTCCAGGGGCTGACTGAGGGAGTGCAGTCTTCGCCGAGGAGTTGCGGCAGGCGGGGCACACGGTGCACACGCCCGACCTGTTCGACGGGCGCACGTTCGGCACGATCGAGGAAGGCATGGATACGCGCGCGAGGCGGGTTCGGCGCGCTGGCCGAGCGCGGCGTGGCCGCCGCCGACGGGATCGGCGCCGAGGCCGTCTACGCCGGCTTCTCCTTGGGGGTCATGGCCGCCCAGCAGCTCGCGCAGACCCGGCCGGGCGCGCGCGGCGCCGTGCTCATGAACGCCTGTCTCCCGGTCTCGGAGTTCGGGGAGACGTGGCCCGAGAGCGTCCCGGTTCAGATGCACGGCAAGGACGAAGACGAGTTCTTCGCCGAGGACCTCGAGGCTGCGCAGGCCCTCGCCGCCTCGACGGATCGAGCCGAGCTCTTTCTCTACGCGGGGTCGGAGCACCTCTTCGCCGACTCCTCGCTCACGTCGTACGACGCCGCCGCTGCGGCGTTGCTCACCGAGCGCGTGCTGGCGTTCCTCGACACGGTCCAGGCCGGCTCCGAAGACTGAGGTCAGCCACCGACGTGGGCGACGGGCGGGCGACCGGCGCTCGGCTGGGGCTCATCACTGAACTGGAAGAGAAGGGCGCCGGGTGTGTTGTGCGCCCTGTGCGCCCACGACGCGGCCCGCTTCGCGACGCCGGCGGATGCGAACAGGTAACAGGAGCGCTGCGACGAGGCGCCCGGTTCCTTACGGTGCCGGCGCTCGGCTGACGCTCACGAACGGGCTGTAGACGGCTTCCTTGAGTCGTCAACCGACCGGGCGCCCAGGCCGCACTGAACCGAACCGGAAACGCTCCCTGCGCCTTGACAGCACGCACCGTGAACTCGACCTCGTCGCCCTCGACCTTGGCCTCGCCGGCGAACGCGAGCTCGCCCGTTCCACGATGGACGGTGACCGCGGCCGAGCGGCTCCCGCGCACCGGTGAGGTGAGCACCAGGTACCTGGTGGAGTACAGGCCGGTCGCCTCCTGCCTGCTCGCGACCACGGCCGCGACAGCCTTGCGCGGCCATGAGCATCGGCGCACCCTCCTCGGAGAGATCCGCGCTCAGCAGCAACAGCCAGGCATTGCCGTCGCAGCGCAGCCGGTAGACGTCGCGCTCGGAGAGGTCGACGCCGACGGGCTCGTGCGCCAGCGAGCGCAGACCGAGCTCGGCCTCCGCCGCGTCGGCTCGGGTGACGCGGAACTCCCGCCCCGCCCCGGAGGGGACAGGTAGGAGCTCCTTCGAGCTCGGTGACGGCACGACGTGTCCGGGCAGGCCGAAGCGATGAGCGATGAGCGTCGCGGCGAAGTCGGCTCGCGCCCGGGCCAGGCCCGTCGCACGCCGGCGGGCCTGCACGATCGCTGCCAGCGCCGTTTGCGGGCCGATCCGTCCGAGGGCCGTGAAGACGGCCGCCAGCGTGCTCTCGTCCTTCACTGCCAGCGCCCGCTCGAGGACATCGGCCGCCTGCATCGACCCGAGCCGCCAGAGCGTCATGGCCGCGGCGACCCGGGTTTCCGGTGCCTCCGCCTCGGTCAGGAGCACGCTCCCGAGGTCGCGGTGCGCGTTCGGGTAGTCCGTCTCCGCGAGGAGCGCCATCGCCGCTGAGCGCGGGAAGCCGCCCTCGTGTCCAAGAACGATCCTGCGGAGCTGCGCCAACTCGGCGGTCGGTGGACGGTCAGCCGCCCGGGGGTCGATCCGCAGCTGCAACTCGAATGGAGGCTCGATCCCGGGCGACATCCGGCTAGCACCCGTCGTTCACGAAGCAGTGGTCGCGCATGTCCAACCCCTGCGACGGGGTCAACTCGCCGGCGTTCGGAACCGTGTTCCACATGACGTTCTGGTTGTCGTCCACGTTGCGAAGACCGAGATAGCGCGCGACGTAGTGGGCAAGCACCAAGCCGGTTGCGAGCGAGCTGTCCATCAGCCTGACGACGCAGCCGTTCATCCGCACGTCGTTCTTGTCACAGGGCCCCTCGATCGGTGACTGCCCCGACGGCTGGATGTAGCCGTCGACCAGGAAACTGCGGACGAAGAACACGTCGATGGCGTCGTTGGGGACGGTCCAGTCGTGCGTCAACGCCTCTGCCTCCGCATGGGTGCTGAGATGCTCGTGGCCGTTGGCGTCCGCGGTCGTGACGAAGAAGCGGAGCACGCGGCCGATGCCGAGATCGACCTGTTCGTAGACATCCCGCGTCAACTGCACGGCCCCGTCGATCTCCGCCTCCTGGTCCGGCGTGAAGGACTCGATGCCGACCCGGATCAGATTCAGGTGCAGGTGCCGCCCCTGGAGAAGCCGGACCTGCATCAGCACCGAGAGGTCAGGGAAACCGGGGTTCGGCGACGCATCGTCGGGCTTCGCCAGGTAACCGTAGAAGTCGTGGACGACCGAGAAGTCGCCGGTGACGCCGATGCAGGCAGCCGTGTCGCGGAGCGATGCCATCGTCCCCCTCCTACTGCATCGCGACCAGGACCGGGACGAGCCCTGGCCCTGACTCGTGGCTGCCGAGAGCCTTGCCGATCACAGCCCCGAACGCACGGGCCGCGTCCCCGGCTCTCATCGCGTGCCCCGGGGTCGGAGAGGTGGTCAGCAGATCTCCCACCTCGATCGCCCCGTAGGCGGCGTCGACCTTGCAGAAGACCTTGCCGATCAGGGCAACTGCTCCGCGCGGCGACGTCGACGGGTTCCTGTCGAGGACGATCCCGGGCCTGTACGCACCCGCTCCCGAGATCACCCCGGCGACACGGCGGTCGTACGCGGTCGTACTCGGGTGCAGCCTGCCGTCTTCGCCGATCACGACGACCGTGCCCGGAACCGCGCCGTCGGCGGCCAGGTCGAACTCCTCCGCGCAGTCGGCGTTGCGCAGGATGATGTCCCCGTCCTGCCCGTTCAGGTGGATCGTCGCCTCTTCGAACGTGACGTTGTCGCCGGACGCCGCGAAGAGGAGCAGGTCGCCGTCGACATCGTTGCCGCCGAGGAAGACGTTGCCCTCGCCGGCGTCCAGGCGGATGCGATCGTCACCGCCGGCCTCGCGGAGGATGACGTCGCCGTCCCGCCCGCGGCCTCCCATCCGCAGGTTCCCGGCAGCTGCATCGAGGTGGATGGTTGCCTGATCCGGAAAACGGCTGACGCTGTCCTCCGCGAACAGGAAGAGGTCGGCGTTAGCACCGGTGCCTCCCACCAGGACCTGCCCAGCGCCGGCCTGAAGAGTAATGCGGTCGCGCCCTCGCTCGTCCTGGAGCGTCAGCGCACCGTTGACGGTGTTTCCACCCGCGCGGATGTCGCCGGCAGCGCCGCCGAGGTGGATCGTGCTCCGCTCGAGCGTCGCGTTGTCACCGCCCTCCGCGAACAGCACCACGTCGCCGTCCGCGCCGTTGCCCCCGACCCACGCGTTCCCGTTGCTGCCCTGGAGCCGGATGCGGTCGCTCCCTTCCGGGTCCTGGAGCGTGAGCGCGCCGCTTGTGCCGCTCCCACCCGCCCGGATGTCGCCGGCGGCCCCGCCGAGGTGGATCGTGCTCTGCTCGAGCGTCGCGTTGTCCCCGCCCTCCGCGAACAACACCACATCGCCGTCCGCACCGTTGCCCCCGAGCCACGCGTTCGCACTGCCGCCCTGGAGCCGAATGCGGTCGCTCCCGTCCGTGCTCTGAAGCGTGATGGCGCCGCTGCCCTCGATGCGCACGCGCTCGTTGCCGGCGGCGTCGCGGATGATCAGATCGCCCACCTCGCCGTTGCCGCCCAGGCGTGCGTCGGCGGTATTGCCGTTCAGCGTGATGACGACGTTCGCGCCGTCATCGCCGCGGATGTCCACCGTTCCCTCGAAGACCTCTGCCACGGGACCGTGTCCCCCTCACGCCGCAGAAATCGTTGATATGGGTCAGTGTCGGTCGACAATCCTACGTCTTCGAACGAGGAGAAGCGGATGAGCGTCGCACGGGAAGGCGGCTGCGCCTGCGAAGCGGTTCGGTACCGCCTGACCTCGGATCCGCTCTTCGTCCACTGCTGCCACTGCCTCAACTGCCAGCGGCAGACCGGGAGCGCGTTCGTGATCAACCTGCTGATCGAGGCCGACCGGCTGGAGCTCCTGGCCGGCGACCCGCAGCCGGTCGCCGTCCCTCGCGGGACGAAGAAGCAGAAGATCTGGCGCTGTCCGGACTGCCAGATCGCGGTCTTCAGCCAGTACACGCGCCGGCAGGTGCGGTTCGTCCGCGGCGGCACGCTCGACGACCCGGCGGCGGTCGCGCCCGACGTCCACATCTACACGCGGACGAAGCTCCCCTGGGTGACGCTCCCCGACTCGGTGCCGGCGTTCACCACCTACTACGACACGGAGAAGCTGTGGCCCGCCGCGAGCCTGGAGCGGCTCAAGGCGCTGTAACGCGAAGCGCCGCGAGCGTCGCCGTCGGGACGATCCCTTCGACGCTGCGCGCCAGCTTCGCGTCCAGGGTGATCAACGCGTCCGCCTGCAGTTGGGTCAGCGCGACGTACTCGGCGTCGTAGGTCGAGGCCCAGCCGAGCTGGTCGGCGACCTCCCAGGCCCGGCGGCGCAGCACCGCGTCGCCGAGGAGCCTGATCGGCATCTTCCCGATGCGGGCGAGGTACTCGCGTGCGACATCGGCCTCGATCTCGCCGCGCTGAACGGCCTCGTGCAGCATGGCCAGGGTCTGGGAACGCAGCAGCGTCGGCGCGAGGAGCTCGTGCTCCTTCAAGACCTCGGGCTCCGTCCTCGCCAGCTCGATCACGGCGCCGGCGTCGACGACGAACCGGGTCACGATGCGGCCACCGGCTCCTTCGCGTCGGCGCTGCCGTGAAGCTGCTGCCGCCAGCCGGCAAGGATGCCGTGGACGCTGGCGGCGCCGAGGATCGGCCCGCCGGGCGCTTCGAGCTGGGTCGGGTGGAGGATGAACGGCCGCGTCTGCAGCCCGCCGATGCCGCCGTGGAAGGAGATCAGCTCTTCGAAGGCGCAGCCCTCCTCGAGGACGGGGTCGTAGAAGCTGCCGACCATGATGTCGGCCACGTGCTCGAAGCCGTCGGTGCGGAGCAGATGCTCGGGCGCGTGCGGCGAGAAGTGCGCGAGTGGGTCGTCGCCTTCGATCCGGCCGTCCGCGAGGTAGTGGGTGCCGTTCCCGCCGAGCGCAACCGCGCCGTGCTCGGAGGAGCGGACGAGCAGCCAGCCGACATGCGGGTGCGCGCGAAGCGCGGGGACGAGGTCGGGATGCCGTTCGTCGATCTCCTCGAGCGTCAGGCGGCGCCTCTCCTCCATCAGATAGATCAGGCCGAGGTTGCCGGAGCCGAGTACGACGACGTCGCGGTCGGAGACGTCGTTCTTCGGGCCGCTTCGCCTTCTTCCCTGTCGCCTCGCTGACGGCATTGCCGACCATCGAGTGCTGCTCGTCGCCGCCCGCGATCCCCTTGACGTCGCCCCGCGCCAGCGAGCGCTCGACCAGCTCGTCGAGGCCGTAGCCGTTGCGCTGCTTGAAGGTCGCGCCCTGCGTCTGCCCGTGGTCGGAGAGAACCACGAGCTCGTACGGCCGCGGCGCATACCGGCATGCCAGTTCGATGTGGGCGAAGGCGTCGTCGAGCTTGCGCAGTGCTTCGAGCGTGTCCGCGCGCTCGAGCCCGGAGTGGTGCGCGACCTCGTCGTAGCTCGAGAAGGTCGCGTAGACAGCGGGGCGCCCGCGCATCATGTCGGTGAGCACTCCCGACACGATCAGATCGCGGACGAAGACGCAGAGCGCTCCCCGCATCACCGGGTAGATCCCGCCGCGGTGGCCGCGCGGCCGCACGTCCCGGCGGATCGCACGCAGCGCCGCCGTCCACTCCAGCAGCACCTCCCACGCGAAGAGGACGAGCGTGCGCGTCACGTTGTCGCCGTTCGCGAGGAAGGCGCGGTAGCCCGGATTGGACTTCTTCTCGGCCTCCATCCGGCTGACGGTCAGGATCACGTCCTCCGCCTCGCCCGAGAGCAGGTTCCCGCGGCTGGCGCCGCCGTCGATCAGCAGCCCGATCCCGGTCGCGAGCCGGCGCTCGATCTCCTCGCAGTCCGGCGGCGCGGAGCAGGTCATCAGCGTCGCCGTCTCCTTCTCGACCCAGCGGAACGCAGAGATGTCCTCGTTCGAGCCGAGCAGGATCCCGGCCTGGCTCGCCCCCGTCTGCGAGGAGAGATCGGTCTCCCACTCGGTCAGGTCGTGGGTGCCCTCGGCCAGCCAGCGGGCCATCGTCGGGGCGTTGCCGTCGCGCATCGCGCGGCGCAGCACCGGCAGAGCGAGCCCGTCGATCTCGAGAAAGATGACCCCCGGGACGTCGGTGGTCGCGATGATTCCCTGCCGCCGCGCGATCCGCTGCGCGATCCGGATCGAGGTCACACCGGTCGAGGTGCCGAGCGCCACGTCGAGCACGACGCTCACGGCCGCGACCACGAGTGAGGCAAGCAGAGCCCAGCCGAAGTTCTCGACGTCGAGAGCGCCGTTGGTCACGGCCAGGTCGGCGGCGATCAGGAGGATGAGAGCGTCCGCGATCAGGACGAGCAGGAACCCGAGGACGAGCGTGAGTGGGAGGCGCATGGCCGCCACGATCGGCGGGATGACGGCGTTGAGCGCCGCGACGATTGCGGCGATCACGAGCGCGCCCCAGAAATTGACCACGTCGACGCCGGGCAGGATCAAGGCGGCCACCATCACGGCTATGGCGGTCACAACCCATGAGATCACGAGCGGGAAGACGCGCCAGCGGGGGCGCTCGGGGCGCCAGGCCGTTGAGTCGCCGTAGGCAGGCCCGGATGTGCTCGCCGTCACGTCGTCCGTCTCCTCAGTCGGGTGGTGGTGACGCCGCGCCGTTCGCGTCGTCGTCGTTGCGACCACGGCGGAAGCGCCCGCCCGCCGCGCGCCTCTCGGCCTTCTTCACGGCCTTCTTCTCGGCCCGTTGGGTCTTCTGCTCGGCGACCTTGTCCTTCGCGTCGGTGTACGACTGCTCGACCAGCAGCCGCCCGCCGGTCCAGCCGAACACCGAGATGGTGAGCACGATCGCGACGAGGACGTTCCAGGCGGTCGTGATCAGCTGCTGCGCGGTCGAATAGTCGACCGCGACGCTCTTCGGGACGTCGCAGCACGTGTCCAGCGCGAGCGCGTTCGACGCCTGCGTGATCCCGACCGCGCCAGGCGTGAAGGAGACGGTGTTCGCGAGCGAGCCCGATCCCGTCACCCACATGATCGACTCGAACGTGACCGGGATCGCGAACGCGGCCAGGAAGATCCCGATCACCGCGAGCTTGCAGAACCACGAGAGCATCGACGGGAGGAAGGCGTACGTGAAGTACTCCTTCGGCCGGGTGAGGATCGCCCCGCCTTGCTTCGCCTTCTCCCAGAGCTTCTTGACCTGCTTCCAGAAGATCCGGGCCAGGAGCACGATCAGGAAGACTCCTCCCGCCGCGATCACGACTGTGAGGAGCGGATTGTCACGGGTAGCGCCGAGCTGGAGGTCGAACGCGCCGGGCACGGAGAGGAAGAGATAGAGGTAGACGAAGGTGCCCGCGATCGTGAAGAAGATCTTCTGCACCAGGTAGGCGGCGATCGCGCCGGCGAACGTCGCCGCCGGGATGATCGCCGTGAACATGACCAGCGTCACGAACGTGCCGATGTTCGCGGGCAGGAAGTTGTTCATCGCCACACCGACGGCGTACGCGGTCACGATCGGCCAGAACTCGACCTGGCCCGGATACGCCGCCCGCAGGATCCCGTAGTACGACAGTCCGGCGAGGATCGTCTGGCCCGTCTGGAAGGCCAGCGCCGCGATCATGTAGCCGACCGGGACCTCCTTGATCTGGGTCCAGAGGTCGCTCAGCCAGCCTCTGACGTCGACTCCGCCCAGGTTGAGCAGGAGGATCACGAGCGCGATCCCGACCAACCAGCCGACGACCTTGAGCAGGCGTCGCTTGCGGGACGGGTCGTGGAACGGGACGACGGCAGCCGCAGGCCCGGCGGTTGCCTCGCTCATCGACGTGCTTTCGTCCGGTCTCGCATGCTCTCCGTCCCGATCGTCTTCCTGGTCTTCCGGCGCCGCATCATCCGATGCGCGTGAATCCGGCGTTCGCTGCATGGAGAGTGTGCGCAGCCGCTCGGTCGGCATGCAACCGGTGCGTGCGCCGTCCTATGGCTTCCGCATGATCGGCCGGGTGTTCTTCCGGCTGAGCAGCGCCGAGCTCGGACTCCTCCTGTTCGCGATCGTGCTCGGCGTGACGCTGCTCGGGGTCGTCGCCGGACACCTGCTGCGGGGGAGCGCAGACACCCTCAAGGAGCCGTTCGGCGTCCTGCAGGCCGCGCTGCTCGGGCTCGTGGCGCTGATCCTCGCGTTCGGTCTGACGATGGCGGTCGGCCGCTACGACTCGCGGCGCTTGGCGGTCGTCAACGAGGCGAACACGATCGGTACGACCTATCTCCGCGCCGAGACCTTGCGCGAGCCGGTCCGTACCCGGTCGCTCGACCTGCTCGTGACGTACACCGACACAGCTCTCGTGATCTCAGGGGCGAGACCCGGGAGCCCGGCCGCGCAGGCAGCAATCGCCGAAGGCGGGCGCGTGCAGCGGTCGCTCTGGCGCCTGGCAGGCGAGGCGCTCGCCGGCTCGCCGCAGGACACCGCACCGCGCCTCTACGTGGAGACGCTCAACGAGATGATCGACCAGCGGACGGTCCGGGTGTCGGCGCTGAACAACCGCGTGCCCTCGGCGGTGCTCATGATCGAGATCGTCGGAGCCGCCATCGGCCTCGGGCTGCTCGCCCTCTATCTGGCGATCCTCTCCCGCGGCGTCGTCACCGTCGTGCTCGCGGCCGCGTTCGTCTCGGTGCTGCTCCTGATCACGTTCGACCTCGACCGCCCGACGCGCGGGCTCGTGACCGTGCCGGACACGCCGCTCGTCGCGTTACGCGCCTCGATGGAGCTGCCGCCGGCCGCGCGCGCGCCCGCCGGACCGTAGAGCTGCTCGGGCGTCACTTCGCCTCGAACGCGGCCACCGCGGTGCGCACGGTCGGGAAGAAGCGCTCGGCTCCGATCTCGGCGGTGAGGCCGGTCTCCTCGAAGATCTCGCGCTGGCGGCCCTTCAGCCGCGCGAAGCAGAGGACGACGCCGCGCTTGTCGAGGTCGGCGTGCAGCTGGCGCAGCGCGTCGATCGCGGTCGCATCGAGGTACATCCAGGACTCGGCGTTGAGGACGACCCACTCGAGCCCTTCCGACGCGTCGGCCAGAGCGAGCACGCGCTGGTGCAGGTACTCGGCATTGACGAAGAAGAGCGGCGCGTCGAAGCGGTAGACCAGCAGCCCGGGCACGACCTCGGCGCCCTCCCACCGCTCGATGTCGTGGTAGCCGTCGACGTCCGCGACCCGGCCGAGCACCGCGTCGTGCGGACGTGCGGCCCGGTAGAGGAAGACGCCGATCGAGAGCGCGATCGCGACCGCGACGCCGCCGACGACGCCGAACACGAGCACGCCGCCGAAGGCGACCAGCGCGAGCGCGGTCTCGGCCGGGCGGACGTGGCGCAGGCGCCAGATCGAGCCGACGTTGATCAGCCCTGCTGCCGCGACCACGATGATCACACCGAGCGCGTCCTTGGGCAGCGGCTCGATCAGCGGCATCGCGACGAGCAGGAACAGGCCGACAACGCCCGCAGCGACGATCACCGCCGCCTGGGTCTTGGCGCCGGTCGAGTCGTTCACGGCGGTGCGCGAGTTGGACGAGGAGGCGGGGAACGCGCTCGTCAGGCCGCCGACGACGTTCGCCACGCCGACCGCGCGCAGCTCGTGGTTCGCGTCGGCCGCGTAGCCGTACTTCTGGGCGAACGTCCGCACCGTTGCGGTCAGGTCGGCGAAGGCGACGAGCGAGAAGGCGGCCGCGGGCAAGAGCAGGTCGACGAAGTCGCTGACACCGACGTCGGGGACGCCGAACGGCGGCAGACCGTCCTTCACCTGGCCCACGACCGCGACCCCCCGGGCCTCGAGATCCGCGACCGCCGCGACGAGCAGGCCTGCGCCGAGCACAACGAGGGACGGCGGCACCATCGGCAGGAACCGCTTGACCGAGATCGCCAGCGCCACCAGGCCGGCACTGAGGACGACGGTCGCCCGGTTCACGTCGTCCAGCTCGGAGATGACCTCTCCGAGGATGGGGAAGAACTTGTCCGCGCTGACGCTGACCCCGAGCAGCTTGCCGAGCTGGGAGGAGATCACGATCAACGCGACGCCGTTGATGTAGCCGAGCAGCACCGGCTTGCCGAAGAAGTCCGCGACGAAGCCGAGCCGCAGAATCCCGGCGACGAAGAGCAGCAGCCCCATCGTCAGCGCGAGTGCGGCCGCGAGTGCGGCGTACCGCGCCGGATCCGGCTCGCCCCCGACGATCGCGAGCGGCGCGACCGCGACCGCCGTCAGCGCGGCCAGCGTCGAGTCGGGCCCGATCACCTGCTGCCGCGACGTCCCCAGCAGCCCGTAGACCGCGAGCGGGAGGAACGTGCCGTAGAGGCCGTAGACGACCGGCAGGCCGGCCAGCTCCGCCATCGCGAGCGACGAGGGCACGGCGACTGCGCCGACGGTGATTCCGGCGACGATGTCGATCCGGAGACGCGCTTCCTTCGGGTAGTGGACGAGCGTCGCCAACCCGGGCGCCGCGTCGGCGAGCGACCGCGGCACGAGCGACCGTGCGTAGGAGAGGAGCGTTTCCACGGTCGAACGATCCTCCCTCATCGCTCGGCCCCGACGTACCGGGCACCGAGCGTGGCGGCGAGGGTTCGGTGCGCGGGCGCGGAGCCGATCAGGACCGACGTGGACGGGTCGACCCCGTGGGTGCGCGCGAACGCGAGTGCGAGCCCCGGTAGCGGCGGCCGGCACCAGCAGCGCGGCGGGCCGGCCGCGTGCGGGCAGAGCGCGCTCTCGACAGGCCCGGTCATATGGGCCGACAGCCGGGCGGCCGCGGCGGCGAGGACGGTTGCGTCACCCTGCGGGTTCCAGTCGTAGACGAGGCACGGAGCCTCGCGGTCGCACTCCTCCAGCGCCAGCTTCCAGCCGGGTTGCGCGACCGCGGCTGCCGCGACGAACACGGCAGGGCGGCCCGAGGAGGGCTCGCGCACGAACGGCAGGCGCTCGATGTCGGCGAAGCCCTCGTCGGTCTCGGGCGGCTCGAGCTCGCGGAACGCGCGCATCTGCGAGGTCGGCAGCAGCACACCCTGCTCCCGCTTCGCGAGCTCCGGCAGCTCCTCCGCGCCGGGGAGCGAGCCGAAGCGCTCGAGCAGCCGCTCGACGAGATTGACCTGCGCCTGCGCGAGCGGCGTGTCGAGCCAGACGCAGCGCACCGGGGCTCCGTGCCTGCCAGCGACCTCGAGCACGTCGTTCCGGTGGGCGCGCGTGAGATACGTGTTGTCGAGCACGACGCGGCCGGTACGCGCCGCCAGCTCGTCGTCGAGCGCGGCTGCGATGCCGCGCAGCGTTCCCCCGCGCTCGTCCCGGTTCAGCCGGACGTAGCCCTGCTCCGTGTATCCGGCCGCGACGCTGCTCTTGCCCGCGCCCGGGATTCCCATCACGAGGACGACCTCGGCGTCGCTCCGCGGCGCGGTCTGGGCACGGCGGCCTGCGAACGCCGCCGGAGCGGGGGCCGCGGCCGCGACGCGGGCGGCCGCACGGGCGGTCTCCGGGCGCCGCGCGCCCGGGATCGGAACGACGACGCCCGAGAGGCCCAGCAGCCACAGCAGCGCCTCCGCCGCGTCGGCGCGGGCCGCGCGCTTCGGCCCGCCCAGCGGCGAGTGGGCGATGAGGGCGATTCCGAGCTCGTCGCAACGCTCGACGACGCCGCCGCGGAGGGCGCGGTCGTCGAAGCGGGAGAGCGCGACCTGCACGGCCGCGACCGGGGCGAGCGCGAGCGCCTCGTCGAGCTGCCGCCGGTTGACGTTCGCGACGCCGACTCGGCAGACGAGGCCTTCGTCGGCGAGCCGTGCAAGCGCGCGCACGGACGTGCGCCAGGGCGTCCGCGAGTCGGGGGCGTGGAGGAGGTAGAGGTCGATCGGCAGGCCGTCGAGGGCCTCCAGGCTCGCCTCGCAGTCGGAGCGAATCGCCTTCGCGCGGCCGTCCGGGACCCAGGCCCCGCCGGGCCGCGTCATGCCGCCCTTCGTCACGATCCGCGCCCGCTCCTCCGCGCCGCAACCACGCAGGGCCGCGGCAAGGAGCCGCTCGTTGCCGTCGTACGCCCGCGCGGTGTCGAACACGGTCACGCCCTCCTCGGCGGCCGCGGCGATCGTCTCGAACGCCGCCTCGTCCGGCAGGCGCATGCAGCCGAGGCCGATCCGGAGCTCGCCGGCGTCGAGCCAGCTCACGCCGACGGGTGCAGCAGCGGGACGACGCCGTCCCAGCCGCTGCGGAGGACCTCGACGAGGGACGGCGGCGTGATCAGTGCGGCCTCGCCCGCACCTCGAGGGCGGCGCTCCGCGTAGCCGGAGGGTGTCCACCGCCGCAGCTCGCCGCCGAGCACGAGCCACGGTTCGTCCCGCTCCAGGACGAAGGCGCCGTCCGGCAGCTGCTGCAGACGCGCCCGGTGCAGCCGCCGCTCGCCGGACTCGCCGACCCGCTCCCCGTGCAGGCGCTCGTCGATCGCGTCCGCGCGCAGGCCGACGAGCGCGACGAAGCGGTCGTAGTCCTCGCGCCGGCACTCCGCGCAGGGCCGGTGACCGGCGGCGAAGGCCGTCGCCTCGTCGAGGAAGAAGAGCTCGGTGAAACGGCCCGGCTGCCGCAGCCGCCGCTTCCGGTCCTTGAACTCGAGCCGGCAGGCGATCCAGCGCTTCACCTGCCAGCGCCGCCGGATCTCACCCTGTGCGTCGTGGAGGCAGCCGCGGTTTCCGTAGACGAGGCCGCGCGCAGGATCCGCGATCAGCTCGCCGAGCGGCGTGACGCGGTTCTGCAGCGGCATGCCGGCAACCTTAGAGTCACTGCGATGGCCGCCGACGTCAGCCTGCGCGAGATCACCAAGGAGACCGTCCGGGAGGTCACGAAGCTCGACGTCGGTCCCGACCAGGACGGCCTGGTCGCACCCAACAGCGTCTCGATCGCGGAGGCCCACTTCGAGCCGAAGGCCTGGTTCCGGGCGATCTACTCGGGCGAGGAGCCTGCCGGGTTCGCGATGGTCTGGCGCGACCCGGACGAGCAGACCTTCTACATCTGGCGGTTCATGGTCGACCATCGCTTCCAGGGGAAGGGCGTCGGCCGCCGCGCGCTCGAGCTGCTGATCGACGAGGCGCGCGTTGACGGCGTCGGCGAGGTGACGCTGAGCGTCGTCCCCGGCGAGCACTCGGCGATGGCCTTCTACGAGCGCGCCGGCTTCGTGCCGACCGGCGAGGTGCACGGCGGCGAGGCGGAGATGAAGCTCACGCTCGACTGAGACGGCGAAAGGCCCGCAGCCGCGGGCCCTTCGCATCGCCTGGTGAGCCGGACTACTTGAGGGCGTTGTCGAACGCGTTCTTGACGATCGACGTCAGCCCGCCCGACCCGTGGTCGTTGTTGTGCGAGTTGGTGGCGACGTACACCTGCGTGTCGCCGGGGAAGACCATCGCGAGCGTCTTGCAGCCGCCGGTCGTCCCTGGGAAGTCGGGGCAGCCGCCCGTCTTCCGGTGGTACGTGCCCGCGTCACCGGTGCGCGCGGTGTCGAAGCCGAGCCGGTTCGAGTCGGACGGCCCCTTCATCATCTCGACGAGCCCCTTCGGGATGATCAGACCGCGGTCGAGGGCGCTGAGGAAGCGGATGTAGTCGAGCACCGAGATCGCCAGCTTCCCGCTCCCCGCCCGCTTGAAGAAGTCGATGCCGGGGCTTGTCCCCCTTCAGCTGCCGTCTGTCCTCGTCGTAGTTGTACGAGAAGTCGCCGGTGGGGTAGTAGCTCGCCCTCGCGCCGGCCGGGTCGAGGATCTCGTCGAAGACGTAGCGGGCGAACCTCTCCGAGACCCTCCCGTTCAGGATCCCGGCCGTGTTCTTGCACTTGAAGAGCTCGAAGTGGCCCTTCGTCTTGTCGCGGTCGACGACCATCGGCACGAGGATCCGGAGCAGGTCGTACGCGTGCGTGTTGTAGATCCTCGCCTTCGAGGCGATCCGGCCCTTCTTGATCATGTCGAGCAGGCACTGGTAGCCGTCGCCGAAGTTGCACGCCGAGCCGGCCTTCGGCAGCCCGCTCGTGTGGCTCAGGATCTGCCGGAACGTCAGCGTCGCCACGTCCTTGCCCCGCTCCCAGCAGGAGGGGAGGAACGGCGCGACCTTCGTGTCGACGGTGAGGCCGCGGTCGTAGAGCGCCTTGATGATCGCGGCCGCGTTGATCGTCTTCGCGGTGCTGGCGGTCTGCGCCTGCGTCTTCGTCGTGAACGGGAGCCTGCCGCCGTCCTTGGCCGTGCGGCGGTCGCCGCCTGCGCCGTAGCGGAGGATCGCGCCGTGACGGGCGATCGCGTACGCGTAGCCGACGACCCGCGTGCCGCTGCCCCACGTGTTGCGGGCGATCTCGGCCGCGAAGCCGTCCCAGTCGATCGTGTACTCGGGCGTGAGCGACCGGGTCCGATCGACACTCGTCTGGTCGACGAAGAGCTCCCGCTTGCTGCCGAGAAGCGCGGCTCCCCAGGCGCCGGACTTGAGCTCGAGCCCCTTCGGGACGTCGACATAGATGCCGCCGACGGCACCGTTCGACTTGCGCGTGCCGAAGAAGACGGTCACCCAGCCGGGCCGCTCCTCGGGCTGCGCGCCACGCTCGGCCACGCCGACGACCTCGCCGCCCACCTCGGTGAAGTAGTGCCGGCTGCCGTCGTCGCCGTCGAACGACCCGGTGAGATCGTTCTGCTTCGTGGCCTGGAAGCCGGCGGCCTGCCGGTTCGGCCACGGGATCCCGCTCGGCGGGATCGCCGTGAAGACGTTCAGCTCGAAGCCGTCGCCGCCTGCCCGCACGATCCGGTTGCCGAGCTGCGACCAGCGCAGCTGGACCGAGCGCTTCTTCTTGTCCTCCTGCATCCCGTCGCCCTTCGGGACGTCCCACCAAGAGGCGAAGATGGTGTCGCCGACGAGCTTCCCCTTGAGCACGTAGGCGTAGTCCTTGCCGGGATGCTCGCCGAAGCCGTAGACGTCGTTGCCCTGCTGGCGCAGGTAGAGGGCGCTGCCGTCGTCGCCGCGGTAGATCTTCGTCAACAGGTCGACGAGATAGACCGGCACCGGCGCGGTCGAAGGAGCCGGCGCCGCCGCAGCCGCACCCGCGAGCAAGGCGGCAAGGATCAGCGCCGAGAGAATGGAGATGAGGGTCGTGCGGAGCATCGGTGACCTCCTCGGGTCGTTGGATGCCCGTACAACCCGCGAGCCGCCGGTTCCTTACGGCAGCGTCAGCAGGTGCTGGTGATCGAGCGCGAGTTGTTGCGCTCGTTCGACTCGGCGACATCTGCGCCGCGGTCGGCGATCGCCGTGATCGTGCCGGCGCGGCAGACAGACCAGGTGCGCGTGACGCTCTGGCCCGGGGCGAGCCCGGGGATCGTGAAGGTGCCGATCAGCGTCACGCTGACGACGAACGGGCCTGCTGCGGCCGTGCCCGTGTTCGTGACCACGAACAGGCTCTTCGTGAGCACCGAGATGGTCAGGTCGGGCAGCGGCGGTGGCGGGGGCGGCGCGATCGTCCAGGCATGGGTCGCGGCGGCGCCCGTGTTGCCGGCCGCGTCGGTCGCGCGGACGGCGAAGGTGTGCGCGCCGACGGCAAGGCCGCCGTAGGAATGCGGGCTCGCGCAGGCGGCGTAGGCGCCGCCGTCCAGCGAGCAGGCGAAGGTCGAGCCGCTCTCGGAGGCGGTGAACTGGAACGACGCGTCCGCACCGGAGGTGGTCGCGGAGACGATGCTCGTCGTCGGCGCAGTCGTGTCGGGCGGCGGCAGCACCGTCCAGCGGGCGGTCGCCGGCGCGCCCGTGTTGCCGGCGCGGTCCCGCGCGCGGACGGCGAAGTCGTGCGGGCCGAGCGCGAGCCCGGCGAGCGACCGCGGCGATCCGCACGTGCCGTACGCGCCGCCGTCGATCCGGCAGGAGAAGGTGACGCCGGGCTCGCTCGCGCGGAAGGAGAACGCCGCTGTCGTCGCAGCCGTCTGGGCCGGCGGCCGGCTCAGGAGCGTGACCGTGGGCGCGAGCGTGTCGGGCTGCGCGGTCGTGACGGTCGTCGACGTTCCCGGTGGCGGCGCCGGAGGCGGAGCCGTCGTCGTCTCGGGCTCGGGCTCCGTCGTCGGCGCCGGAGCCGTGGTAGCGGTCGAAGTCGCCTCGGTCGTGGTCGGGGGTGCGGTCGCCGAGGTCGTCTGCCGGGCCGGTGCAGGTCGTGGCGCCGGCCGCGTGGTCCGCCGCGTCGGCGGCGAGACCGTCGTCGTGGGAGGCGCCGTCGTCGACGTGCCGGGTGCGACGGTCTTCACGGCCACGACGACCGGATCGCCGCCGCCGAGCACGAGCGCCGCGCCGACGCCGCCGCCGCCGAGCGCGAAGAGGGCGGCGACCACGGCGGCGATGACGCCCCAACGGCCGAGCAGCCCGCGGCGCGCGCCCTCCCAGTAGCGCACCGCCGTCAGCTCGACGTCGATCCGCTTGCGCAGCTCGTCTGCCGCGAAGAGCCACGGCGGGATCAGGCGGTAGCGCCGCTGCGCCTCGCGCATCGAGTCGAGCGCGTCCTGGCAGATCCGGCAGCCTTCGAGGTGCGCGAGCGTCGCGTCGAGCTGCGGCCCGCGCAGCTGCCCGTCCAGGTGGCGGCTCAGCAGCGGCAGGTAGCTCCGGCACTCCTCCGGCAGCCGCTCCGGATCGACCTGCGCGAGCCGGAGCTCGGTGCGCAGGCTCTCGCGGGCGCGTGAGATCAGCTGCGCGACCGCGTTCTCGTTCAGGCCGACGATCGACGCCGATCTCGGCGTAGCTCTTGTCCTCGAGCTCCCGCAGCGCGAGCACGAGCCGCTGGCGCGGAGCCAGGTGCGCGTTCGCGCCCCGCACCTCCTCCTGCTGGCGGTGGAGGAGCGTGCTCCGCTCGGGATCGTCCTCGATCGGAGCCGCCTCGGCGGGCTCCGGCACCTCCGCCACCGGCTCCGCCCGGCGGCCGCGCTCGACCGACTTGAGGAAGAGGTTGCGGAGCGTCGTGAACAGGTACGGCCCGAGGTCGACAGTGTCGGGATCGAGCCGGTCGAGCCGCGGCAGCGCGCGGACGAACGTCTCCTGGACGAGATCGTCGGCGTCGTGCGGGTTGCCCGTCAGGCGGTAGGCGAACCCGCGCAGGCGCCCTCCGTACTCGTCGTACAGCTCCTCCCAGGCCGACCGGTCCCGCTCGCGGAGCCGTCGGACGAGGACGGCGTCAGTCTGCGGCGGCGCCGTCGCCATGATCCGAGTCTAGGACGCCGCGGGTGCGGAGAAAAGCCGAGAACTCGGCGTGCCGTGCGAGGTACTGCTCCAGGCGGGCAAGGCCCTCCTGCGCCCAGTCGCGGAGCCAGAGCTCGTCGACGGGGACTGAACCGGTGTGGGTGATGTATTCGCTCATGCCCGTACAACCCGGTCGCCTGCAATTCCTTACGGGTGATGCGGGTCGTCGTCTCTTACGCCTACTCTGATAGGTCGGTGTCGATCCAGCCCACACCCGAACTGCACCCGAGCGCGGCCCTGCCGACGCTGGAGATCCTCTGGCAGGACGACGCCTCGGCCCTCGTCCTCGTCCGCGGGACCGACGGCGCGCTCTCCGCCGGCGAGCTTCGCGTAGGCATGTCGGCGATCGCTGACCTCCCCCTCGCCGGCCGCGGGATCCCGGCCCGCCGGCTCGACCCGGCGCAGCTCGTCGCGCTCGCCGGCTCGCCTCCCGAGGCTCTCGAGCTCGGCCCGAGCGCGAAGGCGATCCTCGCGGTCGTCGAGCTGGCGCGGCGCTCGGTCGCCGAGGGGCTCGTCCACCCGTTCCTCGACCACGGCGACGGCTGGTGGCATGCGTTCTGGGGCGCGACGCTCGACGAGGGCGTCCAGTCCGCCCTGACCGCGATCGCGGCCGCGCTGCCGCCGATCGGCGCGGGCTCGTTCGAGGGCGACCGCGAGGCGACCGTGCACGACCTCTACCCCGTCCTCGTCGACCAGATCGCGCGCGACCGCCTGCGCGCGGACGGGGTGCGGCTCGCACCGGCGAAGGCCGGCCGCGCCAACGCGATCGACCACCTGCTCGAAGGGCTGACTGCGCCCGACGCCGCGCTGCCGCGCCACTCCGGCCTGGCGGCGCTCGAGCGCCGGCTGTCCGACTGGGTCGACGGCGGCCTCGCCCACCGCGCCCGCACGACCTGGACGCTCGGACTGCATCTCGACGAGCGGGAGCAGGACGGGCTCACACTCGAGCTCTGGCTCCAGGCCGAGGACGACCCCACTCTCGGCCTGCCCGCCTCGCTGCTCTGGGAGCGGCAGGACGACGTCTTCGGCTTCCTCCGCGCCGGCGATCCGCGGCGCGACCTCGTCCACCGGCTGGCCGAGCTCGAGCCGCTGCTCGCCGAGATCGGGATCGCCTTCGACGCCGTCGAGCCGTCCGAGGTCTCGCTCGACCAGGAACAGGTGCGGCGCTTCCTGCGCGAGGCGATGCCGAAGCTGGAGGAGCGCAGCGTGCCGGTGCTCCTCCCCGCCGCCTGGCTGCGCTCGCCCGCGCGCGTACGGGTCAACCTGGCGGCGACGACGGCGCCCCGCACGCGGTCGAGCGGCCTCCTCTCGCCCTCGGAGCTGGCACGGTTCGACTGGCGCCTCGCCGTCGGGGACAGCGTGCTCACGGACGAGGAGCTGGCCGACCTCGCCGCCGCGAAGGAGCCGTTCGTCCGCATCGGCGAGCGCTGGCACGCGGTCAGCCGCTCCGATATCGAGAAGGCGCTGCGCTTCCTCGACCGCCGCCGCGCCGGCGCCGGCATCGTCGATCTCGTCCGCGCGGTCTCCGGGCTGGAGACGGACGAGGCCGGCGTCGAGCTCGGCGAGGTCTCGCTCGACGAGTCGCTCTCGGCTCTCCTTCACACGGGCGAACGCCGCTTCCGGTCACTGCCGACGCCGGCCGCGATGACGCATCCGCTCTTCCCCTTCCAGGAGCGCGGCCACGGCTGGCTGCGGCTGCTCGGCGACCTCGGCGTCGGCGCGATCCTCGCCGACGACATGGGCCTCGGGAAGACGGTGCAGGCGATCGCGATGCTCGCGTCGGAGCGGGAGGACGCCGGCGACGAGAAGCTCGGGCCGACACTCGTCGTCTGCCCGATGAGCGTCGTCAAGCAGTGGGGCGCCGAGATCCACCGCTTCGCTCCCTCGCTCCACGTGCACCTCCATCACGGCCCCAACCGGCTCGCGGCACGGGAGCTCGCGCTCGCCGCGCGCGGCCACGACGTCATCGTCACCTCGTACGACATCGCCACGCGCGACGCCGACGCGCTCGCGGCGATCGCCTGGGACCGGCTGCTGCTCGACGAGGCGCAGGACGTCAAGAACCCGGCCACGAAGCGCGCGCGTGCGCTGCGCCGGCTGCACGCGCGGCGGAAGGTCGCGATGACCGGCACGCCGATCGAGAACCGCCTCGGCGAGCTCTGGGCGATCATGGACATCGTCAATCCCGGCCTGCTCGGCTCGCGCGAGCGGTTCGAGCGCGCGTTCGCGAGGCCGATCGAGCAGTACGGCGACGAGGCGGCGCTCGCGAGGCTGCGCTCGATCGTCGACCCGTTCGTGCTCCGCCGCGCGAAGGACTCGCCCGAGATCGAGCTCGAGCTGCCGCCGATCACGATCGAGAAGGACTACTGCCGCCTGACGGTCGAGCAGGCGAGCCTCTACCGGGCGACCGTCGACCGCTGGCTGACCCGCGTCGAGGCGCACGAGGACCGCTTCGGCCGCCGCGGCGCGGTACTCGCGATGCTGAGCCAGCTGAAGCAGGTCTGCAACCACCCCGAGATGGTGCTGACGACGGGTCGGCCGCTCGACGGCCGCTCGGGCAAGCTCGAGCATCTCGTCCGGCTGCTCGCGGACGTGCCGCCGGGCGACAAGGCGCTCGTCTTCACGCAGTACCCCGGCTTCGAGCGGCTCGTCTCGCACCTCGAGGAGCGGCTGGGCCGGAGCGTCGGCTTCTTCCACGGGCGCCTGAACGCGAAGCAGCGGGACGAGCTGCTGACTGCGTTCGCGCGTGAGGACGGCCCGTCGGTGCTCGTGATCTCGATCCGCGCGGGCGGGCGCGGCCTCAACCTGCCCGCGGCGAACCACGTCTTCCACTTCGACCGCTGGTGGAACCCCGCCGTCGAGCAGCAGGCGACCGATCGTGCCTACCGCTTCGGCCAGCGCAAGCACGTCTACGTCCACAGCCTGATCTGCAGCGGCACGCTCGAGGAGCGGATCGACCTCCTGCTCGACTCGAAGCGCGAGCTGGCGGAGAAGGTGATCGCGGGCCGCTCGGAGGACTGGCTCGGCGACCTCGATCTCGGCACGATCCGCGCCGCGGTCGAGCTGTCGGCGGACGCGGTGGAGGAGGAGGCGGCGTGATCGTCCTCGACGACGGACGTCCGCTGACCGTCCGGACGGAGCGGGAGCGGATCGGGCAGGGGCCGTGGTCCCGGCTCTTCGCGAGCGCGGTCGTGCCCGACGAGAGCGGCGCGAGCGCCGAGCAGGGGCGCGCGCTCGCGCGCGGCGGCAACGTGCACACGGTCGCGGTCGCGGAAGGGCTGCTGAGCGCGCGCGTCGAGGACGACGGGATCGAGCACGCCGTCGAGCTCGCCGCCGAGCCGGTGCCGCCTCGGATCTGGGCCGCGGCGTCGCGCTCGGCGCGCGGCAACGCGCAGGTCGAGGCTGCTGTCGCGGGGCGCTCACAGTCGGTGCAGCTCGAGCACGTGATGGCGGTCGACTGGGAGGAGCCGCTCGTGCCGGCGGCCCGGTCGCTCGCCCGGACGTGCAGCTGCGGAGTGCCCGGGACGTGCCGGCACGTCGCCGCGCTCGCCTACGTGCTCGCCGACCGGTTCGACCGCGAGCCGTCCCTCCTCCTGCACTGGCGCGGCTGCACGGAGGCCAACGCTCCCGCGGAAGCGCCTGATCCCGAGCCGACGCCGATCGTCGCCGCGGACGAGATCTGGGAGGCGACGCCGCCGCCCGAGCTCGGCCCACTCCGCCCGCTCCCGACCGCCGCCGTGCTGAAGCGCCTCGGCCCGAGCGGGATCCAGGTCGGCGCCCTCGACCTCGCCGAGGTGCTCGAGCGCGCCTACGCCTCGTTCGCCGCCTCGCCGCGCCGAAGCTAGACGGCGTCCGGCGCGGCGGCCTTGGCCGTCAGCGCCTCGATCGGGACGACCTCGAGGGCGCGCGCGTGCGTGGCGCCGAGCACGACGGGCGGCGCGACACCGGCCTCGTGCGCCTCCAGCCAGCGCGCGGCGCACACGCACCAGCGGTCGCCCGGCTGCAGCCCCTCGAAGCCCCACTCGGGCCGCGGTGTCGAGAGGTCGTTCCCGGCTGCGCGGCTGAAGGCGAGGAACTCCTCCGTCACCACCGCGCAGACCGTATGGCTGCCGAGATCCTCCGGCCCGGTCGCGCAGCAGCCGTCGCGGAAGAAGCCGGTCAGCGGCGCCGTCGAGCACGGCAGCAGCTCGCCGCCGACGACGTTCGTGTCCGGGTCGCGGGCGACGCTCACCAGTCGGTCGGCTTGTAGTCCTTCAGGAACTGACCCCAGACGTGCTCGCCCGTGTTGAAGCCGTCGATGATCGGGTCGACGATCCGCGCGGCGCCGTCGACGATGTCGAGCGGCGGCCGGAAGCCGTGCTCGACCGTCTTCCGGTCCGCGACGTGGAGCGGGTCCTCGTCCGTGACCCAGCCGGTGTCGACGGCGTTCATGTGGATCCCGTCGCCGTGGTAGTCGGCCGCGGACGTCCGCGTCATCATGTTCAGCGCCGCCTTGGCCATGTTCGTGTGCGGGTGCCGCGTCGTCTTGAAGCGGCGGTAGAACTGCCCCTCCACCGCCGAGACGTTGACGATGTGCTTGTCCCGCTCAGGCGTGCGCAACAGCAGCGGCTTCAGCCGCGCGTTGAGCACGAAGGGCGCGACCGCGTTGACGAGCTGCGTCTCGAGCAGCTCGACCGACGAGACCTCGGCGAGCAGCAGCCGCCAGGAGTTGCGCTCGCGCAGGTCGACCTGCTGCAGGTCGGCGTCGAGCCTCCCCTCCGGGAAGAGATCGCCCTGCGCCTCCAGATCCTCGGGCAGGAGCGGCACCTGCGAGAGCTCGGCCGAGCGCGTGACCCCGACGAGCGCCGGCGTGCTCCCGGTCGGCGCGGCGGGCAGCATCTCCGTCCGGCGGAGGCCCTCGTAGGCGCCGAGCAGGCCGCGGATGTGCGCCGGCATCGACTCCTCCGACGCCGTCTCCGCCTCGAGCATGTGCCGGTAGAACTCGGACGGGCGCCGCACGGTCTGGCAGGCGTTGTTGACGATGAAGTCGAGCCGATCGCGCGTCGAGCCGAGGTGGGTGCAGAACGCCTCCACGCTCGGCGTGTGCCGGAGATCGAGCCCGAAGACCTCGAGCCGGTCGCTCCACTCCTCGAAGTCCGGCTCGGCCGCGTAGCGCGCCGCCGCGTCGCGCGGGAACCGCGTCGTCACGATCAGCTGAGCGCCCGCGCGGAGGAGCTTGATCCCGGCCTGGTAGCCGATCTTCACGCGTCCGCCCGTCAGCAGCGCGACCCGGCCGCTCAGGTCGGCGGTCTCCGAGCGCTTGCGGTAGTTGAACGCCGCGCACGCCGGGCAGAGCTGGTCGTAGAAGGGGTGGATGTCCTGGTAGCGCTCCTTGCAGACGTAGCAGTGCTGCGGCTCGACGACCTCGCGGAACTCCGCCTCGTCGACGTCGAGCTGCTCGAACTCCCCCGGGACGAACACGTTCGGCGTCGTGAACACGGGCTTCGCCCGGTGGACGCGGATGCCCGTCTCGGCGAGCACGTCCTCGTCGCGGCCGAGCCGGGCCGCCTTCTTCTCGCGCCGCACGACCTTGTTGAACCGGCGCCGCTGGACGACGTCGGGGTTGTGCACGTCTCCCGCGGCCGCGAGCAGCCGCGTCCGCTCCTCGAGCGTCAGCTCCTTCAGCAAGCCCCGGTCGGCGACGATCTCCTCGAGCACGTCCGCCGCCGCCTTCAGGCGCTCGGCGACGCCGTTCTCCTCATGCGCGTCCACCCGAGGAGGGTAGCTCCGCCGGTCGCCGGGCCGTGTAGACGAGAAAGTCGTCGGCGCCGGTCGGCTCCGCGTCCGTCAGCGCCGCTCGCACGGTCACGTCGACGAAGCCGGCGCACTCGAGCATGAGCACGATCTCGTCCTTGAAATAGAGCGTCAGCGTCAGCAGGTGCTCGTCCTCGGCGACGAGCTCGCCGTCGCGCCACATGAACGCCTGCATCTCCATCCTGACCTGCTGTTCGAGCGGGTCGACGTCCAGGAGCCGTGCGCGAAGCTCGTACTCGGCCCCGTCCGAGCCGACACGCCGCTCCCCCGGCTGACGCCGCGGCCGCGGCAGCGTCGCGCGGCCCTCCGGCTGCCAGTACTCCCAGCCCGCGCCGTCCGCGTACGGGACCTCGTTGTCGAGGACGAACGTGCCGCCCGGCTCCAGGTGGTCGTGGACGCGGCGAAACGCCTCCTGATCCTCGGCACGGGTGCTGCCGACCCCCAGAGCGCCGCACATGAAGACTGTGCGGTACCGCCGCGGCAGGTCGAGCTCGTGCTTGGACTGCGCGTAGAGGTTCGGCGACAGCCCCTCCCGCTCCGCAGCCTCGCGGCAGAGAGCGATCATGTCCGCCGAGACGTCGCAGCCGTCGACGTCGAGGCCGTCGCGGAGGTACGGGATCAGGAGCCTGCCCGTGCCGCACGCGAGGTCGAGCGCGGGCTGATCCTCGGCGTAGCGCCGGAAGTAGTCGATCTCGGGGCCGCTGGTGTTGAACTCCGCCCACCAGCGGGCGACGACGCCGTAGTGCCAGGTCGAAGCGGTCATGCGAAGGGCCTCCTCGGGACGTGAGAGAGCCACCGCGGCTGCGGCGGCCGAGCGGAGTCACGGGCCAAGGGGACTTACACGAGCGCGACTATGCGCTGCCCGCAGGCGGAACGCAAGTTTGCGACGGCCCAGCTCCCGGAATGTCCATCCAGAACCCGAGGAAGGGAGCAAGCCATGGATACCACCGTGATCGTCCTGATCGTGATCGGCGCCGTCGTCGTGATCGCCGTCGGCTACTACCTCATCCGCCAGCAGCAGGCGAAGCAGCTCGAGGAGCGCCGGATCGAGGCGGGCGAGCAGCGCACCCTCGCCGACACGAAGGCGCGCGAGGCCGAGCAGGCGCGCCTCGCCGCCGAGGAACAGGCCGAGCGGGCCAGCGCCCGGCAGGACGAGGCCGAGGAGCTTCGCCGCCAGGCCGACGACATCGACCCGGACGTCGAGGTCGATGCCGACGCCGACGCCGACGCCACCGACGATCGGGACCGCGTCTCGCCGCCGGGGTAGCCTCGACAGGGTGATCCGCTGCGCCTGGGTGCCGGCCGACGACCCGCTCTACGTCGCCTACCACGACGACGAGTGGGGCATCCCCATCCGTGACGACCGGACGCTCTTCGAGCTGCTGAACCTCGAGGGCGCCCAGGCCGGGCTCTCGTGGGCGACGATCCTGCGCAAGCGCGAGGGCTACCGGCAGGCGTTCGCTGGCTGGGACATCGAGGCGGTCGCGCGCTTCGGCGAGCGCGACGTCGAGCGGCTGCTCGGGGACGCGGGCATCGTCCGGCACCGCGGCAAGATCGAGTCGGTGATCGGGAACGCCCGCGCGACGCTCGCCCTCGACGTGCCGCTCGGGGAGCTGCTCTGGTCGTTCGTCGGCGGCGAGCCGAAGGTGAACGCCTGGCGCACGGTCGCGGAGATCCCGGCCCAGACGGAGGAGTCGAAGGCGATGAGCAAGGAGCTGAAGCGGCGCGGCTTCCGCTTCATCGGCCCGACGACCTCCTATGCGTTCATGCAGTCCGCCGGCCTCGTCGACGACCACACCGTCGACTGCTTCAGGAGAGCGCCGACCTGATCTTCTCGATCGTCGCCGCCTCGGCGGCATCGCCGCCGCCCGCCGCCTGACCGACGCGCTCGGCGACCTCCAACACGAACGCCTTGTACGCGTCGAGCTCGTCGGGCGCCTTCGCCTGGAGCGTGGACACCGCACCCTGGAGCGCCTCGAAGGTCTCCGACTCGATCTCGGCCGGCGACGTTCTGACCCCGAAGCCCGACACGCGCTCGGCCGCGAGCTCGCGCACCAGCTCGCTCGAGCCCTCCCGGCCCTCGGCGAGGTGCTTCGCCAGTGAGCCCGCCTCCTTGAAGCTGTCCAGGAAGCTGCGGTCGCTGACGGAAACGAGCAGGCCCGCTCCGGTCGCGCCCTTGCGCAGCTGCTCCCACTCCTGCTCGGTGAAATCGGCCTTCGTCGCCATCAGCGCCTCCTCGGTCGAGTTATCGGAATCCCGGCGCGGTGAAGGGAAGCAGATCGTCCAGGGTCAGCGCGGCGGGTGACGGAAGCCGGTCGTCGATGCAGATCGCCTCCGCGAGCGCCCGCTCCTCCGCCTTGGCGAGCCAGTTCTCGTACGCGGCGACGCGGGCGAAGCGGTTGAGCGCGGACGCGATCGCGGCCCGCGCGTCCGGGAGCGGGACCGTGCCGAGGAAGACGGTGTCGCCCAGCGGCGTCACGTGGATCTGGCCGTGCAGGGTGCGGATGCGCCCGGGGGCGGAGAGGCCGAAGACACGCGCCGGCGCGAACGTCTCGAGCGCGATCCCGCGCGTCTTCCCGCCGAGCCAGGCGACAGGACGCGCCGTCTCGACGAGCCGCGCCCGCAGGCCGGCGTAGGTGACGTGGAAGTCGGTCAGCTCGGCGCCCGTCGCCGCACGTGAGAAGAAGCGCGCGCGGACCGCGTCGCGCCGGAGCTCGTCCAGCAGGAGGCCGCGGGCCGCCACGCGTGTCAGCTGGATCCGGCGCAGCGCAGCCAGGTACGCAGCCACGCTGCCGCCGAAGTGGTCGTCGACGAAAGAGAGCTCCGCAGCCAGCACCGCGCGCGCGTCGAGCTCGACCTCCTGCTGGAGGACGAGCCGCTCGAGCACCACGCTCGCGGCGATGTCGCGGTCGCCGATCGCCCTGGCGAGCGGATCGACGGCCGCCTTCCTGATCGTCCCGGCCGGGAGCGCGCAGACGACGCCGGCGCCGAGCTCTTCGAGCTGCCCGACCGTCAGCGACGCGTCCATGGCAGGCCCGGCCGCGCCGGGACCGCTGCAGAGGTTCTGGTCGCGCACCCAGAGGTAGACGCAGACCGCCTCGCCCTTGTCGGGGTCGATCCCGGCCGTGCTGAACGTCGCCCAGCCCCACGACCAGATCGAGTGCGTCCGCAGCTCCTTCGTCACCCGCCTCGCGGCGAGCGCCTGCAGCTTCACGATCTCGAGCCACTTCGCCCGCGGCTGCAGGTTCTCGCGGCCACCCGTGCCCGGAGCCGACTGGAACTGGAGCTCGAGCGCGACCCGGCTCGCCGGGATCCCGATCTCGGTGAACCTGCGCACGAGCGACCGCATCCCGCTTCGCATCGTCCGGCTGGCGCGAACGGGCCCGAGCGCGTGGAGGCGCGGCACGTTCGGGGAGGTGAAGAAGACCTGCCGGATCAGGAGCGCGCTGGCCGAGAGGTCGCGCCACCACTGCGCCGCGTCACCGCCGGTGTACGGCGGGTTCGCGATCGTGACCGCCGGGAACGCGCCGCGCTCCTTCAACCGCCGGACGAGCGCGAGCGTGTTCGCCCGGTACTGGGCCGTCGTCGTCGTCCACGGCGTCGGCGTCTGGGCGCCGAAGAGCTCGTTCAGCGCGATCCACGGCGTCTGGCAGCCCGTCACCGAGACGGCGAAGTCGTAGAGGCGGTCGGCGCGCGTCTGGATCAGCGCCGGATCGGCCGGCACGGTCGGCGTGCCGACGCGGTTGTTGAAGTTGAGGTCGAAGAAGACGGTCGCGGCCCCGTTCGCGCGCGCCTCCGCCGGCTTGACCGTTCCGGAGGTGAACGCGAGCGTCAGCCCCGGCTTCTGCGGCAGCGGCGCGTCGTGGCCCGCGAAGTCGACCCAGAGCGGATTCGCATCCGGGATCCCGCATTCGCGGGCGAGCGCACTGCCGGGGGCGATCAGCGCAAGGGCGGCGGCGAGGACGAGGGCGCGGCGCACGCTCTAGTTGTAGCCGCGACGGCGGCGGGTCGGGCGCGAAAGCTTGAAGCCGCGCCGGTCGGGGAAGGGTCACGGGGATGAGCAGCGGAGCGATCGCAGCGAAGGGCCGCCGCGCGGGGCGGAGCCCGTGGGTGGAGCGCCTCGGCCGGGCCGGGCTCGTGGCCAAGGGCGTTCTCTACGCGGTCATCGGGATCCTCGCCGTCAAGGTCGCACTCGGCGGCCGCGAGCAGGCTCCGGACAAGAACGGCGCTCTGAACACGATCGCGGAGCAGCCGTTCGGCCGCGGGCTCCTGATCGTGCTCGCGCTCGGCCTCGCCGGGTACGCCTGCTGGCGGCTCGCGCAGGGCTTCCTCGACCGCGACGGTGAGGGCGAGGACGCCAAGGGCCTCGCGAAACGCGGCGGCGCGGTCGCGAAGGCGGCGCTGTACTTCCTGCTCGCCGGACTGACGGTCGACCGGATCATGGGCAGCGGCGACAGCGGCGGCTCGAACGAGCAGCAGCAGACGGCCGGGGTCTTCGACCTCCCGCTCGGCCGCTACCTCGTCTACGGCGCCGGAGTCGCGTTCCTCGCCGCAGCGGGCTTCAACGGCTATCGGGCCGTCACCTGCAAGTTCAACGAGAAGCTGAAGACGGCCGAGATGGGCGAGGCCGAGGAGAAGGCCGCGACCGGCGTCGGCATCCTCGGCCACCTGGCCCGGCTCGCCGTCTTCGGCCTGATCGGCCTCTTCCTCCTCCGGGCGGCGTGGGAGTTCGACCCCAAGCAGGCGCGCGGACTCGACGGCGCGCTGCTCGAGCTCTCGCAGCAGGCGTACGGCGGCCTCCTGCTCGGCGCGGTCGCGGTCGGCCTCCTCTGCTACGCGCTCTACTGCTTCGTCCAGGCGCGCTACCGCCGGATCTAGAGCCGCCGTCTCGACGAGACCGCGCGCTGCACCGCCAGGGTGGCGAGCGCTGCGACGATGATCGAGACCAGGTTGATCACGAGTTGGCCGAGTGCGCCGGCGCACTCGCTCCAGTCGCCGTAGGCGGCGGCAACCGCGACGTTGGCGGCAGCAGGGATCGTCGTGACCGACACGAGCACGCCGATCAGCGCGCCTGCCTTGGCGGTCGTCAGCGAGACCATTCCGGCTACGCCGGCAAGCACCGCGACGAGGACCGAGTAGCGGTTCGGATCGGAGATGAAGAGTGTCTCGGCGTGCGTGCCGATCGACTCCGGAAACAGGCCGAGCGCACGGAAGGCCACCGTCGCGCCGTAGGTGACGACGATGGCCACCGGGAAGCCGATGAGCAACGCCGTCAGCGACCTGCGCGCCAGCTCGCGCCGGCGCTGCACGAGTGCGACGCACAACCCGGCCAGCGGCCCGAACTCCGGGCCGACGATCATCGCGCCGATGATCAGGATGATCGAGTCGGTGACGATCCCGACCGCCGCGATCAGCGTCGCCAGAATCATGAAGACGAGGAAGCTCCCGGAGAGGGCCGCCGTCTCGGACGTCCGGGCCTCGACCTGCTCCCAGACGACGGCGTCCGCCGGCGAGCCCGCGGCCGCCCGTTCGGCGGCGAGGGCGCGCTCGGAGATCGCCGCGTCGATCTCGATCGTCGCGATCGTCCCCCGATCGCCCAGGCCGAGCGCCTGCAGCCGGGCGATCACGGCGCTCGCGTCTTCGCGCGCGACGTCGACGAGGACGAGGTCACCCTCGGGCTCGCGCGCCACTCCAGCGAGGTGGATGAGGTTCAACGCCGACGGCAGCGACCCGAGCAGGTCGAGCACCTTCCCGGTCAGATCCGTGGGCACGACAAGCCGGAGGTGGATCACCGGCGGAGCCTACCCACGCAGGATCTTCCCTGGAAATCGACCACTTTCTAGCCACCTTGGCGGTCCTCGGCACCGACAATGGGGACATGACACGTACACGCTCGGGAGCACTGCTGGCAGAGCTGCACGCGCACACGACCTGGAGCGACGGCGTCCTGCCGGTGCCGGCGCTCGTGGATCTCTACGGCGCGCACGGGTTCGACGTCCTCTGCATCACCGACCACGTCTGCCGAACCGTCGAGACCGGCAGCGACACGCCGAACAGCGTCACCGCCGACAGCTTCGACGCCTACCTCGCCGAGCTCGAGCGCGAGGCTACGCGGGCGCGCGAGCAGTACGGACTGCTCGTGGTGCCGGGCCTCGAGCTCTCCTACAACGACCCCGACCCGTGCCTCTCCGCCCATGCGCTGGCGCTCGGGCTCCGCAGCTTCGTCCCCGTCGACAGCGGCATCGACGAGGCGATCGAGACGGCCGTCCTGGCCGGCGCCGCGCTCGTCGCGGCGCATCCGTTCGACGACGAGCCGGCATCGCACCCGGGCCGGCTCACACAGCGGTTTGCACGCGATCCGGAGCTCTCGGCTCGCGTGCACCGCTTCGAGCTCTTCAACCGCACGCCAGCTCTTCTCCTGGGTGGCGAGAGCCGGGCTCCCGTGCGTGGCGAGCGGCGACTTCCACCGGCTCGAGCACCTGGGCGGCTGGAAGAGCGTCGTGCCCTGCGCGCGCGACGAGGAGGCCGTGATCGCCCATCTCCGCTCCCGGCGGCCCGTCTTCATCACCGAGGTCGGAGCCGAGACGGAGCGCATCGCAGCCTAGACTTGGCCGCATGGCGACGATCGCCGACGGCCGCACGATCCCCTTCGACTGGTACTCGGACCCGGCCGTGCTCCGGCTGGAGCGGGAGCGGATCTTCCGGCGGACGTGGCAGTACGCGGGCCGCGCCGACCAGGTCGCCGAGCCGGGCTCGTTCTTCACCTGCGACTTCGGCGGGGTCCCGATCGTCGTCGTCCGTGACGAGCAGCACAGGCTGCGCGCCTTCCTGAACGTATGCCGGCACCGCGGCTCGCTCGTCTGCGAGGGCGAGGGCAAGCGCGCGTCGCTGCAGTGCCCCTACCACGCGTGGACGTACGGCGCTCGACGGCTCGCTCCGCGCGGCGCCGCGCTCAGACCTCGTGCCCGGCTTCGACAAGGACGCCCTCGGGCTCGTGCCGGTGCAGGTCGACGCGTGGGGCCCGTTCGTCTTCGTCAACCCCGACCCGGACGCGGACCCGCTCGCGCAGACGCTCGGCGAGTTACCCGCCCTCGTCGACGCGTCCGGCGTCGACCTCGGCTCGCTGCGGTTCCTGAAGCGGGCGAGCGGCGAGGAGTACGCCGCGAACTGGAAGGTCTGCAGCGAGAACTACCTCGAGTGCTACCACTGCCAGGTCGCGCACCCGAACTTCTCGAAGGTCGTCGACGTCTCGGTCGACGCGTACGTGCTCGAGGAGAGCCGCACGTTCTCGACGCAGTACGGACCGGTGCGCGAGACCTGGAAGGGCGACTTCGACCCGCGCGGCCCGATCGAACGGGGCCAGTTCCACTTCCTCTGGCCGAACCTGACGCTGAACATCATGCCGGGGCACCCGAACCTCTCGATCGGCCCGATCGTGCCGACCGGGCCGGAGACGACGACACGCTTCCTCGACTACTTCGTCGGCCCGAACGTCGAGCGAGGCCTGGGTCGAGGAGATGCTCGAGTTCGACGACCAGGTGGGCGCCGAGGACCGGGTCCTCGTCGAGCGGGTCCAGAAAGGGCTGCGCGGCGGCGGGGTCGAGCACGGGCGGCTGATGGGCGACTCCGAGCGGCTGATCGCCCACTTCCAGGGCCTGCTCCTGGACGCGCTCGCGTAACGGTCGTTCACCAGCCCGTTACCCACCGGTAACACCGATCCCGACATGCTTGGCCGATGGTCGCGATCACCCCGCGCGAGACTCTCGGGCGCCTGCTGAACCGCGAGCTCTCGACGCTGGAGTACAACGCCAGGCTGCTCGACCTCGCCGCCGACGACGGTCTGCCGCTGCTCGAGCGGGTGAAGATGTGCCGCTTCTTCTCGTCCAACCTGGATGAGTTCTTCATGGTGCGCGTGGCCGGGCTCACCGAGCAGGCGGCCGCGGGTGTCGTCGTCCGGTCGAGCGACGGGCTGACGCCGAGGGCGGCGCTGGCCGAGATCCGCGAACGCGTACTCGAGCTGACCGCCCGCCAGTCCAAGCTCTGGAAGAAGGAGCTCTGCCCTGCGCTCGGAGCCGAGGGGATCCTGATCTCGTCGGTCCACGAGCTCGACGACGACGAGCGGCGGACGCTAGGAGACGGCTTCCAGCGTGAGATCTTCCCCGTCCTGACCCCGCTCGCGGTCAGTCCCGGACAGCGCTTTCCGTACATCTCCGGGCTGACGCTCAGCCTCGGCGTGCTCGCGCGCGACCCGGAGACCGGCGAGGAGCGCTTCGCCCGGGTCAAGGTGCCGGAAGGCCTGCCGCGGTTCTTCTCCGCCGGCGCCGGCGGCAAGCTGTTGATGCTCGAGAACGTGATCGCGCACTTCCTCGACCGGCTCTTCCCGGGCATGGAGATCGTCGAGCGCTCGGTCTTCCGCGTCACCCGCGACGCCGACTTCGAGGTCTCCGACGACGCCGACGACCTCCTCGAGGCAGTCGAGCAGGAGCTGCAGCGGCGCCGCTTCGGCGACGCGGTGCGGCTCGAGATCTCGAGCTCGACCTCTCGCGCGATGCTGGAGCGCCTGCAGCAGGGGCTCGGCGTCGACGACGACCAGGTCTACGAGATCCACGGGCCGCTCGACCTCGCCGACCTCGACCAGCTGCTCGACCTCGACCGGCCCGAGCTCGCCTACCCTCCCTCCCCCGGGTCGACGCCGGCGCGGCTCCTGCACGCAAAGGAGCCGCGCGACCTGTTCGCCGAGATCCGTCGTGGGGACTTCCTCGTCCACCAGCCGTACGAGTCGTTCGCCGGCAGCTTCGAGGCGTTCGTCCGGGCGGCGTCCCGCGACCCGGACGTGATCGCGATGAAGACCGCGGTCTACCGGACGAGCGGCGACAGCCCGCTCGTGCCGGCGCTGGTCGAGCTGGCCGAGGAGGGCAAGCAGAGCGTCTGCCTCGTCGAGCTGAAGGCGCGCTTCGACGAGCACCGCAACATCGAGTGGTCGCGCGCGCTCGAGCAGGCAGGCGTCCACGTCGTCTACGGCTTCGCCGACCTGAAAGTGCACGCGAAGATGACGCTCGTCGTGCGCCGCGAGGGCGACGGGCTGCGCCGGTACGTTCACGTCGGCACCGGGAACTACCACGCTGTCACCGCGCGCTCGTACGAGGATCTCAGCCTCTTCACCGCCGACCCGGAGATCGCGGAGGACATCGCCTCGCTCTTCAACTACCTGACGGGCTTCGGCCGTCCGGAGCGCTTCCGCAAGATCCTGGTGGCGCCGTTCAGCCTGCGCGCCCGCCTGATCGACCGGATCCGCGCAGCCGGGACGGCCGCTGCCGCAGGCACGAACGCGCGGATCCGGATCAAGCTGAACGCGCTCACGGACGAGGCCGTGATCGAGGAGCTCTACGCGGCGTCGGAGCTCGGCGCGCGGATCGAGATCGTCGCACGCTCGATCTGCATGCTCCGCCCCGGTGTCCCGGGGATGAGCGAGAACATCCAGGTCCGCTCGATCGTCGGCCGCTACCTCGAGCACAGCCGCGTCTACGCCTTCGAGCTCGGCGACGAGACCGAGATCTTCCTCGGCAGCGCCGACCTGATGACGCGCAACCTCGACCGGCGGGTAGAGGTGCTCGTCCCGGTCGAGCAGGCGCGGTTGAAGCAGGAGCTGACGGCGGTCTTCGACAGCGCCTTCGCCGACACCGAGTCCTCGTGGGAGCTCGGAGCAGACGGAAGCTGGACACGCCGGCGGCGCTCGAAGGAGGAGCGCGCGCACGGACACCAGCTCAACCTGCAGCGTCGCGCACGGGCTCGGAGCCGGCGCGCGGGCGGCCCCCGGACGCGGTCCCGTTGAGGCTGGGAGGTCTGACCGGCGTGCTCGCCAGAATGACCGGGATGCGGGTTGGGGTCATCGACGTCGGCTCGAACACGGTCCGGTTGCTGGTCGCGTCGGTCGGCGGCGGCCGCGTCCGGACCGTCCGCGAAGAACGCGCACACCTCGGGCTCGGCGAGGAGCTGCTCCGGCACAACCGGATCCGGCGGCGCAAGCTCGACGAGGTCGCCGAGGTGACCCGCGAGTACGCGCGGATCGCGCGCAAGCTCGGCGTTCGCGAGCTCGAGACGGTGGTGACGGCTCCGGGCCGCCAGGGCGACGAGCCCGCCCGCCTGCTCGACGTGCTCGGCCGCGCCACCGCGGGTGAGGTGCGCGTCGTCTCCGCGGAGGAGGAGGGCCGGCTGGCGTTCGAGGGCGCCGTCGCGCGGACGGACACCGGCGACGGCGTCGTCGCCGTCTGCGACGTCGGCGGCGGCTCGACCGAGCTCGTCGTCGGCACGCAGCTGCTCGGGCCGGCCTGGGTGCGGTCGGTCGACATCGGCTCGCTCCGCCTGACCGCAGCCGTGCTCCCGAGCGACCCGCCGGCTCCGGCGGAGATCGAGGTCGCGCGCTCGATCGTCCGCACCGAGCTGGCGCAGCTCGATCCGCCCCAGCCGGAGCTCGCGCTGGCGACCGGCGGCAGCGCACGCGCCGTCGCCCGTATCGTCGGGCGCGAGTACGACGTCGAGGACCTCGAGCACGTGATCGGCCTGCTCGCGGCGCGTCCGGCGGCCGCGAGCGCCAAGGCGCTCGGGCTGCGCCCCGACCGCGCCCGCACCCTGCTCGCGGGAGCGACGATTCTCGCCGAGGTCTCGCGGCTGCTGGACGTGCCGTTCGCGCCCTCGCGCGGCGGGATCCGGGAAGGCGCAGCACAGCGGCTGGCCGCCCGGCAGCTCGCCGCCTGGTCGAGAACCGAGTCGAGCAACGCGACGTCGCGGGGATAGGACAGGAGGCTGCGCGCCTCGTCCGGCGTCAGCCAGCGCAGCTCGTCGACCTCGTCCGTCGCGGTGAACTCGCCCGAGAGCGGCGTCATCACCCACCAGCGGATCCGCTTCGGCCGGCCCTGGGCATCCAGGTGCGTCGTCGTCTCGAGCTCCTCGCCGAGCGCGACCCGCAGCCCGGTCTCCTCCTCGATCTCGCGCAGGGCACAGTCGACGTCGCTCTCGCCCGCATCCGCCTTCCCCTTCGGGAACGACCAGTCGTCGTACTTCGGCCGGTGGACGACGACGACGCGTCCGTCGCGGACGATCACGCCGCCCGAAGCGCGGATCACACCGTCTTCGCCAGCTGTCTCCACGAGTCTCTCCACGTGTCTCGGCCGCGTCGGGCCCGTTGCTGCTCGCGCTCGAGCAGCCGTCCCGCTGCGACCGCCGCGTCGGGCATCCGCTTGGCGAGGTCACGCAGGCGGCCGATCGCGACGACGGCGTCCTGATGCTCGCCGAGGACATCCTGGAGCCGTTTCGCCGCCTGCACGTACGCCTTCTCTCCCTGGAGCTCGGCCGCGTACCGCGCCCGCTTCACCTTGATCCGCGCCGCGTGCAGCTCCTCGTCCGGCGACTCGGCCGTCAGCTCCTTCACCGCCTTGCGCAGCCGCTTGTGCTCCGCGGCGTGGACCTCGTCGAGCGAGGGCTCGTCCGCGACGGTCGCGAACGGGCGCTCGAGCGCGTCGAGCAAGGCGAAGTAGCGCGGGCTGTCGAGCGCCGCCAGCAGCCGGCGGCGTGCCGAGCGCCGCCTGCGCTCGAGCGTGCGGACGAGCTTCCGGCCCGCCGCCTCGTCTGCCTCGAGCGAGCGCACCTCGGCGTCCAGGTGCTCGATCAGCACGTCGAGGTCGCGCACCGGGCCGAGCGCGCTCCCGAGCCACCGGAGCTCGGCCCGCAGCGGCTCGGCGGCCTCCGGGTCGAGCAGGCCGCGGCCGGCGCGGAGGAACGCTCGCAGCCGCCTCGTCGCCACGCGCAGTTGGTGCAGCTCCTCCGGGTCGGTGCCGAGCCGCGTCCCGGGGTCGTGGGCGAGCAGACGCTCGGCCTGCTCGCGCAGCTTGGCGCGCAGCGTCCCCGCCGACGAGCCGTCGGTCGCGCTCTCGACCGGCTCGGCCTGGAAGTCGAGGTCGAGCGCCTGGAAGACCTTGGGCCTGCTCTCGCCGTCCGCGGCGCCGGCGCGGCGCAACGCCTTCTCCAGCCGACGCAGGGTCTTCTCGTCGCCGTCGAGCAGCTCCACCTCGAGCTCCTCGAAGCTGCGCGTGACCCGCTGGTGATCGAGCACGGCGACGGAGTCGTGCACGATCTCGGCGCCGTCCGCGCGGACCCCCTCGCGCCGCGTGCGCAGGCGGGCGATCGGGAGCAGCGCCGCGCCGCGAAGGTGGCCTGCGAGCAGCCTCAGCAGCTCCGGCGGCGGCGCGGACGCCGGGCCGGCCACTTCGAGCTCGAGCCGCGACGTCCCCTGCGGCAGCTTCAACTGCCAGAGCCCCTTTCCGTTCTCGACGCGGTGGCGCAGCGTGATCCCGCGCCGCGCGAGCCGATGGTCGGCGGTGTCGTGGTAGGTGGAGACGAAGAGACGCGGCTCGATGGCCTCGCCGCCGAGCTCCGGCAGGCGGAAGCTCTCGTCCGCCCGCAGCTTCACCTCGCGCTCGACCGTCTCCCTGATCGCCATCCGCCGAGTCTAGGCGAGCCGTGGTGAACAAGAGGTGAACGGCTGTGCGACCGAGCGCAGGTGAACATCTGGTAAACACCGCCGGGTGCGCCTGAGCCTCGTCCCTCGCCCGACCGAGTTCTACGACCTGTTCGTCAAGGCCGGCGAGAACGCGCTCGACGCTGCCCGCCACGCGGAGACGCGCTTCCGCGAATACCCGAACTCGTCGGTGTCGCAGGCGGACGTGAAGGCGATCGAGACGACCGGCGACCAGATCACGCGCGACCTGATGCAGCTGCTGAACACGCAGTACATCACCCCGTTCGACCGCGAGGACATCTACGAGCTCGCGACGGCGCTCGACGACGTCGTCGACTACATCGAGGAGGCGAGCGACCTGCTCGAGCTCTACGGCGTCGAGTCGGCGACGAAGCACGCTGTCGAGCAATGCCGGATCCTCGTGCAGGCGGTCGAGCAGCTCGCGATCGCGCTGAACCGGCTCAAGGGCCTGCGCGGCGTGCAGGACGCGCTCGTCGAGCTGAAGCGGTTCGAGGACGAGGGCGACCGGATCGTCCATGACGCGATCGCTGCGCTCTTCCGCGACGACCGGATCGACCCGCTGATCGTGATCCGCTGGAAGGACATCTACGACGGGCTCGAGCGCGCGATCGACGCGGCCGAGCGCGCGGCGAACGTGATCGGGAACGTCGTCGTCAAGAACGCGTGAACCTCACCCTCTGGGCCGTGATCGCGGTCGCGCTCTTCTTCGACTTCACCAACGGCTTCCACGACACGGCCAACTCGATCGCGACGAGCGTCTCGACGCGCGCGCTCTCGCCGCGGACCGCCGTGATCAGCGCCGCGATCCTCAACTTCGCCGGCGCGTTCGTGTCGTTCGCGGTCGCGGCGACGATCGCGAGCGGGATCGTCGATCAGGAGGCGGTGACACCCGACGTGATCCTCGCCGGGCTCGTCGGCGCGATCACGTGGAACCTGATCACCTGGTACCTGGGCCTGCCCTCGAGCTCGAGCCACGCGCTGATCGGCGGGATCATCGGCTCGGCCGTGGCCGCGTCCGGCCTCGACGTGGTCAAGTGGGACGGGCTGGTGGACCGCGTGCTGATCCCGTCGCTCGTGGCGCCGTTCGTCGGGATCGCGCTGGCGGCAGCGCTGATGATCGGGATCGTCTGGATCATCCGGCGGCGCCACCCGGGCACCGTCAACCGCGTCTTCCGGCGGCTCCAGCTCGTCTCGGGCGGGTTCGTCGCCTTCACGCACGGCACCAACGACGCCCAGAAGACGATGGGGATCATGATGCTCGCCCTCATCTCCACCGGCCACCTCTCCGCGGACGCCGAGCGGCCGCCGACGTGGGTGATCTTCAGCGCCGCGCTCGCGATGGCGCTCGGCACCTACGCGGGCGGCTGGCGGATCATCAAGACCCTCGGCACCAGGATCGCGAAGCTCGATCCGCCGCAGGGCTTCGCCGCCCAGACAGCCTGCGCCTCGATCCTCTTCACGACCGCTCACTACGGCTTTCCGGTCTCGACCACCCACGCGATCTCCGGCAGCGTCATGGGCGCGGGTGCATCGCGGCGCCTCTCGGCCGTCCGCTGGGGCGTCGCCGGCAACATCCTGATCGCCTGGGTGATGACGATCCCTTGCGCCGCCCTCGTCGGCGCCTCGATGGAGGTCGTGACCCGGCTGCCGGCGGGGGACCTGATCGTCTTCCTGCTCGCGGGCGGGATCGCGGCGGTCGCGTTCTCGGCGCGCCGCTGGCAGACCCGGCGCCTGCAGCAGCCCGTCGCGGCGCCCGCCTAGCGGACTAGTCGCCCGTGAGCTTCCGCCGCGAGCGGCCCGAGAGCGCCCGCGCGATCACGCTGGCGACGAGGACGAAGCTGATCAGGACGAGCGCGGCCGTCCACGCGAGCGCCTGCTCGGCCGGATCAGGCGACTCCGAGTACGCGAAGATCGCGACAGGGATCGTCGGCAGAGCCTCGGTGATGTTCGTGCTGATCGCGTTCGCCGTGATCGAGGAGGTGAAGAGCAGCGGCGCCGTCTCGCCGGCGACCCGCGCGACCGCGAGCACCGTCCCGGTGACCATCCCTCCGATCGCGGTCGGCAGCACGACGCCGAGGACGGTCCGCCAGCGGCTGACGCCCAGGGCGAGGCTCGCCTCGCGAAGCGCGCCGGGAACGAGCGCGAGCACCTCCTGCGTCGCCCGGGCGATCATCGGCACCATCAGGATCGAGAGCGCGAACGCGCCGGCGAGAGCGCTCTGCCCGCGTCCGACGACGATCACGCCGAAGACGAAGATGCCGACGACGATCGCCGGAATCCCGTTCATCACGTCGAGGACGACGCGGACGAAGATGGCGATCCGCTTGGAGGCGAACTCGGAGAGGTAGATCGCGACCAGCACACCCACCGGGACCGCGATCAGCGTCGCGATCCCGACGATGATCAGGCTGCCGATGATCGCATCCGCGATCCCGCCCGACTCGCCGAACAGCCCGCGCGGCTCGGTGAAGAAGTCGAGGCTGAGCGACGAGCCACCCTTGACGATGACCGAGCCGATCACGAGCGCGAGCAGTCCGACGGCGGCGAGCGCGGACAGCGTCGCCAGCACACCGAAGATCGCCTGCACGATCTTGCGCCGGCGCAGCCCGGCCGAGCGGACGGTGACGTCGTAGGTGCTCGCCGTGCTCACGAGAGAGCGCCCCGGGAACGCTCGAAGCGCCGGACGACCGCCTGGGCGGCGACGTTCGTGATCAGCGAGATCACGAGCAGGATCGCGGCGAGATAGAGGATCGAGTCGATCTGGAGCCCGGACACCGCGCCCTGGTACTGCGACGCGATCCGGCTGGCGAGCGTGTCGGCCGGCTCGAACCACGACTGCGGGATCCCAGAGCCGGCGCCGATCACCTGGGTGACGGCGATCGCCTCGCCGAACGCGCGCCCGAGCCCGAGCAGGACGGCGGCGACGATGCCCGGCCCGGCGTACGGGATCGCGACGCCGCGGATCGTCTCCCAGCGGGTCGCGCCGAGCGCGAGCGCGCCGTCGGAGAGGTCGCGTGGGACGCGCGAGAAGAGCTCACGGCAGATGCTCGACGTGATCGGGATGATCATGATCGTCAGCACGAGCGCGGCCGGGAGCAGGCCGGCCTGCGAGGGCTCGCCGCTGAAGATGGGCAGGAAGCCGAACCACTTCTGCAGCCATGGCTCCAGGTGCTGTGCCACCCACGGCCCGAAGACGAGGATGCCCCAGAGCCCGAGGATCACGCTCGGAATCGCTGCGAGCAGTTCGATCAGGCTGCCGATCGGTCCGCGAACCCAGCGAGGCGCAAGCTCGGTCAGGAAGAGAGCGATCGCGATCGACATCGGCGTCGCAATCAGGAGGGCGATGAAGGACGTGACGACGGTGCCGTAGATGAAGTCGAGCGCGCCGAAGCTCTGCGCGACCGGATCCCAGGCCACCGTCCAGATGAAGCTGAGGCCGAACTCCTCGATCGCGCCCCACGCCTGGGCGACGACCTTGACCGACAGCCACACGACCAGGCCCAGCGTCGCCGCTGCCGCCGCCGCCGTCAGCCCGTAGAAGAGGATGTCTCCCACGCGCCACGGCAGGCGGCCGCTTTCGAGCGAACCCTGCGGGGCCTGGTCGTGCGTCGTCGTCGTCACGAATCTAGGTCGAGGCCTGGATCTTCTTGATCTGCTTGTAGTTGAAGGACAGCACGCTCTTCGGCAGCGGCGCGAAGAGGAGCGGCGGCCCGAACTTCTGGCCGGCCGTGATCGCCCAGTAGATGAACTTGCGCAGCTCCGCCGCCTTCGAGGACGCGGTCGGCGCGAGCACGTAGGTGAACGTCGAGATCGGGTACGCGAGCGGCTGGTTCTTCGCCGGGTTCACGATCGAGATCTCACCGTTGCCGGTCACCTTCTCCACCGACGCGGCGGCGGCGTTGATGCTCCGCAGCCCCGGCAGCGTCCACTTGCCGGCGCTGTTCTTGACCTTCGCGAACTTGAGCTTGTTCGCGAGGGCGTACGCGACGTCGGCGTACATGACCGCGCCTTCCGTGCGCGAGACGACGCCGGCGACGCCGGAGCTGCCGCGGGCGCCGACGCCCGTCGGCCAGTTGACGGTCGTGCTGTTGCCGACGCGCGTCTTCCACCCGGGGCTCGCCTTCGAGAGGAAGTCGGTGAAGTTGTAGGTCGTGCCGGAGCTGTCCGACCGGTACACGGGCGTGATGTTCAGGTCGGGGAGGTTGACGCCCGGGTTGTCCTTGCGGATCGAGGGCGAGTTCCACTTCTTGATGAAGCCGAGATAGATCTGAGCGATCACGGCGGGGCTGAGCTTCAACCCCTGCGGCGCGCCCGGCACGTTGTAGATGACAGCGGTCGCCGAGAGCGCCCAGGGAATCTGGATGCAGCCCTTGCACGCCGTGAACTGGTCGGGCGAGAGCGGCGCGTCGGAGGCGCCGAAGTCGACGGTCCGGGCGGTGATCGCAGCGATGCCGCCGCCCGAGCCGATCGGCGAGTAGTTGATCTGCGTTCCAGCCGCCTGTCGTAGGCCGGAATCCACTTCGAGATCAACGGGTACGGGAAGGTGGCGCCCGCGCCCGTGAGCGTGCCGGCGTTCGTCTTCGCGGTGCCGTCGACCGCCGCCCCCGAGACGCCCGCCGCCATCAATGCGACCGAGGCGCAGGCCAGCGCCGCGACCAGAAGTGCTGTCTTCTTCATGTCCTTCTTCTCCTCTGAGTGAACTGCACAGTCGGGCGTGAGTCTCTCGCCGGCCCGTATCGAGGTGGGGGCTGAATGGTGGTGAACGCGGTGCGTCGAAGTGGTGAACGCGAGCCGCCCGGCGGACACACGCCTGTCACCGGATCTTCACCAGACGGTGACCCAACGCCCCGGCGACGGCCGAGAGAATGCCGCGATGGAAATCGAGACCCAGATCGACGTCCCCGAGCAGGCGATCGCCGAGGCGCTCGACGAGATCAAGGGCCGCCCGACGGTCTTCGCGATCGAGGATCTCGCCGTCTGGTACGGCAAGTCGCTCGCGCTCGCCGGCGTCACGATGGACATCCGCAAGAACACGGTCACCGCCGTGATCGGCCCCTCCGGCTGCGGCAAGAGCACGTTCATCCGCTGCCTCAACCGGATGAGCGACGCCGTCCCCGGAATCAGGGTCGACGGGCGAATCGACTACCACGGCCGCGACCTCCGCGGCTCGCGGGTCGACCCCGTCGAGGTGCGGCGCCGGATCGGGATGGTCTTCCAGCGGCCGAACCCGTTCCCGAAGTCGATCTACGACAACATCGCGTTCGCGCTGCGCGTGCTCGGGATGAAGGACGATCTCGACGGCCGCGTCGAGCGGGCGCTCCGCAAGGCGGCACTCTGGGACGAGGTCAAGGACCGGCTGAAGGAGTCGGCGCTCGGCCTGTCCGGCGGCCAGCAGCAGCGGCTCTGCATCGCCCGCGCGATCGCGGTCGAGCCGGAGGCGGTGCTCTTCGACGAGCCGTGCTCGGCACTCGACCCGATCTCGACCTCCGCGATCGAGGACCTGATGCACGAGCTCAAGCGCGAGTACACGCTGGTGATCGTCACGCACAACATGCAGCAGGCCGCGCGAGTCGCCGAGATGACCGCCTTCTTCAGCCTCGACGACGTCGACGGGCGCCGCACCGGCACGCTGATCGAGTTCGACGCGACGTCGAAGATCTTCACGCACCCGGCTGACAGCCGCACGAACGACTACGTCACCGGGCGCTTCGGCTAGGCGACGTCTTCGGCGGCGGCAGCAGCCACGGGCTCGCGCTCGGCGGCCAGCCGTGTCAGCTCCGCCGTCGCCGCGACGAAGGGGTCGCGGTCGAGCCGGTACGCGCGCGTGAAGTCGACGGCGCCGTTGAGCTCGAGCACCGTGTGGCCGCCGTCGCCGTCCGGCAGCAAGTCGACGCCGATCAGATCGGCGGCGGCCGCCTCGGCCGCCCGGACGGCGAGCTCGAGCGCCGCGGGCGGCGGCTCGACGGCGACGCGGGTGCCGCCGAGGGCGATGTTCGTCCGCCACTCGCCGGGCGCGGCGACCCGCGAGATGGCGCCGACGGCGACACCGCCCGCGACGACGATCCGGAGGTCGAAGCCGGCCGGCGGCACAAGCTCCTGCAGGAGTGCGCCGTGCCGCTGGAACCAGAGCCTGTGCTCGATCGCGCGCAGGTGGCGGCGGAACGAGATCTCGTCGCTGCAGAGCTCGACCTCGCGCCCCCAGCTGCCAAAGCGGGGCTTGACGACGACCGGTCCCTCCCAATCGGGCACGTGGCCGCCGGGATGGAGGATCCGGGTACGCGGATGAGGCAGCCCCGCGCGCTGCAGGACCTTGGCGGTCAGCAGCTTGTCGTGGGCCCCGAGCAGCGCCCCGGCGCGGTTGAGCACGACCACCCCGCGCGCGGCGAGGGAGCCGAGCGCCCAGAGGCCGTCCTCGACGCCGTCGAGCCCGTCGACGACGTCGAGCCGGCCGAGCGCAACCGCTCCCGGCTGCAGCAGCGACGAGGCCTGCTCCGGGAGGAGGATGCGCGCGTCGACCCCGCGCGGCGCCGCCGCGGCAAGGGCGGTGTTCGTGGCAGTGCGACGCTGGGCGACGATCGCGAGCAGCACACGTTCTCTATCGCAGAGAACGCCGTTTTCGTGGGGTACCGGACGGTGAAGATCCGGTGCGCGTCTGGTGTTTACGGATGTGAAGCGTCGGTGAACTCGCGGAACTCGCCGGTCACCAGGTAGGCGGTCTGCTCGCCGATGTCGACGGCGTGGTCGCCGATCCGCTCCAGGCAGCGCGAGACGAGGATCATCCGCAGCCCCCACTCGCGTGCCTCCAGGTCGTGACCCAGGTCGAGCAGCCGGTTGACGACGCGGCGGTTGGCCCGGTCGATCAGCTCGTCGAGCTCGAGCAGCGATTCCGCGGCGACGCGGTCGCGCTGCTCGAGCGAGCGGAGCGCGACGCGGATCATCTGCTCGGCGCGCTCGCCCATCTCCTTGAAGCCCTCGAGCAGGGTCTCGTCGGGCGGCAGGCCCTTCGTCAGCTTCGTCAGCTTGGCAATCGTGACGCAGAGGTCGCCCATCCGCTCGAGGTGGAGGTTGTCCTTCAGCAGGGCCAGGACGAGCCGAAGGTCGCTCGCGACCGGCGTCTGGCGCGCGAGCAGCAGCTCGATCCCCTGCTCGACCTCGAAGTACTGCGCGTCGATGTCGTCGTCGAACGCGATCACCTCGTCGGCGAGCTCGAGGTCCTGGGAGCAGACGGCCTCGACGGCGCCGCGGAGCGAGCGCAGGACCAGCTCACCCTCTCCCCGGAGTAGCAGCTCGAGCCCGTCGAGCTCCTCCTGGAAGGAGACCCGCATCTACCCGAAACGCCCCGTCACGTAGTCCTCGGTGCGCTTGTCGGCCGGGGTGGTGAAGATCTTCGACGTCTTGTCGTACTCGACGAGGACGCCGGTGCGCTTGCCCGTCTCCTCGTCGACCTCGACCGAGAAGAACGCGGTCATGTCGGCGACACGCGCCGCTTGCTGCATGTTGTGCGTGACGATCACGATCGTGTACTCGCGCTTGAGCTCGTGCATCAGGTCCTCGATCCGCGTCGTCGAGATCGGGTCGAGCGCCGACGCCGGCTCGTCCATCAGGATCACGTCCGGCTCGACCGCGAGGCAGCGCGCGATGCAGAGCCGCTGCTGCTGGCCGCCGGAGAGACCGAGCGCCGACTCCTTCAGCCGGTCCTTGACCTCGTCCCAGAGCGCCGCCTGGTGGAGCGCCTGCTCGACGCGCTCGTTCAGGTTGCCCTTGAGGCCGAGCACGCGCGGCCCGAAGGCGACGTTGTCGAAGATCGACTTCGGGAACGGGTTCGGCTTCTGGAAGACCATCCCGATCCGGCGCCGCACCTCGACCGGGTCGACGTCGTCGGCGTAGAGGTCCTTGCCGTGGTAGAGGACGTCGCCCCCGACCACGGCGTTCGGGACGAGGTCGTTCATCCGGTCGAAGCAGCGGATCAGGGTGCTCTTGCCGCAACCGGACGGGCCGATGAATGCCGTCACCGCATTCCGGTGCACGTCGAGGTTGACGCCCTTGATCGCGACGTTGCCGCCGTACGAGACGTACAGGTCGCGCACCTCGAAGACCGCCTCGCGATTGGTGACCCCGTCGTCTCCGTGCTTCTGCGCGATGTCCGCCAGGCTCATCGGCTCGATGCTAGTTGCTTGCTCAGTCGTCGTTGTCACCAATGTCTCCGATACCGGTTGCGGATGTAGATCGCGAACGCATTCAGGGCCAGGAGGATGACGAGCAGGACGATGATGCACGCCGCCGCGATCTGCTTGAACTCCTCCTGGGGCAGCCGTAGGTACTGGTAGATCTGGATCGGCAACGCCGTGAACGGCCCCAGGATCGTCGGGTCGAACGAGATGAACGTGACCGCACCGATCAGGATCAGCGGCGCGGTTTCGCCGATCCCGCGCGAGAGCGCGAGGATCGAGCCGGTCGCGATCCCCGGGATCGCCGCCGGCAGCACTTGCCGCGACACGACCTGGAATTGCGTGGCACCGAGCGCGTAGCCGCCCTGTCGGATCCCGTCCGGCACCGAGCGGATCGCCTCGCGGGCCGCGATGATCACGGTCGGGAGGACGAGCAGCGTCAGGATCATCGCGCCGGCGAGTAGCGCCCGCCCGATCCCGATCCCACGGACGAGGAACGCGAGCCCGAGGATGCCGTAGACGATCGAGGGCACGGCGGCGAGGTTCTGGATGTTGATCTCGAGCAGGCGGTTGTACCAGCGGGTCTTGTCGGCGTACTCCTCGAGGTAGACGGCTGTCCCGACGCCGATCGGGACGACGAAGATGAGCAGCAGCGCGCCCATGTACAGCGTCGCCAGGATCGCCGGCCGGGCGCCCGCCTCGTTCGGGTCGGTCGAGGGCGGGTTCGTGAGCAGCGTCATGTCCAGGTAGGGCAGCCCGTCCACGAAGACGCTGATGAGCAAGGCGGCGAGCATCACGAACCCGATCGTGAGCGAGAACAGCAGCGCCCACATGAACAGGGCGCCCTTCAGGCCGCGGCTCATCGGCCGCTCCTTGGCCGATGAGCTTTAGGGGGTGTGGGGGAACTTGGAAGTTCCCCCACATGACAAAGAAGGGGGCTCGTGGGGGAAACATGGTTTCCCCCACGGGAGCGAGCCGAAGGCGAGCGACTCATTCGTAGACCTCGCGGTACTTGCGGACGAGGCGGATCGCGATCACGTTCATCACGAGCGTCAGCACGAACAGCGTCGCGCCGACGGCGAAGATCGTCTTGTACTCGAGCGATCCGGTCGGGATGTCGCCGGCGCCCGTCGCAGCGATGAACGCCGTCATCGTCTCGGCCGCCTCACGCGGGTCGAAGGTGAGGTTCGGCTGCTGGCCCATCGCGATCAGGACGATCATCGTCTCGCCGATCGCGCGCGAGATCGCGAGTACGAACGAGGCGACGATGCCGGAGACGGCGGCCGGGACGACCACGCGCGTCGCCACCTGCATCTTCGTCGAGCCGAGGGCGTAGGCGCCGTCGCGCAGGTCGCGCGGGACCGCGCCCATCGCATCCTCGGAGAGGGAGGCGACCGTCGGCATCAGCATCACGCCCATCACGAGGCCCGCCGACAGCGTGTTGAAGATCTGCACCTCGATCCCGAGGTCGCGCAGAAGCGGCGTCATGAACGTGAGCGCGAAGTAGCCGAAGACGATCGTCGGGATGCCGGCCAGGACCTCGAGCGCGGGCTTGAGGATTCCACGCGCTCGCGGTGACGCGTACTCACTCAGGTAGATCGCGGCGCCGAGGCCGAGCGGCATCGCGACGAGGCTCGCGATCACGGTGACGTTGATCGTCCCGGAGATCAGGGGCAGGACACCGAAGCTCGGCGGCTGGAACAGTGGCGCCCAGTCCGTCCCGGTGATGAAGTCGACGAACGAGACCTCCTGGAAGAACTCGAACGCCGGCACGAACAGCGCGATGACGATTCCGACCGTCGTCGCGACCGAGATCAGCGCACAGATGCCGAGGACGCCCTTGACGACGTCCTCACCCCAACGCCTGCGCCGGGCGCGGAGCCGAGGCTCCGCGCCCGCAGTGGTACCCGGCGCCGCCACCTAGGCGGCTGCGCCTTCCAGGTCGCTCTGAGCCTTCTCGAGCTGCTCGTCGGTGAGCGGCACGAACTGCGACGCCTCCGCGATCTCGACCGCGTTGTCGAGGATGTACTGCAGGAAGGCCTCGACCTCGGGCTTCTGCAGCGCCTCCTTCTTCGCGTAGATGAAGAGCGGCCGCGAGAGGGGCGTGTACGTGCCGTCCTGCGTCGTCTCGACGCTCGGCGCGACGCAGCCGTCGCCGCTGTCGATCTCGAGCGCCTTCAGCGTGTCCTGGTTCTCCTCGAAGTACGAGAAGCCGAAGTAGCCCAAGCCGCCTTTCTCTCCCGACACGCCGGTGACGATCGTGTTGTCGTCCTCGGTCGCCGAGTAGTCGGACCGGCTCGCGCCCTCCTCACCGTTGATCACGTCGGTGAAGTAGTCGAACGTTCCCGAGTCCGTGCCGGGGCCGTAGAGCGTCAGCTTCTCGTCCGGGAAGGAGGGATCGACCTGGTTCCAGTTGCTCACCTTCGAGTCCGGACCCCAGATCGTCTTCAGCTGCTCCGTCGTGAGGCAGTCCACCCAGTCGTTGTCCTTGTTCACGACGACCGTGAGCGCGTCGTTGGCGACCTGGAACTCGATCGGCTCGACGCCGGCGTCCTCGCAGCTCGTCGACTCGTCCTCCTCGATCTGGCGCGAGGCGTTCGAGAGGTCGGTCTCGCCGCGGCAGAAGCGCTCGAAGCCGCCGCCGGTGCCGGAGACGCCGACGGTCACCTGGACGCCGGAGTTCGCGTTCTGGAAACGCTCGGCCGCCGCTGTCGCGAACGGACCGACGGTGCTCGAGCCGTCCGCCTGGATGCGGCCCGACAGGTCGCTGTCGCCGCCCGAGGCCTCGGTGGTGCCGCCGGAGGCATCGTCGTCTCCCCTGCCGCCGCCGCAGCCGGCGAGCAGGACGAGCAGCCCGAGCAGGGCTGCAACTCTCAGCAGTTTCGTCTGTGTTGTCATGCAACGAGTCTTCCAAGCACCCGAAGGAGCCGGGGAAGCCGGACGGTGAAGATGTGGTGAAAGGGTGGTGAAGCCGCTAGACGCGAACCGGGAAGGAGCAGCGGATCTCGAGCCCGCGTCCGCGTCCTCCCTCGGCCTCGACCGTGCCGCCCGCCGAGGTGACCACGTGCTTGACGATCGCGAGCCCGAGCCCGGTGCCGCGCGAGGCACGCGAGCGATCGGCGCGGTAGAAGCGCTCGAACAGGCGCGGCAGGTCGGACTGCTCGACCCCGACGCCGTCGTCGACGACGCTGAGGACGACCGAGCCGTCGACGCGCCGCACCGAGAGCGTCGCGTTCGCGCCCGGCCCCGCGTAGCGGATCGCATTCTCGGCGAGGTTCCGCGCGACGACGCCGAGCATCCGCGGCCGAACCTCAGCGGTGGCGTCGTCCTCACCCTCGACGTGGAGCACGACCCCGGCCCTGGCGGCCTGCTCGGACAGCTCGCCCGCGACGTCGAGCAGCACCGGCAGGACGGGCTCGGCGCCGAGCGAGACCACTCGCGTGCCGGACTCGAGCTCGGCGAGGAAGAGCACCTCGTCGATCAGCTCTCGGATCGCGTCGATCTCGCGGCGGGCCTGGTCGACGAGCGCCGGCACGTCCTCGCCCGGGAAGGCCGGCGAGCTCGAGCAGGGAGAGCAGGCGCGCCAGCGGTGTGCGCAGCTCGTGCGACACCGCCGCCGTGAAGCCCGAGCGCAGCTCCTCGTAGGCGGCGAGGTCGCCGGCCTCGGAGAAGTAGACGAGCCGCTCGGTCCGGCCGCCGATGCCGTAGGGCACGACGAGCGGCGTGCGGCCGCCTTCGCCGCGCAGGAGCGCCTCGGGCAGGGGCTCGCCTTCGCGGACGCCGTCGAGCGCCTGGCGGGCGCGCCTGCTGGCGGCGAGGACGCGGTCCTCGTCGTCGAGCACGACGACCGCTTCGCGGCTCTCCTCGATCAGCATCCGGCCGCGCAGTGCGTCTCTGTCCATGCGGCGGTTCTAACAGAAGGCCGTTCACCATCCCGTTACCACTCGTTCACCCCCCGGCCCCGCGTGCGGGCTGCATGATTCACCGCATGGCCAAAGTGCTGATCATCGAAGACGACGACGTCATCGCCCAGGGAATGGCGCGCCACCTGACCGCAGCTGGGTTCGATGCGGTCGGGGTCGCGAACGGCGAGACAGGGCTTGCGCGGCTCCGCTACGAGCAGCCGGACGTCTGTGTGCTCGACCTGATGCTCCCCGGGATCGACGGCTGGCGCGTGATCGAGCAGGCGCGCGGCGAGGGGATCGGCACGCCGATCGTCGTCGTCAGCGCGCGCGGCACCGAGCACGACCGGATCAACGCGCTCGAGCTCGGCGCCGACGACTACCTCGTGAAGCCGTTTTCGATGAAGGAGCTTGCGGCACGTGTCGCGGCGGCGGCCCGTCGCGGCACGCGCGCGCAAGAACCGCGCCGCGGCGAGGAGATCGAGGTCGAGGAGCTGCGGCTCGACCCGCGCAACGTCCAGGCGTACGTCGACGGCGCCAGCGCCGAGCTGACTCCGACCGAGTTCCGCCTCCTCTACGCGCTCGCGCTCGACCAGGGCCGCGTGCTCACGCGCGACGAGCTGCTCCAGCGCGTCTGGGGACGTCGCGCCTCCCACCGCGATCGAACCGTCGACGTCTTCGTCCGCAAGCTGCGCGAGAAGGTCGACACCCGGGCGCCGCGGCACACGTTCATCCAGACGCGCTACGGCGTCGGCTACAAGCTCGACCCCGCGCCGAAGTAGCTCTAGCCGCCGGCGTAGAGGATCACCAGCGAGCCGCCCGGGATCCGGTCGGCCGCGGGCGGGCTGATCGAGATGACGACGTCGTCAGGGACGGCCTCGGCGCGGATCGTCAGCACCTCGAACCCTTCCGCTTCCAGGATCGCCCGTCCCTCGGCCTCGGTCCCGGCCACGTTGGGCACCGTCACGTTCGCGCGCGGGTTCTGGCCGATGGACACGTTCAGCGGGACGGCGTCGCCCCGTTGCAGCGGGGTTCCCGCCGGGTTCCCCTGCCCGACGACGCGGCCCTTCGGCTCGGTCGCGGGAACGTACTTCACCTGCGCGCGCAAGCCCGCTTCGGCGAGCTGCTCGGCGGCCCCGGCGAGCTCCGCCTCCTCGATGTCGGGCACGGTCGTGGGCGATCCCGGGCCGGTCGTCGCGGCCGGCTCCGTTGTTCCGGAGGCTTCGTCGTCGTCGCCCCCGCACCCGGCGGCGACGAGGCAGAGGACGAGCGCCAGCAGCACGGTGAGCCAGCGGCCGCGCGCACTCCGGGTTTGCTCGAACAGGGCCATCGGGCGACTCTACGTGCCCGGCACCTCCGTGCCAAACGGAGGCGCTAGACGTAGAGGACGACGAGCGACCCGGCAGGGATGCTCGCGCCGCCCGCGGGCGACTGGGAGGCGATCGGGCTGCTGTTGCTGACGTCGTCCCCGCTGCGATCGAGTGCGAGCACCTCGAAGCCGGCGGAGGACAGCACCTGACGGGCCTCGTTGAGGCGGCGGCCGGTCACGTTCGGGACCGACGCCTCCTCGGCCGGGTCCGCGCCGACGGAGACGTTGAGCTGGACTGTGTCGCCGCGCTCGACCTCGGTGCCGCCCGGCTGTGCCTGGGCCACGACCTGTCCCTGCGGCTCAGTCGACGGCACGTAGTCGACGCCGACCTTCAGCCCCTCCGCGGCGAAGGCGGCCGCCGCGTCGGCGAGCGACTCGCCGACGGCGTCCGGCACCGTCGCGGGCTCGGGCGCCTCCGTCGTCGTCGGGGGCTGAGTCGTCGTTGTCGGCGCGGTCGTCGTCGCAGTCGGAGCCTTGGCGACGTTCACACGGACAGTGTCCCCGGATCGCGCCTCCTGACCGGCGGCCGGGCTCTGCGCGACCACGGTCCCGCTCGGCTCGCTGGAGGGGACCGAGACGACATTCGCCCGCAGGCCGACGCCGTCGAGCGTCGCGGTGGCCTCGGACGAGGTGGTGCCGACGACGTCCGGCACCGTCACCGGCTCGCCGCCCTTCGAGACGGTCAGCGCGACCGTCGCGCCCTCCTGCAGGTTCTCGCCCGCCTTCGGATCCTGTGCGACGACGGTGCCCTCCGGCTGGTCGGAGAACGCCTCGGTCACGTCCGCTGTGAAGCTCGCGGCCGTGAGAGCGTCGACTGCCTCCGACTCAGTCTGGCCGACGACGTCGGGCACGGTTCCGCGCGGCGGCCCGGTCGAGACGACGAGCCGTACGGTGGAGCCCTCGTCGACCTCGTCACCCGCGCCCGGGCTCTGGCCGATCACGATCCCGAGCGGGCGCGTGCTCTGCTGGCGGGTCGTCTCGGGCTCGAGGCCGGCGTCGCGCACCTCGTCCTCGGCGCGCTCCTGCGGGAGGCCCGTGACCGCGGGCACGGTCGACTCGCCCCCGCCACCGAAGATGAAGTACGCACCGAGGCCGATCAGCACGAGGGCGAGGAGCCCGAGCAGCCAGGGCCAGATCAACGGCGCCTTCCGCTCCTCCTCCACCTCCGTCTCCTCGACGACGACGTCCTCTCCGACCACCGGCGGCACGACCGTCTCCGGACCCCACTCGTCCCTGATGATCGTCTCGTCGACGGGCTCGACCTCGGGCTCCGGCTCTGGCTCCGAGGGCGGGACGATCACCGTCTCGTCGTCGGCGGGATCCCGCGGATCTCGCGGCGGAGGCTCGACCATCGGTTCGATCTTCCCACACCGCTCCGTTCTCACGCCTCGTAGACTCGGCCGGTGAGCGCCGCCGCGTACCGCACGCCCGACGAGCGCTTCGAGGGGCTGCCGGGCTACGGCTTCGCGCCGAACTACGTCGAGCAGGACGGCCTGCGGATGCACTACCTCGACGAGGGCGACGGCCCCGCCGTCCTGCTTCTGCACGGCGAGCCGACCTGGTCGTACCTCTATCGCACGATCATCCCGGAGCTGACGCCGGCGGCACGCGCGATCGCCCCCGACTACTTCGGCTTCGGCCGCTCGGACAAGCCGCTCCGGCGCGAGGACTACTCCTACGACTTCCATGTCGGCTCGATCGCACGGCTCGCCGACGAGCTCGATCTCCGGGACGCGACCGTCGTCGTCCAGGACTGGGGCGGGCCGGTCGGCCTCCGGCTCGCGGTCGAGCGTCCCGACCGGATCGGCAGGCTCGTGATCATGAACACCGGCATCGGCGGCGGGCGGCCGCCGTCGGAGGAGTGGCTCCGCTTCCGCGACTGGATGGAGCGTCTCGGCACCGACATCGTCCCCGGCCGGCTCGTCGAGATCTCCGCGGTGCAGCCGATCAGCGACGAGGTGGTCGAGGCCTACAGCGCCCCGTGGCCCGTGCCCGAGTCGAAGCAGGGCATCCTCGCCTTCCCCGGCCTCGTCCCGATCTCACCCGATCATCCCGACCTGCCCGCGCACATGGCCGTGCGGGAGGCGCTCTCGCACTGGGACCGCCCCGCCCTCGTGCTGTTCTCGGACAGCGACCCGATCTTCTCGCCGCGCGCCGCGGAGCGGATCGCGGCGCACATCCCGGGCGCGGGCGAGCCGGAGATCGTCGCCGGCGCCGGCCACTTCCTCCAGGAGGATCAGGGCGAGCTGATCGGCCGCCGGATCGCGGAGTTCGTCGCCTCGACCTCGTAGTGCGGTAGCCACTCGAGCCAGCGCGGGAAGTACCAGTTCCGTTCGCCGAGCAGCTCCATCGCGGCCGGCACGAGTACCGAGCGGATCACGGTCGCGTCGAGCAGCAGCGCCACCGCGACGCCGAAGCCCATCTGCTGGAACATCACGAGCTCGCCGGTGGCGAACCCGGCGAAGACGACGACGATGATCAGGGCCGCGCCGGTGATCAGCCGCGAGGTCGTGCGGATGCCGAACGCGACCGCCTCGCTCGAGTCGCCGGTCTGGGTGTAGCGCTCCCGGATCCGGCTGAGCAGGAAGACGTGGTAGTCCATCGAGAGCCCGAACAGGACCGAGAACAGAAAGAGCGGCAGCCACGCCTCGATCGCGTCCACCTGCGGGAAGCCGAAGAGCTCGTTCCCGACCCCCTCCTGGAAGACGAGCACGATCAGCCCGTAGGCGGCGCCGACCGAGAGCAGGTTGAGCACGATCGCCTTCGCGGGCACGACGATCGAGCGGAAAGCCACCGTCAGCAGGATGAAGCTGAAGCCGAGCACGAACGCGAACACGATCGGCAGCCACTGGTCCATCAGCTCGCGGTAGTCGACGATCTCCGCCGTCTCGCCGGTCACGTAGACGGCCACGCCCGTGTCGCCGAGCGCCTGCGGCACGAGCTCCGACCTCAGCCGCTCGATCGCCTGCACCGAACGCTCGTCGCGACTGTCGCCCGCGACGAGCGCCTCGACGACCGCGAGCTGCCCGTCAGGCGCCGTCTCCACCTCCGGGTTCCGGAACGCCGTATCGCTCGCGAGCTCGGCCCGGAGCCGTTCGATCCCCTGCCGGACAGCCGGAGCCGCCACCTCACCCTCGACGACGATCTCCGCCGAGTCGACGGTGCCGACCCCGAGCTCGCGCTCGAGCGCGTTGAAGCCGTCCTTCGACGCGTAGCCGTCGGGGATCGTGCGCACCCCGGCCGAGCCCGTGCGCAGCTCGAGCGCCGGCAGCGCCAGCGCGACGAGAAAGGCGGTCGTGACGACGAGGCTGAAGAGCGGGCGCCGCTGGACGCGCTCGACGACCGCGCCCCAGAAGCGGCCCTCGTTCGAGCCGCGGCCGTAGAAGGGCAGTCGGAGTGCGTCGACGCGGTCGCCGAGCAGCGAGAGGACCGCCGGCAGCAGCGTCGTCGCGGCGGCGACCGCGGTCAGGCCGACGAGGATCGCCCCCGCGGCGAGGCTGCGCAGGATCGTGTCCGGCACCAGCAGCATCCCGGTCAGCGCGATCACGAACGCGGTCCCGCTGAAGAGCACGGCGCGGTTCGCCGTGCGCCCCGTCCGCGCGATCGCCTCGACCTTCTCGACGCCGCCCCTCCGCTCCTCGCGGAAGCGACTGACGATGAAGAGCGAGTAGTCGACGCCGAGCGCGAGCCCCATCCCCGTCAGCATGTTGACGACGAAGAAGGAGACCTCCCAGACCTGGCCGACGATCGCGACGAGCGCCAGCGCGACGACGATCGCGACGATCGCGAGCAGGATCGGGATCAGCGAGGTGACGACGGCGCCGAAGACGAGCAGCAGCACGATCAGCGCCGCGGGCAGGCCGAAGAAGAGCTCGCCCTCCTTCAGATCCTTGCTCGAGAGCGTCAGGAAGTCCTCGTCGGCGGTGAACTCACCGGTGATCGTGACCTCGAGCGGGCCCTCGTCCGCCTGCCGGACGACGTCGATCACGTCCGTGATCCCCTCCTCGGCGTCCCGGCCCATCCCGATCGTGATCGCGACCGCGTCGCGGTCCGGTGAGAGCAGGCCGGGATCCTCGTCGTCGAAGTAGGACCGGACCTGCGCCGTCCGCCCGGTCGCGACGAGCGCCGACGCCAGCCGCTCGATCTCGAGCTGCGCATCGCGGTCGGTGGTGACGTCCTTTCCGGGCGCACGTGCGAGCACGACCTCGTTGACGAAGTCGTCGGACGGCGGCAGGTGCCTGAACATCGCCTCGTAGCCCTGATCGGACTCGGGCTTGTTCGTCACGGTCGCGTCGGTCGTGATCGCCGACGGCAGCAGCAGCGCGATCGCGGCGATCGCGAGCACGAAGATGCCGACCCAGATCGCGATCATCCGCTTCGGGTGGAGAGCCGCGTGGCGGGCGAGTCTCTCGGTCACGACCCTCAACGCTAGTCACCCGCCCAGGGGATGCGCAAAGGCACCGAACTGGTAAACTCGTAACCAAGTTAATGGTTAACGACGTTATCGCCGATCCTCTCGCCGTCGCGAACGAGCTGCGGCCGGTCCTGCTGCGGCTCTCGCGCGAGCTGCGCCGCGAGACCGAGCAGCTCGGGATCACGAGCCGCCAGGTAACGCTCCTCTGGCTCGTCCGCCACAACCCGGGCATGAGCCTGCGCGAGCTTGCGGCCGAGGAGCGCATCTCCGCCCCCGCGCTCTCCGGCTACGTCGACCGGCTCGAGAAGGCGGGTCTGCTCCAGCGCGTTCGCGACGAGAACGACCGGAGACGCGTCGGGCTCGCGCTCACCGACGAGGGCGACCGGCTCCTCAAGCGCGTTCGCGCGCGCCGCACGACCTGGCTGGCCGACCGGCTGCGCGGCCTCGACGAGGGCGAGCTCGAGGCGCTCGAGCGCGCGATCGAGCCGCTGGGGAAGCTGCTGTGACGGCCGCCCTGCTGGCGCTGAACGAGCGCACGTTCGCGAGCCTCAAGCTGCCACCGGAACTACCGCCTCTTCTTCACCGGCCAGGTGATCTCGGTCAGCGGCACGTGGATGCAGAACGTCGCGCTCGCGTGGCTCGTGGTCGAGCTGACGAGCTCGCCGATCGCCGTCGGCCTGCTGGCCTTCTGTCGCTTCATCCCCTTCACCGTCTTCGGCCTCTTCGCCGGCGTCGTCGCCGACCGGATCGACAACCGCAAGCTGGTGATCGGGACGCAGACGGTGTCGATGATCCTCTCTGCAACGTTCGCCGTCCTCGTGCTCGGCGGACTGGAGACGCTCTGGGTGGTCTACCTGCTCGCGATCCTCTCCAGCACGGCGCTCGTCTTCGACGCGCCGGGACGCCACGCGCTCACCTTCCAGATGGTGGGCCGCGACGAGCTCCCGAACGCCGTCGCCCTGAATGCAAGCCTCTTCAATGCCTCGCGCGTCGTCGGCCCCGCCTTCGCCGGCGTCCTGATCGCCGCCTTCGGGGTCGGCGTCTGCTTCGCGATCAACACCGTCACCTTCCTCGCCGTGCTCGCAGGGCTGCTGATGATGCGCCGCGAGGAGCTCGTCCCGCTCGATCCGAGCGCCAGGCCGCCGACGATGATGAAGGCCATCGGAGAAGGGTTCGCCTGGGCGTGGCGCTCGCCCGACGCGCGGCTCGTCCTCGCGATCGTCACGGTGGTCAGCACCGTCGGCTTCAACTTCCACGTGATCCTGCCCCTGCTGGCGTCGGACACGCTGAACACGGGCCCCGAGGTGTTCGGCGTCCTCTCCGCGTGCTTCGGCGGCGGCGCGCTCGTCGGGGCGCTGCTCTCGGCGTCGCTCGGCCGGGCCAGCTGGAAGGCGCTCGTCTTCGGCACGGGCGGCTTCAGCCTCTGCCTGCTGTTGCTCGCGCCACTGGCAACCGTCTGGCTGTGCGGGATCCTGCTCTTCTGCACCGGCGTCTGCTTCACGCTCTGGACCTCGAACGCGAGCTCGATCCTCCAGCTGCGGGCGCCCGACCACCTCCGCGGCCGCGTCGTCAGCCTCTACCTCTGGGCGTTCGCCGGCCTGGCCCCGCTCGGCGGTCTCCTCGCCGGCTGGCTCTGCGAGGTCGGCGGCACGGAGCTCAGCTTCGCCGTCGCGGGCGTGACCGGCCTTGCGATGGCCTTCATCGCCGCGCGGAGGCTCAGCCTCCGGCGGGCCGTCGCTACGGCGTGAGCTCGGCTCCCGGCAGCGGCTCGGCGCCGAGCTCCTCCGGCGCCTGCTGCTCGTAGCCGACGCCCGACTCCAGCTCCGACGGGACCGGCGCCGGGCCGTGGACGGCCGCGGGCCGGACGTTCGGTGGGGCGGCGGGCGCCGAGGCCACCGGCCACGCGGCCCAGGCACACGCCGCCAGCACCACGCCTGCCAGGATCATCCCCGGCCAGACCAGCCGCTCGAGCCACGTCGCCATATGGCACGTTCTGCTCGGGGGTGCGAACGCCCAAACGGCGTTTTACATCCCCCTTACGTCGTAGGCACGACACGTTGACGAAGAACGGCCACAATGCAGCCATGAAATCGAGGCGTTCGAAGGGGCTCTGGATCGTCGCTGCGCTGCTCGCGGTCAACGCGACGCTGCTCGTGGCGCAGCCCGGGCTCGCGCTGCCGGGCTCGCTCGGCACGTACTTCTTCGGCCCGAAGCTCGTGCGCGCCGAGGTGCTCGTCAAGGACGGCGGCGTCCTGCACGACTACCGCATCGACCGCGGCACGATCCGCAACAAGGCCGGGGGCACCCTGACGCTGCTCGAACGGGACGGCAGCCTCGTCCCGATCGCCGTCGCCCCGACCGCCGCGATCACGCTCAACGGCCGGCCGGTCGCTTACTCCGACCTCCGGCGCGGTATGGTCGCGACCGTGATTCGGGACGGCGACGCTCCGGCGAACGAGGTCCGCGCCGCACGCAAATGACCGCGGCGGGCGCGGCGGAGCTCCACCCAGCGGGTACGCCGGGGCCGCAGCTCCTGCTCGTGGAGGACGAGGAGTCGATCGGCTCGCTCGTCCGCGCCTATCTCGAGCAGACCGGCTACCGCGTCGCCTGGGTGCGCTCGGGCGAGGAGGCGCTGCAGTCGCTGGAGACGATTCGCCCTCGGCTCGTGATCCTCGACATCGGCCTCCCCGGCGCCGACGGGTTCGACATCTGCCGCGGCATCCGCGCCCGGTCGGACGTTCCCGTGCTGATGCTGACGGCGCGGGACGAGGAGGCAGACCGTGTCGCCGGGCTCGAGGTCGGCGCGGACGACTACGTCTCCAAGCCGTTCTCGCCGCGCGAGCTCGCGGCCCGAGTCAAGGCGGTCCTCCGCCGCACCGGCCCGACCGCGCGCGCCGAGGTGCTCGAGCTCGGCGACGTCGCGCTCGACCCGCAGGCACGCGAGGTGCACGTCGCCGGCGAGCCCGTCGAGCTGACGGGCAAGGAGTTCGACCTGCTCGCGTACCTGATCGACAACGCCGGCATCGTCGTCTCGCGCGACCAGCTGCTCGACCGGGTCTGGGGGATGAGCTACGCCGGCGGTACCCGCACGGTCGACGTCCACGTCGCGCAGCTCCGCCGCAAGCTCGGGCGGCCGGCCTCGATCCGCACCGTGCGCGGCTCCGGGTACAAGGCCGTCAAGCAGTGAAGCTGCAATCCTTGCGGGCGCGCCTCTTCGCGGCGATCGCACTGGTTGCGCTCCTCTCGTTGGCGCTGGCGCTCGCGCTCGGCGCGATCCTCACCCGCCGCGCTGTCGAGCGGAACACGCTCCGCGACGTCTCGGCGCAGTTCGACCTGCTCGTCGAGCGCGAGCGCGAGGCACTGGTGCCGTTCGCGCGCCTGCGCTCGCTGCAGGAGTTCCTCGACCGACAGGACGAACGCGTCGTCCAGGTCCCGCTCGACGGCTCGTCGAGCCTGCTACCGCCCGACCGGGCCGCACTCGTCCGCCGCGGCGTGCAGCTCGACGGCACCCTGCAGGACGACGGCACCCGTTATCTCTTCGCGGCGCGGCTCGTGAACGGGAAGGGGTTCATCCTGCTGCGGCCGGCCAGCTCGACCGCGTCGGCGTGGCGGCCGCACGTCGAGGGCCTCGTCGCCGCCGCGGTCCTGACCGCCGGGCTGGCGGCGCTGATCGCCTTCCTGCTCGCGCGCGCGATCGCCCGCCCCGTGCGCCGCGTCGCCGAGGCGACACGAGGGCTGGCGAGCTCGACCACGCAGTCGCCGCTGCTCCCGGTCGAAGGGCCGCGGGAGCTCGCGCTGCTCGCCGAGAGCTTCAACGAGGTCGCCGTCGCGCTCGCGAAGGCGCGCGAGGCCGAGCAGGCATTCCTGCTCTCAGTCAGCCACGAGCTGAAGACGCCGCTGACCGCGATCCGCGGCTACGCGGAAGGTCTCGGCGAGGGCGCGCTGCCGGTGGACGAGGCAGCCGCGACGATCGTGACCGAGTCACGCCGGCTGGAGCGGCTCGTCGGCGACCTGCTCGACCTGGCGCGGATGCGCAAGGCCGAGTTCAGCATCCGCCGGGAGCCGATCGACCTGAGCGCGATCGCGCAGGAGGCGCTCCGGCGCTACGAGTCGGCCGCGCGCGAGTTCGGCGTCACGCTCGAGGCGGAGGGAACGGCGACCGCTCCCGCGACCGGCGACGCCGACCGGACGCTGCAGATCGTCTCGAACCTGGTCGAGAACGCGCTCCGGCTGACGCCCGCCGGCGGCTCGGTGCGGATCGTGACCGCGCCCGGCTCGATCCGGGTCGAGGACACGGGGCCGGGCCTCCAGCCCGAGGAACTGGGCCAGGCGTTCGAGCGCTTCTACCTCCACTCCCGCTATGGCCGCGAACGGCCGGTCGGGACGGGGCTCGGGCTCGCGATCGTGAAGGAGCTGGCCGAGGGCATGGGCGGCACGGTCGCCGCCGAGAGCACCCCCGGCGAGCTGACCGTCTTCACCGTCCGGCTGCCGCACGCGGTCGCCGCACGACCGCTCACACACGCCTGATCCCGTTTTACGCCGGTTTTACGTTCGGCGAACGGGGGGCTGACAGCACCGGGGAAGGATGCGGTTGTCAGCTTCGCCTACGAGGAGGATCTCTCAGATGAAGAACGCCAAGTATGTGCTTGGAGCGATCGCCGCCCTGGCGACGCTCGCTCTGGCGACGACTGCCGTCGCCGCCGTCGTGATCAAGGGCACGCACAAGGACGACGTGCTCACCGGCACCGATCGCAACGACATGGTCGTCGCGAAGCAGGGCAACGACACGATCAACGGCCTCGCCGGCAACGACCGGCTCCACGGGAACCAGGACAACGACACGATCGACGCCGGTCCCGGCAACGATCGCGCGTGGGGCGGCTACGGCAACGACTCCGTCGCCGGCGGCGAGGGCAACGACATCCTGCGCGGGCGCCCGGGCGACGACTCGCTCGACGGTGGCCCCGGCAACGACCGGATCTGGCCCGGCCGCGGAACCGACGCGCAGCAGGGCGGCGAGGGCGACGACGTCCTCCACGCACTCGCGCGGGACAAGCAGGTCGACACGATCGACTGCGGCCCCGGCAACGACGTCCTCTGGATCAACGCCAAGGAGACGGCGGTCGACAAGTGGGTCAACTGCGAGACGGTCAAGTCCGTCACCGTGCTCGGCGACGGAGACGATTCCTAGGTTGCGGTCTCTCCCTGGGGGCCTGACGCGGCCGGAGGCTCTGATGCCTCCGGCCGCTTTGGCGTCTCGCCGGCTCAGCTTTTCAGCGGATTCGCCGGTTCCCCCACTTGAGGGAGGACGGGGCCCCGCGGGCCGCGCATAGTCAGCGGAATTGCGGCGAACGACCCCGGCATCTTGCGGCGGCCGGAGAGGGAGAAGTGCAGATGTACGACTACGCGAGCGTTGCGGCTGCGCCCGTGGCCGTCGGCCTGATCGGCGCTGTCGATCCCCCGTTGAGCCCCGAGCCCGAGGCACCGGCTCCTTCCAGCTTCGAGGCGCCCGCGGCGCCTCTGCGCTCCTTCGAGGCGATCCTGGCCGAGCACAAGTCGAACACGGCTGCCGTGGCAGTGGCGGCGGTCCCGGACCCCGTCGGGACGCGGCGCGTCGTGCTGCAGCTGCTGGGCGGCGAGCAGGTCGAGCTCGCGGCCTATGACGATCGCGACGCCGCGGTCGAGGCCGCACGCGAGCTGATGGCCTGCTTCAGCAAGGCCGAGGCCGCCGGCGAGTGGGCGGAGCTCGACGGGCGCTTCGTCCGGCCGGCATCCGTCGCCTTCATCGACGTCCTCGCGTCCGAGTAGCTCAGGGACGCCGCTCGCTCGCCTCGCCGCCCGGCCGGTTCGAGACGGAGGGCCTCGAAGCGGCGGGCGACCAGGCAGGCGCGAACGCGTCGCGCAGGAGAACGCGCGCGCGGGCGCCGTCGGCGCGCATCGTCCCGCTGCCACCGCCTCGCGCGAACGCGGGCTCGGGTGCCGCGGTGGTGCCGCCCCCGCTTGGGGTAGGGGCGAAGATGGCCACCGCGGCGATCAGGACGAGCAAGAAGCGCCACATGCTTCGAACGTACCGCGTCGCCGGTCGCCCCAGGGAACGATTCGGCCTCGTCCTGGCGGACGATTTCGCTGAGGTCGGCGGACACCCAGATCCCGCTGCCGCCGACCAGGAACAACATCTCCGCCGGCGGCGGGTCGGGGAGCACGAAGTCGCCCTCGGGCAGGGCCAGGCGGACGATCGTGCCCGGCTTCAGGCCCTCGACGAGGTGTGCGGAGAGCAGACCCTCGGGCATCGCCCGGACGGTGATCGAGATGGTGCGCCCGCTGCGCTTGGGCGGGGAGCTGACGGAGTAGGACCGCCACTGGAACTTGCCCTCGACCTGCACCCCGATGCCGACGTACTGGCCGGGGCGGTGGTCGTAGTGCCAGCCCCAGCCCGGGCGGATGACCAGTGTCGCGGCGTCCTCGGTCTCGGAGATGACCTGCTCCACCCGCCCGCGCAGCTCCCGCTGGCTCCACAGCGGGTTGATCATCGAGAGGTAGTCGTCGGGATGCAGGGGCGTGGTCAGCTTCGACCCCGCCGTGCGGACCCGTTCCCACGAGATGGTGCTCATGCAATTGAGTGAACAGATGTTTACTGAAACGGTCAACGTGATCCCGCTCTCGCCGCGCCTAGGTAGTCGAGCCTTCGACAGGCCCAGGAACCACTTGTCGAGACCATTACCGTTGAGGCATGGCCTACAACGTGGAGAAGACCGACGAGGAGTGGCGGGCCGAACTCGCCCCGGAGGAGTACGCCGTGCTCCGCAAGGCCGGCACCGAGCGGGCGTTCACGGGTGAGTACACCGACACCGAGACCGTCGGCGTCTACCGCTGCAAGGCCTGCCAGGCGAAGCTCTTCGAGTCCGACACGAAGTTCCACTCCGGCTGTGGCTGGCCGAGCTTCTACCAGCCGATCACCGACACGGTCGAGTACATCGAGGACATCAGCCACGGCATGAAGCGGGTGGAGGTCCGCTGCGCCAACTGCGGCTCGCACCTCGGGCACGTCTTCCCCGACGGCTACGGCACGCCCACCGGTGACCGCTTCTGCATCAACTCGGTCAGCCTGACCCTGGAGCCTGCCGACAACGCCCCCACCGCTGGTTGAGCCTCACCCGCCGGGGACATCCACGAGGGCGGAGGTCACCAGCACGACGTTCGCGCCGTATGCCTCGTCGGCCCACGCCTGCAGCGAGCCGTCGTCGTAGGTGATGTCGACCAGGACGTGCCCACCCTCGGCGTACGACGTGAGCGCACCGGGTAACCGGGAGCCGAGCCCTTCCGCCAGGGTGGCGAGCTGCCCGGCGGAGTACGACGCCGCCGGCGCCGGGGTGGGGTCGGGTTGCGGCGCGGCGGCGTCGTACAGCGCGGCTGGGACCGCGTCGGTGACGGCGAACGCGGTTCCGTCGAAGGTGCCGGTCACGGCGAACTCGCCCCACCGGACGTCGCCCTCGTGCTCGAACGCCCCGTCATGCTCGCCCCAGCTCCAGTTCGTGATCACGGGTCCACCGCACTGGGGCGGATATGACTCGGCGACGGCACCCAGGCACAGCTCGGGGTGCCCGGTGTCCATGACCGTGACCAGGCTCCGGCTGCGGACGGGCCCGTCGGCGGTGGGCACCTCGGTCGGGACCGGGTTGTCGTTCGGCATCGGCCCCGGGTCCTGCGCGGCGCTGCCGGGGTCGGTGCCGCAGGCGGCGAGCGGGAGCAACGCGGCCAGCGCCAGCGCCAGAATGGTCTTCACGGTGATACGACGGCCGGCGGGCCCGGCCGGTTGCATCAGGGCAGCCGGTCGAGGAGCTCCCGGACCTCGACCCGGGCGCCGGTGTAGAACGGCACCTCCTCGCGCACGTGACGGCGCGCGTCGGAGGCCCGCAGGTGCCGCATCAGGTCGACGATCCGGTGCAGCTCGTCGGCCTCGAAGGCCAGCAGCCACTCATAGTCGCCGAGCGCGAAGCTGGCGACCGTGTTGGCCCGCACGTCGCCGTAGTCACGGGCCATCTTGCCGTGCTCGGCCAGCATCCGGCGCCGCTCGGTCTCGTCGAGGAGGTACCAGTCATAGGAGCGGACGAACGGGTAGACGCACACGTGGGCGCGGGGCTCCTCGTCGGCGAGGAACGCCGGGAGGTGGCTCTTGTTGAACTCGGCGGGCCGGTGCAGCGCCATCTGCGACCAGACCGGCTCGAGGCGACGACCGAACGTCGTACGACGCAGCCGGTTGTAGGCGTCCTGGAGCTGCTCGGACCGCTCGGCGTGCCACCACACCATCAGGTCGGCGTCGGCGCGCAGCCCGCTCACGTCGTAGACGCCGCGAGTGACGACGTCGTCGCTGGCGAGCTCACCCAGGAGCTTCTCGACCTCGGCGGCCTCGCTCACCCGGTCCGTCTCGCCGAGCACGTCGGCCAGCCGGAACACCGACCACATCGTGTAGCGGATGGAGTCGTTGAGCTCGCGGGTCCTGGCTGCCTTGCTCGATGGGCCGGTGGAGGGGCTGGTGCCGGGGCTGGTCATGCCCCCATTCTGCCGGGGCATACTTCCGGTCATGTCGGAAGGCCTCGCTTCGCTGCTCGACGGCTTCGTCGCGCGGGGAGAGGAGCCCGGTGGAGCGGTCTGCGTCATGCGGAACGGTGAGACCACCGACGAGCACAACATCGGCACCCGGGACGGCACCGCTCCGTGGACGACGGACACGCTGGTGATGACCTACTCGGTTGCGAAGCCGTTCGCTGCCCTGACGGTGCTCGCCGCCGTGGCCGAGGGGCATCTGGACCTCGACGGAGCGGTAGCTGACTGGTGGCCGGCGTACGGCGTCCACGGCAAGGGGTCGACCACCGTCCGCCAGCTGCTGTCGCACCAGGCCGGGATCCCCTTCTTCCCCGCGGCCGCGACCGAGGTCGCCTTCGACGACGCGGTGGCGCTGACGGCGCTGCTCGCGGCGAGCGTCCCGGACCACGAGCCCGGGACGGCGGTCGCCGAGCACGCCCTGACCTACGGGCACCTGTGCGATGCGCTGGTGGCCGCCGCCACCGGCGAGTCGCTGCCCGAGCGCTTCGCGCGCATCGCCGACGCTCACGGCTGGGACCTGCACCTGCGGGTGCGGCCGGAGGACCTGCCGCGGGTCGCGGATGTCACGGTGGTCGATCCCGACTGGCAGGCAAGGTACCTCGATGACCCGAACTGGGGTCCGGCCCTGGGCCGACCCCCCGGCCTGCTCGATCCCGACGTCCTCAACAGTGCGCGGTTCCGGACCACAAGCTTCCCGGCCATCGCCTTGCACGCGTCGGCCCGTGGCCTGGCGCGGTTCTACGACGACCTCACCGATGTCGACGGCGCCGTCGCGGCGCTGCTGGGCGCGGACCTCTACCGCGACTACGTCGGTGCGGCGGCGACCGGGCTCGACCGGGTGATCGGCCGCGAGGTCACCTGGACCCTGGGGTTCCAGCTCGACGCGAGTGAGACGGGCTGGAGCGAGATCGGAATGGGTGGCGCGGGCGGATGCTCGGCGTGGGCGTCCTACGAGAACGGGTACGCCGCGGCGTACGTCACCCGCGGCCTCGGCAGCCACGACCGTGGCGAGGCGATCTGGGAGCTGCTCGAGGCGCGCGGCATGGTGGCACGCTGAGGTCATGAGCACGTCGAGCAAGCGACCGGCGCCACCGGACGAGTCGGCCGTGGCCGCGATGTGGAGCGAGTTCGCGGCGGCAACGGGCGTCACCGGACAGCCGGCCGACGTCTACCACTTCGGCGACGATGCCCGACAGGCAGACGAGCTCGGCGCCCTCGTGCTGCACGGCCCCAAGCGCGCCACCGCCGGGCTGGTCGCCGACTTCGTGGCCGACGCCACCCCGGTGCCGCAGGTGGGCGACCACTGCGTGTTCGTGCTCGGGGACGGCCGACCCGGGGGCGTCCTGCGGACCACGGATGTCCGGGTCGGGCCGCTGTCCAGCGTCGATGAGCAGTTCGCCTGGGACGAGGGAGAGGGCGACCGCAGCCTCGCCTACTGGATGGCGGCGCACGTCGCCTTCTGCAAGGGTCGCTGCTCGGCGCTCGGGATCCCGTTCTCCGACGACATCGAGATCGCCTTCGAGCGGTTCGACCTGGTCTGGCCCGTTGCTGACTAACCGTCCAGACTGACGCTCCTCGGGTCACTCCCTCGGTCCCTCCGCGGTCCCGATCGCATCCGCGGCCAGATTCGCCGACGCGATGACGGCGGGGATGCCGACGCCGTCGTACGCCGCCCCACACACCGCGAGACCCGGGACCGTCGCCACCGATGACCGGATCCGGGCGACGCGGTCGAGGTGGCCGACTGCGTACTGGGGCAGCCCCCCGCCCCAGCGCTGCACCTGGCTGTCGACCGGAGTCGCCCGTACGCCGGTCGCGGCCGCGAGGTCGGACAGGGATGCGGCGACGAGCTCCTCGTCGGTCGCCTGGAGCGACGCCTCCTCCCGATGACGGCCGAGGGAGGTCCGCAGGACGAGCACGTCCTGTCCGTCCAGGGCGCCGCGTCCCCCTTCCCTGACCCATCGCCACTTGGCGAACGAGAACGTCGAGGCCTTGATCCGGTGCCCGTCGACGGGCGGCACCAGGAACCCGGACGACCTGGTCTCGCCCAGCCCGGCCAGCGAGGCAGCGCTGAACGCCAGCGTGACCACCGCCATCGAGGCGTACTCGATCGACGCCAGCTCTGCGGCGGCCGCAGGCGCCTGTTCGCCGAGCAGCCGGGCGGTCGGGGCGGCGGGTGTGGCGAGGACGACGCGGTCGGCCCGGACCAGCTCGGCCTCCCGCGTGGCGCCGACCACGAGCTCGAAGCCGTCAGGCCGCTTTCGCAGCTCCCGGACGGTGGCGTCTGTCCGCACCGTGAACCGTCCGGAACCGCCGAGCACCGCCGGCAGGACGCCCAGGCCGCCCGGGATGCCGGCGAAGACCGGTTCGTTCGAGGCCGGGAGGGCGGCCGCAGCCTCGACCAGGGAGCCCCGGTCGAGCATCGCCACCAGCTGCGGCGTCGTCGCCCGCGCGGACAGCTCGTGGGCGTGCCCGGCGTACACCCCGCCGAGCAGGGGCTCGACAAGACGGTCGACCACCTCGTCGCCCATCCTGGCCGCCACGAGTTCACCCACCGACACGTCGTCGTCGAGCTCGGTCGGTGGCAGCGACGGCTCGGCACGGACCCGCTCGAGCCCGGCCTCCGACAGCGTGCCGGAGCGGGCGAGCGCGTCGAGATCGAGCGGCACGCCCATCACCGAGCGTGGCAGCGGCCGCAAGGCGTCGCGGGTCCACAGCTGGGAGCTCGCGGCAAGCGGGTGGACGACCGGCAGGTCGAGCTCGCGGGCCAGCGCCACCCCCTCGGGCCGTCGGCTGAGCATCGCCTCCGCGCCGACGTCGACGCTCACGCCACCCACCGACGCGAGGCGGAGCTTGCCGCCCACCCGTGGCGATCCCTCGAGCAGGATCACCTCGCTGTCCGGATCCTGGGCCAGCAGGTAGGCCGCAGTGAGGCCGGCGATCCCCCCGCCGACCACCACCGTGCGTCTGCCGGAGCCTGGCGATGCCGTCACGGCGCACAGCGTGTCACGAGCGACGGAACCGTCCGCCCCGACCCGGCGTCCGACCAGCATGACGACGCACAGGCCGACGCACAGCCCGACGCACAGCCCTTGGAGGCGGACGCTGCTGCCGCTGCTCGCCCTGATCGCGCTCCTGGTGGGCGCCTGCTCCACTGCTGGCTCCGACGGCGACGCCGGCGCGGGGTCGGATGGCCCCGGCCCGGCGGCGGCCCTGGAACAGGCAGAAGGCGGCGACGCCAGCCGCCAGGCTCAACGACCTGGCGACACCGACGCCTACGCTGTCGACTCGGTGGAAGCCGGTCCCCTCGAGACCGAGGCGGGCGCGGCGCCGCGTCCCGGTAGCGACATCCAGGGGGCAGCGGTCATCTCCGTCGGGACGGTGTCGCTGAGCGCGAAGGACGTGGCCGACGCCCGGTTCGACGTGCAGAAGGTCACCGATCGATTCCGCGGCTAGATCGCCGACGAGGACACCCGGACCGATGACGACGGCGAGATCCGACACCTCGCGGGTGGTGCTGCGGATCCCGAGCGAGGACTTCCAGCGCGCGATGGACGAGCTCGAGCAGGTCGCGAGCCTCGAGAACTCGACCATCACGGCGGAGGACGTGACCACCCAGGTCATCAACAACCGGGTCCGGATCCGGGCGCAGAAGGCGAGCATCGCCCGGATCCAGGCACTGTTCGCCCGGGCGCAGAACATCGGCGACATCATCCGGATCGAGGGCCAGCTGAGCCGACGCCAGGCCAACCTGACCTCCCTCGAGCGGCAGCAGGCCTACCTGTCGGACCAGACGTCGATGTCCACCATCACCGTCTACCTCGAGCGGACGCCGGAGAAGGCGCCGCCGAAGGAGGAGTCGGAGGACCAGGCGGGATTCGTCGCCGGGCTGGACGCGGCTGGCACACCCTCAAGACGCTCGGCACCGGTCTTGCCACCGCCTCCGGTGCGCTGCTGCCCTTCCTGGTCGTCGGGCTCGTCCTGGGGCTCCCGTTCTGGCTGCTGGTGCGCCCGGCGCTCCGCCGCCGGCGCCCCGCCGACGCGGCACCAGTGGAGGGCTAGCCGATCCGGGTGTCCCGCGAGGGTGCTCGCCCGGGGGCGATCGACGCGGTAGGACTGGACCATGCCGATTCCCGGGACGCCCGCCTCGCCGTCCTCATCGACGCCGACAACACCTCGGCAAGTACGCCGCCGACGCTGCTGGAGGAGGTCGCGAAGTACGGCAGCCCCACCATCAAGCGGGCCTACGGCGACTGGACCACCCAGCAGCTCGTGCGGCTGGAAGGACGAGCTGCACCGGCATGCGATCCGGCCCATGCAGCAGTTCGCCTACACGACCGGCAAGAACTCCACCGACTCCGCGCTGATCATCGACGCGATGGACCTGCTCTACTCCGGCAACGTCGACGCGTTCGCCATCGTCTCCAGCGACAGCGACTTCACCAGCCTGGCCACCCGGCTGCGGGAGTCCGGCAAGACCGTCTACGGGCTGGGCCGACGCAAGACCCCCGAGTCCTTCCGCAAGGCCTGCGACAGGTTCATCTACCTGGAGGTGCTCGGCGAGCGCGGCCGAGCGCGGAGCCGCCGAGGCCAGCCGATGAGCCCGGACGCCGCGCCGCTGCCCGACCTGCGAGGCTGCTGACCAAGGCGGTCGACGCCACGTCGGCAGGACGACGGCTGGACGACCCTGGGCAGCAGTCGGCAACTACCTCGGCAAGCAGCCACCCGTCCTTCGACCCCCGCAACTACGGCTTCACCAAGCTGATGGCCGCTGGTCGCGCGCCCAGGACTACCTCGACGTCGAGCAACCCGAGGTCGCGGTCACCGCGCGGATCCGGCCGCGACGCGAATCGTCCCGGCCAAGAAGGCGGCCGCGAAGAAGACCACCGGCAAGAAGGCGGCAGTCGCGGACGGCTCAGAGCGTGGTAGGACTGCACGAACTCGGTCAGCCGCTTCGAGCTGGTCGGGGTCGGTGGACGGGATCACGCCGTGGCCGAGGTTGAAGATGTGGCCGCGGGCGGCCCGCCCGGCCTCGATGATCTCGGCGGCGCGGGCGGTCATCACGTCGGTCGGCGCGAACACCAGCGTCGGGTCGAGGTTGCCCTGGACGGCGCGGTCGCCGACCAGGGCGATCGCCGACGCCGAGCGGCGTACGCCAGTCGACGCCGACCACGTCGGCGCCGGCCTCGCCCATCAGGGTCAGCAGGTTGGCCGTGCCGACGCCGAAGTGGATCCGCGGCACGCCGAGGTCGCCGGCCCGCGCCAGCACCTCCGCCGAGTGCGGCATCACGTGCGTCGCGTAGTCGGCGGGCGTCAGCGCGCCGGCCCACGAGTCGAACAGCTGGACGGCGCGCGGCGCCGGCCGCGACCTGGACCTCGAGGTAGGCCGCGGAGATGCCGGCGATCTTGCGCATCAGCGCGTCCCAGACGTCCGGGGCGCCGAACATCATCGCCTTGGTCCGCGCGTGGTCCTTCGACGGCCCGCCCTCGACGAGGTACGACGCCACCGTGAACGGCGCGCCCGCGAAGCCGATCAGCGGGGTGCCGCCGAGCTCGCCGACCAGCGCCGCGGACCGCCTCGGTGATGAACGGGACGTGCTCGGGCGTCGAGGTCCGGGATCGCCTCGACGTCGGCCAGGGTGCGCACCGGCGAGGCGACGACCGGGCCGACGCCGGGCTTGATGTCGAGGTCGACGCCGACCGCCTTGAGCGGCAGCACGATGTCGGAGAAGAAGATGGCCGCGTCCACGCCGTACCGGCGGACCGGCTGCAGGGTGATCTCGACGACCAGCTCGGGGTCCATGCAGGACTCGAGCATCCCGACGCCCTCGCGGACCGCGAGGTACTCCGGCAGCGAGCGGCCCGCCTGGCGCATGAACCACACCGGGGTGTGCGGCACCGGCTCGCCGCGGGCGGCGCGGAGGAAGGCGCTGTCCGGAGCGGGTCATCCGGTGCTGCGGTTGGCGGACATGGGCGGAAGCCTCGCAGGTCGGTCGGCGTGTTCGCACATCGGGACGAGACGCCCGCGACCTACTGTGGACGCATGGTCGTCCGTCAGGAGACGCACCCGGGAACGGGTGCGGGCGCGAGCCCGCCGGAGTTCCGGGACGGCGGTCGCGAGCATGCACGCCGCCCGGCTGCGCCCCGAGGTCTTCTGCGAGGAGATGCCGGCGCCGCAGCGGATCGCGCCGCTACGCCTCCGCGATGTCGGCCGACGTGACCGTCGACGACACCGACATCGGCACCGGCCGGATCATCCTGCTGCACGACCCCGCCGGCAACGACGCCTGGGACGGCACCTTCCGCTGCGTCGCCTACGCCCGCGCCGAGATCGAGCTCGAGCTGATCACCGACCCGATGCTGGCGCCGTCGGCTGGTCCTGGCTGACCGAGGCGCTCGACGCGCACGGTGCGGCGTACGCCGCCGCGCCGGCACCGTCACCCGGGTCGCCACCGAGAGCTTCGGCGGCATGGCCGACGAGGGCGGCACCGCCCAGATCGAGATCCGCGCCTCGTGGACGCCCTGCCCGACCCGCCGACGCGCCCGGTGCGCCACTCGACATCGGCCGCCCACGTCGAGGCGTGGGGCGAGCTGCTGTGCACCGCGGTCGGGCTGCCGCCGGTGCCCGACGGCGTGACCGCGATGCCGAGCCGCCGCGGCCAGCGCGGCTCGGGGCGCTGAGCGGCGTGGACCCGACCGCACGCGACCGAGGCCGAGGCCACCGACGCCGAGAGTTCCCGAGCCCCCGCTCCTGACGCTGCGCGACGGGCTGCCCCGGTCGTCGAGACCGACGACGCGCTGCGCGAGGTGTGCGACGCGCGATCGCCGCCGGCACCGGCCCGGTCGCCATCGACGCCGAGCGCGCCTCGGGCTACCGCTACTCCACCGCGGGCCTACCTGATCCAGCTGCGCCGCGAGGGCGCCGGCACCTACCTGGTCGACCCGATCGCGTTCGACGTCGCTGGCGCCGCTGCAGGAGGCGCTCGACGGCACCGAGTGGATCCTGCACGCCGCCACCCAGGACCTGCCCTGCCTCGCCGAGGTCGGGCTGCGACCCGACCGCGCTGTTCGACACCGAGCTGGCCGGCCGGCTGCTCGGCTACCCCCGGGTCGGCCTGGCCACCCTGGTCGAGACGGTGCTCGGCTCCCGGCTCGCCAAGGAGCACTCCGCCGTCGACTGGTCGACCCGGCCGCTGCCCGAGCCGTGGCTCGAGTACGCCGCCCTCGACGTCGAGGTGCTGGTCGAGCTGCGCGACGCGCTCGCGGCGCGAGCTCGAGGAGGCCGGCAAGGCCGAGTGGGCGCGCCAGGAGTTCGAGCACCTGCGCGGCTTCGAGCCCGACCCGCGGGTCGACGCCGTGGCGCCGTACCTCCGGGCTGCACCGGGTCCGCGGCCGCCGCGGCCTGGGCGCCGTCCGCGCGCTGTGGGAGACCCGCGACGAGATCGCCGCAGCAGCGCGACGTGACGCCGGGCCGGATCCTGCCGGACTCCGCGATCGTCGCCGCCGCGCAGGCGATGCCGAGCGACCGCGGCCGCGCTGCTCGCCACCAAGGGCTTCCACGGCCGCGGCGCCGAGCGCTACGCCGCGCCGGTGGGTGGCCGCGCTCGCGCGCAGTCGCGCGAGATGCCCGAGGACGACGCTGCCGACGCGCTCCCCGCGCGGCGACGGCCCGCCGGTGCCCCGCGCCTGGGCCGAGAAGGACCCGGTCGCCGCCCGCCGGCTGACGCTGGCCCGCGAGCGCGATCACCGCAGCTCGCCGAGGAGCACCACCTGCCGGCCGAGAACCTGCTCACCCCCGACTACCTGCGCCGGACCCTGTGGACGCCGCCGAAGACCCGCGACCCGGAGACGCTCGACCGAGGCGGTCGCCACCCTGCTGGCGGGGTACGGCGCCCGCCCGTGGCAGATCGAGCTCGACCGGGCCGGTCCTGGTCGCCGCGATCCTCGACGGCCGACCGGGAGGACCTGGACGAGGTCGACCTGGACGAGGTCCGACCCAGTCCTGGTCGATCCTGACTCGACCGAACCCGAGGGGAACGCGGCCGACCCGGCTCCGTGACCGTCCGGGACCCGAGCGCGGCCCGACCCGTCGTCCTCGCTGGGCGATGGCCTCCTCCGGGTCGAGGATCGGCTGGCTCACCTCGTCGATCTCCTGGAGTCGAGCGTCGAGGTCGTTCGAGGATCTGCAGGGTGAGCAGCTCGTCGAGGCTGGGACGCGACCGCGGCCTCGAGCTCCGGCCACGTCGACAGCAGCGGCGGGACCACGATCGTTGCGGACGCTGCTCGTTGAACACGTCGGAGGTCGCGGGCAGCCGGCCCGGCTGGAGGAAGTCGTCGGACAGGGCGACCTCGAGGTTGGCCGGCACGAGGTAGCCCGTCCGGGCCACGCGCTCCACCGGCCGGCGTCGACGAGCAGGTGGACCATGAAGTCGGCGGACGCCGGGGTGTTCGGCGGCGTCGGCCGACAGGCACAGGCCGGTGATGTCCCCGACCGTGGCGGCCTCGTCGAGGACCGGCATCGGCGATCACGTCGAAGTCGAGGCCCTGGGACCTGCCGCAGCTCGGGGACCAGCGTCGCGGTAGCCGGCGATCATCGCCGAGCTTGCCGCGCTCGAACCACTCGAGCGGCGGTGCGCTGCGGCGAGCTGCTCCTCGCTCAGGGTCAGCGTGCGGGTCGCGCAGCAGCTCGAGCGTGCGCTCGAGCGCGTCGCGGGTGTCGCCGTCGGAGAACGCGAGCGACGTGGGGTCGTCGTCGTCGTCGAAGACCTGGCCGCCGCCGGAGTAGATGAACGGCGCCAGCGCCTCGCAGCGTCGGCTCGACGTAGACGCCCGCGGTGCCCCGGCGCGGGCCGGGTCGCGAAGTCGGCCGCCGCGGCGAACTGGTCGAAGGTCCAGCTGCGCGCCGGTCCTCGTCGGGCGGGCACGTCGAGGCCGCGCTGCCTCCATCCGGTCGAAGTCGACGAGGTCGTTGTTGTAGAAGATGACCATCGGCGAGATGCCGTACGGCATGCACTGCAGCCGGTCGTCGGCGCTGAACGCCTGCGAGCGCGTCGCGCGAGTAGTCGTCGCCGAAGTCGACGCCGCGCTCGTCGAGCAGCGTCGTCGACCGGCTGGGTCAGCTCCTGCTCCTGGAGCCAGGCGAGGTCGTCGCGGGAGACCAGGAACACGTCGGGGACGTCCCCGCTCGGCCTCCATGGCCGCGATCAGCGTCTCGCGGTGGGTCCAGGTCTGCGAGCTGCGACCTCTGCGTCGTCGGTACGTGCCGTTGAAGACATCGACACGTCGGCGGTGAGGCGCGGCCACCTCCTCGTCCGCGCCGTAGACGCCGAGGGTCAGTCGGGGTCGGCAACGGGTTCGTCGAGTTCGGCGGGGAGGGCTCGGGCTGCCGGAGTCGCAGGCCGCCAGCAGGGTGGCGGCGAGGACAGCACAGGCAGCCAGGACGCGTCGGCACGACCGACTGCTCGTTGCCCGCGACGACACCTGCGTCCGCCTGTTCCCGTGGTCCTGCCCTCCCGGGCGCACCGCTACCCTAGCGAGTCGTGCACGGCCCGGTGCGTCCGCGGGCCGGCACCTCCGACACCAGGCATGGGCCGCTCTCCGCCCCGTTCGGGATCACCCTCAGTCGAGATCGTGGAACTCGCGGGCCGCCAGCACCACCCGGTCGAAGACCTCGGTCGCAGCGCGGCGCCCTCGCGGCGGATGCCGCGGCGCTCGAGCACGAGCAGCCGGTCCAGCCGGACCTCGCTCGGTCGGCCCTCGCGGTCCCAGCCGCCGGCGCCGACGTCCATCCAGTGCCGGCCCGCAGCGCGCCTCGTCGCTCGGCGTCGCGGTCGTGGTCCTGGCTGGTCAGCATCAGGCCGAGCCACTGTCGCCGTCGGCTGCGCCGAGCGAGCAGCACCGGCCGGTCCTTGCCCTGGCTCGGGTCGTCCTCGTAGGGCACCCAGGCCCACACGACCTCGCCGGGGTCCGGCTCGCCGTCGGCCTCGGGCGCGTACTCGACCACGGGTCAGACCCTAGTGCGCACTGGCGAGACGTGGTTGCGGTGCGTGACCGCTCGGGAGGTTGGTAGTGTGCCGGACCGGGAGCGCCTCACGGCGCGTGGCCGCTCGTAGCGGCTAATTTTGGGACCCGGGGCTGCCGCGGCCCGGCACACCCCGGCCAGTCTAGACGAGGATCGGTGAGTTGGCGGGCACGTCACTGATCCGTCGGCGAGGTGCGCTAGGCCAGGGCCCCGCGCAGCTCGACGTGACCGGCGGCCTCGAGCTGCTCGGCCAGCACCAGCATCCGCTGCCACCTCGTCGTCGGTCGGCGCCGGCAGGGCACGCCCGGCCGGTGGCCACGACCCGGGCGAACGCCGCGGCGCGGAACAGCACGTCGGCGAAGTCGCTGTCCGCGATCCCGCGCAGCACCTGGTCGACCATCGCCTTGAGCTCGTCGGGCCCCGGCGGGTCCGCGACGCCGGCGACGACCCGGGCCACCTGGGCGCGCGCCCGGCCGGCCTCGAACTCGCGCGGCCACGCCCGACGGGTCGGCGTACACCCAGGAGCGCAGCAGGTAGAGCCGCCACAGGCAGCCGGCCAGCGAGTCGGCCGGCGAGCCGGACCAGACCTCGGCGATGGTCTCGATGCCCTCGGTGTCGGCGAGGTGCAGCAGCCGGTCGGCGACCTCGGGCTCGTCGGGCGCCTGGGCGCCGCGCACCAGCAGCGTCGCGGCCCGGTCGGCCGCCTCGCTGACCAGCGGCCGGGTCCGCGCCGCCGGCGAGCGCCTCGAAGAAGTCGGCGCCCGGCCGGCATCGGCCGGTGGTGGTGCGGCTCGCTCACCCGGCCAGCCTAGGTTGTAGCAGGCGGATTCAGGTCGAACTCAGCGCTTTCCGGATGCGCTGGTCGCTGACCGGGTACGGCGTGCCGAGCTGCTGCGCCCACAGCGAGACGCGGTACTCCTCGAGCATCCAGCGCACCTGGCGCAGGTGCGCCGCCGGCGGCCGGCCCTCGGGCAGCGCGGCGACCTGGTGGAGGTAGGCCTCCTGGAGGTCGGCGACCTGGGCCATCAGCTGGCGGTCGCGGGTGATCTGCTCGTCGAGCTGCTCGCCGGCGCTGCTCGAGCGCGGCGAGGTAGGTCGGGTAGCGCCGGAGCTGGGCGGCGCCGGCCTCGCCGACGAAGCCGCGGTGCACCAGCCGGGCGAGCTGGGCCCGCATGTCCGTCAGCGCCGGGAGCATGGGCATGTCGGCCCGGCCGCTGAGAGCCTTCTCGGCGTGCCGCCAGGCGTCGAGCACGCGCAGCACGTCGGCCACGACCGCGGTCTGGCGCGCCTCGCAGCCTCGGCGGCGACGTCCGCAGCGAGCGCGTCGTACGCCTGCTCGTCCCGCACCGGCGGCCGCGCGTCGACCAGGTCCAGGACGACGCGCGGCCCGGCAGTCCTCGAGCAGCTCGGCGACGGAGGGGTACGGCGACCCGGCCAGGCCGAGCTTCTCGGCGTTGGTCAGCCCGTCGAGGATCGCGGGACCGGGCGTCGGAGGCGTCAGGAGCAGCAGCCGGCGGACGCCGAGCCGGTGCCGGGCCTCGGCCTCGTCCTCGGAGCCGAACACCTGCAGCCCGACGGTCGCGCCCTCGTCGACGAGCGCGGGATAGCCGCGCACCTCGTGGCCGGCGCGCGGTCTGCGTGAACGACTCTCGACGGTGCCGAAGGTCCAGGTCGTCTCGCCGGTGCGCGTGACGCCGCTGTCGGCGGCCACCTCGGCCATCGCCTCGGCGAACTGCGGCCGCAGCGGCTCCTTGAGCGCCTCCAGGTCCTTGCCGCGGGCCTGCTCGGCGCCGGCCTCGTCGACGACCCGGTAGGTCGGGCGCAGGTGCTCGGGCACCTTGCCCCAGTCCCAGGCCTCGCGCGGCACGACCACGCCGGTGGTCGAGCGGAAGTAGCGCTCGAGCGCGTCGAGCAGCGGCTCGTCGCCCGGCGGGACGGCGGCGAGGAACTCGCGCGCGCGTGTTGGGCGCCGGCACGAAGTTGACCCGCAGGTTCTTGGGCAGGCTGCGGATCAGGCTCGGTGACCAGCTCCTCGCGCAGGCCGGGCACGTTCCAGGAGAAGTCGTCGGCCGCGACCTGGTTGAGCGTGCGCCACCGGGACGTCGATGGTCAGCCCGTCGTCGGCCGCGCCCGGCTCGAAGTGGTAGCTGATCGGGAAGGTCAGGCCCCTCGGCCGCCGCTGCTCCACGTCTCCGGGTAGTCCGCCTCGCGGATCTCGCTCGGCGCGTGTCGTGGGTGAGCATCTCCGGGTCGAAGGTGAGCAGGTCGGGTCGCTGCTGCCGCTCTCGCTTCCACCAGCGGGTCGAAGTGCGCGCCGCTGACGACCTCGGCGCCGACCCGGGCGTCGTAGAAGTCGAACAGGGTGTGCTCGTCGACGACGATGCCGCGGCGCCGGGCCCGGTGCTCGAGCTCCTCGGCCTCCTCGAGCAGCCGCAGGTTCTTGTCGTAGAACCTGTGCCGGCGTGTGCCACTCGCCGTAGACCAGCGCGTGCCGGATGAACAGCTCGCGGGCTCAGCGCCGGGTCGACCTTGCCGTAGCTCACCAGCCGGTCGGCGACCAGCGGGACGCCGTACAGCGTGACCCGCTCGTAGGCCATCACGGCGGCGCGCTTCTTCGACCAGTGCGGCTCGGAGTAGGTCCGCTTCACGAGGTGGCCGCCGAGCCGCTCGGCCCACTCGGGCTTGATCGCGGCGTTCTGCCGCGCCCAGAGCCGGCTGGTCTCGACGAGCTCGCCGGCCATCAGGAACTGCGGGTTCTTCCGGTGCAGCCCGCTGCCGGGGAAGATCGCGAACCGGGCGCCGCGGGCGCCGAGGTACTCGCGCGGCCCTGCGCGGCCGATCGCCGGCCCGGCCGCCGCTCGCTTCTCCCGTTCCTCGAGCAGCGCCGATGTGGGAGAGCAGCCCGGACAGCAGCGCCTGGTGGATGCCGTCCGCGTCGGTGCCGCGTCAGGCCGGCGCCCCCGTGCGCCGGGACCGCTTGCGGGCCGGAGCCGATGCGCCGGAATGTCCATCTCGCGGCAGACCTGGCGCAGCTGGGACTCGAAGTCCTGCCACTCCCGGACCCGCAGGTAGTTGAGGTACTCCCGCTTGCACATCCGGCGGAACGCGCTGCTGCTCAGCTCGCGCTGCTGCTGCCGAGGTAGCGCCAGAGGTTGAGCCAGGTGAGGAAGTCCGACGCTCGTCCTTGAACCGGGCGTGCTGCTGGTCGGCCTGGGCCTGGTGCTCGGCCGGCCGCTCGCGCGGGTCCTGCAGCGACAGCGCGGCCGCGATCACGAGCACCTCGCGCACGCAGCCGAGCCGCTCGGCCTCGAGGATCATCCGGCCCAGCCGCGGGTCGATGGGCAGCCGGGCCAGCCGCCTGCCGACCTTGGTCAGCCGCGGCCCCTGGTTGCGGGGTTTCGAGGCTCGCGCCTCAACCAGCGGAGCGGCACCGTGCGACCCGAGCGCGCCGAGCTCCTCGAGCAGCTGGACCCCGGCGGTCACGTTCCGCCGGTCGGGCGGCTCCACGAACGGGAACCGCCCGACGTCGCCGAGTCCCATCGAGGTCATCTGCAGGATGACGCTGGCCAGGTTGGTGCGCAGGATCTCCGGGTCGGTGAACTCCGGCCGGGCCTCGAAGTCCTCCTCGGAGTAGAGCCGGATCGCGATGCCGGCCTCGACCCGGCCGCAGCGGCCCGAGCGCTGGTTGGCCGACGCCTGGCTGATCGGCTCGATCGGCAGCCGCTGCACCTTGGTCCGCACCGAGTACCGCGAGATCCGCGCGACGCCGGTGTCGACGACGTACCGGATGCCGGGCACGGTCAGCGAGGTCTCCGCGACGTTCGTGGCGAGCACGACCCGCCGGCCGGTGTGGGGCTGGAAGACCCGGTGCTGCTCGGCGGCCGACAGCCGGGAGTAGAGCGGCACGACCTCGACCTTCCCGCGGTGATCCAGATCCCCCAGCACGTCGGCGGTGTCGCGGATCTCCCGCTCGCCGGGCAGGAACACCAGGATGTCGCCGGGTCCCTCGGCCGAGAGCTCCCGGACCGCGTCGACGATCGCCTCGGTCTGGTCGCGGACGACCGCCTCGCCCTCCTCGTCCTCCTCGGGGAGCTCGACCAGCGGGCGGTAGCGGACCTCGACGGGGTACGTCCGGCCGGAGACCTCGACGATCGGCGCCGGTTTCCCTCGCCGATCTGCGAAGTGGCGTGCGAACCGCTCGGGGTCGATGGTCGCGGAGGTGATGATGAGCTTCAGGTCCGGCCGCTTCGGCAGCAGCCGATTGAGGTAGCCGAGCAGGAAGTCGATGTTGAGGCTCCGCTCGTGCGCCTCGTCGATGATGATCGTGTCGTACTTCCGCAGCTGCCGGTCGCGCTGCAGCTCGGCGAGCAGGATGCCGTCGGTCATCAGCTTCAGCCGGCTGCTGCGCGACGTCTGGTCGGTGAACCGCACCTGGTAGCCGACCAGGTCGCCCAGCTCGGTGCCGAGCTCCTCGGCGATCCGCTCCGCGACCGACCGGGCCGCGATCCGGCGGGGCTGGGTGTGCCCGATCAGCTGCGTGCGGCCCCGGCCCAGCTCGAGGCAGATCTTCGGCAGCTGGGTCGTCTTCCCGGAACCGGTCTCGCCGGCGACGACCACGACCTGGTGGTCCCGGATCGCTGCGGCGATGTCGTCGCGGCGCTGGGTGACCGGCAGCTCCGGCGGGTAGCTGATCGCCGGCACCCGGGCATGCGGCGTGCTGGTCGGGGGCCCGGACATGATGCGACCCATTGTGCCTGCCGGGCGGGTGGCCGCTCGACGGGATGACCCGTCCCACCCAGGACCCGGCACTGGGCCCGTCACTGGGCCCGTCACTGGGCCCGTCACCCTGCCGTTGGATTGGCCCCGGCACACTGGGCGCATGGTGCGCTCCGCCGTGGCTCGGCACGTTGTCGTGCTCCCAGTCCTGATTGCTGTCCTGCTGGCCGTCCTGCTCGCGCCGATCCTCGCCGGATGCACCTCGGAGCCGGATCCTGCAGCTGGCGGAGGGCACACGCACACCGGGGGTGCCATGGTCTCCCTCCCGGTCGGTGACGGGACCAACGCCTATGAGGTGGGCTACACGCCTGGCCGACGTCCGGCTCCCGGACACGCGCCGGCAAGACCGGTGACGTCGAGCTTCCGCATCGACACGTTCCGGGGCCGGGCGCAGACAGGCCTTCCTGGTCGAGCAGACCAAGGAGCTCCACCTGTACGTCGTCCGCGAGGACCTGTCCGTCTTCCGGCACCTGCACCCCACCATGGCCGCCGACGGCACCTGGACGGCGCCGGTGTCGCTGCCGAGCACCGGGCGCTACCGGGTGATCGCCGAGTTCGTCGCCGAGGACGCCGGCGGGAACGGCGACCACGTCATCCTGGGCCGGACGGTCGCGGTGACCGACGGCGCGGACGTGGCAGGGGCGGACGAGACCGGCGGGCATGCGGCGACACCCGTCTCGGACCTCGACCCCGTGGTGCGCGTCGAGGTCACCCAGGAGCCGCGGGTCGGCCCCGACGGGAGGCTCCGGCTGATGATCCGCGACGCCCGGGACCGTCCCGTCCTCCTCGACACCTACCTGGGCACGTACGGCCACGTGACCGGCTTCCAGCACGAGACCGGCTCGATGCTGCACCTGCATCCGCTGTCTGCGCCCGACGTGACCGAGGACGGCACCGAGCTGACCTTCCACTCCGAGATCGAGCAGGCCGGTCACTACCGGCTGTTCGTGCAGGTGCGCGTCGACGGGTACCTCCACACGGTGCCCACCGAGCTCACCGTCACCTGACGTCGGCCACCTCGAACCGGACCGTCGTCACCGGGCTCTCGAACTTGCTGACTGGCGCAGGCTGACCTGCACCTCCCACGTCCCGGCGCTCGGGAGCAGCACGTCGGCGCGATAGGTGCCGGCGTCGGTGTGGGTGACCGGCACGCGCCGAGGTCGAGGTCGGCCGAGCGCACCTGCACCTCGGGTGCCCGCGGCGGCTCGACCGGCTCGCCGTTCGCGTCCTGGACCTGCACGAGCACCGTGTTGGGGCCACGCTCCCGCGGGGACATGAGCGGCGAGCACCCGAGGTCTCCGAGCTCGCCGTCCTGACGCCGGTGCTGCCCGGGCGGCACCTCGACGGGGGCGGGGCGCGGCGACTGGTTGACGAGGAACCCGGTGACGCCCAGCAGCGCCGACGAGCAGCAGCGCCTCGGCGGCGACCGTGCGGGTCGAGGTGCGCGGCCGCGCGCCCGCGGTCGGCGAACCCGGCCGCGGCACGGACCCGGGGCAGCAGCCGGAAGCGGTTCCAGGCGGCGAGCGCCGCCACGACCAGCGGCGAGGCCGATCTTGACCAGCAGGAGGACGCCGTACGTCGTGTCGACGAAGCCGGACCAGGAGCCGAGGATCCGCCAGGCGAGGACGGCTCCGGCGACCGCGACCGCGAGCAGCAGGCCCGCGCGCCAGCGTGGAGAACCTGGCCAGCGTGCGCGGCGGCAAGCCGCTCCCGGCCCGCCAGCGCCGCAGGGTGAGGACCAGCCCGACCAGCCCGCCGAGCCAGACCGCGCCGGCCACGAGGTGCACGGACGTCGGTGACCAGGAGCAGCGGCTCCGGCTCGTAGGCGCGGGTGTGGCCGACGACGGCCGGGCGAGGCGACGGCGAGCGGCGGCCGCGGCCAGCAGCACGACGCGCCGCTCGGGTTCGGGCGGGCGGTCGCTCGTGAGGCGAGCGAGACCGCCCAGCCCGAGGAGCAGCAGGACGGCGGAGACGATCTCGTTGGTGACCAGTCCCGCGTCGAAGCGGGGCCGAGGCGTCGGAGAGCTCGCCGCCCTGTGCGTACGCCGGACGCCACGCGGGACCTGCAGGAGCCCGGCGGTGGCGGCGACAGAGCCGCCGATCCGGACGACGTGCCGGATCCGCGATCGCACCCGTTCACCGGCGTACTGGACGGGCAGCACGAGCGACGCACGAAGCCGGCCAGCCCTGCGGCGACGAGGAGGCCCAGGTAGGTCGCGCCGGCGATCACGCCCTGGGCCACCGTGACGTCCGGGAGGACGACGGCGGTGGCGGCGGCGCGGCGACCTCGTCGCTCGGCTCGCCCACCGAGAACGCTGAGTGACCCCGAGATCGGGTGCCCGTCCGCGGAGACGCACGTACCAGCCGACGACGTACGTGCCGCGGCCGAGGTCGGCCGCGTCCGGCAGGTCGACGGTGACGGTCTCGCCCGAGGACGGTCGGACTCCGAGTCCACGACCCGCCGTCGGCGTCGTAGACGGTGATCTCGCTGCGCGGTCAGCCGGACCGGTCTCGTTGAACGTCAGCGTCACGTCGGACGGCGCCTCGGGAGGACGCGCCGTCGCCGGGTCGGACTGGCGATCAGTTCGGCGTGCGCCGCCGCCGGCGCCGCCGTGACCAGGACGGCGAGGCGGCGAAGAGCGCGGCGACCAGCGCGGTGACGGACAGCCGGACAGGCTGGCGCCACCGCGCCGGTCGCCGGGTCCGGGTCACGCGGGGTTGCGCCGGTTCCGGAGTCGGACGAGGGCGATGCCGCCCGCCACCAGCCCGAGCACGCCCGGCGACGAGGCCGGCCCAGCCGAGCGCGTCGGAGTCGTCGGCTCCGCCGCGGCCTCGCTGGACTCGCTGGTCGCGCGGCTGCTCGGGTCGTCGTCCGAGGCCTCCTCGGCGGACGCGCTGTCCGTCCGGCGTCGTGGGCCGTCCTCGGCGGAGGCCGGCAGGATCTCGAACGCCGGCGCCGGGTGCTCGAGCTCCTCGGCGTCCTGGCCCTCGGCCGGGCACCTCGACCCAGCCGGTCTCCCCCTGCTCGCAGGTCTGGATCGTCGGGAACGCGAGCGTCTCGCCCTCGGCGTCCGGGACCTGGAACGACAGCTCGAAGGTGTCCCGCTGGCCGTCGGGCAGCGGGGTGTTCGCGGTGTAGACGACGCTCGCCGTGCGCTCGGTGATCTCGTTGCCGTGGGCGTCGGTGACCGGCTCGTCGAGCTGCTCGATCGTGGACTTCGACGTCGTAGAACGGGTTGCGCGTCGGCGTGACCGAGAGCACCGACTCTGGAATCTGGATCTCGACCTTCGTGGTCGGCGATCCGTCGCAGCCGTGCGGGACGCTCATGGTGAGGATCGTGAACGCGCCGGCCGCTGCGTCCGACGGAGTGCCGCGACACATGGGCGCTCGGCCGGCGACACCGTGGCGAGAGCGAGGGTCGCGGCGGCCGACGGGGACCGCGCACAGGCGCGCGGCGGTACGGCGGATGGACATGACGTTCCTCCGGTGTTTGGAGCAGGCAGGCGCCTGGTGTTTCGGACGGGGTCGACCTGGGGAGCCGGCGTGCGGCACCCGACCCCGGTCCGGGTCAGGCGCGGCCCAGGACCACCGGAGGGCCGCGTCGCGGGGTGGCCACGAGACCGGTCAGCTCGGGGACCACCAGGGCCGGCCGCGGAGCCAGTCGGGCGTCGCGACGGCCCCCGGCGTAGGACGTCCAAGCGTCGAACAGGGTGATGATCGCGCGTGCGGCGCGGTCGCAGGCACCCCAGGCCAGAGCCGTGAGCGCCGTGCTGACCAGGTGGGCGGCCAGCATCTGCCACGGCCACTGCGCGGGGTCGGCATTCATCGCGGCATGCCCGGCATGTCCGGCATGGCCGACATGCGACGCGGTGGCGTCCAGCTGACCGAAGGCCGCGTGGAGTCCCGCCTGCGCGACGAGCACCACGGGCAGCAGTACCCGCCAGCTCAGGGCACCGCGGAGGAAGAGCAACCCGGTCGACAGCACCACCCCGGTCAGGGCCAGGAGCTCCGGCGCCCCCGGGACGGAACCGCCCGCCCACGTGTGCGCCGTGATCGCGCCCGCCATGATCAGAACCGTCGCGGCGCAGGCACGGGCACCGACGTACGGCGCCCGTTCCGAGTCGACGGTCATGGCCGACATGATGTCAGGCCCCACGAGACCGGTCGGGCCGGGTCAGTGGAGAACCTCCACCACCGCCGGCAGCGACGCGGCCAGGGCCCCGAGCAGCTGGTCTTGCGTCACCCCACCGGGATCGGCGACCCACGTGAGGACCAGCTCCTCGGACATCGCGGCCCAGCCACGCACCATGAGGCGCGCGGCCGGGGTGTCCGGGATGATCTCGCCCTGGGCGTCCTCGGTGAAGATCCGGTCGGTCAACGCCGTCCGCGCCTCCTCGTAGAGCCGGCGCAGGGACTCGTTGCCCCCGGCAGCCCCGCGGACGATCGAGACGTAGCCCTCGTAGTTGGTCACCACGTAGTCGACGTACGCCGCGACGGACGCGAGCAGGCGCTCGAGCGGCTCGCCACCCGCCGGAGGCGCGGTCCGGGCGATCAGGTCGTCGACCGCACGGCGTACGACGGCCTCGCGGAACGCGTGCTTGTTGCCGAAGTAGTGGTAGAGCAGGCCGCGCGAGGTCCCGGCCTCCTCGGCCAGGACGTCGATGGTCAGCTCGTCGAGCGACCGGGTCGCGAGCAGGCTCACGCCGATGTCGAGCAGCTGGGTTCGCCGCTGGTCGGGGGCCAGTCGGGTGCGTGTGGGGCTCGTCACGGGTGGGAGTCTATTGACATCTGTTCAATAACGCCAATAGCGTGGCGACATGACCACCAGCAGGAGGCCAAGCAGGACGCCCGGCCGGAGACCCAGCGGGCACGTGGACCACTTCGTGGTCGGCGCCGGCTTCGCCGGGCTCTGCACGGCCATCAAGCTGCAGGAGGACGGCGAGACCGACTTCGTCGTCGTCGAGAAGGGCTCCGACGTCGGCGGCACCTGGCGTGACAACACCTACCCTGGAGCGGCCTGCGACGTCCCGAGTCAGCTGTACTCCTTCTCCTTCGCGCCCAACCCGGACTGGTCGATGTCCTTCTCGCCACAGCCGGAGATCCAGGCCTACCTCCGGAAGGTCGCCGCCGGATCGGGCGTGCTGGACCGGTTCGTGTTCGACACCGAGGTGCTGGGCGCGGACTGGGACGACACCGCCCGGCACTGGGCGGTCCGGACCCGGACGACGGACGGGGCGGGAGCCGTGGAGGAGCAGACCTGGACCGCGACCACCCTGATCTCCGGCGCCGGCGGGCTGTCGGCCCCCAAGCTGCCCGCGATCGACGGCAGCGACGGCTTCCAGGGTGAGATCTTCCACTCCGCCCGCTGGAACCACGACGTCCACCTGGCGGGCAAGCGGGTGGCCGTGATCGGCACCGGAGCCTCGGCGATCCAGATCGTCCCTGAGCTGCAGAAGGTCGTCGGTCACCTCGACGTCTACCAGCGCACGGCGCCCTACGTGATGCCGCGTCACGACCGGACCTACACCCGCCTCGAGCGCCACCTGTTCCGGAGATTCCCGGCCGTCCAGAGGCTCTACCGGACCGGCATCTACTGGGGTCGGGAGTCCTACGTGCCCGGCTTCACCCTTCAGCCCAGGCTCGCCCTGCCCGCCAAGAAGATCGCGCTCTCGAACATCGCGAAGGGCATCTCCGATCCCGGGCTGCGTGCGAAGGTCACTCCCACGTTCCGGATCGGGTGCAAGCGGATCCTGATCTCGAACGACTACTACCCGGCCATCGACTCCGCCAACGTCGACCTCGTGACCGAGCCGATCGCGAAGATCACCGGCGACGCCGTGGTGACCTCAGACGGCGTCGAGCGGCCGACCGACGTCCTGGTCGTGGCCACCGGCTTCCACACCACGGACCTCCCCATCGCCGAGCGGATCCGCGGCCGCGACGGGCTCAGCCTCGCCGACACCTGGAGGGACACCGGGATGGCGGGCTACAAGGGCACCACGGTGCACGGCTTCCCCAACCTCTTCCTCGTCGTCGGCCCCAACACCGGTCTCGGCCACTCGAGCATGGTGTTCATCATCGAGTCCCAGGTCGCCTACATCCGCGACGCGCTGAAGGCCATGCGCCGTGACCACTACGCGACCTTGGAACCGACCCTCGAGGCGCAGCAGCACTGGAACGCCGACATCCAGCGCCGGATGCGGCGCACGGTCTGGAACACCGGCGGCTGCGCGAGCTGGTACCTCGACGAGCACGGCAAGAACACCGTCCTGTGGCCGCGCAGCACGTTCACCTTCCGCGGGCTACTCTCGCGGTTCGACGACACGGCGTACGACGTGACCGCCCGCGCCACAGACGCACCGCGACAGGAGGTGTCGGCATGAAGACGTTCGACAACAAGGTGGTCGTCATCACCGGAGCCGGCTCCGGCATCGGCCGCGCCCTGGCGCAGAACGTCGCCGGCAGGGGCGCCCTGCTCGCCCTCTCCGACGTCGACGAGGACGGCCTGGCCGAGACCGTCGACCTGGCCAAGAACGCCGGTGCCCGCGAGGTCCGCTCCGACCTCCTCGACGTGGCCGACCGCGCGGCGTTCGCGGCGTACGCCGCCACGGTCGTGGAGCACTTCGGCCGGGCCAACGTCGTGGTCAACAACGCCGGCGTCGCCCTCGCCGGGAACCTCGACGACCTGGCCTACGACGACCTGGACTGGATCGTCGGGGTCAACTTCTGGGGCGTCGTCCACGGCACCAAGGAGTTCCTGCCGCACCTGATCGCCTCGGGGGACGGTCACGTCGTGAACATCTCCTCGCTCTTCGGGCTGATCTCGATGCCGGGCCAGAGCGCGTACAACGCGACGAAGTACGCCGTCCGCGGGCTGACCGAAGCCCTGCGCGAGGAGATGCTCGTCGCCGGACACCCGGTCGGCGTCACGGCCGTGCACCCCGGCGGGATCAAGACCGCGATCGCCCGCAACGCCCGGGTCTCCGCACACGAGGACAAGGAGGCGACCGCCCGGCTCTTCGACGAGAAGCTCGCCACGATGTCCCCCGAGCGGGCGGCGGAGATCATCGTCAAGGGCGTCCTGGCCGACAAGGCCCGGGTGCTCGTCGGGCTCGATGCCCACGCCCTGCACCACCTCGCCAAGCTGACCGGGTCCCGCTACCAGGACCTGGTGGCCCGCGTCTCGAAGCGGGTGCTCCCCGCCAAGGTCGTCTGACGGTCTGCGCGTCGCGGCTGACGCGGTGACCGCCTGCGCAGCGGGCTGGTAGACAGGCCCGGTGACCCCGGCGCCCGGCTCCCCCGTGCGGTTCGTGATGACCAAGTGGGGTGCCCGCCCGCACTGGGAGTTCGACGCGGTCTTCCTCGGCAGCGACGAGCACGGTGACTGGTGCGGAATCAAGGCCGGCACGGTCATGAACCGGCCCGGAGCGACCTACGTCGCCCCCGTTCCGCAGGTCGGGCTCTCCCCCGCCCCCGGGCTCGACGAGGACCGCGGGTGGTTGGCGACCTTCCACGCCGAGGGCGGCCAGGTGCGGGTGTACGTCGACATGACGACGCCCCCGGTCTGGCGCTCCGACCCCGGTGGGGACACCCTGGCCGCGACCGACCTCGACCTCGACGTCGTCCGCGGCAACAGCGGCCGGGTCTGGGTCGACGACGAGGACGAGTTCGCCGAGCACCGCGCGGCGTTCGGCTATCCCGACGACGTCGTGGCCCTCGCGAAGCGGTCCTGTGACCGCGTGCGGGCAGCCCTGCTCGCCGAGACCGCGCCGTTCGACGGACGAACGCATCTTCCGTGGCTGGACCTGCTGCCCCCAGACTGAGCAGCGTGCACATCGACTTCCACGCCTCGCCGGGTCCGAGCCTCGGCGTCGAGTGGGAGTTCGCGCTCGTCGACCAGGAGAGCCGGGACCTCGCCAACTCGGCGGCCGACCTCTTCGAGGCGGTCCGGCCGAAGCTCTCCGACCCGAGCCGGCTCCACCAGGAGCTGCTGCGCAACACCGTCGAGGTGGTCACCGGGGTGTGCGAGACCGTCGGCGAGGCGATGGCCGACATCCGGGAGACGCTCGACGTGGTGGTGCCCGCCGCCGACGAAGTCGGCGTCGACCTGTTCGGGGCCGGCACCCACCCCTTCGCCGTCTGGTCCTCCCAGGTGCTCACGCCCGGACACCGCTACGAGGAGCTGATCAACCGCACCCAGTGGTGGGGCCGGCAGATGCTGATCTGGGGCGTCCACGTGCACGTGGGCATGCCCGAGGTCGACCGGGTGATGCCGGTGATGACGGCCCTGCTCAACACCTACCCGCACCTGCAGGCCCTGTCCGCGTCGTCGCCGGTATGGGCCGGCACCGACACGGGCTACGCCTCGACCCGGGCGATGATGTTCCAGCAGCTGCCGACTGCCGGACTGCCCTTCCACTTCGAGAGCTGGGCGGAGTACGAGGCCTTCGCCCAGGACCAGTACACGACCGGCGTGATCGAGGACCTGGCCGATATCCGCTGGGACCTGCGCCCGTCGGCCCACCTCGGCACCATCGAGCACCGGGTCTGCGACGGCGTCTCCAACCTGCGGGAGCTCGCGCCGATCGTGGCCCTCGTGCACTGCCTCGTGGTCGACCTCGACCAGCGGCTCGCCGGCGGGGAGCGGCTCGCGACGATGCCGCCGTGGCACGTCCAGGAGAACAAGTGGCGGGCCGCGCGGTACGGCCTGGACGCCGAGGTCATCCTCGATGCGGGGTGCCGCGAACGGCTGGTGACGGAGGACCTGGCCGACCTGCTGGAGCAGCTGGCCCCGGTCGCCCGCCGACTGGGCTGCACCGACGAACTAGCCGCCGTGGCCGACATCCCGCGGGTCGGGGCGTCGTACCAGCGCCAGCGGCAGGTCGCCCACGACTCGGGTGGCGACCTGGTCGCAGTGGTGGACTCGGTCGTCCAGGAGCTCAGAGACTCCCTCTAGGTGGGAGCGCCCCAACGGGGTCGCCAGTGGAGTCGTTCAGCGGAGTCAACGCGGCGGCGGCAGCGCGTCGGTGGACTCGAGCTGGTCGAGCCCGGTGAGCAGCAGCAGGTCGACGATCACCGACCGGATCTGGGCCAGGATCACCTCGGCGGCCAGCACCTCGGAGCGCTCGACCCGGCCGGTGGCCTCGCCGACCTCGAGCAGCGGCGGGCCGCGCCGCCACGGCCATCCGGTTGGCGGCCAGCTCCTCGACGATCACGTCGACGGCCTCCGCCAGCTCCCTGCAGAGCGACGGCGTAGGCCGGCGGCACCGGCCGTCCGGTGGTAGGCCGCGACCGCGGTGTGCCGGACCAGGACCCGGGTGCTGCGCAGGGCGCGGTCGAGCGGGTCGACCAGCTCGACCATCCGGCGCATGCTGGCCGCGGTGCCGCACCCGGAACGGCGAGGACGCGACCACGTCCATGCCCTCGTCGGCCGCGGCCTGCAGCTCGCGGATCAGGTGGTCGGTGGATCGCGCGTCGGCCAGCAGCTCCAGCGCGGGCTCGATCTCGCCGTCGACCATCACGTCGGCGGCGGCTCGCAGCAGGTCCGCCGATCTTGCGGACCACCACGGCCGCCTGCTCGCGCGGCCGCCGCAGCGGCGCCGCCGGGCACCACCGTCGCCGCGACCAGCGCCACCGCGCCACCGATCAGCGCGTCGGTCCAGCGGATCAGCGCCTCGTCCGGGTCGGGCACCAGCGCGGCCACCACGATCGACTGCACCGCCGCCTGGGTCACCAGCAGCTGGCCGCCGTCGAGCAGGAACGCGACCGACATCGCCAGCGCCACGATCAGCGCCAGCTGCCACCACCCGACGCCGAGCTCGAGCACGAGCAGGTCGCCGACGAACACACCGAGCGCGACCCCGATCGTCACCTCGAGCACCCGCCGCAGCCGCTGGCCGTAGGAGGTGCCGAGGCTGACCACCGCGGCGATCGGCGCGAAGAACGGCGACGGGTGGCCGAGCAGGTCCGGCCGCGATGAACCAGGCCACGCCCGCCGCGAGGGCGCACTGGCCGATCTGCCAGACTTCGAGCCGCAGCCGCGCCACCCGCGGCGTCATCGACGTCCGGCTCCGGCGCCAGCACGCGGTCGAGCGGAGCGGCCTCCATGCCTCGATCCTGCCAGAGCGCGACGCCGGGCGGCCCGCCGCGGCCGAGGAGCCGCGTTCACCGGCTCTGACGGGCCCAGCGCAGCGCGTGCTTCGTGGCGGCCAGGTCGCGGTACCAGGTGCGGACCTCGGTCCGGCAGCGGACCCGCTGCGATCCGCGTGTCGTACTCGCTGCACTCCGCCCGCGCCTCGGAGTCGGTCGGCGGGAACAGCGCCGCTGCCGTCGTAGTGGCTGGATCCCGAAGCCCTCCGCGGCGTTGCCGCGTGACCTCGACGATCGTGTCGTCCGGAGGCACCCACCTGGCGTGCGCATCCCCGACCCTGGGCCAGCGCCGTGCCGACGCCCGCGGCCACCATGGCGACGGCCGCGACGACCACGCTCGCGACGTACTTCCTCATGTCGTCTTCCCCTCGTCTGCCTGCGCCGGTCCATCCGGCGCGGCGCCGACGCTAGGAAGGTGCGGGGACGGTTCGCTCGGACGGAGCGGGACCTGTGGAGGGGGCTGACCGACGTCCGCCTGTGTGCGAACAATGGCCAGCAGGACCCCACTCGACAAGGACGGTCTCAGCGAGCCAGGGTCACCGTGATCGTGGTGTTGCGTGCAGCCGGACGCCAGCGAGCTGCAGCGCGCTCTTCTCGGCGCTGTCGACGGTCAGCCGCCAGCGGTGCTTCACCGCCACCCACTCGCGCAGGTAGCGGCACTTGTCGTAGGTCGGCATCCACGTCGCGCGGGTCCTGGTCGCCCTTGGCCTGGTTGACGTCGTCGGTGACGCCGACCAGCGAGCGGGAGTCGCCGAGGTCGTTGGCGTAGCGACTGACGCACCGAGGTCGTCCAGGTGCCGCGCTCCCGAGTCCCAGGCCTCGGCCAGCGGGCACCATGTGGTCGATGTCGACGTCGGCCGGGGTCGGTCCAGGACACCCGGTCGTAGTAGGAGAACCAGCGACCGCCCGACAGCGAGCAGCCCGGCCCGACGGTCACCGGGTCGTCGGCCTCCGAGATCAGCACCTCGTTGCGGGTGCTGCAGCCGTCGCCGTCGGCGTCGACCCAGTGCGGGAACAGGTCGCGGTCGTAGCCGGTGCGGACCTCCGTCGCCGACGGGCAGGTCGGCGATCGCGGTCAGGAACGGAGCGGAGTAGGTCTCGGCGTGGGCGGCGGCGGGTACCGCGACCAGACCGCAGGCGAGCGCCAGGGCGGTGAGGGTACGGCGGAGCGTGCTGGGCAACGACATGGACACTCCCGAGATGAACGGTCCTGGTCGACGACCCGTGCCTGAGCACCGCGCCGCTGATCGGACCTGAAGGGAAGAGGCGCGCCGGGACGTCCCGCACAGTTCGCCGAGCTGTTCCACTTGTGGCCGCCCCGGCTCAGGCGGCAAGGATCGGACGCCCGACGGGAAGGTGCGCAGACGTGGTCTCCCCGATCGATCCGACGGCGGCCGCGTTCCTGCTCGCCGAGAACCGCAACATGCCGATGCACGTCGGCGGCCTCCAGCTGTTCAAGAAGCCGGAGGGCGCGGGCCGCGGCTACGTGCGCGAGATGTACGAGGAGATGCGCGACGTCGAGGAGATCGCGCCGCTGTTCCTCAAGCATCCCCACCGCTCGCTCAGGACCGCCGGGCAGCTGGTGTGGCGGCCGGACGAGCAGTTCGACATCGAGCACCACGTCCGCCACAGCGCGCTGCCCAAGCCGGGGCGGGTCCGCGAGCTGCTCGAGCTCTGCTCCCGGCTGCACAGCACCCGGCTGGCCTGGGAGCGGCCGCTGTGGGAGGCGCACGTCATCGAGGGACTGCGCGACGGCCGGGTCGCGATGTACACCAAGACCCACCACGCCCTCGTCGACGGCGATCTCGGCGATGCGGCTGCTCGCAGAGCGTCGCTGAGCACCGACCCCGACCAGCGCGACATGCCGGCGCCCTGGGGCGCGCAGCCCGAGACCGACCGGGCGCACCAACCGCGCGGAGCGGAGACCGAGCGCCGCTCGAGGTGCCCGGTCGCAGGCGCTGCGCACCGCGATGGGGATCACCGCCGAGGCCGCCGGCATGCCCGGCGCGCTGGTCAGGACGCTCAGCAAGGGCGATCCGCAACGAGACGTCCGCCGCTCTCCCTCTACGCCCCGCGCACGATCCTCAACCAGCAAATCACCGGCTCCCGGCGGTTCGCCGCCCAGGACTGGCCGATCGAGCGGCTGCGCGCGATCGGCAAGGCGACCGGGCACCACCATCAACGACGTGGTGCTGGCGATGTGCAGCGGCGCGATGCGCACCTACCTGCTCGAGCTCGACGCGCTGCCCGACAGCGACGCTGGTGTCGATGGTGCCGGTCGGGCTCAAGGCCAAGCAGTCGCACCTCGCCTCCGCCGAGGGCGGCAACGCGGTCGGCTCGGTCATGGTCAAGCTCGGCACCGACCTCGCCGACCCGGCCGACCGGCTGCACGCGATCCACCACTCGATGCGCGACGGCAAGGAGGCGACTGTCGTCGATGACGCCGGTGCAGATCCTCGCGATGAGCGCCATCGGCCAGGCGCCGGCGATCCTCACCCCGATGCTGCGGATGCAGGGCGTCGTGCGGCCGCCGTACAACCTGATCATCAGCAACGTCCCCGGCCCGCGCACGCACCCACTACTGGAACGGCGCCCAGCTGCTCGGCACCTACCCGCTGTCGATCCCGATCAACGGGATGGCGCTCAACATCACCTGCACGTCGTACGACGGCAAGATGTGCTTCGGGCTGACCGGCTGCCGCCGGACCGTCCCGCACCTGCAGCGGCTGCTGACCTACCTCGACGACGAGGTGGCCGCGCTCGAGAAGGCCGCCGGCATCTAGTCCGGACGATCCTCAGCGCAGGTAGCAGACGGCCTTGACGCACGTCGTCGAACGCCGCGTCGGGCAGCAGCCGACGCGCGGCGCACGATCGTGCCGGCGCCGCGGCCGACCGGGTAGCGCGCTCGCGGGGTGTTCGCGCGGCGCCGCCTTCACGACCATCTTCGGGCGACGGCGCCGGGCCCGCTGGACACGGCATGCCGGTTGTCCGCGCTCTCCAGCACGCCTGGCGCACCTTGCCGGCCATCTCCTCGTAGGCGCCGCCGGCGCTGGTCTCGACGCAGGCTCTCGCGGGAGATCTCGTTCCACTCGGTGCGGATCGGCGCCGGGCTCGATGATCACCACGTCGATCCCGAACGGCGCGAGCTCGACCCGCAGGCTGTCGCTGAAGCCCTCCACCGCGAACTTGGTGGCGTGGTACCACGCGCCCAGCGGCTCGTAGAACTTCCCGCCGATGGAGGAGATGTTGATGATCCGGCCGCGACTCGCCTGCGGCCGCGCATGTGCGGCGTGACCAGCTGGGTCAGCCGGGCCAGGCCGAAGACGTTGACCTCGAACTGGCGTCGGGCCTCGTCGATCGGGACGTCCTCGACCGCGCCGTAGGAGCCGTACCCGGCGTTGTTGACGAGTACGTCGATCCGCCCGTGCTCGTCGATGATCCGCTGGACGCCGGCGACCATCGACTCGTCGTCGGTGACGTCCATCCCGAAGACCGTCGACGCCGCGCCTGCTCCAGGCGCCGCCATCCGGTCGACCCGGCGGGCCACGGCGTACACCTCGAAGCCGGCCTCCGCAGCCGCAGGGCGGTCTGCCTCCCCGATGCCGCTGGACCCGCCGGTGACCAGGGCGACGCGCTTGCTCATGCGGTCAGTCCTCGCACTTGGCGACGTCGAGGCCGCCACCGACCGTCTCGGCGACCGCCGCCAGCCGGGCGCGGGTGATGTCGGCGACCGTCACCAGCCCGGCCGAGCGGGCGTTGGAGCCGGCGCGGGTCGGCTCGGCGGAGTTGATGCACAGGCAGTGCGCGGGTGCCGCCGTCCTCGGCGTTCTGCAGCGCGACCGCGTGCCCCGTCGTGCCGCTGCCGGCGAAGAAGTCGAGCACCACCACGTCGTCGGGCATGGTCCCCAGGATCCGGCGGATCAGGCCGGTCGGCTTCGGCGACTCGAAGACGTGGCCGACGATCTCCTTGAGCTCGGCCACCGCGGTGTCGGTGGAGCCGATCTCCTCGGCCAGCCAGATCGTGCGCAGCTTCTTGCGGCGGTCCGGCGTGCAGCCAGTCCTTCTGGAACACGTCGACCCGCTCGCCGAGCCTGCCCTTGACCACGCCGGCACACCAGGTCGTCGGGCCGCTCGTCGATCCGCGGCCGGCTCCAGCGCCACACCGCCGGCGGGCCGTCGCCGAACACCGGCTCGACCTCGACCGCGCCCGTCGAACGGCGCCGTCGCGCACCCGGCCGGTCGCCGGGGTCGCCCCACACCGGGAAGTGCAGGGTGCGCGCGGTGACCGGGTTGAACTTCTTGTTGGTGTTGCGCAGCGGCAGGTGCCGGTAGCGGCGGCCGTCGGCGTCGCGTCAGCGGGAAGTCGCGCTCGTCGACGGTCGTCGGTGCTGCTGGCGTCGAGCACGCACGCGGCGGCGTCCCTGGCGTAGACGAGGAGGTACTCGTGGCTGGTCGCGAAGCCCGTCGCCGAGCTGGCGGCCCTTGGCGTTGAGGTTGACCACGATCTGGGCGAGGAAGTTCGGCTCGCCGAACACCTCGTCCATCAGCAGCCGCAGGTGGGCCGACCTCGTTGTCGTCGATGCTGACGAAGATCGCGCCGGTCTCGCGGCAGCACCCGCCGCGCCGCCTCCAGCCGCGGCCGCATCATCGCCACCCACGCCTCGTGCCGGGTGGCGCGGCTGCCGACCCGGCGCCGTGCGGAAGTCGTCGCGGTAGGCGAAGTCGTTGCCGGTGTTGTACGGCGGGTCGATGTAGACCAGGTCGACGCTGCCGCGTCGAGGGTGGCGAGCACCTCGAGGTTGTCGCCCTCGACGAAGGTGTTCCACGGCTGCCCACGTGCCGGATGCTAGTCGCTGGCGCCGATCGGTGACCGACAACACGCGTGACACGGCCCGCGGTTGATACGGCATGAGGTTCCGCATCGCCCTCGTCGCAGGTGCCGTCGCTGGCCGCCGCGCCGCCGTGCTGCACTCTCGGCGCTCGCCCCGCCAGCCCACGGCCGCCGCGAAGGCCGCCACGGTCACCAACGGCTGCCTCGCCAGCGTGCCCGAGCCGGGCAGCACCGCGCCGGTCAAGATCTGCTACTCGCTCTTCCGCCCGGCCGGCGCCGACCGCGCGGCACCGGGTGCCGATGATCATGCACAGCCACGGCTGGGGCGGCTCGCGGACCACCGACCCGGCGTCGTTCCAGAAGTGGCTGGACGCGGGGTACGGCGTGCTGTCGTTCGACCAGCGCGGCTTCGGCGAGAGCGGCGGGCAGGCCCACGTCGAGAACCCGGCCTACGAGGGCCACGACGTGCGCCGCCTGATCGCGCTGATCGCGAGCCTGCCCTGGGTGAAGCAGGACGGGCCCGGGCGACCCGCGGCTGGGCGCGATCGGCGGCAGCTACGGCGGCGGCTACCAGTTCCTGGCGGCGTTCGAGTCGCTGCGCACCAGGGCAAGCCGGTCTTCGACGCGCTCGCCCCCGAGATCACGTGGTTCGACCTCAACCAGAGCCTGGCGCCCGAGGGCGTCGTCCGCACCGAGTGGGCGCTCGCGCTCAGCGCCGCCGCGGCTGCCGTCCGACTCGCTGCCGCCGCACGGTCTACAAGGCACTCGTCGAGGGCGCCGCCACCGGCACGTGGCCGGACGGGTCGATCCCGGGCACCGAGAACATGGTCGCGTTCTTCAGGAAGAACGGCCCGAAGTGGCACGTCGACCACGGCCGCCGGCTCGACATCCCGGTGCTGTTCGGCCAGGGCACGACCGACTCGCTGTTCAACCTCCAGCAGGGCCTCGCCAACTGGCGGCACGCGCTCACCGCGGTCCGCCCGCAGGGAGAGCATCTTCGTCGCCTACAACGGCGGCCACGTGCTGCCGTCGGTGCTGCCGCAGGGCGTCGACGGTCACCTCCGACCCGTGCAGCGAGCGGCTCGCCGGCGGCACCTTCGCCGACCTCGCGCTGCGGTTCATGAACGAGAAGCTCAAGGGCCGCGACACCGGCCTGCAGCGGCTACGGCCGCTTCCACCTGGCCACGCCGGACAGCACCTGCACCACCGTCGGCTCGGTCGCCGGCCGAACGCGGCGTACGACGTCGGCACGGTCGCCACGACCGAGCGCCGTGGGCGCCCCGATCGCGTTCCCGGTCGCGGAGGGGCCGATCCGGATCGCCGGGTCGCCGTACCTCACCGGCACGCTGACCGCGCTCGGCCTGAACAACCGGGCGTTCTACGGGCTCGCGCGTCGGTACGACGCCCGCTCGACGCCCACCTGGTCCAGAACAACGTGCTGCCGCTCAGCGAGCCCGACCCGGTGCTGGGCGAGCGCCGCCGGATCACCCTGCCGTCGGTGGCGGTCGACGTACCGGCGGGCCAGACGCTCTACGTGATCGCCACCGCGCTCAGCGACACGTTCGTCGGCGATGGGCAGCCGGACGCCGGGCGCCGTCGTGCTCGAGGACACGGTGGCGCACCTCCCCGTCGTCGGCCGGTGACCGACATAGCCTGAGGCGGTGCCGCTTCGCATCCCGGCTGCTGGTCATCGCCGTCCGGCCTGTGCGCCTCGCCGGCGTCGCGCCGGTGGTCATCCCGGCGACGAGGCGACCGGCCGACGACGCCGCCCGGCCGGCCCGAGGACCAGGCGGCGCAGGGAGGCCGGCTGCGCGACACGAGCGTCCGCCCGGCCAGACGTCCGAGGGCATCGACGGCGAGATGGTCGAGCCGATGCCGTACGGCGCGGCTGCGCCGGACGCGGGTGTCCAACAGACGAGGCTGGCGGGTCGCCCCGGGCGTGCACTACCGGCGCTGGGACCGAGACCAACCGCCGCGGCCGGATCCGCGCGCACCTGCTCACGGTCACCCTGGCGCCGGCCCGGGGTCTCGGTCGACTACGCGTCGTGGCCGGTACGTCCCCGAGCCGGGCGCCGCTCGACCTGCCTGCTGGCCCGCGACAACGCCGTCGCCGGCATCAACGGCGGCTTCTTCGACATCCACGACACCGGTGCGCCGCTCGGCGTCGGCCGGGACCGGCAGCGCGGCTTCCTGCACGCCGCCCGGCTACACCTGGAACAACGCGTTCTCCATCACTCGTCGGGCGGTCCCGCGGATCGGCAGCGACTGAGCTGAACGCCCGGATCGACCAGCTACCCGCAGATGCAGTCACCAACGTGAACTCGCCCACGCGTCCGGGCGGGCAGCGTCGGCATCTACGCGCCCGACTGGGGGCGGACCTACGGCTACCGGATCACCGACGGCCAGACCCGGCACGTGCGGATGGTCGTCGTTCAGGACGGCGGGTGGTCGCCAACCGGACCGCGGCTGGACAGCGGACGGCGGATCCGGACGGCGCGGTCCTGATCGGGCGCGGGCCCGGGGCCGACGCGCTGCGCCAGATGCGGGTCGGGTCGACGGCGACCGTGCGGTGGCGCCTGCCGGGCAGGCCGCCGTTCGCGATCAGCGGCGAGAGCGATCCTGCTGCTCGACCGGAAGCTCCAGGTGAGCGACGACCGCGAGATGCACCCGCGCACGGCGTCGGAATCGACCGCGACAACGGCCGGCTGCTGCTGCTCGTCGTCGACGGCCGGCAGAGCTTCAGCCGCGGCTACACCCTGGTCGAGCTGGCCCGGATGATGCGGAGGCTCGGCGCCGAGGACGCCCTCAACTTCGACGGCGGCGGCTCGTCGACGATGGCCGGAGAAGGCCGCCGCGGCCGGGTGAAGGTCCTGAACTCGCCGTCCGACGGCAGCCAGCGCTCGATCGCCGACGGGTTGGCGATCCTCTACCGCAGGCCCGCCGCGGCCAGGTAGGTCTGGCGGTCGCTGCTCCAGCGCCGGTGCCTAGGTCTGGACGCCGGCTGCTTCAACGACGGCGGCGTCGACGGCGACCAGCGCGACGCTGGTGACCGGCACCAGGCACTCGATTGTCGTGTCCACCTTCCGGCGGTGATGCTGAGGCCCGCGTCGGACTTCGCTCGACTGATACGTCGATCGGAGCGGGTCGCAGCCGATGGCGACCACGGCCCCGAGCGAGCGTCTCTCCGTCGGGTACGTCGGAGCCGGCGACCGCCTGTCTGGAGTGCCTCGGCCCATCCGCGTCGTCCTCGAACTGGCCGGCGAACTCCGGCCATCGGCTCCTCGGTCGTCCACGGCGGCGGCTCGCGGTGACAGCCGTTACCGCCGACCGTGGATCGGAGACCACGGCGACCTTCGTGAAGCTCGACCGGGCCGTCCGGCACGGTCTGGCCCTCGGTCGGGGTCTCGGTCGGACTCTGGGTCGGCGTCTGGTCCCCGCCCTCGTCCCGCGCGACGTCGTCGCCGTCGTCGTCAGTGCCGCAGCCGACAGCAGGAGCAGGGTGCGCGAGCAGGACTCCGAGAAGGTCGTCGCATGTCCATGGGACGGTAGCGGGAGCCGGCCGGTTCCCGCTCGTCGGTGGGTGGCAGGCTCTCGCCGTGCCCCGCTTCACCCGCGCCGAGCTCGCAGTCGTACCGCGGTGCCGTTGGTGCCCGACCTGCTCGGCCCCGACGTGCGGCTGCTGTTCGTCGGCATCAACCCCGGGCTGTGGACCGCCGCGACCCAGACCCACTTCGCGCACCCGGTCAACCGCTTCTATCCCGCGCTGCTGCAGGTCCGGGATCATCGACCGCCCGATTCGACCGGCCGCGGGGATGGACGACGCCGACCGCGACTACCTGCGCTCGCGAGGCATCGGCATCACCAACCTGGTCCGCCGGGCCACGGCCCGGGCCGACGAGCTCGACGCCGAGGAGCTGCGCGACGGGTGGGCGCAGGCTGGCCGAGCTCGTGGGCACGGTCCGGCCCCGGGTGGTCGCGGTCCTCGGGATCACGGCGTACCGCACGGCGTTCGCCGCGAAGCCGCGCCGTACCCGGCCTGCAGCCGGAGCCCTTCGCCGGCGCGGAGCTGTGGGTGGTGCCGAACCCGAGCGGACTCAACGCGCACGAGACCGTGGCCACCCTCGCGGTGGCGTACGCCGAGCCTGCTCGCATCGCCGGCGTCCTCTGAGCCTGTGGACAGCCGTTCGCGCCGATGGCCGGGACCGGGGACCGTGGACGGCATGAACCTCGACCCCGACAACCATCAATCCGACGACCGCGAACCACCCCGACCGGTCATCAGGAGCCAGGCCGACCTCGAGCAAGTCTGGCGGAGCCTCATGGAGCCGCTCGGCTTCTCCACCCACACGATGTGGGCGATGCTCATCGATCCGGACGACCGGCCATTTCCGCAGCTGATCGAGGTTGTCGACGCGACCCCCGACCCGACGTCCGAGGAACAGGAGGCCTTCGCGACCTTTCTGCGGCACTTGCCCTGCGCGCCAGCCTCGGGCGGGCGGCTGGCGTTCCTGCTCTCCCGGCCTGGCCGCAACGGCGTCGGCCCGGCGGACCGGCGCTGGGCCGCCTCGGTCTACGACGCCTGTCGCGCCGCACCAGTCGTCTGCGATGTGATCCACCTGGCCAACGACGCGATGCTGGTCCCGATCCCGATGGACGACGTCCTGCTGCCCGCCGCAGGCTGAACGTGCCTTAGGTCCCGTCTCGACCCCACTCGACGATGAGCTCCTCCACGATCTCGTCGACGCCCTGGTCGATGCCGACGACCGTCCCCTGCTCATCGGGCTGAAGTGGCTCCAGGGTCGCGAGCTGGGAGGTCATCAGCTCGGGGGGCATGAAGTGACCCCGCCGGGCGGCTTGCCGTTCTCGGATCAGGTCGGGGCTCCCGTCGAGGTGCACGAACTCGAGATCCGCCACGTGCCGCCGGAGCTGGTCGCGGTGCGCCCGGCGCAGCGCGGAGCAGCTGATCACCCCACCGTCGCGGTGACCCGCCAGCCACGTGCCGACCGCCTCGAGCCAGGGGTACCGATCCTGCTCGTCGAGCGGCACACCGGCGGCCATCTTCGCGACATTTGCCTCCGGGTGGAGGTCGTCGCCGTCGGCGAAGGGGACGCCGAGTCGTGTGGCCAGAGCGCGGCCGACTGCCGTCTTCCCGGAGCCGGAGACGCCCATCACCACGACGAGGCCGCTCTCCTGCTGCGTTCCGGCGGTCCCCACGTTGCCGAGGGTGGCACATCCTTCCACCCCATGTCCCCGGCCAGCCGCTCCGACCTGGCTGTGACCACCCGGCCTATCGGCGTCGATGGAACCGGACGTCGCCGTTGGTCATGCGGCTCAAGTCGTAGCGATCGTCGTGCGCGCGATGGTGGTGCCAGGAGCAGAGCAGGAGTCCGTCCTCGAGGTTGGTCTTGCCGCCCGCTGCCCACGGCTTGAGGTGATGGGCCTCGCACCAGGCGGCGGGGACGGTGCAGCCATCGGTGCGGCACTCGAGGTCGCGGATCGCCATGGCCTTGCGTTGGGGGCTGTTGAACAGGCGGGAGGAGCGGCCGAGGTCGAGCACCTCCGATGCGCCACCGAGGACTGCCGGGATGATCCTGGCGTTGCAGGCCAGGCGGCGAGCTTGCCCGGCAGTGATCGTTTCTCCCGTCGCGAGCTCCGCGAGGCCGAGCCCGGCTTTCAGGGCGTCCAGGGGCATCGTGACGATCAGCGTGGTCGTCGTGCCGCCGTGCTGAGGCAGGAGCCGGCCGGGGAGGCGTTCGAGCAGGGCGCAGAACGCCTCTCCCCAGCGGCGCGGTGTCGGAAGCGCGGCCAGTGTGTCGGCTGAGCTGCCTGCCGACGCGCTGCCGCCCCGTCGTGGCGACGTCATGGCCTCGAGGTAGACCTGCAACCTCGCGGCCACCGCGTTCGGGAGTCGGGCATGAAGGTCGGTGGTCCCGTCACCTCGTGGCCGCAGGCTGAGGCGGGTGACGCGCCGTGCGGCCCGCTCCTCGGCCTCCAGCTTCTTGCGTTCCTCCTCGTCGGCGATGTCGGGGGCAATCACGTCAAGGATGTGACGGCCTAGGGTCCGGAGGCGCTTCGGCTCGAAGTGGGTCGCTTGCTCGACAAGATGCGCCTCCGCCTTCGCCAGCAGCGCCGGGTCGATCCCCTCCGGCAGGGTGTCGAGCACGTCGACGATCACGTGCGCCTGTGCCTCGGTCACGGTGCCGGCGGCGAACGCCGCGGACAGGACTTGCCATCGAGCATCCAGGGCAGCGGCGAGGCGGCTGGCTCGAGCGGCCGCGGCGTATCCCGTCCGCGTCTCGTGGGCCAACCAGGTCGCGGCCGAGCGGGCGCCCGACTCGAGTGCGACGTCGTCGGCGGTGGCCAGCACCCGCAACAGCAACGCACGCACCCGCTCTGCACTCCGCGCCAGCTCCACGAGCGCTGACTGCTTGGCCTCGGTCGACAGGTACAACGGCTCTGATTCCTCGACCCGGTCCAGGGCAGCCGACAGCTCCTCAGCACACCGGCTGATCGGGTGCGGCAACACCGTTGGACTGATCGACATGGCACCACGCTAGTGGGCTGCACCGACACTTATCGATCATCAGTTCGAGGCTGTGGAAAGCGCGGTTCGATCGGTGGGTGTGGAAGGAAAACGGGCTCTCAGCCGACCAGATGCGGCGAGGCCGACACGACCGCCAGATCGAACGGCTGGCCCTCGATCGTCACCGTGCCGCCGACGTCACGCCACGGTCCCCCGCCGATCCGGTACTGAGCCGACCAGGTCGTGTCGACCCGGGTCACCACCTCTTGGGCGTCGACGTACTCGTGGGTGATGAACTCCGACATCGGCGTGCCCCTCGACCACCGCTTGCCAGCCCAGTCGGTCACCTGACCGGTCCCGTCGCCGTTGACCCACTGGAAGCGGGACGGCCGGATCTCGAACTCGACCTGGCGCCCCAGCAGCGTCACGGTCTCCGTGAAGCCGTCGGCCTCGGTCGAGAAAATGGTGTCGAAGTTGACGAGGGTCTTGCCGCCCGGCGGCTGGATGCTGATCCGCGACGCCGGCACCGGGATCCGCTCGAACGCCCGCAGCACCATCGCCGGCGTGATCTGCTCAGCCGCCGTCGGTGTCTCGCCCGGCTCGAAGCATTGCGCACCCAGATTCGTCGTGGTGCCGTCGGCGGATTGAGGCCAAGACGGTGTCAGATGTCGCCGGATCGTTGGCGCCGCACTCCATCTGCCCGCGCACCCGTAGAAGCCGCCGCCGGTGATGCCTTCGCCGCGAACACACACCGGCGCGTAGGAGTACGGTCGTGCTCGGAATGTTGCCGATCGGAAGCTCCGAGCGCTCTGCGAGCTATCCGCCGGCGCTCGGGCAGGCAGCGAGCGGCGAGGCACTTGTGGCTGCGCCAGCGATTGACGCGCATGCGAGCAGTCCTGCGAGTGCGCCGCGGCAGGCTTCACCCGGAGCCACAACCACGGCGACGATGACAGCCAGCAAGGTGAGCACCAGCTAGCCGTCGCATCATTGGACCAAGCCAGCCGGCTCAGCAGCCACGCCCCGTGGAACCCATCCAGCGACGCGCTGACAGTCGACCATTCCGCCGGGGTACCGCTCGACTCGGGCGGCTTCGCGTAGTGCACCGACTCAGGCGACTGCCTGATCCGCATCCGCGACTCGACGGTCCCCCGCCTGCCTGGCAGTCCTCGACTGGCAGGCGTTGAGCGACCCGCCAGCCCTCGCTCACGAAGAATCCACCCGTCGAATAGATGCCTCGAGAAACGGTCGCGAAGTCCGCGCAAGTACGCACACGGCGGTAGCTTAGGTCGCGCAGTGCCTCGGTGTTCCCTGCTCTCCTTGGCGCCGTTGAAGACTCGAACCCAATGCTCGGCGAACGCGACAGATCCAGCCTCCGACCTCACCTCCCACGCCTCGGGCTCGGACGGCTCGGAGGTGGTCTCGGTAGGCGAAGGGGTCTCGCTCGGCTCCTCGAACGTCGGCTCGGGGTCGTCGCTGCAGCCGGCCACCAGCAGCGGCACGACCACCGCGACGGCGACCCATCGACGTACGAACGTCACATCCGCCTTCTTCCCGAGACCGACGCGCCAAACAACGAAAGCGCGCCCTCACCGTACAAACACAACGCCCCACCGCTCCAGAGCCGACCTCGCATCTGTGGACAACAAATGCCTTGTCCACAGATCCCGGATCCCCGGTTTCGCCGCCCACACGGCACGGGCAGCCTGAGACGGACCCACAGACGACGTGGCAAGGAGTTCACATGGCCATCACCCTCGAGCACCAGGCCTTCGACACCGCGGTCGACGACCTCCGCGGGGCTGCCGCGGTGCTGAGCGAAACCCGCCGACAGATCGGGCGCGACGTCGACGCGCTCCTCGCCACCTGGCAGGGGCTCGCCGCGGACGCCTTCTCCGAGGGCTGGGCAGACTGGCAGGTCGCGGCCGGCGACGTCCTCGAAGGGCTCCTCGCCATGGAGCGGCTGCTGGACGCTACGCACGCAGATCTGACCAGCACCGACCTGGGCAGCCAGGCGCATCTCGACCACATCTCCGCCCTGATCTCCGCCCGCACGACGGCCCGCTTGGTCGGCAGGCTCGGGTGATGCAGGAAGAGACGTTCGCCGTCGACGTCGACGAGCTCAGCCGCGTGATCGACCGGATGGCCACGTGCGAGGCGAACCTGCGTGACCTGGCTACCGACATCGAGCATCGCGTCGCCGCCCTCCACGTCACGTGGGCCGGCGAGTCGGCCGACGCCCAGCACCTGGCCCAGGCCGAGTGGGATCGGGGCTTCGCGGGGATGCGCGCGGCCCTGGGCGAGATGCGGACGGCGGCCCGGGTCGCCCACGACAACTACACGCAGGCGGTCCACGCCAACGTGCAGATGTGGCAGCACGTCCGATAGCCCACCCGATTGGCCGACATGGCAGGCTCGTGCCATGACCGAGCGCAACGTGCTGGGCGGCGAGCTCGAGCCTTGTGGTGCGGACCCGGTGACCGGCTTCTACCGGGACGGCAACTGCTCCTGCGGCCCGGACGACGTGGGCCTGCATGCGGTCTGCGCCGTGATGACCGCGGAGTTCCTCGAGCACCAGAAATCAGTGGGCAACGACCTGTCCACACCCCGCCCCGAGTGGCACTTCTCGGGCCTCCGACCCGGGGACCGCTGGTGCGTGGTCGCGGCCCGGTGGCTCCAGTCGTACGACGCCGGGGTGGCCGCACCGGTCGTCCTCGCCGCCACGAACGAACGCGCGCTGGAGGTGGTCCCGATCGAGGTGCTCGAGGAGGCGTCGGTCGACGTACCTCCCGATCTGCGCTCTCTGGACTGACCGGCCGGCTCGACCGGGCTCGACCGATCCGGGCCGGACTCCCGCCGGGTCAGTTCTTCTCGACGACGTGGGCGTCGGGCCCGGGGTAGGTCAGCCCTTCGTGCCCGTCCGACCACTTGACGACGTACGGCGGTGCGCCGTCCGCGCCGCGTACCTCGAGGATCTCGCCCTCGCGCCTGCCGATCTCCGTGGTCCTGCCCTCGATGACCAGTCGGTCACCTGTCTTCGCCTGCATCCAGCACCTCCAGCCGCTCGCTTCCACGATGCTCCGGCTCGGGGGTGGACGCAAGGGCTCAGCGTGCGTGCAGGCGACGCATCTCGAGCTCGACCTGCGCCTGCTGTCGGCGCCGCAGGGAGCGCAGCCGCTCCTGCTTCTGATCGGTCGTGAGGGCGTGCCAAATTCGCCTTCGGATCTCCCTCGGCTCTCGCATGATCCCCACCCCTCCCCCGGCTGGATCTGGTCCAGTATGCCTTGCACTCAGTGAATCTGTCGTGTGCGTTTCGCCCGCCGCGCGAACGGGTTATCCGATTCCACCCCCATGACCTCGCGTAACCGGGGATGATTTCGGCCGTGCTCACCCGGGACCCGACTCAGCGCCAGCAGCGGCAGCGCGCCCGCGAGCTCGAGGCCTGGCTGTCGGAGGTCGAGGAGGTCGACCGGATCCACCATGGCCTGCCCCGCAGCTCCCGGATCCGCATCCCGGCCGGGCGCCTGGCCACCATGCTGGGTGTCCTGGTTCTCATCGTGTGGTGGCCGGTCGAGCACTTCGAGAGGCTGGGTGAACTCGTCGGGCTGGAGGACGGTGGCAGCCACGCGTTCCTGAGCCGACAGGCGGGCACTGACGACCCCGTCACGTTCAACCCGTGCGACGTGATCGAGGTCGTCGTGAACCCGGGCGGGGCGCCCCCGAACTACGAGCAGCTGGTCACGACGGCCATCAACCGGACCAGCGCGGCCACCGGCTTCGACTTCGATCGGGTCGGGACCACGTCTGACCGGAACTTCCAGAACAGGTACGACGGTGCCCTCTCCCAGATCCCACCGGTCCTGGTGGGGTGGGCCTCCGAGCAGGAGGTACCCCAGCTCGCCGGAGACGTCCTGGGCTTCGCCGGTGGCGCCTCGGTCACCGACCCCGCGACGGGTCGCGAGACCTACGTGTCGGGAGTGGTCGTCCTGGACGGCGACTGGTTCCGGGAGAACGCCGACGACCAGCCGGCCCGGGCCCAGGCGGTGATGGACCACGAGTTCGGTCACCTCGTCGGCCTGGACCACGTCCACGATCGCGGCGAGATCATGAACGAGAAGTACGTCGGGCAGACGTCGTACGGCCCCGGCGACCTGGCCGGCCTGGCCCGGCTCGGCCAGGTGCCGTGCTGACCGAGAGCGGCGACGAGGCGACCGGCTACCGAGCCACCCGCAACCGCCGAATGTCGATCGCAACCTGCGCCTGCTGACGCCGCCGGAGGGCGGTGAGCCGCTCCATCTTCTGCTCGGGCGTCAGCGTTCGCCAGGCCGGGTATTCCTGCTCGGTGTTGCGCATCGCGTGTCCCTCCGCGTGTCCCATCGCAAGTCCTGTGGTGCTCGGGTATGCCGGGCGCGCCACGACGCGCACCCGGACTGACCCACAGGAGCGGGCATCAGCGGTCTTGATACAGCCGTTCTGAGACAGCGGCTGGCTCAGCGCAGGTAGCGGTCCGCCACCACGGCCTGCTGATCGACCGGGTGTCCCCGCTCGATCGTCCAGGCGAGGCGCACCAGCCCGGCGTGCGACCACACCAACGGAGTCGCGGCCCGGGTGCCCTCACCGGCATCGCAGCACGGCTCGCCTGTTGGAGGGCGGCCGTCCCAGACCTGCTCGGAGACCATGTCGCCTGCGCCGAACGCAGCCGCCATGGTGGCGAGGTACGGCGTCCCGTCGTCACCGGCGGTCACGGCGTACTCGCCCCGCTCCCCCGTCAGCAACGGCCAGCCGCGGCCGAGCGTCGTGAACGTGTCCGGCTCGGTGATGGCCCACTGTTCGCCCGTGCGGGTCTCGCCGTACCCGTCGAAGTTGAAGCGGTGCCAGAATGGCCCGTTCGGCGTGTCCACCTTCAGCTCGTCGTCCACGACCGGCAGCGACGACAGCACGGCCGGGTCATCGGGGGCCTCGATGCCGTAGCGAACAAGGTCGAGGAAGCTCGGGTCCACGATCTCCCGCTGGTCGACGCTCGACGGGCCGCCGTCGCCCATGCCGTACGTCGTGCCGGTGTTCGGCTGGCCGTCCTTCGTGAGCCGCAGGAAGTACGGCTCCTCCGACAGCGGCCCGTTCGTGGTGACGGTCCAGTCCTGCACCTTCTCCTGCCAGCGATCGGCCTTGGCGAGCCACCGACGTGCGGACGCCCGGTCGCCGTTCTTCCGGGCGATGTCGGCGGCGCAGACGAGGCCGGCGATCTGGGCGGCGATGGAGTTGGGCGAGTAGCCGGACTGATTCTCCCAGCGCTCCTGAGGGGAGTACGGCGCCCCCCGGCCGGTCTCCTCGTCCTTGAAGCGGAGCAGGAAGTTCGCCGCCTTCTTCACGCCCCGGTACGTCCCTGGGCCGCTCTTGCCGACGAGGTTCGCGAGCACGATCGGCAACGCCACCTCGTCGAGTTGCAGCTCTTCCCAGACCGGAACGCCTGCCACGTCGGAGTTCTGCGGGAACGACCCGTCCGGCTTCTGCTGGACCCGGAACAGCCAGTCCACGATCCGCCTCGCCGCGGGCCGGTCGCCCTGGGCGAACAGTGCGGTGCCGAACTGGTACGCGTCGCGCGACCACACCAGGTGGTAGGCGCCGGACGGCGACGACACGTCGGGCACCTCGTCCCCCCACAACCAAGGCGCCGACGGGGACGCGATGATCGCGCCCGGGTTCAGCTTGTCCTCCGCGGCGGCCAGGACCAGGGCCGAGGCGAGGTACTCACGTCGCAATCCGGCCGCGGCTGCCGGGACATCCTTCAGCGACTCGACGTACTCGTGCCAGCCGCGGTCGTAGCGACGCTCGGTCGCCATCCACCCGGCGCGCTTCGAAGCCGTGGCCGCGTTCATCGCCTTCGCCTCGCTCGCTCCGAAGCCGAGCGTCAGAGTCGCCTGCTGGCCGCCCGGGCGGCCGGTCACCCCGGTGATCCGCCCGACCTGCACGAGGTTGCCCGGACCGGCCTTGCGGCGTCGCTGGTCGAGGTCGTGGTCGGCCTCGAGGTCCTCCCAACCGTCGCTGCCGGTGCCGACGAGTCCGTTGGTACGGGCGCCGAGCGCCGGGCGCGAGAGCAGCGCCGTCGCGACCGAACCGTCGTCGGCCACGAGCGACCGGGGCCGGGTGCGTCCCGAGTCGTCCATGCCGCTGTTGTCGAGAGCGGGGTCGTGCAGCGCGTAGAGCTGGTAGCGCCCGCCGTCCAGCGACTCGAGCCTGATCCGTACGGCGAGCGCGTCGCGTCGCGGGTCGGTGACGTAGTGCTGGGTGATCCGGTACCGCCCGGACGTGGCGGTGTTGACCTGGGTGAACCCGAGGCTCTCCTCGTCCGGCCGGGTGACCGTGGCCTCCGTGTCCGTCGACGTGCGGTCGGTGAACGTCTCACCGTCGGTGACCACCAGCTCCAGGCTGCGCACGCTCGGCGTGGACAGGTCGGGGTAGAACACCTCGCTCACGCGTCCGCCTTGCAGCGTGAACCACACGTTGCTGCCGCGCTCGCGCGCCGTACCGAAGCCGGTCTTGTCCCCTTCCGTCCACGTCGACTTCTCGCCAACCTCCGGCTCGTTCGATGGCTCGGCGCTGGAGGACGCGGCACTCGACGACGGTGCGGTGATCGCGGCGGCCGTGATGGCGGAGACCGCGACGGCCAGGGCGGAAGTTCCGATCAGTATCCGGGAACGCATGCGGCGCTCGTACCCGAGCAGGTGGTGCCGAAACACCTCCGTTGACCGCCGTCACGGGGGTTGTCCACAGATTCCTCTGCGGCGGTCTGCGCGACGCCTTTTCGGGGCAGTGTGGTGGTCGACAGGGTCGCGACTCGGGAGGTGACGGCGATGCGGCTGGCGATCGAAGGCACCGGCTTCAGGTCTGCCGCAACCGAGTTCGGCGAAGCCAACCGGGTCGCGGCCCTGCACTACGACTCGTTGACCGCGAAGCTGGACGGGTTCGCCGCCATGGCCGGCGACGACTCAACGTCGGCGGCGTTCGCGTCGGCGTACGACGAGGCAGCGGCCGAGGCGGTCGCCTCGATGGTCGACCTGGTCGAAGCATTCGCCAACCTCGGCCGCCTGACCGAGACGTCGCTCGCCAACCACCGTCACGCCAACGTCGCGTCGATCATCGCCGGAGCGACCGTGTACGACGGTGGCTCGGTCCTCGATCCCGGCTACGTCTCGGTCCTCCCGGCGCCGCCGCCGTCCTCGCTGGGCGGTGACCCGCCGTCCTTCAGCGACGAGGTGAGGTGGCTCCTGGACCACGTCGAGGGGTTCGTGTGGCCGAACGCCGACGTCGACCGGCTCCGGGAGGCGGCGCACGCGTGGCGGTCGGCCGCCGGGGACCTCGACGGTCTGACCCGCTTCTGCGACGCCGCGGCGGGCGCGCTCTCGAGCCAGGTGTCACCGGAGATCCCGGTTGCGGTGGCGGCCACGGACGAGCTCGCTGTGACCGTCCGCGAGCTGGCAGGGCAGTACGCAGCCCTCGCCGACGCGTGCGACGGCTACGCGGACCAGGTCGAGGCAGCCCACGAGCAGACCGAGTCGCTGATCAAGCAGCTCCTGGCCGAGGTCGTCGTCGGCGTACTCGTCGGCGCCGCCGTCACCGCCATCACTGGCGGCGCCGCGGCCGGTGTGTCCACCGGCGCCATCATCGCCCGCGTCGCCTCGTACTCACCCCGCTTCGCCGCCGTCATCAACACCCTCCGCACCCTCGCCCTCGGCGCCGCCTCGACCCTTCGCACCACCAGCGCCACCATCCGCACCCTCGGTGGCCGGATCCGGACGTTCGCCGGCGGCCGGGTGCTGGCACGGACGGAGGCCGGGCAGATCGCCTTCCGTGGGGTCCAATCGCTTCGGCCGGGGTTTCCTGCGCAGCCACGAGCACTCCGGCAGCCACACGCTGGCTCGTCACGTGGGCAAGTCCTAGACGAATTGCTGGAACGCTTCAGCGGGAGCCCTGGATAAAGCCGATCGTCGAGCTTCCCTGATGAGGATGCTGCCGAGCGAGCAATAAGCCGACTACTCCGCCAGAAGACGCCGCCATTGCGACGTGGTTGATTGGTGGAAGGGGGGACTGGCGCTAGAGGGCGGGGGCAAGGCCATAGATCGGATGTTTCGGTCAGCCCTGCGGGCCTGCCGTGAGACGGTGCGCGGCCTGCGAGTCGTGCTCAGGGCTGACGCGACATGCCTGATGGCTATCGCATCTTCACCGCTTTCCCGCAGCCATGAGCACGGCGCCCATCGGAGGACGAATGAAAACACCCGCCTTACGTCACCTTATCGGCGCCTACTTCCATCAAGACTGGACGTTCGAGTCACGATGACGAGTGGGCGGACGTTGGACGAGTTCATCGCAGAGCTCGAGCCGCAGCTTGCTCCGCTCGTGCCTCGCGAGATCGCGACGGTGCTCGACAGCGATGCCCTCACGAAGACGGAGGTCGCGGCCTACCTGTTGGAAGCTCGGTGCTTGCTACACCGACTCCCGAAGAGGGCGGGTATCGCGGCTGGCTGACCGAGGTCGCCAGCCGGGTGTCGGCGGCGACGTCGCAGCGCGGAAGCGGTCCGAACAGCAGATAGCCCCAAGGCTCACTCCCCGGTGGGCACCAACGTCACCAGGCTCATCGCCGGCATCGGGAAGGTTCGACTCGATCCGGACGACTCCGGCATCGTCGGCGACAACCAACCGCGACGCCTCCAGCTCCTCGAGCCGGTCCGCCTCACGCAGTGGCATGCGGTGGTCAGGGCGGCGATCGCGGTCGCGGTGCGGACGCGTCTCATCAGGTTTCCTTCCGGTGGGTTTCGCTGACGGTGCTGGTGGTGGTCGTTGAGGTGCTGCTGCGGACGACGAGCTCCGTGGGGAGCAGCTCGTGGCGGGGTTCGGGGCGGCTGCCGACGATCAGCTCGTCGAGCAGCCGGGCGGCGGTGGCGCCGATCTCGCGCATCGGCTGCCGGACCGTGGTCAGGCCGGCGTAGCGCGCGGCCATCACGTCGTCCCAGCCGGTGACCTTGACCTGGCCGGGTACGTCGATGCCGGCCGCGCGGAGCCGGCCCAGCATGCCGAGCGCGAGCTCGTCGTTGGCGCAGACGAACGCGTCCGGGAGCGACCGGTTGAGGTACGTCGCGACAACAGACGCGCCGGTGTCCTCGTCGAGCTGGTCCACGCTCTCCAGCTCGAGCGCCGCACCCTTTCCCTCGACCACTCCCCGGATCCCTTCCCATCGCTCGTCGACGTCGGGGGACGTCTCGGGATCTCCGACGAACGTGATCCGGCGGGCGCCCTCGTCGAGCAGGTGCTCGGCAAGCGCGACGGCGCTGGCGTGGTTCTCGGCGTTGACCGAGTCGATCTCGCCGATCCGGGGCCGGGCGACCATGACCAGCCGGGCGCCGCGGGCGGCCAGCTGCTCGACGACCTCGTCGCTGACCGTGCGGGTCAGGATCACCAGCCCGTCGCAGCGGCCGGCCATGTCGCGGACCGCGTCCTCGGCGTCGTCGCGTCCGTGGGTGGAGAGGATCAGCACCGAGCGACGCAGCTCGGCGGTCACCGCCTCGTAGCCCAGCACGACCTCGGCGAAGTAGGGGCCGGACAGGTCCGGGAACACGATGCCGTTGGCGGCGTACCGGCGCTCGGCGAGCTGGCGGCCGAGCTGGCTGGGGGTGTACTCCAGCTCCGCCGCAACGGCCCTGACCCGTTCCCGGGTGTCGGGGCGGACCGACTCGGAGTCGCGCATGGCGCGAGACACGGTCGCGATCGAGACACCGGCAACGCGCGCGACGTCCCGAATCGTGGCTGGCACCTGGCTGTCCTTCCCGAGAATCCTGTAACCGTTTTCTGAAACCGGTTACATCGAGCTAACTTGCCGGAGGAGGTCTAGACCTGTCAAGCCTTCGGGCACCTTCGCGGGCGGCACTCCTCCATATGGGGCATGACCCCGTCGCCGCGTTCGATTACTGAGGACCGAACCATCCGAGGTAAAGGGAACGGCAACGAGGGAATGGGGAAGGGTTCGATATGGGGAAGAACGGCACGCTTCTGATCACGGCGGGCGGCGCGGCTATTGCGCTGGCCGTCGCGGGACTCGCACCGGCCACGGCCGGCGGCGGGCACCACGACTTCAACAAGCTCCGCCAGGTGACCGCACTCGACAGCCCGCGCGGCGTCGACGCGCTCGGCCACGGTCGGACGCTCGTCACGGAGGGCGACGGCAGCTTCAGCCTGGTCATCGAGCGCAAGCACAAGAAGGCCAAGGTGATCGAGCTCGGCACCCTCGGCCCCGAAACCGGTGCGCCGGCGATCGCGGCCGGCAAGCACGGCAGTATCTACCTGCTCACCGGTGGCGGCCCGCCGCCGAACGCCGCCAAGCTGTTCAAGTGGCGTCACGGGTGGGACGAGCCGAAGGAGGTCGCCGACATCGGCGCCTACCAGGCCGTCGACACCGACCCGTACGACCAGGAGAACTTCCCCGAGGACACCAACCCCTTCGGGCTCGCTGCCCTGAAGGACGGCACCGTGCTGGTCTCCGACGCGGCCGGCAACGACCTGCTGCGGGTGTGGCCGGGCAGCGGCAACATCAAGACCGTCGCGCGGCTGAAGCCTCGACTGGTGAAGGTCCCCAACGGTCTGCCCGACATCCCACCCCCGGACGGCCCGCTGCCGCCCGCCGGCACCCCGATCCTCTCGGAGGCGGTCGCCACCTCGGTCACGGTGGGTCCGGACGGCTACTGGTACGTCGGTGAGCTGCGTGGCTTCCCTGCGACGCCCAAGACGTCTCAGATCTGGCGGATCAAGCCCGGCACCTACAACGCCACCTGCAACCCGAAGCACCCGGGGCGCGGCAAGTGCAAGCGGTACGCCGACGGGCTGACGTCGATCGTCGACCTGGGCGCCACCCACAAGGGGATCCTGGCGGTCTCGCTGTCGAAGAAGAGCTGGTTCCAGTGGGAGCTCGGGGTTCCCGGGGCCGAGATCGGTGGCCTGTTCCACGTCACGAAGCGGCACCACGGTGGGACCCGGATCAAGGAGCTCGTGCGCAACAAGCTCACCCTTCCGAGCGGCGTCGACGGTTCGGGCAGGTCGATCTACCTGGTCGCTCCGTTCTTCGGACCGGGAGCGCTCTGGAAGATCAGCTGACCCTGATCGGCAGAAGGACCGGCTGATCTCCTTCTGATCGGCCGGCTGCTCGGCCGGCACATCCGGCCCGGTGGCGCACCTGTTGAATGCCACCGGGCCGGCTCGTGCACAACCGACCCGTTACGGTGACTGCACATGCCCACTCCCACCGGCCCGTTCGCCGAGTTCCCGCGGCGTTGGCGTCCGCTCGCCGAGCGTTCGTCCGAACTGCTACGCGAGCACCAGGACGAAGAGGGCGCCTGGCCGGCCTCGCCCGGCTTCGCGCCGTACCAGTACTCCTGGTTCCGCGACGGCTCCTTCATCGCCGAAGGCGCCTCCGTGGCCGGTCTGCACGATGAGGCCGACCGGTTCCACGGTTGGTGCCAGAGGGTGCTCGAGCGCGAGCAGCCCGCCGTCGACCGGGTGATCGCGATGCTGGCCGAGGGCGAGCCACTGGAGGACTTCGACTACCTGCCCGCCCGCTACCGGATCGACGGCACCCGGCAGGACGACGACTGGTGGAACTTCCAGGTGGACGGCTACGGCACCTGGCTGTGGGCGCTCGAACGGCACCTCGCCCGCACCGGCGCCTCCCCCACGCCGTACTCGGCGAGCATCGACATCGCCGCCCGGTATCTGGTCGCGACCGGAGTCGGCCCCTGCCGCGACTGGTGGGAAGAGAACCGCAACCGGATCCACGTCGCCACCCTGGCCGGCGTCGCCGCCGGGCTCCGGGCCGCGATCCGGATGGGCTCGCTCTCGACGCCGCGACAGGATCGCGCCGTCCTCGTCGCCGACGGCTGCGTCGACCTCATCCGCGCTGACGGCACCCGCGACGGCCGCCTGGTCAAGTGGCTCGGCGGCACCGACGTCGACGCGTCGCTCGTCTCCGTCGCCGCGCTGTACGACGTCCTCCCCCTCGACGACCCGCTCGTCAGCGTGACCATGCACGAGGTCGAGCGTCGCCTCGTCGACGGCGGGGTCCACCGCTACGAGGCGGACACGTTCTACGGCGGCGGCCAGTGGCCGGTCCTCGCGGCGCTGCTCGCGATCCACCACACCGGACTCGGTGACCACGAACGAGCCGCTGGGTTCCTCGACTGGATCGTCTCCACGGCCGACGACGACCTGCTCCTCCCCGAGCAGGTGCCACCCCTCCTGGCGCCCGATGAGCTCGACGACTGGCTCAAGCGGTGGGGCCCCAGCGCGCAGCCCCTGTTGTGGTCGCACGGGATGTTCCTCGCGGCCGTGCTCGCCGGGTCGGGAGACGGGTTTCGCGCCACTCTCTGACCCTCGACCCGGCATGGGCAATTCCACCCACGCCCCTCGGGACGAGGATGCGCCGTCCGCCCGACGCGGCCGGGCCACCCGCCTCCCTAGCGTCAGTGCTCCAGGACACCGGGAGGAACCATGGAACACGTCGAGACCGTCATCATCGGAGCCGGCCAGGCCGGGCTGGCCACGGCGCACCATCTGCAGCAGCGTGGCCGCGACTGCGTGGTGCTCGACCGCAACGAGCGGGTCGGGGACCAGTGGCGCCGGCAGTGGGACAGCCTGCGGCTCTACTCTCCGGCGAAGTTCGACGGGCTGCCCGGGATGCCGTTCCCGGGCGCCAGTGGTCCTTCCCCGGCAAGGACGACGTCGCGGCGTACTTCGAGGCGTACGCCGAGCAGCTCCCGGTCCGGCTCGGGGTCCAGGTGAAGGGCGTGACGAAGGGTCCCGACAGCAGGTTCGTGGTCACCACCGGCGAGTTCCGGGGAGGCCACGATCACCTGCGACAACGTCGTGGTCGCCACCGGCACCTTCGGGCGGACGCCGTCGGTGCCCGAGCTTCGCCGCCGACCTCGATCCGGCGATCCTGCAGCTGCACTCGAGCGAGTACCGACGACCGGGTCAGCTCCGGGACGGCCCGGTCCTCGTCGTGGGCGCCTCGCACTCGGGCACGGACATCGCCTACGAGGTGGCCGAGACCCGTCCCACCACGCTGGTCGGCCGGGACTGCGGCGAGATCCCCATGCGGCTCGAGTCCCGGCGGATGAAGGTCGTGTTCCCGATCCTGTTGTTCCTGTGGCGCCACGTCGTCACCCGGCGTACGCCGATGGGCCGCAAGGAGATGCCCCACATCCGCTTCCACGGCGGGCCGATGCTCCGGGTCAAGCGCTCGGACCTCGCCGACCGGGGCGTCGTCCGCAACGAGGCCCGCGTCGTCGGTGTCCGGGACGGCATGCCGCTGCTTGCCGACGGCACCACCGTCGACGCCGCCACGGTGGTCTGGGCGACCGGCTTCCGGCAGGCGTTCGAGTGGATCGACCTGCCGGTCTTCGGCGAGGACGGCTGGCCCCGCGAGTACCGCGGGGTCGTGGACGACGTCCCCGGGCTCTACTTCTGCGGGCTGTCCTTCCAGTACGCGTTCTCGTCGATGCTCGTTGACCGGGGCCGGTCGGGACGCGGGGTACGTCGCCGACCGGATCGTGGAGCGCACGCGTCGTGGCGCCGAGCAACGCCAGCGCCAGGCGGCCTGAGCGCGTCCGCGTCGACCCGTCCACGCGAGTATCGTCCGACTCGGAGGTACCCGCGATGGGCGTGGTCGACGATCTGCTCCGGGCTCGCGCGGACTACGAGAGCGGCGACTGGGCCGCCGCGCTCGACACCTGGTCCGGCGTCGCGCCCGACGACATGGACGACGCCGACCTGTGGAACGCCGCGGTGTCGGCGTACCTGCATCGGCCGGCAGGAGACCGCCGTCGACTTCTTCCAGCGCACCTTCCAGATGCGGCTGGAGCGCGGCGATCTCACCGGCGCGATCCGATGCTGCTTCCACCTGTCGATGATCCTCGCCACCAGTGGGCAGCCGGCACTCTCGGCCGGCTGGTCCAGCCGCGGCGAACGCGTTCTCGAAGAACTGGACGACGACGGCGTAGAGCACGGCTTCGTCGCCTTCCTGCGCATGTACCAGCACCTCGGCTCCGGCGACTTCCCGGCCGCAGCGGCCGCGGCCGCGGAGACGACGAGGATCGCGCGTGCCCACGGCGACGCCGACCTGCTGGCGCTGGGGCTGTGCGCGCAGGGTCGGCTGGCGATCTACTCCGGTCGGTTCGCCGATGGACTGGCCCCCTGGACGAGGCGATGGCCGCCCTCGTCGCCAGTGGGGAGGCGCCCGAGTCTTCAACGGCAACGCCTACTGCATCGCGATCGAGGGCTGCCAGGAGATCGGCGACGCTCGACCGCGTGGCCGAGTGGACGACGGCCCTGTAGCGGTGGTGTTCGGCCCGCAGCCCGGACTGGTGGCGTTCACCGGCCAGTGCTCGCTGCACCGCGGACAGATCATGCGTCTGCGCGGTGCGTGGACGGAGGCGCTGGAGGAGTTCGACGCGTGCCGTCGAGCGCTACCGCACGGCCAGCTTCCTCGAGGCCATCGGGCAGGTCGAGGGCGAACGCGGTGACGTGCTCCGGCTGCAGCGGCGAGTACGACGCCGCCGAGGCGGCCTACCAGCGGGCAGGCGAGCACGGGTTCGACCCACAGCCCGGACTCGCCCTGCTGTGGCTGGCTCGGGGCTCGAGCGACGCGGCGGCCGCCGCCGGGCGGCGCCTGCTGGCCGAGGCGACCCAACACGGTGCAGCGCTGCCGGATGCTCCCCGCAGTGGTCGACATCCTGCTGGCGGTCGGCGCCATCGAGGAGGCGCGAGCCGCTGCACGGGTCCTGGACGAGGTGGCCGTCGGCTGGTCGAGACGGTCTCGTTGCAGGCCTCCGCGGCCTACGCGTCCGGTGCCGTCGAGCTGGCGTCGGGTGACGCCGCCGGGGCACTGCCCTACCTGCGCAAGGCCCGCCAGCTGTGGGCCCGCGCCGGGAGCCCCTACGGAGGAGCGCGCGTCCGTGCCCTCACCGGTCGCGCGCTCGCCATGCTCGGCGACGAGGAGTCGGCGCGGCAGGAGCTCGAGGCGGCGGGAGCCGGCTTCCGCGACCTGGGGGCGACGCCCTCCGCCGAGGAGGTCGAGCGGTTGCTCCGGCCCGAGGGCCACCCGGCGGGGCTGACGGCACGTGAGGTCGAGGTGCTCCGCCTGGTCGCCTCGGGGCGCAGCAACACCCAGATCGCGACCGAGCTGGTGCTCAGCGAAAAGACGGTCGCCCGGCACCTGTCCAACATCTTCACCAAGCTGGACGTCGGCTCGCGCACCGCCGCCGCGGCGTACGCTTTCGAGCACGGTCTGGTGTGAGCCGACCGGTCAAGGACGTGGCTTGGTGAGCGATCTGTTGGGTTTCGCCGAAACGCGCACAGACTCACAAGGAATCGGCAAGGATGTGGCGTGCCCCCCAGGTTCGGTGCCCGCAGGCGTCTGCGGAAGAAGGCCCGCGAGCTCGAGCGAAGGATGGCAGAGCTCGACCGCCTGGACCGCGAATACGGGCTGGGCGCGATGCCGACTCACGCAGCGGAGCATCGCGCCCGGCGACCCCCACGTACTCGCGGTCCAGTGCTGCCCGGACTTCTCATCACGGCCATCCTGCTGGGCGCCGTCGTCGCCCTCTCGCCCGACGCGAACATGCGCACCCTCCGCAGCCTGGTCGGGCTCGGGCCGGGAGCCGGCAAGGGCGACTACGCGTTCATGATGACCCAGCCGGCCAGTCAGGCACCTGTGGGCTACAGCCCCTGCCAGGACATCCGGGTGGCGGTCAACCCTCAGGGCGCCCCTGACAACTGGGACGAGCTGGTCGACACCGCCATCAGCCACACCAGCGAAGCCACGGGCCTGCAGTTCCGGCGCGTGGGCACCACCGACAGCCGGGCATTCGACGGCGGCCGGACGATGAACGGCGAGTTTCCGCCGGTCCTGGTCGCCTGGGCGTCCTCGGACGAGGTGCCGGAGCTCGCCGGGATGATCGCCGGCGTCGGCGGCAGTAGCGCCGTCGAGGTGGGCCCGGCCAGGCTGCAGTACGTCACCGGCCAGGTCGTCCTCGACTCCGAGGACTTCACCGACATGCGGGCCGACAGCGAGATGCAGGCCATCGTCGACCACGAGTTCGGGCACCTCGTCGGCCTCGACCACGTCGACGACCGAGGCGAGCTGATGAACGGCCGCAACGTCGGCGCCACGACGTACGGTCCGGGTGACCTCGAGGGCCTCGAGCGGGTCGGCGACGTCGACTGCTGAGCCCGATCAGGCCGCCGGAGCGCTACCGAACCATCTCTCGTAGATCTCGTCGTAGCCGCCGGTCGCCGTGAGCTCGGCCAGCACGTCGTTGATGGTCCTGAGCAGGTCGACATTGCCGTTCTTCTTGACGGCCATGCCGTACTGCTCACCGGTGTCGAACTCGCCCGCCACCTCGAACTCGGGGTTACGTGAGACGACGTCGCCGACGACGGTGTTGTCGTAGACGCCGCGCCTGCACCTCGCCGGACTTGAGCGCGGCGTCGATGCCGGATGCATCCTTGAAGGTGACGATCTCGGTGTCACGCAGGGCGTTGTCGGTGAGGTAGAGCTCGCCCGTGGTGCCCTTCTGGACACCGACCTTCGCTCCGCCGAGGTCCGTCAGCGCCGTCACACCGGATCCCACCGGTACCACCATCGCCTGCGCGGCGTTGAAGTAAGGGCTGGAGAAGTCGAGGACTCGGGCTCGATCGCCGGTGATGGTCATCCCGGCGATGGCGACATCGCACTCGCCGTCGTTGAGCAGCTGCCCGGACTGGATGTCGTCGAAGTCGGAGTTGACGATGCGGGCCGTGAGCCCGAGTTCCTTCGCCACCTCGTCTGCCAGGTCGATGTCGAACCCGACGGTCTTGCCTCCCCGCCTGAACTCGAAGGGCTCGTAGGGAAGGCTCGTGCAGACCGTCAGAGCGCCCGCGTTGACGACCTCCGGGGCTCGGGTCGTGGCTCCCGGCTCGTCCTCGCTGGCGCAGCCAGCCACTCCCGAGGCGAGCGCCAGCACGGCGGTGACCGAGCAGGCCGCGCGAGCAGTCGAGGTGGAACACGTCAGTTCACCTTCGCCGAGAGCGACTGGGTGAGTCGCTCCAGGGCGTACTCGGTGACCCGCATCAACGCCTGCTTGGACGACTCCCGGTCCCGGGCGTCGACACTGATGATCGGGACGTCGGCCGGGAGGGCCAGGGCGTCGGCGACGTCTTCGAGGGGGTAGCGCTCGGCGTTGTCGAACTGGTTGACCGCCACGATGAACGGGATGCCCTTGGACTCGAAGTAGTCCAGCGGTGAGAACGACTCATCGAGCCGGCCGGTGTCGACCAACACGATCGCGCCGATGGCGCCGAGGCACAAGTCGTCCCACATGAACCAGAACCGTTGCTGGCCGGGGGTCCCGAACAGGTAGAGCACGAGATCCTCTGCCAGCGTCAGCCGGCCGAAGTCCATGGCCACCGTGGTGGTCGACTTGGTGGGCACCGCCTCGAGGTCGTCGATGCCCTCGGACTCGTTGGTCACCAGAGCCTCGGTCCGCAGGGGCACGATCTCCGACACCGACCCCACCATGGTGGTCTTGCCCACTCCGAAACCGCCAGCGATGACGATCTTCGTCGACGCAGCCCTGCGCGTGGCGCTAGTAGGTGCGTAGTCCACGGAGAGTCCTTTCGATGAGCTCGATCTGCTCGTCTGTCGAGGAGAGATCGGTGATGGTGGCTTGCACCTGGACGAGGCCTTGTTCGACCAGGTCGCTGAGGAGGACGCGGACGACGCCGATCGGCATGGAGACCAACGCCGAGACCTCGGCCACCGAGCGGGTGTCGCACGTCTCCAGGACCTGGAGCGCTCCCGCGCTCAGGGTGGTGTCGTCACCCCCGGCCAGTCGCCGCAACGTGGCCTCCACGGGGAGGTTGACCGTTGCTCGAGTGCGGCCGGCCGTGATCGTGTAGGGGCGGACGAAACGCGGAGCGGGGGCATTCTCGCCACCGGCCGCGGCGGGCTCAGCAGGTGCCACGACAACTCATTGTCAGGTCATTATCATTGTCCCAGTCATTGTCATTGTCCCGGAGACGCGACGCGAGCCTGGGCCTGCACGGTCCGCCCGACGCGCTCGACGAGCAGGGCCATCTCGTAGCCGACCTGGCCGATGTCTGCGGACTCCTGGGTGAGCACCGCGAGGTAGGAGCCGTCGCCGACGCTCATCAGCATCAGGTAGCCCTGCTCCATCTCCACGACCGTCTGCAGGACCGCGCCGCCGTCGAAGAGCCGCGCCGCGCCGACCGCCAGGCTGGCGAGGCCGGACGACACCGCTCCGAGCTGCTCCGCCCGTTCGCCCGGGATGCTGGCGCTGGCGGCCATCAACAGGCCATCGGCCGACACCAGGATGGCGTGCGCAGCGTCTGACACCTCGTCGACGAACCTGGTGACGAGCCAGTCGAGGCCGCGCTCGTCGCCCTGCTGGGGACTGCGGCCGTCGTGATTCGGTCATTCGGTGCCTGCTCCTTTTCCGTCCTGATCGGGGGTCGAGGCGGCGGCGTGGCGGCCACGTGACACTCCCGCCGCGTGCGCGGCAAGGCGTGCGCGAATTGCTTCGGGGTCTCGGACTGTCGCGGTGGCGGGCTTGCTGACGCCACCGGGGAGGAGATGCGAGCCGGGACGACGCACGGGCAGTCCGGCTTCGTTGACCGTGGTCTCGGTCGGCGACTGGGCAACTCGATCTGCCTGCTCCCAGCCCTCTTCGACCTCGTTGGAGAGCCACGCCCCATCGCCTCCGTCCGCGCTCAGCCACGCCGAGCGCAGTGACGTGAAGATCGGGGTGTCGATCTCGGTGTCGAACTCACGGGTGTCGATCCGGCGGGTCGACCCAGATGCCCGCGGACGACCAGCGGGTCGTCCTCGACCGGGCTCTCGCGGCCGTCTCGGATCGGCGGGGCGATCGGCGGGGCGACCGGCGGGGACTCGCCAGGTCGGCGCCGGGGCAGGCCGGCGGACCCGTTGACCCTCTCCTCGGCCGATCCCGGGCCGGAGAGACTCGGCATCGTCGTCACCTGACGTCGAGGTTCGGGCACCAGGTCAGTCAGGTCCCCGCCCTCCCCTGGTGCAGTGGCGGGCGCCTCGGGCTGGACCACCTCGGGGGCGATCGAGCTGGGGAGGAGCACCGAGGCGGTGGTGCCGCCGTGTTGGTTACGCCGCAGCGACACCGAGATGCCGTGCCTCTGGGCGAGTCGGCTCACCACGAACAGACCCATCCGGCGGGCCGTGTCGGGCGTGACGTCTCCGCCGGAGCGCAGGGTCTCGTTGATGGCCGCCAGGGAATCGTCCGCGATGCCGAGGCCTTCGTCCTCGACCTCGATCGTGACCCCCTCGGGTGCGGAGGTGGAGCCCAGCGAGACCGTGGTCGTCGGCGGCGAGTACGACAGCGCGTTGTCGACGAGCTCGGTGAGCAGGTGGACGACGTCGGCCGCCGCGGCGTCGCTGATGAGTCTGGTGCTCACCGACCCGACGTGGACGCGCTTGTAGTCCTGGACGCCCGCAGTCGCCGCCTGCAGCGAGTCGGCCACCGTGAGCTGGTCCTGGCCACCGGCCGGCGTGGGGGCATCGGCGAGAATCAGCAGGCTGTCCGCCGTGCGACGCATGCGAGAGGCCAGATGGTCCAGCCGGAAGAGATTCTCGAGCCGTCCCGGATCCTCCTCGTCCTTCTCGAGCGACTCGATGAGACCAAGCTGCTGGTTGACCAGTGACGTGTTGCGACGTGACAAGGTCACGAACATCTCACTGACCTGCGACCGCAGCTTCGCCTCTCCCGACGCCAGGCGTACCGCCTGCCGGTGCATGTCGTCGACGGCCCTGGCCAGCTGGCCGACTTCCTCGTCGGTCATCACGTCGATCGGCATGATCCGGCCCGGGTCGTCACCCGCGCGGATCTTGGCGACCGCCTCGGGAAGCTTCTCGTGGGCCACCGCCCTGGTGCCCTCGCGCACCCGCCGGATGGGATTGAGCAGCAGCCGGGAGATCAGAAGAGCAACGAGAATCGCAGCCAGCAGGGCACCCAGGGTGATGCCGGCGTTGACCAGGGCGCGCTCACGAGCATCGCTGGCCGCCGCTGCCAGCTGGTCGTCGATGCCGTCCATCAGCGTCTCGATCAGCGTGTCGTACTCGGTGTAGGCATCGGCTCCGCCGAGGTCGGTACCGCCGGTGCGGACCGTGCGGGTTCGCTGGGCGTTCTCCGTCCGCAGGGTCGCGATGGAGGGCTCGGAGGCGCCCAGCTCGGTGGCCAGTCGGTCGATGGCGGCGCCCTCCACGCCGAGCTCGGCGAACAGCTCCAGCGAGCCCGTCTCACCGGTGCGTTCGGTGGCGACCAGGGCCTGCTGCATCGCGAGGGAGAAGCGACCACCGAGCGTCTGGGAGAGGAGCTCCAGCCGCGGCTCGGGGTCGAGCTGGGCGTTGACGATGGTCGTGATCAGCTGGGTGACGCCGGACTGGAGCTGCCTCAGCTGCGCGACCCAGGTGCCCGGGCTGAGCGCGTCGGTGCTTCCTTCGCGCAAGGCCCGGCTCAGGTCCAGCACCGCGTCCACCTGGTACCGCTGGTCCGCGGTCAGGTCGGCCGTGTCCCGCGTGCTTTCCAGTTCGTTCGCGGCGCTCCGGAGGTCCTGCACGGCAGCGTCGAGGTCTGCTTCACTCGCCTCGGACGTGTCCTGCGCGGCCACCATGGCTCGCTCCGCGGCCGTGAGGTAGTCGACGGCAGGTCGCAACACCGTGACCTGCTCGGCACTCGCCGAGGAGTTCGCGGCCTCCTCGAGGTCGCTGGCCACACGCAGACCACCCAGGGTCGCGGCCAGCAGGAGCGGAATCGCGAGGGCCAGCGCGACCTTGCGGCGCAGGGGCCACGCCGACACTGCGAATGCCGAGGGTCGTCCATGGTGGGGGACGGGGCTCTTCTTGCTCATGCTCCCTCGGACCAACTCGAGTCTGGCGCCGCCGGTCGGCGACGAGCCCCCGGGGGGTGGGGGCCGACGTCAAGTTCAGGGATTCGTCGGGCATCGGGTAATGCGGCGATGGCTCGACGATGCCCCCCATTGCCCGAGTCGGATCGCGGACACGTTCGCCCGCGGTCGGTCGGCATCCTCCCCTCCAGCGGAACACGATTCCAGAGTCATTCAGGCCCGTCAATGGCGAGCCGGAGTCACGGAAGCAAAAGCTCGGCGACAGCCGGATCGCGCCAGACGACGGCTGTACCGCTGAGTACGACCACACCATCCTGGTTCGAGACCGTGCAGTTCAGGGTCGTGATCGGCTTGTCGTCACGCGCCGATGCCACGACGACCTCGGCGGTGATCTCGTCACCAGGCCGCACGGGCGCCCGGAACTTCCATGACGTCTCCAGGAACACCGAGCCCGGCCCGGGGAGGTCCTCGGCGACCACCGCGTTGAGCAGGCCGGAGGTCACCCCTCCCTGCACGACGATGCCCCCGAACCGCGAGGCCGCCGCAAGAGACTCGTCGTAGTGGATCGGGTTCCGGTCGCCGGTGATCTCGGTGAAGAGCTCGATGTCGCGCTGGCTGACGGTGCGGGTACGGCGGGCGACGGCGCCGACCTGGGGGGCGTCGATCTGCGGACTTGTCATACGACCAGTCTCCGCCCTCGCCTTCCTCGGACCTTCCCCGGCGCAGGTACGAGGCAGGACGAGGCGGAAGGTGTGGGGAAGGGCGTGCAGCCAACCTCTGGTGCAACCACACAGACCGTGTGCACAGCACTGGAGGAAACCATGCATCACAACAACCTGCAGGCCCACACCGCCCGGGCCCGCGAACACGAGCTGCGCCAAGTCAGCAACCGACCCGACGTCTTCTTCTCGTACGAGCTGAAGCGCGCGCGTCGCAGCAGGCGGCGCGGCACCAAGTGACCACCGCAGTCCTCGACCGGTCGGCCTCCCCGGAGGTCGCCAATGAGCTGCGCGCCGGAGCCCGGGCGATGGCGCCGGTCGTCGCCGCCTACATCCCGTTCGGCCTGGTCGTCGGCGCGACGGTCGCCGCCAGCGCCAATCCCCCGGCCGCCTGGGCCGGCATCTGGCTCATCTTCGGCGGCGCCGCCCACGTGGCGGTGCTCGACGTGGCCGCCCAGGGGAGCTGGCTGACGGCCGCCGCCGTCGGCCTGTCCATCAACGCCCGGCTCGCGGCGTACGCCGCCGCCATGGCTCCGGCCTGGCGCCGCACGTCCCGCTGGCAGCGGCTCGCGGCCGCGACGATGCTGACCGACGCGCCGTGGGCCCTGGCCCGCGAACGCGGCTACCGGCCGGCGTACTTCTTCGGCGCGGGCCTCACGCTCTTCATCACCTGGCCGGTCCTGGTCACCGCGGGGATGCTGGTGGGCGAACGCCTCTCTGCCGAGCCCGTGGCCGGCCTCCTGCTGCCACTGACCCTCGGCGCCGTCGTCGTGCCGCAGCTGCGTCAGAAGCCCGCCGCCGCAGCGGTCCTCACCGCGGTCGTCGTCGCTGTCGTCACCAGGGACGCCGACGCCGGTACGGCGCTGCTCACCGCCGGCGCGGCCGGCGCCGTCGCCGGGCTGATCGCGAGCCGGGCGTCATGACCGTCCTGCTCGCCGTCCTCGTCGTCGGCATCGGCAGCTTCGTCCTCCGCGCCGCACCCCTCCTCGGCGCTCGGCACCTGCCCGACCGACTCACCGAGGCAGCCGGATGGGCCGGCCTGGCGGTCATCGCCGCCATCACGGTCCGCGCCGTCCTCCGCCATCACGACACCGCCACCCCCGGAGCGCCGCTGGTCGCCGCGGTCGCGGTCGCCGCCGGGCTGTGGCTCGCGTTCCGCGGCCGCTCGGTCCTGCTCGCCGTCGCAGCCGGGCTGCGCGGCGTACGTCGCCCTGGCCACCGCGCTCCCTGCCCTGCTCCCGGCCCTCGCATGAGCACCCCCTCATGACTGCCCTGAGCCCCGACCTTCCTCCGCGGAAGGACGCGGGGAAGGCCCAGGGAAGGCCGACCAGAGATCGTCCTCACCAACCCGGCGCCGGACAGTCCGACGCCCCAACGAAGGAGAAGCACGACATGACCGTCACCACCCCGGCCCAGCCCCGCAACGGCGTCGACGTCGCGACCCTCTTCGCGACCCTCGACGCGGTGAAGGAGACCCCGGCCATCGCGAAGTTCCAGTTCCGCGCCACGAACAGCTGGCAGGGCGGCACGCACAGCCGCTCGGAGTACTCCGACTTCTTCGGCGCCATGCAGGAGATGGCCCACAAGCAGGTCACGGTCGTCGAGAGCGACCACCCCGAGGTCCTCGTCGGCCAGGACCACGCCCCGACCCCGGTCGAGTACCTGCTGCACGCGATCGCCGCCTGCCTGACCTCCGGCATCGCCAACATCGCCGCCGCCCGAGGAGTCAACCTCACCAAGGTCAGCTCCAGGGTCGAGGGCGACATCGACCTGCTCGGGATCCTCGGGCTGTCGCGACCTCGGTCCGCAACGGCTACGAGCAGATCAAGGTCACGTTCCACGTCGAGGGCGACGCCGACGACGCCACCCTGCGCGAGATCGTCGAGCAGTCCCGTCGCCGCTCGGCCGTCTACGACGCCCTGACCAATCCCACACCCGTCCAGATCGAGGTCGTCACCGGCTGACGCCCAGCCGTCGGTAGGCCGGACCTCCGGCCACCAGCACGGGCCGGCCCGGCCCCCCATCGACCGGGCCGACCCACGTGAGAGGTACCCCATGAACACCCAAGTCATTCACACCGTCGTCATCGGCGCCGGCCATGCAGGACTGGCAGTGAGCCACCTCCTGGGCCGCGCCGGCCGCGACCACGTCGTCGTGGACCGCGGCCGGATCGCGGAGGCCTGGCGCACCCAGCGCTGGGACTCCCTGCGGCTGCTCTCGCCGCGGTGGATGACCCGGTTGCCGGGCTGGCGCTACACCGGCGCCGGCCAGGAGGGCTTCATGCCGGGCGGTGAGCTGGTCCGGCACCTGGAGCGGTACGCCGCCACCTCGGACGCGCCGCTCGAGCTCGGCCGGGAGGTGCTCGAGGTGTCGGCGCACGACGACGGCTACCGGGTCGTCGCCGACGGCGCCTCCTGGCAGGCCCGCCATGTGGTCATCGCGACCGGCCCCGGTGCTCGGCCGAACATCCCGGACACCGCTCACACCCTGGACCCGGACGTCGAGATGATCACGCCCCTGCAGCTACCGCAACCCCGACCAGCTCCGATCCGGTGGCGTTCTCGTCGTCGGCGCCTCGGCGTCCGGTGCCCAGATCGCCGACGAGCTGGCCCGATCCGGACGCCGGGTGGTCCTCGCCGTCGGTCGGCACACCCGGATCCCGCGCCGCTACCGCGGGATGGACATCCACTGGTGGCTCGAGCAGACCGGGCGCACGGCCCGCACGATCGACACCGTGGCGGACCCCGATGCAGGCCCGGCAGGAGCCGTCGTTCCAGCTGGCCGGGCGTGAGCTCGACGACCACCGCGGCGCCGACATCGACCTCGGCACGCTGCGGGAAGCCGGGGTCGAGCTCACCGGTCGACTGCGCGAGTTCAGCGGTCGGCACGCCACGTTCGCCGACGATCTGTCCCTGTCCGCGCGGGACGCCGACGTGCGGCAGGCCAGGTTCCTCGACGCGGTCGACGACCACGTCGAGGGACACCACCTGGCCGACGAGGTCGATCCCGTGAGTCGACCCGCACCCCTCTGTCTCGGCGGCAGCCGGGAGCGGATCGACCTGCTCACCGAGGGCATCGGCACGGTGGTCCTCGCGACCGGCTACGCCCCGCACCACCCGTGGCTGAAGGTCCCGGTCGTCGGTCCGGGCGGCGCCATCCGTCAGGTCCGCGGAGCCACGCCGGCGCCGGGTCTGTACGTCGTCGGCCAGCGCTTCCAGCACCGGCGGGACTCGGCCACCATCGACGGCGCCCGCCACGACGCGCATGACGTGGTGTCGCACATATTCTCGCCGACGACACGCGCCGCGCTCGAATCCCTGGAGCTCCGATGACCACCAACCCGTCGTACGACGTGATCGTCGTCGGTGGCCGCGTGGCCGGTGCGTCGACCGCGATGCTGCTCGCCCGGGCCGGCGCCCGGGTGCTGGTGCTGGAGCCGGTCGGCGTACGGCAGCGACACCTGTCGACCCACGGCCTGATGCGGGCCGGCGTGCTCCAGCTGACCCGCTGGGGCCTGCTCGACCGCGCTCGTCGCCGCCGGCACGCCCGCCGGTGTCGGACGCGCGACGTTCCGCATGGCCGGCGAGGACCCGATCCGGATCGCGATCGCGACCAGCGCGGGCGTGGACGCGCTGTACGCCCCGCGTCGGCTACCTGCTCGACCGGATGCTGGTGGACGCCGCCGCCGAGGCGGGCGCGGAGGTCCGGCACGGCGCCAGGGTGACCGGGCTGCTCCACGACCTCCGGGGCGGGTCACCGGTGTCCGCGCTGGTCGACGGCACCGGCGTCGAGACGTCGGTGACGCGCGACGTACGTCGTCGGCGCCGACGGCATCCGGTCGCTCGTCGCGGAGGCCGGCGGGCCCGCGTCTCGATCGGGGCCGGCACGCCAGCGCGGTCCGGTACGCCTACGTCCGCGGCCTGGACGTCCCCGGCTACGAGTGGTGGTACGGCAACGGCGCCGCCGCGGGGTTGATCCCGACCGACGACGGGCGAGCACTGCGTGTTCGTCGCCACTCACCGCACCGGATGCGGACCCTGCGGCTGGGCCGGTCCGAGGGCGGCGGGTTCGACGCGCCTGTCGGGCTGGCCGCGCCCGACCAGCTCGAGCCGCTGGCCGCCGCGCACCGCGTCGGCCGGCACCACGGCTGGGCCGGCGCCACCGGCTTCATGCGCCAGCCGTGGGGGCCGGGCTGGGCGCTGGTCGGCGACGCCGGCTACTACAAGGACCCGATCAGCAGCCACGGCCTCACCGACGCGATGCGCGACGCCGAGCTCGGCTCCCGCGCGATCCTCGACGGCCTCGGCGGCCGGCGACGGGAGCGCGCGGCGTTCGACGGAGTACCACCGGATGAGAGACGACGTGTCCCGGCCGCTGTTCGACGTGGCCGACGACGATCGCGACCTACGCCTGGGACACCCCGGAGATCCAGCAGCTGCTGCGCCGGATGAGCGCGGCGATGACCGACGAGGTCGAGCTGCTCGAGTCGCTTCCGGCCCCGCTGCCCGTGGCTGTCTGAGGACGGGAGCCGGACGCTCCCTTGTGGCGCGGACCCGCGGAGCAATATGTTGCGGTCGGACCGTGATCTGCCGCACTGTCGCCAAGAACTGTCGTTCCGTCTGCGTTCCGACAGGGAGGTCGGCATGACCCAACTCGACCGACCGGGTCGCGGAGAGCCGCTGCCCGATCCGTTGTCAGTCCCCTTCACGCCCGGCATGCGCGACAACCCCGAGGAGCTCGCGGTCATCCCGGACGAGATCGCCCGCGACCACGAGCAGCCGGAGAACCCCAGCCCCACCGAGGAGTTCGCCGCCGAGTGGCGCAACGCGTCGTACAACTGCTTCTCCTCCGGCCACAAGTTCTGCCGCGAGGTCTGCCCGGTGATGCAGGTGACCCGCAACGAGTCGTGGACGCCGACCGCGTTCCACGCGAACGTCGTGGCGATGGACAGGGGCGAGCTGACGATCGAGGACGTCGCCTCCGACTACGTCAACTGCACCCAGTGCGGTGCCTGCGAGCTGCGCTGCCCCAACACGCTCTTCACCGGCGACTTCTACCGCTTCCGCACCCGCACCGTCGACGTCGTCAAGGCGGCCCGCGCGTTCGCCGTCGAGAGCGGCGTGCACCAACCGGCCTGGCGGCAGTGGAACGCGCGCACCGACGAGCGGACCCACGAGCCGGTGCTCGGCGAGACGCCGGTCAGCCAGGAGCACGTGCGCGACTGGTCCGACGGGCTCGACCTCCCCATCGGCGGCGAGACGGTGCTCTTCGTCGACTGCGAGGCGGCGTTCTACCGCACGTCGGTCCCCCGCGCGGTGGCCCAGATCCTGCAACTGGCGGGCTACGAGTTCGGGCTGATGGGCGAGCAATGGTGCTGCGGCGGGCCGGCCGCAGAGATGGGGTACGTCGACCAGGCGAAGCGGTTCGCCCAGCACAACCTCGACAACTGGCGCAGCACCGGCACCAGGCGGGTCCTCGTCCTGGACCCACACGACTACATCTCCTTCACCGAGGACTACCCGAAGTACTTCGGGGCCGACTTCGACATCGAGATCGTGCTCGTCGTCGAGCTCTTCGCCCAGCTGATCCGCGAGGGCCGGCTCACCCCCACGGTGCCGATCAAGCGCGCGATCACCTACCACGACCCGTGTCGGCTCAACAAGCGCAAGGGCATCTGGAAGGAACCGCGCGAGGTGCTGCGCGCCATCCCCGGACTTGACTTCACCGACGTCGATCGGGTGACCCAGTGGTCCTACTGCTCCGGTGGCGGGGGCGGCCTGCCCGTCGAGAAGCCCGAGCTCACCGCCGCCATTTCCGCGGATCGGGTCGACAAGGCGTCGGCGCTCGGCGTGGACACGCTGGTCAGCGCGTGCCCCTGGTCCGAGCGACCGCTCGGTGAGGCCGGCACACAGAAGAACATCGACGTCATCGACATCCACGAGCTGCTGGCCGCGTCGCTCGGCATCGCGGTCGGGGGATCCACCAACGGGGGCGGGTCATGACCATTCAGGCCGAGCGGCTCGACGAGGTCGTGACGGCGTTGCGAACCGTCCTCGCCGACGAGCAGATCCTGACCTCCAAGCCGGACCGCTACAACCGGGCCCGGGTCCCGGCGCCGTTCCCGGTGCACCGCTGGGCCGAGCGGCTCCCCGACCTCGCCGTACTCCCCACCAGCACGGAGCAGGTGGCTGGTGTCGTCAAGATCGCCAACGAGCTGCGGGTGCCGATCGTCCCGCGCGACGGCGGCACCGGCCTCACCGACGGCGCCGTCCCGCTCCGTGGCGGCATCGTCGTCGACGTCAAGCGGATGAACGACATCAAGGAGCTCGACCTCGCCAATCGCACGGTCACCGTCGGCACCGGCATCAACATGCTCAAGCTCAACGAGCAGCTCGCCCCGCACGGGCTCATCTATCCCGACAACCCGGCGTCGTACCCCTGCTCCCTGGTCGGCGGCCGGATCGGCACCAGCGGCTGGTCGTTGATCGGCTCCCGCTACGGCCACACCCGCGACCTGGTGCTGAGCTTCGACCACGTGCTTCCCACCGGCGACGTCATGCACGTCGGCGACGGGATCGGCCACAAGGTGAGCAAGTCCTCCAGCGGCTACCAGCTCAAGCACCTCTTCATGGGCCACCAGGGCACGCTCGGCATCGCCACCGAGGCGACGCTCAAGCTGTTCCCGAAGCCGGAGGCCGAGCTGTCGCCGTTCTGGGCGTTCGACAACTACGACGACGCCTACGCCTGCGTCGGCGCGCTCGCCCGGGCCGGGGTGGCGACGTTCGCCGGCGCGGTGCTCTTCGACGAGTACAAGGTCGCCTACCTGCGCCGCGACGACGAGGCCTACATCCCGCAGCCCGGCGACGTGCGGGCCCTGGTGTGCGCGGTGATGTACGGCTACGAGGACGAGGTGCGGCCCGCGGGCAAACGACTGTTCCGGATCGCCAAGGAGCACGGCGCCCGCTACCTCGGCGACGAGATCTCCGAGGGCGACTGGGCCGCTCGACACGACCGCTACGCGACCCCGATGCACGGGCGGACCAAGGCCGGCCAGGTCGTGCCGATGAGCTGGCACTGCGAGGACGCCGCGATCAACTACACCGACCTGCCGTCGGTGAGCAGGGCCTGGCACGAGATCGTCGCCGACCTGCGCCGGCGTACCGACGTCTTCGACGACTGGGGCATGTTCACCTACACCTCCGGCAACACCGGCGTCGACTACCTCACCGAGATCGACGTCGGCATCTGGGAGCAGCAGCTCGACGACAAGGCGTGGGAGATGTGGGTCAAGGCCAAGCGCGACATCGCCGCCGTCGCGATCGCCCACAACGGCTCGATCAGCGCCTGCCACGGCTCGTGTCGGGAGGGCGAGGTCGACCTGGTGCCCGACGAGCTCGGTCGCGGCTTCGACGTGATGCTGGACCTGAAGCGCACCCTCGACCCGAACAACATCATGAACCCGGGCAAGTACCTCCTGGACCGTGCTTACGAGACCCGGGCCTACGAGACGGGAGCCCCGGCATGAGCGACTCCAGCAAGGGCAAGGCGATCGGCTTCCGGTACGCCGAGCAGTACACACCGCCCGAGCCGGAACGCGTATCGGACGTCGCCGTCACGACGCATGAGCACGTCTTCGAGGTCGACCCGCGACTCATGGAGCGCTGGGTGCTGCAGCAGACGTTCCCCAACTGGGACTCCCTGCGGATCATGAACAGCCGGCACGACCACCTCGACTGGATGCACCTGCACTTCGCGTCCACGGTGGTCACCGGATCCGAGCTGCTGGCCGAGATCGACGCCGAGGATGGTGACGCGTGACCACGGCGCCGGCCAAAGGATCCGGGGCGGACGACGAGTCCGCCCGACTCGAAGGGCTCGGCTACACCTCGGAGTTCAAGCGCGAGATGAGCCTGTCGGCCAACTTCGCGCTCGGCTTCACCTACCTGTCGCCCGTCGTGGCGACGTACACGCTGTTTGCGATCGCGCTCGCCACGGGCGGCCCGCCGATGATCTGGTGGCTGGTCATCGTCGGGATCGGCCAGTTCCTGGTGGCGCTCGTCTTCGGTGAGGTGGTCTCGCAGTTCCCGGTCGCGGGCGGCGTCTATCCGTGGGCCAGACGGCTGTGGGGCCGCCGGTGGGCCTGGATGACGGGCTGGGTCTACCTGGTCGCGCTGCTGGTCACCATCGCCAGCGTCGTGTACGGCGCGGGGCCGTACCTCGCGCTGCTGCTCGAGTTCACCCCCGGCACCGGTTCCACCGTCATCTGCGCCCTGATCATGCTGGCGGTGGCACTGGGTCTGAACATGCTCGGGACCAAGATCCTCGCCACCGCGGCGACGATCGGCTTCGTCGCCGAGCTCGTCGGTGCCCTGATCGTCGGCGGCTGGCTACTGATCACCGAGCGCCACCAGAACCTGTCGGTCCTCTTCGACACCGAGGGGGTCACCGGCCACAGCGGCGGCTATCTCTCCGCGTTCCTGGCGGCGGCGATCATCGGCGTCTACCAGTACTACGGCTTCGAGGCGTGCGGTGACGTCGCCGAGGAGGTGCCGGACCCCACGCGCGTGATTCCGCGGGCGATGCGGATGACCATCTACATCGGCGGCGCGGCGTCGATCCTGGTCTGCCTGTCGCTCCTGCTGGCTGTCCCGGACTTCAGCGCCGTGATCAGCGGCGAGGACCCCGACCCGGTCATCAACGTCCTCAACAGCGCCTTCGGCGTCACCGGCACCAAGTTCGTGCTGGTCGTCGTGATGGTGTCGTTCCTGTCCTGCACGCTGAGCCTGATGGCGGCGGCCAGCCGGCTGATGTACTCCTACGCGCGCGACGACATGATCTTCGCCTCCCACCTGCTCCGGCATTTCGACCCGAAGCGGCACGTGCCGCCGTACTCGATGGTGATCGCGGCATTCGTGCCCGCGGTGATCGTGCTCGGCTCGATGGTCTCGACCAAGGCGCTCACGTCGATCGTCTCGTTCGCCATCCTCGGGATCTACCTCGGCTTCCAGATGGTGGTGCTCGCGGCGTTGCGCGCCCGGCTCAAGGGCTGGGAGCCGTCCGGGTCCTTCACCCTCGGCCGGTGGGGGATGCCGGTGACCATCGCGGCGCTGGCCTACGGCGTCTTCACGATGATCAACATCGCGTGGCCACGGACTCCCGACGCGCCTTGGTACGACAACTACCTGGTCGCGCTCTCGGCAGTGGTGGGCGTCGGCATCGGGGCGATCTACCTCGTCATCGCCAAGCCCTACCGGCGCAGCGACGCCCGGCACGGCGACGCCGTACCCACCGGCCCCGAATCCACAAGCTCTGTCTCGGCCGGCAACGAACCGGGCCAGTGAGCCCATGAGGAGGCAAGGATGAAGTTCAGCTACGCGATGCTGCCCGACTACCCGCTCAGCGAGTCCCTGGCATCGATCAAGAAGGCCGACGAGCTCGGCTTCCACGCGGTGTACGCCGCTGACGAGACCTGGCACAAGGACCTGTGGCTGCTCTTCGCCGCGGCGGCCGCGCAGACCAGCCAGATCCGGCTCGGCCCGAGCATCTCCGGCATCGTGCTCCGCGAGCCGACGCTCATCGCCCAGGCGGCCGCCACGCTGGACGAGCTGACCGACGGCCGCGCGGAGGTCGCGATCTCGAGCGGCAACTTCGGGCTGCTGGCGCAGTACCACATCGACTGGGCGAAGACGAAGCCTCTCTCCCGGGTCAAAGAGGCCGTCCACGTCATCCGCACGCTGCTCGACGACGGCGTGGTCACCTTCGACGGCGAGTTCTTCAAGTACAACGGTCTCTTCACGTTCGCCCGGCCGGTGCAGGAACGGCTGCCGGTGAAGATGGGCGCGATGCGCGGCCCGAAGTCGTTCGAGGTGTCCGCGGAGTTCTCCGACGGCTGCCACCACGCGCTGAGCTACACCCGCGAGGCCTACGACTACATGATCAAGCACTGCACCATCGGCGCCGAGCGGGCCGGGAAGAACGTGCAGGACCTCGACCTCGGCGCCTGGATCGTCTTCTCGGTGGCCGAGGACGGCGCGGTGGCCAAGGACGCCGCCCGCAGCATGGTCGGGCTCTACGCCTCCTCGATGCCGCACGAGCAGCTCGAGCGCAACGGCGTCGACCCCGACGAGATGGCGCCCATCATCGAGGCGATCGGCGCCGGCGACATGGCCAAAGGCATCGAGCTGACCAAGCCCGACCTCGCCGAACGGCTGTCGGTCGCCGGCACGCCCGAGGAGTGCGTGGAGAAGATGCAGTCCCAGATCGCCGATGCCGGCGTCAACCACATGATCCTCGCGATCACCGACCGGGCGCTGGTCAAGGCGCTGATGGGTCGCGACGTCGAGGGCGTGCCGGACATCAACGCCCAGCTGCAGCTGGTCCACGACAAGGTGATGCCCGCGTTCGCCTGACTCAGCCCACCCGGTCGAGGAAGTCCCGCGAGCGCTGCATCGCCAGGGCGGCCGCGTCCGCGTCGTACGACGGCAACGCGCTGTCGACGAACAGGTGCTGGTCGCCCGGGTAGACGAAGAGCTCTCCGAGCTCGGGCCCGACCGCCTCGACCAGCTCGCGGGCGGCGTCGATGTCGCCCTCGAGCGCGAAGAACGGGTCCTTGTCCATGCCGTGGATCTGCACCGGCACCCCGTCGGGCCACGGCCCGAACGACCACTCGCCGGTGATCGAGATGCACGACTCGTAGAGCAGCGCACCGCGCGCGCCGGGGCGGGTCTGGGCGAGCCGCTGCGCCATCCCCGCGCCGAAGGAGATGCCGGCGTACACCAGGCCCTCGGGCAGCCCGGCCACCGCCTCGTCGCCCCGCTTGTCGAGCACCTCGCCCCCAACGCTCTGGGTGTGCTTGACGCCGTCCTCGATGGTCGCCGGCCGCTCGCCGTCGAACAGGTCCGGCGTGTGCACGGTGTGACCGCCCGCGCGCAGCGCGTCGGCCATCGCACGGACCCCGTCGGTGAGGCCCTGCACGTGGTGGAACAACACGACTTCTGCCATCTCCAGCTCCTGTTCGTCGAACCACGATGATCGAGTGTCGAAACTCTAGGAGGGGCCACCGACACTCCACTTGCGTGATCGCCGGCCTACGTCCGCCGTCGGAATCGCACGTCCCCGTTCGCCATGGTGTCCGTCTGATACGCAGGATCGTGGGCTCGGTGGTGGTGCCAGGAACAGAGAAGAACACCGGCCTCGATGTCGGTGCGCCCGCCCCGGGACCAGGGAGTCCGGTGATGTGCCTCGCACCAGGTCGCCGGGACCGTGCATCCGTGAGTCCGGCACCGGCCGTCGCGCACCGTCATCGCGGTCCGCTGTGCGCTGGTGAACAGGCGACGGGCTCGTCCCAGGTGGAGCGGCTGGCCGGCTCCGTCGAGGACGACCGGCAGGATCGATGCGTTGCACGCCAGCCGCATCGCCTCGGAGGCGGTGATCCGGTCTCCGGTGTCCAACCCGGCCGCGCCCAACTGCTCGCGCAGCGTGTCGTGGTCGATCGTGACGACCACGGTCGTGGCCGAACCGCCGTGCCGGGGAAGCCGCTCTGACGGGATCGCCTCCAGCATCGAGCCGAAGGCCAGCGCCCACAGCTTCGACTGCGAGATGCGCTGGCCGGTGTCCGGGTCGACCCGGTCGGCTGCCCCGCCATCGAGATGGCCCCGTCGAGGTGCGGTGTAGGCGTCGAGGTAGGTCTTCAGCCGACCGGCGACGGCATCGGCGACCCGGATGTGGATGTCGGTGGTGCCGTCGCCTCGCCTGCGCATGGTCAGGCTGCTGGTACGGCGGGCTCGGGCGTCTTCCTGCTCGAGGAGCTTGCGCTCGTGGTCCTCTGCGACGTCGGGTGCGATCACCTCGAGCACCTTCCGCCCCAGCCGGCGGAGCCGCTTGGGATCGAAGTGCCCGGCCTCGCCGACCAGGTAGGCCTCGGCCTTGACCAGCAGCTCGGGGTCGAGGTCGGCCGGTAGGTCCTCCAGCGCCTTGGCGATCACCCTGGCCTGTGCCTCGTTCACGGCCCCGGCGGCGAAGGCCCGGCGGAGTTGGTGCCAGCGGTGCTCCAGCGCGTCCGCGAGCCGACCGTCGGACAACGCCGAGCCCACATCGACCCGCGTCTCGTGCGCCAACCAGGTCTCGGCCGACCGGGCACCGTCGTCCAGGGCGACGTCCTCGGCGTTGGCCAACACCCGCAGGGTCAGCGCCTGCAGCCGCGAGGTCAGCCGGGTCAGCCCGACCAGCGCCGCCGCCTTGTCCGCCGAGCGTCATGTACACCGGATCCACGTCCGCCACCCGGTCCAGCTCCACCGCAACCGCATCGGCGCACGCCAGCACCGGATGCCGCCGCGGAGTCAGTTCGTGGACCGTCATACCCCGACGTTAGGCAAGCCCGACGACCTCGGCGACCTCAGACTCGAGCCCGTGTGGACGAGCCGTTCCGGGGGTCCACCTGTGCACGAACTGCGGGCCCATCTCGCTGGGGTGCACCCCTCCGCCCGGATCGCGGCAGACGAGTGCGGTTCCGAGCGCGCATGGTGCTACGGACGGGAGAAGGCGGGGGAAGACGAACGCATATCAGCCAGATGCGCCTGGATCGCGGCGTGAGAGCGCGTTTCCGCGAGGCTCTGCTCAACCGCCGGTCGTGGCACGATGTCCGTGTGGAGGGCTCTGGGTTGGTCGGGGGCGTCCTCGTCGCCGGACTCGGGATATTTCTGGTCGGCGCTGCCGCGTGGCGGTTGGAGTATCAGCGCCCGCTTCAGGAGTCCCTGCCCGTCATCCACCGGGACCGCCGTCGCTGGGCCTGGATCCATGTCTGGATGGTGGCCGCAATGCTCGTCACCTTCGCGGGGTTGGCGGGTCTGGCGGTGATCCTGGAAGAGCCCACCGCCACGGTTCTCACGGCCATGGCGGCAGCGGTGTACGTGTCCGGCGGGGTCTGTTGGATTGCGTCGCTGGCCTTCCGCCTCACGGTGGTGCCTTGGGCGGCGGAGCAAACGGTCACCGTCGGGGACGTGCCTGACGGCTTCGCCGCCTACGACCGGTGGGCCGGAGCGCTGTACTGCATTCACATGTTCACTGCGTACGTCGCGTCCGCTGTGCTCGGGATCGCCATGCTCGTCTCGGACGCCTTGCCAACGTGGCTCGGCTGGGCCGGCGTCGGGTGGGGACTCGCCTTCGCCGCCGGTCTGGTGGCGACCCGGTGCGCGGGGCCGTTCAACCCGCCCTTCTGGGCCCACCTCTACACGGGAACCGTCGGCGTGGTCCTCCTACTCCACTGACGGGGCTCAAGCTCTCGGTGACGATGGTGCGCGCCGGACAAGCAGGCGTCACGGGGCCGGAGACTGCGTGTCCGCTCATCGGCAGATCCGTGCAGTGGCCGAATCGAGACACAGAGTTAGGGCCACGGATGGATGTGCGGACCGCCCACCGAGCCGCCGACGCTTCGGCCCTTGCCCGGCGAACCGCGCACGCGCAACACTCCTTCGATGGCGTACGACGAGCAGCTCGCGGCCCGGCTCCGCGACATCGTGGCCGGAGAACCCGGGCTGAGCGAGCAGAAGATGTTCGGCGGGCTCGCCTTCCTCATCAACGGCAACATGGCCGTCGCGGCCAGCGGCCAGGGCGGCCTGCTGCTGCGCGTCGAACCCGACCGGACCGAGGAGTTGGCGGCCGAGCCGCACGCCGAACCTTTCGTCATGCGCGACCGTGAGATGAAGGGCTGGCTCCGGGTTGATCCCGCCGGCCTCACGACCGACGCGGACCTCGAGCGCTGGGCCGCGCTCGGCGTCGCCTACGCCGGCTCACTCCCGCCGAAGTAAGGCGCCGGCCGAGACCAAGCGGGGTCGAGCACCCGGTGGACGGAGCAGGTCGGGATTTGGCCCGACCCAAATCGATGACTCCTCCCGGCTCGCCCGGTCTGATTGGCGCAGTGACCGACCCGCGCCCGGGTGACGAAAGGAAGTCCCATGTCATTTCAGGCCTACCTCGACAACATCGAGGACAAGACCGGGCTGACTCCCCGCCAGTTCATCGAGCTCGCGAAGAAGCGCGGGTACGACAATCCGTCCACGAAGTCCGGCGTCATCGTCGACTGGCTCAAGCAGGACTACGACCTCGGCCGCGGCCACGCCATGGCGCTGGTGCATGTCATCAAGAACGGCGAGAAGATCGGCTCCAAGCACGTCGGCTCCACCGGTCCGCACCGCGACGAGTCGGACACGCTGTGGCTCGACGGCAAGGACACCCGTCCCTGACGCAGTGCCCGACAGCGGGAAGCTCTCACGAGACCTGCCTGGCCAACCGGGCAACTGCGTCGGCCACGCGCGGACCGAACATGACCGGGTCGTTGTGGTCGGCGCCCTGGATCACGACTCGTTCGGAGAGCGATCGCGCCTCATCGGCGACCCGGGCGGACAGCGAGGACGGAACGACCGTGTCCCGGTCGCCGTACACCACCGTCACCGGGACGTCGCTCGACGCGAGATGCTCGGCGACGGGGAACCGCTCCCGCAGCAGCAAGCGCACCGGCAGCCACGGGTAGTGGTGCGAGCCGACGTCGGCCAGCTCGGTGAACGGTGATCGCAGCACCAGACCCGCCGGCGTCCGCCGCGCCTGCAACGCCGCCACCACTCCGCCGCCCAGGGACTCCCCGAAGTAGATGGTGCGTTCGGGTGGATAGCCGAGCTCGCCCAGCGCCTCGACCGCGGCATCGGCGTCGGCGGCCAGACCCTCCTCGCTCGGGCTGCCCGGGTTGCCGCCGTACCCGCGGTAGTCCACCAGGAGTACGGCGAGCCCGCGCCGGCTCAGCTCCTCGGCGAGCCCGGCCCGGCCGGCCCGGTTGCCACCGTTGCCGGGCGCGACGAGTACCGCCATGCCCGTGTCCCCGCGGCCCGCAGCCGGGATGAACCAGGCACCCAGCTCGAGCCCATCCTCGGTGTGCAGCGTGACGTCACGGGCTCCGTCGATGACCTCACCCGCAGCCGGCACCGGCGAGGAGTCAGGAAAGTAGATCAGCTGCCGCTGCAAGGCCAACAGCATCCCGACCACCATCCCGACGACCAGCAGGGCCCCAACGAGCCAGGTGGCGATTCTCCTCCGACGGCTCCGCGCGGGCCGAGTCATCGTCCATGGTGGCTCCGGCGCGTCGCCGACTTCAACACCGGGCGATGCTGCGCAACGCACTCCGACCTGCCCGGCCTTCTGGGAACTCCGGGTGATTCAGCCGCGTCCGGGGGGTTAGCCTGAGGGCTTCCAGTGACGGCAGTTCGAGGCACGGGCATGGACGTCCAGATCACGATGCTCGGGGGCTTCTCGGTCGCTGTGGCGCGCGCTCCGGTCGCCGACAGCGCCTGGACCCGACGTGGTGCCGCCAGGCTGGTCAAGCTCCTCGCCCTCGCCGACGGACGGACCCTCCACCGCGAGCAGGTGATCGACGCGCTCTGGCCGACCGTGCCGGTCGATGCCGCACTGCCGCGGCTGCACAAGGCGGCCCATTACGCGCGACGGGCGCTCGCCAACGGGGCCGAGGGCCCGGACGAGCGGGCGGGCGTCGTACTCCGCAACGACCAGGTCCTGCTGCTGCCCGACGCCGACGTGGCGGTCGACGCCGTCGAGTTCCGGAGTCGCGCCGACCGGGCGCTGGCGGCCGGCACGGAGGATGAGGCGGAGGCCGCGCTGGCGGCGTACGCCGGTCCCTTGCTGCCCGAGGACCTCTACGAGCCGTGGGCCGCCGACTGGCGCGACACGGTCGTCGTACTCCACCGCGACCTGCTCCGCCAGGCCCGCCGGTGGGGCGACCTCGTGCGCGAGGACCCGGCGGACGAGTCCGCGCAGCTGGCGCTGGCGCGGGAGTACGCCGACCTGGGCGACGGCCGCGCCGCGCTTCGGCAGCTGGAGCGGCTGGAACAAGCGCTCCGCCGGGAGCTCGGCACCGTCCCCAGCCCCGCGGCACAGGAACTGCGGGACGAGCTGGCCTCCGCTGGCGGGGTGGCCGCGGCACCGTCGCCGGCCGTCCCTTCTGAAGCGGAAGGCGTGCGGCTGACCGGGCGCCGGACTGACGCCGACGCGCTGCGCGGTCACCTCGACCGGGCCGCGGAGGGGCGCGGCAGCACCCTGCTGGTCACCGGACCTGCGGGCGTCGGGAAGTCGGCCATGCTCGAGTTCGGTCTCACGCTCGCACGCCGGCGCGGCTGGCGGACGGCACGGGGCGCGGCGTCGCTGATGGAAGGCGCGTGGCCGTACGCGCCGGTGCTCGAGGCGTTCGCGGACCTCTGCCGGCAGCACCCGGCGCTGCTCGACGGGCTCAACGACAGCTACCGGCTCGAGCTCGACCGCGCGCTGTCGGGCGAGCAGGCCACGTGGACCGGTGAGTCGGCCCACCAGCGGCTGTTCGTCGCCGCCGCCGAGCTGCTCCGGCTCGCCGCAAGCGACCACGGGCTGTTGCTGGTGGTCGACGACGTGCACGAGGCCGACGACGGGTCGCTGCGACTGCTGCACTACCTCGCCAGGGCGGCCGTGACCGAGCAGGCGGTCATCGCGCTCGCCGCGCGTCCCGACGGCGGGCTGAGCGAGGTGGAGGCCAGCCTGGTGGCGCGGGGCGTCGGCAGCGTCCTCGGGCTCGAGCCGCTGTCGGAGGCCGCGACCAGACGGCTGCTGGCAAAACTGCATCCCGACCTCGACGAGGAGACGGTGGCCGAGATCTGCGCGGTGTCGGGCGGGCTGCCGTTCCGGGTGCTGGAGGCCGCCCGCGCCGCCAAGGGCGGGAGCGCCGACGTGCTGGTCTCCGGGCTGCCGCCGTTCGCGGTCGGCGTACTCCGCCGGGTGGCGCTGCTCGGCGCCGGGTTCTCCACCGACGAGCTGCTGACGGTCAGCAAGCTGAGTGAGGACCAGACGTACGCCGCCCTGGCCGCAGGGCTGGAGCGGTCGGTGGTGGAGCCGGCGGAGACGGGCTACCGATTCCGGCATGCGCTGGTCCGGGACGCGGTGCTGGCGACGTTCCCTCCGCACGAGCGGACGCGGGAGGGTGGGGAGGTCGCGGAACGGCTGGCCGAGCTAGGCGCTCCGGCGACCCGGGTCGCCCATCTGTTCCTCGCCTCGGGCCACCAGGTGCAGGCGATCCCGTACGCGTGCCAGGCGATCGAGACGGCCGGCGCACTGGGCGCCTACCGCGACGGGCTCGCGCTCATCGACGCCGTCCTCGACCACGCCTCGGACGACGACCGCGGGCACCTGCTCGCGAGGCGCGGCGACATGCTGCTGGCGCTGGCCGACCCGGCCGCGGTGGCGACGTACCGCGCCGCGCTCTCGCAAACCACCGGCACCGAGAACCGGCTGGTCCGGGCGCGGCTGGCGAGGGCGGCCACCTTCCAGAGCGACTACGACACCGCCGCCTCGGCGCTGGCCGGCCTCGAGCTCGAGGGCGACATGGCCGACGGCCCGATGCTGCTGGCCCGCGGCGGGGTTGCGTACTTCACCGGTGACTTCGACGCGGCGTACGCCGATGCCGAGGCGGCGCGCTCCGTGCTGTCGCCGGACGACCCGTGGCAGTTCCTCGACCTGGTCTCGCTGCAGGGGCTGATCGCGCACCAGCGGGGTGAGTGGTTCGAGAAGTTCCGGGTCGAGCTGCGGCGCACACTCAACGACCCCTCCATGGCGACGGCGATCTTCGACGCACACCTGTGCGTGGCGGAATACATGCTCTACGGCCCGGTTCCCTACGACGAGGTCATCGAGTTGGCCGAGCAGCTCCGCCGCCGCGCTCAGCAGCACGGCGCGCTGCGTGGCGCCGCGTTCGCCACGGCCCTGATCGGCGAGGCTGCGCTGCTCAAGGGTGACCTGGAGCTCGCCGAGCGAGAGCTCACCGAATCCGCCGAGCTCCACCACGACGTCGACGCCGCCGCCGGCGAGGCCCATTCCCTGCAGCGCCTGGCGGAGGTTCACCTAGCCCGCGGCGAGCGCGAACCGGCTCGTGAGCTGCTACGTCGGGCGCTGCCGTTGGCGCGGTGGTCGTCGATCAGCCTGCACCTGATGCAGCGGGTCTACGGCTCGATGATCGCCGCCGCCCCGGATCCGGTGGCCGCGCTCGCTGTCGTCGAACAGGGGGAGCTCGCCCTCGGCGACACCGACCGCTGCAGCTTCTGCGATGTGATGTTCGAGATCCCCGCCGCCATCGCCAGCGCCGACGCAGGCCGCCTCGACGCCGCCCGCAGCCACCTCGCGCTCGCCGAGACCTCCGCCTCCCGCTGGTCCGGCAGCGCCTGGACCGCCGCCGTCGCCGAAGCGCGAGCGCACCTGGCCGCTGCGGAGGGTGATGACGACGGCTTCGTCCGGGAGATCGCCCTTGCCGCCCGAGCTGTTCGGCGACGCCGGCCAGCCACTCGACGCCGCCCGCTGCGAGGACACTGCTCAGCGTCCATCGGTGGTCGAGCCTGTCGAGACCACTCCCTCCGCTGGTTGAGGTGCGAGGAGCGCCAGCGACGAGCCTCGAAACCGCGCCAAGTGGCTGAGGCTCGATCAGCGTTCGCGCCTGCCGAGATCACCACCGTCGCCTGACGGCCCGGTGCTGTCTTCGACGAACAGACCGGTGAGCGCATCACTCAACTCGGTTCGGATCTCGGGCACGCCAAGGAAGACTCCAACCACGCCAACCACGACAAGGAGCCGCACCAGCTGCCAGCCACGCGACTTGCCGCGGCGATTGCTGGGTGACTTCCGATGCTGACGTGCCACGCTCGGCCTTCGTGCGGCAGACGAATGCCGTCGTGAACGCGACGGCGCCGGAGGGCTGGCGCGTAGCGCCTTCTCGATGTCGCTCGAGAGCTGCCGCACCTCATCAGGCGAGAGCACCGGCGAACGCGACGTCAACAGCGTGACGACGTTCGCAGTCGAGCAGATCAGCACTTGGCGAACCGCGCCTGTGAGCTGCTCATCCCTCGTGAAGCAGAGAACAGGGCGCACAAGGTCACGCCGCAGCAGAGGCACCAACGGTGCGACTACCGACGCCGCCCTGGCGGCACTGTCCACATCGGTCTCTCGGGCGTATCCGTTCTGACGCAGTACGCCGTTTCGAACCGCAACAGTCCCGGACCAGTTCTTTGAGTCGATCACGAAGACCCCGGGTGGGCCAACAACGATGTGGTCGATGTTGGCGTACGTGCGCCCCGGCCACTTGAGGTCGTGCAGCACTGTCCAGGCGTCCGCCGGGAGGGTCGCGAGTGCCGTGGCTGTGGCACGCTCGCCCTCGGCACCGCGCTCGTACAGCGCCGACGACTGCAGCAGCCGCTCCGCCTTCTCCCGCTGTCGCCGCGCGGATTCCGCCGCCGACTCCCCCGCCATGACGACCTCCGATGTAGGTGCGAGTTCAGGCAACCTACGGCGATGGACGCAGAAATCAGACGAATCACAGATCAATAGCGCCCGGGGCGTATCCCTTTGGGCGCCGTCACAGATCGCGGTGCCACGTGGCGGGGACCTGTTCTCCATAGTGCTCCGATCGCCGCTTTCATGCGGCCCCGGCCTCGCGGCCGAGCTAATTCAGCCAAACCCCCACGAAGCGACGCGGATCCTGACACCCTCTGTCCGCACTGTTCACTCCCTCCGTAAGGAATCCCTCGATGTCCGACACCACGTCGTCGACCCCTGCCCCGTCCGAACCGGTGATCCCGGCCAACACCGGCGCCCCGGCCCTGGCCGTCCCGAGCTACGGCACCGCGCCCGCAGCGTACGGCGCCCCGCTGGTGCCCGGCGGCCACGGCAAGATCCGCAGCACGGGTCTGTGCATCTTCCTGGCGATCATCACCTTCGGCATCTACACGCTGGTCTGGTTCTACAAGACGCACGACGAGATGAAGCGCCACTCCGGCGCCGGGCTGGGCGGCGGGCTCGCCCTCGTTCTCGCCTTGTTCGTCGGCATCGTCATGCCCTACATCACCTCGAGCGAGGTCGGCGGACTCTACGAGCGTGCCGGTCAGCGCAAGCCGGTGAGCGGCGCGACGGGACTGTGGTACCTCCCCGGCATGTTCATCGTTATCGGCCCGCTGGTGTGGTTCATCAAGACCAACGGCGCGCTGAATGCCTACTGGCGTTCCGTGGGCGCGCGCTGACCTCAGCTCCGACCCTCGCTGACCGGACCGCGGGCCAGGACCCCTGGCCCGCGGTCCGTGCGTTCCGTGGCCCTGCCGAGGTCGCGATGCTTGCCGAAGAGTGCTTCGACGATCGCGAGGAAGCGAAACCAAGCGCGTGCTGGCTCAGGCGCCAGTGCGTGTAACCCTGCCATCTTTGTGCCATCGCACCGTGGCGACGGCATCGTGACTGTGGATGCTCTCGAGGTTGCGGACGGACACAGTGTGCTCGATCGATAGCCTGCGGAGTCGAGATGACAATTCGCGCACCATGTCTTCTACGAACACTGGGTGGTCGTAGGCCTGCATGGTGATGGCGCGCTCGTCTGGTCGCTTCACGATCGGAAACACGGGACATGAGCCAACTGACCGGATGAGCTCGATCACTTCTCCTACCCCCAACGGGTAGGGATCGTCCAACGAACCGATCGTCGTCACGGTGACGTCACTTCTCTGGTTGTGAGCCCCAAGCGTCGCGCGTGAACTTGGCCTCGGGCTCACGACGCCCCGTGCTGAGGCTCAGCCTGATGGTGCCTGACATTCCGGGTTTCGGGGCTCCTCGCTGAAGCTCCGCGCACCCCAACCACCCGGGGCGTTGGAGTGGGTGTCTTGCCCCTCAAGGGATTGACCTCAGGCTGCCTCCGTAGAAAACTCACCATGTACATGGTCATGCCGTAATTCATTTACCACGGCGTGCGCACAAACTCTCGGAGGAACCATGCAGCTCGGGATGCTGACCTCGTCACGACGCAGGACGGCGGGGGTGATCCTCGCGACGGCGGCCTTGCTGGCCGCCGCACTGACCGTCGGTCCCCCAAACGACGCGTGCCGGCGCAGCGGCCCCAGCCGAAGACGACTGGGTCGAGACGACGCTCGAGTCCATGACGCTGGAGGAGAAGGTCGGCCAGCTGTTCATGACCAACGTCTACGGCAGCAGCGCCGACACCCAGACGCCGGCGGACATGGCTGCCAACCAGGCGCTGTACGGCGTGGACAACGCCAAGCAGCTGATCGACCGGTACAAGCCCGGCGGCATCATCTACTTCGCCTGGACCAACAGCGTGCAGAACCCGCCCCAGATCACCGGGCTCTCCAACGGCATCCAGGACGCCGCGCTCAGCCAGCCGACGGCGATACCGTCCCTGATCGGCATCGACCAGGAGGGCGGCATCGTCGCCCGGATCGGGCCGCCGGCGACCCAGCTTCCCGGCAACATGGCGCTCGGTGCGGGCCGCAGCACCGCCGATGCCCGGACCGCCGCCGCGATCAACGGCGACGAGCTCGACGCGATGGGCATCAACTGGAACTTCGCCCCGGTCGCCGACGTCAACGTCAATCCCGCCAACCCGGTCATCGGCGTCCGCTCGTTCGGTGAGAACCCCAGGCTGGCCGCCAACCTCACCGCCGCGCCAGGTGACCGGATACACCTCGGCAGGGGTGGCCGGCGCGGCGAAGCACTTCCCGGGTCACGGGGACACCGCCAACGACAGCCACACCGGTCTCCCCGTCATCGACCACACCCGCGAGGAGTGGGAGCAGCTGGACCGCCCGCCGTTCCAGGCCGCCATCGACGCGGGGGTGCCCGCGATCATGACCGCTCACATCTCGGTGCCGGCGCTCGACCCGTCCGGTGACCCGGCCACGCTCTCCGAGCCGATCATGACCGGCATCCTGCGCGAGGAGATGGGCTACGACGGCGTCGTCATCACCGACGCCCTCGACATGGCCGGGGCCAGCGCGACGTACGGCAACGACCGGGTCCCGGTGCTCGCGCTGAAGGCCGGCGTCGACATGCTGCTGATGCCGCCGGAGTTCGAGGTCGCGTACGACGCGGTGCTCGGCGCGGTGGAGTCGGGAGAGCTCACCGAGGAGCGGATCGACACCTCCGTGCGCCGGATCCTCACCCTCAAGCAGGACCTCGGGATCGTCGAGGACCCGTACGCCGACCCGGCCGAGCTGCCCGCCCGCGTCGGAACGCCCGAGCACCTGTCCACCCTGCAGGAGATCACCGACGGGACGACCACGCTGGTCCGCAACCAGCGAGACCTGCTGCCGCTGTCCACCCAGGACAGCCTCGACGACGTGCTGGTCACCGGCTGGGGCGTCAGCACGACGGCGACCGTCGCGGCCGGGCTGGAGGAGCGCGGGATGGACACCGACGTGCTCGAGACCGGGCTCAACCCGAGCAAGGCCACCATCGAGCAGGCGGTGCAGAACGCCAAGAACGACGACCTCATCGTCGTCATCACCAACAGGGCCGGACTGGAGACCCAGCCGGGGCAGGCCGACCTGGTCCGAAGCCTGGAGTCCAAGAGCCGTGCGCCGGTCGTGGCGGTGGGGGCGCGCGACCCCTACGACGTCAACAAGTTCCCCAAGGTGGAGGCGTACCTCGCGACGTACTCCTACACCGCGGCGGCGCTGGACTCGCTGGTGCGAGTCCTCTTCGGCGAGCTCGACCCGACCGGCCGGCTGCCAGTGACCATCCCCAAGGCCGGAAGCGGCAAGAAGGTGCTCTACCCCTACGGCCACGGACTGGAGTACTGACCATGACCCTGCGTCGACGCAGCCTCCTGCAGGGCGCCACCGCCGCCGGGGCGGGCGCCCTCGCCACGGCCGCCACCCCCGTCCGGCGCGGCCGCGGCGCCGAGACACGGCGGCGGAGTCGGAGCGGCGGAGGCCGGGTGCTCACCGGCTTCGACACGCTGGTCCGCGACCGCTACGGATTGGTCGCCGGCCAGCGCGTTGGCCTGATCTCGAACCCCACCGGCGTGGTCACCGACCTCCGGCACGAGGTCGACGTCATGGCCGCCGACGACCGGGTCAACCTGGTCGCCGCGTTCGGGCCCGAGCACGGGTTCCGCGGGAGCGCGCAGGCCGGCGGCTCGGAGGGCGACTACTCGACCCCCGCACCGGCGTCCCGGTCTACGACACCTACCCAAGACACCGGCCCAGATCGCCGACTTCTTCACCGACGCCGAGCGCTCGACACCGTGATGTTCGACATCCAGGACGTGGGCGCCCGGTTCTACACCTACATCTGGACCATGTACGACTGCATGGTCGCCGCCTCCCTGGCCGGAGTGCGGTTCGTGGTCCTCGACCGGCCCAACCCGATCAGCGCCACGGCGGCGTACGGGCCGGTGCTGCACCCCGAGCACGCCACCTTCGTCGGCCGCAAGGCGATCTCCCAGCAGCACGGCATGACCGTCGGTGAGCTCGCGGGGCTGTTCAACGCCGAGTTCCTGCCCGAGGACCCCAACGCCGACGGCCCGGTCGAGCTGGCGGTCTCCCGGATGTCGCGCTGGCGTCGCGACATGTACTCCGAGGAGACCGGGCAGCCCTGGGTGATGCCCTCCCCCAACATGCCGCGGGTCGAGACCGCGATCGTCTACCCGGGCACCTGCCTGTTCGAGGCAACGAACCTGTCCGAGGGCCGAGGCACCACCCGGCCGTTCGAGCTGATCGGCGCGCCCTACGTCGACTACCACTGGGCCGAGGCCCTGAGCGACCTCGACCTGGACGGGCGTCGACTTCCGCGAGGCCTACTTCACGCCGTCGTTCTCCAAGCACACCGGCGTCGCCTGCGCCGGCGTGCAGCTGCACGTCACCGACCGCGACGACTTCGACGCGATCCGCACCGCGATCGCGATGATCGTCACGGCCCGCGACCTGTACGACGAGTTCGCGTGGCGGGAGAGCGCGCCGCCGTACTGGATCGACCGGCTCTCCGGCAACGAGCAGGTCCGGCTGGCGATCGACGCCGGCGCCGGGTTCGACGAGGTGGTGAGCGGTCTGGCGCGACGAGCTGGCGGAGTTCCACAGGATCCGCGCTCGTCACCTTCTCTACCCAGGACGACGGTCGTGAGGCGACCGGTCGTCACCGTGCTGGCGTTCGCGGTCGCGATTCTCGGGGCGACCGCGACGCCGGCATGGTCTCTGGCAGGCCGGGACCGACCGGCGAGTGGACGAGGAGGGCAAGCGGGTCAGGGTCGCTGCCGCACAGCTTCGACACGACGGGCCAGGACCTGCACTTCCAGCACCACCGGCTGCGTCCCGGCTCGCCCGCGCAGGCCAGGCTGCTGGCGGCGCCGCTGGCTCAGATGTCGGTCGACCTGCGCTCCTTCCTCGGGCCGTCGCCCGACCATCCGATGTACGCCGGCGGCGTGGTGCTGGCTTCCCGTCACGGCGTGGTCCCGGTGCACGATGCCGCCGGCAAGGCGCTGCGGTACGCCGACACGCGAGACCGAGCTCCCGGCCGACCAGCAGGTGCCGACCCGCCGCGACACGATCTTCGACCTGGCATCCGTGACCAAGACCTTCACCACGATCGCCGTGATGCAGCAGGTCGAGGCCGGCCGGGTCGACCTCGACGAGCCGGTGGCGACGTACCTCCCCGACTTCGCCCAGAACGGCAAGGACGACGTCACGATCCGGCACCTGCTCACCCACACCGGCGGGCCTGCCGGCCTGGCTGCCGCTCTACAGCGCCTACCCGACGGTCGAGGAACGCCTCGCCGCCGTGCTGGCCGTCGAGCCCGACGCGGAGCCCGGCGAGGCCTACGTCTACTCCGACCTCAGCCTGATCACGCTGGGCCTGGTGGTCGAGGAGGTCACCGGACGACCCGCTCGACCAGGTGATCGCCCACGACATCACCCGCCCGCTGCGCATGACCGACACGATGTTCAACCCGCCGCCGCGTCTGGTCGACCGGATCGCGGCGACCGAGGCCCAGCCGTGGGCCGGGCGACCGATGATCCGCGGCGAGGTGCACGACGAGAACGCCTGGTCGCTCGGCGGCGTCGCCGGCCATGCCGGGCTGTTCTCCACCGCCCATGACCTGGCGGTGCTCGCCCGGACCTTGCTCAACGGCGGCCGGTACGGCCACGCGCGGATCCTCGAGGCCGACACCGTCCGGGCGATGCTGGTCAACGAGAACACGGAGTTCCCCGGCGACTCCCACGGCCTCGGCTTCGAGCTCGACCAGCGCTGGTACATGGACGGCCTGTCCACGCCCGTCACCTTCGGGCACACCGGCTTCACCGGCACCTCGGTCGTGATCGACCCGTTGTCCGACTCGTTCGTGGTGCTGCTGACCAACCGGGTGCACCCGACCCGCGACTGGGGCAGCAACAATCCCGTCCCGGCGCGCGGTCGCGCGCGACCTGGCCCGGGCCCTCGCCGTGCGCCCGATCGAGGGTCGACGAGGCGTGGTTCTCGGGCATCGGCGACGCCCGAAACGTCACGCTGTCAGCTCCCGTCAGCTCGGGCGGGCTGCTGTCGTTCGGCCTCTGGTACGACACCGAGGCGGCGTACGACGTCCTGACGCTGGAGGCCTCCACCGACGGCGGCACGACCTGGTCCCCCCTTCCGTTCTCGATGCGGTCCGGGCGAGAAGAGGTCGAGACCGACGGCACCGTCTCCGGGTTCGGCGGCCGGCGCTGGCACAACGCCACCGCGCCGCTGCCGGTGGGCGTCCAGCCGGACGAGGCGGTGCAGGTGCGCTGGCGCTACTCCTCCGATGCGCTCTACCAGGGTCGGGGCGTGTACGTCGACCGGGTGCGGGTGGACGGCGAGCGGATCGCCGACCGCCTGTTCGCCACCGACGGGTGGACGCCGTCGCCGAACTAGGCGCGCCGGCACGGTGGTTGGTATTTGCCGCACTCACGAGAATCTTGGTAAATTTCCTACATGCTCGACTCCGCGCTGGCTACCACGGTCCGCATTCGAGCCCTGCTGCCCTCCCTCGCACCTGCCGAGCGTCGGGTCGCCGAACGGGTCCTGACCGACCCGGCCGCGGTCGCGGCATCCACCATCAGCTCGCTCGCCCGTGAGTGTGCGACCTCCGAGACGACGGTGATCCGGTTCTGCCGGGCCGTCGGATTCGCCGGCTACCCCGCCCTGCGGCTCGCCCTCGCCGCCGAAGGCGGGCGCAGCCGAGGTCGGCGACGGGCCGAGAGCTCAACGGCGACATCGTGGCGGACGACGACCTCGACACGGTGGTCGCCAAGATCGCCTTCGCCGACGCCCGCGCCGTCGAGGAGACCGCCCAGCAGCTCGACCTCGACGCGTTGCACGAGGTGATCGACGCCCTGGTGGCGGCGCGCCGGGTCGACGTCTACGGGGTCGGCGCCAGCGGCTTCGTCGCCCTGGACTTCCAGCAGAAGCTGCATCGCATCGGCCGAGTCGCCTTCGCCTGGCCCGACCCGCACATGGCGCTCACCAGTGCCGCGCTGCTCACCCCAGAGGACGTCGCGGTCGCGATCTCACACTCCGGTGCCACCCAGGACACCCTCGACGCGCTGGCCCTGGCCAAGCGCGGCGGCGCCACCACCGTCGCGGTGACCAACTTCCCCCGGTCGCCGCTCGCCGAGCTCGGCGACCACGTGCTCACCACCGCGGCCCGCGAGACCACGTTCCGCTCCGGGGCCACCGCCAGCCGGCTCGCCCAGCTCACGGTCATCGACTGCGTCTTCGTCGGCGTCGCCCAGCGCACGTACGAGACCACCCAACGGGCGCTGGAGCTCACCCACGACGCGGTGCGCGACCGACGCGTGGGCCGGAAGGCCCGCCGGTGACCGCCGCCCGGCAGGCGACGCCCGTCGTGGGTCCCACCGAACTCCGGCACCCAGGTTCCACCGACCTGGACCTGCTGCCGACGCTCGAGGTGCTTCGCCTGATCAACGACGAGGACGCCCTCGTGGCGCCAGCCGTCGCGGCGGCGCTGCCGGCGATCGCCGCGGCGGTCGACCTCGCGGTCGCTGCCTTGCGAGCGGGCGGCTGCGTCCACTACTTCGGCGCGGGCACCTCCGGACGTGTCGCCGCCATGGACGCCGCCGAACTTCCGCCGACGTTCGGGGTGGCGCCGGGCCGAGGTCGTCGCCCATCACGCCGGAGGCGCCGAGGCGCTCGAGGCCGCACTGGAGGACGTCGAGGACGACGGGGATTCCGGGGCCGCCGACGCCGGGTCGCTGACCACGCGCGACGTTGCGGTCGGGCTCACCGCCAGCGGACGCACGCCGTACGTCGCGGGCGCGCTGGCCGAGGCCCGGCGACTTGGGGCACACACCGTGCTGGTCAGCGCCAACGCGGCTGCCGAGATCGCCGCCTCGGCCGATGTGCACGTCTGCGTCGAGACCGGTCCCGAGGTCCTAGCCGGCTCGACCCGGATGAAGGCGGGCACCGCCCAGAAGCTGGTGCTCAACGCCTTCTCGACCGCGACCATGGTGCGGCTCGGACACACCTACTCCAACCTGATGGCCGGCGTGGTCGCAACGAACGCCAAGCTGCACGGCCGGATGGTCGGGATCCTGGTCCAGGCGAGCGGCCGCGACCTCGACACCTGCGCCCGGGCGCTCCGCGATTCCGGCGGCGACCTCAAGCTGGCTCTGGTGTGCCTGCTCGGCGATGTCGACGCCGATCGCGCCCGCGCGGCCCTCGACACGGCCGACGGCGTCGTCCGCACCGCGCTGCGCCACCTCGCCTGAGCCTCTCGGCTCAGCGGAGACCGATCCCCCCATCGATCATCAGGAAGCCTCCCACGAGCATGCCAGCCAGGGCACCCATGGCGGGGCCTGCGGCCACCAGTCGGTCCCGCAAGGCGGCCAGCTGCGCTTGAGCCTCACCGGGATAGCGGGCGTAGTACAGGAACATCAGCCCCACGGTCGCGGTCGAGGCGACGGTGAACAGCACGAAGGCCATCGCCACCGCGAGACCGGTTTCGTGGTGTGTGCACGACGACGAGGGATGCCGCGGTGGTGATCGCCCAGGGTTGCTTGAGGACGCCCACGACCGCGGCGCCAAAGGGCGTGAGCCCCTCCATGTGGCCCACGAGCCGTTGCGTCCCCCAGTCCGACGGCCCTGTGGGTGCGTTCGGCCCGCGGCGCCACACCCGAACCCCGACCACCACCAGAGCAGCGCCCAGCAGGAGCTCGATGACAGCCACCGAGGTGCGCCCGCCGCCTTCCTGAGTCTCGCCCGACAAAGCCAACGCATAGCTCGCGGCGAAGACGACTGTCAGCGAGAGACCCCACCCGAACAGGAACCCGACCGCGTTCACGCGAGCCCTCGCCGTCCCCAGGACCAGGACGAACACGACGATCGTGGCGGGCGACAGGCTCGCCATCAGGCCGAGGAACACCAACGGCAGGATCAGGCCCATCGCTCTATCCCATGTCTACTCAGTGCTGTGGCGCTCTCAGTCCGGGACCCCACCACATGCGCCAACCTGCCAGACGCGCGCCGGCCCGGTCCGCCTCACCACGGTGCCCCCACGTGAGGCGGCCCGCCTCGCCTGTATAGGGTGACGCGCCCGCCGCGGCCGTCTCCTACCTTGAGGGGCATGTCGCAGCAGCAGCCCGCTATGCCGACCCCATCCAGCGGCCCGTTGGACAGCGGGAACCCTGTCACCCTGCCGCGGACCGTGCCGGTGATGCTGGGCGTCATCGGGGTCGTGGCCATCGGCGCCGCAGTCCACGGCGCGGCTGGAATCGTCGCGCCCACGATGCTCGCGCTGGTGCTGACGATCGGGGTGCTTCCCGTCGAAGCGTGGGCGCGTCGCCACAGCTGGCCGGGGTGGCTCGGCACCTTGTTCGCCCTCGTCACGGCGTACGCCATCGTGGCCGTGCTCCTGATCGGGACCATCATCTGCCTGATCAAGCTGGTGGACCTGCTCCCGCAGTACACGCAAGGACGCGCAGAACGTCACCGACAACGCGCAAGCCGGCCTGTCCAAGCTGGGCCTCGGCACCGCCAATACCAGCGACGCCCTCAGCAAGCTCGACCCCGACAAGGTCGCCGACGTGCTGGCCGGCCTCCTCTCAGGGATCCTGGGCGCCTTCGGGGGGCTGTTCTTCCTGGTGACCCTGATGTTCTTCTTCGTCGTCGCCGTCCCGGGATTCCGGCCGCGCATTGCGTGGCTGCAGCGGTCCAAGCCGCAGCTCGCCCGATCGCTCGCCAAGTTCGTCAACGGCACCCAGCGCTACCTGGTCATGACCGCCCTGTTCGGCGCCATCGTGGGAGTCCTGGACGCCGGAGCGCTCTGGCTGATCGGTGTGCCGCTCCCGCTCGCCTGGGGCTTCTTCTCGTTCATCACGAACTTCATCCCCAACATCGGCTTCGTGATCGGCATCATCCCCCCGGCGCTGATCGCCCTGCTCGACTCAGGCTGGCAGACCATGGTGCTGGTCATCGTCGTCTACAGCGTCCTCAACGTCACGATCCAGACGTTCATCCAGCCGCGCTACGTCGGCAATACCGTCGGGCTCAGCGCCGAGATGACCTTCATGTCCCTGGTCGTCTGGACGTTCCTGCTCGGTCCGCTTGGCGCCCTCCTGGCGGTCCCGATGACCCTGCTCATGCGCGCCGTGTTCCTCGACTCCGACCCGCGCGCTGCCTGGGCCGCACCGCTGATCGACGCGCAGGTCGAGGGTCCCGAAGCCGATCCGGTGCCGGACGCCGAGGTCGACGCACCGCTCCGCGAGCCGGGCCAGGGCGGTTCGCGCAGCGCACCGTAGGCGGCCCCGAAGGTGGTGTACGTCGTCCACGCGGATGGCGAAGCGCGAGCGTGGGACGTTCGCCGCTCTCGCCGGCGATCAGGCCAGCCGGATGAACAAGACGTGCCTTCCAGCCGAGGTGTCCGTCACCAGTTCCCGTCCCCGCGCCGTGGAGACGATGCGCCACTCGACCGGCGCACCGTCGAGTCGGACAGTGCGCACGTCGGAGCCGGCGGGCAGCACGTGGCCGATGGTCAGGCTCGTCCCCGGCCGAGCCAGCGTGACAGCGGTTCTAAGCGTCTTGCGCGAGCGCTGCGCAAGACACGGACACGTCCCCGTCGTCACCCAGCCGGATGTGCCTGCCGGCAATCCTCTGCTGACCGGTCGGCACCTGGGAGACCACGCTGAGCCGATCGCGACCCAGGTCCGGCGACACCCCCAGCTGCTGGGCCACCACCGGCCACAGAGTCCCGTAGGCGCCCCAGGCCTGGAGCACCATCGAGCGCTCCGTGAAAAGTCGGTCGATGTTGGGCGTGAAGTCGCCCTCGGGGGCGATCTCCGGCATGGCGCCGGGCATCTCCCAGACCGCGGGATCGAGCTGGATGCGCGCGTTGCCCGTCGTGTAGTACTGCTGCTGGCCGTGCCGCCATCCGACCGAAGTTGCCTTCTGCGACCGCCATGATGGCGGTGTTCAGCGAGAAGACGCTGCGCTCGCTCGGCGACAGTCGAGACACGACCGAGTCGCAGCTCGGGCCCGGGGTTGCCCGCCGGAGCCGAGGTGGGGCCGGTGCCGGTGTGGTACAGCCCGAACTCGCCGGTGTAGCAAGGCCGTTCGCGCTGCTCAGCGCGACGGCGCCGTGCTCATCGCCGGCCAGCGGGCGCGTCGCTTGCCCGGGGCGCACCAGCATCGCGTCCATCGGGGTGACACCGATCCAGTGCCGCTGGAAGACCCGCTCGTTGTCGGGGTTGGTCAGCGAGTCGGCGTACTGGTTGGCGTCACCGCCGTACCACCAGGCCTCTTCGAATCGCTGCTCGAGGTCGGCTGCGACTAGCCGCGGCCCACTCCGCAGTGCGCGGCGTCGCCCTTGCTGGCCGCCAGGTCCGCCAGGTCGCGAAGCCCGCGGATCGTGTAGACGGTGTTGTCGAGCTTCTCCTCGCCCATGCCTGGACGCTCGACATTGCCGAGCCCCTCGGGCCAGCCGTCGCCGTCCTCGTCGAGGTTCGTCGACGACGTACGCATGCCACGCACGCGCGAAGTCGTACATCTCGTCGCGGAATGCGTCGTCGCCGGTCCAGCGCCAGATCAGCGCCACCGCACTCGGGAACTTGGAGGTTTCGTCGGTGTTGCCCGGATCCTCGTTGGCGCCGAAGTACACCGCCCCGTCCGGGAGTGACCTCGTGGACAACCTTGCCGGAGCCCATCGTTGACGATCTCGCTGACGTCGCGCAGCGCACGCAGATGGTCCTTGATGTCCTCGAACTGACCCATCGCGACCGAGGCGAATGCGGTGTACTCACCGTCCGTGCCGAAGATCCATGGATAGTCCGGCCAGCCCGCACCCGAGCCAGCGGCCTTCGCGAGCGTGCCGACCGGCGCCGGGAACTGCCGTCCGGCATCGACCCACCGCAGCCGAAGGTCGGGGCTCTCCTGCACCGAGTCTGCGAGGTTCTGCTTGCTCCAGCGAATCGACTGCTCCAGCGGCGGTCACCGGGCAGGTCACCTGAGTACGCCGGTCGATCGCCCGCCTCGCGTCGATCTTGTCCTCCAGCAAGGCGCGCGGCTCGTCGAGGACCTCGTCGTACGACGCCCGCGCCTCCGCCAGTCCCTGGTCCGAGCCGGCGACTGCGAACCAGACCGTCACCGGCGTTCCCGGCGGGCACCGCCACCTCATAGCGAAGCTCACCGCCGGTGCCCGCGCCGTAGTCGGTGTCGTCGCACCGTTCCGGCTGCGGGTCAGGGGTCCCCGATGCCGGACAGATGACCGCGGGGTCCTGCGGCCCACGGAAGTCCGGTCCCAGCTGCCGTGCTCACCGGCGTGAGGGAGCTCCCCACCACGGCGGCCCAGTCGTGGGCGCCCAGCGGATGCTCCGCGCCTGCCTGCTCGCGGAAGACGAGAGCGGAGTCACCGACGCTCCCCGTGTCCTGCGCGTTGACCGCCAGCTGGCTCGGGACCGTCTCGCCCCAGGGGTAGGTCGCCATCAACTCCGAGTGCGCGGCGACGGCAAGCGAGACCGTCCGGGGCGCGCTGCTGCGAAGCGTCAGTCCGACCAGCTGCGCACGGGGGCCGTCCGGCACGAAGTCCGTGCGGGACACCCGCACACCACGGCCGCCGGCGTAGTCGGTTCGTGCGTACCCCCAGCCTGAGCTGAAGCGGCGTGCCTCGATGTCGCCGCCGAGCCATCGCCCGCCCACGCCGAACCAGATGCCCGTCGAGGAGCTTGATCGGCGGCGACCAGATGCCGCCCATCTCGCCGCGGGTATGGAAGCCCATGGCTGGATACAGCCCGTCCTCGGTCGAGGTCGCGTAAGCACGTTCGCCGATCACGACGGCCCGCCGGTCATCGAGCCGACGGCTCTCCGAAAGCTCGGGGCTCCGTGGCAACGGGCCGCCGTCGCGGGCGGCCACCTGTGATCTCTCCGACGGCGCGGCCACGACCTGGTCGCCGGCAACTACGGCACCGCCGATCCCCGCCAGGCACGCGGCGAGAAGGGCCAGGGCAGGACGATGACGAGTTTCAGTCCGAGTGCGGGACATGGTGCGCCTCCGAGGTGACGATCCAAACCATCCAAACACGCGGAGGCACGGCGACGCCACGTCTCTCGGAGACAACCTGGCCGGGCATCACAGTCAGCTGCGCAGGTACGACGCGCCGTTCACATCGATGATCGTGCCGGTCGAGAACCGCGCGTCCGGCGAGGCCAGCCACACCACCGCGGCGGCGACCTCCTCCGGCCGAGCAACCCGGCCGAACGGCGACTGGGCCCGCACCGCGTCCCCGCCGGGACCGTCGAGGACCTCCCGGGCCATCTCCGTCTGCACGAACCCGGGCGCGACCGTTCCAACCGCGATGCCGTGCGGTGCCAGGGCGATCGCCAGTGACTGGCCGAGCGCGTTCATGCCGGCCTTCGACGCGCCGTACGCCGGCGTCGCCGGCTCTCCGCGGAACGCGCCGCGGCTGGAGACGTTGACGATCGCACCGCCGCCGGCAGCCCGCAGGTGCGGGATCGCGCAGTAGGCCGCGTTGGCGGCGCCGGTCAGGTTGGTGGCCAGGGTCCGGGCCCAGGTCTCCTGCCACTCGTCGTACGACGTGGTCAACGGCGGGTGGGCGATGAACACACCGGCGTTGTTGACCAGCACGTCGAGCCGGCCGAGCCGCTCGGCGGCGACGTCCACTGCCCGGCGAACCGCGTCCGGGTCGGTCATGTCCGCCTGCACGGTGACGTGGGCGTCCCCGGGCAGCGACGCCGCGACCCGCTCGGCGGCATCGGCCGACGACCCGTAGTGCACCGCGACCCGGTCGCCCTGAGCAGCGAAGGCACGCACGATCGCGGCGCCGATGCCGCGGGAGCCGCCGGTCACCAGCACGCCGCGGCCGCTCACCGGGCCACCTCCGCGACGCCCGCGAGGAGCCGCTCGATGTCATCGGGACTGGTGTACGGCGCCAGGCCCGCCCGCACCGCGCCGGTGTCGCCGAGGCCGAGCCACCGGGACGCCTCGATCGCGTAGAAGCTGCTGGCCGGCGCGTTGACCCCGACCGTCGCGAGGTGCTCGTACACCTCCCGGCCCTCGCGGCCGGCGACCGAGAAGAACACCGTCGGGGTGCGCCGCCTCGGGGCGCCGTGCACGGACGACTCCGGGGATCTGCCGCAGGCCGTCCAGCAGCCGTTCGAGCAGCCGGTCCTCGTACTCCTCGACCGCGCGCATCGACTCCAGCACCCGGGTCCGGCGGTCGGCGGCGTCCGGACGCGAGGCCGGCGATGTAGTCGACCGCCGCGGTGGTGCCGGCGAGCAGCTCGTAGGGCAGCGTGCCGAGCTCGAACCGCTCGGGCACCTGCGTCGGTGGACGGGCAGCAGCTTGTCGGGGTGGATCCGCTCCAGCAGCTCCGGGGCGGCGACGACGATGCCGTGGTGCGGTCCGAAGAACTTGTACGGCGAGCAGGCGTAGAAGTCGGCGCCCAGCGCCGCGACGTCGACCGGGGCGTGCGGCGTCAGGTGCACCCCGTCGACGTACAGCAGGGCGCCCGCCTCGTGCACCGCGTCGGCGATCGCCGGCAGGTCGGGCCGGGTGCCGAGCACGTTCGACGCGCCGGTGACGGCGACCAGCTTCGTCCGCCCGGACAGCTCCGCGCGGACGTCGTCGACGGTCAGCTCGGCGGTCTCCCGGTCGAACCCGACCCAGCGGACGGCCGCCCCGCGCCGCCTCCGCGGCCTGCACCCACGGCCGGATGTTCCCGTCGTGGTCGAGCCGCGTGACCACGACCTCGTCCCCCGGCACCCACTGCTTGGCGAGCGCCCGGGAGACGTCGTACGTCGCCTGGGTCATCGACCGCGCGAACACCACGCCGCCCGGGTCGCAGCCGAGCAGGTCCGCGACCGCCTGCCGCGCGGCGGCCACGACATCCTCGGCCCGCCGCTCGGCGGCGGTGACCAGCCCGCGGTTGGAGATGCCGGACGTCATCGTCCCCGCCACCGCCTCGGCGACCTGCGTCGGGCACCTGCGTGCCACCCGGCCCGTCGAAGTAGGCGATGCCCTGGTCGAGGGCCGGGAAGTCCTTGCGGATGCGGTCGAGGTCGAGGGTCATGACCGACATCATCGCCGCAGGCCGCACCAGGCGAACACAACGGCCTCACCTGGCACGGTTGCGTGCTGCGGTGCCGCAGCGCGTGCGCTGCAGCCCAGGAGGGCCGACCGACATGGTCGGGCGAACGCCGCCCAGCAAACCCGGTGGCACCCGGCGGGATCGGTGGGTCAGGCTGCTCCTCATGAGCAGCAGCGACTACTGGGATGCAGCGACGGCGGCACGCTACGACGAGGCCTCAGCGTTCATGTTCGCGCCGGACGTACTCGACCCGGCGGTCGACTTCCTGGCCGAGCTGGCGGGCGAGGGCCCGGCGCTGGAGTTCGCGATCGGTACGGGGCGGGTGGCCATCCCGCTGGCCGATCGCGGCGTCCCGGTGACCGGCATCGAGCTGTCGCAGCCGATGGTCGACCAGCTGCCACAAGAAGCGGGCCGACATCCCGGTGGTGATGGGTGACATGGCCACGAGCACGGTGCCAGGCGAGTTCTCGCTGGTCTATCTCGTCTGGAACACCATCGGCAACCTGCGGACACAGGCCGAGCAGGTCGACTGCTTCCGCAACGCCGCCCGGCACCTCGTGCCGGGGGTCGCTTCGTCATCGAGTTGTGGGTCCCCGGCATCCGGCGCTTCCCGCCCGGCCAGGCGGCGGTGCCGTTCCACGTCGGCGACCGGCACGTCGGCTTCGACACCTACGACATGGCGACGCAGCAGGGCACGTCACATCACTACCGACGCCACCCCGACGGCACCGTGGGGTACGGCGCGAGCAACTTCCGCTACATCTGGCCCGCCGAATGCGACCTCATGGCGCAACTCGCCGGGATGGACCTCGACCGCCGCATGGCCGACTGGCACGGCAGCCCCTTCACCAACGACAGCGAGAGCCACGTTTCGGTCTGGCGCAAGCCGGCCTGACGCAGCGAATTTTCGGGATCGGATCCGACCGGCCTGCTTTCAGTTCTCGGTGCGGATGAGCGCGAGGCGCTGGAGGAGGTTCTCGAGTGAGTCCTCGAACTCGGTTGCGGAGTGGTCCTCGCGCAGCGGTCCACGCAGACGCTGGATGTTCGGGTATGGAGCGAGCGTTTTGTCGACGTCCTCCTCGACCACGTCGAGTGGCCCGAGGTCGGCGCCCTGGGCGGAGACCTCGAGCAGCAGGTGGCCGAGCAGGAAGCTGGAGAACGCCCGGTAGGCGCCCGACGCAGCCGGCATCGGTGAACCCTCACTGATGCAGGGTCTCGCAGGAACGCCTCCATCCAGCGCAGGCTCCGCAGCGGTGGTCGCAGCCACGGCGCCGCCGGCGGCCGGGTCGCGACCAGCGGGAACACCTGCGGATGGTGCCAGCGCGATCCGTCTGACGCCGTGGGCGAGCCGTTGCAGATAGTCCTGCCACGTGCTCGGGCCGGTCAGGTGCACGTCCGGGTCGCCGGTACAGATCGTCGACGACCAGTTCGACAACGCCATCGAGCAGGTGCTCGCGGCCGTGGATGTAGCGGTACAGCGCCATCGCCTCGACCCCGAGCACCGTGCCCAGCCTCCGCATCGACAGGCCGGGCAGTCCCTGGTCGTCGATGAACTCCACGGCGGCGTCGATGATGCGGTCGCGGCTCAACGGCACCCGAGCCGATGGCGGGTCATCCCCACGAACGACCGCCGCGTCCCCGTCCGTGGGCGGGGAGGCATCGTCGCCGGGTCGGTCGTCCTCCGCCCTGCGTGCCATGGGACCTCCTCGGCCCCGATCGTAGGTCCTGTTCGCTGGCCGGCCCGCGGAAACGAGCCACGAAAGTGCGCGCCGTTGTGCATGACGTTGCGCCGGGTGGGCACTGACTAGGACACAGGTTTACGTCGTAAACGGGCCGCGGGTCCGCTGGACGACGTGACGCGCGACACTGAGGAGGGTCAGATGGCTGGGAAGTTGAAGCTGCTGGTCGGGTTCGGCGCCGGGTACCTGCTCGGCACACGGGCGGGCCGCGAGAGGTATGACCAGATCGCAGGCAAGGCACAGGAGCTGTGGCGCGACCCGCGAGTACAGGAGAAGGCAGGACAGGCGCAGCAGGTCGTCAAGGAGAAGGCAGACCAGGCGCAGCAGGTCGTCAAGGAGAAGGTCGGCGACAAGGTCAACGGCAACGGCTCCGGTTCGTCGACATCTTCCGGTAAGAACGCGGCGAGCGGTACCACCGGCACCCGGTCCAGGACCGCTTCCAGCACCGGGTCCAGCGCGGGTCGCAGGACATCGTCGTGACCCACGCCCTCGACCCGGATAGCGGTCGAAACGCGTCGCCGCCCGGAGGCGGTGAGCCCTCGACCGGTGAGCTGATGTCGCGGCTGTCCAGCGAGCTGTCCCAGTTGGTGCGCGACGAAATGCGCTTGGCGCAGGTCGAGGTGACGGGCAAGGCGAAGAAGGCAGGCCTCGGCGCCGGCATGTTCGGGGCCGCCGGACTGCTCGCGCTGTACGGCGTAGGTGCCCTCATCGCGACCGCCATCCTCGCCCTCGCGCTGGCTATCGACGCCTGGCTCGCTGCCCTCATCGTTGGCGTCGTGCTGCTCCTCGCCGCCGGTGTCGCAGCGATCCTGGGCAAGAAGCGCGTCCAAGAGGCCGCACCGCCGGTCCCGAGCAGGGCCGTGGACAGCGTCAAGCGTGACATCGACACGGTCCGCCACGCCGGCGACCACTGACCGGGAGACGGACCGTCGCCCGCTCCATCGACTTCAGGAGTGCCAATCATGAGTGACAACAACGCCCGAGCCGTGGCCGGCGCGAGCACAGAGAGCGCCACGGATGTCCCTGACGCACCGGAGATGGCCGAGCTCGAGGCCGACATCGCCCGCACCCGCGAGGAGCTGGCGCAGACCGTCGACCAGCTCGCCGCGAAGCTCGACGTGAAGACCCGCATCCGGAACCGGGCCTCTGAGACCAAGAGCGCGGCGGCGGCCCGGATGCAGTCGGTGCGCCACCACGTCATCGGCGTCGACGGGAAGCCCAGGCCGGCCGCGCTTACGGCCGGGGGCGGCGTCGTCGCCGCCATCGCGACCATGGTCCTGGTCAGGTGGTGGATGCGTCCATCGAGGCGACGCACCGGACGGCGTCGGCGCTGAGGTACGCCCGAAACACGCTCAGCGACCCTGGCACCGACCGCTCCATCGAAGGAAGGACACCATGAAGCCCGAGAAGAAGAGCAGCAAGTCCGCCAAGGTCCTCTACCGGCCCTGGGGGCTGGTCGCCAGCCTGCTCGGCGGGCTGATCGCCGGCCAGGTGTTCCAGCAGGTCTGGAAGCGCATCGACCCCGACAGCTCCGACGACCCGCCCAAGCCGCTGCAGTCGGAGTACCGGCTGCGCAAGATCCTCATCGCCGCCCTCATCCAGGGCGCCATCTTCGCCGCCGTCCGAGCCCTCATCAACCGCGGCGGCGCTCGCGCCTTCGAGCGCTGGACCGGCGAATGGCCCGGCGACTGACCCCTACCGACCCACACCCAAGCCGCGCCCACCACGGCATCTCAACCAGTACACCGAACACCCGGCACCCGCGTCGGGCACTGATGAAGGAGAGACGATGACCACCGCCCGCGACATCATGACCGGCGGCGCCGAGTGCGCCCGCACCACCGAAACCCTCGTCGACGCCGCACAGAAAATGCGCGACCTCGACGTCGGCGCCCTGCCCATCTGCGGCGAGGACGACCGCCTCAAGGGCATGCTCACCGACCGCGACATCGTCCTGCGGTGCGTCGCCGACGGGGCCGACCCCAGCACCGTCAGCGTCGAGGACTACGCCGGCGACAAGACCGTCACCATCGGAGCCGACGACCCCATCAACGAAGCACTTCGCACCATGACCGAACACGGAGTCCGACGCCTGCCCGTCATCGACGGCCACGACCTCGTCGGCGTCGTCAGCCAAGCCGACATCGCCCGCAACCTTCCCGACGACCAGATCGGCCAGCTCGTCGAAGCTATCTCCTCCGCGCCGCCCAATAACTGAGCCGCGATCAGTTCCGCCCAGTCTGTCAGGAGGCAGCATGAATCCAAGTACGCCGGCGAAGGCCGTGAGGAAGGCCGTCAAGGCGACGGTGGAGGCCGCGGCGAGTCGTGCCCTGGCGAAGCTGGCCGAGATCGATCCACCGGCCGTGCCCGGTACGCCGGGGGCGGAGCCTCCCTCCCTGAAGGAGCCGACCAAGGTCCGGGGACCACTCCCGCCGAAACCTGACCAGGCGGCGCCCGAGCGACGGACGGCGACCGGTGCGTCCACCGACGTGCAGGACGAGGCGGTGTCCTCGCAGGGCAGCTTCTTGACCACGGCCCAAGGCGCCCGGCTCCGCGACACGGACCATTCGCTCAAGGCCGGCGAGCGGGGGCCGACACTCCTGCAGGACCATCACTTGCGGGAGAAGATCACGCACTTCGACCACGAGCGGATCCCCGAGCGTGTCGTCCACGCCCGCGGTGCCGGCGCCCACGGGACGTTCATCGGTTACGGCAACGCTCGATCGGTCACGAGGGCCGCATTCCTGGCCAAGGAGGTCGAGACGCCGGTGTTCGTCCGGTTCTCGACCGTGCTGGGCTCGCGCGGGTCGGCGGACACGGTGCGCGACACCCGTGGCTTCGCGACGAAGTTCTACACCGACGAGGGCACCTTCGACCTGGTGGGTAACAACATCCCGGTCTTCTTCATCCAGGACGGCATCAAGTTCCCCGACGTGATCCACGCCGGCAAGCCGCACCCCGACCGAGAGATTCCGCAGGCACAGAGCGCGCACGACACCTTCTGGGACTTCGTGTCCCTGCACACCGAGGCACAGCACCACACGATCTGGAACATGTCCGACCGCGGCATTCCCCGGTCCTACCGCACGATGGAGGGGTTCGGCGTCCACACCTTCCGGTGCGTCAACAACGGCGGAGACACGTCCCTGGTCAAGTTCCACTGGAAGCCGGTTCTGGGTGTCCACTCACTCACTTGGGAGGAGGCACAGCTGCTGGCCGGAACCGACCCCGACTTTCACCGCCGCGACCTCGCCGACGCGATCGAGTCTGGTGCTTTCCCGCAGTGGGAGCTCGGCGTCCAGGTGTTCCCCGACAGCGCCGAGGAGACCTTCGGCGACATCGACCTGCTCGACCCGACGAAGCTGGTACCCGAGGAGCTGGCACCGGTCCAGCCGATCGGCCTGCTCACCCTGACCGGGAATCCGACGAACTATTTCGCGCAGACCGAACAGGTGGCCTTCCACGTGGGCAACCTGGTGCCCGGCATCGACGTGACCAACGACCCCCTGCTCCAGACGCGCCTGTTCTCCTACATCGACACCCAGCTCACCCGGCTGGGAGGACCGAACTTCGCACAGATCCCGATCAACCGCCCGCATACGCCGGTCAACGACATGCAACGCGACGGCTTCCACCAAAGTGCGGTGCACGGAGGGGTGGCGCCGTACCGGCCCAACTCGTTGGACGGTGGATGCCCGTTCCACGCCGTCGGCGCCCGGGACGGAGCGTTCGTCGACGTCCCGGCCGACGTTGCAGAGTCGATCAAGACCCGCGAGGCCCCGGCCTCGTACGACGACCACTTCAGCCAAGTGCGACAGTTCTGGCTCAGCATGACGCCAGCGGAGAAGGAGCACATCGTGGCGGCGTACACCTTCGAGCTGGCGAAGTGCTTCGAGCAGGCGATCAAGGAGCGTCAGCTCCTCGCCCTGGCAAACATCGACGCCGACCTGTGTGCGCAGGTCGCCACCGGGCTCGGCCTGCCCGCACCGGCCGCCACCGAGACCCTCGTCGACATCGAGCCCAGCCCCGCCCTCTCCCAGCTCGGCCAGACCTGGCCCACCGACGGTCGGGTCATCGGGATCATCGTCGACCCGGACAGCGAACTGGCCGGCGTCGAGGAAGTAGCGTCGGCGATCTCCGAGGCGGGCATGGTCCCATTGGTGGTCGCCCCCCAGGGTGGAACGCTGAGCAACGGGATGACCGTCCAGCGGACGTTTGCGGCCACGAGATCGGTGGAGTTCGACGCCGTCCTCGTGGCGGGCAACCCCGCGCCGGCCGCCGACGCCCTGGTGGTCCGGGACAGCAAGGCCGGTGAACCCGCAGACCCCGGCCTCGACCCGCGCGTGGCACTGCTACTCGCGGAGTGCTTCCGCCACGCCAAGGCCATCGGCACGTGGGGGGACGGCGTCGATGTCCTGGAGATGGCCGGTGTCCCGGAGGCGGCCGGGATCGTGGCCGGCGAGGACGCGATGGCAGTCTTCGCCGACCTGCACGCCGCGCTCGGCGCCCACCGCGTCTGGGAACGGTTCGACACGACGAGGCTGAGCTGAGCGACCTTGACTTCCCCCTCGGCACAAACCCGGTCCGCGATGTCGTCCGCTGGCGGTGCGGTGCTCGCCACCGGCACCCAGGCGATGGCGTCGCTGCGAGGTGCGCGCAAGCCCCTCCACCCCCGCGGCGAAGTCCTCACCGGCCGGATCCACCGGCATGGTTCCGAGATGGAGACCGGCGTGCCCTGGCTCGACCGGCCCGGTCAGGACGACGTGATCGTGCGACTCTCGCGCGCCATCGGTCTACCCCGGCCGCTCCCGGACATCCACGGCCTAGCCGTCCGCGTCCACTCCGACCACGGTGACGGCGACATCTTGCTCGCCTCGACAGGTTGGAGTCGACTCGGGCGCTTCATCCTGACCGCCAGCCGCCGCCCTGACGACAGGCCCCTGACCACCTTGCTGCCGTACCGGACCCCCATCGGGCCGGTCCTGCTCGGAGCACGGGCGCACCGCACCCGCAGCTACGAGCTGTTCTGGGCTCGCCACGACGGCCCGTGGCACACGTTCGGGGAGCTGGTCCTGTCCATCCGCGCCGGGGATGACCAGGACATCTCCTTCGACCCCGTGCGCGCCCAGCTGCCGGGACTACAGCAATACCCCTTTGTCGTGCGACTGCGGGAACCCGCCTACAGCCGCGCGCGCCGGGACCGAACCGGACCAGACCCCGCACCCGACCGACACCACCAGGAGAACAAGTTGACCACCGACGCCATCGTCATGCTCAAGGACGACCACAAGGAGATCCTCCGCATCTTCCGTGACTTCGAGAAGGCCGGCGACAACGCCCTGAAAACCAAGGGTCGGCTCGTCGACAAGCTGATCGAACTGCTGACCGTGCACACCTACATCGAGAACGAGGTCATGTACCCCCGGGTCCGCGAGCTCGTCCCCGAACTCGAAGACGACGTCCTCGAGTCCTACGAGGAACACCACGTGGCCGACGTCCTTGTCATGGAGCTGTCCACGATGAAACCCACGGACGAGCGGTTCACTGCCAAGGCCACTGTGTTGATCGAGAATGTCCGCCACCACATCGAGGAAGAGGAGTCCGAGTGGTTTCCGCAGGTGCGGGAAGCGCTCGGCCGCACGGTACTGCAGGAGCTCGGCGCGGACATGGCCGAGGCCCGCAAGAAGGCCCCTCACAAACCGTCCCAGCCCAGCGCGCTCAAGAAGACCATCGACGCCGTGATCTCCTGAGCAAGGGGCCCGGGCCGCCATGGCCACCAGAAAGGATTCCTTCGTGGTCGAGCGCGTTCATGCCAGCCTTCGACGCGCCGTACGCCGGTGTCGTCGGCTCGCCACGGAGCGCGCCGCGGCTGGAGACATTGACGATCGCGGCGCCGGCCGCCCTCAGGTGCGGGGATCGCGCAGTACGCCGCGTTCAATGTCCATCCAACGGTGTGTCCCAGTTCAGGGTTCGCGTGGTCACGCCGCGCAGCACACGAGCTCACTGTGCAGATCGTTGTGAGTCCCGTGGTGACTGGTCATCGGTTGCTCCCAGGTGAGTTCCAGACGCACTCGTCACTCCCGAGCATTTGACCAGTCTGGTGTCTGAGGAAATCGTCATTCCTGACTGGACCGCGCTAGAGTGGGTTCACAACCGCCGACGAGACGCCGAGGATGCCGTCATGAGCAACGCACCATCGCAGCAGTCCAACCGACTGGACCGCCGGAAGGCCCAGACCCGGGCCGCACTCATCCGGGCTGCGCAGACGCTCATCGCCCAAGGCAGGACGAACGTGCCGATCCTGGAGATCACCCAGGCCGCTGACGTCGGGCTGGGCTCCTTCTACAACCACTTCGAGACCAAGGAGCAGCTGTTCGAGGCTGCCGTCGAGGCCGTGATGGACGGCTACGGTCAGCTGCTCGACGACCTGACCGGGGACATCGAGGACCCTGCGGAGGTATTCGCATGCAGCTTCCGGCTCACCGGACGGCTCTACCGCAGGGAGCCGGAGCTGAGCCGGGTCCTCCTCAACAACGTGCTCCGGCTGCTCAGCGCCGACACCGGCCTGGCACCGCGTGCCCGCCGCGACATCACGGCCGCCATGGAGGCCAGCCGCTTTGACGTCGCGGATCTTGACGTCGCGGTGACGATGACCGCCGGCGCCCTCCTCGCCCTCGGCCAACTGCTCCACACCCAGCCGGAGCGAGACGTCGAGCAGACCACCGACGGGGTGACCGAGGACCTGCTGCGCATGTTCGGCGTCCCCCGACGCCAGGCGCAGCGGATCTGCTCGCTGCCGCTGCCGGACATCGACGCCGCGCGAGGCGACGGCTCGGCGGCCTGACGGTTCGCTTCTGCGGCCGGGCCGATCGACTACGAGCACACCTAGGCAAGGCGCTGCCGCGACCCGACGTACGTCGAGGCCATCGCACCCGCGCAGCCCGGTGAGCGTGTCGCGGTCACCTGGACCGGTCGGTCCATCAGCGGGCTGACCATGTCGATGGCGGCGCCTGGGCCCAGGCGCCGAGCTTGGCCAAGGAGGCGTCACCCAGGTGATGTCCCTCCTCACCCCGACGGTGCTCCGGAACACGCAACTAACTGAAGAATTCGTCAGATTCCCCGCCAAATGGCTTGACCCAAGTGCAGTACTGACGTTATCGTCAGTACTGCACAACACGTCAAGTGGCCCTCACTGGGCCCGAAAATTCAACGAAGGTGGTAAATCATGACCAAGCACACGGATTTCTACGCGCGGCTGGATGACCTGCAGCAGCGGGTCGCGACGACCAGGTCGGCGGTGCAATCTGCCGCGGCCGAGTCCGAGACACAGCTCAGGCAGCGGATCGATCGGGCGCAGGCCGACCTGGACCAGTCCGCGCAGGACGCGCGGCAGCAGATCTCACAGGCCGCCGAGACTGGTCGAGCGAAGTGGTCGCAGCTGAAGGCTGACGCCGCGGCCAAGATGAGCGACGTCAAGGCCGACGTCGACAAGCGGACCCGCCAGATCGACGCCAAGGTCGCCGCCAAGGACGCGGAGAGCGCAGAAGCCAACTCGGCCGAAGCCCTCGACTTCGCCGATTGGGCGGTCGAGAACGCACAGCTGGCGATGCTCGACGCCATCCACGCTCGCGCCCACGCCGACAAGCTCGCCAAGGCCGCAGACAACTCGTAGTCCCCAACCGGACTGGTGCCCAACGAGGCGCGAGTTCGCCCCTACAACACTAGCGCCGCGGCGGGCAAGGACAGGTTGCCTTGCCCTCCGCTGGCTTCACCCGATGGAGGTTTGCAATGACTAATGAAGTGAAAGCCCCGGACCTGCTGCGCGACACGATCCGCGACGGCGCCCGTGACGTCTCGACTGCCTGGTGGGGGCTCCTGGCCCTTGGGGCACTGTGGATCGGGTTCGGCATGTTCGTGCTGTCGTACCAAGTGGGGAGCCTGGTCGCGGTGGCGACCTTCGTCGGCACCGCGTTCGTGTTCGGCGGCATCACGCAGCTCGTGGTGGCCGGCCGCGTGCCCCGGATGCGGTGGCTGTCCATCGCGGGCGGGATCCTGGGCCTCGCCGCCGGTATCGTCACGTTCGTCTGGCCAGACATCACCCTCTACGTCATCTCGATCATGGTGGCCTGGTATCTGATCGCCTTTGGCACCATCCACATCATCAGCGCGCTGGCCGGCCCGAAGCTGTCGTGGTGGTGGACCGGGCTGGTGCTCGGCATCTCCGAGCTGGTGCTCGGCGTGTGGGCGGCCCGCTCCTGGGAGCACTCGCTGGTAACGCTGGTGACCCTGGTCGGAGTGTGGGCCATCTGCCGCGGGGTGAGTGAAATCTTCTCCGGCTTCACCCTGCGCCAAGTCGGCAAGGAGGCGGACCGACTGGTCGCATGACCGCCACTCGAGCGGCGAGTTTCGCTAGCTCACCGCGACGCGGGGGTCTCGAACGGCATGCAGATCCGTCCTGCCCGTAAAGAACGCGCACCGGCTCAGTCCTCATGTGGGGGGCGGGCCGGTGTCGCCGTTCGGGCCGTCAGCGTGCGTCACCGCGATGTCGAGGCGGGTCACCGCCCGGACAGCAGAATGTCCGGGCTGACCGAAGCCGTGACGTTCCTTTTCCGATCACATCAGCTGCAGCCGCTGGTGCTGCCGCAGCCCTCGCAGACATAGCAGGAGCCGGCGGGGCGCATCTTGGTGCCGCAGGTGAAGCAGAGCGGGGAGTCGACCGCCGTACCGGTGATCTTCTCCAGGAGCTCGGCGGAGGTGTGTGCCTCCTTCGGAGCGGGCTTGGCGCCTGCCTCGTCTTCCGGGGTTTCGACGGCTTCCGACTCCACGACTTCCGGCCCTGCCTCGGCCTCCGGGGTTTCGAGGCTCGTCGCTGGCGCTCCTCGCACCTCAACCAGCGGTTCCTCGACGAGCTCGGCGGACATGCCGGTCTCCTCGATCGGCTCGTAGGAGCCGGTCTCGAGGTGGCGCTGGCGCTCCTCGGCGGAGTAGATGCCGAGGGCGGAGCGGGACTCGAAGGGCAGGTAGTCCAGGGCCAGGCGACGGAAGATGTAGTCCATGATCGACTGCGACATCCGGACGTCGGGGTCGTCGGTGAGGCCGGCGGGCTCGAAGCGGAGGTTGGTGAACTTCGAGACGTAGGTCTCCAGCGGGACGCCGTACTGCAGGCCGATCGAGACCGCGATCGAGAAGGCGTCCATCACGCCGGCCAGGGTGGAGCCCTGCTTGCCGAGCTTGAGGAAGATCTCGCCCAGCTCGCCGTCGTCGTGGGCGCCGGAGGTCATGTAGCCCTCGGCGCCACCGACAGTGAAGGACGTCGTGCGCGACTCGCGGGACTTCGGCAGGCGCTTGCGGGTCGGGGCGTAGACGATCTTCTCGATCACCTTGGTCTCGGCTGGTCTCGACCTCAGAAGAGGTTGCGGCGTTGGAGTCGGTGCCCTTGTTCTCACCCTTGCCGGACGAGAGCGGCTGGCCGACCTTGCAGTTGTCGCGGTAGATCGCGGTCGCCTTGAGGCCGAGCTTCCAGGACTGCAGGTAGATGTCCTCGATCTCCTCGACCGTGGCCGACTCCGGCAGGTTCACCGTCTTGGAGATCGCGCCGGAGAGGAACGGCTGGGCTGCGGCCATCATCCGCACGTGGCCCATCGGCTTCAGGGCGCGGGCACCCATCGCGGTGTCGAAGACGTCGTAGTGCTCGGTCTTCAGGCCGGGAGCGTCGATCACGTGGCCGTGCTCGGCGATGTAGGCGACGATCGCCTCGACCTGCTCGGGCTGGTAACCCATCTTGCGGAGCGCCCGCGGGATGGTCTGGTTGACGATCTGCATCGAGCCGCCGCCGACCAGCTTCTTGAACTTCACCAGCGAGAAGTCGGGCTCGATGCCGGTGGTGTCGCAGTCCATCATGAAGCCGATGGTCCCGGTCGGGGCGAGCACCGAGGCCTGCGCGTTGCGGAAGCCGTACTTGTCACCGAGCGTCTGCACGTCGGCCCACGCCTTGGTGGCCAGCTTGAGCACCTGCTCGTCGGCGATGTGCATGGTGCGGACGGTGTCGTTGGCGGCCTGGTGCTTGCGCATCACCCGCTTGTGGGCTTCGGCGTTGCGGGCGTAGCCGGCGTACGGGCCGACGATCCCGGCCAGCTCCGCCGAGCGCTTGTAGGAGACCCCGGTCATCAGCGACGTGATCGAGGCTGCCATAGAGCGGCCACCGTCGGAGTCGTAGCCCAGGCCCATCGCCATCAGCAGCGCGCCGAGGTTGGCGTACCCGATGCCGAGCTGGCGGTAGTCGCGGGTGGTGTCGCCGATCGCCTCGGTCGGGAAGTCGGCGAAGCAGATGGAGATGTCCATCGCGGTGATGATCACCTCGACGGCCTTCGCGAACAGCTCGCTGTCGAAGGTGTCGTCGTCCTTGAGGAACTTCAGCAGGTTCAGCGACGCCAGGTTGCAGGAGGAGTTGTCGAGGGACATGTATTCGGAGCACGGGTTGGACGCGGTGATCCGGCCGGTCTCGGGGTTGGTGTGCCAGTCGTTGATCGTGTCGTCGTACTGCAGGCCCGGGTCGGCGCACTCCCACGCCGCCTGGCTGATCTTGCGGAACAGCTCGCGGGCGTCGACGCGCTCGATCTCCTCGCCGGTCTTGCGGCCGCGAAGGGAGAAGTCGGTGCCGTCCTCGACCGCGCGCATGAACTCGTCGGTGACCCGGACGGAGTTGTTGGCGTTCTGGTACTGGACCGAGGTGATGTCGTGGCCGCCGAGGTCCATGTCGAAGCCGGCGTCACGCAGCGCGCGGATCTTGTCCTCCTCGCGCGCCTTGGTCTGCACGAACTCCTCGATGTCGGGGTGGTCGACGTCGAGCACGACCATCTTGGCCGCACGGCGGGTGGCACCGCCGGACTTGATGGTGCCCGCGGACGCGTCGGCGCCGCGCATGAAGGAGACCGGGCCGGACGCCGTACCGCCGGAGGAGAGCAGCTCCTTCGACGAGCGGATGCGAGAGAGGTTGAGGCCGGCACCGGAGCCGCCCTTGAAGATGAAGCCCTCTTCCTTGTACCAGTTCAGGATCGAGTCCATCGAGTCGTCGACGCTGAGGATGAAGCACGCGGAGACCTGCTGCGGCGACTGAGTGCCTACGTTGAACCAGACCGGGGAGTTGAACGAGAAGTACTGGTGGACCAGCAGCCAGGTGAGCTCGTGCTCGAACAGCTCGGCGTCGGCGGGGCTGGCGAAGTAGCCGTGCTCCTCGCCTCCCTTGCGGTAGGTGTGCACGACCCGGTCGATGAGCTGCTTGAGGCTCCACTCACGGTCGTCGGTGCCGACGGCGCCACGGAAGTACTTGGTGGTGACGATCGTGCTCGCGTTGACCGACCAGAAGTCGGGGAACTCCACGCCGCGCTGCTCGAAGACCGTCTCGCCGGTCTTCCAGTTGGTCTGCACGACGTCCCGACGCTCCCAGGTGAGCTCGTCGTACGGGTGGACGCCCTTGGTGCTGAAGACGCGCTTCATCTTCAGGCCAGTGCCGGTTGCGCCGCTCACCGTCTCGGTCATGGAATCTCCCCTGTTTTGTGTTCCGGTGGTGTCTGGTCGTGCTGTCCGTGATGTCTTGCCTTGCTGCTGGTCGTGCTCTCTTCATGGTGGTGGTGACCACCGACGTTTGGTGCGCCCGGCGTACGCAGCTTCCCCACTACGTACGCCGGGCGGTCTGGGGTCAGCCCGGCGGGGCTGAGGCCTCCGCCAGTTGAGGCGGGGTGGGAGTGGGCTCGACAGGCTCGACCACTGAGGGCGGCAGCGAGCGCTCCGCTCGGAGGAGGGCGATCTCGTCCTCGAAGTCGTCGGCGGACTCGAAGGCCCGGTAGACGCTCGCGAACCGGAGGTAGGCCACCTCGTCGAGCTCGCGGAGCGGGCCGAGGATCGCCATGCCGACCTCGTGGGCCGGGACCTCGGCGAGGCCCTCGCAGCGCAGGGTGTCCTCGACGGTCTGGCCGAGGCGGGCCAGGTCGTCCTCGGAGACCGGCCGGCCCTTGCAGGCCTTGCGCACGCCGTGGACCGCCTTGTCGCGGGTGAACGGCTCGGTGGCGCCGCTGCGCTTGAGCACGGTCAGCTGCATCTGCTCCACCGTGGTGAACCGCTTCTCGCAGTCCGAGCACACCCGGCGCCGGCGGATCGAGGAGCCGTCGTCGGCGACCCGCGAGTCGAGGACCCGGGTGTCGGTGCTGCGGCAGTACGGGCAGTGCATCCGGGCCTCCTCTGTGATCTCGTGCGGACGGCGTCCGCGGGCTCGCCGAAAACACCCTCCTGAGGGTGTAACAGCTGTGGACTGTGCGGTGTTTCCTGTGGAGATCCAGTCGCTACCTGTGGGAAGCCGCACCCGGTTCTGTGAACTAGATGTGGAAAACCACAACCGTGTAACTACTAGATGTAGTGGTGACATTACGCCGCGTCGGAGGGCTTCGCAAGCGAACTCGGGACTTCTTTGGGACCCGGGTCACACCGATCGAGAAACCGCAGGTCAGAGGCAGTGCGAGGGTCGCAAACCGGTTCAGACGACCGCGTGTCGCGGGCGTGTCGCGGCTCCCTCGGGGCATCGGTCACAATGTCCGGGTGGCGGGGAAACGGGCGGGACCGAAGCGGAAGCGAGGCTTCGACCCCGGCCTGCTCCTGCTGGCGGTCGGTGTGACCCTGTGCCTCGTCGCCTGGGGGTACCTCGTGAAGTCCGCGATCGACTTCGGCGCCACCGCCCGGGGCGGGGATTCCGACGCCTGGTGGTTCCTCGGCCTGGCGTCGTTCGGAGCGATCGCCTGCCTGTTCGTGGGGCTGATCCTGGTGTCGCGGATCCTGCGCCGACTCGGGATCACGAAGTCGGGGTCTTCCTCCGACGTCGCGCCGCTCGCCCCGCCTGCGTCCGGCGGTGCGCCACGGTCTGCGGGCGGCGGCCACCGGGCGGCACGCTGAGGAGCTCCTCGGCTGCTCGTACGGTGCTGCCGCGCGGTGTCGGTGCCCCTGTCTAGCGTGATCGCATGGAGCTCGGAAACGCGCTGGCCGTCGTCACGGGTGGCGGCGGCGGGCTCGGCGAGGTGCTCGTCGTGGAGCTGGCCCGCCTGGGTTGCGACGTGGTGATCGCCGACCGGGATGTCAGTGCCGCGGCCCGGGTCGCGTCCCTGGTCGAAGGCGAGGGTCGTCGAGCCTGGCCGGTCGAGGCCGACCTCTGCTCCACCGATGCAGTGGAGGCAGTGATGGAGGTCGCGACGGCTGCTGGGACGCCGCGGGTTCTGGTGAACAACGCCGGCGGCTGGTCGCCGGATGAGCAGTACCCCGACGCAGCCCCTGAGGACTGGTCCGGCACGCTGAGGCTCAACCTCGAATCGCCGATGCGAATGACGCAGCGCGTACTGCTGGCGATGGCCGCGGCCGGAGGTGGCGCGATCGTGAACGTCGCGTCGAGCGCCGGCACCGGGACCGAGGCGTACGGCTCGCCGGAGTATGCCGCGGCGAAGGCAGGGTTGATCCGGTTCACCACCAGCCTCGCCGACCTCGAGACCACCCACGGAGTCCGGGTCTGCTGCGTCGTACCGGGCTGGATCGGGCTCTCCCGCGCCCATGCCGAGGTCGCCGAGCTGCCACCCGAACGACGACGGGCGCTCACGCCGCTGGTCCCTCCCGAGCGCGTGGTCGGCGGGATCGTGTCCCTGCTCCGGTCGGGACCCGGCGGGACCGTGGTCCACCTGCCTGGCGGGGAAGGCTGACGGCAGCCCGACTCCGGTGGTTGAGGTGCGAGCGAAGCGGGCCCACTCCGGTGGTTGAGGTGCGAGCGAAGCGGGCCCACTCCGGTGGTTGAGGTGCGAGCGAAGCGGGCCCACTCCGGTGGTTGAGGTGGCGAGCGCGAGAGCGAGCCTCGAAACCCCAGGAGGTTCGCAGGGCGCTGCTCACCGCCCTGCGCGGTCACCGGGGTTTCGAGGCTCAGGCGCCAGAGCGCCTTCGCACCTCAACCACCGGAAGCGGCGCCAGAGCGCCTTCGCACCTCAACCACCGGAAGCGGCGCCAGAGCGCCTTCGCACCTCAACCACCGGAAGCGGCGCCAGCGCGCCTCCACACCTCGACCAACGGATAGGACGACACCTTGAGTCACCAGGTAACTCGAAATCACTGCTATGTCCCGTGTGGAGAGATACCCAATTCGGCACTGTCCGGTCGGCTCTCCTCCGGGGATCGTGGAGGTACTCCTGGGGGAGGGAGCGGACAATGAACCCATCGACACCCGCACAGCCGGAGCGCTCGACAGCAGAGCTGCTCCAGCAACTTGCTCAAGAGCGCGCCGAAGCCGAACTGCTGCACCTGACGCTTCCGGATGCCTCGGAGAGCTCCGACCCGTGGTCCGGGGGTTCAGCACACTCCGCCAGCTGAGCCTCCGGACGGCCGCGAGGGGCGAGACCCCCGCGCGTAGCTGGTGATCCCGCCCCTCGTCTTCCCCGGTCCACCAGCCGGGGTCGAGTCGGCTGGCGAAGTCTGTGTGGGCTACTCGACCGGCACCCGGATCTTCTGGCCGGCCACGAGCATCCCGGAGTCGAGGGCGTTGAGCCGCTGGATCCGCTCGACCATCGCGTTGACGTCGCCGTCGGTGGTGACCTCGGCAGCGATGTCGAAGAGGGTGTCGCCCGGGGTCACGAGCACGACCTCGGTCGGCTCGGCGGTGCCGGGCTCCTCGGTCGCGACCGAGCCGGCGCCCCAGTAGATGCCGAGGAAGAGCACGATCGCGAGGGCACCCAGGAACACGACCAGCCGGCCGCGTCGGGTGAGGCGGACCTGCGGGCGCGCAGGCGCCGGCCGGCTCATCATCTGGTCGATCGTCATCGTGCTCATCGGGACCTCCTGGGGAAGTGGCGGCTCTCCCGAGTCCGCCTGTCGGTCACTGTTCGTTCCTTGTCTAACCGCGGCCACCGACATCCCTGCTCCGGCACCCACTCGATCAGACTTTCGATCGAACATGTGTACGACGTTAGAGCATGTGTTCGAACGAAATCAAGAACCACGCCGAACAAATGTTCGAGCGTTTCGGAGACCCCCTGAGGTCAGCGGTTCCGCTTCTCGATCCGGCGCCTGCCCTGCGCCTCGAACAGCCGCAGGCCGCGCTTGGCGACCGACGGAGCGACCGAGCCGGCGCGCATCAGGGCGCCGCGCCAGCGCGGCACGCGTGAGCACGACCCGGGTGCTGCCGACCAGGTCGACCGCTTCCCGGGCGACCTCGTCGACGGTGAGGATCCGGCCGCCGGAGTGCACGAGCCGGGCGCCCAGTGAGTCCGGCGTCTGGCCGTCGAGCATCGCGGTCTGGACCCCGTCGGGGCACAGCGCGTGCACGCGCACCGAGCGCGGCGTCTCGGAGTCCGCCGACATCGAGATGGAGACGATCGCGGCCTTCGTGGCGGCGTACACGCTGTAGCCCGGCGCCGGCCCCAGCCCCGCCAGCGACGCGATGTTGACGATGTCGCCGCCACGGTCGCCGAACGCCTCGATCGCGGCCCGCATCCCCCACAGCGTGCCGAGCAGGTTGACCTCGACCAGCCGCCGGACCGCTCCTCCGACGTGTCGGCCAGGGTGCCGTCGTCGCCGACGCCGGCGTTGTTGAACCACGCGGTGAGTACGCCGTGGCGCGCGGCCACCGCGGCCACCCCGCGGTGGGAGCCCGGGTCCCGGATGTCCTGCAGCAGCCCCTCCGCGGCACCGATCTCGGCCGCGACGTCCCTCGCGAGCGGACCGTCGATGTCGGTGATCACCACCTGGTGGCCGCGCTCGACCAGCAGCTCGGCGATGCCGCGGCCGATCCCCCGCGCCCCGCCGGTGACGACGCACGCTGGTGTCCATGGCGCGGAGTCAACTGGCCAGGTTCCGGTCGAGGCGTCGGAGTACGGTCTCGACGCAGCGCGACCACCGACATGGTGCTAGGCCACGCGAAGGCGGTGCCGACACGCGGTTCGAACAGGTGTTTGAAATTCACGCCGACGCGGTCTAACGGTGCGTCCACGCACCCGCGGGATCTAGATGCGGACGCCGACACAGGCGCGACGGAAGGCAGCCACCATGGCCAGGAAGACCGTGACCGAGCTGCCCGACGGTCCCCCGGACGCCACCGGGCTGACCCCGCGCCAGCAGCGCATGCTCGCGCACATCAAGGAAGCCATCGAGAAGCGCGGGTACCCGCCCAGCATGCGCGAGATCGGCGAGGCGGTCGGGCTGACCAGCTCCTCCAGCGTCGCCCACCAGCTCAAGGTGCTCGAGGAGAAGGGCTTCCTCAAGCGCGACCCCAACCGGCCCCGGGCGCTCGAGGTGTTCCTGCCCGAGGTGATGGCGGCGCGCCGCTCGATCGGCTCCGCGGAGGAGACGAGCGATCGACGAGACCGGGATCGGCGACGCGATGCCCGCCGGCCGCCTACGTCCCGTGCGTCGGCCGGATCGCCGCCGGTGGCCCGATCCTCGCGGAGGAGAACGGGTCGAGGACGTCTTCCCGCTGCCCAAGCAGCTCGTCGGCGACGGCCAGCTGTTCCTGCTCGAGGTCTCGCGGTGACTCGATGGTCGACGCGGCGATCTGCGACGGCGACTACGTCGTGATCCGCCAGGCAGCAGACCGCCGAGAACGGCGAGATCGTCGCCGCGATGATCGACGGCGAGGCCACGGTCAAGACGTTCCAGCAGAAGGCCGGCCAGGTCTGGCTGCTGCCGCACAACGAGGCCTACGAGCCGATCGACGGCACCAACGCCACCATCCTCGGCAAGGTCACCGCCGTCCTGCGGCGCGTCTGAGCGAACGACTGCCGGCCTCGCCCTGTCACCGAGAGCAGGGTAGAACTGGCGAGGTGAGCGCGATCACGGTGTTTCTTCTCGATGACCACGAGATCGTGCGGCGCGGCCTGCGCGACCTGCTCGAGGCGGCAGGCGACATCGAGGTGGTCGGTGAGTCAGGGCTGGCCGTGGAAGCGACGAGCCGGATCCCGGCGTTGCGGCCAGACGTCGCCATCCTGGACGGTCGGCTGCCCGACGGAAGCGGCGTTGACGTGTGCCGCGACATCCGCTCGGTCGACCCGACGATCAAGGCGCTCATCCTCACGTCGTACGACGACGACGAGGCTCTGTTCGCGGCGATTCTGGCGGGCGCATCCGGCTACGTGCTGAAGCAGATCGCCGGCCACGACCTCGTCGACACGGTACGTCGGGTGGCCGCCGGACAGTCCTTGATCGACCCCGCCTTGACCGCACGGGTGCTTGACCGGGTCCGCAACGGCGCCCCGGGAACCCCCGAACTGGCTGACCTCACCGACAGGGAACGGGAGATCCTGGCGCTCATCGCCGAAGGGATGACCAATCGGCAGATCGGCGAACGGCTCTTCCTGGCCGAGAAGACAGTGAAGAACTACGTGTCCAGCCTGCTGGCCAAGCTCGGCCTCCAGAGCCGTACCCAGGCCGCCCTCCTCGCCGCCCGCCTTCTCAAGTGATCCGCGGGTCCCGATCAGACCGGGACCAACGGCCCAGCCACTTCGCGACCCTTGGCCCTGCCCGGATCGGCCCTCCACGAGTTGGCTGGAGTTACCCAGACCAGAGAGGTAGGCAGGCTGATGACCAGCATCCAGAACCATCCCGGCCACGAGCGACACACAGCACTCCGCAACGGAGGCGAACCCCCCGTTGACAGGCGCTGCACGCAAGGCGCTCGCTGTGCTCCGGATCGGCTTCGGACTCACGTTCCTGTGGGCGTTCTTCGACAAGCTGCTCGCCCTGGGCTTCAGCACCGGGCACGACGAGGCTGGCAACCTCGACCGCTTCGGTGACGCCGCCTGGATCAACGGAGGAAGCCCCACCGAGGGGTTCTTGATGTTCGGCGCCGACGGCCCGTTCAAGGACTTCTACAACGGCATCGCTGGCGCCGCCTGGGCCGACTGGCTGTTCATGCTCGGCCTGCTCGGAATCGGGGTGGCGCTGACCCTCGGTATCGGGACGCGTCTCGCCGCAGCCGCAGGCGCACTCCTCTACGTGCTGATGTGGACTGTCGTCCTTCCTCCGGAGAACCACCCCTTCCTCGACGACCACCTCCTGGGTGCGATGACCCTGGTCGTCCTGGCGCTCACGAACGCTGGTGACACGTGGGGCCTCGGCGGGCGTTGGGGCCGGACCGAACTGGCCCAGAAGTACGGCGTCCTGCGATGACCACGAACAGCATCACTCCGAGGTGAGCGCCGGCGGGACCGGGACCCGCCACTCCAGAACGGTGCCGTGCGGCTCCGCATCACTGAGCCCCACGGCACCGCCGTGCTGGGCCGCCCGGCGTCGGATGTTGCGCAGGCCGCTCTCACGACGCTCGGTCGGCAACCCCGAGCCGTCGTCTGTGACGCGCAGCAGAATGTCCGAGGCATCGGTCTCGATCTCCACCTTCACCGCGTTCGCCTCCGCATGCCTGGCGACGTTGGAGAGCGCCTCGCGGAGTACAGCGAGGAGGTCGTCAGCCAGGTCCTCCGGCACGCCCGCGTCGATGGGACCCCTCGTATGCACGGTCGGCGTGAAGCCGAGCACCGGTGCGTACTCAAGGACAAGGACACGCACTTCACCGCGGAGACCGGCTCGGTCCTGATGCTGCAGCTCGAAGATGGTGGACCGAATGTCCCGGATCGTGGTGTCCAGGTCGTCCACGGCCTGGTCCAGGCGGTTCTGCACCTCGGGCCGCGGCGCGATGGCACGGAGGCTCTGGAGCGACAGCCCCGTGGCGAAGAGCCTCTGGATCACCACATCGTGCAGATCGCGGGCGATTCGCTCCCGTTCGGACACGATCGCGAGTTGCTCACGGTCGGCCAGGGCCAGCACGCGGTCGAGGCTCAGCGACGCCTGCTCGGCGAGCGAGCGGATCAGCTCGTGGTCGGCGACCCGCTGACCGGGCCCGGAAGTGGGGACGTCGAGCAAGACCACCATCACCGCCGTGCCAAACAGGTGGGCGCGCAGCGGCAGCACCAGGACCATCCCACCCCGTTCCCCCGCCACCTCGGACGGCTGACCGCGTCGTTGAACGTCGCCGAGCAGCTCTACGAGCCGGCCAGCCGCGTCCGGCAGCCGTGCGGCGTCCCGCCCGTCAGAGGCCATCAGCGCCGCTGCGCCGGCATCGTCGAGCCGGAAAACCCCCACTGCCGCAGCGCCCGACACGGAGCGCGTGCCGACCACCAGCCGCTGCAGCACGTCCTCCATCCCGATGGGCGGCTCCAGAGCGTCGGTCAGTCGTGAGGAAGCCTCGAGCCATCGGCGCTGCCGCTCGCTCAACTCGTACGCGCGGGCATTCTCGATCACGAAAGCGGCTGCGCCGGCAAGCGCCTGGACCAGGACTTCGTCCTGCTCGGTGAACGGTGTGCCGTCCGCCTTCTCGGTCAGGTAAAGGTTGCCGAACACCGTTCCGCGAATACGCACGGGGACACCGAGGAACGTTGTCATCGGTGGGTGGTGCGCGGGGAAGCCGTAGGACGCGGGATGGTCCTGGAGCCTCGCCAGTCGAATCGGCTCGGGGTGTTCGATGAGCAAGCGCAAGATGCCCCGACCACGGGGAAGGTCGCCGATCTCAGCCCGCTGGTGCGGGTCGATGCCATGGGCAATGAAGTCCGACAGCTGACCGTCGACCCCCACGACGCCGAGCGCACCGTACTTGGCCCCGGTCAGCTCGCATGAGGAGAGGACGATCCGATCGAGCACGTTGTGCATGTCCAGGTCGGAGCTGAGGGCGATGACGGCATCGAGCAATGCCTGAGCCCCGCGCCGCAGCGCTCTCGATCCTGGTTCGTCCGCTCCGGCCATGACGCCATCCTGCCAACGAGTCCGGTCACCCGCGAGGCAGCGGGCGGGAACCCGCATCACACAGTGCGGCGCACCGGCATCTCGTTGTCGCGGGTCCAGCCGTTCCCGATTCGCCGACCCGTCAGCTCGGTCCACTGCAGCCGGACGTAGAGCTGCCGGGTCCCTCCGGCCCAGGGCCGTGGCTCCCAGAAGGAGCGGATCCTGGCCAGCTCGTCGTCGTCATCGACCATGGAGCCCCGACCGGTCGCGACCACACTCCAGCCCGTGTGGTCCTCGTAGTTGAGGTGGTCGACCTCGAACGCGAGCGCCGTGTTCCACGAGTAGGTCCCAAGAATGCTGTACGGCGCAGTGCGGAAGACGACGGCCTCATCGACGACGGCGTAGTTGACGGGCACGATGTGGGGGCCGGACGGCGTACACACGGCCGCCCTACCCACGACGCCGCCCGAGAGCAGTTCCCGGCACTTCTCGTACGGAATTGCGATTGGCTCGTTCATATGCCCATCGTCCCCCTGCGCGGCTCCCTGCGTATGGGTCGTTGGTCCCGAGCCTTACGACTGTACGGCCTGTCACCCGACCGACTCCGGCCGTCACCAGTGATCCTGGCATAGGCGAGTCGCATGACGGAGTCGGGTCAGGACGTCGCGCGGGCGAGCTGCTCGCCCCACCGCCTGGCCCGTTCCAGCTCTCCCTCGACCAGCGGACCGGGTGTGTCGACGACGTAGAAGCTCTCCGGTCTCGAGACGAGGACGAAGCCCGCGCGGCGCAGTGACCTGGCCGCCGACCGCGCGGCTGACCCGGGCAGGTGCCTGGCCTTCTCCACCCGCGTGTCGAAGGTCGCGACCTTGAGGTCTTCGTTGGCTCGTAGCCGGTCGACGAGGTCGCGGATGCCGACACCGGGGTCGGCCGCGCCCTGCCGTCCGGCATCGGCGCGCGTGCCTGGCCGTGACATTCCGAAGGCGTGGGTCGGTCCTCCGACGACCACCAGACCTACGTCGGCCGAGAGCTCTGAGGGAGCCTCGCGGACGTCGATCACCTCGGCGTCCACCAGTCCCTCGGCGACCGCCTCCGCCACCGACCGTGTGTTCCCGAACATCGACTCGACCACCACGACTGAACGCATCAGACCTCCCTGTGTCGAGAACAGTTTGGAAGTCGGCCCCAGGCTGGCCACAGAGGCCAACGGCCAGGGCTGGTCGGGACCTTGGTCCATCGGGGTTGCTCAGGGTGGACTGCGGCATGATTCAGGGTTGGTCCCGATGCCCTTGCACGGGCGGAGTCGCGACGCTCGAAGGGTGTATCCACTCGCCCCTGCCGGTCTCCTTGGTCGCGTGGTTTCGAGACGCTCCCTGGAGCTCGCGCCTCGACCAGCGCCGGGCCAGCGAGCGACTCTCAACCCGGCGAGCCTGGTGGGGAGGCGGGGCGTGCGCGAGCTCGCGCTGCTCGCCGTGCTGTACGCGACGTACAGCCTCACCCGCATGGTCGCCGACGACTCACTGGCGCCGGCCCGGGAGCGGGCAGCCGCCCTGCTCGACGTCGAGCACGTCTACGGCCTGGCCTGGGAGCGACCGCTCAACGACCTGTTCGTCGATGTCGACGTGCTCGGCCTGCTCGGCAGCTTCCAGTACGCCACCGCCCACTACGTGGTCACGGCCGTCGTGCTGGTCTGGCTCTACCGCCGCGGCCCCGCGGCGTACGTGCCCGGCCGCCGCGCCCTACTCGGCGCCACAGTCCTGGCACTCGGCCTCTACCTCCTGCTCCCGATGGCGCCGCCCCGCCTGGTCGACGGGTACGTCGACGTCCTCGCCCTGCACGCGGCGGACGGGTGGTGGGGCGGCGACGCCTCGGCCCCGCAGGGGCTCGGCGGCTTCACCAACCAGCTCGCCGCCTTCCCGTCGTTGCACGCCGGCTGGGCGCTGTGGGTCGCGCTGGTCCTGCAACGGCATGCGTCGCGCCGGGCCTGGCGGGTGCTCGGCTGGACCCACGCCGTCGTGACCGCCGTGGTGATCGTCGGTACCGGGAACCACTGGGTGATGGACGCGGTCGTGGGCTGGCTGGTGGTCGGTGCGGCCTGGGCAGGTATAGACCAGTTAGCCTCTCCTGACCCCGACTTCGTGAGTTCTCCGGCGACAAGCCACCCGCGACCGCGTTGAATCCGGGGACCCACCCCCCTCGGAGGAACTTTCATGCGCTCTCGCCCCCTTGTTGCAGCACTCGCCGCCCTCGCCCTGTCGTTCGGAGTGATGTCCGGCGCCGGAGCGGCGCCGGACGACGGACGGAAGGCGGGAGCGTCCCCCGCGCGCCCGCAACGCACTCGCGGACGCGAGGGCGGCCCTCGAGGGTGAAGGCACCGACAAGGCGGAAGGCCACGGCCGCGACACCACCCTGGCGCTGCGCGACCTGATGAAGGCCCGCGCCGACCTGACCGGCGCCGACCGCCACGCCGCGGACCGGATCCTCTCGCGCCCGACGGAGCCCGGCGACGACGACGAGTACGCGGTGTCGGAGGCGACGCCGGTGTGCAGCACCGACGTCTGCGTTCACTACGTCGCCACCACCGTGGACGCGCCGTCGATGACCGACACCACTCCGGCCGACGGCATCCCCGACTACGTTGCCCGGGTCCTCGCCACGACTCAGTCCGTGCACGACACGTACGTGGCCGCCGGCTACCGTGCTCCCCTCGGGGACGGGACCCGTGGCGGCGGCGTCGATCAGACCGACGTCTACCTGGCCGACATCGGAAACCAGGGCGTGTACGGCTACTGCACCAGCGAGGACGACGTGCCGCCGGCGGGCCCGTACGACACGTGGGCCTACTGCGTGCTCGACAACAACTACTCCCAGGCGGAGTTCCCGACCAACACCCCGACCGAGAACATGCAGGTGACGGCCGCCCACGAGTACTACCACGCGGTCCAGTTCGCCTACGACGCGTTCGAGGACGGCTGGTTCATGGAGGCCACCGCCACCTGGGCGGAGGACGAACTCTTCGACGGCGTCGACGACAGCCGCAACTACCTGTCGCAAAGCCAACTTCGCGCGCCCCACGTCTCCCTGGACGACGGCCGCTTCATGAGCGTCTACGGCAACTGGATCTTCTTCCGCTACCTCACCGAGAAGTACCGCACCAGCGAAGGGGACATGCCCACCCTGATCCGCTCCATGTGGAACCGGGCCGATGGGTCAATGGTGGGTGCGGACCAGTACTCGCTCCAGGCGGTGAGCAACACGATCAAAGCCGCTGGCAGCAGCCTGACGAGGACCTACGCCACCTTCGCCGACGCCAACCGCCGCCCGCGGACGACGTACGACGAGGGCAGGCAGCTCAACTACCCGACTGCGCCTCTGGTGTTCCGGCCGGTGACGCTCTCCCCGCGGGCATCGAAGACGACCTGGGGCTCGTTCCGGCTCGACCACCTCACGAATGGCACGGTCCGGTTCAAGCCGAAGGGCATGACCCAGAAGAACTGGAAGCTGAACACGCAGGTCAACATGGCATCGAGCTCGCGCGGATCGGCAGCCGTGGCCACCGTGTCCTACAAGAGCGGCAAGACCCGGACCTATCACCTCTCCCTCAATGCGAAGGGCGACGGTTCCAAGCGGGTGCCGTTCTCGAGCAGGACGGTGAAGTGGGTCGAGCTGACGTTGGTCAACGCCAGCGACCGCACCAACTGCTGGAACGACCCGCAGGGCACCTTCTCCTGCTGGGGGACGCCGAAGGACGACAATCTGGTCCAGAAGATGCGCGGCGTCGCCTCCCGGTAAACGCCGGATGAAATCGCGCCCCGGGTCGGCGAGAGCCGTGTCCCGGGGCGTGGTTCATCGTCGTACGACGACAGGCCCGTCAGGCCCGGCGACGCGGGCCGCGCGCCACACCGATCAGGGCCAGCCCGGCGATCACGAGTCCCGCACCGATCAGCGTCAACCACAGCTGAGGACCGCCCGTGTCGCCCAACTCGCCCGGCGCCGTCGACCCCGGCCCCTCGCTCGGACCGGGCGACGGGTCACCGGACGGAGCCGGCGACGGCTCTGCCGGCGCCTCGGCCTCGGCCAGCACGAAGTTGCGATTGGCACGGATCTCGCCGGCAACGGTGATGGTGGCCCGACGGGTATCGGTGCCGCGAACCTCCGTGTCCGGCAGCGGCGTCACCACGATGTCGTACGTCCCTGGGGAGAGGTCGTCCACGAAGTAGTTGCCGCGCACCGTCCGTGCTGGTCGTGACCGGAGCGCCCGGACCGTCAGTGGTGATCTCGACATCTGCCAGCGGGGCGCCGGTCTCAGCGTCGGTCACCTGGCCGCTGATCGCGCCGGGACGCGTCAGCTGGAAGTCCTGGTCGGTGACGTCTGCCGTCCCGACCGTGAGCGGGCGTGATGTGGCGCCCCCGTAGCCGTCCGGGGGAACGACGCTGATCGTGTAGTCGCCAGGGGGCACGGCGTCGAAGAGGTAGTTGCCGTCGCCGTCCGTGACCGAGGTGAGGGCCGGGCCGCCGCCGTCGGGTGTGAGGACCAGCTGCACCCCGCCCAGACCGTTGCCACCGCCGGTGACCGTGCCGGACACCGACGCCTGCTGGACCACCACGAAGTCCTGGTCGATGATCGGCTGGGTGGCGATGTCGATGCCGGTGATGGTGGTCCCGTCCGGTCCGGCGACGTAGCCCGGGGGCACCGTGATCGTGAGCGGTGTAGCCGGTGTCGACCGGGTTCTCGTCGAAAAGGTAAGTCCCGTCCGGACCGGTGGTGATCACGTCGCTCCCACCGCCCGGCCGGGTCAGCGTGACCTGGACACCAGGTACCGGGTTCCCGTCGTCGTCGCGGACCGTGCCGCTGATCGGCTGCGGGATGATCTCGCGCATCGCGAAGTCGGCGCGGGAAGCGGGATCGCCGTCGTTCCCCTCGTTGGACGCCGTCTGCTCGCTGGGTCCGAGCACCGCACAGATCGGCGGGGGCGTCACCCGCACGACGTACCCGCTCTGGGTGGCGAACTCTCCGAAGTCGTACGAGCCGTCGGCAGCGGGACTCGTCGTGGCGAGGGTCTCGCCGAACGGGGACTCCAGGGTGACGGTGGCGTCCTCGACCGGGCACGAGGCTGGCGCCACCGAGTCGTCGCTCACCGTGCCGCCGATCGGCCGGGCCCGGCTCACGAACCAGGTCTGGAAGATCGGGAAGCCGGTCCGCCGGGTGAAGGTGAAGGTGAGGCTGGTCAGCCGCACGTCGGGCTCGAACCAGCCGCTGGCACCGTCGGAGTCCGGGCCCGGACTCCCGGCGAGCGTGGAGGTTCCGCCGTCCCAGGTCGGCAGGTCGGTCCCGCCGGCATAGTTGAAGACGCCCTGGAACCACCCGTCCACCACACCAGCGGGAACCGGATCACCGGTTTCGTCGGTCGCCTGGATCCGCACGTCTTCGGTGTCGACATCACCGAGCACGAACGCCCAGCCGATGTCCGGGGTCGGGTTGTCGAAGGTGTAGGTCGTCGTCGACGGCGACGTCGCGTTGTCGGCCTTCGGGCGCAGGATCAGGTAGCGCGAGCCCGAGCTGGTGCCGTACTTGGCGCCGGGAGTGGTGCTTCCCGTGATCACCGCGGACGACGCGAGCTGGATCGGGGCCCGGGAGTCGGTGGCGACCGCGGCGACCGGGAAGCCGGGGCTGACCTGCCGCAGCTCGGTGGCGAAGTTGTTGGAGGTCCCGGTGATCGGTGCCCACCCGGCCCACTCGTCGGTGAGGGCGTGCGCAGGGAGGACCTGCAGGCCGACCAGGAGCGCCAGCAGGCCCACGACCACGGTTCGACGCGTCACCGGTCCCTCCCCTTGCCACGCGTGTCACAACAACGGGTGTGCACCGGGGATGGTATCGGCGCGAGGTGTCCTGTCGAGGTCAGCGGTCCGCTGCCAGCCGGCTCAGCGCACGTCGTACGACGGCCGGGTCACTGGTCGGTCCACATCGGCGGCAGACTGGCCTTGAGGAACCCGCCGTAGCGGGCGGTCGCCAGCCGCGGGTCGAGCACCGCGACCACGCCGCGGTCGGTGGTGGTGCGGATCAGCCGGCCCGTGCCCTGGGCCAGCAGCAGCGCGGCGTGGGTGGCGGCGACCTGCATGAACCCGTTGCCGCCGGCCTGCTCGACCGCCCGCTGCCGGGCCGACATCAGCGGGTCGTCGGGGCGCGGGAACGGGATCCGGTCGATGATCACCAGCTGGCAGGTGTCGCCGGGCACGTCGAGGCCCTGCCACAGGCTGAGCGTGCCGAACAGGCAGGTGTGCGGGTCGCTCGACGAACTGCCTGGCCAGCTCGGGCAGCTGGGCGTCGCCCTGGGCCAGCGTCGTCAGGTGGGGCAGCCGCTCGCGGACCGCCTCGGCCGCGGCCTCGGCCGCCCGGCGGCTGACGAGAACAGCCCCAGCGTGCGGCCCTCGGCGGCGTCGACCAGCTCGGCGATCTCGTCGAGCTGGGCCTGGGCCAGGCCGTCGCGGCCGGGCGGCGGCAGGTGCCGGGCGACGTAGAGGATCGCCTGCTGTGCCGTAGTCGAACGGCGAGCCGACGTCGAGCCCCTCCAGGCAGGCCCCCGGTCGCCTCGGCGCGGGTCGGGCTCGTCGCCCGGACGGCTTCAGCCCGAACGCGTGGCGACGGCGGTGAAGTCGCCGCCGAGCATCAGCGTGGCGCTGGTGAACACCACCGTCTTCTCGGCGAGCAGCTTGTCGCGCATCGGGCCGCACGACCTCCAGCGGCGCGACGCAGAGCCGGGGCGCGAACCGCTCGCGCTCCGCTCGGCCAGCCACAGCACGTCGGACTCGAGATCCGCGGCCATCCGCTCGGCGGTCGTGAAGACCTCCTGCGACCGACCCCTTGGCCTGGGTCCGGCCGGCGTCGGCGAGTCGCCCTCGTCTCTTGCGGGTACGCCGAGAGGCAGGCGCCGCGCGGCGTCGCGGACCAGCACCAGCGCGTCGGCCGAGCTGCTCGGGGATGGTGTCGAACCGGCCCGGGCGGGCCGCGCCGATCGCGTCCGCGCAGGGCGTCGCCGGCGTCGGCGAGGTCGTCGGCCTCGGACTCCGTCGACGTGCCGCTGCGAGCGGCTGGGCCGCCCGCTCGACGTCGGCCGCGGACAGCTCGTCGGTGGCCGCCTGGGTGACCCGCGCGACCAGCTCGTGGGCCTCGTCGATGACCACGACGTCGTAGTCGGGGATCATCGGCACGCCCTCGATCGCGTCGATCGCGAGCAGCGAGTGGTTGGTGACGATCAGGTGGCTGCGGTGGGCCTTCTCGCGGGCCAGCTCGACGAAGCACTCGGCGCCGAACGGGCACTTGGTGGCGCCGAGGCAGTCGCGGTGGCCGACGCTGACCTGGCGCCACTCGCGGTCGGTGTGGCGCGGGGCGTGGTCGCGCTCGCCGCTGCCGCCCGCCTCGGCCTCCTCCTCGGCCCACGCCCGCAGCTCGAGCACCTTCGGCGCCCATCGAGCCCGCGGGCACGTCGACGAGGGTGCCCTGGTCGTCGGGCACGCCCTCGCGGATCCGGTGCAGGCAGGCGTAGTTGGAGCGGCCCTTGAGCACGGCGTACGCCGGCTGTCGACCTCGCTCGCCCGACCGCTCGAGCAGCGCGGGGATGTCGCGCTCGACGAGCTGGTGCTGGAGGGCGAGGGTGGCCGTCGCGACCACGACCCGGTCGTCGTGGAGCAAGGCTGGGCACGAGGTAGCCGAGCGACTTGCCGGTGCCGGTGCCGGCCTGGACGAGCAGGTGGCGGCCGCTCTGCATCGCCGTCGGCGACGGCCTCGGCCATCGCGACCTGGCCGGGGCGCTCCTCGCCGCCGAGGGCCTCGACCGCAGCCGCCAGCACCTCGCGCACGGGCGACGTCTCAGCTGGTCGCGGAGGCCGGCACCAGTGCACCCTAGCCGCGACCACCGACAGGACGCGGGACGGGCGCAGATCGGGCTCGGCAAAGTCCGACGCTGGGTCTGGTCGGGGCCCGGGGACGGGTCTAGTCTGCAAAGAATCCGCCACCCCCGGGAGGGATCAGCATGTCCGTCGAGCGCCGTACGCTCCTGAAGACCACCGCCGCTACCGGGATCGGCGGCCCGTTCGCGGGGCTGGTCGCAGCTCCCGCCGAGGCCCTCGCGCCACCGAACCCCACCGAGCTGGTCCCGGTGAAGGACAAGCGCGACGGCATGGTCCGCCTGCACCTGCCCAAGGGCTTCAACTACCGCTCGTTCCACGACACCGAAACAGCCGGTGACGCTCACCGACGGCACGGCGCTGCCGGCCGGCACGACGGCATGGGCGCCTTCCGCGGACCGCGGGGACTGTGCTGCTGGTCCGCAACCACGAGGTCAACGTGGCCGGCCCTCCCGCCGCGGCCTTCGGACCCGGCGACCCGTACGACGAGCGCGCCGGCAGCGGGACGACCACCGTGCAGACGACGAAGCACGGCTGGGTGATCCGCTCCTTCACGAGCCTCAACGGCACGCTGATGAACTGCTCCGGCGGCCAGATGCCGTGGGGCGCGTGGGTGACGTGCGAGGAGACCGTCAACGGTCCGGACGTCGGCGCGGACTTCACCAGGACACCGAACATCGCCCTGACAAAGCCGCACGGCTACGTCTTCGAGGTGCCGGCCAGCCACCTGCCCGGCCAGGGTCAGTCCACGCGAGAGCCGATCCGCAACGCCGGGCGGTTCGCGCACGAGGCGGTCTCCTTCGACCCGAGACACGGCCACCTCTACCTCACCGAGGACAACTTCGCCTTCGCCGTCCGGCTTCTACCGCTACCGCCCGCCCCGCCATCCGATGAAGCGTCGGCCGGCTGGAGGACGGCGGGACCCTGCAGATGCTCAAGGTCAAGGGCGTCGACAACGCGCACCTCGAGGCCGCCCAGGTCGCCGGGACGACGTACGACGTGAAGTGGGTGGACATCCCCGAGCCGGACATCGAGTACGACTACACGCCCGGCCAGCCCGCCCCCACGCCGAACGACACCGCGCTGGTCCACGTGTCCAGCCAGGGCTGGGACCAGGGCGCGGCGTTCTTCTCGCGGCTGGAGGGCCAGGTCTACGACAACGCGGCGTCGTCTACTTCACCTCGACCCAAGGTGGCGGGGCGGCGGAGTCCGGTACGGGGCACCCGCCCCCGTCCCCCCGGACCCGGCAGGCTACGGCAACGGCTTCGGCCAGGTGTGGGCCTACGACATCAAGCGGGAGAAGCTGCGCTGCGTCTTCCAGTCACCGGACCGGCTGACCCTCGACTTCCCCGACAACATCACCACCTCCAGGCGCGGCTCACTGGTGGTGTGCGAGGACAGCTCCCAGGACAACTACATCCGCGGCCTCTCCCCCAGCGGCCAGATCTGGGACATCGCGCTGAACCGGCTCGTCAGCAGCATTGAGACCCAGCCCCCGACCAATCCACCGACCTTCCCCACCCGCTTCAACGACGAGTTCGCCGGCACCACGTTCAGCCCGGACGGCCACACCCTGTTCGTGAACATCCAGGCCGGCAACGGCATGACCTTCGCGATCTGGGGACCCTGGCGCCGGATCGGGGTCTGACGCGTCCGACCGTCGGAGCCGGGTCGTGTGCCAGAGAATGCGCCATCGAAGGCACACGACCCGGTCAACCGACGAACCGCCTCAGTAGCGCAGGTGGTCGAGGTAAACGTGTCCGACGGCGGCCGTGGTCAGCGGCGTGACGTCGGGGGTGTCGTTCTCGACGATGTACTCCTCCGCGGAGTGGCTGCGGAAGATCTTCGCGAAGTTGATGACTCCGGTGCCCAGGTCGGCATGTTCGCCGGTGGCGGCGTCACGGTCCTTGACGTGGTACTGCCGCACCTCCTGCGGTGCCTCGCGGATCACGTCGATCGCGAACTTCAGCGGGTTCTTGGCGCCTGACTCGACGCCACCGGTGTAGACCCAGTACAGGTCGACCTCGAGGTGCACCAGCCGCCGGTCGAGACCGTTGGTCAGCACCTCCCACGGCGTCTTCGTCGTCGGGTTCCCGTAGGCATCGAGGAGATCGGTGGTGAACTCATGGGCGTGGTTGTGGTAGCCGTAGCGCAGCCCGTACTGCTTCGCGAGGGCGGCCTCCTCGTTCATCTGCTCCACCGCGTCCTTCCAGTACTCGAGCGTCGGGTCGCTCAGGAAGGGCACCACGACGTACTTCTGGCCGAGCGTCACCGCTCTGGCGAACTTGGCGTTGATCGCCCCCGGGTCGCGGTCGCTGAGCCCGTCGTGGCTCGAGGACGCCCGGATCCCGAGATCGTCGAGGAACCTCCGCAGTTGCTGCGGCGTGCGCCCCCCGTAGTTGCCGGCCAGCTCGACCTTCTCGTAGCCGTACTGCGCCAACCGGTCCAGCACCAGGTCGAAGCCGGCCCGGTCCCCCATGGCGTCGCGCAGCGTGTAGAGCTGGATGCTGATCTTGTCGTGAGGCACCGAGCGGCCGTGGCCGTGACCCTGGTCGCGATCCCGGGCTGCCGCCGGTACGCCGAGCCCCGAACCCACCGCGGCCAGGCCGGCCGCGCCCACCGCCGCTCCCCGGAACAGGCTGCGGCGGCTGGCGCCCTTCTGCTCGAGCGAGCGCTCCAGCGCTCCCTCACCGTCGTATCCGAAACACATGCCGAGCTTCCTTTCCCTAGATACGCACCTCCCGAGCCCGAGTGGCAAGGGAGAGGTCAGTTCGCCGTCATCAGTCCTGCTTCGAGAAGGCCGCGTCGAAGGCGGCCGTCGGCGCGTCGAACGCGAGCTTGCGCACGAACTCCAGCGCCTCGGGCGCACCCACCAGGCGGTCCATCCCGGCGTCCTCCCACTCCACGGAGATCGGACCGTCGTAGCCGATGGTGTTGAGCATCCTGAAGCACTGCTCCCACGGCACGTCCCCGTGCCCGGTCGACACGAAGTCCCAGCCGCGTCGGGGATCCGCCCACGGGAGGTGCGACCCGAGCCGGCCGTTGCGGCCGTTCCCGGTCTGGCGCTTCGCGTCCTTGCAGTCCACGTGGTAGATCCGGTCCTTGAAGTCCCAGAGGAACCCGACCGGGTCGAGGTCCTGCCACACGAAGTGGCTGGGGTCCCAGTTGAGGCCGAACGCCGCGCGGTGCCCGATGGCTTCCATCGCACGCACGGTCGTCCAGTAGTCGTAGGCGATCTCGGAGGGGTGGACCTCGTGGGCGAACCGGACCCCGCACTCGTCGAAGACGTCGAGGATCGGGTTCCACCGGTCGGCGAAGTCCTGGTAGCCCGCGGCGACCATCTCCTCGGTCGCCGGCGGGAACATCGCGACGTACTTCCAGATTGAGGACCCGGTGAAGCCCACGACCGTGTCGACCCCGAGCCGTTGCGCCGCCCGCGCTGTCATCATCATCTCCTCGGCGGCGCGTTGCCGCACGCCCTCGGGGTCACCGTCCCCCCAGACGTTGGCCGGAAGGATCGCCTCGTGCCTGGCATCGATCGGGTCGTCGCAGACCGCCTGGCCCTTGAGGTGGTTGGAGATCGCGAAGAGGCTCAGCCCGTGCTTCTCGAACAGGTCGAGCTTGGCCTTGACGTAGCCGTCGTCCTCGGCCGCCTGCCATGGATCGAGGTGGTCTCCCCAGCAGGCGAGCTCGAGGCCGTCGTAGCCCCACTCCGACGCCAGCCTGGCGACCTCCTCCAGTGGCAGGTCGGCCCACTGGCCGGTGAACAGGGTGATCGGTCGTGCCATGTCGGTTGCCTCCTGGAGATTCGAGGGGTCAGCGGACCCCGAGCAGGTGCTCCATCGCGAGCTGGTCGAGCGCCTCCATCGCGACGCTGCGTTCGCCGAGAGCCGCCACGTCGTACGACGCGTCCCGGACGTCGGCGAGCGTCTCGCCGTCGGCAAGAGTCGGCACGTCGAGCTCGGGTACGCCGGCCGCGGCCAGCGCGGCGGTGACCTCGGGGTCGGCGCGGAAGGCCCGGACCTTCTCGCGCAGGATCAGGTAGTTGCGCATGCAGGTCCGGGCCGAGTCCCAGACTCCGTCCACGGCTTCGGCACGTGGTGGCTTGTAGTCGAAGTGCACGTAGCCGTCGTAGCCCTGGCCGGTGCCGCTGCCCAGCAGGGCGTCGACGGTCCAGAAGGCGCCGCGCAGGTTGCCCGCACCGAATCGCAGGTCCTGGTCGAAGCGCGGGCCGTGCTGCCCGTTGAGGTCGACGTGGAACAGCTTGCCGTGCCACAGCGCCTGGGCAATGCCGTGGGCGAAGTTGAGCCCGGCCATCTCCTCGTGCCCGACCTCCGGGTTGAGGCCCACCATCTCCGGCTGGTCCAGCTCGGAGATCAGCGCCAGGGCGTGTCCGATGGTGGGGAGCAGGATGTCGCCGCGTGGTTCGTTGGGCTTCGGCTCGATCGCGAATCGGAGCGAGTAGCCCTGCTCGCGGACGTAGTCACACAACAGGTTCAGCGACTCGGCGTACCGGTCGAGCGCGGCCCGGACGTTCTTGCTGGCGCCGTGCTCGGCACCTTCGCGGCCACCCCAGAGGACGAACGTGTCGGCGCCGAACCGGGCCGCCAGGTCGATGTTGCGCAGCGCCTTCGCCAGGGCGAGGCGTCGAACCTCACGGTTGTTCGCCGTCAGCGCCCCCTCCTTGAACACCGGCGCGCTGAAGAGGTTCGTGGTCACCATCTCGACCCTGAGCCCCGTCTCCGCCAGGGCCTTGTCGAAGCGCTCGAGCGTGGCCTCGCGAGTGTCGTCGTCCGGCACCAGATCGTCATCGTGGAAGGTGACGGCCGCCGCGCCCAGCTCGGCGAGCCGGTACGTCGACTCGACCGGGTCGAGCGGAGGCCGGCTGGCCGGTCCGAACACGTCGACTGCCTGCCACCCGACTGTCCAGAGGCCGAACGAGAACTTGTCGTCGGGGGTGGGCACGAAGTCGGGGGCGGACTCATTCATTGGGAGATCTCCTGCCAGCTGCGGGTGTCGGAGCTCGCCTCGACTGCGGCGAGCACTCGCTGCACCTGCAGCCCGTCGGCGAACGTGGGATGCGGATCGGTGCCGTCGGCGATCGAGCGCACGAGGTCGACCACCTGGTGGGTGAACCCGTGCTCGTAGCCCAGCCCGTGCCCGGGAGGCCACCAGGACTCGACATAGGGATGGATCGCCTCGGTGACGAGGATCCGGCGGAAGCCGGCGGTCTCGTCGGGCTCGGTGGCGTCGTACAGCTCCAGGACGTTCATGTCCTCGAAGTCGAAGGCGAGGCTCCCCAGGGAGCCGTTGACCTCGATCCGGATGGCGTTCTTGCGGCCGGTCGCGAACCGGGTCGCCTCGAACACGCCGAGCGCCCCGCCCGTGAACTGAGCCAGGAAGGCGGCCGCGTCGTCGACGGTGACGGCGCCGCGCTCCTCGCCTGCAGTTCCTGAGAGGCCGGAGTGCTCGGTGGGGAGCGGTCGTTCCTTGACGAACGTCTCCAGCCTGCCCGAGACCTCGGTGATCCGGTCGCCGGTGATGAACTGGGTGAGGTCGATGATGTGGGCGCCGATGTCGCCCAGGGCGCCGGAGCCGGCCTTCTCCTTCTCGAGGCGCCACGAGAGGGGCGCCTCCGGGTCGGCGATCCAGTCCTGGAGGTACTGCGCCCGCACGTGCCTGATCTCACCGATGCGGCCCTCGTCTACGAGCCGACGGGCGAGCGCCACTGCCGGGACCCGGCGGTAGGTGAAGCCCACCATGGCCCGGACTCCGCGCCCGGCCGCGCTCTCGGCAGCCTGGGTCATCGCCTCGGCCTCGGCGACGGAGTTGGCGAGAGGCTTCTCGCACAGCACGTGCTTGCCCGCGCCGAGCGCCGCGATCGCGATCTCGGCGTGTGTGTCTCCTGGGGTGCAGATGTCGACCAGGTCGACGTCGTCACGCTCGACGAGTCGTCGCCAGTCGGTCTCGCTCGCGGCCCAGCCGAGACGGGCGGCGGCCTCGGCCGCCCGATCGGCATCGCGGCCGCAGACCACGGCCATGGTGGGCGTGAGCGGGAGGTCGAAGAAGCGTGGCGCGGTGCGCCACGCCTGGGAGTGGGCGGCGCCCATGAACGCGTGGCCGACCATGCCGACCGCCAGCGTGGAGGATTCGGGGCTCATCGCGAAGGTGCTCCTGGGGTGTGGCCGCGCCCGCCCCGGCCGTGCGGCCGGGGCAGACGCGGGGGCGTGCGACGGTCAGGACTCGAAGCAGAGGTCCCGGTACTCCTCGAGGTTGTCGGCGGTCACCACCGGGGCATTGAGCACGATCCGCTTCGGCACCTCCACCTGCACGAGGTCGGACATGCCCTTGTCCTGCGCGATCAGCCGGGCCAGCTTGATGCCGTCCGCGGCCTGGGTCGGCGGGTAGAGCACGGTGGCTTCCATGTCGCCGTCCTCGATCCACTGCATCGCGTTGCACGAGCCGGCTCCGCCGATGAAGGCGAACTCGTCGCGTTCGGCGTTGTCGAAGGCTGCCTTCACGCCGACGCCCTGGTCGTCGTCGTGGTTCCAGATGATGTCGATCTGGTCCTCGGACTGGAGCAGGTTGGAGGCCTGCTCCTCACCGGACTCGACGGTGAACTCGGCGGCCACCCGGTTGTCGACGGTCTGGTCGCAGCCCTCGAGCGCGTCGGCGAAGCCCTCCGAGCGCTCCTGGGTCAGCGGCAGCGAGTCGATGCCTGCGATCTCGGCGATCACCGGGTCGGCGATGCCCTCGTCCTCGATCAGCTGACAGGCGTAGGTCCCGGCGGAGACTCCCATGCCGTAGTTGTCGCCGAGGATCGTTGCGCGCGCGGCGAACGGCGAGTCGAACTCGCGGTCCACGTTGACCACCGGGATGCCTGCCTCCATCGCCTCGATCGCGACGTCGGTCAGGGCAGCACCGTCGGTCGGCAGGAGCACGATCGCGTCCACCTCGTTGTTGATGAACGTCTCTACCTGGGCGATCTGCTGGCTGGCGTCGTTGGTGCCCTCCGCGGTCTGGAGGTCAATATCGTCGTAATCCTCGGCCGCGGCGATGGCGCTGCTGTTGATCGCCGCGAGCCACCCGTGATCGGCGGCCGGACCGGAGAATCCGATGGTCACCGTCTCCCCGGTGTCGTCGTTGGAGCTGGCGGCGTTGGTGTCTCCCCCGTCGTCGGAGCTCTCCGGGTCGTTGCTGGTGCAGCCGGCGACCAGCATTCCGGCGGTCGCGACCGCAGTAGCGCTCAGAAGCAGCCGGCGCCGGCGTGGCAGGGATCGTGCGGACATGATTTCTCCTTGTTGTGTTCGGGACCGACCGGTCACGTGGTGTTGGCGCGGCGCGCGATGCGCTGCTGGAGCAGGACGGCGAGGACGATGATGGCGCCCTTGGCGACCGACTGTGCGGACTGGGACAGGTTGTTCTGGGTGAAGACGTTGGACAGCGTGGTGAAGATCAGGACGCCGAAGACGGTGCCGACGATGGTGCCGCGGCCCCCGGTCAGCAGGGTCCCCCCGATCACAACCGCGGCGATGGCGTCGAGCTCGTAGAGCCCACCGTGAGTGGAGGATCCGGTGGTCGTGCGCGCCGTGATCATGAGTGCCGCGATGCCGCAGCAGAGCCCGACGACCACGTAGAGCATCACCGTGTGCCGTTTCACGTTGATGCCCGCCAACCGGGCAGCTTCGGGGCTGCCGCCGACCGCGAAGGTACGCCGGCCGAAGGTGGTCCGGTTGAACACGACCCACCCGACCGCCGAGACCACGGCGAAGATCCACACCAGCACCGGGATCCCGATCAGGTCACCGCGAAAGAAGTCGGTGAAGCCGTCCACCGTGACGATCTGGGTGCGTTTGTTCGCGATGATCTCGGCGAGCCCGCGGGCCGCGGCGAGCATCGCCAGGGTCGCGATGAACGGGACCACCGGGCCGTAGGCGATCAGCAGTCCGTTGACCAGTCCGCACCCGACCCCCACCGCGAGCGCGGTGCCCACCATCAGGATCCAGTGGGTGTCCTCGGCCATGGTCTGGGTGGCCAGCGTCGTGCACCACACCGACGCGAGTGCGACGATCGCACCCACGGACAGGTCGATGCCACCGCCGGTGATCACGAACGTCATCCCGATGCTGACCACGCCGATCACGCTTGCCAACCTCAGGACGGTGAGCATGTTGTCGACATTGGCGAACTGCTCGCCCTCGGTGATCACGCCTGCCACGCAGATCAGGGCGAGCGCGACGATGAGTCCGAGGTTGCGGCCGAGGCTGCCGTGGAGGAGGCCGCCGCGACTGGACTTCCGCAGCTCTTCGGCGGCCTGCTCGACGCGCGCGGTGTCGGCGGTTGGCCCGGCTTCACCGGACAGCGGGGCCGGCTGTCTGCTGTCGGTCATGCGACTCTTCCTTCCATCACGAGGTCCAGCACGCTGGACTCATCGAGCTCGGTGGCGGGCGCCTCGTGGACGACCACGCCCTCGCGGACGACGAGCACCCGGTCCGCGAGCCCGAGCACCTCCTCGACCTCACTGGACACCACGACCAGAGCCACGCCGGCGTCGGCGAGGGCGCGGACGAGCTTGTAGATCTCACTGCGGGCGCCGACGTCGACGCCGCGGGTCGGCTCGTCGAGCAGCAGCACCTTGCAGTCGCGCATCAGCCAGCGGGCGAGCACGACCTTCTGCTGGTTGCCCCCCGACAGGGCGCCGGCGGCTCGCTCGACGTCGGGGGGACGTACGTCGAGGGAGCGGGTCAGCTCTCCGGCGCGCTGGCGCTCGGCCTGGCTGTTGAGGAAGCCTCCGCGGGAGAACTGCTTGAGCGAGGAGACGGTGATGTTGCGGTAGACCGCCTGATCGAGGAGGAGGCCCTGGCTCTTGCGCTCCTCCGGAGCCAGGCCCACGCCCGCCGCGACGGCGCCGGTGACCGACCCGCGCCGCAGGGTCCGCCCGGACACGGTGACCGTGCCGTTCGAGGCGCGCCGCGCGCCGTACACCGTCTCGAGGATCTCCGAGCGTCCGGCGCCCACCAGCCCGGCGATCCCGACCACCTCGCCGGAGTGGACGGTGAGGTCGACGCCGCTGAAGACGCCCGCCAGTGCCAGGTCGCGCACCTCGAGCACCACGTCGCCACGGTCGCGCGGCGTCTCAGGTCTGGGCGGGAAGACGTACTCGATCGAGCGGCCGGTCATCAGCCGGATCAGCTCCGAGGTGGGTGTGTCCTCCGCAGAGAGACCGGTGGCCACGGTGATGCCGTCCTTGAGGACGGTGATCCGGTCGCCGATCTGCCGGATCTCCTCCAGCCGGTGCGAGATGTAGACGACCGCCACGCCCTCCGCGGTGAGCCCGCGGATGACCCGGAACAGGTTCTGCACCTCCCCCTGGTCGAGCACGGCCGAAGGCTCGTCGAGGATGAGCAGCCGGGTCTTGTGCGACAAGGCCCGGGCCATGCTCACGATCTGCTGCGCAGCCGGGGACAGTCGGCCGACCGATCGCGTCGGCGAGATCTCCGGGTGGCCGAGTCGCTTCAGCAGGTCACGCGCCGTGCGGTTGGCTTGGGAACGCTGGCTGAAACCACCCCGAGAGACCTCGTGGCCAAGGAAGATGTTCTCGGTGACGTTGAGCTCGGGGACCAGGTCGAGCTCCTGGTAGATCGTGGAGATGCCGAGCCGCATGGCCGCGACCGGCGTGGACAGCGCGGCCTCCTTGCCGTCCCAGACGATCGTGCCGTCGTCAGGCTGGTAGGCCGCCGACAGCACCTTGATCAGGGTCGACTTGCCGGCGCCGTTCTGGCCCAGCAAGCAGTGAACTTCGCCTGCGCGCACGTCGAGGTCGACGCCCCCGAGTGCTCGGACACCGGGAAACTCCTTCACGATGCCCGTCATCTGGAGCAGGGGTCCGGCCCCGCTGGTGTGGTCGTCGGTCGATGTCACCTTGTCGCTCCCTCTGTCGCCTCGACCCGGGTCGCCCCGACCCGGCGTCCGATCCGGGTGGGGTCGTCGAAGACGGTCTCCAGGGCCGCCAGCGCACCTCCGCGGACAGCGGCGGTGAAGCCGAGCGTGGACAGCTCGACCCGGGTCCCGCCGGCTTCCGGCGCGAGCACCCCCGCCCGCAACTGGGCGTCGATGGCCGGGAGCATGTGGTGCCCGACCTCGGCGAAGTAGCCGCTGAGGACGATCGCCGAGGGGTTCAGGGCATTGGTCAGCATGGCCGCGCCCACGCCCACCCAGCCCCCCACTTGCTCGAGCGCGGCCAGCGTGCGGGTGTCCCCGAGCTCGGCCCGGCGGTTGATCTCGGCCAGCCGTTCCTCGAGCCCGAGCGCGGGGTCGCGGACCGCGTCGTCGGGGTCCGCGGCCGCATCGAGCAAGGCCCGGAGGCCGCTGACGGTCTCCCAGCACCCCACCCGGCCGCACCCGCACCGACGCCCACGTGGGTCGACGATCATGTGCCCGAACTCGCCGGCGTACCCGTGTCGTCCGCGGAGCAGTCGGCCGTCGGCGACGATGCCCCCACCGACTCCGACCTCGCCGAAGATCACGAGGATGTCCTGGCGCTCGGCGTCGCCCGGTACGGCCTCTGCGATGGCGGCGAGGTTGGCCTCGTTGTCGAGGCGGATGGGGTACGGCGAGCCGCCAAGCCGCTCGGCCAGCAGATCGGCGACGGGTACGTCGTGCCAGCCCAGGTTGGGGCCGACGGCGAGCACCCCGCGTTCGCTGTCGACCAGCCCCGCGAGGCCGACGGTGACGGCGACCGGACGGGCGTCGCGGAGCTCGATGTCGTCGAAGGTCTGCCGGAGCAGGTCCGCCAACCGGGTGATGACCTCGTCGGGATCGAGGTGCTCCGCGTCGTCGAGTGAGTGGCGTCGCTCCGAGACGACCGTCCCGGTCAGGTCCAGCGCGAAAGTGGCGACGTGGTTGACGTTGACCTCGGCGCCCACACCGCAGACGTCCTGGCCGGCGAGCTCGACGGTCTGTCCCGGGCGGCCCACCCCTCCGCGCTCGACGCCGCCGCGCCGCGTCAGGCCCCGCTCGACCAGCTCGTTGACCAGGCTGGAGACCGTCGCCTTGTTGAGGCCGAGATCGGCGGCGAGCCGGGCCCGCGAGCGCGCGCCGCCGTCGCGGAGGCTTCGCAGCACGAGGGCGAGGTTGGAGCGTCGCAGCGTCATCTGGTCGGCCGCGGTCGCGCCGTTCAGGGTCACCTCGCGCACCTGCTCACCTCCGCCGCCCAGGTCAGGGTGGTCCTGTGACCACCGTCACGCCTTTGTTGCGCCAAGGGACAAACTAAAGGGACATCTCGCATCACCGCAAGAGGATCGCGGGTACTTTCTCCCAATACTGGCTCAAACTTTTCAAACTTGGTTGCCAAAGTCCGCCGTTCAATGACGAGTGACTGAGGGGCCGGGATCGCTTCCGACGGGACCCGACCCCTCGCGCCGTCACTCGGTCGGTTCGAGCACCACCTCGTCGCTGCCGCTCAGCGGAGGCAGCCCTTCTCCGCCGGGGTCGGTGTACTCCGCCACGAAGACCGCCCTGAGCTCGTCCTCGCCCGGGTCGTGCCCACCCGGGACGGTCGTCACGATGGACCCGGTGCAGCCCGACGCCGTCGTCTGCGGGTGGCCGTGGTCGTCGTGGCCCAGGATGTAGGTCACGGTGACCGCGTTGCAATCGACCGGCTGGTCGTCGGCGACGCTGACCTCGAACTGCACGGTGTCGCCGAACTCGAAGGGCTGGCCGGCGACCGGCGCCACCAGCTCCACGGTCGGCGCCTGGTTGCCGACGACGATGTCGACGTCCGCGGACGCGTGCCGTCCGCGATGGCGGCCACCGACGTCGGTCACGGTGAGCGTGGCCCGGTAGACCCCGTTGGCGCGGTAGGTGTGCGTCGGGTCCTGGGCGCGGCTGTCGATGTCACCGTCGCCATCGAAGTCCCAGGCGTAGCGGATCCGGTCGCCGTCCGGGTCGACCGTGCCGTCGCTCGTGAAGGACACGGTGAGCGGCGTCGGACCGTTCGTCGGGGTGGCCGAGACTGCCGGGACCGGGCTGCGGTTGCCGCCCGCGCCGATGAAGTCGATCCGCGATAGCTGGGCGTCCGGATTCTCGGCGAAGAACCCGTCGCCGTACTCCAGAACGTAGAGCGCGCCGTCCGGCCCGAACTCCATGTCCATCGGGTTGTCGGTCACGATCGAGGGGATCACGTCCTCGATGGAGGCCAGCTCGCCGTCCGGCTCGAGGCGCATGCCCTTCACGTAGTCACGGGTCCACTCGTAGAAGAGCGGCATTCCGTCGTAGTACCGCGGCCACGCCACCGGCTGCGGTCGACGCCGATCGCTCCGGTCGAAGTCGTACGCCGGTCCGGCCATCGGGCCGATGCCGCCCTCCTCCATCTCCGGGAACTGCGGGGAGATGCCGTAGGAGTACCAGACGTGCGGCTGCACGACCTCCGGCAGCTGGGTGCGGCCGGTGTTGTGGGGCGAGGCGTTGACGGGGGCGTCGCAGTCGAACGTCTCCCCCGACTCGCCCGTGGCGAAGTCGTAGTCGACGTACGGCAGCTCGGCGGTCGCGCAGTACGGCCAGCCGTAGTTGCCCGGCTCGGTGACCACTGTCCACTTGCCCTGGCCTGCCGGGCCGCGCTCGGGATCGGCCTCGCCGGCGTCGGGCGAGTAGTCGGCGACGTACAGGGCGTCGGTGTCCGGGTCGACCTCGATCCGGAACGGGTTGCGCAGGCCCATCGCGTAGATCTCGGGACGGGTGTTGGCCGCCCCGCGACGGAACAGGTTGCCCCGCGGGATCGTGTAGCCGCCGCCCGCCTTCGGCCGGATGCGCAGCACCTTGCCGCGCAGGTCTGCGGTGTTGGCCGCGCTGCGCTGGGCGTCGAACGCCGGATTCTGCGTGGGCCGTTCGTCGATCGGCGTGTAGCCGTCGGAGAAGAACGGGTTGGTGTCGTCACCGGTCGACAGCAGCAGGTTGCCGTCGGAGTCGAAGACGATGTCGCCGCCCACGTGGCAGCAGATGCCGCGATCGACTGGTACGTCGAGGATCTGCTGCTCCGAGGAGTTCACGACCTGGCCGTCGTCGTACCGGAAGCGCGACAGCCGGATCACGCCCTCGAACGGCTCGAAGTCGGCCGGCGTACCGGTGAACGGCGCGTCACCCTCGTTCACGTCCGGAGTCGACGGGTCGTCGACGGGGGTGTCGAGCGGCGGCGAGTAGTAGAGGTAGATCCAGTTGTTGCGCCGCTCGTCGAATCCCGGTGTCAGGGCGATGCTCTGGAGCCCCTCCTCGTCGTGCTGGTAGACGTCGATCGTGCCGGCGACGCTGTTGACGCCCGTTCGGGCGTCGTTGTGCCAGATCGTGCCGGCGCGCGTCGTGTGCAGGACGCTGCCGTCGGGGAGCACGGCGAGGTCCATCGGTTCGCCGGGCCGGTCGTTCAGGGTCACTTTCTGGAAGCTGCTGTCGGGGGGTGGCGCGGCCGGTAGTGGCGCCGCAGGCTGCTGGCTCGATGCCGTCGGGGTTATGGCGAGTACGCCTGCGACCGTGGCGGCCGCGGCGCCCGAGAGAACTCTGCGCACGGTTCCATCTCCTCTTGCTCGTCGGGGAACTTGCAGTCGGGATGGTTTCTCAACGTAATGATGTGACGCGGATCACGCAACCTAGTTGCACACTTTCGCAGATGAATTTCGAAAGAGGCGTCGCCAGCGAGGGGTCAGGCGGGGTGTCCGGCGGCGACTCGGGCGGCCTCGTCGGCGTAGCGGGCGCGGATGTCGGGTCGGGCGGGGGCGTCGTACTGCGTCGTCGGGCTGGTGGCCCAGCCCGGCGGCTCGTTGCCGCCGGCGAGGACCCAGGCGGCCTGCCGGCAGGCGCCGTCGGCGACGTACTCCCCCGGCTCGGGTACCTCTACGGGCAGGCCCAGGATCGACGGCGCGATCCGGCGTACCGCCTCCGAGGCGGCACCTCCGCCGACCAACAGGATCCGGTGCGGGCGAACGCCGGTGGCCACGAGCGCGTCCAGCCCGTCGGCCAGACCGCAGAGCAGCCCCTCGACGGCCGCCCGGGCAACGTGGGCCGGCGTGGCGGTGGCCAGCGTGAGCCCCCGCAGCGAGCCGGTCGCGTCGGGCAGGTTGGGGGTGCGCTCGCCCTCGAGGTACGGCACCAGCACGAGCCCGCCCGCACCGGGCTCGGCCGACAGGGCGAGGTCGGAGAGTCGCCCGTGGTCGACGCCCAGGAGCCGCGCCGCCGCGTCGAGCACCCGCGCGGCGTTCAGGGTCGCCACCAGCGGGAGGAACCGTCCGGTGGCGTCGGCGAAGCCCGCGACGGTTCCCGTCGCGTCGCGGCTGGGAAGGTCGGCCACGGCAGTCACCACCCCGGACGTGCCGATCGACACCACCACGTCGCCCGGCCCGGCCCCGAGCCCGAGCGCAGCGGCGGCGTTGTCGCCGGCGCCGGGCCCAAGGACTGCCCCGGTCGGGGTTTCGTCGGCCGTCTCGGCGGGACCGAGCACCCGCGGAACCAGAGGTACCGCACCGAGTGCCCGCTCAAGCAGCTCGGGGAGGTACCCGTGCTCCGCGGACCAGTAGCCGGTGCCGGAGGCATCGCTCCGGTCGGTCGTCAGCGCAGCGAGCTCCCCGCCGCCCGCCAGTCGCCAGGTGAGCCAGTCGTGGGGCAGGCAAACGGCGGCCGTGGCCCGGGCGTGGTCGGGTTCGTGGTCGGCCAGCCAGCGCAGCTTGGCGACGGTGAAGGACGCCACCGGGACCACGCCGACGGCATCCGCCCAGGCCCGGGCACCGTCCGTGCCGTCACCGAGCTCCTTCACCAGGTCGGCAGCCGCCTGCGCGGAGCGGGTGTCGTTCCAGAGCAGCGCCGGACGCACGACGGCGCCGTTGTCGTCGAGACAGACCATGCCGTGCTGCTGCCCACCGACGGCCACCGCAGCAACGTCGTCGAGTCCGCCGGCCTCGGCAACCGCCTGATCCAGCGCGACCCACCATGCCTCGCGGATCGACCTCCGTGCCGGGCGGGTGAGGGGCCCGGCCCGACCGCACCAGCCGACCACTCCGGGCGTCCCTGATCACGACCTTGCACGACTGGGTGGAGGTGTCGACACCTGCCACCAGGCTCATCTCGCGCGCTCCTGCTCCGCTGCGTAGATCGAGTCGCTGACCAGCCGGGCGGTGCCGACGACGCCACCCTCGTCGCCCAGCTCGCTGAGGACGATGGGCAGGCTCCCGGTGGCCAGTGGCAGCGAGCGGCGGTAGGTCACGGCCCTGATCTCCGCGAGCAGGGAGTGACCCAGGCCGGTGACCCCGCCGCCGATCACGATCAGGTCCGGGTTGAAGAACGACACCAGCCCGGCAAGGACCTGACCGACCCGCCGCCCGCTGTCGCGGATCAGCTGGACGGCCTGGGGGTCGCCCTGCTCGACGGCCCGGCCCACGTCGGCGGCCGAGAGCTCGCCGCGGTCCTCGAGCATGGCGGCGAGGACCGGGGACCGACCGGTGCGGGCGGCTGCGGTGGCGTCGCGGGCCAGGGCGGCCCCGCCCGAGAACGCCTCCAGGCAGCCGGTGTTGCCACAGGCGCACGTGGGACCGAAGTCCTCGACCCGGATGTGGCCGATGTCGCCGGCGCAGCCGTCCACTCCTCGGTAGAGCTCACCGTCGATCACGATGCCGCATCCGATGCCGGTGCCGATCTTGACGTAGAGGAAGTCCCGAGCGTTGCGGGCAACGCCGGCGTGCTGCTCTCCGACGGCCAGCACGTTGACGTCGTTGTCGAGGACGACGGGGCAGCCCAGCTCCAGGGAGAGGGCATCGCGGACCGGGTACCCGTCCCACCCCGGCATGATCGGCGGCGACACCGACACCCCGCGGTGGAAGTCGACCGGGCCGGGCACGCCCACCCCGGCCCCCATCGGCTGGTCGACCCCCGCTTCATCGAGCACCTTGTGCACCACGTCGAGCGCCACGGCCAGGACCGCCTCCGGACCCTCGCGGATGTCGCAGGGCCGGGTGTGCATGGCCAGCACCGCGAGCCGCCCGTCCGTCACCCCCACGGACATGCCGGTGGCTCCGATGGAGATGCCCACGAACCGGATCGCCGGGTCGAGGTCGATCAGCGTCGAGCGACGTCCACCACGCGACGCGGCCGGCCCCACCTCCTGGGCCAGGCCGAGCTCCGCCAGGCGGCCGGCTTCCGCGGCGATGGTGGTGCGGGAGACGCCGAGGCGGTCGACGAGCTGGGCCTTCGACAGCGGGCCCTCGTCGCGAAGCCGGGCCAGCATCCGCGCCTGCATCGGGCTCTCGGCCCGTCCTGCCAACGAATGACGCACGGATGGATCCTCGCACGCCGCCCGATCCGGTCAGTCGTCGTCGACCTGGAAGGTGGGCACGCCGTCGACGCAGAACGCCTCGACCCGGACGTCCTGGTCGCCGTCACTGCTCTCGAACTCGACGCGGACCCGGTCCGGGCCGCTGTCGTCCACCTCGATGGTCCAGCCGCTGTTGGGATGCGCGCCGGCTCCACGGATCGCCGATCCTTCGCACGTCGCGGCGACGTACCCCGCCGTGCCCTGCCACGCGCGCGTGACGGGCGAGCCAGTGGCGGGCGCACCACCACCCGAGGACGGCCCGGACGACGGCCCGGACGACGGTCCGGAGGGCGACCTGGTCGGCGAGCGTGACGGACTGGGCGATGACGAGAAGGTGCCACCCGGCGACGGGTCCGCGCCGTTGGTTCCATCGGCCGCCGGAACCGCGTCAGGGTCGTCGACCACGTCCTGACCGGCCTGCGAGATCACCGCCCAGACGAGAGTGGCGCCGGCCACGACCACGACCAGCCAAGCGGCGACCGCCAGCGCGACGGTTCGCTGGAACGTCATGCCCGCATCCTCCCAGTCTCCCCGTCGTCCGGGGGGCAAAGCAGCCCGTGAGCCGGCCCGCCACGCCACCGGACAGGGGATCCAGCGGTTACCGTGCGGGCATGGCCAGCATCCTCGTGATCGAGGACGACGAAGCGATCCGCAACGCCTGCCGGCGCGGGCTCACCGAGCGCGGGCACGCGGTCGCCACCGCGGCCACCGGCATGTCCGGCCTCGAGCAGGTCCTGAGCAGCAGCCCGCAAGTGGTGCTGCTCGACCTCGGGCTGCCCGACGTCGCCGGGCTGGCGCTGATCTCGATGATCCGGGCCGCGTCCTCGGTGCCGATCATCGTGATCACCGCCCAGGACGACGACCCGACCATGATCAAGGCGCTCGACGGAGGCGCCGACGACTACGTGGTCAAGCCGTTCGGCACCGATCAGGTCGCGGCCAGGATCCGGGCCGTGCTCCGTCGTACCGGGGGCGCCACCGGCGACGTCGCCGAGCCCGTGCGGGTCGGGGAGCTCGTCATCGACGAGCGCACCCGGACCGTCACCCTTGCCGGGGACCGCCTCGAGCTCGCCCGCAAGGAGTTCGACCTGCTCCTCGCCCTGGCTTCGCGGCGGGGCGACGTGGTCACCAAGCGTGAGCTGCTGGCCGAGGTCTGGCAGGAGGTGTACGGCGGCTCGGACCGAACCGTCGACGTCCACCTCTCGTGGCTGCGTCGGAAGCTCGGCGAGTCGGCAGCGGCGCCGCGCTACCTGCACAGCGTGCGCGGTGTCGGCGTACGGCTCGTCGACCCGAACCTCGAGCAGAACTGATGCGGCGCCGGATCTCATGGCTGGTCCTGGCGACGACATCGACCGTCGTGGTGTCGTTCGTGATCCCGCTCTGCCTGCTGGTGCGCACGCTGGCCGAGGACCGGGCGATGGCAGCCGCGGACCAGGAGGCTCGCAATGTCGCGATCCTCGTCGCCGGGCTGAGCGACCAGGACGCCCTCGCCGAGGTCGTGTCGAACCTGGACAGTCGGGGGGCTCCCAGCACGGCAGTGCTCACCGTCGATGGAGACGTCCTGGGCTCCGGTGACATGCGGCGCCGCGACCCGGAGGTGCGAAGGGCGGTCGACGGCGAGGCGTTCACCGTGGTCGACGCGGACGGTGGGCGGGTGCTGTTGCCGGTGGTCACCGCCGATGGCACGGCGGTGGTGCGGACCAGCGTGACGACCGACGACCTCTACGACGGCGTCACCCGGGCCTGGCTCGGCATCATCGCACTCGGCGTCGTCCTGATGGCGCTCGCCGCCGCGATCGCCGCCCGGCTCGGGCGCCGGATCAGCGAGCCGCTGATGGACGTCGCCGACGTCGCGCACCAGTTGCGCGAAGGGGACCTGACCGCTCGCGCCGACGTCCGCGGCACCGAGGAGACGGAGGAACTCGCCCGAGCCCTGAACGGGCTGGCCGAGCGCACCAACGAGCTCCTGGTCGCCGAACGCTCCGCCGTCGCCGAGCTCTCCCACCGGCTGCGGACCCCGGTCACGGCCCTGCGACTGGACTCCGAGGCCGTCGACGACCCCGAGGTCGGCGAGCGCCTCCAGGACCACATCGCCGTGCTCCAGCGGAGCATCGACGAGATCGTCAGGGAGGCCAGGCGTCCGGTGCGCACCGACCTGCGAGCCGCCTGCGACGCCACCGTGACGGTCCGCGGCCGCACCGACTTCTGGCTGGCCCTCGCCGAGGACCAGGGCCGCTCCACCGACGTCTCGCTCCCGGACGAGCCGCTGCTGGTGCCGGTCGCTGCCGAGGACCTGGCCGATGTCGTCGACGTGCTCATCGACAACGTCTTCGCGCACACGCCGGAGCAGACGCCGCTCGCCGTCCGCCTGGTCGCGGACGGCGAGCTCGTGCGGCTCACGGTCTCCGACGCCGGACCCGGGCCGGTCAGTCGCGGTGGGGACCGGCCCGGGTCGACGGGGTTGGGGCTCGACATCGTGCGGCGTACGGCGACCGCGTGCGGCGGCGCGATGGCCATCGGCCGCAGCCCGGAGGGCGGCACCTCCGTGGAGGTGAGCCTGCCGCGGCTGCCTGCCTGACTGGCCAGCTGGTGAGCCGGCTGACGGGTCAGTCGTCGTGGCCGGTGCGGGTCCGGGTGTGCGTGCCGCTGCCGTCATCGTCGTTCCCGGTGTCGGTGTCGAAACTGTCGTCATCGTCGTCGTGATGACCGTCCTCGTCGTCTCCCGAGTGATGGCTGTCGTCGTCGCGCCCGGCAAGGAAACCGCCGCTGTCGTGGCTGCCGTCGTCGCCACTGTCGTGACCCGAAGGGCTGGGTGCGGCCGGCGCGGGCAGGCTGGACGACGCACCGCCCACCATCACGGTGCGGACCTCCGTGGTCACGCACTTCTTGCCCTCGAGCTTGGCCGGGGGCTTGCACGGCGCGAACTTCGCTCGGGCCTGCTTGCCCCGCTGCGTCTGGTCCGGGGCGGCGACCACGGCGGCGGCGCCGGCGGTCTCGCTGCCGCTGGCGGGTGCGGCGAACTGGTAGGCGGCGACAGCCCCGGAAACCCCGGCGACGATCGCGGCCGATGCGATGAGTACTGACTTGATGTTCATGGCCGCAAGACAACCGTCGGCCGCACTATGAGCGTCTCGTCGGAACCTCAAGAGTGCCTTAAGTCCCGGACATGACCCTGACTTAACATCTCGATGAGGCGCCCTTGCCGCGAGGCCCGTGAGGGTCGTGGCCCATGAGCTACACGAGCAGGGACCGCGACCGCTTCCGCCTCGCCGTCGTCGCCGTCACCGGCGTCAGCACCGTGGGCGCTCTGACCGCGACCGGATGGCTGATCGGGAAGGCTGCCGACGACTTCGCCGCGCAACAGGCTGCCCAGCAGGCCGGACAGCAGGCCGCAGCCTCCACCCAACAGCAGCAAACCCAGCGTCAGGCCAGGCAAGCGGGCAACCGGCAACGCCCGGCACGGCCGCAGCTCCGGCAGCGACCGCACGTCACCCGGGTGACCGTCCGCTACGTGACGGGTACGACGTCCAGCAACCCGGTCGGCGGCGGCACTGTCTCCGCCCCGGTCTCCAGCAGCGGCAGCAGTGGGGGCTCGAGCGGACCGTCCGGAAGCGGCGGCTCCTCTGGTCCGGGACCGGCACCCGCTCCGCCACCTCCCCCGCCGCCGCCGGCGCCGAGCAGCGGGTCCTGACATGAACGCCCTGACCCGGCACACCAGGTTCGACGCGCTCGGGACCTACGTCTTCCTGGCCGTACGCCGGCCGCCCGCCCTGCGCAGGGCCGAGCGGGTGGCCCGTCGCGTCCTCGGCGACGTCGACACGACCTGCAGCCGGTTCCGCCCCGACTCCGACCTGAGCCGGGCCAACCGCCACGCCGGCAGCTGGGTGGCGGTCGACCCGCTGCTGATGGCGGCCCTGGAGGTGGCGTGCGACGCGGCTCGTCGTACCGATGGCCTGGTCAACCCGCTGCTCGGCCGCCGGCTGGTCCAGCTGGGCTACGACCGCGACTTCGACCAGCTGCGGGACTGTGCAGACCAGGTCACGATCGCCTGGCCCGAGCCCGGTCCGGGCCCCGATGCCTGGCGCGAGATCGGGATCGATCCGACGGGAGCCGTCCGGGTCCCGGTGGGCACCGCGCTCGACCTCGGCTCGGTCGGCAAGGCCTGGGCCGCCGACCTCGTCGCCGCCGGCATCGAGCAGGAGCTCGGCGAACCGGCGGTCGTCAGCCTCGGCGGGGACGTCAAGGTCGCTTCACCCAACGGAGATCCGTGGAGGATCGCCGTCTCCGAGCGACCTGACGGCCCCGCCGAGCCCACCCAGCTCGTCGACATCGACGCCGGCGGGCTGGCGACCTCGAGCACCCGGATCCGGCGCTGGTCCCGCCGCGGCGTCGCGCGGCACCACCTGCTGGACCCCCGAACCGGCCATCCCGCCGCCGAGGTGTGGCGCACGGTCAGCGCCAGCGGCGCCACCTGCACCGCTGCCAACACCGCCAGCACCGCGGCCGTCGTGCTCGGCCAGGACGCCCCCGCCTGGCTCGAGCGCCATGGGGTCGCCGCCCGGCTGGTCGCCGCCGACGGACGCCTGGTCCGCACCGGCGGCTGGCCGGGCGACGGGTCCGTCACCGAGGTCGAGGAGGAGCGAGCGTCATGACCGAAGGCCCACTGCTCTGGTACATCAACCGCAGCACCGGCATCGTCGTCCTCGTCCTGCTGACCCTGGCCACGGTCCTCGGGGTCCTGGCCATCGGCGGCAAGCCGGCCCGCGGGGTGCCCCGGTTCGTGACCCAGTCGGTGCACCGCAACATCGCGTTGCTCTCCGTCGTGCTGCTCGTGGTCCACATCGTGTCCGCGGTGACCGACGAGTTCGTGGACATCCGCTGGTGGCAGGCGATCGTGCCGTTCGGGGCGTCGTACGAACCGGTCTGGCTCGGCCTCGGCGCCGCAGCTCTCGACCTGCTCGTCGTGGTCATCGTGACCAGCCTGCTGCGCACCCGGATGGGCCACCGCACCTGGCGTGCACTGCACTTGTCGGCGTATGCGCTGTGGGGGCTCTCCATCGCGCATGGCATCGGCATGGGCACCGACCTCTCCGGCTCGATGTGGCTGGTCACCGTCGCCTGCCTGGCCACCGTCCCCATCGTCGCGGCCCTCCGTCTCGGGCGGCTGCTGATCGACCGCATTCCCAACGATTCCGGAAAGGCCCTGAGATGAGCACCACCTTCCTCGATCCGCACCCGAGCCACACCGACGACGGTCGCGCGCCGTCCCCGGTCCCCGTCCCGACGGAGGTCACGGTCCGACCCGGTCCGGGCCTCCTCTCCGGCATCGAACACGGCCCGTCGCTGCACGCGCACCGCGAGCAGTACGGCGACCTGCCCCGCCTGGACGCCGAGTCCCTGCAGGACACCGTGTACAAGGTCCGGCTCCGTGGCCGAGGCGGCGCCGCGTTCCCCTTCGCGACCAAGCTGGAGACGGTGGCCAAGGGCTCGCGCCCGGTGCTCGTGGTGAACATGAGCGAGGGTGAACCGGCCAGCAGCAAGGACGCCGCACTCGCCCTCAGCCGCCCGCACCTCGTCCTCGACGGAGCGGTCGCGACCGCGCGTGCCCTGCGCGCCCGCGAGCTGCACGTCGTACTCCCCGGCGAGCGGCCGGCCGCCGCCACCGCGATGCGGACGGCGATCGCCGAGCGGGACGACCCGGTGCCCCTGCACACACACGTCGCCTCCCAGCGCTTCGTCGCCGGGCAGGCACGGGCAGTAGTGGAACTGATCGCCGGGCGCCCGAACCTCCCGGTGACCACCTGGGCACCCGAGGCGATCTCCGGGCTGCGCGGCCGTCCGACGCTGCTGAGCAACGCCGAGACCTGGGCCAGGGTCGGGCTGCTGGTGCTGAGCGGGCTCCGCGCCTACACCGCGCTCGGAACCCGTGACGAGCCCGGCGCCACCCTCCTGACCCTGAGCCGGCCCGGATCGATCCCGGTCGTCCGAGAGGCGGAGTACGGCGAGCGGTTGCGCTCGTTCGTGCCCTCCGAACCGCACGGCCGCCCGGCCCTGGTCGGTGGCTTCCACGGCGCCTGGGCGACCTGGCCCACCCTGGCCAGCGCCCGGGTATCGGTGAACTCCATGCGGGCCCTCGGCACCCCGCTGGGCGCGGGCGTCGTACTCACCGCGCCGGAGTGCCCGGTCTCCCTGACCACGCAGGTGGTCAGCTATCTGGCCGGGCAGAGCGCCGGTCGGTGCGGTCCGTGCTTCAACGGCCTGCCCGCCCTGGCCGACGCCGTCACCGCGGTGCACGAGGGACAGGGTGGCCAGCGACGCGTGGACCAGCTCGCCGACCTGCTCGTGCGGCGCGGCGCCTGTGCGCACCCCGACGGCACCGTGCGCCTGGTCCGCTCGATGATGTCGACGTTCGCCGTCGAGGTCGAAGCTCACGCCCAGGGTGAGTGCCAGGACCGGAACGAGGTCTCGGTCGTCCGCCGGCCCGGCCTCGAGGTGGTGGCCTGATGAACACCCCATTCGAATGCTCACTTCGTTCCGCTTCGAACAGGGACCCCGCATGAGCACCCAGCTGCGCGTCGACTGGCCGAACTGCCAGGCCCGGGGGCTCTGCCACGAGGTCCTCCCCGACCTTGTCGACCTCGACGAGTGGGGCTACCCGATCGTCCGCGGCCCGGTCACCGAGGACCTGCTCGCCGACGCCCGCGAAGCCGTCCGGGTCTGCCCCCGGCTCGCTCTCCGCCTCGTCGAAGGTCGATAGACCCCGGGCCCCGAGGCGGTTGCTGCGCAACGGGTGAGTTGTACGCAGCAATCGTGCGCGCCGATGCTCCCAACTCACCCGTTGCCAGCGACACCGGCCCTAGAGCTTGCCGGTTCGGACGAGCAATTGTCTTCCCGTCCAGGCGGGAAGACAATCGAGGCACTCGTCCGATCACCGCGCGCTGGACCGGCGATTGCAAGGGGAGGCATGGATGGCTGACGAACTCGAGACCGCAGTTCTGGGACTCTTCGAAGACTTCGACAGGCTGGACTTCGATGCTGTGCAGCGGCGCATGACCGACGACATCCAAGCCATCGAAGAGCTTTCACGAACGTGGATGCGCGGGAGCGGTGCGATGGACGCGTACTTCGAGAGGCTGCGACCGGCGCTCTCGGACGTGAAGTCGGGTATCAGAGACCTCCGCACCGACATCTTCGGTGAGGTGGGCGTCGCGACCTTCTGGCTCGACCAGACCTACTCGGTCGAGGGGCAGCCCGACCAGATTTCTGCGCCGACCACACTGGTTCTCCGACGCGAAGGTAGCGATTGGAAGGTGGCACTCATCCACAGCATCCCGCTTCCCCCCGACGAGTGACGGGGCCCGCATGGCGGTCACTGAACGGGCTTTGAGGTTGAGCCATCAATCTGGCCGCCTCATCCGTCGGTTCGTGGCTCCAGGATCACGACTGCGGTCTCAGACGAACGTAGTGCCGCGTAGGCATCCAGCTTGGCGTCGACCTGGCGCCACTGCGCCCACGCGCGGGTCCGCTCCGCTCCCGCTGCTGCGCGTGCTGTGACCGAACGTGGACCGTCGGGGAGCTCGACTCTGGCGTCCGGATGCGCTTGGAGGTTGAGCCACCAGGCCGGCTCGGCCTCGGCCCAGCCGTTCATCGCCAGGGTGAGGATGTTCGGACCGTCCTCGAGGTAGCCGAGGATGACGCTGCGTTCCTGGCCGGTGCGACGCCCGGTCGTCGTCAGGCGCAGGGTGCCCCAGCGGTGGGGCTTTGCGCGCCACAGGCCGACTCGACCACCAGTGACGCGGTACGCGGCACGGTGCGTGTGCCAGGCGAGGCGGACGAACCAGCGGGGAGGAAGTCGCGCCTTTGGCTCGCGTGCGTTCGACATGGGCACCTCGTTCATGCGGTTGTCCCGAGCCTACGGCTCGAGACGGCTCGCGATCTCCTCACCCACCCGGTCGCCGAACAGCTCGTGGCCGGCGGGCGTGAGGTGGAGACCGTCGTCCAGGTAGGGCAGGGACCATGCGGACGTGCTGATGTAGGCGACGCCGCGGCTCCGGGAGAGGGACGCGAGCAGTCGGTCGACGCGGGGGACGGCGGCCGCGCGGGCGGGTGCCGACGGTGGACCGACCACGACGACTCGGTGCCCGGACAGCGACTCCATGAGTTCCTCGAAGCCGGCGGTGATCGCGGCGGTGGGCTGGTCGAAGTCGTTGAGCCCACCCTCGACGACGACCAGCTCGGCGCCGGCGCGCGTCGCGACGGGTGCCCGCGCCGCGAACCACACTCGATCGCACCGCGACGCCCCTCTGCTGAAGCCGGAGCCGGAGAAGCCGGCGACCCGGACCTGTCCGTCAAGGCGCGAGGGCCACGAGTCCGCGGGCTCGGCCAGGCCCAGCCCCACGGACCAGGAATCGCCGATCACCAGTACCTGCTGGTCCATGCCGGTCCCGGTGCCGGACCCGGTGACAGACGCGGCGCGTTCGGCGGACGCCGCCGCGTGCCGATCGCACCGGGCCGACGCGGCCCCGGCATAGTCGGACAGGGACGAGGCGGCGAGCAGCGCTGCGACCAGTACGACGAACGCAGCGGCGACGCCGGTCCGCCACAGCCTGCCCCCATGGATCACGTGCACATCATGCGTCCCGGCCGGCACCGGCGCCACCGCCGTTGCCCGAATCGTTGTCGACCAGGGCAACGAGGCTAGCCTCCCGGCCGGACCAGCCCGGTCTCGTAGGCGAGGACGACGGCCTGCACCCGGCTGACGACTCCCAGCTTCGCGAGCACCCGGTTCACGTGCGTCTTGACCGTCGCGGGCGCGACCACCAGCTCGGCCGCGATGTCGTCGTTGGACAGACCGCGAGCCATCAGGACCAGCACCTCCCGCTCCCGTTCGGTGAGGGCATCGACCGGCCGGGATGCCTCGTCCGTCCGGGGTGGGTGCCGGAGGAACTCCTCGATCAGCCGACGGGTCAGGCTCGGCGCCAACAGCGACTCCCCCGCGCTGACCGTCCGGATCCCCTCCACCAGCCGGTCCGGCGGGGTCGCCTTGAGCAGGAAGCCGGCCGCCCCGGCGCCGAGGGCGTCGTACACATAGCGGTCCAGGTCGTACGTCGTCAGCACCAGCACCTTGGTCGACACCCCGGCGGCCGTCAGCTCGCGGGTGGCGGCGATGCCGTCCATGACCGGCATCCGGATGTCCATCAAGACGACGTCGGGCGTGGTCCGGCGGACCACGTCGACAGCCTCGCGGCCGTCACCGGCGGTTCCGACGACCTCACAGCCGCGTGCCTCGAGCACCAGCTGCAGGCCCGACCGGACCAGCTCTTGGTCGTCGGCGACGACCACCCGGGTCACGTCGCTGCCTCGCTCGCCAGCGGGATGTCGACCTCGACCACGAACCTGGCCGTTGCGTGCGCCCCGCGGTCGAGGGTGCCGCCCAGCATCGCCACGCGCTCGGCCATGCCCTGGAGCCCCAGCCCGGAGCCTGACTCGCTCTGGCGCGCCGGACGACCGGGTTGGCAGCACGAGATCCGCAGCCGGTCCGGCTCCGTGCGCGACGACGAGCCGGACCGGTCCGGCGCCGTACTTCAGGGCGTTGGTGAGCAGCCTCCTGCACGACGCGGTACGCCGAGACGTCGACGCCGCCGGGCAGGGTCTCGGCCGGCAGGGCGAGCTCGATCAGCCACCTCGAGCCCGCTGTCGCGGAACGCCCTCCACGAGCTCGGGCACGTCGGCCAGCCCGGGCGCCGGACGGAGCCCGAGCTCGTCGGCGTCGTCGCGGATCAGGTGCAGCAGCCGGCCGGTCTCCGCCAGCGCGCGACGCCCGGTGTCGGCGACGATCCTGAGCAGCGCGGCGGCCCGGTCCGGGTGGGTGCGCACCAGGTCCTGGGCGGCCGCGGTCTGCACCACCATCGCGCTGACCGAGTGGGCGATCACGTCGTGCAGCTCTCGGGCGATCCGGTCCCGCTCGTCGCGGACCGCCTGGTCGCGCGATCTGCTCGGACTGGCTGGCGCCAGCAGCTCGGACTGGCGGCCAGCTTCCGCGAGATCCGGCCGAACACGTACGGCGGGATCGCCAGCGACAGGATGAAGACGACGTCCGTCCAGTCGTTGTCGCTCGGGTTGACGAAGTACGAAGTCAGCGAAGACCAGCGCGAGCGTCACCGCGAGACCGACCAGCCCCTGCGAGTCGACGGCGTACCGGCCCAGGCGAGTAGATCGCCGAGGATGTAGAAGAAGATCGGCGTCGCCGGCTCGTCCATCCGGGTGCCGGTCAGCGGGATCAGCCATCAGGGCGAGCGCCGAGCCGGCGCCGCCACCAGCGGGAGGACTCGCCGGAACACCAGCACAGCGGCGGCCAGCCGCCTCGAGCCCGACGGCCGCGACCCAGCCCTCGGTGCCGAGCGCGGCGAGCTCGACGGCCCCGAGCAGCGAGCAAGGCCGCGGGCACCAGCGCGTCGCGCCAGCCGATCCGCACCGCCCGTCCACGCCGCGAGAGTACGGCGCAGCGGCGCCGCGCACGCGTCCACCCGAGGGTGGAGACCGGTCCGACACCAGGGCTGACGACCCGACGCCTCTGCGACCGGGCGACGCTCGAGCGTCCCGAGCGACCCGAGGAGGAGACATGATCGACGGACACGAGCGACAGATCGGCCGGTTCGCGTGGGTGATGGCGTGGGTGGGCCTGGTGGTGGGCCAGCTGCACGCGCTGGCCCGGTTCCGCACCGCCGACGGCAAGGAGGACCTCGACGACTACCCGCTCACTGCCGCGTGGGCCGAGCCCGCCGACGACCTGCTCTCACCGCTGCTCGACTGGGCCGACCCGGACATGGTCTACGTCACCTACGGCAAGATCTGGCTGCCGGTGTTCCTGGCGTTCACGCTGTGCGCGTTGGTCGTCTACCGCCGCCGCCGCCCGGCGGCTTCGAGAAGTGGGTGTGGCGGGCCGCATCGCCGTGTACGCCGCCGCCATGCGTCGGGGTGTTCCTCGACTACTGGACCCAGTGGACCGGGCGACTACGAGGGCGACGGCGTCGAGGCGCTGCTGTTCACGATCGGCACCTGGTTCGTACGTTCCCCAGCCTGATGCTGATGCTGCTCGTCCACGAGCGTGCTGGGCGTGACGCTGCTGGTGAAGCGGTTCCGGCCGGTGCTGCCGGCGCGTGCTGCTGGCGCTGATGGTCCCGCTCGCGATCGGGATCACCGAGGTGACCTCGCTGGGCAGCGCCGCGCTGCCGGTGATGTTCGCGTTCGGCATCCTCGGCCGCCGCATCGCCCGGCGCGGAGGCCGCGGCGAACCGCTGCCGAGACCGCGGTGCCTGAGGGGACCTGGCTGGCGGTCGCGGGCGGGCTCAGACGGCGTACGCCGCGAGCTCGCCGGCGAGGTCCTCGTTGGCGCGGCCGGAGACGAGGGTGCCGTCGGCGGTGTGCTCCATCGACGTCGATCTCGCCGTGCTGGTGCAGCCGGTTGATCAGGTCGCCGCGCTCGTAGGGCAGCAGCGCGCTGAACTCGACGTCCGGGCGCGGCAGCTCGGCCTCGATGATCGCGAGCGCCTCGGCGATGCCCTCGCCGGTGCGGGCGCTGACCACGACGGAGTGCGGCTCGCGCTGGCGGCAGCCGGGCGACCACCATCGGGTCGGCGGCGTCGGCCTTGTTGATGACGACCAGCTCGGGCACCTCGGCCGGCCCCGATCTCGGCGAACACCTCGCGCACGGCGGCCAGCTGGCCCTCGGGGTCGGGGTGCGAGCCGTCGACGACGTGCAGGATCAGGTCGGCGTCGGCGACCTCCTCCAGCGTCGAGCGGAACGCCTCGACCAGCTGGTGGGGCAGGTGCCGGACGAACCCGACGGTGTCGCTCATCGTGTAGACGCGGCCGTCGGTCGTGGTCGTACGCCGCGTGGTCGGGTCGAGCGTCGCGAACAGCGAGTCCTCGACCAGCACGCCGGCGTCGGTCAGCCGGTTGAGCAGCGAGGACTTGCCGGCGTTGGTGTAGCCGGCGATCGACACGCTGGGGATCTGGTTGCGTCGGCGCTCGGCGCGCTTGGTGTCGCGGGTGCCCTTCATGTCGCGCAGCTCGCGGCGGAGCTTGGCGATCTTGGTGTTGATCCGGCGCCGGTCGGTCTCGATCTTGGTCTCACCGGGGCCGCGGCCACCGATGCCGCCGCCGTCGGCCCCGACTCGGCCACCGGCCTGGCGGGACAGGCTGCCGCCCCAGCCGCGCAGCCGCTGCTTCATGTAGTTGAGCTGGGCCAGCTCGACCTGGGCCTGGCCCTCCTTGGACTTCGCGTGCTGGGCGAAGATGTCGAGGATCAGCGCGGTCCGGTCGACGACCTTGACCTTGAGCCGGTCCTCGAGGTTGCGCAGCTGGCTCGGCGCGAGCTCGCCGTCGCAGATCACGGTGTCGGCGCCGGTCGCCTCGCACGATCTCGCGCAGGCCGTCGACCTTGCCGCGGCCGATGTACGTCGCGGGGTCGGGCTTCTGCCGGCGCTGGTAGAGCGCGTCGAGCACCTCGGAGCCGGCGGTCTCGGCGAGCAGGGCGAGCTCGGCCATCGAGTTCTCGGCGTCCTCGACCGTGCCCTCGGTCCAGACGCCGACGAGGACGACCCGCTCGAGCCGGAGCTGGCGGTACTCGACCTCGGTGATGTCCTCGAGCTCGGTCGACAGGCCGGCGACCCGGCGCAGCGCGTGCCGCTCGGCGAGGTCCTGCTCGCCGGTCGGTCCGGTCGGTCGTCCTCGGGATCCGGCTCGTCGGCGTACCCGGACTCGAACTCTTCGTCGTCCCAGTCGTCGGTCGCGTCGAGCTCGTCGTCGAGGTTGAAGTCAGGTGCGTTCGTCATGTGGGTCCAGAGTAATTCGCGGCACCTGACCACCGCGAATGGGTTTCCCGGATCATTTTCCGGCTTTCACCTACGGGCGCCCGCGCTGCTCCCTAGGCTGGCCGCCGGTCGCGGGCCTCCCCGACCGCCACGGGGGACAGAGGAGCGAACATGATTGCGCTGGCCGGACGTACACCCGCCTGGAAGAGAATCGGGCTGGCCGTGCTGGTCGGCGCGCTCGCAACGGGCGCCCTCGTCGCGACGACGACGTCCCGCGCCGACGCCGTATTCGCGCCCCTCTGCCAGGACACTGGAATGGGGCCCCTGAGTGGCGAGACCGACTCCGTGCTCCCGCCGTGCGATCCCAACGACCCCTCATTCCTGCCGGAGATCGTCAGCGAGCCCGAGCACGGCGTCGCGGCCGTGGATGACGGATACCTCACCTACACCTCGGATCCGGAGTACATCGGGCCGGACAGCTTCACGTATCGGGTCTTCGACGGCAGCGCCTTCTCCAACACGGCGACCGTCACGATCGACGTGCAGGATCCCACGAACCACCCGCCGACCTGCGAGGAGCTGGAGGCAAAGGTGGTCTATGCCGGACGGCCGACGCCGCTGGACACGGACTGCGACGAACCAGACGGAGACGACCTGACCTACCAGATCGAGAACCAGCCCGCTAACGGCGGCTCCTGGGTTGACGAGGGCGGCGTCATTTTTTACGAGGGGAACGCGGGTTACAGCGGGCCGGACTGGGTGCCGTTCGTCGTCGACGACGGACGGGGCGCAAGCACCTCGGGCGAGCTGCCGGTCACGGTCGCGCTGCCGCTGAAGCCGTCGTGCGAAGACGCCGAGCTGACGGCGAACGTCATCGAGGGTGAAACAGTGCCGCTCCAGCTCGCGTGCACGAACCCGCAGGGAGACGAGCAGATCTACACCGAGGGCACGCCGGGATCCTCGAAGGGGACGCTCGGGGACTTCGACGATTCCGGACGGGTCATGTACACCGCGGTCACCAGCGGAACCGACTCGTTCACCCTGGAGGCGGAAAACCCGGTCGGCGCCACGATCACGCCCGTGACCATCACCATCCAGCCGGCCAACCACCCGCCCGTGTGCACCGGCAACGCGTCCAACGCACAACAGGTCGACCACGGCGTCGCCACCGTACTGAACCTGGCTGCGCGGTGCAGCGACGCGGACGACGACGACCTGCAGTTCACCCGCATGTCCGTGCCGTCGCACGGCACCGTGCCGGCAGCCACGGCCGACACGCTGTCGTACACGTCGCAGGGCTCGTTCACGGGGTCGGACAGCTTCACCTACGTGGCCAGTGACGGCCAAGGCGGGACCTCGGCCGTGGCGACGTACCACGTCTCGGTCGTCAATGAGGGTCCGTCCTGCACCGGCAATGGCGGGTCCCCGCAGGGAGTGGCCTTCGAGACCACGACCACCCTCCCGCTCGACAACGTGTGCAGCGACCCCGACGGCGACTCGCTGACCTACGCGCTCGGCGCCACCCCGCCGCTGCACGGGACCGCTGTGGTCCAGGCCGGCGACATCAGGTACACCCCCTCACCGGGGTACACCGGTGAGGACTCCATCTCCTACGTCGCTTCGGATGGCTTCGGTGGTTCCACGACGGGCACGTTCACGGTCAGCGTGCAGACGGATGCCCAGCCGCCCGTCGTCAGCCTGACGGTGCCGGGCCGGCAGACGCCCGCGGGTGTGGCGAAGGCCGGGCTCAAGGTCACGACGCGTGTCAATGAGCCGGCCAGCTCCACCGTCAAGCTGTCGGTCAGCAAGGCCGTCGCGCGCAAACTGAAGATCGACCCCAAGGCCAAGCGAGCGGTCGTCATCGGCACGTTGACCAAGGCGCTCCAGCCGGGATCGACCGCGGTCAAGGTCCGGCTCACGAGGCGTGCGAAGACGGCGATCAAGAAGGTCAAGTCGGTCAGCGTCCTGGTCGTGTTCCAGGCCGTGGACGACGCCGGCAACGCCGCCCAGGTGCAGCGCAGCGTGACCCTTCGCAGGTAGGCGGGACCTGACAGGGGTTTCCTGAACATGTCAGGCATTGCTTGGGCCGACAAGTTCAGGAATCCCCGGTCGGCCGGGGAAACCGCGCCCTACTTCGGTGGCATCCGGATGCCGCCGTCGACGCGAACGGTCTCGCCGTTCATGTAGGTGTTGCGGAGGCACTCCAGCACCATCGAGGCCAGCTCGTCGGGCACCCCGAGCCGCTTCGGGAAGAGCACGCTCTCGCCGAGCTTGGCCTTGAACGCCTCGGATTGTTCGCCCTCGCCGTAGATCGGGGTGTCGATCAGACCCGGGGCGACGGTGTTGAGGCGGATTGCGGAGGCCGACAGGTCGCGGGCGACCGGGAGGGTCATGCCGACGACACCGCCCTTGGATGCGGAGTACGCCGCCTGGCCGATCTGGCCGTCGAAGGCGGCGACGCTGGCGAGGTTGACTATCGCGCCGCGCTCGCCGGTCGCGGTCGGCTCCAGCTTGCTCATCTCGGTGGCGGCCAGCCGGATCGCGTCGAAGGTGCCGATCAGGTTGATCGCGACCACCTTGGTGAACGCGCCGAGGTCGTGGGCGGATTCGAACTCACCGTCCCTGCCGATCGTCCGCTGGGCCCAGCCGATGCCGGCCGAGTTGACCAGGATCCGGAGTGGTCCGAGCTCCACGGCCGCGGCAACGGCGGCCTTGATCTGCTCGGTGTCGGTGACGTCCACCGGGACGAACGTCCCGCCAATCTCGGCCGCCAGCTCCTGACCCTTGTCGGTCTGTAGATCGGCGACGACGACCTTCACGCCAGCGGCGGCCAGCTGGCGGGCGACGGCCGCGCCGATGCCCGAGGCGGCGCCGGTCACGATGGCAGAGGTTCCGCTGAGTTCCATGGCCGGGATCCTATTGAGCGGTCAGAGGTCGGTCGTCCCCCGGGCCACGACGACCGCCGGGCCGGCCAGCAGGATCCGGTCGTCGGCCGTCCAGGTGACAGTCAACGTGCCGCCCGGTACGTCGACCCGGTAGGCCACGTCCTCCGCGCCCGGCCGCGCCTCGTCGGCGAGGGCGGCGGCCACCATGGCCGCGCAGGCGCCGGTGCCGCACGAGCGGGTCTCCCCCGAGCCGCGCTCGTGCACCCGCATGGCGACGTGTCGCTCACCTCGGCGGACCACGAACTCGACGTTCACACCCTGCGGGTAGACGGCCGCGTCGTGAACCGGCGGTTCGAGAAGCGGCCCGGCGTCGGCCAGGTCGTCGACGAACGCCACGGCGTGCGGGTTGCCGAGGTCGAGGTGCCGCGCGGGCCAGGATCGGTCGTCAACGGCGACCATCGTTTCGCCTAGCACCTTGGGGTTCCCCATGTCGGCGGTGACGACGTCCCCGTCGACGGTCAGGAACTTGATCCCGTCCCTGGTCGCGACAGGGATGGGAGCGCCCGGATCGGCCAACCCGTCGTCGACCAGGTGCCGGGCGAACAACCGGATGCCGTTGCCGCACATCTCGCTCGGCGACCCGTCGGAGTTGCGGTAGTCCATGTACCACTCGGCCCCGTCGGCCTGGCTCGGGTCGAGTGCGGAGCTTCGGATCACCCGGAGTACGCCGTCGCCACCGATCCCGGCCCGCCGATCGCACAGCGCGACCACCCTCGCTGGGTCGAGCTCACCGTGAACCGAGCCGTCGTGGTCCGGCAGGAGCACGAAGTCGTTCTCGGTGCCGTGCCCCTTGAGGAACGGGTAGATCATCCGTAGAGCCCCTTCTCGTACGACGGACCGTAGTACTCGTCGAGCTCCGCGACCGTCTTGCCCGACGGCTCAACCTCGGCCGCGACCACGGCCCGGCGGGGCACCACGCCGGTCGGGGTCCCAGGTCTCCGGCTTCCACAGCGACGACCGCAGGAACGCCTTGGAACAGTGGAAGAACAGCTCGTCGATCTCGACCACCACCGCCAGCACCGGCCGGTGGCCCTTGACCTCCATCTCGTCGAAGAACGGCGCATCGCTGACCAGCCGGGCCCGGCCGTTGATCCGCAGCGTGTCCCCGCGGCCGGGGATCAGGAAGTTCAGTCCGACGTGCGGGTTCTGCAGGATGTTCCGGTAGCCGTCGGCCCGCCGGTTGCCGGGCCGCTCCGCCAGGGCGATGGTGCGCTCATCGATGACATGGACCAGCGAGCCGGCCGGGTCCCCCTTCGGGGACGCGTCGCACTCACCGTCGGCCGAGGACGTCGCCATCACGCAGAACGGCGAGGCCGCCAGCCAGGCGCGGTCCACCTCGAGCAGCGCCGGACGCGCCTTGTCCCGCGCCCGAGCGGTCGGCTCACCGAGCAGCTCGACAAGCTGGTCGGTGTTGGTGATCTCGGTCCAAGCGGTGATGGCGTCGGTCGGCACCCGCCAACGGTACGCCGTCCGCATTCCGGTCGGCCGCTGAGCCAGCCGCTGGTCGGCTGCGGTTCAGCTAGCTGCGGGCGCCGACCACGGCGTACCTGGCGCAGGCGAAGGCGCCGTTCTGCGCGAGCTCGGTGAGCTTCAGGTCGTACTTCCGCGGGAACAGCGGCCGCCCGGCACCCAGGGTCACCGGAGCGATCGACACGATCACCTCGTCGAGCAGCTTCGCGTCGGCGAACTGGCCGGCCAGGTCTCCGCCGCCGACCACCCAGACGTCCCGGTCGCCGGCTGCCACGGCCAGGTCGTCGTACACCTCGGTGAGGGCGCCGGAGACGAACCGGACGTCGGCCCCGTCGATCGGCTCGAACTCGCGATGGGTGAACACGAACGCGGGCATGTCGTAGGCCCATTTCTCGTCCTTGGTGGCCATGTGGTCGAGGATCCAGGCGTACGTCGTGGCCCCCATGGCGATCGCGCCGATGTCCTTGATGAAGTCCCCGTAGTTCATCGGTCCGTCGTTGTCCTGCTCCTGGACGAACAGCCAGTCGAGGGAGTCGTGCTCGTCGGCGATGTAGCCGTCGAGGGTGGTGGCCGTGTAGTAGACGGTGCGGGTCATTCGCTGTCCTCTCCTCGTTGCCGGCGCAGCCAGTTGATGGGGTCGCCCTCGTCGACCTCGAGCCCGCCGGCCCGGATCAGCTGGCGCGCGAGCTGGCGGCGAGCCGCGGCGAACGTGATCACGTGGGCGATAACGCTGCTCATGACGAAGCTCTCGGGCGGGTCGCAGAGGGCGTCGATCAGCCGGTCGTCCCAGGCGCCGCGCCGGTCGATGTCGCGGACGGTGGCGAGCCAGCGTGGCGCGGCCGCCTCGTGGCGCTCGATCAGCGTCGCCGGATCGTCGCGCTTCCGCTCGGGGAAGTCCCCGCCCTCGATGGCGGCGAGCCAGACCTCCTTGGTGAACACCAGGTGGGTCAGGACGTCGGCGACCGACTCGTCGTCGCCGTCGAAGCCGAGCACCGTGTTGCCCGGCAGTCGGGTGCGGCGGTACTCCTCGTCGGGCAGCTGTTTGGCGAGGTCGAGCAGGGCGCGGGTGTCGTCGAGGTCATGGGCGACCAGTTGTTGGGTGAGCGGGCTCATGGGTTGCTCCGTGGTGTGGACCCACAGCGACGTGGGCGGGTGGAAATGGATGCCGTTGGGTGCCGGCAGCCAGGTCGAGCCGTCCGTCGTCTCTGGCGGCGCGCTGGGCAGGTGGCCGTAGGCCCGGGCGAAGGCACGGCTGAAGCCCTCGACCGACTCATAGCCCGCATCGAAGGCGGCGTCGGTGACCGACGTGCCGCGCCGGATCTGCCAGGCGGCCCGTTCGAGCATCACCCGGCGGCGCATCGCCACCGGCGGCTCGCCGGCGCTGCGGGTGAGCTGGCGGCTGAAGTGGTACGGCGAGGCGTAGGCGCCTCCGGCCATGTCGTCGAGGTTGCGGTGCTCCTCGTCGAGCACCGCGTCGAGCAGCTCGCGCAGCCGGTCCCGTCCCTGCTTCATGCCGCCAGTCTGGCCCCGACCGCCCCCGGTCCGCCCGACCGTTCTTGCGTCGTACGGGATCAGGTCAGGGCCTCCACCGCCTGGACGGCGCGGTCGAGCCGATCCGGGTCGTCGTAGCGCACCCACACGATGCGCGGGTCCTTGCGGAACCAGGAGTCCTGGCGTCGGGCGAACCTTCTGGTGGCGGTGATCGTCTGCTCGCGGGCCTCGTGGATGCTGAGCTCGCCGGCGACGTACGCCGCCACCTCGCGGTAGCCGATCGCGCGGCCGGCAGTGCGGCCCTCGGCGAGACCTCCCGCGAGCAGTCCCTCGACCTCCTCGACGAACCCGTTGTCGAACATGTGCAGCACACGCTGCTCGATCCGGTCGGCCAGGGTGGGCCGGTCGATGTCCACGCCGACCTGGACCGACAGTGGTTCGACGTACTCCATCCTGGGCAGGCTGGCGCTGAAGCGGCGCCCGGTGATCTCGATGACCTCCAACGCCCTGACGATACGCCGGCCGTTCTCCGACCTGATCCGCTCCGCCGCCTCCGGGTCGACCGTGCGCAGCCGCGCGTGGAGGGCGCTGGATCCGACGTCGGCGAGCTCGGCCTCGAGGCGGGCGCGGACGTCGGGATCGGTGCCCGGGAACTCGAAGCGGTCGAGGATCGCCCTGGTGTAGAGGGCCGATCCACCGACCAGGACCGGCACCCTGCCGGCCGTACGCAGGTCGCGGATCTTCGCGCGCGCCTGCTGCTGGAACTCCGCGACGGTGAGGGGGTCACGGACGGAGAGGGTGTCGAGCAGGTGGTGGGGGATGCTTCGTCGTTCGTCCGGCGGGAGCTTGGCCGTACCGATGTCCATGCCGCGGTAGACCTGCATCGCATCGGTGTTGACGATCTCGCCGCCGAGTCGTTCGGCGAGGTCCAGGGAGAGGGCGGTCTTGCCCGAGGCGGTGGGGCCGACGATCGCAACGATCGGGATCGGCTCCATGTGGCTAGTGTGTCAAGAGGGCGCCAGACGGCTCGGACGCAGCGCCCGACGCATGCCCGCCCGAGTCACTGAGGAGGGATCCCATGACCGACACACCGATCGAGGACCTGGAACCCGACGAGGGCCCGGATCCCGAGGAGTACGAGCCCGACGAGGATGACGTGGCCGTCTCCGGGGAGACCGGAACGGTCTACGAAGAGGGCGAGCCCGCGGTCACGCCGCGGGACGCCGAACCGACCGAGGACGAGGACTGAACATGGGATTCCTGGACAAGCTCAGGAGCAAGGCCAAGCAGGCCGTCGACGAGCACGGCGACAAGATCGCCGACGGCATCGACACGGCCGCCGGGATGGCCGACAAGAAGACCAAGGGCAAGTACACCGACAAGATCGCGGACGGCTCGGGCAAGGCCAAGGACGCCCTCGACAAGCTCGACGGCAAGGACGACGGAGACCTCGGCCCTGCCAGCGGCACTCCGGCCCGCTGACCGAGGTGGACCGATTCGTCCTCGTCCCGGCGTCGTATGTCTTCCTGTTGCGCGACGGCGTGGCCGGCACGGAGGTGCTGCTCCAGCTGCGGCAGAACACCGGGTACATGGACAGGCACTGGGCGGCGGCCGCGGCCGGGCACGTCGAGAAGGGCGAGACGGCGTACGACGCGGCGCACCGCGAGGCCCTCGAGGAGCTCGGCGTCGTCGACGTCGACCTGGTCTTCGAGTTCACGATGCAGCGCACCCAGGGCGGCGATCCGATCGACGAGCGGGTCGACTTCTTCTTCACCGCCCGGTCGTGGTCCGGCGAGCCACGGATCGTCGAGCCGACCAAGTGCGCGGACCTGCGCTGGTGCCGGATCGATCAGCTGCCCGATCCGGTGGTGCCCCACGAACTCATGGCTCTTCGCTCGCTGGGTACCGGCACGACGTACCTCACCCACGGCTTCTGATCTGGAGGGGATCAATGAGCGACGACCTGGGGCCCAAGCCCGAACCCGACACCGAGCCCCCGGAGCACTACCCGGGCGGCGCCGACGCCATCGACGACTCCGGGGAGTTCGGCGACACCCCGGGCGGCCCGGCCACGCGCGACCTGCATCCCGACGACAACCCCGGTGTCGAGGATGCCCTGCCCGAGGACATCGCCGCTCCGGACAACGAGAAGCAGCAGGAACCCGACGGCACGTCCGGGGAGGACGACCCGCCGGACGAGCCCCCCGCATGAGGAGATGACGATGGGCGACACGAAGGACGACAACGAGCAGGGCACCGACATCCGCGACTCCAACCCGAACGCCAACGGACCCGACGGCGCCGCCGGCGAGATGGGCGTGAGCAGTGAGCGCACCGGCCCGACCGGGCCCGGACAGGACGCCACCGACGGCGTCCGCGACGTGACCAGCCAGGAGCTGGACCCCGAAGCCGACGTGCCACCCGAGCAGGCGCCGGGCAACCCCGAGGACAACCCCGAGGGCCTCCCGCCCAAGGCCGGCTATCCGAAGCTGGACCCCCGCTCGGACTGAGCCACGACGGTTACAAGAACGGGGTTGATCCGACTCATCTGGTGCGTCGGATCAACCACACTCACGGCACGAATGCGGCTCGCCGCACCATCCTCGCCTCTGGAGGACCCCGGCGATCTTGATCGCCGTACGGCATCCGCGATCGAAGACCTGCCCGTACGACAGACGCAGCGTCAGCTTGCTGTCCGCGGCGGCATCGAGATCCCGCTCCATGTCCAGGTCACGCGCACGGCTCGACCCGTGGAACGCCCGGCCATCGAGTTCGATGATGACCCCGAGCTCCTCGTATTCCACGTCGGTGAACTCCGACCGTCCCGGGTGCCTTCCACTCACCTGCCTGCTTCCGCGCGGGAGGCCATGCGGTCGCTCGACCCGGTCGAGATACCCGTGCTCGAGCACCGAGCAGGTTCCCTCCGCGATGTCGAGCAGGATTGCCTCGAGCCAACGGCGCTCCGTCATCCGGGAACGATCGGAGAGCGCCTTCGAGAGCCGCTCCGCCGTGGTCCGGCGCGATCCACAGGCATCGGCGAGGACACCGATCGTGTCCAGCTCGGTCGTTGCCTGAGTGGCGACGTCCAACACGGCGTCTTCGTAGCGCAGCCGCGGCGGACAGAGGTTCCATTGCACGCGCGGCTGGAGGTCGCGGGTCCGGTGGATGACGACACCCGGTGGCTCGACGAGATTTCGCGACCAGTCCACGGCCACATGGATCACAGAATCGTCGCGTCCGCGCCGCCCCGGCCCGTCGCCGGCACGGATCGCCGACTCGTGCGAAAGAGCAGCTGGCCATGAGAAGAGAACAGCCGCCCATGATCTCTGCAACCATGTCAGCGGACCCGTGTGGTCGATGTAGACCCCTGGATGCACCGGTGCCCACTCACGGCGCCGCAGATGACGTGCAATGTCGGACGCCGACCTGCCCGCGGCCAGCGCCTGGCGGCGAGCAATCACACCGTCCTGATCGAGAAGCGCCTGCACCAGGGGATCCACGGCGCCGATGCTGACTGCCGCCGCCCATCGGCGCCAGTGTCAGTTCTCCGGCTGTGGAGAACGCACATCGTGGTTGATCCGACTCATCTGGTGCGTCGGATCAACCACGATGATCGAAGTCAGTCCCGGACGGAGTACCTCAGGAACACCACGCCGCTCTCGAAGCGACGTTCCTCGAGCAGCTCCAGGTCGAGGCGCAGTCCGTCCGGCAGGGACGACGTGCCTCCGCCCACGACGACCGGCGTGAGGAACAGCTGAATCTCGTCGACCAGACCGGCGCGGAGCGCCTGGCCCGCCAGCTCGGGGCCGCCCACGCCCAGGTCCTCCGCCGCGGATGCCTTGAGCGCACGGACGGCTTCCGGGTCGAAGTCGCGCTCGATGACGGTCCGGGCGGTCGAGGCGTGCTCGAGGGTGCGCGAGTAGACGACCTTGTCGGCCGCGGCCCACAGCTGCGCGAAGTCCCGCAGTGTCGCGGGCTGGTCAGGCCCGGTTTCGATGGTCTCCCAGGCACGCAGGACGTCGTACATCCGGCGGCCGAGGAGGAGGGTGCCGATCGGGCGGGTCAGGTCGTTGACGGCCGCGTGCACCTCCTCGTCCGGCTCGGCCCAGTCGAACTCGCCGTGCTCGTCGGCCACGTAGCCGTCGAGCGACGCGAGCGCGGAGTAGATCAGCTTCGCCATCGACTCAGCCGCACATCGGTGCGTCCGGGAGCGGCGCGGGGACATCTAGCGCGGGCATGCCGAGGGGGACACCCGCGGGCTCGGTGGGACCGGCCTGGCGGGTCGCCCAGGCGTCGCCGGAAGCGGTACGCCGCACGGCCAGCACCGGGCCGTCGGCGACGAGGTGATGCGGGGCGGCGTACGTGATCTCGACGGTGACGAGGTCCCCCGGTCGGATGGGCGCGCTGTCCTCACCGGGCTCAACCGCCGGAGGGGTGAAGTGCACCAGCCGGTTGTCCGGGCCACGGCCCGAGAGCCGGTGGGTGGCGGCGTCCTTGCGGCCCTCACCCTCGGACACCATCAGCTCGACGCGTCGACCGACCAGCTTCGTGTTCTCCTCCCAGGCGACGTCGTTGACCAGGGCGGCGAGACGCTCGTACCGGTCCTTGACGACCTCGGGAGGGACCTGGTCGTCGAGCACGGCGGCGGGCGTGCCCGGGCGCTTGGAGTACTGGAACGTGAAGGCTCCGGAGAAGCGGGCCTGGCGGACGACGTCGAGGGTGGCCTGGAAGTCCTCCTCGGTCTCTCCCGGGAAGCCGACGATGATGTCCGTGGTGATCGCGGCGTCGGGCATGGCCGCGCGGACGCGGTCGATGATGCCGAGGTAGCGCGCCTGCCGGTAGGAGCGGCGCATCGCGCGCAGCACCCGGTCTGAGCCGGACTGCAGCGGCATGTGCAGCTGCGGCATCACGTTCGGCGTCTCGGCCATCGCGGCGATCACGTCGTCGGTGAACTCCGCAGGGTGCGGCGAGGTGAACCGCACCCTCTCCAGCCCGTCGATCTCGCCGCACGCACGCAGCAGCTTGGAGAAGGCCTGCCGGTCGCCGACCTCCACGCCGTAGGAGTTGACGTTCTGGCCGAGCAGGGTGACCTCGCTGACGCCCTCGGCGACCAGGGCCCGGATCTCGGCGAGGACGTCGCCCGGCCGCCGATCCTGCTCCTTGCCGCGCAGCGACGGGACGATGCAGAACGTGCAGGTGTTGTTGCAGCCGACCGAGATCGAGACCCAGGCGGCGTACGCCGACTCGCGCTTGGTCGGCAGCGTCGACGGGAAGACCTCGAGCGACTCGAGGATCTCGACCTGCGCCTCGTCCTGGATGCGGGCCCGCTCGAGCAGCACCGGCAGCGAGCCGATGTTGTGGGTGCCGAACACGACGTCGACCCACGGCGCCTTCTCCACGATCGTGGAGCGGTCCTTCTGGGCCAGGCAGCCGCCGACGGCGATCTGCATGCCGGGCGTCTTGGCCTTCACCGGCGCCAGGTGGCCGAGGTTGCCGTAGAGCCGGTTGTCGGCGTTCTCACGCACCGCGCAGGTGTTGAAGACGACGACGTCGGCCTGCTCGTCGTCGGGTGCGGCGGTGTACCCGGCGTCCTCCAGCAGCCCGGTGAGCCGCTCGGAGTCGTGGACGTTCATCTGGCACCCGTAGGTGCGAACCTCGTAGGTGCGGGTCGCGGTCGAGTTCATGACCGGTCCAGAGTACGGCGCCACCATCGGCGGCACGGAATCACGAGTGGGATGTAAAGGAATGGTCACCCTTGGACTGACCAGTGCGTTCGGCGTAGCCCCTGCGACGCGGTTGCCGCTAGGTTCCTGTGCATGACGGTGCAGGTGGGGCAGGAGCGGACAGCCGAACAGGGCCAGCCGCTCGTCGTGCTGGACGGCGTCAACAAGTGGTTCGGCGACCTGCACGTCCTGAAGGACATCAACCAGACGATCAAGCGTGGCGAGGTGGTTGTCGTCATCGGCCCGTCGGGGTCGGGGAAGTCCACGCTTTGCCGGGCGATCAACCGGCTCGAGACCATCGGCGAGGGCACGATCACGCTCGACGGCAAGCCGCTGCCGCAGGAAGGCAAGGAGCTGGCGGCGCTGCGCGCCGAGGTCGGCATGGTCTTCCAGAGCTTCAACCTCTTCGCCCACAAGACGATCCTGGAGAACGTCACGCTGGGGCCGATCAAGGTCCGCGGCAAGAAGAAGGAGGAGGCGGAGAAGCGAGGCAAGGAGCTCCTCGACCGGGTTGGCATCGTGGAGCAGGCCGGGAAGTACCCCGCCCAGCTCTCCGGAGGCCAACAGCAGCGTGTGGCGATCGCGCGGGCGCTGGCGATGGACCCGAAGGTCATGCTCTTCGACGAGCCGACGTCGGCTCTGGACCCCGAGATGATCAAGGAGGTCCTCGACGTCATGGTCGACCTCGCCGAGCGAGGGATGACGATGATCGTGGTCACCCACGAGATGGGCTTCGCCAGGACGGCGGCCGACCGGGTGCTGTTCATGTCCGACGGCGCGATCGTCGAGGAGAACACACCGGAGGAGTTCTTCACGAACCCACAATCGGACCGGGCCAAGGACTTCCTCGGCAAGATCCTCAAGCACTGACCCATCCCTACGAGTTCATCCATTCAAGACGGGGGCCGGGGTAACCGGCTCGGGACAAAGGAGAAGAGATGCGATTCATCAGGACCAAGGCGGCAGTGGCCGGCATCGGTCTCGCGCTCAGCCTGGCCGCCTGCGGCGACGCGGGCGATGACGACGGTGGCAGCAGCGACGTCGAGGCGGAGGAGAACGCGGCCGACCAGTTCGACGACGGGACGCGGATGAAGGAGCTCGCCGAGGCCGGCGAGGTCACCATCGGCGTGAAGTTCGACCAGCCTGGTCTCGGGTTCAAGGACCCCTCGCAGGACATCCCCACCGGCTTCGACGTGGAGATCGCCAAGCTCCTGGCTGCCGACCTCGGCATCGACCCGGAGTCCGACAGCGTGACCTGGGAGGAGACGATCTCCGACAACCGGGAGCCCTACCTCGAGGAAGGTCGCGTCGACCTCGTCCTCGCGACCTACTCGATCACCGACGAGCGTCGGGCGATCGTCGGTCAGACGGGCCCCTACATGATCACGGGACAGCAGCTACTGGTCGGGGCCGACAGTGACGTGGAGAGCATCGACGACCTCCAGGGCGAAGAGGTCTGCTCGGCGGTCGGCTCGACCTCGATCGAGAACGTCGAGGCCGAGGGGATGGTCCCGGCACCCGCAGACGACTACTCCCAGTGCGTGGAGGACGTGCTCAACGGGACCGTGGAGGCGATGTCGACCGACGGCTCGATCCTGCTGGGCTACGCCGCGCAGAACGAGGGTGAGCTCAAGGTCGTCGGCGAGGAGTTCTCCGAGGAGCGGATCGGCGTGGGCTACAGCCTGGACTCCCCGGAGATGTGCGAGTGGATCAACGGGGTCCTGGAAGAGGCCTACGACGACGGCACGTGGGCGGACGCGTTCGAGGCCACCCTCGGCGAGGGCGGCGCGGAAACGCCGGAGCCGCCGGCGCTGGACGAGTGCCCGGCCTGATCGAGTCCCTGTGCTACCGGGGTGGCCGGTCCGACCGGCCACCCCGTCCGGCACGCACAGAGCCGGCAGACATCGATCGGAAAGGCTGACCACGCGTGGATCCTGTCCTGGACAACGCCGACCTGGTGGCCTTGGCGTTCGTCTACACGGTGTTGCTGTTCCTGATCGCAGGAGTCCTTTCGCTCGTCGGGGGAACGGTGCTGGCGGCCATGCGGGTCGGCCCCGTCGCCGTCCTCCGAACGGCTGGGGCGGTCTACGTGACGATCGTGCGGAACACACCGCTGCTGATCGTGCTGCTCTTCTTCAGGATCGCCGGCCCGAAGCTCGGCATCGAGTTCAACTTCGTCGACATCGCGGTGCGTGACATCCGGCTCAACAACGTCTTCGCCGCCTGCGTTGTCGGTCTGACCGTCTACACGTCCGCCTTCGTCTGCGAGGCGATCAGATCCGGCGTCAACGCCGTACCGCTGGGGCAGGCGGAGGCGGCGCGGGCGGTCGGGCTCCCGTTCGGCGCCGTCATGGCCGAGGTGGTCCTCCCCCAGGCGTTCCGGGCCACGGTCCCCCCTCTCGCCAGCGTGCAGATCGCGCTGCTCAAGAACACCACGGTCGCGGGTGCGCTCGGGGTGTTCGAGGCGTTCGCCCGGATGAAGGGCCTCACCAACAACGCACCGGCCGACCGCGTCGGAATCTTCCTCTGCTTCGCCCTGATCTTCGTGGTCCTGGTCGAGATCGTGTCGTTCGCGGCCCACCGGCTCGAACGCCGCTGGAGGGTGGCGACGTGAGCGCCAGTGTTCTCTTCGACAGCCCGGGCCCCGCGACGATCAGGCGGCATCGGATCTACACGCTCGTGGCGGGCGTCGGGCTGATCGGCGTGCTCGGGTACGTCCTCTGGCGGTTCTACGACAGCGGCCAGCTGGAGTACGCGAAGTGGGAGCCCTTCCTCACCCCTAGCTACATCCGGGCGCTGCTTGTCGACGGGCTGATCACAACCCTGCAGATGGCCTTCACCGCTGTCCTTGCAGCGGTGGTCTTCGGCGTGATCTTCGGAACCGGGAAGCTCTCGGAGCGTGCCTGGATCCGCTGGCCGTCCTGGGTGGTCGTCGAGTTCTTTCGTGCCGTTCCCGTGCTGCTGCTGATGATCCTGATCTTCTACTCCTACGGCGTCAGCCGCGGGGCCAGCGGCGCCTACTGGAGCGTGGTGATTGCACTCACGCTCTACAACGGCGCCGTGCTGGCCGAGGTGTTCCGGGCCGGGATCCTGGCGGTGCCGAAGGGCCAGGCCGAGGCGGCGTACGCCATCGGCCTGCGCAAGTCGCAGGTGACGAACATCGTGCTTCTGCCGCAAGCGGTGAAGATCATGCTGCCCGCGATCATCAGCCAGTGCGTCGTCGCCCTGAAGGACACCAGCCTCGGGTACGCCGTCGCGGCGCCGGGTCTGACCGAGATCGGGCAGCAGATCTACCGCGCCTTCTTCAACCAGGTGCCGACGATCGTCGTGCTGGCGGCCATGTACATCAGCGTCAACCTGATCCTCACCTGGATCGCCACCTGGGTGCAGAAGAAGTTCGTCGGGGAGAAGAAGCCGCTCGAAGTGTCAGCGGTCGGCCTGGCCGACGCCGACGCCGGTGCGGCGCAGACGCTTCCACACTGATCAGGGCTTCGGGGTGACCCAAAGCCTGATCACGCCGTCGATCACGACCTCCCCGTCCCGGCGTACGCCACGAACCCGGACGGAGAGGTTCGGGTCGTCGCCGGTCCACTGCGCCGCGTCGGTCTCGGCGATGCAGGTGATGTCGGAGTCGGCCTTGGCGGTGTAGGCGACCTCCATCCCCTGGGGGATCCACCGCTTGTCGCGTGGGATGGTCGCTTCCGCGAGGGCGCCCATCGCGGCCTCGAGTCCGTTGCAGAGTGCGATCGCGTGCACGGTCTTGAGGTGGTTGTGCACGCGGCGGCGCTTGGGGATCACCAGCTCGGCGTAGTTGGGCCGGATGTCGACGAACCGTGGGTGGATCGAGGCGAAGTACGGCGCCTTCCGCGTGAAGGCGAAGGAGAACAGCCGCTTGCCCTGGGGCAGGGCGCTGGCCTTGTTCCAGAGGTCGAGGACCGTGGGCATGTGGTGAGGCTACCGGTCGGTAACCGGTGCCATGACCTCCACCCGGTTGCCGGCACCGTCGAAGGTGTGGAACCGCTCGAAGCCGGGAAAGGACTCTCGCTGGCTCCAGTCGACCTCGAAGCCGAGCCGTTCGAGGCGGGACGCAGTGGCCTCAAGCTCGGCCGGCGTCGGAAGCACGAGGGCGGGGTGCGCCTTCCGCGCCGGACGGAACGGGTCCTCGACGCCGACGTGGATCTCCGCGGCAACCTGGCTATCTGCGTCGTACGCACGCAGCCCTTGGGTTGAGGAGCCGAGGGACGAGGCGTCTCGAAACTTGGGTTGAGGAGCCGAGGGACGAGGCGTCTCGAAACCACGCGCCCCCTCGCTTCTGCAAGTCGGCCGGCTTCTCGACCTCGGTCATGCCCAGCCCCCGCGCATAGAAACGACGGGCGTCGTCCTCCCCGCCCGGCGGACAGGCGACCTGGACGTGATGGAGCCTCATCACGGCTCGTCCTCCCGCTGAGCGACCGCGAAGACCCGCCGGAAGGGCAACACCACGCCGTACGGATGCGATGGGTACGCCGCCCGCAGTCGCGCCTTGAACTCCACCTCGAACTCCTGCCGCAACCCGTCGGGCAACGCCTGCAGCGTCGGCCGGGCGCCCGTCCCGGAGACCCACGCGAACACCGGGTCGTCCCCGGTGAGCAGGTGGAGGTACGTCGTCTCCCACGCATCCACGGTGCAGCCTGCGGACGCAAGGACGTCGAGGTACGTCGCCGGGTCGTGGCTGTCGGGGACGGCGACGCCGGCCGTGTGCTCGGCGTACGCAGGCTCAGCGGCCAGATCGCGCCGGATCGTGTGGCTCGGCTCGTCGAAGTTGCCGGGCACCTGGAACGCCAGCCATCCGCCCGGCCGCACCCCCTCGACCAGCAGCGGAAGCAGGTCGAGGTGGTCGGGCAGCCATTGGAGAGTCGCGTTGGAGATGACGACGTCGACCGCCGCCTCGCTGCTCGCCCAGTCTCGAAGGTCCCCCACCTCGAAGTCGATCCCGTCCGTCGTCGCCCTGGCCTTCTCGACCATCTCGAGGCTCGCATCGACGCCGCGGACCATCGCCTCGGGCCACCTCTCGGCCAGCAGGCGGGTCAGATTGCCGGGCCCGCATCCGAGGTCGACAACCGAGGCGGGTCGCTCGGCCCCGATCCGGGCGAGCAGCTCGACGAACGGCCGGCCTCGCTCGTCGGCGTACGCGAGGTAGCGCTCGGGGTCCCAGGTGTGCGGCATCTGTCTCCTCCATGATCGAGCTTGTCGGGATCATATCTCTTGATATCGAGATTCTCGACGCTGGTCTACGATGTGGCCATGCGAGACGAGGTCGACGAGCTGATCGAGGCATGGGCGAGCGAGCGCTCCGACCTCGACCTGGCGCCGGTCGCTGTCTTCAGCCGGATCAGCCGGTTGGCCCGACACCTCGACCTCGCCCGGCGGGCGGCGTTCACCGCGCACGGGATCGAGTCCTGGGAGTTCGACGTCCTGGCCGCGCTCCGCCGGGCCGGGGCGCCGTACGAGCTGTCGCCGGGGCGGCTGCTGCGGGAGACCCTCGTGACCAGCGGCACCATGACGAACCGGGTGGACCGGCTGGCCGCGCGTGGTTTCGTGGAGCGGTACCCGGACCCAGATGACCGGCGTGGGGTCATCGTCCGGCTGACGGCCGAGGGCAAGGCGGCGGTGGACGGCGCGTTCGAGGCGTTGCTGGGAGCCGAGGCCGACCTGCTCGCCGGACTGCCGGAGCGAGACCGCACCCGGCTCGCCGCACTCCTGCGCACCTTGCTCGCACCCTTCGGCTCCTGACCCCCGACCCGGCGCCAGTTGCCACCCAAATCACGCCGACCCGGCGCCAGTTGTCACCAAACCCACGCCGACCCGGCGCCAGTTGTCACTGCTCGAGCTGCTCCGCGGCCTCCAACCACTCCTGTTCGAGCTCCTCCCGCTCGGCCCGCAAGGCGTCGTAACGCGGGCTGAGCTCGGCCAGCTTCTCGTAGTCATGGGAGTGGGCGGCGATCTCGGCCTCCAGCGAGGCCTCCTGCTCGGCGATCCCGGCCAGCCGCTTGTCGAGGCGGGCGATGACCTTCCGCAGGGCGCGTTCCTCGGCGGTCCCGGGTTTCACCGTGGCAACTGGCGCCGGCTCGGCGTGGATTTCCTGCGAACTGGCGCCGGGTCGGGGGGTTGGGGAGGGCAACTGGCGCCGGCTCGGCGGGTCGGCGGCGCGGCGCTCGAGGTACTCGTCGACGCCCCGAGGGAGCATCGAGATCTGGCCGTCACCCAGAAGCGCCCAGATCGAGTCACACACCCGCTCCAGGAAGTAGCGGTCGTGGGAGACCACGACGAGCGTGCCCGGCCAGGCGTCGAGGAAGTCCTCGAGCACGTTGAGGGTCTCGATGTCGAGGTCGTTGGTCGGCTCGTCGAGCAGCAGCACGTTCGGCTCGGTCAGCAGCAGCCGCAACAGCTGGAACCGGCGCCGCTCGCCGCCGGACAGATCGCCGAGCCGCGCCGTCAGCCGGTCGCCCGTGAAGCCGAAACGTTCCAGCAGGGCGGTGGCCGTGACCTCACCGGTGGCGGTCCGGGTCACCCTGCGGATCGACTCGACGGTCGCGAGCACCCGGGACTCGGGATCGAGATCGTCAAGCTGCTGCGTGAGGTACTGCAGGGAGACCGTGCGGCCCAGCCGAACCCGCCCCGCCGAGGGAGCCAGCTCGCCGGCCAGGAGCGAGAGCACCGACGTCTTGCCGGAACCGTTGACACCCACGATCCCCACTCGGTCGCCGGGGCCGAGCCGCCAGGTGGCGTGCGAGAGGAGGACTCGGTCGCCGCGGGCCAGGTCCGCGTCCTCCACGTCGATGACGTCCTTGCCCAGGCGCTGCGTGGCGAAGCGCTGCAGCTCGATCCGGTCGCGGGGCGGCGGTACGTCGTCGATCAAGGCGTTGGCCGCTTCGATCCGGAACTTCGGCTTCGAGGTCCGCGCCGGCGGCCCCCGGCGCAGCCACGCCAGCTCCTTGCGGACCAGGTTCTGCCGGCGCACCTCCGAAGCGGCGGCCTGCCGCTGCCGCTCGGCCTTCGAAAGGACGAACGCGGCGTACCCGCCCTCGTAGGAGTCGACCACCCCGTCGTGGATCTCCCAGGTGGACTGGCACACCGCGTCCAGGAACCAGCGGTCGTGGGTGACCACGACCAGCGCCGATGCCCGGCGTGCGAGGTGGTCGGCCAGCCACGACACCGCCTCGACGTCGAGATGGTTGGTCGGCTCGTCGAGCACGATCAGGTCGTGGTGGCCCAACAGCAGTGCGGCCAGCGAGCAGCGGCGCCGTTCGCCACCGGACAGACCGACCACGGCCCGGTCCAGGGTCACCCCGGCCAGGAGCTCCTCGACGATCTCGCGGGTGGTCGGGTCGGCGGCCCACTCGTGGTCGGAGCGGCCGGCGAGCACCGCCTCCCGCACGCTTTGGGTGTCAGAGAGCGCGTCGCCCTGGTGCAGGTAGCCCACGGCCATGCCCCGCGCGCGGGACACCCGTCCGGAGTCGGGTGGCTCGAGTCCGGTCATCACCTCCAGCAGCGTGGTCTTCCCGTCGCCGTTGCGGCCCACGATGCCGATCCGCTCGCCGGCGGAGACCCCGAGGGACACGTCGGTGAGCAGCGACCGGACGCCGTAGGCCTTGGAGACCCGCTCCAGGTTGACCAGGTTCGCCATCAGCGCGTGCCGGACGACGAGACCACGTGCGCCCCGGCGTCGGGGCCGGTTGCGACGAGGACGGTCTCGTGTCCGGCGCCGCGGATGCCCTCGGCGACAACCTCGGCTTGCGGCCCGGACTCGCAGAGGAAGACGCACGTGGGTCCGGAGCCGGACACCAGGCCACGCAGGGCTCCCTCGGACTCGCCACGCCCGATCAGTGTCGCCAGGTCGGGGCGCAGGTCGAGGGCCGGCGCCTGTAGGTCGTTGTGGAGGGTCGCGGCGAGCACCCGCGGGTCGCCGGTCTCCAGCGCCCGGACCAGGACGTCGCCGGATGCCGGGGCGCCGGCGCCCGGGAACAGCTCATCGAAGTGCCGGTAGACCGCCGGGGTGGGGAGGCCGGCCCGGCTGGGTACGACGATCCAGTTCCACGTCCCCGGGTCCGGGACCTCCTCCACGACCTCGCCGCGCCCGGTGCCGAGGCAGGTCCCGCCGATCAGCGCGAACGGCACGTCGCTCCCCAGCCGCGACGCGAGATCCATGAGCTCGTCGTGAGGCGTCTGCAGGCCCCACAGCCGGTCGAGCACGACGAGCGCGGCGGCGGCGTCGGCTGAACCACCGGCCAGGCCTCCGGCGATCGGGATCGCCTTGTCCACACTCACGTCGGCGTGAGGGTCGATCCCGTGCAGGTCGGCCAGCAGCGCCGCCGCTCGGGTCACGATGTCGTCGTCGGTCGCCGGCAGGGCGGCCCGGTCGACGTACTCCTTTGTCCGGGTCGCCAGCCGCCAGCCGGTCGCCGGAGCGGCGCTGATCTCGTCGTGGAGCGAGATCGACTGGTAGATCGTGCGCAGCTCGTGGAAGCCGTCCTCGCGGGGTCCGCCCACGCCGAGGTGCAGGTTGATCTTGGCCGACGCCCGACCCCGGACGGCCGTCATCGGTCCAGCTCCTCGGCGATCCGCACGAACGCGGCGATGTCCAGCGACTCGCCCCTCGCCAGCGGGTCGACGCCCGCCGCGACCAGGGCCGCCTCGGCGCCCGCGGCCGACCCGGCCAGCTCCCGAAGGACGCCGCGCAGCGCCTTGCGACGGTGGCCGAAGGCGGCGTCGACGACCGCGAAGACCTGCTCCCTGGACACGTTCGTGCTGGGCGGGTCGTGCCGGGTCCACGCCACCAGGCCGGAGTCGACGTTGGGCGGCGGCCAGAAGACGTTGCGGCCGATGGCGCCGGCCCGGCGCACGTCGGCGAACCAGGCCGCCTTGACCGACGGGATGCCGTACACCTTCGAGCCGGGAGGTGCGGCGAGCCGGTCGGCGACCTCGGACTGCACCATCACCAGGCCGCGCTCCAGTGAGGGCAGCAGCGCCATCAGGTGGAGCAGCACGGGCACGGACACGTTGTAGGGCAGGTTCGCCACGAGCGCGGTGGGCGGCGGCCCGGGCAGCTCGGTGAGCCGGAGGGCATCGGCGTGCACGACCTCGAACCGGCCGACGTGTGCGGGAGCGTACGACGCAACGGTGTCGGGCAGCAGGGACGCGAGCCTCTCGTCGACCTCGATCGCCACCACCCGCCGGGCGACCTCGAGCAGGGCCAGGGTGAGCGAGCCGAGACCGGGGCCGACCTCGACCACGACGTCGGAGTCGGTGACGCCGGACTCGCGCACGATCCGGCGGACGGTGTTGGCGTCGATGACGAAGTTCTGGCCGCGCTGCTTGGTCGGGCGCAGGTCCAGGGATGCGGCCAGTGAACGCACATCCGCCGGGCCGAGAAGCCTCGGCCCGGCGGACGGGTGCTCTGCCGGCATGACGCCAGCGTAGTTGTCGCCTACTGGGGCAGTCCGAGCGACTGCGAGCAGGCCGGCCACGAGCCGTAGCCGCCGGTCGCGGCGCGGACCTTCTCGGCGATCATGATCTGGGTCTCCCGGCTCTGCTGGTGCGGGTAGCCGGGGCCGCCGTAGCTCTGCCACGTGCCGAGGGAGAACTGCAGCCCGCCGTAGTAGCCGTTGCCGGTGTTGATGGCCCAGTTGCCGCCGGCCTCGCACTGGGCGAGGGCGTCCCAGACGGTGCCGCCGCCGGCGAAGTTGCTGGTGACCTCTTCCTTGGTGCCGACCCGGACGATGGCGTCGCGGGGGCTCTCGAGGACGTTCTGCTTCAGCACCTTCCTCGTGACGAGCTCGCCGTTGCGGAAGGTGAGCCGGTAGGTCACGTTGCGCGACCCGTCCTGGCCGGAACGGACGACGGCGGTCTCGCCCTCGAACATCGAGGAGTCCTCGCGCTCGATCGTGCCGAAGTCGACGGTCTCGCGCTTGATGCTCTTGGTCACGATGCGGATGTCGGTGAAGACGACGCGGTCGCCGTCCTCGAGCTCCCGCTTGACCGCCGGCCGGACGATGTCGTGCTTCTCGACCTTGACGCCCATCTCCTTCAGGGCGTCCTCGGCGGTCAGCGCCGTCAGCTCGCGCTTGACGAGCTTCTTCGCGCCGATCTTGAGCTCGAGCTTCTTGGGGGTCACGATCTCGAGCGCCATTCCTTCGCGGCCGATGCCGGCGCCACGGCTGGTGGACAGCTCGGCGCCGTAGAACCGCTGGCCGATCTCACCCAGGGCGGTAGCGACGTCGGTGGAGGTGACCCAGTGGGTCTTGCTGTCGCCGTCGACGGTGAGCTCGAGGGGGCGGCCGAAGTTGACGCTGATCTTGCTGCCGTCGGTAACTTCCTCGTCGACGCTCGGCGCGACCATGTCGTGCTCGCCGATCTCGATGCCCTCTGCCTCGAGGATGTCCCCCACTGTCCCACCCATGGCGGTGACCTCGTGGTCCTTGCCGTCGAGGGACAGGGTCACCGAGTTGCTGAGGGCGGTGTAGCCGTAGGTGGTTCCGGCGAGGGCCAGGATCACCGCTGTTGCGAGGGTGACCAGGACGGCGCGGCTCTTGACGACCGCTGCCAACTTGCTCTTGGTGTGCTCAATGAAGGGCACGATTCTCCGAACGTCGTACTCCCCGGTCCTCGGGTGCCAGCGCGCCCGGGCGCACGGATTCGCCGGTGGGCGAGGTGGTGCGAACGGGGGTTCGATCGGGGCGACCGCATGGTGACGGCCACCGCCTTGCGCTGGTCAGATTCGTTCCCGATTCCGGCCAACAGTCACAGGACGATAACGAGACTCACGCGGGTGTCCAACTCGAACCCCTCATTATCGGGGATACGTGACGAGGCTCTCGTCCCGGGAATTCGTCCGATAGTCGAACGACTGGACAGCTTCCGGCCTACCACGGGCCGCCGAACGCGGCCTCGGTGTTGGCGTCCACGGCCGCGCACAGGTCGCCCAGATCGTCGCCCCGGACCTCGGCCATCAGGCGCACCGTGTGCGGCACGAGGTACGACGCGTTGGGGCGGCCGCGGTAGGGCATCGGGGTCAGGTACGGCGCGTCGGTCTCGACCAGGATCCGGTCGCGCGGGGCGACCACGAGGGCGTTGCGGAGCGGCTGGGCGTTCTTGAAGGTGACGGTGCCGGCGAAGCTGAGCCAGGCGCCTCGGTCCAGGCAGCGGCGGGCGAAGTCGACGTCACCGGAGAAGCAGTGCATCACCCAGCGCGTCGGCGCGCCCTCGCTGTCGATGACCGCGAGCACCTCCTCGTGGGCGTCGCGGTCGTGGATGACGAGCGTCTTGTCGAGCCGCTTGGCGAGGTCGATGTGGCGCCGGAACGACTCGACCTGGGCAGCCCGGCCGTCCTCGCCCGTGCGGAAGTGGTCGAGGCCGGTCTCGCCGACGGCGCGCACCCTGTCGTGGGCCCGGGCCAGGGTCTCGATTTCGGCCATCGCCTCGTCCAGGGTGCCGGCGGCGGCCTGTCGGGGTGCCTCGTTGGGATGCAGGGCCACGCCCGCCACCAGGGCGTCGTACTCCTGGGCGACCTCGACCGCCCACCGGGCTCCAGGCAGGTCGCAGCCGATCTGCACGATCCGCGGCACCCCCACGGCGGTTGCGGCCGAGATCGCGTCGGCGGTCGCGAACCAGTCGTCGCCGTCGGCGATGTCGAGGTGGCAGTGGTTGTCGACCACCGGGTGCGGGAGCGGCTCGGGCGGCGGGGGCCGGTCCCGGTCCCGGCGGGCGCCGCTCTTCTCTTCGGTTGCCGCTCGGGCGCGGGTGGGACGTTCGTTCATGGCGCGTGCACCAGGTTGTAGACCTCGCGCTTGGGGACACCCGCCCGTCGGGCAACCGTCACGATCGCCTCCTTGCGACTGGTGCCCGTGGCCTCGAGCTCGGCCACGGCCGAACGCAGGCTGTCGGGATCGGAATCCACGTCGGGGACCGGATTGGCTCCGGACACCACGATCGTCACCTCCCCGCGCACGCCGTCGTCGGCCCAGGCGGCGAGCTCGGCGAGCGGTCCGCGGCGTACCTCTTCATGGGTCTTGGTGAGCTCGCGGCACACGGCCGCGGCCCGGTCGTCGCCGAACGCCTCGGCCATGGCGGCCAGCGCCGTTGCGGTCCGGTGCGGTGCCTCGAAGAAGACCAGGGTCCGCTCTTCTGTCGCGAGACCGGCCAGCCGGCGGGACCGCTCCCCTGCCTTGCGCGGCAGGAAGCCCTCGAAGCAGAACCGGTCGACCGGCAGCCCCGAGACGGCCAGCGCGGTGAGCACGGCTGACGGTCCCGGAACCGCCGTGACGGTCACGCCGGCCTCGACGGCTGCGGCCACGAGGCGATAGCCGGGGTCGGAGACGCTCGGCATCCCCGCGTCGGTGGCGAGCACGACACGCTCGCCGCCGAGCAGCGCCTCGACCAGGAGCGGGGTGCGGGCCGACTCGTTGCCCTCGAAGTACGACACGACCCGGCCGGTCACGGTGATGCCGAGCTCCGAGGTCAGCCTCTTGAGCCGACGGGTGTCCTCAGCGGCGATCACGTCGGCGCCGGCCAGCTCCTCCGCGAGCCGGGGCGGAGCATCGGCGACCCGGCCGATCGGGGTCGCCGCCAGGACGAGTACGCCGGGATCGCCTGTCCGGGGTCCCTGCGGAAACGCGAGCTCTGCGAGCGCTTTCCGTGGGGTGGTGTTCACGGCACGATTCTGTCAGGAGTCGTCTCGACGAGCTCGACCAGCGAAGTCCACGTGGTCGCGACGGGCTCGACGGCGGCGATGAGCCCGCGATTACAGTTCGCGACGTGACCACCCGTGCACCCGAGCAGCCTGCGGGGCTCTCGCGCACCGCGTCGGGCGCCGCCGTACCGTCTGCGCGGGAGCGGGCAGCCGGCCGGTTCCGGATGGAGGACCCGATCGTCGGGTGGAGCGCCGCCATCGGGGTCACCCTGCTGGCCTTCTTCCTGCGGGTGTGGCGGCTGGGGACGCCGCGGGAGTTCGCGTTCGACGAGACGTACTACGCCAAGGACGCGTGGTCGATGCTCCACCACGGCTACGTCCGGGAGTACGTCGACAAGGCCGACGGCCGGATCCTCGACGGCACCACGACCGGGATCTGGCAGGACGACCCCTCGATGGTGGTCCACCCCGAAGCCGGGAAGTGGCTGATCGCGCTCGGTGAACAGGCCTTCGGCATGGACCCCTTCGGGTGGCGGATCGCCTCCGCGGTGGCCGGCGCACTGATGGTTCTGGTGATGTGCCGGCTGGCGCGGCGGTTGACCGGCTCGACGATGCTGGGCTGCGTCGCCGGCCTGCTCCTGTGCTTCGACGGCCTGCACTTCGTGCTCTCCCGACTGGCCCTCCTGGACATCTTCGTCGCCTTCTTCGTGCTCTGCGGCGTCGCCTGCCTGGTCAACGACCGCGACTGGTTCCGCTCTCGGCTGGCCCGGCTCGTGCCCGACGACGGCGTCGGCACCGGCTTCGGTCCGGTGCGCCGGGTACTGCTCCGGCCCTGGCTGCTGCTCGGTGGGGTGTCGTTCGGCCTGGCCGTCGGCACCAAGTGGACGGCGCTCTTCCCGCTCGCGGCCTTCGGGGTGCTGGCGTGGGCCTGGAGCGCCGGCGCCCGGCGCTCGTTCGGGGTGCGCTGGCCGGTGCCGAAGTCGGCCCTGGTCGACGGCGTCGCCGCCTTCCTCCAGCTCGTCGTCGTCGCGTTCCTCGTCTACGTCGCCACCTGGACCGGCTGGCTGGTCCACGCGCACGAGTACGAGGAGCACCTGTCGGCCACCCAGTACACCCACCACAACGGCGGCCAGGACTGGCCGACCAGCCACGACGAGGATGCCGAGGGCTTGGGTGAGCTGACCCAGTCCCTGCGCTCGCTGGCCAGCTACCACCACGACGTATACGTCTTCCACACCGCCTTCATGGCCGACGCCGATCCGCACACCTACCAGTCCAAGCCGGCCGGCTGGCCGCTGCTCAACCGGCCGGTCGGGGTCGCGGCCGACGTCGACATCAAGCCCGGGACCGAGGGCTGCGACGCACCCGAGGGCAGTGACTGCCTGAGACAGGTGCTGCTGATCGGGACCCCGGCGCTGTGGTGGGGCGGGTCCGCCGCGCTGATCTTCGGCCTGGTGATGTGGGTCGGCGCCCGCGACTGGCGGTTCGGACTCTCCGTGGTCGGCTTCGGGTCCACCTGGCTGCCCTGGCTGGCCTACGACGACCGGCCGATCTTCCTGTTCTACGCCGTCGTCATGCTGCCGTTCCTCGTGCTGGCCCTGACCCTGACCATGGGCCGGCTCATCGGCCGGGGGACGTACCCCACGCCGCGTCGTACCGCCGGGGTGGTCGTCGCCGGCTCGTTCTTCGTGCTGGTGCTGATGAACTTCGCGTGGTTCTACCCGATCTGGACCGACGCCCTGCTCACCCACTCAGAGTGGCTCGACCGGATCTGGTTCCAGCGCTGGATCTGAGGACGCCGACTCCTCAGGGTGGCCGCCGACGTGGCCTAGCCGGTCCGGGACCTGCTAGCCGTACGCTTCGTCGCCGTCGAGGACCCGGTCTTCTTGGCTGCCGACCTCTTGGCGGTGCCCTTCTTCGCCGTCGTGGACCCGGTCTTCTTGGCCGCCGACCTCTTGGCGGTGCCCTTCTTCGCCGTCGAGGACCCGGTCTTCTTGGCCGCCGATCTGTTGGCTGTGCCCTTCTTCGTCCTCGACGTCGTGGCCTTCTTGGTCGCGGACCTTGTTGCAGTGGTCTTCTTGGCGGCCGACGGCGCTCTCTTCCTGGTCGCAGTTCTGGCACGGGGTCTAGACGCCTTCTTCGCAGCTGGACGTGAGGAGGAGCTTGACGCCCGGGCGCGCGTCGCCTTCGCGGTGGTCTTCTGCGCCGACCGAGACCTCTCAGGCGAAGCCTGCTCCTCGACACGCCGGGTCGCTTCCGCGGCAGCGAACGCCGACTCCGCCTTGGCCAGCTTGGCCCGCCGGGCCTCCTCAGCAGTCGACTCCTTCTCCAGCTCCGCCTCGGCATCCTTGCGGTCTTGTCTGGCCGCTTCAGCGAGGCTCTCGGCTTTCGCAGTGCGCGTCTTCAGCTTCTTGGCCTTGCGCTTGGCGTCCTTGGTTCGAGCCTTCAGTTTTTTCAGTTTCTTCATCGAGCTCGCGTCCGCAGCCCGTGCGGCTTCGAGTCGATCGCGCGTCATCGACACGACCTTGCCTCTTTGCTCCAGCTTCGTCCGGTGCTTGGCTACCTTCTGCTCCAACAACTGTCTGTCATCAGCCATGCCGGGGGCTCCTTGAAGGTGGACGAACTCGGAATCCTCAAGGTACCCGGGACGGCGGAGGACATGTCGGGTGCGCGTCCGGGTTGAGCACGTGGCCCTTACGTTGGAGGAATGAGCAACGTGATCCCGACCTACCAGCTGAACGACGGCCGCTCGATCCCGGTGATCGGGTTCGGCACCGCCTCGCTGCGCGGCGACGCGGCGACCGCGGCGGTCGCCTCCGCCCTCCAGCAGGGCTACCGACTCGTCGACACGGCGGTCAACTACGAGAACGAGCGCGAGGTGGGCGAGGCCATCCGCCGCTCCGACGTGCCGCGCGACGAGCTCGTGGTGTGCAGCAAGATCCCGGGACGACACCACGGGTACGACGACGCCATCCGCTCCACCAAGGAATCCCTGGAGCGGCTCGGGATGGATCGCCTCGACCTCCACCTCATCCACTGGCCCAACCCGCGGCGAGGCCGGTACGTCGACGCGTGGCGGGCGCTGGTGGCCATGCAGCGGGAGGGATTGGTCACCAGCATCGGGGTCTCCAACTTCACCGCCGAACACCTCGAGCGGATCATCGACGACGCCGGCGTCACGCCGGCGGTGAACCAGATCGAGCTGCACCCGCTCTTCCCGCAGGCGGAGATGCGTGCGGTGCACGAGAAGCTCGGCATCAGGACCGAGTCGTGGAGCCCCTTGGGCAAGCGGCAGGCGCCTTTCTCCGAGCCACCGATCGCGGCTGCCGCCGAGCGGCTGGGTGTGGAGCCGGCGCAGGTGATCCTGCGCTGGCAGCTCCAGCTGCGCACCCTGCCGATCCCCAAGTCGTCGCAGGCGGCGCGGCAGCGGACCAACCTGGACGTCTTCGGGTTCGAGCTCACCGACGACGAGGTGGCCGCGATAACCGGGCTCGGGCGCGCCGACGGCCGGCTCTTCGGCGGCGACCCCGACAGCCACGAGGAGATGTGACGTGCACACTCGTGTCGAAGCCCGGGTATCTCTGACGAGTCGGCAGGACGCGGTTTCGTGGCAACATCGCGGGCATGCCGGTCATCGGGCTTCACAACTCCCACGAGCAGGTGCACCCTTCGGCCCTGCTTGCCGCCGTCCAGCAGGCCGAGCAGGCCGGCTTCACGGCCGCCATGTGCTCGGACCACATCAGCCCGTGGAGTGCGAGACAGGGCCAGTCCGCCTTCGCCTGGTCCTGGCTGGGTGCCGCCCTGCAGTCGACCACCATGCCTTTCGGAGTGGTGACCGCACCCGGCCAGCGCTACCACCCGGCGGTCGTCGCCCAGGCAATCGGCACCCTGGCAGCGATGTACGAGGGACGCTTCTGGGTCGCCCTCGGCACCGGGGAGAACTCCAACGAGCACGTCACCGGAGGCCCGTGGCCCCGCAAGGACGTCCGCCGAGCCCGCCTCCGCGAATGCGTGGACATCATCCGGGCCTTGCTCGCCGGGGAGGAGGTGACTCACCACGGGCTGGTGACCGTCGACCGCGCACGGGTCTACACATTGCCCGAGACCGTGCCGCCGCTGATCGGACCGGCCGTGTCCGAGGAGACGTCTACGTGGGTCGCGGGTTGGGCCGACGGGCTGATCACGATCGACCAACCTCCTGAGGTCCTCCGCAGGATGGTCGACGGCTACCGGTCCGCTGGCGGCTCAGGGCCGCTTGCCGTCCAGGTGCACCTCTCCTATGCGAGGACCGAGGACGAAGCCCTCTCCATCGCCTACGACCAATGGCGGACGAACACCTTCGCCCCGCCGGTCTGCTGGGATCTGGAGACCGTCGAGGCGTTCGACGTCGCGTCTGCGAGTGTGCGCCCGGAGGACGTTGCGAAGGCGGTGTTCGTCTCCGCGGACCCGGCGGAGCACGCCCAGCACCTGGCCGATCTGCTGGACCTGGGGTTCGATGAGCTCTACCTGCACCACGTCGGCCAGGCTCAGGAGCAGTTTATCGACGTATTCGGCTCCCGGGTGCTTCCTCAGCTGAAACCCACCCCGAAAGGCTGATCCGTGAAGGTCACCAACACCTCCGACCTGTGGTGGAAGACGGCCGTCGTCTACTGCCTCGACGTCGAGACGTACCTGGACTGGGACGGAAACGGCAAGGGTGACTTCGCCGGACTGGCGCAGCGGCTGGACTACCTGTCCAGTCTGGGAGTGACGTGTCTGTGGTTGATGCCGTTCTATCCCACGCCCGACCGCGATGACGGGTACGACGTCGTGGACTTCTATGGCGTGGACCCCCGGCTCGGCACGATGGGTGATCTGGTCGAGGTGATCCGGACCGCCCGGGACCGTGGCATGCGCGTGATCGCCGACATCGTGGTCAACCACACCTCCGACCGCCACCCCTGGTTCAAGTCCGCTCGGTCCAGCCCGAACTCGCCGTACCGGGACTTCTACGTCTGGGCCGACAAGCCACCGAAGGACGCCCAGGCGGCGCCCACCTTCCCCGACCAGGAAGACAGCGTCTGGACCTTCGATGAGAAGGCCGGCCAGTACTACCTCCATCGGTTCTACAAACACCAACCGGATCTCAACATCGTCAACCCCCGGGTCCGCGACGAGATCGCCAAGATCGTGGGCTTCTGGCTCCAGCTCGGCATCTCCGGCTTCAGGGTCGACGCCGTGCCGTTCTTCCTGGAGACCATGGGCGTGGAGGACAGCTCCTCCCCCGCGGATCCGCACCAGTACCTGCGCGAGCTCCGGGCCTTCCTCGGCCGTCGGGCCGGCGACGCCGTCCTGCTCGGCGAGGTGAACCTCCCTTATGACCAGCAGATGACCTTCTTCGGCGGAGCCGACGGCGACGAGCTGCACATGCAGTTCGACTTCGTCGGCATGCAACGGCTGTACCTCTCCCTGGCCCGCGCCGACCCAGGCCCGTTGGTCGAGGCGCTGCTCGAGCGACCGCACCCGTCGTCGGACGTGCAGTGGGCAACCTTCGTGCGGAACCACGACGAGCTCACCCTCGACAAGCTCACCGAGGAGGAACGGGCAGAGGTGTTCGCCGCCTTCGGACCCGAACCCCAGATGCAGGTGTACGGCCGCGGCTTGGTCCGTCGCTTGCCTCCCATGCTCGACGGCGACCCGCGGCGCGTCCGCATGGTCTACAGCCTGCTCTTCTCCCTGCCCGGCACTCCGGTGCTGTTCTACGGCGAGGAGATCGGGATGGGTGAGGAGCTCTCCGCAGGTGACCGCCTCGCCGTACGCACCCCCATGCAGTGGGACCAGAGCAAGAACGCCGGCTTCTCTCCCGCCGCCCCGTCCCGGCTGCCCGGAAAGATCCCGAGTGGGAGCTACGGACCGGACCTGGTCAACGTCCGCGACCAGCAGACCGACCCGGGCTCGCTCCTCAACTTCGTCTCCACCCTCGCCCGTACCTACCGGCACTGCCCCGAGCTCGGCTGGGGGAACTTCGACGTGCTGGACCAGCCGCACGTCGGCGTGCTGGCACATCGATGTTCGTGGGGCGAGGAGTCGCTGGTGCTGCTGCACAATTTCGCAGCAGATGCGATCACGGTCCCCCTCGTTTTCGAGGGTCTCGAACCCGGCACCGCTCTCGTGGACCTGCTGGGGCCGGGTCGCACGGAGCCCGACGAACGCGGACGGTGCGAGCTCACGCTGGACGGGTACGGCTACCGGTGGCTCAGGGTCAGCCGGCACGACTCACGCCGCCTGCGCTGAAAGACCCTGGTCACCGCCGGTTGTCAGCCTGCACGAGAAGAAGTGAAACGAGCAGCGGAAACGGGCTGGATCGAACCTCGTGCGCAGGGCCACTAGGTTGGGACCCACGCGAGAGATCGGAGTCGGAACGTGCGCAGTGAACTGCTCGGGGAGTACACCGAGACCGAAGGCCAGGAGAGATTCGCCCTGCAGAACCCCAAGCTGCTGAAGGTCGAGCTGGACGGCGAGGTGATGGCCCGCCAGGGCTCGATGGTCGCCTACCAGGGGGAGGTCGACTTCGCCTACGAGGGTGCCGGCGGCATGGGGAAGTTCCTGAAGAAGGCGTTCACCGGCGAGGGCGTCCCGCTCATGCGGATGAGCGGCCGGGGGGACGTGTTCCTGGCGGACGACGCGAGCGAGATCCACCTGGTCACGCTCGACGGAAGCGACTCGCTGACCGTCAACGGCCGCAACGTGATCGCGTTCGACACCTCGCTGAACTGGGACATCAAGAAGGTGGAAGGTGCCTCCATGATGTCCGGCGGCGTCTTCAACACGGTGTTCTCCGGGGCCGGACAGATCGCGATCTCCTCACACGGCACCCCGGTGGTGCTGAACGTCGACGCACCTACGTTCGCCGACGTCCAGTCCGCGATCGCGTGGTCGTCGTCGCTGAGCACCAGCCTGCGCCGTACCGCCGGCGCAAGCGCTCTGATCGGTCGCGGCTCGGGTGAGGCCTTCCAGCTGGCCTTCTCCGGCACCGGCTTCGTGGTGGTGCAGGCCAGCGAGGGGCACATCGTCCCGTCCCACTCGCACTGACCATGCCGCCAGGCGTCTGTCTCATCCCACGGTGAGGTCAGGTTGCGAACACTGCCCAGACACTCCGTGACATGAGCAGTGGCATCGATCCAGCGTCTTGACGTTTGGGCCAGGCTCTCGACGGGTAGGCGTCTGACCGGAACGGCGACGAGGAGGGGGACCGCAGTCGTATCTCGGGGATCGAAACGCGCGCGGGCAGTCATGGGACTGGCGGCGCTGCTGCTGGTGATCGTGGTGTCGGCGTCCGCCGGATGGCTGGGTGCTGAGCTCAACCAGCAGGAGGCGGCCGTGGATCCATCGGCGGCCCGGTCCACGAACCCGACGACAACCCCGGGCGGACAAGCAGCGCCGCGCGGATCCGCCCTCACCTCGGTGGCGTCGCGGTTGATCGTGAACGCGGAACGTCGCAATCTCGCGGCGAACAGCGACCTCACCGCCCGACTGCCGGCCGGCATCGACGCGGCGGCCGTCCAGGTCACGGTCACGAAGGCCGCGGGGCCAGGCGTGGTGCGCCTGGATGCGGGTGATGGGTCACTGGACGCGATCAACGTCGCCGAGGCCGGCGTGACCACCACCAACCTCGTCGTCCTGCCGGTGAGCAGCCGCACGCTGGCGGTACAACACGGGCCGGGAGGCGGGCTGGAGATCAGCGTCGTCGGCACCTTCTCCTCCGCGCCCGAGTCCGGAGCCGGACGATTCGTGGCGCGCAAGCCGGTGCGGGTGGCGCGACTCGACGTCGAGCAGGACGGGCGCGAGCTCACCGTGGAGCCCAGCGCCTACGGCGCCGGGCCCGGGATCCGCGCCGCACTCGTCCTGGTCTCGGCCGACGTGGGTGCGACTTCACCCGCTCGACTGCTCGTCGGTCGAGAGCCGGGCGGGCTGGCCGAGCGCATGGTGTGGGGTCCGGCGGTGGGCGGAAAGACCCAGCGCCGGGGCCTGGCACTGGTGCCGGTGAACGCCGCCGGCGAGTTCTCGTTGCGCTACGAGCACGGGACGGCGCTCGACGTCGATGTGCTGGGCTTCTTCACCGGTCCCGGGGCACCGGTGAGCAATGGGGCGCTGCTGGTACCCGCACCACCGAGCACACTGTTCAACGGCGTACTGGGCCGCGGCGACACCAACTTGAGCGCACCCCGCGACGCCACCGGGGCGCTGCTCAACCTGGCGGCCGAACCGGGTGTAGCAGGCGACCTCGCCCCCTCCGATGTCGCCGTGGCGTCGGGCCGGACCCTGGCCGTCGTCGTCGACGCCGACAAGGGACGAATCCAGCTCAACGCCCTGCGCACCCTCCGGGCACGTGTGGACCTGCTCGGCTACTTCACCCGGGAGTGACCAATGCCCAGACCCGGGCGGTCCGGCTTTGCCACTGTGATGCCTACGCCGGTCGACGGAGATCATGGGCCGCCGGGTGATCACGACACGCCGCCGCTTGATCGTCCGGGCCCCTCGCATCTGGGAGCCTCTGAAAGACGGGGCCACGGCGACGGAGCCGAAATCGAGCGGAACCCACACCATGGACTCAATCACCAACGACTTCGGGGAAGTTCTCCTGTGGAGCTTCTGGTTCTTCATCTGGATCACGGCACTGATGGTGTGGTTCCGCTGCCTGTTCGACCTATTCGGTGACAGGTCGCTCAGTGGCTGGGGGTAAGCCGGGTGGGCCATTCTGCTGATCTTCGTGCCGTGGCTGGGCGCGCTGATCTATCTGATCGCTCGGGGCAGGAGCATGACCGAGCGGCAGACTGCGGCCGCTGAACAGCGGCAGGCCGACCAGGAGAAGTACATCCAGCAGGTTGCCGGCCCGCCGCAGAGCCCGGCCGAGGAGATCGCCCGCGCCAAGGATCTGCTTGACTCTGGCGCGATCAGCCAGGGGGAGTTCGACGCACTGAAGTCCAGGGCTCTTGGCTGACGCGTGTGACGATCCTGAGCCCCTCGCTGAAGCGATGATCTGAACTTCGTCTCGCAGTCCGCTGAATGACCTCGTTGCCGTCTCGTTCACCGGCGGCCGCAGTTCGTTCGTGATGGTGCAGCAAACCCCTCGTGCTCGGTCTCCGCACGGCCGGCGTTGTTCGAGTCGAACAGTATGGTCGTACCAGGTGACCGCGGCGCTCAATGTCGGAACGATGTGATCCATGCCCGATACCTCCGCGCGCACAGATCCGGTCATCGCCCGCGTGGCGCCGGGCATCGCGAGCATGGGGTCGTACAAGCGCGCGTGGCTGCGCCAGGATCTCGTTGCCGGATTGGTCCTGACCGCGCTGCTCGTGCCGCAGGGCATGGCGTACGCCGAGCTTGCCGGACTACCGCCGATCACCGGGCTGTACACGACCATCCTGTGTCTGATCGGCTACGCCGTCTTCGGGCCGTCCCGGGTTCTGGTGTTGGGCCCGGACTCGGCGCTGGGACCGATGATCGCGGCGACGGTGATCCCACTGGTCGCGGCAGAAGGAGATCCCAACCGCGCCGTGGCCTACGCCTCGATGCTGGCGTTGATGGTGGGTGCAATCACCGTGCTCGCCGGGGTCTTCAAGCTCGGGTTCGTGGCTGAGCTCCTGTCCAAGCCGACACAGATCGGGTACATGAACGGCTTGGCGCTGACCATCGTCGTCAGCCAGCTGCCCAAGCTCTTCGGCTTCTCGGTCGACGCCGACGGACTGATCGACGAGGCATCGGCCTTCGCGCAAGGCGTTGCCGACGGAGACACGGTGGGGGTAGCCCTGACCGTCGGCATGGCGAGCCTGATCCTGATCCTGGGCTTCCAGCGGACCCTCCCCCGCGTTCCGGGCGTCCTCGTTGCGGTGGTGCTGGCGATTGCGGCCGTGAACCTGTTCGACCTGGAGGACCACGGCCTGACGGTGGTCGGGCCGATGCCGGAGGGCAGCCCACCATTCACGATTCCTACGGTTCCGCTCGAGCACCTTGGGCTGCTGCTGGTCGGAGCGCTGGGAATCGCGCTGGTGTCGTTGACCGACACAATCTCGACGGCATCGGTGTTCGCCACCCGGGCTGGCGCGGAGGTGGACGGCGACCGGGAGATGATCGGCGTGGGGGCGGCGAACATCGCAGCAGGTTTCTTCCAGGGATTCCCGATAAGCACCAGCGGATCACGCACGGCGGTGGCCGCAGAGAACGGCGCCAAGAGCCAGGTGACCGGTCTGGTGGGGGCAGCGGCCATCCTCCTTCTCCTGCTCTTCGCGCCGGGGTTGCTGCGTGACTTGCCCCAGCCCGCTCTCGCCGCCGTGGTGATCGCGGCCTCGATGTCCCTCGCCGACGTCCCTGGCCTGCGACGGCTGCGGCAGCAACGTAGGTCCGACTTCGTCCTGGCCCTGGCAGCGTTTCTCGGAGTCGCTCTCTTCGGCGTCCTGCCTGGGATCGCGATCGCGGTCGGGCTCTCGATCGCCAACGTTTTCCGGCGAGCCTGGCGCCCACACCAGGCCGTGCTCGGACGAGTCGAGGGCGTGGCCGGGTATCACGACTCCCAGTTCACTCCCACCACCCACCACCTGCCAGGACTGGTCATCTATCGGTTCGACGCCCCGCTGTTCTTCGCGAATGCTCGAACCTTCCGAGACCAGGTCCGGCATCTGGCGATGGCCGAACCTCGTCCTCAGTGGATCGTCGTGGCAGCCGAGCCGATCACCGACGTCGACACTACGGCGTCAGACATTCTGGAAGATCTCGACCTCGAGCTGAACGCCGACGGGATCAGCCTGGTGTTCGCCGAGCTCAAGACCCCTGTGCTCCAGAAGATCGAACGTTACGAGCTGACCGACACCATCAACCCAGACCACTTCTTCGAAACCATCACCGAAGCGGTCAACGCGTTCCGCGAGAAGACTGGCGCGAAATGGACCGAGGGCCCAGGGCCCTTCGCACTACGCTGAGCTCGTCGCGCCGACTGCGATCGCGATGGTGCTTCCGCCCACGACGCTGTTGATCACCGCGACTACGGTCGCGAAGCTGAAGTAGTGCCGTCGACCCTCGGTCGGAATCGCGTTCAGAGACCGCCCCGCAGCACCCGGTCCGCAGGACGATCCAGCGCGGGCACCGCCGCCGGTTTTCCGGTCCGCGTGATCTGACGCACCGCCGGGTCACTCGCCGGCAGGCCGGCCCACTCGAGGACCCGCGCCGTGGCCCAGTCACGCTCGGGGGTCGGGAGCTGGGCGATGTTCGCTCCGTGGGTGCCGCCCTCGACGACGTGCACCGAACACTGCCGGACCGTTACCCGCTTCGTACCGCAGCTGAACGGCTCCGCACCCCACGGGTCGTTGCCGCCGTACACGTAGAGCATCCTTGTGGAGCGGGCGCGCACCCAGCGATCGATGTCACTCATGGCGCGCTTGTCGAAGCGGATCGGGTGGAGCTCCCGGGGCACGAACTCGGGTGCCGCGAAGGAGCCGGGATAGCGGAGTACGCCGCGAAGCGGCCGTTCGTACGGCTCGTACCAGCCCAGCTGGTAGGCGGCCTGGTACCAGTAGGGCAGGAAGAAGGTCAGGTCCTGGTCGAAGTAGCCGGTCAGCGGCACGACGCCCTGGGTCCAGTCCCAGACCTGCTCGTTGGTCGCCTGTGGTCCAGGCACGTTCGGGCACTCCGACTGCGGCGTGTACTGCCAGAAGGTGAAGTAGAGGTCGACCGCCGCAACCTCCATGTGGCGGTCGACGCTGCCCAGGATGTCCCATGTCAATCCGGCCGCCTCCGCAGCCTGACGGGTCCGGTCGAGGAACCAGGCTCGCTCCGCGCCCAGGATGCGCCGCTGCACGGCGGTGATGGCGGCTCGACACTCCGGGTCGGTGCCGACCCGGGCGAGGAACCGGTTGTAGGCGTCGCGGTCGTTGTCCACGTCGTTCGGCGCGACGTACGGCACGGTTCCGTCCACGTCACCGGCGTAGAAGCGACGGTGGTACGTCGCGGTCATGCCGCCCTTGGACCCGCCGGTGGTGATCCAGTTCTCCTGGTACAGCCTCTGGAACGACCTGATGATCCGGTGCTGGTCGGTGGCCGCCTGCCAGATCGTCAGCTGGCGCTGCCAGTCGGGGTCGTCGGGACGCGACGGCTCGAAGAAGCGGTACTCCATGCTGAGCTGGTTGCCGTCGACGATCCGGGTGGGCTCGCTGCGCCCGGGGTTCTGGGAGACGTAGTAGCCGCTGGTGCTCATGACCATGGGGCGCGAGACGTCCTTGTGGAGCAGGGTCAGTCGCTGCTCGAAGGTCCCCCGGTTGTGGTGCTTGTGGTCGACCGGCTGGGTGAAGGTGATCCTGAAGAAGCGGTAGCCGGCCGGGGCGGTGGCCTCGGTCACCGAGGAGACACCGGGGAGGGCGCGGACCTCGTCGGCGATGTCCTGCTGCGGCTCCGCGGAGGCGACCCCACCTGCCGGCGGTGCGGTGCCGGGCCTCGCCGCGGGGGACGAGGCGGCGGGTCCGAGACCCAAGCTTGCCGCCATGCTGACTGACATGACGCCGGCGAGGACGGCGCCGCGGAGGGTACGAGCACGAGTCATGAAGGAGCCTCCCGAGAAGAGCTGTGATGGATCGGCGGCCCAATCTAGCCCACGGCGTGATCGAACAGCGGCCACGATGGCGTTCGGAGTGGCCGCCACGATGGCGACCTGTCTGTCGTCGGCGTCGGCCTTCAGATGGATCGAGGGTCTCGTCTAGCGGCCCAGCCAGCTCGCGAGAGCCAGTTCCGCATCGCGTGTCTGGAGTCCGTGTTCCATCGCGGCTCCGATCAACTGTTGCGCCTCGGGCGCGCCGGCACCCGCGCCGAAGAGATCCGAATCGCGGCGGAAATCCTCTGCTGGGGCGAGCGCGATCGCGTGACCCGCTCCTTGACCGATCGTTGGCCGGTGGCGGGGAAGCCGGCGATGCGATGAGCGAGCGCGGTGACAAAGTCGCCGAGCACGGCAGCGGGGAGCGCTCGGTTGATCCAGCCGTACCGCTCGGCGAGCTCCGCGTCGTAGTCATCGGCACTCAACAAGACCTCGAGCGCCCTGCCACGGCCCATTTGCCGGGTGAGGTGCTGCGCCGCGCCTCCTCCGGGAAGAAGGCCGAACGCCGGCTCGAACTGACTGAAGATCGCGGTCTCGCGGGCGGCGAAGCGCATGTCGCATGCGAGCACGAACTCACTGCCCGCAGCCCGTACGCGACCCTCGATCTGGGCGATGCTGACGAGCCGGCTCGCACTCAAGTGACGGAACAGCAGCGCGATCGAGGCTTCACCGGTCAACTTCGCCGCCTCGGCGCGGTACTCCGCAATGCGCGTCAGGTCGACGTGGGAGATGAAGTAGTCCGGGTCGGCACTCCGGAAAACCAGCACCTGCACCGAGTCGTCCGCTTCCGCTTCCTGGATGAGCGACACCAGATCGCGCACCAGCTCCGGGCCTAGAAGGTTCATGGGCGGAGCCGCGATCTCCACGAACAGCACGGACCACCTTTCTGTCCGCGGCCAGCGTCTCGAACCCCCGCGGATCTTGTGAGCTGGTTCGTTGGGTGTGGCCAGACATCGTTCGTTCCTCTCTCGGCGGTCTTCGAACGGGATTCGCTGCAACCGTAAGGCCGACGGTGGGTGGTCGGCAGCAAGGCGTACGGCGGCCGGTATGCGGTCCGAGACCAGCGACGGAATGCGCGGCGCGGCATTGACTGCAGTCACCATCGCGGATTCGTCGTTGATCCCACATTCATGCCACCTGGACCAGGATCGAGCCGGCGAGGAGGAGACCCCCGGGCCGACCGCCCGTGCGTGGTCCATCGCGGGAACGGACAACACCGACGAACCACCAAACGAGTGGTTTGCCGCCCGTGGGGGTACGTTCAGGGGTACGCGACGGATGTTCGTACGGTTCGGGTGACGCAAGCACCTGCTCGCCGGCGAACACTGAGACTTGATGGGAAGACTCGCGGCCGCCCCTCTCAAGAAGGGATGCCACCGCCATGTCGAATCGGCCAGGAACACCAAGCCGGTCGAGGCGACAGTCGAAGCGGGGATCCCAGCGGAAGTCGACCGTTGATCCAACCGCCCCGGCGCTGACCGTCTGGATCTACGACACGGCGCTGGGCGCCGCAGCCGGTGAGGTCCGGCTGAGGAACCTCAGGCAGCGAAACGCGCTCGAGGTCCATGACGCAATCACCGTTTCGTGGATGCCCGGGTCTCATCAACCGCGGATCGGACACCTGCGGCACGAGACGTCGGCGGTGGCCACCCGAGGCTCGGTACTCGGCGGGCTGGTCGGCTTGATCTTCCTCGCGCCAGCGCCCGGAGTGGCAGCCGGCGCGGGAATTGCCGCCTTGGCCCAGCGACTCGGCGGTACCGGGATCGACCAGGTGTTCCTGGAGGAGATGAGGGCGCAGCTTCATCCCGAGAGCTCAGCACTGCTGGTGCTGTCGGGGGACGCCGACCTCGACCAGGTCCGCCCCGTCGTCGAGCGCGGTTTGGCACGTGGTGACGTTGTCCTCATGCACGCCGAGCTTCGGAACGACGCTCCAGACATACTCCGAGACGCCGTACACGAACTCCAGGATCACAGTGACGGCGCGTAGCTAGCCACGGTCGACGCCGGCCGCCGAGAGTCACCTACGTGTCGTCCTACTGGCGGGCCATCGCCACGCGGAGACGTTCATCGGGCGTGATGAGGTGATCATTGTCGTCGTCCTCGAGGTCGATCTGCACCCAGTGGATCTTGCCGGTGAACTTGCTCGTCGCAGCCGTGTAGTCGTGTGTGACGGTGGTGCCGGACTCGTAGCCGATGTCGGTCGTTTCGTCGGCGGAGAACACCATCGGCTGGGTTCCGTCCACGCGGCCGGTGCCGACGGCATTGCCGTCGTAGTAGAGGGTGACGTCACCGCCCTTGGCCAGGCCCCCGCCGTCGTAGGCGAACTCCATCCGCACTTGGTGGGTGCCGGTCTGGATCGCCGAATCGGCCTCGGTGGCGTACTCATGGATGCCGAGCACGTTGTAGACGAATTTGGCCTTGCCGCCCTTGACATAGAACGCCCAGCCGCCGAACCGACCGCCCTGGGCGATGATCACGCCTTCGGCCCCGCCTTCGGGGACCTCGACCTCCGTGGTGACCGAGAACGACTTGTTCTTGATGCTCACTACGCTGTTCTCCGAGAGGCGTCCCATGCCGGCGAAGAACAGCTGTGAGTTCCCTCGGATCAGGGTTGGTCGCCCCGCCATCTCGGGCACGAACCGTTCCGAGCTGCGGTCATCCAGCGGTAGCACGTTGTACTTGGTGGCCTCGATGATCCAGAGCCGTTGCAACGTGTGGAGCCGGTCGCGGTGCTCCGCCACCAGGTTGTGAGCCTGGCTGTAGTCGTTGTTGCCGTCGTACAGCTCCCAGACGTCATCGTCAAAGGCCGGCAGCTCGCCGCCGACCATGATCCACGGTGTCTTGTGCTTCGTGACCGCGCTCCAGCCCTTGTGGTAGATCCCGCGGTTGCCGAACATCTCGAAGTACTGCAGGTCATGACGTTCGGGCGTGTTCGGCTCGTTGAAGGTGTAGAGCATGCTGGTGCCTTCCATGGGCGACTGCATCACGCCGTTGACCATGGTCGGCTCGGGCAGGCCGGCAGCCTCCAGGATGGTTGGGGCCACGTCGATCACGTGACTGAACTGCGAGCGCACTCCTCCGGACTCCTCGATCCCGTTCGGCCAGTGCACGATGGTGCCGTTGCGGGTGCCGCCCCAGTGCGAGGCGACCTGCTTGGTCCACTGGAACGGGGTGTTCATCGCCCATGCCCAGCCGACCGAATAGTGGTTGTAGGAGGTGGGCGAGCCGAACTCGTCCAGCTTGCTGAGGAGGAACTCCGGGGTCTCGAGTGCGGCCATCCCGTTGAAGTTGGCCATCTCGTTGAAGGCGCCGTTCATGGTGCCCTCTGCGGAGGCCCCGTTGTCGCCGATGATGTAGTAGATGATCGTGTCGTCCAGGATTTCGAGGTCATCGAGGGCGTCGACGAGACGGCCGACCTGGTGATCGGTGTGCTCGAGGAACCCGGCGTATACCTCCATCTCCCGCGCCAGCACCGGCTTGAGATCGGCGGGCATGTCGTCCCACGCCGTGATCTCGTCGTGACGGAGGGTGAGCTCGGCGTCGGCGGGAATCACGCCCAACTCCTTCTGCTTGGCGAAGGTGCGCTCGCGCTGCGCGTCCCAGCCGTCGTCGAACTGACCCGCGTACTTGTCCGCCCACTCCTTGGGCACATGGTGCGGTGCGTGCGTCGCGCCCGGGGCGTAGTAGACGAAGAACGGCTTGTCCGGCATCAATGCCTTCTGCTGGCGCATCCAGTTCACTGCGTGATCAGTCAGATCCTCGGTCAGGTGGTAGCCCTCCTCGGCCGTCGCGGGCGGCTCGACCGGTGTGGTGCCCTCGTACAGCGCGGGATCCCACTGGTTGTTCTCGCCGCCGATGAAACCGTAGAAGGTTTCGAACCCCCCGCCGCCGGACGGCCAGGCGTCGAAAGGCCCCATTGGCGAGGTCTGCCAGACGGGCACCTCGTGGCACTTGCCGAACTGCGCTGTGGAGTAGCCGTTCAGCTTCAGGGTGGTGGCCAGCGGCGCCTTGGTGTTGGGACGCAGCGAACTCTGACCGGGCGCGGACGTGGCGGTCTCGGTGATACTCCCCATCGCCACCGAGTGGTGGTTGCGACCGGTGAGCAAGGCCTGTCGGGTCGGTGCGCACAGGGCGGTGGTGTGGAACCGGTTGTACCGCAATCCGCCCGCGGCGAGGCGCTCCGCCGTCGGAGTCTGACACGGACCACCGAAGACGCTGCCGGCACCGAAGCCCACATCGTCCACCAGCACGACCAGCACGTTCGGCGCACCCGCCGGCGGCAGCAACGGCTCGATCGGGGGGAAGGCCGTGTCCGGGTCCTTCGCGTCGTACGTCGTCAGCCCGGGCGCCGGACGGTCCGGTATCGGCAACATGCTCCGAGCATGACGGTCTGTTGAGTTGGCCATGAGAGTTCCGTCCGATGCGGGCTATGGGGTCACATCCACCATGGACACGATGGACTCGAGAATCCTCACCCGAACTGTGTGAGCTGGCTGTTGGGGCGCACGAACGGCGTCGAGATCGCGGACGGCGGGTAGCGGGGCCAAACCACGAGGTTCAGAGACCCTGGCTGTCTGGTGGAGCTGAGGGGATTCGAACCCCTGACCTTCTCATTGCGAACGAGACGCGCTACCAACTGCGCCACAGCCCCAAGCGAGGGGAAACGGTAGCACCCGGTCGACGGCCGTTCCGAATCGACTCGTGTCCCTCAGAACGTGCTGTCCGGCGTGCTCAGGCACACGACAGCAGTGGGATCCGGGATCAGGTACCGACCGCCCGGTGACCGTCGCCCTTCTTGCGCTCGGCCCGCGCGGCCTCGTCGGCCTCGCGTGCGATCTGGGCGTCGGCCTCGGTACGCCCGGAGGTCCAGACCCCCGTGGAGTCGAGGTCGATGGTGCGGACGCTGCGGGGCTCCGCGGCCGGCTTGGTGACGTACGTCGGCAGGGTGACCGGCATCGGGTCCCACAGGCTGGGGTCGGTGATCGGTGGCGTCGAGGACGTGTGGGCCTCGGCGAAGTCGTCGGCCTCGGCGCCGTCCTCGGGCTCCGCGTCGGCTTCGACGTGGGGCGCGGGTTCGGCGACCGGGATGTACACACTCCGCTCGCGTCGGACCATCAGCCGACAGGCGACCAGCCAGGCAACGAGCAGACCGGCCGGGATGGCGGCGTACCACCAGTCGATGACGGCGAACGCCGCTACGCCGACCACGGCTGCGTTGGCCAGGAGGATCAGGCCCAGCACCCGTCGGCGCCGGCGGGTGGCCCGCCTCGTGGCCTCGCGCTGGGAGACGGCCGGGCTCTGGACCGGGCTCTGGGTCGGGCTCTGGGTCGGGCGCTTGGTCGTGACGACGGGAGCAGACGGTGCTCGACCGGGCGTGACGACGAGTCGGGCGTCGCGGCGGTTGACCGGCTCGCGGCGGGCCAGCACGCGCATGGTGTGGGAGAAGCGATCGACCGAGCGGCTGCGGACGACGTCGTCGTGGTGCCTGAGGGCCTTCGGGATCAGGTACACGGCCCACGCCACGGCAAGGGCGACGAAGATCAACGCGCTGAGGTCCACGAGTCTGAGGTTAGGTTCGCTACCTCACGACGGGGCGGATGTCCATAGGTGTGTCGCAAAACAACTCGTGTGACTGGTGGGACCAACGGCGGCCGGGAAGGGTCAGGAGAGGCGGGCGAGCATGCCTCCGGGGCACTCCTCGACGGTCACCGCGTAGATCCGGTGGTCGCGCCAGGCGCCGTCGATGTGGAGGAACCTCGGGGCGAAGCCCACCTCGCGCATCCCGAGCTTCTCGACGACGCGCAGGGAGTTGGTGTTCTCGGGACGGATCGCGATCTCGACGCGATGCAGGCCCGCGGAGGAGAAGCAGTGGTCGATGGCCATGGCGACAGCCCGGGGCATGATGCCGCGGCCGGCGTACTCCTGGTCCAGCCAGTAACCCAACGACGCGAACTGCGCCGAGCCGCGCACGATGTTGTTCACGGTCAGCTGCCCTGCGAAGGACCCGGACACCTCGACCGCGAACGGGTACGTCGTCCCGGCCCGGGCCATCTTGTGCAGCCGGCGCACCAGCTGGCGGAACGTGGCCGGCCGCGCATCACCGCCCGGAGGGACCGTGGCGTCCCACGGCACCAGCCACGCCACATTGCGCTCGCGGGCCGAGCGCCAGGCCGCCTCGTCGGAGCGGGCCAGCGGACGCAGGGTGACCTCGCCGGCGGTCAGCCGGACGGGCCACCCCTTCAATGGTCGCTCCCGACGATCTGCTCGACGGCGTGGACCAGCATCGGCTCGAGCACCGCCAGCCCGTCCTTCACTCCTCCGCGCGACCCGGGGAGGTTCACGACCAGGCAGTCGTCGACGACGCCCGCGATGCCGCGGGACAAGACGGCCGCCGGCACGCCGGCGGCGACCCCGGCCGCACGGATCGCCTCGGCGATGCCGGGTACCTCGTAGTCCAGCAGGGCCCTGGTCTGCTCCGGGGTCCGGTCGGTCGGGGTCAGTCCGGTACCACCGGTCGTCAGCACCACGCGGGCCCCGCCGTCGGCGGCATCGGAGATGGCAGCGCCGACCGCGTCACCGTCGGGTACGACGACCGGCGCGCCCACGCTGAACCCGAGGTCCTGCAGGAACGACACGATCAGCGGCCCGGTCTGGTCCTCGTAGACCCCCGCCGCGGCGCGGTTGGAGGCGACCACGACCTCCGCGCGCAGGCTCATGGTCTCGTCCACGCTCCCGACCGGCCACCGGTCTTCGACTCCACCCGCACGTCGGTGATGACCGCCGCCTTGTCCACGGCCTTCACCATGTCGACCACGGTCAGGGCGGCGACCGACACCGCCGTCAGCGCCTCCATCTCGACGCCGGTGCGGTCGGTGGTGCGCACCGTGGCCTGGATGTCCACCGACTCCGCACCGATCGTGAGATCCACGGTGACTCCGGAGATCGCGAGCGGATGGCACAGGGGGATCAAGGTCGGTGTCTGCTTCGCGCCCATGATCCCGGCCAGCCGGGCAACGCCGAGCGCGTCGCCCTTGGGGACGCCGTCACCGCGGAGCAGCCCGATCACGTCCGCGGAGACCAGCACCCGCCCCGAGGCGGTGGCAGTCCGATCCGTCACGTCCTTCCCGGAGACGTCGACCATCCGCGCGGCTCCGGACTCGTCGACGTGGGTGAGCCGAGCCGGATCCTGCGCCGGATCCCCGCTGGGCATCAGAAGGCCTCGTCCAGGGCCAACACCTGCACCTGCTCGCCCGCCGACATCGACGTCACGTCCTCGGGCACCACGACCAGGGCGTTCGACGACGCCAGGTCTCCGATCAGGTGCGACCCAGGGCCGCCCACCGGCGACACGTGCGGCCCTCCGCGGTCGACGGCGTACGCGCCCCGCACGAACTGCCGCTTCCCCTCCGGCGAGGAGATGCCGTGGGTGAGCCGGGCCCGGGTCGTCGGCCGGGAGTACGGCGTCTTGCCCATCAGCTTGCGGATCGCGGGCAGCACGAACGTCTCGAAGGAGACGTACGACGACACCGGGTTGCCCGGCAGAGTGAAGATCGGGATCCGGTCCTCGCCGACCGCGCCGAACCCCTGTGGCTTCCCGGGCTGCATCGCCACCCCGCCGAACCACACGGAGCCGAGCGGGGACAGCGCTTCCTTGACCACGTCGTAGTCGCCCTGGGACACCCCGCCGCTGGTGACCACGAGGTCGGCGCGCACCAGCTGGTCGTTCAGGGCGTCGAGGAAGGCACGCGGCTCGTCGGGCACGATCCCGACCCGGTAAGCGATGGCACCGGCCCGCCGGGCGGACGCTGCCAGCAGCCACGAGTTGCTGTCGTAGACCGAGTCGTGGCCGAGCGACGTTCCCGGTTCGCGGAGCTCCGAGCCCGTGGACAGGATGACCACCCGCGGCCGGGGCCGCGAACGGATGGTGGGTCGGCCGATGCTGGCCAGGAGGCCGAGGTGGCGGGGGCCGAGCACCGTGCCCGACTCGATCAGGAGGTCCCCGACGGTGACGTCCTCACCTGCCTGGCGAACGTGCTGCCCCTCTCCGGGCGCCTGGGCGATCTGCACCTGCGCGACACCGCGGTCGGTCCACTCGTACGGCACGACACAGTCCGACCCCGTCGGCATCGGCGCCCCGGTCATGATCTTCACCGCGGTGCCGGGCGACATCGCGAGCAGCCGGGCCTGTCCGGCGCCGATCTCGCCCACCACCGGCAGGTGCACCGGGGAGTCGTCGGTCGCGCTGGCCACGTCGGCCTGCCGGACGGCGTACCCGTCCATCGAGGAGTTGTCGAACGACGGCAAGTCGATCGGCGCGACCACGTCCTCGGCGGCGGCCAGGTCGAGGGCCTCGAGGAGCGGCTGCGGGTAGTCGGGAAGCGGTTCGATCTCGCCGAGGATCCGGTCCAGGAGGTCCTCGACGGGGACGAGGCCGTCAGCCATCCGTGAGCACCTTCCCGGCCTCGACCCGCTGGGCCGAGTGGGCCTCGAGCGCCACCTTGCCGACGACGCGGACGCCGTGGCCGAAGGTCCAGTCGCCGTCGATGGTCAGGGAGGTCGCCTCCTTCATGGACGGCGCGCCCTCCGGGAACCGCTTGTCGAACTCGCCGACGTGCTTGTAGAAGTCGCCGTCGAGCTCCACGAAGGGGATCGCCGGAGCCGACTGGTCGAGCACGAAGTCCTGCCCGATGTCGTAGACGTCGGAGCGCAGCACCAGCAGGTCGTTGGTGGTCTTGACCGGGACGAACCGGTCGCGCCCCACCTCGATCGTGCGAGCACCGTCGAAGATCTCGATCGCGGCTCCCATGGCCGTCTCGATCTGGATCACCTCGGGCGTGGAGGGGTCGCCCGGATCCACGTGCTTGACGTTGCGGATCAGCGGCAGCCCCAGGATGCCGCCCCGCCGGTCCAGCTCCGTCCGCATCGCGCGCAGGTCGAACCACAGGTTGTTGGTCGAGGTGAAGCGGTGCCGGTCGAGGTCGGCGAGCGCCTCCCGGTCCGCGTCCGGTGTCTGGGCACTCTCCCGCAGCACGATCCGGCCGTCGATGAGGCGGCGGGCGAAGTGGCCGCCCTTGCGGTCCGACGGGGTACGCCGCACCGCCTCGATCGCGAACGGCGCGCCGGAGGTGGCGAACCAGCCGGCGACCCGGGCATCCGGCACGGCTCCCAGGTTGTCGGAGTTGGACACGAAGACGTAGCTGAAGCCGGCCTCGATCATCTGGTCGATCAGTCCGGTGCCGCGCAGCGCGGTGTAGAGGTCGCCGTGCCCCGGCGGACACCACTCGAGGTCGGGGTCCTTCGGGTAGCTGACCGGCTGGAGGCTCTTGACGAGGAGCTTGGGCTCCCGGTTCTGGAGGAACTCCAGGGGCAGGCCATCGACGGGGAGGTCCTCGTAGCGCGCCAGCGCCGCCATCGTGTCGCGGGAAGTGCGGAAGCTGTTCATGAAGACCAGCGGCAGCGGGGCGTCGTACACCTTCCGCAGGTGCAGCACCTGGCGGGCGATGATGTCGAGGAAGGACAGCCCGCGACGCACGCACAGCAGCGACTTCGCACGGTCCATGCCCATGGACGTACCGAGCCCGCCGTTGAGCTTGATGACGACCGTCGTGGCGATCGCGCCCGCGGCATCCGCGTCCGCGACCTCGACATCGGACAGCGCCTCCATGTCGAGGGGCTCGATGCTGGACTCGGGCATCATGCCGGTCTCGCCGGCCTCGAGGAGCCGGTAGTAGTGCGCGAACGTCTCGATCGCGGTCTCGTCGATCCCAGCAGCGACCATCTTGTCGCGTGCCGTGTTCAAGCCAGCGCTACCCATACTGCGATCGTAGGCTGAGGAGATGCCAGATCCACAACGGCCCGGCGGTGAGGGCTCGACGGGAAGCGCCGCGAAGCTGGCGCTGCGCGACCAGCTGCTCACCACTCGACACCGGCTCTCGGTCGCCGAGCTCGGGGCGGCAGCGGCCGCCATCGCCGACCACCTGCTCGCCGCGACGGAGGTACGGCGCGCGGCGACGGTCGCGGCATACGTGTCGGTTTCCTCCGAGCCCGGCACCGGCGCCCTGCTCGACGGGCTCGGCGAGGCCGGCAAGCGGGTGATCCTCCCGGTGATCCTGGCCGACAACGACCTCGACTGGGCGGTCCACCAGGGCTCGACGTCGTTGGTGCCCGGTCGCCTCGGCATCCTGGAGCCGGCCGGCCCACGACTCGGCCAGGACGCGATCGCCACCGCCGACGTCGTGCTGGTCCCCGGGCTCGCGGTGTCCGCGACCGGGCTGCGGATGGGCCGCGGCGGAGGCAGCTACGACCGGGCGCTCGGCAGAGTGCCGGTCGGGACCTTCACCTGTGTCCTCCTGTACGACGACGAGGTCGGCCGCGCAGTACCCGTCGAGCCGCACGACCGCGCGGTGGCGGCGGCGGTGACCCCGAGCGGGATCACCCGGTTCTGAGCACCCCAGGTCCTGATCAGGGCCGGGTGCCTCAGCTGTCGTCGTCGGCCGGCACCAGGGTGAGGGTGTCCTCCGCCGCCTTCTCGACTGCATCCGCGGAGAACACCCAGGGCAGGGTCTGGCCCTCGGCCCACAGGTCGGTCTGGTCGGTGTAGTGGTCACTGAAAGGGTGCCCGGAGACGCCGGTCAGGCTGATCCACCGGGACCTGTCGAAGTCGGCCAGGGAGACCACCATCCGCATCGACGGCGCCGCCGTCACCTCGTAGCCCTCGGCCGCGTCCCACGACGTCGCGTTGACCGTGGCGGCTCCGCCCGCGGCCTTCCAGGGCCCGCGATTGACCAGCGCCTCGACCGGGGCGAGACCGGACGTGCCCAGGGTCTGGTTGCGCAGCTCCAGCTTGTGGAGGTGGCCCCAGTTCCAGTCGTCCGGGTCGAGTGCCTGCCGCTGGGTCATCTCGTCCCGGGCGTCCCGGAGGGCCTGCTCGATGATCTGGTCACGCTTCTCGACCTCGTCGGTGGTGACGTCGTCCCACCACGGGTCCGCCGGTCGCTCCAGGAGGTCATCGACCACCGCCACCCACCGCTGTCCGCCGTCAGGCCAGATGTCCTCGGGCAGGTCGTCGTGGAAGGTGCGCTCGAGCAGGTTGCGCCAGACCACGTTGAAGTAGGCAGCGGCCGCCCCGTCCGAGGACTGCGAGAAGTCCCAGTCCTTCAGGAGTTCCTGCCCGTCGGAGTAGTAGCCGGCGGGGAGATCGATCTCGGTGAGGTACGGCGTCAGGGTCGGCGCGACCGGGTTGCGGCTGTCGAGCTGGAGGTCGGCCATCTCCTCGACCGAGAGCTCCCCCTCCGCCTCGATCACCTGCCGGATCCGCTGCGCCCGGTAGCCGCGGTCCCAGTCGTCGGTGATGTGGAAGGGGTACTCGCGTCCGGCCACCGCCTGGTTGGCCGTGGCGATGAAGCCCTCGTCGGGGTCGAGCACGCTGGGCAACCCGTCGAAGGGGACGTAGTCACCCGTCCAGTCGTCGTCGGTGCGCCAGCCCTCGGCCGGAAGGCTGCCGTCGTTGCCGGACTTCCGGATCGGGATCCGCCCCGGTGCCTGGTATCCGATGTGCCCCTCGCGGTCGGCGTAGACCATGTTCTGCGCGGGCACGTCGAAACGCGCCGCCGCGGCCCGGAAGGAGTCCCAGTCGCGCGCGGTGTTCATCATCAGCACCGCGTCCGCCGTCGGCGAGGGTTCGAGAGCGGTCCACGCCAGGGAGACGGCGTACTCGTCCCCGCCTCCGCCCAGGTGTTCGGCCGGGGCCTTCTCCCCGATCTCCTCCATGTCCTCGGAGACGTCGGACAGCAACGGCCCGTGCCGGGTCGACCTGATGGTGAGCTCGACGTCCTCCTGTCCGCGCACGCCGATCGTCTCCGTGCGGGTGGCGAGCGGCCGCAGCCGCCCGTCGTACCGCCACCGGTTGCGGACCACCCGTTCGAGATAGAGGTCGCTGACGTCGGGGCCGAGGTTGGTGAACCCCCAGGCGATGTCCGCGTTGTGGCCGATGATGACGCCGGGCACGCCCGAGAAGGTGAAGCCGGCCACGTCGAGCGGGCACTCGTCGGACACCGTTCGGCAGTGCAGGCCCATCTGCATCCACACTCCGGGCAGGGTGACCCCGAGGTGCGGGTCGTTGGCGAGCAGCGGCGCTCCGGTGGCTGAGTGTTCCCCGTCGACCACCCAGGAGTTGCTGCCGATCCCGTCACCGCGACCGATCAGTGCAGGCATCCCGGCCATGGCGTCGCGGACGCCGCGCAGTGCCTCTCCGGCCCTGGTGAGGTACGCCGGCCGCTGGGGCAGGCGGGAACCGGACTTGGTGGCGTCCTGCTCGAAGACCCCGTCGACCACGGCGCCCTGGCGGACGATCGGCTCGTTCTCCGCGTAGGGGTACGGCGGGTACAGGGCGGCCACCTCGGCAGGGGTGTGGTCGGCCAGTGCCAGCACTCGCTCGATCTCGGCGACCATGTTGCCGCGGAGGTCCCAGGCCATTGCCTTCAGCCAGGCCAGGGTGTCGACCGCGGTCCACGGTTCGGGTCGGTAGTCGAGACCGCCGGCGCGCAGGATCGTGTACTCGACCGCCAGCTCGCTCACCGAGCGGCTCTCGATGTAGGCGTTCACGCCGTCGGCGTACGCCTCGAGGGCGGCGCGGGTCTCCGGCTTGACCATGGCCAGCTCCTGCTGGGCGACCCGGCGCCAGCCCATGGTACGGATGAACTCGTCGGTCTCGAGCGTCGTGTCGCCGAAGAGCTCCGAGAGCCGGCCGGACGTGACGTGCCGCCGGATGTCCATCTCGTAGAACCGCTCCTGGGCGTGCACGAACCCCTGTGCCCGCATCAGGTCGTCGAGCGAGTCGCCGTACAGCTGCGGGATGCCGTGCTCGTCGCGAACCACGGTGACCTCGGCGTCGAGGCCGGGCACGGAGAGCTCCCCGCTGGTCTCCGGCAGCGGCCTGCGGACCAGCACGACGCCGGTCACCAGACCGGCGATCAGGACGAGGACCAGGCCGGCGGCGACGTACGACGCGATCCGGGCCGCGCGCGGCCAGGCACGGAAGGTCTGCCACAAGGACCTGCCTCGAGAGCCGTCTGGGGACGCGGCCTCGGATGGCTCGGTCTGGTCCTGGACAGTCATGGTGCGGGACATTGTGCCGTACCATTGGCAGTCGTCCGGGCAGAGTGCCAACCGCACGCCCGGGCCCCGACCGCATCACCCCCACGCTGCTCAGAAGGATCCCAGAAGTGCCGACCTACCAGTACGCCTGCACCGAGTGCGGCCACGCCTTCGAGGAGTTCCAGAGCTTCTCCGACGACGCGCTCACCGAGTGCCCGGAGTGCGGCGGGAAGCTGCGCAAGCTCTTCAACGCCGTCGGCGTCGTGTTCAAGGGGTCGGGGTTCTACCGCACCGACAGCCGCACCGCCCCTTCGGAGAAGTCCTCCTCGGAGGAGTCCGGGTCGACGAAGACCGAGACCACGTCGGACAAGTCGGACAAGTCGGACAAGAAGAGCGAGTCCAAGCCCGCGGCCGCAACGACGAGCAGCACCAGCACCGACTGAACGCTGACTGCTCGGTGGTCGAGCCTGTCGAGACCAGCCCTGTGGATGAGCAGATCCCCGATCCCGGATTTCTCCTAGCGTCGAGGCATGTCCTCGCTCCGGCACCGCCTCGGCCGTCCGTTCAAGCGGATGCGCCGCGCCGTCCTCGCCCGGCGCCGGCTGCTGGCCGCCCTCTTCGCGGGCGTCGCCGTGGCGGCCGGGGTCCAGGCCGCGACCGCTCCCCCACCTCCGGCGGTCAGCGTGCTCACCGCGGCGAGTGACCTCCCGGCCGGGGCGGTCATCGGCAGCGACGACGTCGAGCCGGTGGACTTCGCCCCCGACTCCGTCCCGGCCGGGCTCACCGACGATGCGGTGGGGAGGACCCTGGCGGCACCGGTGCGGAAGGGTGAGCCCGTGACCGACGTCCGGCTCGTGGGACCCGCCCTGACCGCCGGACATCCGGACCTCACCGCCGTACCGGTTCGACTGCCGGACGCCGGGATGGTCGAGCTGCTCCACGTCGGCAACCGGATCGACCTGATCGCCACCGACCCGCAAGGCGACGGCGCCAGCGTCGTCGCGTACGACGTTCCGGTGCTCGCCTTGCCTGCGTCATCGACGGCCCCGACAGCCTCGGGCCAGGCCGGCGCCCTGGTCGTCGTCGGCGCCGACCCGTCGGACGTGACCGATCTGTCCGGCGCCGGGGTCCGGCTGTTCCTCACCTACGCCTTCGCACGCTAGCGTCCGAGTGCATTCGTCAACGGCTCCAACCACGGGGCCGACGAGAAGGAGGAGGCGTGACCGGATTCAAGAATTTCCTGCTACGCGGCAACCTGGTCGAGCTCGCCGTCGCGTTCATCATGGCGCTCGCGTTCGCGGCAGTGGTGACCGCCACGGTCGACATGCTCATGGATCTGATCGGCAAGGCCGGCGGCTCCCCCGACTTCTCCAACTACGCGCCCGGTGGTGTCTCGGTCGGCGCGTGGCTGACGGCGATCATCTCGTTCGTCATCCTCGCGGCGGTCGTCTACTTCGCCATCGTCATGCCCTACACCAAGGCGAAGGAGAAGTACTTCCCGAGCGACGAGCCGGGCACGCCAGATGACATCAAGCTGCTGGAGGAGATCCGCGACCTGCTGGCCCAGCGCCAGGTCTGACACCCCCGCTGGCTGAGGTGCGAAGGCGCTCCGCGCCTGAGCCTCGAAACCCCGTAAGCCGAGCGCGGCCCCAGCCCGCCGCTGGTTGAGGTGCGAAGGCGCTCCGCGCCTGAGCCTCGAAACCCCGTAAGCCGAGTGCAGACCTCAGCCCGCCGCTGGTTGAGGTGCGAAGGCGCGCTCCGCGCCTGAGCCTCGAAACCCCGTGAGCCGAGTGCAGACCTCAGCCGTGGTGCGGTGGTCGCTGCTCGAGCAGCCACTGCTCGCTTCGATCGGCGTCCTCGGCGTCGGGTGCGGGGTCGCGCTCGTCGCTGGTGGTCTCCGGCAGCACCTCGCCGAACACCTCGGCGAGCCGCCGCCGGCGCTCCTCGGGTGTCTCAGGGTCCCGGTCGGGGGTGGTCATGCGCACAGGCCGTTCGCCTCGGCCTCGTCGACCTCGTTCGGGCTCGGGTTGCCGGAGGGGTTCCCGTTGCCGCTGCCGGAGCCGGAGGGCTTGGCGGCGCTGATCGCCTCGTCGGTGAGCCGTCGGGTGAGCGGCTCGTCGGCCGCGATCTTGTCCCACAGCTCGTTGGACTGCTGCGGGAGCCAGGACACCCGGCCGGCGTACTCGGGCCGCTGGTCGTACTTCCAGGGCACGGTGATGAACTGGATGTTGTCCAGGCCGATGTTCTGGAATCCCCGCCCCATCCGGGCGATCTTGTCGATCTTGTCGAGGCCCTTGTCGACGGTCAGCGACTTGGTCGCGGCGTCGAGGAATCCGATCAGCCGGTCCAGACGGGCCAGGGTGCCACCGGAGATCACCTTCGCGGCCATGGCCGCGATGAACGCCTGCTGTCGCTTGATCCGGCCGATGTCCGACCCGTCACCGAGCGTGTAGCGGGCCCGGACGTAGTTGAGCGCCTCCCGACCCTCCACCTCGCGGGTGCCGGCCGGGATGTTGATGCCGTGGGAGGGGTCCTCGATGTCCTCCGGGATGCAGACCGGTACGCCGTCGATGGCGTCGACCATGTCCTCGAACCCCGCGAAGTCGACCACGACGTAGTGATCGATGAAGACCCCGGTGATCTGCTCGAACTGCTGAATCGTGCAGCCCGGCCCGCCCAGCGCGAAGGCCTCGTTCCACATGACGTCCGTGCCGCCGGCAATGGTCTCGCCGTCGCGGGACTTGCAGGTCGGCCGATTGACGAGTGAGTCGCGCGGGATGCTGATGCCGTAGGCACGCTCCCGGTCCGCGGACAGGTGGAACAGGATCGTCGTGTCGGAGCGCGCAGCACCCCCGGTCAGGTTGTCGATGTTGTTGCCCGGGGCGTCCCTGTCGTCGGAGCCCATCACCAGGACGTTGAGCGGCTCCTGCGGGCCCTCGACCTGCTTCTCGGGCCGGTTGGTGAGCTGGTCGGTGACGTCGACCACGTTGAGGTTGCCGTTGAGGTGGCGGTAGAGGTACGCCACGCCCAGCCCGGTGACCAGGCCGAGCACGACGGCGCTCGCCAGCAGCACCTTTCCGACCGTGTGCCGCTTCTTGACCTTTCCCCGGCGTTTGGGTGCGTCGGATTGCTGCGCCTCATCGCGCGCGGCGTGATCTGACATGCACAAACCTTCGGATCTCGGGACAAGGCGCGGGACTCTGCCCGCGCACAAGCCTTCAGTATCGCGGGTGGGACCCGGTTTCCGCGAACCACCGATAGTCGAACACCTCATGACCCCCATCGAGCGGCCGCCGACGAGCCGCGCCGGCGTGACAAGATGTCCGCCGACGAGCGCCGCTCGCGCGCTCGTCCGGCCCCAGTAGCTCAGCGGATAGAGCAGCCGCCTCCTAAGCGAAAGGTCGCAGGTTCGACTCCTGCCTGGGGCGCTCCGTTGTGTCGCCCGTCAGACCGGCAATGCGCGCGACACGCCGGCCGGGGCCCGGCCAAGTATCCGCGTGTCGGCGGCCATGCCCGCGCGGCCGCCCGCAACCGGTCTCAGGCCGGCTCGGTCAGGCCAGGGTCTCGAACGAGATCCCGGCCTTCTGCAGCCGAGCCGTCAGGTGCTCCCCCATCGCCTGGGCGGTGGTGACCTGGCCTGCCGTCTCGGGGTTGTCGTCGAGGAGCAGGCACAGCGCGGACTCGCTCAGCATCTTCGACGTCTCGCCGTACCCGGGGTCGCCACCCGACACCCGCGTGTGCACCGTCTCGCTGTCGGTCTCGCCCACGAAGTCCACTCGGAACCACGACTTCTCGCGGCGGGACTCGTCTGGCCCGTCACCGGGCTGCAGTCGTCCGAGCAGCAGGTTGCGCAGCGGCTTGACGTGCGCGGCAACCCCGATCCCCGCCATCACCGCGGCGCCCCCCGCCGCATAGCGCAGCGTCTTGGTGCCGGCGAAGTGGGAGTAGCGGAACTTCGGACCGTACGCCGGGAGGGCCGAACCGCTGCGGGCCACGATGATCGGGTCGATCGTGGGCAGCGGCAGGAGCCAGTACCCGAGCACGGGGTCTCTTCGGGGTTTGGCACCGATGGCTCGGGAGGAGCGACCCTCCGGGCGCTGCTCGACCCGCCGTCGGGCCGCCGAGGCCTCCCTCGCCTGCCCGATCCGGGACATGGCGGTGACCGCAGTGTGGAACGTGCCGCCGGACGGAACCGCGCCGACCCGGACCACGCCGCGGAGCGTGATCGGACGGTTGTCGGGCAGGTGCTGGACGGTGTACAGCGCGCCCAGGTCGTGCGGGATGGAGTCGAAGCCGCACGCGTGCACGAGACGGGCGCCGGTGCGCTGGGCGGTCGCGTGGTGGGCGACGTACATCCGGTCGACGAACTCCGGCTCACCGGTGAGGTCGAGGTAGTCGGTCCCGGCTTCGGCACAGGCCGCCACCAGCGGTTCGCCGTACCTCAGGTAGGGGCCGACGGTCGTGACCACCGCCCTGGCTCGCCGAGCGACATCGGCGAGAGTGGCCGGTTCGGTCACGTCTGCGTTGAGCAGCTCGAGGTCGGCCAGCGCCGGGTCGATGTCCGCGAGGCTCGCCCGCACCCGCTCGAGCTTCTCGGGATTTCGCCCGGCCAGCGCCCAGCGCACCTCGATGGGCGCGTTGTGGGCGAGGTACTGCGCGGTGAGGGCGCCGGTGAACCCGGTGGCGCCGAACAGCACGATGTCGAACTCACGGTCGCTGACAGCCATGGGCTCCATGGTCGCACCGGGAACCGGTAGGCCGCCCACTGCGTCCGATCACCGACACACGAGCCAGGACGACCAGGGGGCGAGATGCGAGTGAACAGGACTGCCGGGACGGCGTTCGTAGCGGTGGCCGCGCTGGGGGCGTCGTTCGCCGCGGGAATCGCCGTGGCCGGCGACGGTGATCCCGAGCCGGGCTCCCGGCGAACCCTGGCGGCCCCCGTCGACCAGCCCTTCACCTTCGCCAACGCGGATCTCACCCCCGCCTCGTCGTGCGACGAGCTGCTCGACTGGTACGTCGAGCGTGGCCTGGAGCGGGTCGGGCCGTACGGCTGGGACTTCCCCTACTACCCGATGGAGATGGGGATGGACGCCGAGGCGCCCGGCGACATGGAGCTGACGGCCCCGGCCGATGGCGACATACGACGCGGCGCCACCGCATCGGCGCCCGCGCCGGAGGCGGCCACCTCGAGCGAGACCGGGACCAACGTGCAGGAGGCCGGGGTCGACGAGCCCGACGTGGTCAAGACCGACGGCACCCTCCTGGTCCGGATCAAGGGCGACGACCTCGTCACCTACGACGTGACCGGGACCCGGCCGGAGCTCCTTCAGTCGATGGACCTGCCCTCGATCGAGGGGCCCGAGCTCCTGCTGGTCGGGGACCGCGTTGTCGTGATCGGACGAGACTCCGACAGCCAGCGCCTCGAGGGGGATTCGACGCGGTCGATCGTCGTTGACGTCACTGACCCGGCACAACCCGCGATCACCGACTCGGCGACCTACGACAGCTCCCTGGTCACCGCCCGGCTGCACGGGGACACGGTCCGGCTGGTGCTCGACGCCGGGCTCCCCGACCTCGACTTCGTCGAGCCGAAGTGGCTCCGCGACGACGACTCCGCGCTCGAGTACAACCGCAGGGTCGTGCGGCACAGCACCCTCGACGACTGGCTGCCGTCGGTCACGATCGACGGCGAGAACCAGACGCTGCTCGGCTGCGACCAGGTGGCCCTGCCCGACGACGACTCCGGTCTGGGCACTCTGGCCGTCGTGGGCTTCGACCCGGCCGACCCCGACACCTGGTCCGGCGCCGCCGTCGCGACCGAGTCCCGGCTCGCGTACTTCTCCCAGGACCGGATGTACCTCGCCACCAGCGCCTGGTCCGACGCCTGGCCGTGCTGCTGGGAGGGTGACGTCGCCATTCGACCCACGGTGCCCTCGACGGACGGGGCCAGCCATCTCTACGCCTTCGAGCTGAGCGGCATCGGCGCGGCGTACGTCGCGTCCGGCAAGGTGGACGGCGCCATCGCGGACCGCTGGTCGATGGACGAGTACGACGGTGTGCTCCGCGTCGCCGTCGGGCCGACGATGTCCACCGACACCTTCAACTCGATCGTGACCCTCGAGGAGCAGGGCGACGACCTGGTCGAGATCGGTCGGGTGGACGAGCTCGGCGTCGGGGAGACGATCAGGTCGATGCGTTGGTTCGACGACCTCGCGATCATGGTGACGTTCCGGCAGGTCGACCCGCTCTACACCGTTGACCTCACCGACCCGACGTCCCCGGAGCTGCTGGGCCGGCTCAAGATCCCCGGATTCTCCGAGTACCTCCACCCGCTCGGGTCGGACCGCCTCATCGGCGTCGGTCAGGACGCCAGCCTGGCCGGGACGACCCGGGGTGCGCAGACCGCGTTCTTCGACGTCTCCGACCTGACCGATCCCCGTCGGCTCGACGTCGTGACCTACGACCGGGGCACCACGGCGGGGGCAGGTGTGGACCCGCGGCAGTTCACGTGGCTCCCCGACCAGCGGACGGCGCTCATCGTGGTCGGAGACTTCGCGGGCCGCACCGGCTGGGTCTCGGTGCTCACTGTCGATGACTCCCGGCTGGAGAACCGGATGGTCGAGGTGGAGAACGGCGACGAGATCGCCCAGGTGCGCACGCTGCCGATGCCGGACGGGCGCGTCGTCCTGGTCACCGGTGACGAGGTGTCGTTCTTCGACGCGTGATCGGCTTCGGTGGTCGAGCCTGTCGGGACCACAGGGAGTGGACGATTGCTTGGGTCGCCCACGCGCGGTGACGTAGCGTCGTGGGCATGTGCCGCAACATTCGCCCCCTGAACAACTTCGAGCCGCCTGCCACCGGGGACGAGGTGTCCGCCGCCGCGCTGCAGTTCGTGCGCAAGGTGAGCGGGACGACCAAGCCCTCGGCCGCGAACCAGGAGGCCTTCGACCAGGCCGTGCGCGAGATCGCCCACATCACCGAGCACCTGCTCGACGACTGGGTGACCAATGCGCCGCCGAAGAACCGCGAGGTCGAGGCCGAGAAGCGCCGGGCCCGGTCGCAGGCCAGGTACGCCAGTTGAGCCTGCCGTCGGTGGTCGAGTCTCCCCCGGTGGTCGAGCCTGTCGAGACCACTCCGTCGCTCGAATCCCTGCAGCCTGTCCTCGACTTCCTCGCCGCCCGCCCGCTCGTCGTACTCACCGGCGCCGGGCTGAGCACCGACTCCGGCATCCCCGACTACCGCGGCCCGGGGGCACCGGCCCGGACTGCCGATGACCTACCAGGAGTTCGTGTCCGGGCCGGAGGCCCAGCAGCGGTACTGGGCGCGCAGCCACCTCGGTTGGGGCCGGATGAAGCGCGCGGAGCCGAACCCGGGCCACCTCGCCCTGGCCCGGCTGGATCCCGAGCTCCTGATCACCCAGAACGTCGACGGCCTGCACGAGCAAGCGGGCTCGCGGCGACTCGTGGCCTTGCACGGCCGGATCTCCGACGTGGTCTGCCTCGGCTGCCGGGCCACGTCGCCACGCAGCGGGCTGCAGGAGCGGCTCGCCACGCTCAATCCGGGCTTCGCGGAGCGGCATGCCGCGGTTCTCACGCGCCCCGACGGCGACGTCGAGCTCGAGGACACCGCCGACTTCGTGGTCCCGGGCTGCGACGCGTGCGGAGGGCGTGCTGAAGCCGGACGTGGTGTTCTTCGGCGAGAACGTCCCCGCCGCCCGCGTCGAGCGGTGCTACCAGGCGGTGGACGCGATCCCGGAGATCGATGGGGCGCTGCTGGTCACGGGTTCGTCCCTGACGGTGATGAGCGGCTTCCGGTTCGCCCGCCGGGCCTTCCGAGCCGGGACCCCGGTGGTCATCGTCAACCGGGGAGCCACCCGCGGCGACGACCTGGCGACGTACCGGCTCGACGTGGGGTGCAGCGAGTTCCTGACCGCCCTCGCGGAGGTCTCAGGCGTCACAGGTTCCCCGGATGACAGACGAACCAGCACTTCCCGGGGGTACTGACCATGGGAAAGTGCAGGATTCCGAGCTGCCGGGGAAACCTTGAGAAGCTCGTCAGAGCTTCCGCACGAAGATGTGATCGGCCGCCTCGGGGATGATCTCGGCGGTCTCGCCCCCTGACCCGACGAGCACCCCCTCCTCGGTCGCGGCGACGGTCACGGTCTTGTCCGGCAGCGCCCCGATCCGGCGCAGGGCGCTCATCAGGATCTCGTCCTTCTGCATCTCCTCTGAGATGCGGCGGATCAGGACCCGGGCCTCCTCGTCGCCCTCGACAACCTTCGACAGCGGCTCGACGCCCTCCATGAACTCCTCGCCCAGGGCCGACTCGCCGAGCTCGTCCAGACCCGGGATCGGGTTGCCGTACGGCGACGCGGTGGGGTGGTCGAGCAGGTCCAGCAGGCGGCGCTCGACGTTTTCGGACATGACGTGCTCCCAGCGGCAGGCCTCGGCGTGCACGAGCTCCCAGTCGAGGCCGATGACGTCGGTGAGCAACCGCTCGGCCAGCCGGTGCTTGCGCATCACCCGGGTGGCCAGCCGCAGGCCCTCGTCGGTGAACTCCAGGTGCCGGTCCCCCTCGACGGTGAGCAGACCGTCCCGCTCCATCCGGGCCACGGTCTGGGAGACGGTGGGCCCGCTCTGGTGCAGCCGCTCCGCAATCCGCGCCCGGAGCGGGGTGATGTCCTCCTCGACCAGCTCATAGATGGTCCGGAGGTACATCTCGGTGGTGTCGATGAGGTCGCTCACCAACTCATTCTGACGCATGGGTGGCACAGTTGGTGGCGATGCCCTCGGTGATGTGGTTCCGGCGCGACCTGCGGCTCTCCGACAACCCCGCGCTGGTCGAGGCGAGCGCCGATGACGGCGTCCTCCCCCTGTTCGTGCTGGACCCCGGGCTGTGGGGTCCCGCGGGCCCTCCCCGGCGGGCCTACCTCGCAGCCAGCCTCCGCTCACTGGACGCCGCGCTCCACCGCCGGCACGCCCGCCTGTCGGTCACCAGGGGTGCCCCTGTCCGACGGGTCGTGCGCGCCGCGCGCGAGGTCGGCGCCGACCGGGTCCACGTGGCCGCCGACTTCGGTCCCTACGGCCGCCGCCGCGACGAGGAGGTCGAGCGGGCGCTCACCCGGCATGGCATCGAGCTGGTCCGCACGGGGTCGCCGTACGCCGTGGCACCCGGGCGCGTGACGACCGGCGCCGGTGACCCCTACCGGGTCTACACGCCGTACTCCAAGGCCTGGGCCGAGCACGGCTGGCGGGCGCCGGTCGACGCCCCGACCGACGTGCACTGGCTGAGCCTCGAGGAGTCCCGCGACCTGCCGGATCCCTCGCTCCCGGCCGGCATCACGATCCCCGAGGCCGGCGAGGCCGCGGCCCATCGCCGGTGGCAGGAGTTCCTCGCCGACCGGGTCGCGACCTACGACGACGACCGCGACCGACCCGGTGTCGACGGCACCTCGCACATGTCCCCACACCTGAAGTGGGGCGAGATCCACCCGCACACGATGCTCGCCGACCTCGCCCGCCTCCGCAGCACCGGCGCCGCGACGTACCGCCGGGAGCTCGCCTGGCGCGACTTCTACGCCGACGTGCTGTTCCATCGCCCGGATACCGCGCGGGAGTACCTCCGCCCGGAGTTCGCGCGGATGGAGTACGACGCTCCGGACGGGCAGCTGAAGGCGTGGCAGGAGGGACGGACCGGGTTCCCCATCGTGGACGCCGGGATGCGCCAGCTGCGGGCCACCGGCTGGATGCACAATCGGGTGCGGATGATCGTGGCCAGCTTCCTGGTCAAGGACCTGCACGTCGAGTGGCAGCACGGCGCCCGGCACTTCCTGCGGTGGCTGGTCGACGGGGACCTCGCCTCCAACCAACACGGCTGGCAGTGGGTGGCCGGGTGCGGCACGGACGCGGCGCCGTACTTCCGGGTCTTTAACCCGACCACCCAGGGCCGCACGTTCGATCCGGACGGCAGCTACGTCCGGCGGTGGGTCCCGGAGCTGGCCGAGGTCGAGGATCCGCACCGTCCCGGTCGCCTGGACGGCTATCCCGAACCGATCGTCGACCACGCCACCGAGCGTCGGGAGGCGCTGGAGCGATGGGAGAGGATCAGAGGGTGAGCACCACGACGAGCGAACTGATCGTCCCGCGCCGGTTCCACGGCCCGAACTCCTCCGGAAACGGGGGCTGGACGTCGGGAGCGCTGGCCGAGCGGGTCGACCATGGGCTCCCCACCAGCCACGCCGACCCGTGGCCCGTCATCCGGGTGTCGCTTCGCCAACCACCTCCGCTGGACACGCCGCTCGACGTGACCCAGGACGGCGCAGCGACGGTGGCGAGCCTCGACGGCACTGTGGTCGCCCGGGCGGAGGTCCTCGAGGACGCCCTCACGGCGGTGGGTCCGGTCGCGGCCGACGACGCCCGCGCGGCCATGGCGTCGTACCCCGGCCACACCAGCCACCCCTTCCCCTCCTGCTTCTCCTGCGGCACCGAACGGGAGGAGGGCGACGGCCTCCGGATCTTCCCCGGCCCGGTCGAGGCCATCGACGGGGCGACCCGGATCGCCGCCGCCTGGACCCCGCATCCCAGCGTCGGCGAGGACTGGCACGAGTACGTCGACGACCACCCGCGGGCCTCGCTCCCCGTCACCTGGGCGGCCCTGGACTGCGTGGGAGGCTGGGCCGGCGACCTGACCGAGCGGCTGATGGTTCTGGCGTCGATGACCGCCCGGGTGGACACCCTGCCCCTGATCGGCGAGGAGCACGTCGTGGTCGGGCAGGCGCGCGGCCACGAGGGACGCAAGACGTTCACGGCGTCGACCCTCTACGACGCCGACGGCCGGGTCGTCGCGGCTGCGGAACACCTGTGGGTCGCCGTCGACCCCGCGGCGTTCCAGTGAGCCCGGCACTCCGAGGGCCGCGAGGAGCAAACGAGTTTGACGTCTGCGGAGCCCTGGCCCGAAAATGGCGCGCATGCATTTGAACGATCAAAGCGACCTCTGGTGGCGGCACGCGGTGTGCTACCAGGTCTACGTCCGCAGCTTCGCCGACAGCGACGGTGACGGCGTCGGCGACCTGCCCGGGATCACGGCCCGGCTCCCCTACCTGCGTGACCTCGGCGTGGACGCCCTGTGGATCACGCCGTTCTACACCTCACCGCAGAACGACCACGGCTACGACGTCGCGGACTACCGCGACGTCGACCCGCTCTTCGGCACGTTGCAGGATGCCGACCGCCTGATCGAGAGCGCGCACGACCTCGACCTGCGGGTGATCGTGGACATCGTGCCCAACCACACCTCCGACCAGCACCTCTGGTTCCAGGAGGCGCTGGCGGCCAGACCCGGCAGCCCCGAGCGCGCCCGCTACATGTTCCGCCCCGGCACGGGGGCCGACGGCGGCTCGCCGCCGAACAACTGGCAGTCGGTCTTCGGCGGCCCGGCCTGGACCCGGGTCGAGGACGGCGAGTGGTACCTCCACCTCTTCGACCCCACCCAGCCCGACCTCGACTGGCGCAACCCGGAGGTGCACGAGATGTTCGAGGGCGTGCTCCGCTTCTGGCTTGACCGCGGCGTCGACGGCTTCCGCGTCGATGTGGCGCACGGGTTGTCCAAGGCCGACGGACTGCCGGACCAGGTCCTGAAACCGGGCGAGTCCAGCGCCGTCGTCTCCGCCGTCACCGAGGGCACCATCCTCGACCGGATGCCGAGCGACCAGCCGATGTGGGACCAGCCGGGGGTGCACGAGGTCTACCGCGCGTGGAACCGCGTCCTCGCGGAGTACGACGGCGACCGGATGGCCGTCGCCGAGGCCTGGACCGCCACACCGGAGGCGATGGCTGCCTACGTGCGGCCCGACGAGCTCAGCCAGGCCTTCAACTTCGCTTGGCTGATGGCCGAGTGGTCCGCCACCGCGTTCTCCGACGTCGTCACCGGCACCCTCGCCGCTGTCGAGCCGGTCGGCGCCTCGCCCACCTGGGTGCTCAGCAACCACGACGTGGTCCGGCACCCGACGCGCTACGGCGGCGGCGAGACCGGCCTGGCCCGGGCCCGCGCGGCGGTCCTCACCATGCTCGCGCTTCCCGGGTCGGCGTACGTCTACCAGGGTGAGGAGCTCGGGCTCGAGCAGGTCGAGGTGGAGCCGGCGTTCCGCCAGGACCCCGCGTGGTTCCGCGCCGGCGACGCCGGCCGGGACGGGTGCCGGGTGCCGATCCCGTGGGGCGGCGCGGAGCCGCCGTTCGACTTCGGGCCGGGTGAGGGACAGCCGTGGATCCCGCAGCCCGAGGAGTGGAAGACGCTCACTGTCGAGGCCCAGAGTGACGACCCCGGGTCGATGCTGTCGTTCTACCGGGCCGCCCTGGCCCATCGGCGTACCTTCGCGACGACGGCCGGGGACGCCGTGACCATGCTCGACCTGGGCGCCGACGTGCTGGCGTTCCGACGCGGTTCCCTCACCGTCGTCCTCAACTGCGGCTCCGACCCGGTCCCGCTCCCCGACGGAACGGTCCTGTTCGCCAGCGGGCCGGTCTCGGACGGCGTCCTGCCCGCGGACACGGCGGTCTGGCTGACCTAGGCCGTGTCTCCCCGGTGTCCTACTCGAGCGACTCGTTGTAGCGGCCGAGGGCGGCCACGAAAGCCGCGAGGTCGTCGTCGGACCACTCGCCGAGCCGCTCGTCGAGGTGCTTGCGCCGGATCCGGTTCACGTCCTCCAGCCGGCTGATCGCGTCCGCACTTGCCGTCAGCAGCGAGGCGCGCCCGTCCACGGGATCCGGGGTGCGTTCGATCAGGCCCAGGTCGGTCAGATGCTGCACCTGCCTGCTGATCGCTCCCTTGTCGATCGCGAAGGTCTCGGCGAGGGCGGAGGAACGCATCGGCCCGGTCTTCACCAGGTGCTGCAGCATCAGGTACGACGCGGACTGCAGGTCCGGGTGCACGGCCCTGGCGCGCATCCCGATCACCCGCCGGACCCTCCTGATGAAGACGCCGAACTCGTGCTCGAGCTGGCGCACCGTCTCGTCGCGGGACATCGTGGTCACTTCCCCGGCAGGCCGGCCGTGGCCTCCGGAGTGAGCTCGTCCTCGCGCAACACCGTGGTACGCAACGGCACCTCCTTGATGAACACTACGCAGACCAGGGCCAGGGCGGCGAACGGCACGGCGACCAGGAAGATGTGCCCGGTGGCCTGCCCGAAGGCGTGCTCGAAGATCGACCGGTACGGCTCGTCGAGCGTCCGCACGTCGGGGATGTTGCCGCTCGCGTGCGGGTCGACGGGGATGCCCAGCCGCTGGAGCGCGGCGTCGACCTTGTCCGTGACCTGGTGGGCCAGCACCGCACCCAGCGCCGAGACGCCGATCGAGCCGCCCATCGACCTGAAGAAGGTGACGACCGAGCTCGCTGCGCCCAGGTCGGACATGGCCACGTTGTTCTGCACCGACAGTACGAGGTTTTGCATCGTCCCACCGAGGCCGAGGCCGAGGATCGCCATGTAGGCGCCCACCCGGACCAGGCTCGTGGTGTCGTCGATCTGAGAGAGCAGGGCCAGCCCGACGACCACGAGCACCATGCCGCCGACCAGGTAGCGCTTCCAGCGTCCGGTGCTGGTGATGATCCGCCCGGTGACGATGCTGGAGACGAGCAGCCCGCCCACCATCGCGACCGACATCAGGCCGGCCTTCGTGGGCGTCATCCCGCGCGCGAGCTGGAAGTACTGGCTCAGGTAGACCGTGGACCCGAACATCGCGAGACCGATCAGCACCGAGGCCATCGTGGCCAGGCTCATCGTGCGATCGCGGAAGAGGCGGAGCGGGATCACCGGTTCGATGGCGACCCGGGCCTCCACGTAGATCGCCGCTGCCACCACGAGCAGCCCGACCACGACGAGGGCCGCGCTGGTGGGCGAGCCCCAGGCGAACTGGCTGCCGGCCAGGGAGACCCAGACCAGGAGGATCGAGACGCCGGCGACGAGCAGGGTGGCCCCCAGGTAGTCGACATGCACCTCGCGCCGGAGGACCGGCAGGTGCAGGGTCTTCTGCAGGACCACGAACGCCAGCACCGAGACCGGGATACCGAGGTAGAAGCACCACCGCCAGCCGAGTCCGGGCGCGTCCACGATCACCCCGCCGATGAGCGGGCCGCTCACGGTGGCAAGCGCGAAGGTGGCGCCGATGTAGCCGGCGTACCGGCCGCGTTCGCGGGGGCTGACCATCGACGCGATGACGACCTGGACCAGGGCGGTCAGGCCGCCGACACCGAGCCCCTGGAGGGCGCGGGCACCGATCAGCACTCCCATGCTGGGGGCCAGGCCGGCGACGAGCGAGCCCGCCGAGAAGATCACCAGGGCCGACTGGACCAGGAGCTTCTTGCTGAAGAGGTCGGCCAGCTTGCCCCAGATCGGTGTGGTCGCCGTCATCGTCAGCAAGGTGGCGACAACGACCCACGTGTAGCCGGTCTGGCTGCCCCCGAGGTCGGTGATGATGCGCGGGAGCGCGTTCGTGACGACGGTGCTGGAGAGCATCGCGACGAACATCGCGAGGAGGAGGCCGCTGAGTGCCTCCAGCACCTCGCGATGGGTCATCTGGCCGGCCTGCTCGGCGGCGGCGGTGGCCTGGGACAAGGGAGCTCGATTCACTGCGCGGATGGTCACCCGGGTAGAAGGTTGACGGCGACAACTATATTCCCGATCGAGCCGAGTGCCAACTCGGCGGATTCGTCAGGGGATTCGTCGGGGGAAATGCAGCGACCCGCAGGCGTGGCCTGCCAGAGCCGTGCTCTGAAGACCGCTCCGGTGGACGTGGTACCGGATCGCCTGCGGGTCGGGTAGCTGCTTGGAATTCGCCAGCAGCCTCACGGGCAGCTCTGCCCGATCCTGTTGCTGGGGCTGCTAGCGGGCAGCCACCTCACGCGTCCTATAAGAATTCATTCCTCGGACCACCTCCTTTCCCGTGTGCCACGAGCGTAGGGCCCGGCCACCCCGCGCTCAAGGCAATTACCGTCAAGGATCAGGGAGCAAGACGAACCGTGGCCCAGCCGCCGGGCGTACGCCGATACAGCAGCCGGTCGTGCATCCGGCCCGGGCGGCCCTGCCAGAACTCCACGGCGTCGGGCACCACGACGTACCCACCCCACTCGTCGGGCACCGGGACGTCACCTGGGAAGCGCGCCTCGGCGGCGGCGTACTGCTCGTCCAGCTGGTCCCGGCCGGTCACCTCGCGTGACTGGTGGGAGGCCCAGGCGCCGAGCTGGGCGCCGCGCGGGCGGCTCGCGAAGTATGCCGCCACCTCGTCGCGGGTGAGCTGTTCGGCCGTCCCGTCGATCCGGACCTGGCGCTCCAGCGCATGCCACGGGAACAGCAGCGAGCAGCGCGGGTTGCCGGCCAGTTCGTCGCCCTTGCGGGAGGCGAGGTTGGTGAAGAACCGGAAGCCGCGCTCGTCGAGCCCCTTGAGCAGCACCATCCGCGAGGCCGGGCGACCATCGGCCGACGCCGTTGCCACGACCATCGCGTTGGGCTCGTGCATGCCGGACGCCCCGGCCTCGGCCATCCAGCCGCGGAACATCGTCACCGGGTCGGGGGCGAGGTCGGACTCGTGCAACCCGCCTCGTGCGTACTCCGCGCGCAGCGCCGCCAGGTCCATGCGCTCGACCCTAGTCGGGTAGTACGTCACGAACAGCGCGTGCCGAGCGACCCCGGCGTGCATTTCGCGACGCACTATCCAGATCGGCGAGCGCGGGCGAGAATGCGAGCCAGCCCACCGAAGGGGGTCGGATGACCGAGGTCCACCACGGGCTCGAGGGCGTGGTCGCCTTCGAGTCCGAGATCGCGGAGCCGGACAAGGAAGGCTCCGCCCTGCGCTACCGGGGCGTCGACATCGAGGAGATCGTCGGCCGGGTTCCCTTCGAGAAGGTCTGGGGGCTGCTGATCGATGGCGCCTACGAGCCCGGCCTGCCGCCGGCCGAGGCCTACAACATCCCGGTCCACACCGGCGACATCCGGGTCGACGTGCAGGCCGCGATCGCGATGCTCGCGCCGGCCTTCGGGTTCCGCCAGACCTACGACATCTCCGAGGAGGAGGCCCGCGCCGATCTCAGTCGGGTCGCGGTCATGGTCCTCTCGTACGCCGCCCAGGCCGCGCGCGGGCTGGAACGGCCAGTGATCCCGCAGCGCGAGGTGGACCTGGGCAAGACCCTCGCCGAGCGGTTCATGATCCGCTGGAAGGGCGAGGCCGACGCGAGCCACGTCAAGGCCATCGACGCCTACTGGTCGTCCGCGGCCGAGCACGGCATGAATGCCTCCACATTCACCGCCCGGGTGATCACCTCGACCGGCGCCGACGTGGCCGCCGCGTTCTCCGGCGCGATCGGCGCGATGAGCGGGCCCCTGCACGGCGGCGCCCCGTCCCGGGTACTGGGCATGATCGAGGACGTCGAGCGGACCGGCGATGCCGTGGCGTACGTCAAGCAGCTGCTCGACCAGGGCGAGCGGCTGATGGGTTTCGGCCATCGGGTCTACCGGGCCGAGGATCCGCGGGCCCGGGTGCTGCGCCGGACCGCCCGCGAGCTCGGCGCCCCTCGCTACGAGGTCGCGGAGGCGCTGGAGGAGGCCGCCCTCGCCGAGCTGCGCGAGCGCCGTCCCGATCGAGTGCTCGAGACCAACGTCGAGTTCTGGGCGGCGATCGTGCTCGACTACGCCGAGGTGCCCGCGAACATGTTCACCTCGATGTTCACCTGCGCCCGCACCGGCGGTTGGTCGGCGCACATCCTGGAGCAGAAGCGGACCGGCCGGCTGATCCGCCCCTCCGCGATCTACACCGGCCCCCCCACCCGCAAGGCCAGCGAGGTCGACGGCTGGAACGAGGACTGGACCATTTCCTGAGCCAGCTACGGGCCCCAGGTCGGGCGGCCTGGGACGGCGGCTGGGGGCTAAAAGGGCTTGGCTTGATCACGTCGGGCGTTCGGCCCGGGACTGCGGCTGGGGGCTAAAAGGGCTTGGCCGCGGCGCCCGCAGCGGCGATGGACCAGTGTCGGCGTTGCCCGGGCGACGCGCCGCCCCTGTCCCCCAGCCGTAGTTCCGGGACGGACGACCGCTGCGTCGGAGTCTTTGGGGTTTCGAGGCTCGCTGCGCTCGCACCTCAACCAACGGCGGGCTCCGGTTCTCACCTCAACCAACGGCGGACTCCGCCTCTCACCTCAGCCAGCGGCATCACCACATCGGCTGGATGTCCTCGGTGATGGCGGGTGGAGCGTACTTCGGCTGGTAGAGGGTCATCGTGCCGGCGCCGGGGACGTCGAGCTGGATCGTGGATCCCCACGGCTGCTCGCTGACCTCGCCCTCGAAAGACGCGCCCCGACCCTCGAGTTCGGCCATGGTCGCTGCCAGGTCGTCGCACATCAGGGAGACGTCGAAGCGCTGGTCGGTGCCGCCGGACTGGCCTTCGTACTCCCAGGACGAGGGGTGCACGCCGAGCTCGCTGGGTCCGGTCTTGAAGATCAGCCAGCCGCCACCGGTGTCGATCCCGGGGAGCTGGAGGACGTCGCGGAAGAAGGCCCTGGCGGCCTCGGGGTCATCGGCGTAGATCAGGGTGTGCAGGGCGTTGATCATCGGTCCAAACTAGGCCCACGCGAGGGGCGTCGTCACCTGTCGCAGGTGCATGCTTGGGTGTTGGCATGACAGATCCGACCGCCCAGGACCCGGCCCTGTGGGACGACGAAGCCGAGACCTTCGACGAGGCCGCTGACCATGGGTTGCGTGATCCCGCAGTCCGCCGCGCGTGGCGCGACCTGCTGCTCGGCGTCCTGCCACCGGCGCCGGCCCGGATCGCGGATCTCGGCTGCGGCACCGGCACGCTGTCCCTGCTGCTCGCCGACGCGGGGTACGCCGTCGACGGTGTCGACTTCTCCCCCGCCATGGTCCGGCTGGCCGAGGCGAAGGCGGGTGACCGGGCCGACGTGACCTTCGTCCGGGCCGACGCCGCCGAGCCACCGCTCGAGCGGGCGGCGTACGACGTCGTACTCTCCCGGCACGTGCTCTGGGCCATGCCCGAACCGGCCGCCGCGCTGGGCCGGTGGATCGACCTGCTCGGCCCCGGCGGCCGCCTGGTCCTGGTGGAGGGGAGCTGGTCGAGCGGCGCCGGGTTGACGGCGGCCGAGACCGTGGCCCTGGTCGAGGCGACCGGACGGCACGCGGATCTCCGGATGCTGCCGGAGTCGGCGTACTGGGGCCGGGAGATCTCCGACGAGCGCTACGTCGTCGTCAGTCGCTGACCCGGCGCGTCGTCCGTCGCAGGTACTCAGAGCCCCGCGGCGACAGCTCGTAACCGACCTCGAGGCTGTGCGTCAGCCCCAGGTTCTTCAGCTTGCGCACATCGATCTTGAACGGATCCCGTTCCCGGCCGAATTCCTCGGCCGCCAGGTCGGCCGCGCGGGTGGCGGGCCGTCGCCGGATCACGTCGAGCACCGCCATCGTCCACGCACCATGGCTGCTCGCCCGGTCCATCCGCTCGAGCCGTCGGTCGATCTGCCGCACCTCGTCGTCGCTCAGGTCGGCGTCGGCCCGGAGCGCCTCCCGCGGGTCCGGGCCGGCCCACGACAGCACCATCCGGTACGTCGCCATGGTCGCGTCGTCGTCACGGAGCCGTTTGCGGACCGCGTCCGCCGACCTCAGGCCGGCCGCGCGAGCCTCGTCGTCGGTGATCGCCGCCGGGTCGACGACGTTCACCTCGTCGATCCGGACCACTCCGGCGGCGGTGCGGAAGGTCGAACCGACCCGGACCCGCGGCACCGCCCAGCGCCGGAACGCCAGGGTCACCGACCCGTCGGCCACGCCCCGGGCGATGACGGCGGGAAGCAGCATGCGAGGAGTGTGTCAGCCGCCGACCCGGCCGTCGTACCAGCTGGTCTCGGCGCGGCCGCCCTTCCGGCCGAGCGAGATGTGCATGTGGTCGCGGTGGCGCAGGGTCTTGGAGCACTTCTTGCGGGTCTTGCAGCTCGAGCTGAGGTAGCCCTCCCGCTCGAACCGATCCCAGGCGGAGTACATGTGGTCGTTCCAGATGATGTACATGATCCCCATCCGACGTGCCCTGGCATGCTCCCGCCCTTGCCCGTCGGCCGCGAAGGCGACGTCGAGGAACGCGGCGGCGATCTGGCGATCCCGCTGGCTCGCCGCGTCCAGGATCCAGTCGAACGCCCGGCCGTCCTTGTGTTCGGACGCGCCGCCGGACCCGCAGCTCCGCAACATCGGCCCCTTGCCGCCGCCGCGTTTGACCAGCCACCTCGCCAGCACCTTGGTCCCCGGCCTCGGCTTCGGTGCGCACTTCGTCTGCGGTTGGTAGTCGGCGTATCCCTCGATCTGCGCCGCGGCGGGGGCGGCCATGGCCAGCGCCCCGCCCGTCGCCCCGGCCAGTGTCACGGTCAGGGCAACGGCCAAGGCGAGCAGTGGTCCGGCCAGCAGTCGCGGGCGGTGCGTGGATGTCTCAGTCATGCTGCGTGCTCCCCATGTCATCTGGCCCGGGTGAATCTGGCCCAGTCGACCGTCGACGCTACGCGCGAGCGCGGCGTCTGTCAGCCGGTTCGCCGGGAACGGGTGGGGCCGGAAGGCCGGTGTGGGGTCAGAGCCGCTTGCCGTAGCAGCGAGACATCGGGGCGTGACAGTAGAAGCCGAACTTGGGCACCTCGGTGTACCCGGAGGACTCGTAGAGGCCGATCGCCTCCGGCTGCCGGGTCCCGGTCTCGAGAATGGCGACCTCGGCACCCGCCTCGGCGGCCGTCCCCTCGAGATGGGCGAGGACCGCCCTGGCCAGACCGTGGCCGCGGGCTTCCGGCGCGACGTACATCCGCTTGAGCTCCGCGGTGCGGGTGCTGCCCAGCGCGTCGACGTCGTCACGGCGCCGCCAGGCACCCGCCGCCACCGGCCGGCCGGCGAGGTAGCCGACGAAGAAGCTACCGCGGGGTGGGTCGAACATCGCCGGGTCGAGCGGGGTCTCGTCCTCTCCGCCGTACCGGGCGATGTACTCGCCCTGGACGGCGGCGATCATCGCCATCGCGTCGGGATGGCCGAAGCCCACCCGAACGATGTCCATGGTTCCCTCCGGTTCGTCCCGCATGCCGCTGGGCTGACAGAATAGGCCCCGCTGACAGCGTCGTCAGGAACACCGCCCCGCAGCTCCGGAAGGTTGCCACATGGCCGACGCCCTCCAGATCCCCGCCGATCTCCTGCCCGCGGACGGGCGCTTCGGCGCCGGGCCGTCCAAGATCCAGACCAGCCATCTCGACGCGCTCGCCGCGACCGGCTCGTCCCTGCTCGGGACGTCGCACCGGCAGGCACCGGTCCGCAACACCGTGGGCCGGGTGCGCGAGGGCCTGGCCGCGTTGTTCGACCTTCCAGACGGCTACGAGGTGGTCCTCGGCAACGGCGGTGCGACGGCGTTCTGGGACATCGCCACCTTCGGCCTGATCCGGGAGAAGAGCCAGCACCTGTCGTTCGGCGAGTTCTCCGCGAAGTTCGCCAAGGCGGCCGCCCAGGCGCCGTGGCTCGCCGACCCGTCGGTGATCACCTCCGATCCGGGCACCCGCCCGGAGCCGGTCCCCGAGGAGGGCGTCGACGCCTACGCGTGGGCGCACAACGAGACCTCGACGGCGGTGATGGCGCCGGTACGCCGGGTGGCCGACGACGAGTCGCTGGTCCTGATCGACGCGACGTCGGGCGCCGGTGGCCTGCCGGTCGACGTCGCCCAGGTGGACGCCTACTACTTCGCCCCCCAGAAGAGCTTCGCCTCCGACGGCGGCCTGTGGATCGCGCTGATGTCCCCTCGTGCGCTGGCGAGGGCCGAGGAGATCGCGGCGACCGACCGGCACATCCCGGCCTTCTTCAGCCTGCCCACCGCGATCGACAACTCCGAGAAGAACCAGACCTACAACACCCCGTCGGTGGCGACCCTGTTCCTGATGGCCGAGCAGCTCGACTGGATGAACGCCCAGGGTGGCCTCAAGGGCATGGTCGAGCGGACCACCGCCTCGTCCGACGCGCTGTACGGCTGGGCCGAGAAGACGTCGTACACCACGCCGTACGTCGTGGATCCCGAGCACCGGTCACTGGTCATCGGCACCATCGACTTCGACGATGCGATCGACGCGGCCGCCGTCGCGGCGACGCTGCGTGCCAACGGGATCGTGGACACCGAGCCCTACCGCAAGCTCGGCCGCAACCAGCTGCGGATCGCGATGTACCCCGCCATCGACCCCGCCGACGTCGAGGCGCTCACCGGGTGCATCGACTACGTCGTCGAGCGCGTCTGACCCTCGGCGGTCGAGCCTGTCGAGACCATGTGATCTCGACCAGCTCGATCACCGAGCCAGCGCGGCCCGGATCGCGTCGTACGTCGACCGGCCGAACGCCACCATCCGCGCCTCCTCGACCCGGGTCTGCGTGTCCCGGAGCGTCTCCACCGCAGCGGCAATCGCGTCGTCGAACGGCCAGCCGTAGACACCCGCGCTGACCAGCGGGAACGCGACGCTCCGGTGCCGAGCTCGTCGGCGACCTCGAGCGCGCGCCGGTAGCACGAGGTGAGCAGCCGCGATCCTGCTGGCCGGCCGCGTAGTTGGGCCCGACCACGTGGATCACCCACTGGGCCGGCAGGTCTCCCGCCGTCGTCCAGCCGGCGTCGCCGGTGGCAAGGCCGTCGGGGAACCGCTTCTTGCAGTCCTCGAGGACGGCCGGTCCGCCGGCACGGTGGATCGCTCCGTCGACGCCTCCGCCGCCGCGCATCCGGTTGTTCGCGGCGTTCACGACCGCTTCGACGTCCTGGGCGGTGATGTCGCCCTCGACCACCGTGATCTCCATCAGCCCTCCGCGAGTTCGGGATAGTCCGTCACGAACAGCATGCCTCCCGCGGTTTCCACCGTGCTTTCCGTGCCGGACTATCGCAACAGGCGGAGCACGGCGCGCTCCAGGGCGGCCTGCCGATCGTCGGCCTTGTCGTAGTGACGCCGGGTCGTGCTGGCGATCGTCCGCCCCTCCTCGTAGGCGTCGATCACGCGCGGGTCGACGTACGACGAGCGGGCCAGCGTCGGCGTGTTGCCCAGGAACTCCGCGACCTCTCGCATCGCGCCCGAGATCGCCCGCCTCCGGGACGCCTTGGACTCCCCCGGCTCGTCGGTCTCCGCCAGCGCGGCGGCCGCGAGGACTGTCGCGTGCCAGGTGCGGAAGTCCTTCGCCGTCGCCTCGAGACCGGTCGCCTCCCGCACGTAGTCGTTGACCCGGCTGGAGTCCAACGACTGCCACCGTCGCCCGTCCTTCCAGGCCAGCAGGCTGTCGTCGCCCCCGCGGCGCTGCCGCATCACCTCGAGCGCCTCGACCACGGCGGTGTCGTCGATCTCGATGCGGTGCTCGATTCCCGACTTGCCGACGAACGTGAAGACCAGCTCGTCACCGCGCCGACGGACGTGGCGACGCTCCAGCGTGGTGAGCCCGAAGCTGCCGTGCTTGTCGGCGTACACGTCGTTGCCGATCCGGAAGTAGCCGAGATCGAGCAGGCGTACGGCGACGGCGCACGCTCGTTGGCAGGACATCCCCGAGGTGCCCAGGTCGGTGAGCACCCGTTCCCGCGCCCTCGAGAGCGCCCGCCCGAAGCCCAGCACCCGTCGGTACTTCTCGCTGTCCCGCCTGGTCCGCCAGTCCGGGTGGTAGAGGTACTGGCGCCGACCGGCGTCGTCGGTGCCGACCGCCTGCAGGTGTCCGTTGGGGTGCGGGCAGATCCACACGTCCTCCCAGGCCGGCGGGATGACCAGCTCCTTGACTCGTCGGGCGTCGTCCGCGCCGAGCCGCTCCCCGTCCTCGTCGAGGTAGACGAAGCCACGACCGGCCCGCCGCCGGCTCCAGCCCCGCTTGTCAGGCGAGGTACGCCGCAGCCTGGTCATCGCCGCCGAGGCATGCGGATGGCGAAGACCGCAGCGACGACGGCAATCACGAACAGGGCGCCACCCATCACCCACTGCCAGGGGTCCCGAGGACCTGGGTCGTCCTCCGGCAGTTCCTCGCCGTCCGCGGTCGCGGGCGGCGTCGGCGAAGGCGTCGCGGTCGGAGATGTCGCGGCGGCCGGCTCCACGATCCGGGCCAGGTCGGCGGGCAGAGGGACCTCGAGCACCGGCGACCGCAGGCCCTCCGAGCTGACGTACACGGTGTTGTCGTCCGCCACGGCGATGCCCTCGCCCTGCTGCTGATCCGGCAGCCGGAGCTCACCCACGGGCTCGAAGTCGGGGAAGGAGTAGACCACGGCCTGCCCGTACCCCCGCACCACCAGATGACGCCCGTCGGGGAAGAAGGCCCCGTCGGTGGCGGCCGGCAGCACGTCACCCACGAACCGCAGCCGGTTCGGCCGGTCGTCCGCGAGCTTGGCCGGCGCGGCGTAGAGGGCCGCCCCGAACAGGCTCTTGCCGGCGACGAAGAGGCGCCCGCTGACGGGATGCGCCAGGAGGGTCTCGGCATCGACGGCGCCGTCCGGGTAGACGAGGTCGAACACCTGCGGGGTCACCTGCCGGGTGGCCCACGCCGACCGGGACGCGGGCGACCTGCACGGACTCCCGGGCGGACTGGTTGTCGCCGATGTCTCCCACCCAGACCGCGGAGGCTCCGGCGGGAGCGAGCGCCTCGACGTCCTCGGGGTCCGCTGCCCATTGGCTCACCCCGACCGTCTCGCCCGAGCTCGGATCGACGGTGAACACCCGGCCGGTGTCGCCGGAGTCGTTGGTGGTGACGAACCTCCCGCCCTGGACGACCAGACCGCTCGACTCGACGATGGCGGGGTCCCGGAACCGGAAGACCACCTCACCGTCGTCGGAGGCGGGCGTGGCCAGGGCGCCGATCGACGAAGGGCGCCGCCACGCGCGCCCAGCACAACGCGCTCACGCACGGGCTCACGCACCGGGTGGCTCCAGGAGCTCGGCCAGCCGTGGCCGGACCTGCCAGGTGGCCACCAGGTCGTCGTATTCCTCGCGGACGCCGCCAGCCTTCACCGCCCCTCCTGTGCGCACGGCGCGCAGCATGGTGTTCCGCGGCGTGTGCTTGCTCTCGACGAACTGCATCACGTCGACCCGGTAGCCCCGGAGCCGCAGAAGTGAGGCACGCAGGGCATCGGTGAGGGTGTCGGCGAAGCGCTCGCGGAGGATGCCGTGCCGGGTGAGCATGGCGTACGGCGCGGGCGTGGGGCTGCGGCGCAGCTGGGCGGCGATGTCGTGATGGCAGCAGGGAGCGGCCAGGACCAGCGCGGCTTCCCATTCGACGGCCCGGGCGAGCGCCTCGTCGGTGGCGGTGTCGCACGCGTGCAGGGCGAGGACGACGTCGGGCGGCCGCTCGAGATGCGCGTCGGCGATGGCACCGACCACGAAGTCTGCCTCGATCCCGAGTCCCTCCGCGACCTCGGCGTTGTGCTCCCGCGACTGCTCACGGACGTCGACGCCGGTCATCCGGACCGGGAGTCCCCGGACCGAGGTCAGGAAGCGGTGTGCGGAGAACGTGAGATAGGCGTTGCCGCAGCCCAGGTCCACGATCCGGAGCGGGTCGTCGGCGGTGGGCCGACGGAGGTGGCCCTTCTCGATCGCGTCGGTGACGCCGGCGTCCAGGATCCGGAGGAACTCCTCGACCTGCCGGTACTTCGCCTGCCGGCTGGGCTTCATCCGTCCGCGATCATCGGAGAGGCCGAGTGCGATGAACACCGGATCGCCCTCCGGCAGGAGGCGGTCCTTGTCCCGGTCGTGCTCCCGGTCGGCCACGACCTCGGCATCGCGGTCGGTGGTGTGGACGACGGCCTCCAGCCTCTTGGTCACCCGCACCTGATGGGTCTGGGTGGTGGTCTCGATGTGCCAGTTGCCGAACGGCTCGTCGAGCAGGCCGTCCACCGCGTCCCGGGCGGCGTCGCCGGCCAGGTGGTTGGAGGTGTGCGCCTGAGTGGCGTCGTACGCCGTCGCCTGGAGGTGACGCCCCGCCTTGAGGTCGACGTACCGGAGCTCCACCCGCTTCCACGGCGGCCGCTGGCCCTTCTGCCGTCCGGAGGCCACCGCCCGCACCAGGGTGTCCGGGTCGAGAAGGTGGCTGCGCATCCGGGCCAGGACGCGCAGGAGAGGCTCGGGCACTGGGTCGTCCTACTTCCAGAGGGCGGCGACGACGACGAGGAGGATCAGCCCGCCCAGAGCCACCGGGATGACCAGGCGGCGGTGGCGGGGATTCACCTCGTGATCCTATCCGCGAGGAGCTCGGCGAGGTGGATCGCCGGAACCCCCGCCAGGTCGGCCAGCTGATGGCGGCACGACAGCCCGTCGGCCAGCACCACCCCGTCACCGCGGGCCCGGACCGCGGGCAGGAGCTGGGTCTCGGCGACCGCCACCGAGACGTCGTAGTGCCCCTTCTCCATGCCGAAGTTCCCCGCCAGCCCACAGCAGCCGCCGACCCGGGCGACCTCCGCGCCGGCACCCGTGAGCAGGCGCTCGTCGGCCTCCCAGCCGAGGATCGAGGCGTGGTGGCAGTGTGGCTGGGCGACGACGTGGACGCCGGTCAGGTCGGGCACGGGGACCTCGAGCCGGTCGACCAGCTCGGCCAGGGTCAGGACGCCGCCGGCGACCTCGGCGGCCCGCGGGTCGTCGGTGAGCTCGACGGCGTCACTGCGCAGGGTCGCCAGGCAGGACGGCTCGAGACCGAGGACCGGCGCACCACTCTCGATGTAGGGCGCCAGCGTGGCGACCGTGCGCTCGACGATCGCCCGAGCCCGGTCCAGCTGACCGGTGGTGATCCAGGTCAGGCCGCAGCAGGCCTCCTCGTCGATCACGGCCACGGTGAGTCCGGCTGCCTCCAGGAACCTGATCGCCGCGTGCGCGTTGCCCGGGAGGAAGTGATCGGTGAACGTGTCGGCCCAGATCCAGACGTCGGGTGAGCGGGTCGTGTGCCCGGAACGACCTCTGGGGCGTTCTCAGGCACACGACCCGTTCTCACGGCGCGGCGCAGCGTCCTGGGAGCGAACTCCGGCACCGACCGCCGCCGGTCGACGCCCGCGGCCGACTTCGCGACCCCACCCAGCGGCCCGCGCAGGACCCGGTTGACCACCCCTGCCATCGGGGCGGCCAGCCTCGCCCAGGTCGGGAGCCGGCCCAGCGACGTGTGGGAGCGCGGTCGGCGCCTTGACCGTCGGCCGGAGTAGGTCTCGTGCAGCGCCATCGCCTTGTACGACGCCATGTCGACGCCGGTGGGGCAGTCCGACGCGCAGCCCTTGCACCCGAGGCACAGATCCAGGGCGTCGTGGACCGCGGGGTCGGCGAGACCGTGCACGAGCGTCCCGTCCAGGGCCTCCTGGAGCACCCGGGCCCGGCCGCGGGTGGAGTCCTTCTCGTCCCTGGTGGCCACCCAGGACGGGCACATCACCCCCGAGGGTGCGGGTGCCACGCACTTGCCGACGCCGGTGCAGCGATGCGCGGCCGTGGCCAGGGAGCCGCCGTCGTGGAGCAGCCGCAGACCAGAGCCCGCATCGGTGCGGGGCCGGGCGGGGCGCAGATCCGCGTCGAGCGGTGCCGGATCGACCACCACCCCGGGATTGAGCAGGTCCTCGGGATCGCATGCAGCCTTCACGGCCCTGAACAGGCGCAGCGACTCCGCGTCGTACATCAGCGGGAGCAGTTCGGAGCGGGCCCGGCCGTCGCCGTGCTCACCCGAGAGCGATCCGCCGTACTTCCGGAGCGCGAGGGCGCCGGCCGTGAGGAAGTCACGGAAGCGCCGCCCGCCGTCGTCGAACTCGAAGTCGATCCGCACGTGCACGCAGCCTTCGCCGAAGTGGCCGTACGGCACGCCGTCCAGGCCGTGGTCACGCAGGAGGTCCTCGAAATCCCGCATCCAGGCACCCAGGTGCTCGGGCGGAACGGCGGCGTCCTCCCAGCCGGAGTACGCCGGCCGGGACAGGCTGCGCGCGGCCAGCCCGGCTCCGTCCTCCCGGATCCGCCAGAGCGCGGCGGCCTCGGTGGGGTTGTCGATCACCCGGCTGTCGAGGGCCGAGCCCCGAGCGATCACGTCTGGCACCCACGACGACGCGTCGTCTCCGGCGATCTCGACGAACAGCCACCCCGCCCCGCGTGGCAGCTCCGGCACCGTCGCGCCGCCCGCCCGGACCAGGTCGACGATCCGCGCGTCCAGCCCCTCGCACGCGACAAGGCGGCCCGCACTCTCGCTGGTCGAGCCTGTCGAGACCAACCCCGGCACCGCATCCGCGGCCTCGGCCATCGACGGGTACCCGAGCACGACCAGCAGCCGGGGCTCCTCGGGGACCAGCTCGACCGTGGCCTCGAGCACCACGGCGAGGGTGCCCTCCGACCCCACCAGGAACCGGTCGAGCCGGCGACCGTGCTCCGGGAGCAGGTGTTCGAGGGCGTATCCGCTGACCTGCCGGGAGAACCTGCCGAAGGTGGTGCGGACATGGGACAGGTGGTCGTCGACGATGGCCGACAGGCGTTCGTCCGGTGACACCCCAGCGTCGACCACCTCTCCGGTGCCGAGCACGACCTTCATCCCGGCCACGTTGTCAGCGGTGCGGCCGTAACCCAGGGCCCGGGACCCGCACGCGTTGTTGCCGATCATCCCGCCCACCGTGCACCGCGTGTGCGTCGACGGGTCCGGGCCGAACCGCAGTCCGTGACCCGCCACCTCCCGCTGGAGCGCTGCGTGCACGACCCCGGGCTGCACCACCGCGGTCCGAGCCTCCGGGTCGACCGAGAGCACCCGGTCCAGGTAGCGGGCGGTGTCGACGACGATCCCCGGGCCCACCGCATTGCCCGCGATCGACGTACCGGCACCCCGCATCGTGACCGGGACGGCCAACGCGCGGGCGGCGTCGAGCACGGCCACGATCTCGTCGGGGTGACGCGGCCGGGCGACCACCTGCGGGACCACGCGGTAGAGCGAGGCGTCGGAGGAGTACATCGCCCGGGTCAGGACGGAGTCGTCGACGTCGGTGACGCCGCGTGTCCGCAGCTCCGCGACGAGGTCTCCGGTCACCAGAGCTCCATGGACCCGCGGAAGACGCCCGCCAGGTCCTCCCCGGTCACCGGCCTCGGTGCCGTGGCCAGCAGCCGCTGCTGCTTGAGCGCCCCGTCGACGAGGTCATCGACGTCGGCCGCGCCGTATCCGACCTCGGCCAGGCCACTGGGGAGGCCGACATCGCGCATCAGGCGCACGAGTACGCCGGGCAACGCGTCCGCCCCTTCCTGGGCGTGGTCCGGGTCGAGCAACCGGGCAGCCTGCAGATGGCGTTCCGGGGCGGCCTCGAAGGTGAGGCGGAACGCCTCCGGGGCGGTGAGCGAGACGGCGATGCCGTGCGGCACGATCGGCTCGTCCTGCGGGTACCCCTCGGGCCGGTAGTCGCGGACGCGACCGGCGATCGGGTAGGCATTCGCGTGCGGGATGTGGACGCCGGCGTTGCCGAAGCCCAGTCCGGCGAAGGTGGCCGCCATGGCCATCTGCTCACGCGCGGCTTGGTCCGAACCGTCGCGCACCGCGGTCCGGAAGGCGCCCGCGAGCAGCGACATGGCGCTCTCCGACCACATGTCTGCGATCGGGTTGGCCCCGCAGTAGGGCACCCGCTCCTCGGGCCGCTTGGCATCGAAGGTGGCGTACCAGCGGGCGGTGTAGCTCTCCACCGCGTGGCAGAGGATGTCCAGCCCGGCCGCCGCGGTGACCATCGCCGGCTGGCTGACGGTGAGGTCCGGGTCCACCACGGCGAGGGTCGGCCGCAGGCGCGGATGGCTGATGCCGGTCTTGACCCGGAGGGAGACGACGTCGAGGACGCAGATCGTCGTGCTCTCGCTCCCGGTGCCCGTCGTGGTCGGCACGGCGACCAGTGGCAGCAGCGGCTGGGTCGGCGCGACCGCCCGCCCCACCGGCGCGTTGATGTAGTCCATCAGGTCGCCTGGGTTGGTGAGGAGGAGGTTGACCGCCTTGGCGGTGTCGATCGCCGAGCCACCGCCGACCGCGACGATCGCGTCGTACGGCCCGGAGCCGCGCGCGAATCCGGCTGCGTCCGACATCGACTGGTCGGTCGGCTCCACGTGCACCCCGTCGTACGTCGTGACGTCGAGGCCGCGCTCGGCCATCTGCTCGGCGACCCGTTCCGGATGCCCGGTGGCGGCGACACCGGAGTCGGTCACGAGGAGCACCCGGCGGGCTCCGGCCTCCTGCAGGTCGTGACCGATCTCCGCGGACGCTCCGGAGCCGAACTTCAGCGCGGGTGCCCCGTAGGTGAACACGGTCTCGCTCATCGTCACCGTTCCTCAGCCTCGGCCGCCAACGCGTGCCGGACCACGTCGAGCACGGGAAGCGCCTCGGCGACCACGTCGGCGACCGGTACCCAGGCCACCTCGTCGGTGGTGCCGGCCGTCTCGACCACGCGCACTTCGGACTCCTCGATCAGGCTCGCGGCGAAGATCAGGTGCACCCCGTGGTAGTCCTCGTGCCTACCCGAGGGTGCGGTCCCGTCGAAGTGCAGGTCGTGCACGTCGAGCAGCCGCTCGACGACGCAGCGCACCCCGCACTCCTCCAGGACCTCCCGCTCCAGCGCCAGCCGGGGTGACTCCCCGTGGTCGACACCGCCGCCCGGGAGGGTCCACGACCCGCTGTGGTGGCCGCGCTCGGAGATCCGGGTCAGGAGGATGTCGTCCCCCCGGCGGATCAGGGCGTAGGCCGCCACCCGCTGCTTCCGGAACGGGCGATGGTCGGTGACCGCCTCGACCACCATGGGCACCACCGGCACCGTGCCGTCGAGCACGTCCGCCACCTTGTGCCACGCGGCCTCGGAGGTCGAGCCGTCCACCTCCACCACCCGCGGCTCCGGCGAGTCGATCGGCACCCAGCCGTCGTACACGATGCGCAGGGCGTGGGCGTCGACCCGCTTGCCGTCACGCCAGACGCCGGGGAGGTGGGCGGAGTACAGCCGTGCCATCTCACCCACCTGGACGTCGAGCCCGGTCTCCTCGTGCACCTCGCGGATCACCGCGTCCCGCGGGTCCTCGCCATGGTCGAGGCCGCCCCCGGGCAGGGTCCACAGCTCCTCGGTGGTGATGCGGGAGGCCAGCCTGCTCAGCAGGATGCGGTCGTCGCGCATGATGACGGCGTACGCCGCAACCCGCTGCCGCTGCGGAAGGCTCCCCATGAGAGCCCAACCTAGCGGGACGGCCCGGACCCACCGCTGGGTGAGGTGGTCTCGACAGGCTCGACCCACGACCTCGAAACCCCACCGCTGGTTGAGGTGCGAGGCCGCGCAGCGGTCGAGCCTCGAAACCCCACCGCTGGTTGAGGTGCGAGGCCGCGCAGCGGTCGAGCCTCGAAACCCCTGCACCCGAAATCCTCCCGGTTCAGGCGAACGGCGGGCGGTGGTCCCGCGCCAGCGAGCGGCGACCCGCCCAGCGCCACACCCGGGCGGCCCGGTCCCGGTCCTCGTCGGTCACGAAGTTGCCCATCCACCGCAGCGCCAGGGTCATCAGCCAGTCCGAGCGCATTCCGACGGGACCCAGGGCGGGGAGAAGCCTCGGGACGGTGACCAGCCCGGCCAGCCGCCGGGCGATCGAGAAGGCCTCGCCGTAGCGGTCCCGGAGCATGGCCGGCCACACCGTTGCCAGGTCGTGATGCTCGTCCATCACCTCGGCCACGAGACGTCCGGTCTCGAGCCCGTAGTCGATGCCCTCGCCGTTCAGCGGGTTGACGCAGGCGGCTGCGTCCCCGATCAGCGCCCAGTTGGCGCCGGCGACGTGGGACACCGCGCCCCCCATCGGCAGCAGGGCAGACGTGGGCGCGCGCAGGTCGCCCGACAGCTCGAACTCCTCGCGCCGTTCGTCGGCGTAGTACTGCATCAGCGGCCGGACCGCGACGTTCGTCGGCCGCTTCTCGGTGGCCAGGGTGCCGACACCGATGTTCACTTCACCGGTCCCGAGCGGGAAGATCCAGCCGTAGCCGGAGAGGATCTCGTCGTCCTCGCCGCGCAGCTCCAGGTGGGAGCTGATCCACGGGTCGTCGGACTGCTTCGACGCGACGTACGACCGCCCGGCGACGGCGTACACCGTGTCCCGGTGCCATTCCCGGCCGAGGACCTTGCCGAGCGGTGACCTCACCCCGTCGGCAACCACCAGGCGGCGGCACGCCGATCTCGAACCGCTCTCCGCCTCCCTGGAAGACGACTGCGGCAACCCGGTCGCGGTCCATCCGCACGTCGACCGCGCGGATGCCGTCGACTGCCGTCGCTCCGGCCTTGATGGCCGTGGTGCGCAGGTGATCGTCGAGCTCGGTGCGGGCCACGGCCGAGCCCCACGCGGGCAGCGAGCCGCCCGGCCAGGGCAGGTGCAAGGTCTGGCCGAAGCCGTGGGCGCGCAGTCCCTGGTTGACGGTGTGGGCACGCAGCCAGTCCTCGAGGCCGAGCTGCTGCAGCTCGTGGATCGCACGAGGAGTCAGGCCGTCGCCGCAGGTCTTGTCGCGCGGGAACACCGCCGCGTCGGCGAGCAGCACGTCCGCGCCGCCCCTGGCCGCCCAGGCAGCGGCGGCGGAACCTGCCGGCCCGGCGCCGACCACGAGCACGTCGGTCTCGGCGGGCCTGATCATGCTGTCATTCTCGCAGGGGCGCCCATCGGGACCGAATCACGCCCGCAGCAGGAGCAGGGCAAGGGTCTCCGCCCACCACTGCTCGACCTGGTCCGGGGTCCAGCCCCGTTCGTTCGTGAGCACCCGGTAGACGTCGACGTTGGAGACTGCGGCGTAGGTGTCGCGCGCCCGGGCCTCGTCCATGCCCTCACGGAGGGTTCCGTCGGGCCACCCAGAGAAGATCCGTCGGCGATTGTTGTCGCCCCGCGCCCGCCCCTCCGTGACCACCGAGGCCAGCCCGCTGGTCCTGCTCGGTCTGGCCGGCTTCCTGATGTGGCTGGTCTGGATCGCCACGTACAGCATCACCCTCCTGCGCGAGGACCGCGTGGCGGTGGAAACGGTGGAAACAGCTCCGGCTCCCGTCGCGGTGGGCGCCCCCGCCTGACGCCGGTACGACGGCCCCGCTCATCGGCAGCGGGGCCGTTCGTGATCCCCGACAGGTGGACGTTGCCCGGGAGGCGCAGCTTCACCCCCTGGCGGCGCGGCGGTAGCGGTCGGCAACCGCGAGGAGGTGCTCGTTCAGCTCCGGCGATCCCTCTACTGTGAACTCCGCGTCCAGCATGCCCAGCCACAGGGCGAGCTGTCGGGCGGTGTCGGAGCCGACGTGCACGCGACACGTCTCGTCGTCGACGGGATCGACGACGATGCCCGGCGGAAGCCTGGCTGCGATCGAGGCGGCAGGCGCCTGGACGACAGCCGTCGCCCGGTAGGCCCAGGTCGCCGTTGCCAGAGCGCTCTCGACGAGCGCCACGAGGCCGCCCGGGGGCTCCGCGCGCGGGGAGAACCTCGGCCCGTTGGGCGTTCGCAGCGATGCTCGATCCACCCGGAAGCTGCGCCAGGCGTCGCGATCGACATCCCACGCTACGACGTACCAGCGTGCCCTGGCGTGGACCAGCCGATGCGGCTCCGCGCGCCGGCGAGACCGCGTACCGTCGAAGCCCGTGTAGTCGAATCGCAGCTGCTCGTGGTCCCGGATGGCGGTCGCGATCCTGGTCAGGGCATCCGCATCCACCGGAGGAGCCGGCGTGGGGACCGAGGCGGTCGCGGCGGCGAGCGCCCTCAGCCGGTGACGAAGCCGGGAAGGCAACACCTGCTCCAGCTTCACCAGTGCCCTCAGCGAACTCTCCTCGATCCCGGACACGCTGCCGCCGGCTCCGGTACGCAGGCCGATCGCCACGGCGACGGCCTCCTCGTCGTCGAGGAGCAGCGGCGGCAAGGCGGCCCCGGCGTCGAGCCGGTAGCCGCCGGCGACACCAGGAGTCGCATGGACGAGGTAACCGAGCCCACGCAGTCGCTCGACATCGTTGCGGATCGTCCGGGGCGTCACCTCTAGCCGCTCGGCGAGCTGGCCGCCGGTCCAGGTCCGCCTCGTCTGGAGCAGCGACATCAGCCGCAGCAACCGGGACGTCGTATCAGTCACGGATCCATCTTCCCGCACAATCACGGAACGATTCTTGCCGCATTCGTTTGTAGCGTTGCCGGCATGAACAACGACACCGAGATCCGTCCCCACCGCATCGACATCCCGCAGGTCGACCTGGACGACCTGCGCGACCGGCTCACGCACACCCGTTGGCCACAGCAGCCCGAGGGCACCGGCTGGAGCCGAGGAGTTCCCGTCGACTACCTGCAGGACCTGGCGAACTACTGGGCGAACGGGTTCGACTGGCGGGCCGAGGAAGCCCGGCTCAACGACCTGCCCCAGTTCGTGACCAGGACCGACGGGCAGGACATCCACTTCATGCACGTGCGCTCCGGGAAGCCGGACGCGCTGCCGCTCATCATGACCCACGGATGGCCGAGCTCGCCGGTCGAGTTCCTCCGCGTGGTCGAGCCCCTCACCGACTCCGCCTCCCCGGATGCCTTCGACCTGGTGATCCCGAGCCTCCCCGGCTACGGGATGTCACCACCGGTGACCGGCACCGGTTGGGGCAACCTGTTCCGGGTGGCTCACGCCTGGGCAGAGCTGATGACCAGGCTGGGCTACGAGCGGTACGGCGCCCAGAGCACCGATGCCGGCGCCGGGGTCGCTGCTCTCCTGGCCATGGTCGACGGGGAGCGGATGGTGGGCAGCCACCTGACGGGCACCGCGGCGGCCATGCCGTTCGGGCCGCCACTGGGGACCAACGGTCTGTCAGAAGCCGACCAGGCGAGGGCGCGGAGCTTCAACGCGTTCCAGGAGGACGGGATGGGCTACCTGCATCTCCAGGCCACCCGGCCCCAGACCCTGGCCTTCGCGCTCACCGACTCTCCCGTCGCCCAGCTCGCGTGGATCGTCGAGAAGTTTCAGGCGTGGACCGACCCGGCAGCCGAGCTGCCCGACGACGCCGTCGACCGCGACCAGCTGCTCACCAATGTCAGCCTGACCTGGTTCAACCGTGCAGGGGCCTCGTCCGCCCACGCGACCTACGAAGGCATTCAGGCCTGGCGCGAGCTGGTGGCAGGCCAGGGCGACGACTCGAGTGAGAGTGGATGGCACGCGGCACCATCCGGCCCGCCTCTCGGCTATGCGGTGTTCGCCGCCGACAGCACCATCCGCAGCCTCGCCGACCCGGCCGGCCAGGTGCAGCACTGGTCGGAGTTCGACACCGGTGGCCACTTTCCCGCGATGGAGGTCCCGGACCTCCTGGTCGAGGACGTCCGCACCTTCTTCCGTCCCCTCCGCTGACCGCGGTGGTGCACCCGCCCGACACCACCCCGATGGCGCCGGACCGCGCGGTGGCCGCGGTGGCCGGGTGACGCCCTGCGAGCGTAAAGGGAGGCGTGGCGCTCCGTCCCCGGTGCCCGGCCCGTGACGCTGGCGCGGGCACGTCCCCCGGGGGCTATAAGGGCTTGGCCGCGGCGCCCGCAGCGGTATTCGACCACCGAACTGGCCGCCCGGGCGACGCGCCGCCCCTGTCCCCCGGGGGCGTGTCCGGGACGGCGGTGCCGACCGGATGCGATGGCTCAAGACAAGACCCCCGCCTCTCCCAAGGGAGCGACGGGGGTCCTGGTTGGGCTGGACCGGCGATCAGTCAGTCTGCGGGACGACTCGGTTTCGAGACGCGTCGCGGGTCCCGCGCTGTCGCGCGGTTCACGCCGACGCTCCTCAACCTGGTTCCTTTCACCAGACCTTCGCGCTTGCGCGCTCAGTTCTGGTAGGAACCAAAGTCGAAGTCATCCAACGCCACGGCCTGACCACTGCCGTTGCCGAACTCGTAGTCGTAGGAGTCGTAGCCCGTGACGGAGTACGCCGCCGCGCGGGCCTCCTCGGTCGGCTCCACCCGGATGTTGCGGTACCGCTCGAGGCCGGTACCAGCCGGGATCAGCTTGCCGATGATCACGTTCTCCTTCAGACCGCGCAGGGCGTCGGAGCGACCGTGGATGGCGGCGTCGGTGAGGACGCGGGTGGTCTCCTGGAAGGAGGCCGCCGACAGCCACGACTCGGTCGCGAGCGACGCCTTGGTGATGCCCATGAGGACCGGACGGCCCGAGGCCGGCTTGCCGCCCTCGGAGACCACACGCCGGTTCTCCTCCTCGAACAGCACCCGGTCGACCAGGTCGGACGGGAGCAGGTTCGTCTCGCCGGACTCGATGACCGTGATCCGGCGCAGCATCTGCCGCACGATGATCTCGATGTGCTTGTCGTGGATGGACACGCCCTGGCTGCGGTACACCTGCTGGACCTCGTCCACGAGGTGCTCCTGGGCCTTCCGGACACCGAGGATCCGCAGGACGTCCTGCGGGTCCGGCGTACCGACCGTGAGCATCTGGCCGACCTCGATGTGGTCGCCGTCCGACACGAGCAGGCGCGAGCGCTTGGAGACGGGGTACTCCTGGACGTCGGAGCCGTCGTCGGGAGTGACCAGGACCTTGCGGGCCTTGTCGGTCTCCTCGATCTCGATCCGGCCAGCGGCCTCGGAGATCGGCGAGCGACCCTTGGGCGAGCGGGCCTCGAAGAGCTCGACCACACGGGGCAGACCCTGCGTGATGTCGTCCGCGGAGGCCACACCACCGGTGTGGAAGGTACGCATCGTCAGCTGCGTGCCGGGCTCACCGATCGACTGGGCCGCGATGATGCCGACGGCCTCGCCGATGTCGACGAGCTTGCCGGTGGCCAGCGATCGGCCGTAGCACTTGGCGCAGGTGCCGGTCTTGGCGTCACAGGTCAGCACGGAGCGGACCTTGACCTCCTCGATCCCGGCCGCCACCAGCTCGCCGATCTTGACGTCCCCGAGGTCCTCGCCGGCGGTGACGAGCACGTCGCCGCTGTCGGGGTGGGTGACCTCGACGGACGACGTACGGGCGTACGCCGCGGTCTCGGCGTTCTCGTGCTTGACGACCGTGCCGTCCTCGCGACGCTCACCGATCCGCTTGGGCAGACCACGCTCGGTGCCGCAGTCGTCCTCACGGATGATGACGTCCTGCGAGACGTCCACCAGACGCCGGGTCAGGTAGCCCGAGTCGGCGGTCCGCAGCGCGGTGTCGGCGAGGCCCTTGCGGGCACCGTGGGTGGAGATGAAGTACTCCAGCACCGTCAGGCCCTCACGGAAGTTCGCCTTGATCGGCCGCGGGATGATGTCGCCCTTGGGGTTGGCCACCAGACCACGCATGGCCGCTACCTGCCGGATCTGCATCATGTTTCCGGACGCACCCGAGTCGACCATCATGAAGATCGGGTTCGTCTTGTCGAACGCCTTCTCCATGGCCTTGGCGACGTCGTTGGACGCCTGGGTCCAGATCTCGATGAGCTCCTGGCGGCGCTCGTCGTCGGTGACCAGGCCGCGCTCGAACTGCTTCTGCACCTTCGCGGCCTGCTTCTCGTAGCCCTCGAGGATGGCGCCCTTCTCACTCGGCGTGACGACGTCCTCGATGGAGACGGTCACACCGGACCGCGTGGCCCAGTGGAAGCCGGTGTCCTTGAGGGCGTCGAGGGACGCGGCGACCTCGACCTTGGTGTAGCGCTCGGCCAGGTCGTTGACGATCGCGCCCAGCGCCTTCTTGCCCACTTCGTAGTTCACGTAGGGGTAGTCGGCCGGCAGGGTGTCGTTGAACAGCGCGCGACCCAGCGTCGTCTCGAGGATCAGCGACTGACCCTCCTCCCAGTCGTCGCCGAGCTCGAGCTCGAGCGGCGGCACGATGCCGTCGAGTCGGATCCGGATCCGGCTCTGCAGCGAGATCTCGCCGTGGTCGAACGCCATGATGGCCTCGGCCTGGGACGAGAAGGCCCGGCCCTCGCCGGGCTGGCCGTCGCGGTCGGTGGTGAGGAAGAACAGACCCACGATCATGTCCTGGGTCGGCATCGTCACCGGACGGCCGTCGGACGGCTTGAGGATGTTGTTCGTCGACAGCATCAGGATCCGGGCCTCGGCCTGCGCCTCGGCGGACAGCGGCAGGTGCACCGCCATCTGGTCACCGTCGAAGTCGGCGTTGAACGCCGTGCAGACCAACGGGTGGATCTGGATGGCCTTGCCCTCGATCAGCTGCGGCTCGAACGCCTGGATGCCGAGCCGGTGCAGCGTGGGTGCCCGGTTGAGCAGCACCGGGTGCTCGGTGATGACCTCTTCGAGGACGTCCCACACGACCGGCCGGGCGCGCTCCACCATCCGCTTGGCGGACTTGATGTTCTGCGCGTGCGACAGGTCGACCAGCCGCTTCATCACGAACGGCTTGAACAGCTCCAGCGCCATCTGCTTGGGCAGACCGCACTGGTGCAGCTTCAGCTGCGGACCGGACACGATGACCGAGCGTCCCGAGTAGTCGACGCGCTTGCCGAGCAGGTTCTGCCGGAAGCGGCCCTGCTTGCCCTTGAGCATGTCGGACAAGGACTTCAGCGGCCGGTTGCCCGGACCGGTGACGGGGCGACCACGACGGCCGTTGTCGAACAGCGAGTCGACGGCCTCCTGGAGCATCCGCTTCTCGTTGTTGACGATGATCTCCGGCGCACCGAGGTCCAGCAGGCGCTTGAGCCGGTTGTTCCGGTTGATCACCCGTCGGTACAGGTCGTTGAGGTCGGAGGTCGCGAAGCGGCCGCCGTCGAGCTGCACCATCGGACGCAGGTCCGGCGGGATGACCGGGACGGCGTCGAGCACCATGCCGATCGGCTGGTTGCCGGTCTTGCGGAACGCGTCGACGACCTTGAGCCGCTTCAGGGCGCGGACCTTGCGCTGGCCCTTGCCGGTGGCGATGGTCTCGCGCAGGTTCTCGACCTCGGCCTCGATGTCGAAGTCCTCGAGGCGCTTCTGGATCGCCGTGGCGCCCATGTGGCCCTCGAAGTACTTGCCGAACCAGGCCTTCATCTCGCGGTAGAGCATCTCGTCGCCCATGAGCTCCTGGACCTGGAGCGTCTTGAAGGTGTTCCACACCTCGTCGAGCCGGTCGAGCTCGCGCTGCGCCCGGTCGCGGATCTGCTTCATCTCCCGCTCGGCACCGTCGCGAACCTTGCGGCGCGCGTCGGCCTTGGCACCCTCGGCCTCGAGCGTGGCGAGGTCCTCCTCGAGCTTCTTGGTGCGGTCCTCCAGGGCGCCGTCACGACGCTTCTCGAGGCGCTCGCGCTCGAGCCCGACCTTGCCCTCGAGCGAGGACAGGTCGCGGTGACGCGCGTCCTCATCGACGGAGGTGATCATGTACGCCGCGAAGTAGATGACCTTCTCCAGGTCCTTCGGGGCGAGGTCGAGCAGGTAACCGAGCCGGCTCGGGACGCCCTTGAAGTACCAGATGTGGGTCACCGGGGCGGCGAGCTCGATGTGGCCCATCCGCTCGCGACGCACCTTGGAGCGGGTGACCTCGACGCCACAGCGCTCACAGATGATCCCCTTGAAGCGCACCCGCTTGTACTTGCCGCAGTAGCACTCCCAGTCCCGGGTGGGACCGAAGATCTTCTCGCAGAAGAGGCCGTCACGCTCGGGCTTGAGCGTGCGGTAGTTGATGGTCTCCGGCTTCTTGACCTCGCCGTGGCTCCACGTACGGATGTCCTCCGCGGTGGCCAGGCCGATCTGAAGCTGGTCGAAGAAGTTGACGTCTAGCACAGTATGGATTCCTTACCTTTCAGACTTCTTCGACGGAGCTGGGCTCACGACGGGAGAGGTCGATGCCGAGCTCCTCGGCCGCCCGGAAGACGTCTTCCTCGGCGTCCTTCATCTCGATCGCGGTGCCGTCCTGGCTCAGGACCTCCACGTTGAGACAGAGCGACTGCATCTCCTTGACGAGCACCTTGAACGACTCCGGGATCCCGGAGTCGGGGATGTTCTCGCCCTTCACGATGGCTTCGTACACCTTCACGCGGCCAGGCACGTCGTCCGACTTGATCGTCAGCAGCTCCTGGAGGGCGTAGGCGGCGCCGTAGGCCTCCATCGCCCAGACCTCCATCTCGCCGAATCGCTGGCCACCGAACTGGGCCTTACCGCCCAGCGGCTGCTGCGTGATCATGGAGTACGGGCCGGTGCTGCGGGCGTGGATCTTGTCGTCCACGAGGTGGTGCAGCTTGAGGATGTACATGTAGCCGACGGCGACCGGGGCCGGGAACGGATCACCGGAGCGGCCGTCGAACAGGCTGGCCTTGCCGGACTCGTCGATCAACCGCACACCGTCCCGGTTGGGCATGGTGGCGCCCAGCAGGCCGGTGATCTCGTCCTCGGCTGCGCCGTCGAACACCGGGGTGGCGAGCTTGGTGCCCGCCTCCGACTTGTCGGCGTGGATCTTGATCAGCCGCTGCTTCCAGTCCGAGTCCTTCTGGTCGTCGTGCAGCTTGAGGTCCCACCCCTGCTTGGCCAGCCAGCCGAGGTGCAGCTCGAGGATCTGGCCGATGTTCATCCGGCGCGGCACACCCAGCGGGTTGAGCACCACGTCGACGGGGGTGCCGTCCTCCATGAACGGCATGTCCTCGATCGGCAGGATCTTCGCGATGACGCCCTTGTTGCCGTGGCGTCCGGCGAGCTTGTCGCCCACGGAGATCTTGCGCTTCTGCGCGACGTACACCCGCACCAGCTGGTTGACGCCGGGGGGCAGCTCGTCGCCATCCTCGCGGTCGAACACCCGGACGCCGATGACCGTGCCGGACTCACCGTGCGGCACCTTCATCGAGGTGTCGCGGACCTCGCGCGCCTTCTCACCGAAGATCGCGCGGAGCAGCCGCTCCTCGGGGGTCAGCTCGGTCTCGCCCTTCGGCGTCACCTTCCCGACCAGGACGTCACCGGTGGTGACCTCGGCGCCGATGCGGATGATCCCGCGCTCGTCGAGGTCGGCCAGCATCTCCTCGGAGACGTTCGGGATGTCCCGGGTGATCTCCTCGGGGCCGAGCTTGGTGTCGCGGGCGTCGACCTCGTGCTCCTCGATGTGGATCGAGGTGAGGACGTCCTCCTGGACCAGGCGCTGGCTCAGGATGATGGCGTCCTCGTAGTTGTGGCCCTGCCACGGCATGAACGCGACCAGCAGGTTGGTGCCGAGCGCCATCTCGGCCTTGTCGGTGCACGGGCCGTCCGCGATCGGCGACCCTTCCTTGAGCTTGTCACCCTCGGCGACCAGGGGACGCTGGTTGATGCAGGTGCCCTGGTTGGACCGGCGGAACTTCGCCAGCTTGTACGTGGTGTAGGTGCCGTCGTCGTTCGTGGTCTCGATGACGTCGGCGGACACCTCCTTGACGACGCCCGCCTTCTGGGCGACCAGCACGTCACCGGCGTCGACCGCGGCGCGGTACTCGATGCCGGTCCCGACCAGGGGCGAGTCGCTCTTGATGAGCGGCACCGCCTGGCGCTGCATGTTGGCCCCCATGAGGGCGCGGTTGGCGTCGTCGTGCTCGAGGAACGGGATCAGGGCGGTCGCCACCGACACCATCTGGCGCGGCGAGACGTCCATGTAGTCGACCTCGTCGGCCAGGATCGCGTCGACCTCGCCGTGCCGCTGGCGAACCAGCACCCGCTCCTCCACGAAGCGGTTCTTGTCGTCGAGCGGCGCGTTGGCCTGCGCGATCACGAACCGGTCCTCGTCGTCGGCAGTGAGGTAGTCGACCTGGTCGGTCACCTTGCCGTTCTTGACCTTGCGGTACGGCGTCTCGACGAACCCGAACGGGTTGATCCGACCGTAGGACGCGAGCGAGCCGATCAGGCCGATGTTCGGGCCTTCCGGGGTCTCGATCGGGCACATCCGGCCGTAGTGCGAGTGGTGGACGTCGCGGACCTCCATGCCGGCGCGGTCACGGGACAGGCCACCGGGGCCGAGCGCGGAGAGCCGACGCTTGTGCGTGAGCCCCGCGATCGGGTTGGTCTGGTCCATGAACTGCGAGAGCTGCGAGGTTCCGAAGAACTCCTTCAGCGCCGCGACGACGGGCCGGATGTTGATCAGGGACTGCGGCGTGATCGCCTCGACGTCCTGGGTCGTCATCCGCTCGCGCACGACTCGCTCCATGCGGGCCAGGCCGGTGCGGAGCTGGTTCTGGATCAGCTCGCCCACGGTCCGCATCCGGCGGTTGCCGAAGTGGTCGATGTCGTCGGAGGAGATGTCGATTGCACCCTGGGGAGCGTCGACCTGCTCGCGGCCGTCGTGCAGCGCCACGATGTACCTGATCGCCGCCACGATGTCGTCGACGGTGAGCGTCTGCTGGTCGAACACCTCGTTGAGGCCCAGCTTCTTGTTGATCTTGTAGCGACCGACCTTGGCCAGGTCGTAGCGCTTGGGGTTGAAGTAGTAGTTGTTCAGCAGCGTCTGCGCGGCCTCACGGGTCGGGGGCTCGCCGGGGCGCAGCTTGCGGTAGATGTCGAGGAGCGCGTCGTCCTGGCCCTGGGTGTGGTCCTTCTCCAGGGTGAGCATCATCGACTCGTACTGGCCGAACTCCTCACGGATCTGCTCGTTGGTCCAGCCGAGGGCCTTGAGGAGCACCGTGACGTTCTGCTTGCGCTTGCGGTCGAGGCGGACGCCGACCAGGTCGCGCTTGTCGATCTCGAACTCGAGCCAGGCACCCCGCGAGGGGATCAGCTTCGAGGTGTAGATGTCCTTGTCCGAGGTCTTGTCGGCGCTGCGCTCGAAGTAGACGCCGGGCGAGCGGACGAGCTGGGAGACGACGACCCGCTCGGTGCCGTTGATGATGAAGGTGCCCTTGTCGGTCATGAGCGGGAAGTCGCCCATGAAGACCGTCTGGCCCTTGATCTCACCGGTGTCGTTGTTGGTGAACTCGGCGGAGACGTAGAGCGGTGCGGAGTAGGTGAAGTCCTTCTCCTTGCACTCGTCGACGGTGTACTTGGGGTCGTAGAAGACCGGGTTCTCGAAGGACAGCGACATCGTCTCGGAGAAGTCCTCGATCGGGGAGATCTCCTCGAAGATCTCCTGGAGGCCGGACTTGTCGGAGACGTCCTCACCCTCGCCGCGGCGACGAGCGACCGTCGCCTGCCAGGCGTCATTGCCGATCAGCCAGTCGAAGCTGTCGGTCTGGAGTGAGAGGAGCTGGGGAACCTCGAGAGGCTCGGCGATCTTTGCAAAAGAGATGCGGCGGGAGTTACCAGTGGTGGTGCGCGCGGCCAAGAGTTGTCCTTCGAAGGGTCGCTCTGGGATGGCGCCCGCCCACCATCCACCGGCCACCGGGCAGGCCGAAGGGCATTTGAGGGGAGGCGCAAAGAGGAAGGGTAGCGCAGAACCGGGCGCACCACAAACTCCCGGTCCACCGGGCGCGAGGCCGGCCTACCAGCGTTGCCGACGATGATGACCCCAGATCCCCCTCGGGTCAAGCACCCAGGGCCGCGCCGGCGGTGTTGGCCCTCTCCTGACTCCCCCGCTGAGCCCGCTGACTCCCGGCTACGGAGCCACCGGTGAGGTCACCATGTCATCGACCAGCCAGTCGCCGTCCACGTTCTCCATGGTGAGCGTGACCTGGTCCTTGTAGACAACCGGCTGGGACTGCGCCTTGTTGGTCGTGGGCCGGTTGACGAACAACAGGATCTCAACCCGGTCGCTCTCGGACCCGGAGCGGACGATGCCCGAGGCGACGACCTCGGCCTCCACCTTGGTCCCGGTCGACGGGGCGTTCTGCTTGATGACCTCGAAGAGCTTGTCGTACTCCGAGCGGTAGTCCGAGGTCAGGAAGGTCCGGGCCTCGGCCTGGTCGTCCTCCAGCGTCGACGCGTCATAGGACAGGACCGGTACGACGGCCCGCTCCGCCGCGCTCTGGGCGGCCCGGGTCGACTCCTCGACGGAGGTGTCGGAGGGCTGGGTCCAGAAGTAGACGAGGGCCGCCACCATCAGGGCGGTCAGGACCGCCAGGCCGGCGAGCAACCAGCCGGCCGGGACCCAGCGCCGGGCCGTCGGCCCATCATCGGCCGGCCGGGGCTCCGGCGGAGCCCCAGTCTCGTCGGAGGCCGGCGGCGTGGGTTCTGGCTCCTCCGCCGGCTGGGCCGCGGCGAGCTCCGCGTCGTACGCCGTCCGTGTGGCCGGGTCGAGCAGCACCTCGGCGGCCTGGTTGTAGACCCGGAACCGTCGGTCGGTCGGGTCGAGGTCGGCGATGGCCGCCTTCCACGCGGCCCGGATCTCGGTGTCGGCGGCGTCGTGGTCGACGTCGAGGAGGTCGTACCAGTTCGGGCCGGTCGGCGTGCTCACTGCTCGGCCCCCGTGATCGGCGAGAAGTCGTCGACGAGCCACTCGTCCCCGGTCTTGACCAGGGTGACCTCGATCCGGAACGGCACCGGCTCCGCCGCCACGGGCTCCCCGTTCTTGCCGTTGGGGTAGGAGTCGGTGAACGATCCGGCCACCAGGGCGGTCGCCGAGTCCGCGTCGATGGCGGAGACCCCCGTGGCGAAGACGTCGGCGACCCGCGACACCTCGGCCTGGGCGACGAGCTGTTCGGCGGTGGCCGCCTCCTTGTCGAAGGAGGTCGCGAACTTGGGCGTGATCACTTCGGTGACTCGATCCCGGTACTCCGGCATCCCGCCCTGGTCGTCGAGCAGGTCGGGTCCGTAGGTGCCGGTCCGCAGCATGAACTGCTCGCTCTGCGCCATCACCTGCTCGCGGTCTGCCTGCAGGTCATCGGACTCGCCGCGCCGGTCGGCGAGGAGCCAGATCAGGGTTCCCGTGGAGGCGAGCAGGGCGACCACCAGCACGCCGAACAGGGCCAGCCGGAAGGCCGGGGACTGGATGCGGTCGCGGGGGCTGCTGCTCGTCACTCCTGGGTCTTGATCAGGGGCTGGAGGAACAGCCACTTCCACGACTCCTCTCCGAGTGTCCGGGGTGCCAAGGTACCGGGCGAGTCCAATCCGGCGGGGGTCTTGCTCCCCCACGTCAGCCGCTCCGTGCCGGGGTCGTACGACGCCACGACGGGTGCGCGGTACGCCGCCCCGGCCCGCTGCGGAGAGTGCTGGGCACCGCGGGCGTTGCTCTTCGCGGCCGGCTCGGCGCAGTGGGCGCGCATGTTCATCGGGGCGTTGCCGCCGCGGGAGGGTCTGCGTGTGTTGGTGCTCCCATAGCCCTGCTTGCAGACGTGCGGCTCGGAGGTGAGGACCATCCCGAAGTGGGCGTCGTAGAGACCGGTGTCCGGGGATTTCGACACGACCGTGAAGCCGCCCTCCACGACGTACGGGTAGATCACCAGGATCTGCTCGATGCCGTCGAGGTGTCGCACCACGACCTCGCCGGTGGTGACCAGCCGGTTGATGAGCTGGCCGAGGGGCACCTCGTTGTCCTCGATGAAGGTGCGCAGCTCCGTGGCGGTCGCCGACCCGCTGTCGATCACCTCGCGCAGGTCGCGGTCGGAGCCGGCCAGGGTGCCGCTGAACAGCCGCAGGTCGCGAGCGAACGTCCGGATCGCGCTGGCCGAGGCGAGCTGGCCTTTCAAGACAGTGTTGCTGTCCTCGATGAGAGCGGTGGTGACGTCGAAGTTGGCGTTTGCTTCTTCGATGAAGTCGTTGCCCGAGTCGATCATCCGCTGCAGGTCCTGACCGGTGCCTCCGAAGGCCTTGCCGAACTCGTCGATGCTCGTCGCGAGCGCCTCCTTGTCCACCGACTCCACGGTGTCGGAGATGTGGGTCAGCAGGATCTGCGTCGGAATCGGGGTCCGGGTGTTCTCGGTGGGGATCTCGGCGTCGTCGGAGAGGAACGGCTCGGCGTCGCTCTGCGGCTGGAGCTCGACGTACTGCTCACCGACGGCCGACCGGTTGCCCACCAGGGCGACGGCGTCAGACGGGATGGCGTCGTACTCGTCCTCGATGTCGAGGTGCAGGTCGACGCCGCCGTCGGTGAGCTCCATCTTGCTGACCTGGCCGACCTTGACGCCGCGGTAGGTCACCTCGCCTCCGGCGAACATGCCCCCGGACTCCTCGAAGTGGGCCACGACGGTGTAGGAGTCGTCGACGAACATCCGGTCGAGCCGCGCGTAGCGAGCGCCGACGTAGCTGACGCCGATCACGGTGATCAGCACGAAGATCAGCAACTGGATCTTGGTCCGGCGAGCGATCATCGGGTCACCATCCCCGGGACGAGCAGGGCGACCAGGGACGGGTCGTAGAACTGCATGAGTTCCTTCATCGTCGGCCCCCGGGCCGACGGGGCCCCGGTGCTCCTGCCGAAGCCGGCTCGCGGCAGGCCCAGGCCTAGGTCGGGCAGCCCCAGGTCGGGCAGTCCGGCCCCGCCGCCCGCGGGGAGGGGCAGCCCGGGCAGCACGTTCAGCTGCTTGCAGACGTCGCGGTCGCGGTTCTGCTGCTTGCGGCACTCCTCGCGGAGCTCGAGCAGCTGCCGCGGCCGTGCCAGCACCCTGCGGCAGGGCTTGCTGGTGATGTCGCCGCTGCGCAGGCACCTGACCACGAGGCTGATGGTCTCCCCCGGATCGAGGATGGGCGGCAGGTTGGTCGGCGGCGTGGGGTTCGGCTCCGAGAGGCCGGGGACCCTCAGGTCGAGCTCGACCGACAGGTTGGTGTAGTCACCCATGTGCAGGTTGCGGGCGACCTGGGGGTCCCGCCCGACCACCTCGTCGACGAACGGGTAGGTCAGGAACACGTGGAAGGACTTCGCGAAGTTGTCGCCGGTGTTGGCCAGCTCTGTCAGCACCGGCGTCAACTGGCGGAACGACTCGATGGTGGACTGCTTGGACGCCCTGATCACTCGGACGCCCACGTCGCCGAGCCGGTTGAGTGCCTTGAGCATCTTGACCAGGTCGTTGCGCTGACGGTCGAGGGAGTCCAGGGCGCTGGGCAGCTCGTCCAGGGTGGCCTCGATCGTGCCCTGCTGGTCGTTCACCGAGATGGCGAGCCGGTTCAGCGCCTCGATCGCGTTGACGATGTCCGCCTTGTTCTCGTCGAGCTGACCCATCAGGATCTCGATCTGGCGCAGCACCGACCTGGCGGAGTCCTCGCGGCCCTCGAGGGCGAGGTTGAGCTCGCTGGCGATGGTCTTCAGCTGGGCGACGCCACCGCCGTTGAGCAGCAGGCTGAGGGCGCCGAGCACCTCCTCGACCTCCGGGTTGCGGCCGGTGCGCTCGAGCGGGATCACGTCCCCGGCTTCGAGCGGCTCGGAGCTCGCACCCTCTTCGGGGGGACCGAGCGACACGAACTTCTCCCCGAGGAGGCTGGTCTGTCGGAGCTCGGCGATCGCGTTGTCGGGGAGCTCGACGTCGTTCTGGAGCGCCAGGCTCACCCTGGCGACCTGGCCCTCGAGCTCGATGTCGGTGACCTGGCCGACGCTCACGTCGTTGACCTTCACGGTCGACTTGGGGACCAGGTCGAGCACGTCGGCGAACATCGACGTCGACGGTGATCGGGTCCTCCCCGAGGTCGGTCCCACCGGGCAGCGGCATGCTGTACACGTCGAAGTCACACCCGCTGAGCGCCACCGAAGCGACGATCATGAGGAGGAAGGCCTTGAGGTGTCTCATCGCTCGACCTCCACGAGCCCGCCGAGGCTGGGGTCGAACAGCTCGCGCTGACTCGTTCCGCCCTGGCCGAATGCGCCGGCCCGCGGGGCGCCGCCGTTCTTGAACGCGGCCTCGATGAGCGGGCACAGGCGACCGGGGTCGTCGGCCTGGTCCAGGATGCCGCACACGAAGGTCGCCGGGTCGCTCTGGATCTGACCGGGGAGCTCGCCCAGGTTCGCGCGGGTGTCCAGGGTGCCGGCCTGCGGGTTGTAGGTGAGGTAGAGGTTGTTCAGCGCCAGTGGTGCGTCGTCGAGGATCTGGTCGAGGGCGCCACGCTGCTTGACCAACACGCGAGCCACCCGGTTGAGGCCCTCGATGTTGCGGCCGAGGATCGCCCGGTTGTCGCGCACGAACGATTCGACCTGGCCCATGGCGGTCGCCAGGTTCCGCAGTGAGGCGCGGAGCTCTCCGCGCTCGCCGGCCAGCACTGTCGACACGTCGGCCATGGACTGGTTGAACTGGCGCACCGTCTGGTCGTTCTCGGCGAGTGTGCTGATGAAGCCCTCGAGTGCCCTGGCGGAGCCGAAGAGCTCCTCCTTGTTGTTGTCCAGGGTCTGGGAGAACCTGCTGAAGTCCTGGATGGTCTGGTGGAACTGCTCGCCCTGGCCACCGAAGTTCTCCGCGGTGGTCTCGAGCAGGTCCGAGAGCGCTCCGTTGCTGTTGGCTCCCGTCGGGCCGAGAGCCACGGTCAGGTCGTCCATGCTCTCGTAGATCTGGTCGAGCTCGAGCGGGACAGCGGTCTGTTCCTCCTGGAGGGTCGCCCCGTCGGCGAGCACCTCCCCCTCCTCGTAGACGGGCGTCAGCTGGACGAACCGGTCACCCACGATGGACGGCGCGATGATCACCGCCTCGGCATCGGCCGGGATCTCGGTGTCGGCGTCGTACGACATGGTCACCACGACGTCGGTGCCCGACGGCGTGACCGTGTCGACGGTCCCGACCGGCACGCCGAGGACCCGCACGTCACTGCCCTCGTAGATCGAGATGGTCCGCGGGAAGTGGGCGGTGAGCGTCTTGCGCTCCTCGCCCTGGAACATGACGACCGCAGCTGCGGCCAGGAGGGCGACGATGATGCCGGGGACGATGAACCTGCGCATCAGCCGACACCCCCTTCCCCGAGCTCGGGCACCGGCGGCATGTTCTGGATGTAGGTGTCGAACCACGGGCCGGTGCCGAGGGTGTTGGCGAAGACCCGGTAGAACGGCGCCATCAGGCGCAGGCTGTTGTCGATGTTGTCCTCGTTCTTGTTCAGGACCTGGACGACGCTCTCGAGGTGGGTCAGGGCCGGCTTCAGGTCCGCGCGGCTCTGCTGGACCAGGAGGGTCAGCTCCCGCGACAGCTGCGAGGTGGAGACCAGGAGGTTGTGCACCGCCTCGCGGCGCTTCACCAGGGCCCGGAACAGCACGTCGGAGTCGCGCATCAGCGCGATGATGTCCTGGTCGCGCGCGTCGAGGACGCTGGACACCTTCTCCAGGTTCTGCAGCAGGCTGTTGATCTGTTCGTCCCGGGCGGCCACGTTCGCCGACAGCGTGGAGACGCCGTCGAGGGCCTCGCGGAACTCCTCGGGAGTGTTCCGGGTCAGGTCGGCGAGGGTGGTCAGCGACTGCGCGAGCTGGTTGGTGTCGATCCGTTCCGACGTCTCGGCGAGACCGGAGAAGGCCTCGACCACGTCGTACGGCGAGCTGGTGCGCTCGACCGGGATCTCCGCGCCCTCCTCCAGCTGGCCGCTACCGGCCGGCTGCAGTGAGAGGAACATCGCGCCGAGCAGCGTCTTGACCTTGATCGCGGCCGCCGTCTCGCCCCCGAACTCCGCGTCGCCGTCGACCCGGAAGGTGACCTGGACGTGGTCGCCGTCGAGCTCGACCGACTCGACCTTGCCCACGCGGACGCCGGCGATCCGGACCTCGTCGTTCGGCTTGAGCCCGCCGGACTCGGCGAAGGCGGCATGGTAGGTGTCACCGCCGCCGATGAGCGGCAGGTCCTGGGCGCGGAAGGCAGCGAGGATCAGGGCCGCCATCACGGCAAGACTGACCGCCCCGACGATGACCGGGTTGCGCGCACGGAAGGGAACGCTCACTCGAGGTCACATCGCTCGGAGCCGGTGTTGTACTTGACCGGAACGCTCTGCCCGGCCACCGTGACCCGGCCGGTGAAGTTGCACAGGTAGAAGTTGAACCACGAGCCGTAGATCGCGGTCCGGCCGACCTTGTTGAGCTTGATCGGCAGCACCTGGAGGGCCCGGTCGAGCTCGCCCTTGTTCTCGTCCAGGTTGCTGGCGGTCTCGCGGAGCTCGCGGACGTCGTCGACGAACGGCTTGCGGATCCCGGACACCAGGTCGCGGTCTCCACCGAGAGCGCGGAGATCTGGTCGAGGGAACCGAGGATCGCCTGGCGGTCGTCCTTCAGCCCGCCGATGAACGTGCGGAAGGAGGTGATCAGCTCGGTCAGCTGCTCGTCACGGTCGCCGATGGTGACCAGCACTTCGTTGAGGTTGTCGATGAGGTCCCCGATGACCTGGTCACGCGCCGCGAGGGTCTGGGTCACCGAGGCGGTGTGGGCGAGCAGCCCCTCCAGCGTGCCGCCCTCCCCCTGGAACACCTGGATCGACCTCGTAGGAGAGCTTGTTGAGGTCGGCGGGCGAGAGCGCCTGGAACAACGGCTTGAATCCGTTGAAGAGCACGGTGAGGTCCAGCGCCGGTGAGGTCTGGGTGACCGGGATGGTCGCTCCCTCGTCCAGCTGCTGGGCGTCCCCGATCTCCTGCGTCAGCGAGATGTAGCGCTGCCCGACCAGGTTGCGATAGCGGATGGCCGCGTTGGTGGCACCCGTCATCGCCGTGCCGTCGTCGACGGTGAAGGTGACCAGGGCGCGGGTCCGGTCGGAGATCTCGACGTCCTTGACGACACCGACCTTCACGCCGGCGATGCGGACGTCGTCGCCCTTGACCACGCCGGTCGCGTCCACGAACTCCGCGTGGTACTCCTTGCTGCCGGCGAACGAGACGTTGCCGATCGTCACCACGAGCAGGCTCGTCGCCACCGTCGTGACCACGATGAAGATCACCAGCTTGGTGAGGTCGACAGCCGTCTTCTTGTCGAGGACGCTCATCGGAGGCTCACCTCCGCTCCGCGCGCCATCGGCCCCAGGAGCAGAACCCCGAGGTCGGGGACGTCCCCGGCGGTCAGTCCGAGCGAGGGGCCGAGCAGCGACTTCAGGAGGGCGGACTCCTCCGGGCTGCCGGCGTACCCGGCACCGTTGGCCTCGAAGCCTGGCGCCACCCGGCTGGTGCCCTTGCCTGTGGGCTCGTCCACGCCGTCGTCCATGTTCGGCTGGTGGCGGACCGGGTTGGACTGCGACCACGGCGGGTTGGGCAGCCGCAGGCAGCTGGGCCCGCGGGTCTCTCCGAACCGCGGCTGGTCGGAGGGCTTGTAGCCACGCGGCTGGCTCGGGAGCGTCTCCAGGACGATGTGCAGAGTGAAGTCGCGGAAGGCTTCCGCCTGGAGCTCGCCGGCCCGGACGATGCCACCGGTGAGGCAGGGATACTCCGGGGCGTACTTCGCGAAGACCTCCAGCTGGGCCTGGCTGAGCTCACCGAGCCGGATCAGGTTGTCGCCGTTCTGGTCGAGGAAGTCGCGCGAGGTGTCGGAGAAGGCCGCCACGTCGTTGAACAGAGCCTGCAGCTTCGCCTCCCGGCCCTCGAGGGTCTGCGTGGTGGTGATCGTGTTGCGCAGGATGGCCGCGATCTCCGGCATCACGTCGGCGTACACGTCCGACACCCGGGCGGTCAGCCTGAGGTCCTCGACGATGTCGGGGATCTGCGGGTTGACCCGCTTGAGGTAGCTGTCGACCGTCTCGAGGTTCTCACCGATCCGCTCGCCCCGACCCTCGAGCGCGGTGGCCATCGCGTTCAGCGTCATGTTGATGTCGGCCGGCTGGACCGTACGGAGGAGCGGGTAGAGGTCGGACAGGACCTCCTCGACCTCGATCGAGACGTCGGTGCGGTCGATCACGTCGGCGGTCTGCAGCTGCCCTTCGGCACCGGAGTCGGGGATCTCGAGCGAGACGTACTTCTCGCCGAAGAGGGTCTTGGGGACGATCGAGCCGGTGACGTTGGCCGGGATCGTGTCCATCTGGCTGGGATAGATGCCGAGGGTGAGATCGGCGCCCTCCTCGGTGGCGTCGAACTCCAGGACCTCGCCGACGATCACCCCGCGGACCTTGACGTCGGCCCGACTCGGCAGCTGCAGGCCGATCTTCGACGTCTGCAGGGTCACCTCGTCGTACTCGGTGAACTTCTTGGTGAAGATGCTGTAGGTGAACCAGACCCCCACGAGGAGCAGGCAGAGGAACAGGACACCGAGCAGCTTGTGGCTCCGGGCGAGGCGCATCGTCAGATCACCCCGCCAACCGAACGGTCGTGGTGGTGCCCCAGATCGCCATGGACAGGAACAGGTCGATGATGTTGATGGCGACGATGCTGGTGCGGACGGCGCGGCCCACGGCCACACCCACCCCGGCCGGCCCGCCGGAAGCCGTGTAGCCGTGGTAGCAGTGGATCAGGATCACGACCACCGCGAAGACCAGCACCTTGCCGAACGACCACAAGACGTCGCCGGGCGGCAGGAACTGGTTGAAGTAGTGGTCATAGGTGCCCGCGCTCTGCCCGAAGAACTGCGTGACGGTCAACCGCGTCGCGAAGTACGACGCGAGCAGGCCGACGACGTACAGCGGGATGATGGCGATCAGGCCGCCGATGATCCGGGTCGTGACCAGGAAGGGCAGCGACGGGATCGCCATCACCTCGAGCGCGTCGACCTCCTCCGAGATCCGCATCGCGCCGAGCTGGGCGGTGAACCCACAGCCCACGGTGGCCGCCAGGGCGATGGCCGCGACCAACGGCGCGATCTCGCGGGTGTTGAAGTAGGCGGAGACGAACCCCGAGAACGCGGCGGTGCCGATCTGGTTGAGGGCGGCATAGCCCTGCAACCCGACCTCGGTGCCGGTGAAGAAGCACATGGCCGTGATGACGCCGACGGTGCCGCCGATGACGGCGAGCGCTCCGGAGCCGAGGGTGACCTCGGCCAGGATCCGGAGGATCTCCTTCTTGTAGCGGCGGATCGTGCGCGGGGTCCACGCGAGTGCCTTGACGTAGAACGCGAGCTCTTCGCCGAGGTGGTCGAGCTTCCGGGCCGGGCGCTCGTAGACAGACTTCACCGATGAAAAGTTGGCCATGGCGTCAACCCGTCTTCGGCGGCACGAGCTGGAAGTAGATCGCGCTCATCACGAAGTTGACGACGAACAGGAGCATGAAGCTGATGACGACGGACTCGTTCACCGCGTCGCCGACACCCTTCGGACCGCCGGCGGCATTCATCCCCTTGTAGCACGCGACGATGGCCGCGATCAGACCGAACACCAGAGCCTTCGCCATGCCCTGCCACAGGTCCGGTAACTGTGCCAGGGCTGTGAAGCTGGCTAAATAGGCCCCTGGAGTGCCGTCTTGCAGGACGACGTTGAAGACGTAGCCGCCGGCGACGCCGACGACGCTGACCAGGCCGTTGAGGAACACCGCGACGAGCATGCACGCGAGGACCCGCGGCACCACGAGCCGCTGGATCGGGTCGATGCCGAGCACCATCATCGCGTCGAGCTCTTCGCGGATCTTGCGGGCTCCGAGGTCGGCGGCGATGGCGGAACCCCCCGCGCCCGCGATCAGCAGCGACGTGGCGATCGGGCCGGCCTCGCGGACCACGGCGAGGACCGCGGCCGAGCCGGTGAACGACTGGGCGCCGAACTGCTTGATCAGACCTCCGACCTGGAGCGCGATCACCGCCCCGAACGGAATCGCGACCAGGGCCGTCGGGATGATCGTCACCGAGGCGATGAACCAGGCCTGCTGAATGAACTCGCGCAGCTGGAACGGTCGCCGGAACAGGCTGCGCCCGACGTCCAGGCCGAAGGCGAACAGCTTGCCGGCGGTACCGATCGGGGCGAGTGCCCGGGATGCGGTGATCGAGGACATTTCCTGATCAGGCTCCGCCCGGGGCCATCGACATGTTCTCCTCGAAGGATCCTTGCGGCGGGGTGATGCCGTTGTCCCGGCACCATGCGCCGGGCTCTCGCTGGCTGCGGCGCGGGATGCCGTTGGAAGGCTCGATCTGCGGCGGGATCGGCGGCAGCGGCGGCAGCTCCTGGTCCTTCTCGGCCTCGAGCTCGTCGGCGTCCTTCTCCTCGGACATGCCGATCGGACCGACCTTCTGGGCATTGAGGAACTGGCGGACCACCGGCTCCTCCGAGGACAGCAGCATCTCGCGGGGTCCGAACATGGCCAGGTGCCGGTGGTAGAGCAGCCCGATGTTGTCCGGAACGGTGCGGGCGGTGTTGATGTCGTGGGTCACGATCAGGAAGGTGGCGTCGATCTGCGCATTGAGGTCGACGATGAGCTGGTTGAGGAACGCCGTCCGGACCGGGTCGAGGCCGGAGTCCGGCTCGTCGAAGAGCACGATCTCGGGGTCGAGGACGAGGGCCCGCGCCAGGCCGGCGCGTTTGCGCATCCCGCCGGAGATCTCGCCCGGCAGCTTGTCCTCGGCACCGATCAGGCCGACGAGGTCCATCTTCTCCATGACGATGTCCCGGATCTCGGACTCGCTCTTCTTGGTGTGCTCGCGCAGCGGAAAGGCGACGTTGTCGTAGAGGTTCATCGAGCCGAACATGGCGCCGTCCTGGAACAGCACGCCGAAGAGCTTGCGGATCTCGTAGAGATCCTTCTCCGAGCAGCTCGCGATGTCGGTGCCCTCGATGACGATCGAGCCCTTGTCGGGCTTGAGCAGTCCGATGAGGCATTTCAGGAAGACCGACTTGCCCGTTCCGGAGGGCCCGAGCATGACGCAGATCTCACCGGCGGGGACGGTGAGCGTCACGTCCCCCCAGATGAGTTGTTTGCCGAACGACTTGGTCAAGTCGTCGACCACGATCTCCACGCCCATGCGCTGCCTTCTCCCTCTCACCCGACCGGGTGCTCGCACGGCGCACGCACCCACGGGCACGCACCAGCCTGTTCGCCCCACTCGTCAGTAACAACGGGGTACCGCGCGCGAGGTTACGCAACAATTCACGCCCAGTCACCGGAGGTGACATCGGTGGACACCTGTTCTCCGATCCGATCGGAGAACCCTACCGGCCGCAGTAACGGAAACAGGGGCGGGCCACCCGAAGGTGGCCCGCCCCGTTGTGCGGGTCAGCGGATCGTCACTTGAGGGTGACGGTGGCGCCGGCGCCCTCGAGGGCTTCCTTGGCCTTCTCGGCCGCGTCCTTGGCGACCTTCTCCAGGACCGGCTTCGGCGCGGCCTCGACCAGGTCCTTGGCCTCCTTCAGGCCGAGGGAGGTCAGGGCGCGCACCTCCTTGATGACGTTGATCTTCTTGTCGCCCGCAGCGTCGAGGATGACGTCGAACTCTTCCTGCTCGCCGCCCGCGTCGCCGCCGGCCTCGCCCGCAGCGCCGCCCGCGGCCGGGGCGGCCGCAACGGCAACCGGGGCAGCGGCGGTCACGCCGAAGGTGTCCTCGAACTGCTTGACGAACTCGCTCAGCTCAATGAGGGTCATCTCCTTGAACGCGTCGAGCAGCTCGTCGGTGCGTGAGCTTCGCCATGATGGCGTTTCCTTCCAGTCTGTGGCCCGCCGGTGTCTCCGTGGGCCGGTTTCAGGTGGTCTGCCGGGCCCGGTCAGGCCTCGGCGTTGTCGCCCTCGTCGGAGGCGGCCTCGGCAGCGGCGGGCTCCTCTGCGGGAGCCTCCTCTGCGGCGGGCGCCTCGTCAGCGGGGGCCTCGTCCGCGGCGGCAGCCTCGGCCGGGGCCTCCTCGGCGGCAACCGGGCTTCCGGCACCACCTGCGAGGATCGTGGGGTCCTGCGACGCCTTCGCCTGCAGGGCGCCGGCGAGCCGGGCAGCCTGCGAGATCGGGGCGTTGAGCAGGTGGACGGCCTGGGTGAGCGACGCGAGCATCGCACCCGCCAGCTTGCCCATCAGCACGTCGCGCGACTCGAGGTCGGCGAGCTTGCCGATCTCCTTCGCGTCGAGCGGCTTGCCGTCCAGGACGCCACCCTTGATGACGAGGGTGGGGTTCGCCTTGGCAAAGTCACGCAGGCCCTTCGCCGCCTCGACCACGTCGCCGTTGATGAAGGCGATGGCGGTCGGACCGGTGAGCAGGTCCTCGAAGCCGTCGATGCCGGCCTCGGAGGCGGCGATCTTGGCGAGCGTGTTCTTGACCACGGCGTAGTTGGCGTTCGCACCGAGGGATCGCCGCAGTTCCTGCAGCTGCTTCACGGTGAGACCGCGGTACTCGGTCAGCACAGCGCCCGCGGCACCGTTGAACGACTCAACGATCTCCGCGACGGCGGCTGCCTTCTCTGGCCGCGCCATGGGTCTCCTTCCGGGCTGGGAGACCACCGCGCCGGCCCTCGGTACGACGAACGCCCCAGGCGCAGGCCCAGGGCGTGGCGATCGCGAGGATCGTGCTCTGTCACCTGCGCTGGCCGTCCGCGTCACGCGGAACCTTCGGTCGTGCTGCTGATGCGGCATGACAACCGGCGGTCTCTGGTTTCGAGTGGGAACTCTACGGCCAGGACAGCCCTCCCGCAAATCGCAGTGACCCGCCAGAACATCAGGCGGGCCAGTGCGCGTTGCTGAGGGTGTCTGGATCAGGCCGAGGCGGGCTCGTCCTCGACCGCGACGTCCTTGGTGCGGTTCGGGTCGACCTGGACTCCGGGGCCCATGGTCGTCGACAGGGTGACCTTCCGGATGTAGCGGCCCTTGGAGCTGGCCGGCTTGAGCCGGAGCACTTCCTCGAGCGCGGCGGCGTAGTTCTCCGCGAGCTGGCCTTCGGTGAAAGAGGCCTTGCCGATGATGAAGTGCAGGTTGGCATGCCGGTCCACGCGGAACTCGATCTTGCCGCCCTTGATGTCGGACACGGCCTTGGCCACGTCCGGGGTCACCGTTCCGGTCTTGGGGTTGGGCATCAGGCCACGGGGGCCGAGGACGCGGCCGAGGCGGCCCACCTTGCCCATCATGTCCGGGGTAGCCACGACGGCATCGAAGTCGAGCCAGCCGCCGTTGACCTTCTCGATGAGCTCGTCGCCACCGACGACGTCGGCACCCGCCTCACGGGCTGCCTCGGCCTTCTCCGCGTTGGCGAAGACGAGGACTCGTGCGGTCTTGCCCGTGCCGTGCGGCAGGTTGACGGTGCCGCGCACCATCTGGTCGGCCTTGCGGGGATCGACGCCGAGTCGCATGACGACGTCCACGGTCTCGTCGAACTTCTTCTTGCTGCCGTTCTTGGCGAACTTGATCGCGGTCAGCGGGGCGTAGAGCTCGTCCTGGTCGAACTGCTCGGCCGCTGCGCGGTAGGTCTTGCTGCGCTGCATGGTCTGGTTCTCTCTCTTCCAGTTGTGGTTCGGACGAGCGCCGTCCTGCCACGTGGTGCTGTGGGTGGTTCAGTCTCTGGATCAGTCGGTGCGGACGCCCATGGAGCGGGCGGTTCCCTCGACGATCTTCATGGCGGCCTCGACGTCGTTGGCGTTGAGGTCGGGCATCTTGGTCTCGGCGATCTCGCGCACCTGGTCCTTGGTCAGCTTGCCGACCTTCTCCTTGTGCGGGACACCCGAGCCCTTCTGGAGGCCGGCGGCCTTCTTGATCAGCTCAGCGGCAGGCGGAGTCTTGGTGATGAACGTGAACGAACGGTCTTCGTAGATCGTGATCTCGACGGGGATGACGTTGCCGCGCATCGACTCGGTCTGCGCGTTGTAGGCCTTGCAGAACTCCATGATGTTGACGCCGTGGGGACCGAGAGCGGTACCCACCGGCGGAGCCGGGGTTGCTGCGCCTGCCTGGAGCTGCACCTTGACGAGTGCGGCGACCTTCTTCTTGGGAGGCATTGCTTCTTCTCTTTCTCTCTCGTGGTCATGACGGGGATGGTTCCCCCTGCCACTTGTGTTGCTGGTTCTCTTACCGGGTTTCGAGACACGTCCCGCACCCCTTCGCTTCGCTCAGGCGTACGTCGACGCTCCTCAACCTCTGAGGCTTGTCTGCCCCGAGCTAGCTCGGGGCAGGCCTCAGACCTTCTGAATCTGGCTGAAGCTCAGCTCGACCGGGGTCTCCCGGCCGAAGATCTCGACGAGGGCCTTGACCCTCTGGGCTTCCGCGTTGATCTCGGTGATCGTCGCGTGCAGCGTGGCGAACGGTCCGTCCACGACCATCACCGAGTCGGAGACGTCGAAGTCGGCCACCTCGACGGGCTTGCGCGCTGCCGAACCACCGGACGCGGCGGGGGCGCCGGCGGCAACCGAGGCCGCCTCGGCGGAGGCCACGACGGCTGGGGCAAGCATGTTCTCGACCTCGGCCATGCTCAGCGGGACCGGCTGGTGGCTGTGGCCGACGAAGCCAGTCACCGACGGGGTGTGGCGGACGGCTGCCCAGGACTCGTCGGTGAGGTCCATCCGGACCAGGACGTAGCCGGGCAGGACCGTGCGCTTGACCATCTTGCGCTGGCCGTTCTTGATCTCGGCGACCTCTTCGGTGGGGACCACGATCTCGTGGATGTAGTCCTCCATGTTGAGGGAGATGATGCGGTTCTCCAGGTTGGACTTCACCCGGTTCTCCATGCCGGAGTAGGTGTGCACGACGAACCAGTCGCCGGACTTGGCCCACAGCTCCTGGCGGAACGCCTCGAGCGGGTCGTCCTCCGACTCCGCGGCCTCATCGGCGGCCTCATCGGCGGCCTCATCGGCGGCCTCATCGGCGGCCTCATCGGCCGGAGCCTCGTCAACCGGGGCCTCGTCAACCACTGCATCCTCGACCTGCCTCGTCCTGCCTCGTCAGCCACTGCCTCGTCGGCAGGCGCTTCGTCAGCCGGTGCTTCGTCGGCCGCTGCCTCCTCGGCGGGAGCCTCGTCAGCCGCTGCATCCTCGACGGGTGCCTCATCGGCCGGCGCTTCGTCAACCGGCGCGTCGTCAACCGGCGCCTCGTCAACCGGCGCTTCGTCAGCCGGCGCCTCGTCGACAGGTGCGGCCGGGGGCTCGGTGGCCCCGACGTCCGTCTCGGCCGCGGGCTCCGCGGTCGGCTCGGGGGCCTGCGCCTCGACCTCAGGGGTCGCTTCGGTGCTGGCGGTCTCCTCGGCCTCGACCGAGTCGTACTGCTCCGACACGTGTTGCTCCGTCACTCGATTTCGTCTTGTACTCGGTCCCGGCGGCCGCCGGGCCGGCTCAGCGCCGCGACCGGGTCGCGGCGGTGCTCACTGCGTGTCCTGGCCGGTGAAGACCTCGAAGACCAGCTTGCCGAAGGCCAGGTCGAGCGCCGAGACCAGGGCCATGAAGAAGACCACGAAGACCATCGTGACCAGGAAGTAGGTGACCAGCTGCTCCTGCGTCGGCCAGACCACCTTGCGCAGCTCGGCGACGACCTGGCGGTAGAAGGTGACCGGACTGGTCCGCTTCTCGGCGCTGCCGCCCTCGCGACGAGCCGCCTTGCTCTCGGTCACGCGTTCACCTTTCCGTGTTCACCTTCGTACATCGGCCTCTTGACCTTGCAGGGCACGAGGGACTTGAACCCCCAACCTTCGGTTTTGGAGACCGATGCTCTGCCAGTTGAGCTAGTGCCCTCCGATGTCTCCCGCTAGCAGCCCTGCGGGCAGGCAGGAGCATGTGGAGAAACCACCAATCGTGGAGTCTACGGGGAACACCGAGGCTCCGTCCAAACCGGGCATTTCGGGCCGGATCCCGGGCTCTGCGACGGGCTCTACGATGGGTGCCATGACACGCCCCAGCCAGGCCGACTCCTCCCCGCGGGACCGCCGCGTCTCACAGCGGATCGGCAGCATCGCCGAGTCCGCCACCCTCAAGGTCGACGCCAAGGCCAAGTCGCTCAAGGCCGAAGGACGCCCGGTGATCGGGTTCGGAGCGGGCGAGCCCGACTTCGCCACTCCGGACTACGTCGTCGAGGCTGCGGTCGAGGCGTGCAGGGACCCGAAGAACCATCGCTACACGCCGGCCGGGGGCCTTCCGGAGCTCAAGAAGGCCATCGCCGAGAAGACCGAACGCGACAGCGGATACACCGTCGAGCCGGCACAGGTACTGGTCACCAACGGCGGCAAGCAGGCGATCTACGCCGCGTTCGCCGCCATGCTCGACCCGGGCGACGAGGTGATCGTCCCCGCGCCGTACTGGACGACGTACCCCGAAGCCATCCACCTCGCCGGCGGAGTCCCGGTCGAGGTCCTGGCCGACGAGACCCAGGACTACAAGGTGACGGTCGACCAGCTGGAGGCGGCGCGGACCCCGAAGACCAAGGTCCTGCTGTTCGTCTCCCCGTCCAATCCGACCGGTGCCGTCTACACCGCCGACGAGATCCGGACGATCGGGCGATGGGTTGAAGACAACCAGTTGTGGGTGCTGACGGACGAGATCTACGAGCACCTCGTCTACGACGGCGTGGACACGGGTTCGATGCCGGTGCTCTGCCCCTACCTCACCGACAACTGTGTGGTGGTCAACGGGGTCGCCAAGACCTACGCGATGACCGGCTGGCGGGTCGGTTGGATGATCGGTCCGAAGGACCTGGTCAAGGCCGCCACCAACCTGCAGTCGCATGCCACGTCCAACGTGGCCAACGTCGCCCAGCGCGCGGCCCTCGCGGCCGTCTCGGGGGACCTGGCGGCCGTGGACGAGATGAAGGCCGCGTTCGACCGCAGGCGCCGGACCATAGTCTCGATGCTGGGCGAGATCGACGGCGTTGTCTGCCCGACCCCGCAGGGTGCGTTCTATGCCTACCCGTCGGTGAAGGGGCTGCTGGGCAAGGAGTACGGCGGCCGGGTGATCGACTCGTCCGCGGGCCTCGCCGAGTACATCCTCGACGAGGCCGAGGTGGCCGTCGTCCCGGGTGAGGCCTTCGGGTCCCCGGGCTACCTCCGGATGTCCTACGCACTCGGAGACGACGACCTGGTCGAGGGAATCACCCGGTTGCAGAAGCTCTTCGCGTAGCGCAGCGAAGCGAGAGGAGCCGCCGTGGTCACTGTTCAAGTCACCCCCCAGTGGTTGCGGTCTGCGCGGATGTCGCCGCCGTCGTCGGGGTCGCCGAGCCGGCGCGAGTTCCCCTCCCCCGCTTCGCTCCTCCGTTGAACTCCCGCCTGCTCGGCTCCTTGCCGCAACAGAGGGATCTGGACGAGCTGCCGAAGGCGCACCTGCACCTCCACTTCACGGGGTCGATGCGGCACGAGACCTTGCTGGAGCTGGCCGAGCGAGACGGCATCACGTTGCCCGAGTCGCTGGTCTCGGAGTGGCCGCCCGAGCTGTCCGCAGCCGACGAGAAGGGCTGGTTCCGTTTCCAGCGCCTCTACGACGTCGCCCGCTCCGTGCTGCGAACGCCGGCCGACGTACGCCGGCTGGCGCGCGAGGCGGCCGAGGACGACGTCCGCGACGGGGGTCGCTGGCTGGAGATCCAGGTGGACCCGAGCGGGTACGCCGCCCGGTTCGGGGGGATCACCGAGTTCACCGACCTGGTACTGGACGCCGTGGCCGCCGCCTCACACGACACCGGTCTCGGGATGGCCGTCGTGATCGCGGCCAACCGCACCCGGCATCCCCTGGACGCCCGGACGCTGGCACGGCTGGCGGCGCAGTACGCCGGCAACGGGGTGGTCGGCTTCGGGCTCTCCAACGACGAGCGTCGCGGGGCCACTTCTGAGTTCGCACCCGCGTTCCGGATCGCCGAGCGGGCCGGGCTGGTGCTGGTCCCCCATGGCGGCGAGCTGCGCGGCCCCGACCACGTCCGGGTGTGCCTGGACGAGCTGCACGCGGGCCGGCTCGGGCACGGCGTCCGCGCGGCGGAGGATCCCGCCCTGCTGGACCGGATCGTGGCGGCGGGCGTGCCCCTCGAGGTGTGCCCGGTCTCGAACGTCGCGCTGGGTGTCTACTCCGACCTCACTTCGGTCCCGCTCCCGGAGCTGCTCGCGGCCGGCGCGACCGTCGCCCTCGGCGCCGACGACCCCCTCCTGTTCGGATCCAGGCTGGCGGGTCAGTACGCCACCATGCGCGCGGCCCATGAGCTCACCGACGACCAGCTCGCCGAGCTGGCCCGGATGTCCATCCGCGCCTCCTGCGCTCCGGACGACGTCCGGACTTCCGTGCTGAGCGACATCGACGCGTGGCTGACCGCGCCGGCACCCACTCGCACCGGTTGAGGCGCGCCCGTAGCGAGCCTCGAAAGCGCCTTCGCACCTCAGCCGACGAAAGGTCAGAGGTCGGTGCCGAGGATGACCGGCTCGTTGACCAACCGGATGCCGAAACGGTGCTCGACGCCGTCGCGGATCTCGCGGGCAAGAGCAAGCAGCTCGGCGGTGGTGCCGTCGCCGCGGTTGGTGAGGGCGAGGGTGTGCTTGGTGGACAGGGCGACGCGACCATTGCCATGACCCTTCGCGAACCCGGCGCGCTCGATCAGCCACGCGGCGCTGGTCTTGACGGTGCCGTCGGGTTGCGGCCAGGCCGGGGCGCCGGCCGGCACCGCGTCGGGGTCGACGAACGGGTTGGTGAAGAAGGACCCGGCGCTCCAGGTGTCGTGGTCGTCCGGGTCGAGCACCATGCCCTTGCCGCCGCGGAGCCCGAGCACCGCGGCGCGGACGTCCTCCATCGGCGCCCGCTCCCCGAGCTCGAGGCCAAGGGTGGCCGCCAGCTCGGCGTATCGGACCGGAGCGCCGAGGGTTCCTTGCTTGAGCAGGAAGGTGACGTCGAGGACGACGTGGCGACCTGGGTCGGCCTTGAACCTGCTGCTCCGGTAGGTGAAGCCGCAGTCGGTGTTGGCGAAGGTCCGCAGCCCGCGCAGCTTGCGGTCCCACACCCGCACGGAGGCGATGGTCTGGGAGACCTCCTGGCCGTACGCGCCGACGTTCTGGATCGGGGTGGCGCCCACCGACCCCGGGATGCCCGAGAGCGCTTCGATGCCGACCCAGCCGGACCGGACTGCCCGAGCCACGACGTCGTCCCAGTTCTCGCCCGCCGCGACGGTCACCGTGACGGCGCCCAGGCAGGCCAGGTCGTCGGGATCGTCGGAGTCGGCCTCGACACCGGTGGTCGCCACCTTCACCACGGTGCCGGCGAAGCCCTCGTCCGCGACGACCAGGTTGCTGCCCCCTGCGAGCACCAGCGCCGGATCCCCCGCTTCGTCCGCGGCCCGCACCGCGTCGACGAGCTCGGCCTCGGTCGAGGCGGTGACGAACCTGGCGGCGGGTCCGCCGAGACGCAGGGTGGTGTGGTCGCGGAGGAGCTCAGACACGCACGACTGCCTTGGGCATGCCCAGCACCTTCTGGCCCGCGCAGGTGACCTCGAGCGCGAGGGTGGCCCGGTCGTCGGTCACATCCTTGACGGTCCCGGCAACCCGGACCTCGACGCCGGTGTCGTCGTCGGGGACCACGACGGGGTTGGTGAACTTGCAGCCGAGCTCGGCGACCTCCCGGCCGTCGGCCCAGGCGTCCACGGCGCGGGCCGCGAGCGCCATCGTGAACATCCCGTGGGCGATGACCCCGGGCAGTCCGACGGCCGTGGCGACCCGGTCCGACCAGTGGATCGGGTTGAAGTCGCCGCTGGCTCCGGCGTAGCGGACGAGATCGGAACGGCGTACGACGTACGTCTGCGGCTCGAGCGCGGCGCCCGGCTCCAGCGGTGCGGCGCTCACTCCTCGGCTCCGCGGTGGACCAGGGTGGCGGATGTGACACAGACGAGGGCCCCGGAGTCGTCGGTGATCTCGCTGCGCGTGCCGATGATGTCGTTGCCACCGATCTGGCGCAGCGACGAGACGGTGAGCGTCGCCGTGAGCTCGTCTCCCGGCACCACCGCCCGCTCATAGCTGAACCGCTGCTCGCCGTGCACGATCCGGAACAAGTCGATCTGCTCGGCTTCGAGGAAGGTGTTCATCGCGTCGAAGGCGAGCACGATCGGGAAGGTCGCCGGCGCGGCCCCGCCGTCGTACGCGCCGCCGGTCGCGGTCACGAACTCCCGCACCTTCTCCTCGGACACGGCGTATGGCCGGGTCGGGGGAAAGGCGCGCCCGACGAGTGACTGGTCGATCGGCATGTCGTCAATGTAGCGACCCGGCTAGGAAGGAACAGCGGGCTCCTCGCGCGGCATCCGGGCGAGGAGATCAGCGAACCCGTCTGCGTAGGTGGGGCCGTCGGTCTCCCCCAGCAGCAGCCCCTGGACCAGGAAGCCCGGCATCAGGCCGACCAGGATGCGCGCCATCACCGCATGGTCGCCGCCAGGCTCGAGATTGCCGTCGGCCTCGGCACGCTGCAGGACCCGCACCCAGCCGGCATGGAGCAGAGCCACGTTGTCCCGGACCACCTCCCGCACCTCGTCGCTGCGTGCGGCCTCGGCCCACGCGTGCAGGGCGACCCGGGCGACGTTGGCGTCGTCCTGGCCGGCGATCTCGTCGATCTTCGTCACCAGGGAACGCACGGCACCGGGGACGGTGACGGTCCCGGGACCGTCGGCGATCGCGACCAGCGCGCCGGCGAGGCCGCCGGCACTGCCCTCGGCGATCGCCTTGATCAGGTCCGTCTTGCCCTTGAAGTAGCCGTAGACCGCTCCGGCCGACAGGCCGGACTCGGCGATCACGTGGGCCATCGTCGTCTTGTGGAAGCCCTCGCGGGCCACGCAGCGCATGGCGGCCGAGACGATCTGCTGGCGGCGGGCGGCACGGTGTTCGTCGGAGACCTTGGGCATGTCCTCACCCTAAAACGAACATTCGTTCTTGACAAATCGGCACTCCGTGGCGCAGTATGAACAAAACCGAACGAACATTCCTTTTGAGAGGCAACGAAGACATGGACACCACATCTTTACGGCACCTGGTGGGCGCCGCGCTCGGCATCACCACGCTGCTCGCCATCTTCCTGGTCGCCTTCACCTGGCCGGTCAGCGAGAGCGCTCCGCACGACGTCCCGGTGGCGGTGGTCGGACCCCCCGAGGCCGCCGACGCACTCGAGCAAGGGACGTCGACCGCCCTGGGTGAGGACTCCTTCGCCCTCACCCAGATCGGCTCCCGCGAGGACGCCGTCCGGGCGATCGAGGACCGCGACGTGTACGGCGCCTTCGTGTTCGGCCCCGACGGGGCCGAGGTGCTGGTGGCTCCCTCCGCGTCCCCGGCCGTGGCGGAGCTGCTCGAGCGCGTAGCCGAGCAGGCCCAGGCCCAGGGACAACCCCCGGTCACCGTCACCGACGTCGCGCCACTGCCCGCGGGCGACCCCTTGGGCGGCGTGTTCCGCTCCGGCGCCCTCCCCATGGTGCTCGGCGGGATCATCACCGGCGCAGCGCTCTGGCTGCGGCTGCGCGACCGCCGACTCGCCGTCGCGGGAGCCCTGACCGTCTCCGCGATGGGTGGCCTGGTACTTGGCGGCCTGCTGCAGGGCTGGTTGGACGTCCTTGGCGGCAGCTACCTGGCGAACGCCGGCGTGATCGCGCTCGGGCTGGCCGCCGTCTCCCTGTCCCTGGTCGGGCTGGCGAGCCGGCTCGGCCTGGCCGGCATCGGCATCGGCGCCCTCACCATGGTGTTGCTCGGCAACCCGCTGTCGGGAGTGGCCTCCGCTCCGGAGCTGCTGCCCGAGGGCTGGGGCGCGTTGGGGCAGCTGCTACCCCCGGGCGCCCTGGGCTCCGCCCTACGGTCGACGGCGTACTTCGACGGCGCCGGCGCCGCGGTCCCCCTGCTGGTCCTCACCGGGTGGGCGCTGGCCGGGCTCGCGCTCGCCCTGCTTCCCCGGCGGGCCCACGCGGTCACCGCCCCGGTCGACCAGGCACCGCAGCCCGCGAGCGTGTGACAAAACGGCGCGAGGGCGGCCACCCACCACGGGTGGCCGCCCTCGAGCGGAGTGCTGCGGAACCGCTCAGCGGGTCTCGCGATGAGCGGTGTGCTTGCGGCAACGCGGGCAGAACTTCGAGAGCTCCATGCGGTCGGGGTCGTTGCGACGGTTCTTCTTGGTGATGTAGTTGCGCTCCTTGCAGTCCACGCAGGCGAGCGTGATCTTGGGGCGAACGTCGGAGCTCTTGCTGGCCACGGGAAGTCCTTCAGTCGGTTGTTGCCTGTCGTTCGAAGTAGCGGGGGCGGGACTCGAACCCGCGACACCACGATTATGAGCCGTGTGCTCTAACCACCTGAGCTACCCCGCCACCGGGACGGGATGTGACGACCACCGAAGCAGTGTCGGAACCCCAACCCAGAGCCCCTTTACGGAATCGAACCGTAGACCTTCTCCTTACCATGGAGACGCTCTGCCGTCTGAGCTAAAGGGGCAACGACCGATGAGGATACACAGGCCCTGACGCGATCAGGAAATCGGCTCAACCACGCCATTTCCCGGCATTTCAGGCGTGGATCCGGGCGAAGGGACGGGCCTCCTCGAGCTCGTAGGCAAGCGCCAGCAACCTGGCCTCGCGTCCTGCCCCGGCGGCGAACATCATGCCGTGCGGCAGACCCGCGGCCGTGGTCGTCAGCGGCAGGCTGACGGCCGGGTCGCCGGTGGCGTTCTGCAGCGGCGTGAACGCCACCCAGTCCAGCAGCCGGTCCATGATCGTGTCGTAGTCGTTCACGGGCGCCAGGTGCCCGATGACGGGAGTCTCGGTGGCCAGGGTCGGCGTGAGCACCACGTCGTGGGAGGAGAAGAAGTCGCGGGACCACCGGCGGCTCCGCCTGAGCCGGGCGATGGCCAGGGGCAGCCGGTGCAGGCGGCGGGCCGAGTGGCGGGCGAGTCCCAGCGTGAGGTTGTCGAGCTGGGCGGGGTCCCAGGAGCGACCGAAGGTACGCCGGCCGGTCCGCACGGTGAACAAGGCGAGCAGCGACCAGTACAGGAGGAAGTCGTCCTTGAGGGTCGTGGGCAGTGGTTGCTCGATCTCCCGGACCCGATGCCCGAGCTCCTCCAGGAGAGCGGCGGTCTTGAGCGTCAGCTCGGTCACCTCGGGTGTCGCCCGGCGGCCGATGCCCTCGGTGACCACGGCGATCTCGAGCCGCGTCTTTCCCGGGCGGGTGATGTCGCCGATCGGTGGCAGCTCGAGGTTGCGGTAGACCTTCTCGGCCTCGCGATAGAAGGCGGCAGTGTCGCGGACCGATCTGGTCACCACGCCGTCGCTGACGATCCGCACCGGCATGTCGCGCAGCGCCTTGTCCTGGGCGAGCCGGTCCCGGGTCGGCTTGAGGCCGACCAGGCCGTTCACCGACGCCGGGATCCGGATCGAGCCACCCCCGTCGTTCGCGTGCGCCAACGGGACGACCCCGGCCGCCACGAGGGCTGCCGATCCCGCCGACGATGCGCCGGCGGTGCGCTCCGGGTGCCAGGGGGATCGCACCGGGCCCAGGCGAGGGTGCTCGGCGGAGGCATTGAAGCCGAACTCCGAGAGCTGGGTCTTGCCCAGCGGGATCAGACCCGTCGCGAGCAGCATCCGGGCGAAGTCACCGTCGGCCCGGGCGACCCGCCCCTCGAACGCGTCGGTCCCCTGGAGGGTGGGCATGCCGGCCACGTCGACGTTGTCCTTGACGAACGTCGGTACGCCGGCGAAGAAGCCGCCGCGCGGATCCGCGGCCACCTCGCGGGCATGGTCGAACGCCTCGTGGACGATGGCGTTGAGCTCGGGATTGACCCGCTCGGCCCGGGCGATCGCCGCGCCGATGACGTCGGGGACCCGGGCCCGCCCGGATCGGATCTCCCCGACCAGCCCGACGGCGTCGAGTTCCCCGAGGACGTCGTCGGTGAAGGCGTGCACACGAGACATGGCTGAACCGTACTCAGGTCGAGACGCCCGCCGAGCGAGTGACCGGGATGCGTCAGTTCACGACGGATCCGACGAGCACCACGGCGTACTCCGCGCCGCCGCCCGCCGACTTCACGGCGTTCGACACACCAGGCACCAGGACCGAGGACGTGCGGTTGACCGTCGTGCCGTCACCGAGCTGACCGAAGGCGTTGTGGCCCCAGGTCCGAACGCTGCCGTTGGCGAGGACAGCGGATCCGAAGTCACGGCCCGACCCGATCGAGACCGCGTTGCTGACTCCCCGGACGAACACGGGTCGAGTCCGTCGGACGGTGGTCCCGTCGCCGAGGTTTGCCCGGTAGTTGCGACCCCAGGACATCACCTGTCCGTCGGTGCGCAGCGCATAGGAATGGTGGGCACCGCCCATGACCTCGGTCATCCCGGTGGTCACCTGCACCGGACTCGTCCGGTCCGTGGTGGTGCCGTCACCCACCTGCCCGTAGTTGTTGGACCCCCAGGCCCAGACGGATCCGTCGCTGCGCAGAGCCAGGCCGTGGTCGCGGCCCCCGGCGATGCCGACCACGTTGGCGAGGGTGCCGACCCGGACCGGCGTCAGCCGACGGGTGCGGGTGCCGTCGCCGACCTGGCCCTCGTCGTTGCGACCCCAGCCCAGAACGGTGCCGTTCGCCCGGATCGCGTAACTCATGTTCCGACCGGCGGCGATCGCGATGGCATCGGTGACGCCGCTGACAGCCACCGGGCTGTTGCGCCTCGTGGTGGTGCCGTCGCCCAGCTGGCCGTCGGTGTTCAGGCCCCACGTCCGGACGCTCCCGTCTCCGAGCAGGGCGAGGGTGAAGTTGTGACCGGTCTCCACGGCGACGGCGTTGGCGATGCCCGGCACCTGGACCGGGGTCGACCGGTTCCCGCCGCCGCCCAGGCCCAGCTGGCCCTGGGCGTTGCTCCCCCAGACCCAGACCGTGCCATTGCCCCTCAGCGCCGCCACGTGCTCGCGACCACCGTGGATGTCGACGACATTGTCGAGGCCGATCGCCCGAGGCGTGCGCCGGGACGTGGTCGTCCCGTCGCCGAGCTGACCGAAGCCGTTGCCACCCCAGGTCCAGGGCACGCCGACGACGTCGACCGCCGTTGCTCCCGGCACGGGGCCGGTGATGGTCGAGAAGACCGCCAGAACGCTGGTCAGACCCCCGATGGCCGCTGTTCTACGAAGTTGTCGGAGCACGGGTCCTCCTCGTCCAGACCTTCGCACGGTAACGAGGTCACACCGGGGCGGCACCACCAATAGCGGGTACGTCGGCCGCTGTGGTCAGCGGCGGGCCGTCCCGCGCCGGAAGCAGCCGATCAGGTGCGGGTCGAACACCCCGACCGCCTCCATCAGCGCAAACATCGTCGTCGGCCCGACGAACGCGAATCCCTGCTTCTTCAGCGCCCTCGCCAGTGCCGTCGACTCGTGCGAAACGGTGGCCATCTCCTCGGTGGTCTCCGGCACGGGTTCGACGTCCGGCCGGAAGGAAAGAACGAGCTGCTCGAGCCCGCCCGAGGCCCGGAGCGAGACAGTGGCGCGGGCATTGGTGATCGCCGCGTCGACCTTCAGCCGGTTGCGGACGATGCCGGCGTCACCCATCAGCCGGGCCACGTCGCGGTCGTCGTATGCCGCGACGACGTCGGCGTCGAAACCGGCGAACGCCTCGCGGAACGCCTCCCGCTTGTTCAGGATCGTCCGCCACGAGAGACCGGACTGGAACGCCTCGAGGGTGAGTCGCTCGAAGTAGGCCGACTCCCCGTTGACCGGATTCCCCCACTCCGTGTCGTGGTAGCCGAGCATCACCGGGTCGCCGGCACCCCAGGGGCACCGCGCGAGTCCGTCGTCTCCGATCACCGGTCCGGGCACGGCGGCCATCGTTCCAGAAGGGTCCGACAGAGGTCGCCGACGTCGCCCTAGGTGCGGTACTCGGGGTTGTCCCAATCGAACCGCGCGCCCGCGTCCCACTCGGAGCGCTGGTTGCCGTAGCCGGGCACGCCACCTGCGTCGCGGAGCATCGACGCGAGGTGCATCAGGTTCCAGGTCATGAAGGTCGTGTTGCGGTTGGTGAAGTCGTTGTCCGGCCCGCCACTGCCAGGATCGAGGTACGACGGCCCCGGGCCGGCCTCGCCGATCCAGCCCGCGTCGGCGTTGGGCGGGATCGTGTAGCCGACGTGCTGGAGGCTGTAGAGGACGTTCTGCGCGCAGTGCTTGATGCCGTCCTCGTTGCCGGTGATGAGGCAGCCCGCAACCCGTCCGTAGAACAGGTACTGGCCCTTGTCGTTGAGCATGCCGCTCAGCGCGTAGATCCGCTCGATGATCTGCTTGGTGATGCTCGAGTTGTCGCCCAGCCAGATCGGGCCGGCGACCACGAGGATGTCGCTCTCGAGGATGCCGGGATAGATCTCGGGCCAGGCGTCGGTCTCCCAGCCGTGCTCCCGCATGTCCGGGTAGACCCCGGTTGCGATGTCGTGGTCGACCGCGCGCAGGACGTCGACCTCGACCCCGTGCGTGCGCATGATTGCGGCGCTGGCGTCCACCAGGCCTTGGGTGTGACTGGGCTCGGGGCTCTTCTTGAGCGTGCAGTTGACGTAGGTGGCCTTCAGGCCGGTGAAGTCCTGGGCATCGTCCATCCGCTCATCCTGCACCCGCGGAGGGGTCGATGCGGAACAACGTCTGGTCGTCGTACGCCGAGATCCAGACGTCCCCGTCGAGGACCAACATGTCGCCGCCGCTGGTGACGTCGGCCGTGACCTGCTGCACCAGGGCACCCGTCTCCCGGTCGAACCGGAGCAGGAAGTCCTCGCTGTTGCGGACCCACACCGAGTCCGCGTCCAGGTCCACGCCTCCGTCGGGCTCCGCCCCGGCATCCAGCTCCGCCAACACCTCGCCCGTGTCGGGGTCCAGTTGCACGGTCGACAGCGCGGTCCCGAGCCAGACGTCGCCGTCCACGGCGATCTCGACCGGATTGTCGAGGTCGAGGTCGAGCAACACCTTCCCGGAGGCTGGGTCGACCTTGAGGACCCGGTCATCGACCCGGCAGGGGAGCCACAACGCGTCCGCGGAGAGGGTCACGTCGGAGCAGCGGGCCGGCAGCTCGAACTCGCTGGCGACCCGGTTGGTCGCCGGGTCGATCCCGACCAGGCTGCTCCCGTCGCCCGTGAGGACCCACACACGTTCGAAGTCACCGACCAGGTGTCCCTGCACTGCCTGCTTCTTGACCTTCAGCCGCGCCACGACCTCGAACGTGTCGGGATCTACACGAACCACGTCCGAGCCCTCGCAGGTCCAGACCGCTCCGAAGGATGCGCCCAGCCCCTGGCACAGCTCGGCGGTACCCACGTCCACTGACCCAGCCGGTTCGTTGGTGGTCGGATCGACCAACACCAGCTCGCCACTGCCCTGCTGGACCCAGAGGCCATGTTCGTCGGCGGCCAGCCAGTCGGGTTCGCCAGTGAGCGTCAACGTGGCCACCTGCACGTCCTCGACCGGCGTTACTTCCGGGGCAGCACTCTCCTCGGCGGACGGCGAGTCCGGCTCGTCGTCGCCACACGCAGCGAGGGCGAGCACCAGGACGAGCGCACTCGCACGGACCAGGCGAGTCATCCGGTCACGGTAGGAGCGCGGCCGTGGTCCATACCAGACCCAAACCGGGTACGTGCGCTCGCCGGCGCGAAGGACGCTAGCGACGCTCCTTGAGCCGGGCGTTGGGCATCGGTGGCGCCGGAATGGGTGGCAGGTGGTCCCCGACCACCACGCCGAACCTGCCGTCGGAGACCTCCTGGCTGTCGTCGACGACCGCTCCGTCCCGCGTGATCTGGGCCTGCCACTCCTCGCGGAAACCGACGATCTCCTCGTGACTGCGGCCCACGAAGTTCCACCACATGACGATCGACTCCCCGAACGGCCTCCCGCCGAGCAGCATGATCCGGGCCGGGGCCTCGCCGGCGGCGATCTCGACGCTCGCGCAGCCGGGAGCAAGATAAGAGAGGTCGTGCTGCTTGACCTCGTGCCCGTTGACGCCGAGTACGCCGCGGTCGACCAGGAGGCCGTGCTCGAACCCGGTGTCCACCTCGAAGGACATCGAGGCACCTGGCTCCAGCACGATCTCGGCGCCGAGCAGCGGCGTGTACGTGGGCACCGGCGACGTGACCCCGAGCAGCGAGCCGAGGAACACCCGCGCCTCCCAGCCGGATCCGGTCACCGGCGGCGGCTCGTGGTGGGCGAAGCCGGGATCGGCGCCGCGTGCGGAGTCGGGCAGAGCCACCCAGAGCTGGACGCCGTGCAATACCGAGGTCTCCGGGGTGGACACCTCGGAATGGCTGATCCCCCGGCCACCGGTCATCAGGTTGACCTCGCCTGGCCTGACCATCGCCTGGTTGTCTGCGCTGTCGCGATGCTCGATCTCGCCGGTGAACAGCCAGCTCACGGTCTGCAGTCCCGTGTGCGGGTGCGGCGCGACCGACATGCCTCCGGTGTCGGCGATGTCGTCGGGCCCGTAATGGTCGACGAAGCACCACGCACCGATCAGCGAGCGCTGCCGCTGCGGCAGAGTGCGGCGCACCCGCATCGCCCGGGGCCCACCGAGCGGCACCTCGCGCGGCGACAGGATCTCGACCGACCCGGACGCACCACAGGGCTCGAGGACCAGCTCGTCGGGATCGCGTTCGGGGTTGGTCATGGCCACTCAGCTCAGCTGGGTGGGATCGGTGCTGCGCTTGCTCCGGCTCATGTCTCCATCCTCACCCCGCGGTCAACACGTCCCGGCAGGTCGATTCGCCCAGCTGGCGTCGTCACCCATGGGTGGCGGTCGCCTCGACAGGGCTCGGCCGGTCGAACGCCTGGACCAGTCCGCCGATCGCGAAGCACATCGCGCCGGCGAACGTGCCCCAGTTGACCAAACCCTCGTTGATGGCAGCCGACGTCGCCGGACGAGTGAACGACGCGATCCCGGCGAGGAAGAAGAGGGCCGACCCGACCTGGTTGACGGCCACGACCCACCAGTCCAGCCCGGTCCCCCGGCCGCGTCGCCGCCATCCGCCCACCACGAGAAGCCCGAGATGACCAGACACCAGGAAGCACACGCAACCCAGGATGTCCGGGAACCAGATCCAGCCGTTGGACTGGCGCGGGGTGAGCTCCTCGGCGAACGCCGCGACCAGACTGACGGCGAAGAGCAAGGTGCCGACGAACAGCACGACCGCACCCGACCAGGAGCGGTCGTGCGGTTGGAAGCTCCACCAGCGCAGGCGCCGGTCCCCAGCGGCCTCTTCCGCACCGGCCCCCAGGTTGACGGCGAGGACGATCGACGCGTAGCCGCCGAGGCTGAAGAAGAAGCCGCCGACGAGATATGTGACGTTCACAGCCGACGTGCTGCCGATGTCCAGCTGCGCAAGAAGGGCACCCAAGGCGAAGAGGGAGCCGCCGATGGTGAACGCGACGGCGGCCACCAGGTTGACCCGCACCACGGTGTCCCCTGACGGGCGACCCACCTGCCGGCCAGTGTCCGCGGCGTCAGGCATCGCGCGTCCTGGTCATGAGTTCGAGAAGACCGCTGGGCCGCCGTTGCCCGTGTCCTCCGCATCATCCGCGCCCGCGTCGGCTGTGCCCTCGGGACCGCGGCCCGCCCAGGTCCAGGCGTACGCCGGGTCCTCGGCCTCGAGCCCGCCCTCACCCAGCTCGAGGGGCGCGAAGGTGTCGACCATGACCGCGAGCTCTTCGAAGTACTCCGCGCCGAGCGACGCCTCGATGGCCGACGGCTGCGGACCGTGGGCGTAGCCGCCGGGGTGGAGCGAGATGGACCCGATGTTGATCCCCGAGCCCTTGCGGGCCTCGTAGTCGCCGCCGACATAGAACATGACCTCGTCGCTGTCGACGTTGGAGTGGTAGTAGGGCACCGGGATCGCCAAGGGGTGGTAGTCGACCTTGCGCGGGCAGAAGTTGCAGACCACGAAGTTCCAGCCCTCGAAGACCTGGTGCACCGGCGGCGGCTGGTGCACTCGCCCGGTGATCGGCTCGTAGTCCTCGACGTTGAACGTGTAGGGGTAGAGACAGCCGTCCCAGCCGACGACGTCGAACGGATGCGTCGCGTAGGTCATCCGGGTGCCGACGATTGCGCCACCGACCCGATGCTTGACGAGCACCTCGACGTCCCGGCCGTCGACCACGAGTGGATCGCCGGGGACGTGAAGGTCCCGCTCGCAGTACGGCGCGTGCTCCAGCATCTGCCCAAAGCGGGACAGGTAGCGCTTGGGCGGGTGGATGTGGGAGTTGGCCTCGATGGCGTAGAGCCGGCTGGCTTCGGAGGGCAGCCACCGGTGGGTGGTGGCCCGCGGCACGATGACGTAGTCGCCGGACCGGTACGGCACCACGCCGAAGACCGTCTCGACGACCCCGGACCCGGCCTCGACATACACGCATTCGTCGCCGATCGCGTTGCGGTAGTACGGCGACTCCTGGGTTCCGGTGACGACGTACCCGATCCGCACGTCGTTGTTGCCGAGCACCAACCGGCGGCCCTCGACGGCACAGGCGCCCTGGTCGTCGACGCTGGAGTCGGACGAGGGGTCCGGGAAGAGCCCGTGCAGCTTGAGATGCCGCGGCTTCAGCGGGTGGTTGGGGGTGCGTGTCTGGTCGGGCAGGTCCCAGACCTGGCTGTCGACGATGGCTGACGGGACGCCGCGGTGATAGAGCAGGGAGGCGTCGGAGGAGAAGCCCTCCTCCCCCATCAGCTCCTCGCGGTAGAGGTTGCCGTCTGCGTCCCGGTGCTGGGTGTGCCGCTTCGGCGGGACGTCGCCGACGCGCTGGTAGTGGGCCATGTGCCCTCCCCTTCGTGCGACCGATAACCGGAGTGCCGTATCCGATATTTCGGTCCGCTCCACGATAGTGGCCGTGTCAATGCCTGAGCCGCCCCCCGCGTCGCGGCCTCCGACGCCACGCCCAGCCCCGTACTCCGTAGTGTCGCCTCTGGAACCTTGCACGTCGACCCGGAGGCGACCATGAGCAGATCAATCACCACCAGCGCCGGCAGCCTGGCGCTGCTCCTGGCTCTCGCGTTGGGGGTCGGGGGCTGCGGCGGTGAGGACGACCCGGAGGCTGCCCGCGACGATGGCGGCTCGACCTCCGCGGAACCGGAGCCCGCGTCCGACGACGGACCACCCTTCGGCCCGGACTGCCCGGACCTCCTGGCGGCGTCGGGTCAGGAATCGGCCGCCGCCCTCGCCGAACTGCCCTACCCAGACCTTCTGAAGGCGGGAATGCGCCGCAGCAACGGGCTCTTCGGCCAGGCCGGGCTCCTCGACCAGGAGGACGTGACCCTCTTCGTTCCGGCGGACTCCGCGATCAACGGGCTCTCCGTGGAGGAACTCGAGCCGCTGCTCCTCGACCGGGGCCACATCAAGAGAGTCATGAGTGCCCACGTGGTGCCCGGCCGATTGCCGCCGTCGGAGCTGGAGGGCGAGCACACGACCCTCGGCAACGACACCCTGACGATCGAGGTGTCGGGCGACGAGGTCAGGGTCGGCGACGTCGGTGCGCTCGTGACCTGCGGCAACATCCAGACCCTGGACGCCACCGTGTACCTCATCGACGACGTTCTCGTGAGTTGACTCCTGAGTTGATGGGGCGGACCCGAGACCTGGAACGTGCCGCGGTCAGCTCCCCGCCGAGCCCTGGTAGGCGCGGGCGACGTAGCTGACGAAGTGGTAGACGCCGTCCTCGTCAGGAGCCAGCGGTCCTGGTTCGAAGTGCGGCGCCTTCATCCCCCGCTGGACCGACTCGCAGGCTGCCCAGTCCTGCCGGTTCGTCAGGTCCCAGAAGTCGACCGCGTACGCCGGGTCGAAGCCATCGGCCGCGGCGACGTCGGCCGGGAACGCCCACGAGCAACGGATCCTGGTGCGGTCCGGCGTCAGCGGCGTCAGCAGGTGCGTCATCACGTAGTCGGGGTGCAGGCTGATCAGCAGGTTGGGCAGCACCGCGACGTACATGACCGTGCGCTTCTCGTGCTCGTCGAGCCGCGCCATCGCGACCCCGCCGCTACGGCCGTCGAGGGACATCGTCTGCGCACCTTCGCGCAAGTCCATCCACCCGCCGACCCAGTCGCCCTCCCGCTCGATGTTCTCGCCGCTGGTCGGCGGGCTGACCTGGCACAGCTCGGGGTGGATCATCGAGCAGTGGTAGCACTCCTGGTAGTTCTCGATGATCACCTTCCAGTTGGCCGCCACGTCGTACTCGTGGGAGACCGGCGTGACCAGAGAGTCCGCGTCGTACCTCGCCACGACGTCCTCGAGCTCGCCGACGTGTTCGTCGAAGGAGCCGCCGCGACCGGTCCGGTCGACGAACACCCAGCCGTGCCACTCACGCACGTCGACGGGCTTGAGCCCGAGTCTCGACTTGTCGAAGTCCACGACCTCCTGGTGGCCCGGCGCCCCGATCAGGCTGCCGTCGAAGCGGTAGCTCCAGGCGTGGTAGGGGCACACGATCGCCTTCGCGTCGGCGGAACCGCCGCACGGCAGCAGTTCGTGGCCTCGGTGCCGGCACGCGTTCTCGAACCCGCGCAACACCCCCTGCCTGTCGCGCGTGAGCAGGACGCCGTACTCGCCGATCGACTCCGCGACCATGCCGCCGGACTTGACGTCGCTGGAGCGTCCGACGCACTGCCAGCCACCGAAGAAGTGCTCGCGCTCCCACGCCAGCACCGCCTCGTCGAGGTACGACGCTCGCGGGAGCATCCGGCTGGACCCGAAGGGCGCCATGGACAGGGCGACCGCGGCCGGGTCGACAGGTGCGGGGGGAATGGTTCCGGTGACCACCATCGGCTGCTCACTTTCGACTGAATGGTCGTTCAGGGAGATTCTAGGCTTCGCCGGTGAACACGTCGAGGCCCCGCGACTAACTGAGTGTTCAGTCATCCCTTTCGAAGCGCAACCTCGCTGTTTAGACTTCGGCGCATGCCCCGAGGTGGAACTGGATCCCAGCGCACCGGTGGGGCGATCTCGATCATCGGGCTCCGCAAGGAGTTCGACGGCGTCACCGCGGTCGACGGTATCGACCTCGAGATCGAGCCGGGTGAGTTCTTCACCCTGCTCGGCCCGTCGGGGTGTGGCAAGACCACCACGCTGCGCATGCTGGGCGGATTCGAACAGCCCACGGCTGGTCAGATCTTCCTCGATGGCATCGATGTGGCGCAGACCCCTCCCCACAAGCGTCCCGTCAACACGGTCTTCCAGAGTTATGCGCTCTTCCCGCATGTGGATGTGCAGGGGAACGTCGCTTACGGGCTGCAGGTGGCGCAAGGGTCTCGACAAGAAGGCACGCGACGCTCGCGTCGCGAAGGCGCTGGAGCTGGTCCGGCTCACCGAGTTCGCTCGGCGTCGCCCTCATCAGCTGTCAGGGGGACAGCAGCAGCGCGTGGCCCTGGCGCGGGCTCTGGTCCTCGAACCGTCGGTGCTGCTCCTGGACGAGCCACTGGGCGCGCTCGACGCGAAGCTCCGCCATTCGCTGCGGGGGGAGCTGACCGCGCTGCAGCAAGAAGTCGGCATCACCTTCGTCTTCGTCACCCACGACCAGGAGGAAGCACTCGAGATGTCGAACCGGCTCGCCGTCATGGACGGTGGCCGCATCATGCAGCTCGGGACCCCGCAAGAGGTCTACCAGGAACCGCTCACCGAGTTCGTCGCGGACTTCCTGGGCGTCGCCAACCTGTTGGACATCGAGTGCCTGTCGGGCAGCGGCCCGACTCGCACCGTCCGCTTCGGCGAGTTCACCCTCGAGGCGCAGGCTCCGGCAGGCCAGGACTCCGGGCCGGGGCGCGCAGTCATCCGCCCCGAGTGCGTCGAGGTGGACGAGCCCGGACTGACCGGAGCCAACCGGCTTCCCGCGATGGTCGACCGCGCTGTCTTCCTGGGCTCCACGACACAGGTGATGGTTCGCCTACCGCAAGGCGCGGTCGTGCAGTCGTTGGTCACGAACAGTGCCGATGCGCGACCACCTGACCACCGGACAATCGGTCACTGTCCACCTGCCATCACAGTCACTTCGGCGTGCTCTCTTCGGCCCGGCAGACGCCGGCGGCCCTTGCCGGAGACATCTGACTGGTTTCCCGGAGATCAGCCGTACTCAGCAAGCTCCTCGAGCGCCGATCGCGCACCACGCCTGCGCGCGCGCAAGCCGACGTACGCGAGGATCAAAGCCAGGAACGACGCCACGAGGAGCAGCGTGGCCAAGGCATTGAGGGCCGGCGTCGGAGATGCACGCACAGCGTTGTACAGCTTGATGGGGACGGTGATGTTGGACGCGTCGCCGAAGAGGAACTGACTCACGACGAAGTCGTCGAGCGACGTGGCGAACACGACCATGGCGGAGGCGAAGATCGACGGCATCAGGAGCGGTATCAGGATCGTGCGAATGGCTCGCATGGGGCTTGCTCCCAGGTCCCTGGCCGCCTCTTCGTAGTCCCCGCCGATGCTCAGCAGTCTCGAGCGCACGATCACGAGCACGTACGAGACCGAGAACGTGACGTGGCCCAGCAGCATGGCCGGTCGACCCAGCGGGACGAACTGGTACAGGTTGATCATCACGAGGTAGAGCGAGGATCCGACCACGAGCTCCGGCGTGACGAGCGGGACCAAGGCGATGCCGTTGGCCACCTTGCTGGTCCGCGAACGCCATCTGGTGAGCCCCATCGCGAGCATGACGCCCAGTGGCGTCGCCACCAGGACCGTCGCCGCACCGAGGATCAGGCTGTTCTTCAGCGCCAGAAGCAGACTGGGATCCTCGCCGACCGACCCCTCGGCGCAGCAGTACCACTGTGTGGAGAAGCCCTGCCAGGTGCTTCGCGACCGGCCGTCGTTGAAGGAGAACTGCACCGCGATCAGAACGGGGAGGAGAGACCACAGGATGTACAGCCAGGTGATCGTGACGAGCACGTAGGGACGGCGCCAGGGATTGCGCCACGGAGGCACCCACTTCCTGGCTGGAGCAGGTCTGGCGTCGGCACTTCGCGGGGCCTCTGTGAAGCTCATCGGGCATCCCTGCTCGCGCGTTGGGTCAGGACGAGGTAGTACGCCATGAAGAAGAGCAGGACGAGCGAGAGCAACAGCACCAGGGCGGCTCCCAAGTTCTTCAGCGGACCCTGCAAGAGGAACAGTTCGATCTGGTTCCCGATCATCGTGGTGTTCGGCGAACCCGACACGATCGTGTTCGTGTAGTAGTCACCGGCCAGGGGAAGCGACGTGATGACGATCGCCGTGATCAGTCCCATCTTCGACAACGGCAAGGTCACATGGACGAAGGTGCGGATCGAGCCCACTCCGAGGTCGCGCGACGCCTCGAGCAGTCGCTGGTCGATCCTGTCCAGCGATGCGAACAGCGGAATGATGAAGAACGGCAGGTATCCGTAGGCGAGGGCGATCACGACGGTGACGGGGTTGCCGGACAACCACGAGATGGGCGCGACGCCGAAGATCCCGAGCGCCTTGTTCACGTAGCCGTCGTCCTGCAGCAGGTTGACCCACGCGAGCATGCGAGTGATGTAGTTGATCCACCAGGGCGCGAGGATCAGGGCCAGGACCAGGCCGCGCCGCTTCCCGGCCAGGCGAGCCGTGTAGTACGCGACGGGATACCCGACGCCGACACAGATCAGCAGCGCGCAGACCGTGTAGATCGCGGTCCGAATCCACACCTCCCGGTACTGGCCGGAGATGGAGTCCGAGATGACCTGGTTGAACGTGGCGAACTGCCAGTCGAGCGGATTCCACGCCGGGATCGGCTCCCCGAAGATGTTGATGCTCCCGCTGAAGGCGACCGCCATGACGGCGTAGATGGGCACCAGGAACAGCGCGATGAGCCAGAGCGTCCCAGGGAGTGCGAGCGCCGGCCACAACCGCCGCGTCACGCGGTCGTGACCGGTTTTCGGCTCAGCCACCGGCCTTGAACTCGGACCAGGACTGACGCCAGAGCGCTTCGGTGCTCGGGCCCACCTCGTAGAACGTGAGTCCGGAGTCGAAGTCCTCGGGCACCACAACGGCGTCCATCAGGTTCTCCGGTATGTAGCCCTGGTCGATCAGGTATCGAGCCGACAGCTTGGTCAGCGGCGGCTGGTAGCCGTTGAACCCGAAGTTGCGAAGGCCGATCTCGTTGTCGAGGAGGTCGTTGATCAGCAGGTGTGCGAGCACGGGCTTCGACGCACTCTTGGGAATCGCGATGTTGTCGCTGCCGATGACGCGCTCTGCGGGGTCCTCGGGGCGCCAGTACCCCAGGACGTCGGTGGTCTCGCCCTCGGGCAGGTAGTACTGACCGGCAATCGGGTCGCCTGACCATGCCTGGTGAATCGTGGCAGTGCCCTCCGGGACCTCGGAGTAGGCGTTGACGTTCGCCTTGATCTTCACCAGATCGATCAGCTCGACGAGGGAGTCGGTGGCCTCGTGGACGAGGTCGGGGTCACTCGTGTTGATGTCCGTGCTGATCTTGTTGCGCAGCAGCGACATGCCGATTGCTTCCTGCATGTCGTCGAGCAGGTAGACCTTGCCTGAGTACTGCTCGTCCCACATCAGGTCGTAGCCGTTCTCGGGAACGCTCGACACCCTGTCTGCGCGGTAGGACACGCCGGTGCCATAGATCGTGTAGGGCACGGTGTATCGCGCCTCTCGGTCGTACCAGGGATCCTGATACTCCGGCCAGACGTTCTTGAGGTTGGGCACGTACGAGTGGTTGAGCGGTTGGATCAGCTCGGTGTACACCATCTTGCTCAACACGCTGGGGCCAGGGAACACGAGGTCGAATGACTCACCCGGTGCGCGGATCTTCGCCAGCATCTCGTCGTAGTTGCTGTAGGGCGTCACCTGAACCTCGACGTCGTGCTGTGCACCGAACGTCTTCATGACTCCCGGCGCCATGTACTGGTCGTAGTTCAGGATCTTGAAGGCGCCACCCGTCTCGGGATCGAGTCCGTCATCGATCGGCGGGTTGCTGTCCTTGATCGGCAAGGTCACCGGACTGTCTGGCCGAGCCAACGGATACGGCGCGGCGCCGCTCTGTGCCTGCTCGTCGCCGCCGCAGGCAGCGAGAAGTGGTGCCGCCCCCAACCCAACGCTGATCCAGAAACCTCCCCGCAAGACATCGCGGCGGGCCGAGTTGCGGTCTGGGTGGCCTGCGACGCAGGGCCGGATCTGACGGGTCGAAGTTCATGCCAAGCCCCTTCACGGTCGAGCCAGGACATCTCGCTGGCGTCCCGAAGATCCAGTTAACTGATTGTTCAGCCAGTTGCCTCATTCTCGCCCTCGGAACGGCAGGTGTCGAGCCTTGCACGGTCCTTGTTCCCATTCACTGCGCTGACATAGACTGAACATTCAGTCAAGGACTCGAGGAGCTCCCCCATGACCGCCACCGCCACCGTGCTGCCGGACCAGCTCGACGCCGTGATCGAGGAGGAGACGGAGGCCTTCGTCGCCCGTCAGCCGGAGAGCCGCGCCTTCGGCGAGCGAGCCAGTCGCCTCGCCGGGCGCGCCACCTCCAACTGGCAGATCGCCGAGCCGCAGGCGGTATGGATCAGCCACGGCCATGGGTCGAAGCTCTACGACGTCGACGGCTGCGAGTACTCCGACTTCCACGGCGGGTACGGCGTGTCCCTCGCCGGCCACGGCCACCCCGCGATCGTGACCGCGGTCCAGGAGCGGGTCAGCCGAGGCACCCACTTCGCGCAACCGACGGAGGACGCGATCGCGGTCGCCGACAACCTCGCCGAGCGGTTCGGCCAGCCGCTGTGGCGCTTCGGCAACTCCGGCACCGAGGCCACCATGGACGCCGTCCACCTGATGCGGGCCGCCACCGGCCGGGACCGGATCCTCAAGGTCGAGGGTTGCTACCACGGCCACCACGACTCGGTGCTCGTCTCGGTGCTGCCCGAGCCCGACGACCCGATCGGCCCGCCCGAGCGACCGCTCGGCATCCACGACAACAGCGGTATCCCGGACGCGATCCTGAATCTCGTGACGGTGGTCCCCTTCAACGACCTCGCGGCGGTCGAGCGCGCCCTGACCGAGCACCCCGGCGAGATCGCCGGGATGATCGTCGAGCCGGTCATGATGAACGCCGGCATCATCCACCCAGTCGAGGGCTACCTCGCGGCGTTGAAGGACCTGCTGCACCGGCACGGCGCCCTGCTCACGTTCGACGAGGTGAAGACGGGGCTCACCGTCGGGCCGGCAGGCGTCTCCGGGCTGGTCGGCGTGACGCCGGATCTGATCTGCCTGGCCAAGGCGATGGGCGGTGGGGTGTCGACGGCGGCGATCGGCGGTAGCGAGGCAGTGATGTCGATGATCGCCGACGGTCGCTACGAGCAGGTCGGGACGTTCAACGGCAACCCACTGGCGATGGCCGCCGCCCGAGCCATGCTGACCGAGGTGCTCACCCCGGCGGCGTACGCCCACCTCGACCGGCTTCGGGACCGGATGGCCAACGGCCTCCAGGAGGTGGTCGACCGGCACGGGCTGCCGTGGCGAGTGGTCACTGCCGGAGCCAAGGGCTGCCTCTCGTTCCTGCCGGACCCGATCCGCAACTTCCGGGACTTCCTGCAGCTGGACGGTCGCTACGGCCACGCCCACTGGCTGGTCCAGCACAACCGGGGCGCCTTCCTGCCACCGTGGGGCAAGGTCGAGCAGTGGCTGCTCTCGGTGCAGCACACGGATGAGGACGTCGACCGGTTCGTGGCCAACTGCGACCACCTGGCCACCCGGCTGACCGGCCCCGGCGACTGATGGCTGACCTCTGATGGCCGGCGCCCTGTCGCTGTCCGGGCTGACGAAGGGTTCGCCGACAAAGTTGCGTTCCGGCGGGTGATGCAGGACGCCACGGTGACGGCCGTTGCCGCGATCAGCCCGCGCCGACGAGACCGCGACGTTCCACCGCCCGCTCCAGCAGCGCAATGCCCAGCCACACCCACATCAGGGCGAGCGCCACCAGCGGGACCTCGAGGAGTCGCTCGTCCCGTTCGGCCAGCAGCCCCCCGAGGGCGAGTGCGGGCAGCGTCACTGCTCCGATCGTGAATGCCAACCGGTGGCACAGGGACCCGCGGGGCGGAATGAGCAGCTGCCCGACCAGGAGTGCCACCGAGGAGATGAGGATCGCCGGTCCCCACACCTCCCCGACGATCTCCGTCGCGAGCGCGACCAACCCGGCCACCGCCGCCGCCGCGCCGAGAGCACCGACCGGGGCCCGGCGCCGTTCGAGGTCTGTCGCCAGCAATGCCAAAGCGGTCCCGAACAGAGCCGGCGCCACCTCGAACAACAAGGGCGGCTGCGCTCCGCTCGCAAGGATCGCGATGCCCTTGACTGTCCAGGCGACGCCGCCGAGCAACGCGGCGGCCCCTGCGAGCGCCAGATGTGAGACGGCAGCGGAACCCTTGACCCACACGTGCACCGACTCCTCAGCCGAGCCCGAGCTCCTTGCGGGCAACGTCGAGGGCGACCCGTCGGGCGCGCTTCCCGTCGACCAGCGGGTCTTCGAGTGCGACCTGGACCACGAGCCCGTCGAGCAGGGCGGTCCACATGATCGTGAAGGCCTGCACGTCGAGCTTCGCGATCTCGCCGCTGTCCACACCGGCCTGGACCACGCGGGTGATCAGGTCCCGCCACTGCTGGTCGATATCCACGCGATCCTTCTTGACCTCCGGATGCCGGAACGCCTGCACCCACAGGTCGAACCAGAGCCCCCAGTCGCTCGGGATCTGTCGACTGTTGGGGAGACAGCCGGACACCAGCTTCTCGATCCGCCGCTCGAGGGATGGCGTCTTCTGCAGCATCTCCTCGACGGAGGCGTAGAACGAACGCTCCGACCAGCGCAGGGCCTCCGTCAGCAGGCTGTCCTTGGTGCCGAAGTAGTAGATCACCAGGGCCGGGCTCGCCCCGACCCGCTCCGCGACATCGGCGATCCGGGTGTCGGAGAACCCCCGCTCCGCGATCAGCTGCGCGGCCGCCGCCAGCATCTGGTCGCGCCGGACGTCGGCGATCACCTCGCCCTGCTCCCTGACGGCCACGAGCGCCTCGCTCCCCGAATCGTCGGCTGCGGTCCTTGTCGCGCACCGTAGCACGGTCATAGACTGAACAGTCAGTCAGGATTCTGGCGGCCTCCGACCCGAGCGGGTGACACGCAGTGACACGTAGCGACAACACGTACGACGCCATCGTCGTCGGGGGCGGCCACAACGGCCTGGTCTCCGCGGCGTACCTGGCCCGGGCCGGGCTCCGCACTGTCGTCCTGGAGGCGCGCGCCACGACCGGAGGCGCCGCCACGACCGAGCAACCGTGGCCCGACCATCCGCACCTGTCGGTCACCCGGCTGTCCTACGTCATGAGCCTGATGCCACCCACGATCCTGGAGGACCTGCAGCTCGAGCGGCACGGCTATCGGGTGCACCCGATGGGCCCGTACTACCAGGCGTTCCCCGAGGGCGGGTCGCTGACGATCTTCGAGGACGACGCGGCACGGACCCGAGAGCAGATCGCCAGGTGGTCCTCGAAGGACGCGCGGGCGTGGGAGGAGTGGAACGAGTGGCTCGCCGGACTGGCCGACGTGCTCGGCTCCGCTGCTCATGACGATCCCGCCGACCATCGGCTCCCACCGCCCGGGTGACGTGGCTGCTCTGGCCGGGCTGGTGTGGCGAAACCGCGGCATCGACTCGCGAACCGTCGCCGATGTCACCCGGCTGATGACGATGAGCATCGCGGACCTGCTGGACGACTGGTTCGAGTCGCCCCAGGTCAAGGGCGCCCTCGCGGTCAACGGAGTGATCGGCACGTGGGCGGGCCCGTACGAACCCGGGACGGCGTACGTGATGGCCCACCACTCGATCGGCGACGTCGGCGACGGACAGCTCGGCAGCTGGGGCTACCCCGAGGGCGGCATGGGTGCGGTGTCGGCAGCGATCCGACGCAGCGCAGAGGAGCTCGGAGCCGAGGTCCGCACCGCGGCACCCGTCTCCTCGCTGCTGGTCCGGGAGGGCAGGGTCGAGGGTGCGGTCCTGGAGTCCGGCGAGGAGTTGCGGGCGCCAGTGGTGGTCACCAGCCTGCACCCGAAGAGAGCCTTCCTCGAGCAGGTCGGCGCGGCCCACCTCCCCGACGACTTCGTGCGCGACATCGAGCGCTGGCGTTCCCGGAGCGGCGTGGTCAAGGTCAACCTGGCCCTTGACCGGCTGCCGTCCTTCACCGCCGACCCGACCGACGAGCAGGCGGAGCTGCACACGGGGTCGGTCGAGATGGCGCCGACCATGGAGTACATCGAGCGCGCCTTCATCGACGCCCGCGAAGGACGGCCGGCCGAAGCGCCGTTCTGCGACGGCGTCATCCCGACGACGCTGGACAAGACACTCAATCCCGACGGCACGCACATCTTCTCGCTCTTCACCCAGTGGGTGCCCGAGGACTGGAACGTCGAACCGCACACCGACGAGCTCGAGTCGTACGCCGACCGCATCGTCGAGCTGTACGAACAGGTCGCGCCCGGGTTCCGCGACTCGATCATCGCCCGCGACGTCGTCGGTCCGCACGAGATGGAGACCGAGTACGGCCTGATCGGCGGCAACATCTTCCACGGCGAGCTCTCCCTCGAGCAGCTGTTCCACATGCGGCCCGCTCCCGGGTACGCCGACTACCGGACCCCGGTCCGGGGCCTGTACAACGCCAGCTCCGCGACTCACGCGGGCGGTGGGGTCTGCGGGATCCCCGGCATGCAGGCAGCCCGCGCTGCACTCAAGGACTCCCGCGCCGGGCGACGTCGCCTGCGGCGTCGAGCCGGCGGGGGGAAGTGACGCTGCCGCCTGCTCGGGCACGGCTACGACGGATGCTGGACGGCCGCACGGTGGCGGTCGTGGGCGCCAGCGACCGCCCCGACTCCTTCGGCTGGCGGATGGCGACCGAAGTGCTGCGCAGTCCCGGCGTGGACCGCCACTGGTTCGTCAATCCGGGTCGATCGACCGTGCTGGGGGAACCGTGCCTGCCCTCGCTCGCCGAGGTGCCCGAGCCGGTCGACCTGGTCCTGCTGGGAGTTCCCGACCGGACACTTCCCGAGCAGGTACGCCTCGCAGCGGGCAGGGGTGACGCGGGCGCCGTCGTCTTCGGCGCGGCCCACGGACTCCGGCAGGAGCTGGTGGAGGCTGCCGCGGACGGGCTGGAGGTCTGCGGCGGAGGATGCATGGGATTCGTGAATCCCGCCCGCGGGATCCGCGCCATCGGCTACCTGGAGCGCGACCCGCTCCCGGTCGGACCGGTCGCGCTCGTGACGCACTCCGGCTCCGTCTTCTCGGCCTTGCTACGCACGCACCGTCGGCTCGACTACTCCCTGGCAGTGTCGTCGGGCCAGGAGCTGGTCACGACCACCGCGGACTATCTCGACTACGCGTTGTCGCTCCCCGAGACCCGAGTCGTCGGGCTCGTGCTCGAGACCATGCGCGACGCCGACCACCTCCGCACGTCGCTCGCGGCCGCGGCCGAACGGGACGTGCCGGTCGTCGCCCTGACGGTCGGTGGCTCGACCGCCGGCCGAGCCCTGGTCGACGCCCACTCCGGGGCGCTGGCCGGGTCCGATGCTGCGTGGGAGGCGCTGTTCTCGGCGTACGGCGTCCACCGTTGCGAGGACCTCGGTGAACTGGTCGACAGCCTGGAGACCTTCGCGATCGGACGCCGGGTGCGACCAGGCACGGGAGGCCTCGCGACCGTGCACGACTCCGGCGCCGAGCGGGTCCTGGTCTCCGACCTGGCCGAGCGCGTCAACGTCCCGTTCGCCCCGCTGTCGGAGAGCACGACCGCCCGGCTGGCGGAGCTGCTCGAGCCCGGCCTGGCACCCACGAACCCCCTGGACGTCTGGGGCACCGGGGACACGACGGAGAAGCTGTTCGGCGACTGCCTCACCGCCCTCGCGGACGATCCCGCGGTCGGGATCGTGGCCCTCGCGGTCGACCTGGTGCCGGAGTTCGATGGTGACTACTCCTTCCCGCACGCTGTGGAGCGCTTGGCCACGCACACCGGCAAGCCGGTGTTCGTGCTGGCGAACGTGTCCTCCGCGATCGACCAGCAGCAGGCCGCCGACCTGCGAGCCCGAGGTGTTCCGGTGCTCGAAGGAACCCGCTCCGGGCTCCGCGCGATCTCCCACCTGCTCGCCCAGGCGTCGCCCCGGCCGCCGGTCCCGGTCGCGGTCAACGAGGAGCGACGCGCGCGGTGGACGGCCCGGTTCGAGATGGGCGAGGTCGACCCGTTCGCCCTCCTCGCCGACTACGACGTCCCTGTCGTCGCCGCTGCGACGGCGGAGTCCGAGTCGGCCGCAGTCGCCGCGGCGGACCGGATCGGTTACCCGGTCGTGCTCAAGACCGCCGCCGACGAGGTGCGACACAAGGTGGACGTCGACGGGGTCCGGCTGGGGCTGGCGGACGCAGCGACCGTGCGGAAGGCGTACGTCGACCTCGCGGAGCGGCTCGGGGCCCGCGTGACGGTGCAGCCCCAGGTGCCTGACGGGGTGGAGGTCGCCCTCGGGATCTGGCGCGACCCGCTGCTCGGCCCACTGGTCCTCGTGGCGGCGGGCGGCACCCTGGTCGAGCTGTTGGACGAGCGCGCCGTGGCCCTGCCGCCCGTGGACGCGGCGCGTGCCGAGAGCATGATCCGGTCGTTGCGGGTCGCTGACCTCCTGGCCGGGCATCGCGGCGGTCCGGAGCTGCCGATCAAGGCCGTCGTCTCGGCGCTCGTCGGGCTGTCCGAGCTCGCGCACGAGCTCGGGGAGTACTGCGAGGCGGTTGACGTCAACCCACTGGTCGTCCACACCGGCGGAGCAGTCGCGGTCGACGCGCTCGTCGTCTGCCGGTCTGGCTGACGTCGGGGCTCGCTAGGCGGTGGATTCGGGGAACGGCAGGGCGATCGGGTCGGCGGCGAGGCGGCTGCGGCCGTGCTCGTCGAACCGGTCCAGGCCGAGGTCGGACACGTCCACGACGTCAGTGACGCCAGTGACCGCGAGGTCGGCGGCCGCGCGGGAGACTCCCGGCCCCCACATCATTCCGTGCCCCCCGGCTGCGGCCACCACGGTGCCTTCGATTGCACCCTCCTCGGTCAGCAGCGGGCCGAGGATCGGCAGGTGATCAGGTGTGAAGTCGATGGTCGCGGCCCACGCCTTGCGGAGGCCGAGGTCGGCGGTCACCGGGAGCAGGTCGGCCATCCGGGTGCGCACCTTGTCGTAGTAGGCCCAGTCGAACTCCGACGCCTCTCCCGGTCTCTCGTCGGGATTGCTCATCCCCCAGAGGACCCCGCCCTCCTCGGGCCGCCAATAGATCCCGGACGCGACGTCGAAGACCATCGGGAGCCGGTCGGGCGCCAGGTCGGGATGGGCCTCGGTCACCACGACCTGGTGCCGGGCACCACCGGCGGGGATCCTGGCGGCGGCCGCCTCGCCGACCGCCGCCAGGGTGGGCCCCCCGGTCAGGACCACGCGCTCCGTGGCGATGTCTCCTCGGGTCGTGACGACGCCCGTGACCCGGTCCCCCTGACGGCGCAGGCCCAGGAATGCGGTGTGTTCGCGGACCTGGACGCCGGAGGTGAAGAGCGCGGTGGTGTAGGCGAGCACGTTGCGCGGCGGGTCGATGTACCCGTCGCCGGGGGCATACGAGCCGCCCATCGTCTGTCCTCTGGCCATGGCGGGATTGAGGTCGTCCAGCTCGTCGGAGCCGACCCAGCGCACGTCCAGGCCGAGCGCCTGCTGCATCGCGATCCGAACCTCGGCCTCGGCGACCTCGCGCTCGGAGAAGCACGGCATGAAGTAGCCCTGGGCCACGAAGCCCGAATCGATCCCCAACCGGTCGTGCTGGGTGGCGTAGAAGTCGCGACTGGCCAGCCCCAGCCGCACCGCCACCTCGGTCCCGCCCTGCGCACGCACCATGCCGGCAGCGCGGGCGCTGGCACCCGACCCGAGCGTGTGCTTCTCGACGAGAACCACGTCCTCGAGACCGGCCTCTCGCAGGAACCATGCGCACCACGCACCGATCGTGCCGCCGCCCACGACGACGGCATCGGCGGTCTGCGGCGACGCGCTGGTCACGCCAGCGAGCCTCGCATAGACTGAACAGTCAGTCAATGAACCAGATGGCGGTGGACGCATGTACGGCCTGACCCCCGCGGACCTCGAACTCCAGCGCCGCGCCCGCGAGCTCACCGACGAGCTGATCGGGTTCGAGTTGACCGCCGAGGAGCGCGACGGACGGCTTCCCGACGCGGTCGCGAAGGCTCACCACGAGCGGGCGATCGAGCTCGGGCTCTACGCGACCAACATGCCGGAGTCCGTCGGCGGGCCGGGATGCAGCAGCCTCCAGCAGGTACTCGTCCAGGAGCAGGCCGGGCGGGTCACCAACGGGCTCGGCTGGTGCCTGCACACGCCACCCGCGTGGTGGCCCGAGGTCGCCAATGACCTGCAACGTGAGCGCTGGCTGCTGCCGACCGTGCGCGGGGAGCTGCAGGAGTGCTACGCGATCACCGAGGAGGGGGCCGGGTCGGATGTCGCGGACCTGACCGCCACGGCCCGCAGGGAGGGCGACGAGTACGTCCTCGACGGGGTGAAGTGGCACGTCACCTCCTTTGACGAAGCCGACTACGTCTTCTTCCAGGCGGTGCTCACGTCGGGCCGACATGCAGGTGACCAGGCCCTGTTCGTCGTGGACAAGGACGCGCCGGGCGTGCGCGTCGTCCGGACCCCGGCGTACACACACACACTCGGTCACGCGCACCCGATCGTCGCCTTCGAAGGCGTGCGGGTGCCGGAGACTCATCTCGTGGGCACCGAGGAAGACGGCATGTCCTTCGTCTATGAGTGGTTCCGCTTCGAGCGGCTGATGGTCGCGGCACGCTGCCTCGGGGCCGCCGAGCGACTGGTGGACGAGGCGACCGACTTCGCGAGCCACCGGGTGGTCGGCGGGGAGCCGCTGATCCGCAAGCAGCTGGTCCAGGCGATGCTCGCCGACAGCCTGACCGAGCTCTTCGCGGCCAGGACGATGACCTACGAGACCGCCCGGTCCGTCGACGCCGGCACGGACAAGAAGGTGCTGCACGCCCAGTGCTCGATGGCGAAGCTGTACGCCTCGGAGATGGCGGGCCGGGTCGCGGATCGGGCAGTGCAGATCTTCGGTGGCCGCGGTTACATGCGCGAGAACGTGGCCGAGCGCTTCTACCGCGAGCTCCGGGTCGAGCGGATCTGGGAGGGCGCGAGCGAGGTCCAGCGCCTGATCATCGCCGATCAGCTCGCCAAGCGAGGACGGTCGGCACTCGTCTGACGACGGTGCGGGCGGTGCCTGGTGTCCCGTCAGGCTGAGCGGACACTAGGGTGGCGAAATGCCCGGCTCCGACACCCCCGCCCTGGCCCCGGCATGGCGTGGCCTGGTCGACGACGCGGCCATCTTCCCGCCCGGCAACGCAGACCTGCTCGACGCGGCCAACGCCTATGCCGCCCGCCTGGACGAGTGGTACGCGGACCTGGTCGCCTCGTTCGTCGTGCGGGACACCGACGTACCGAAGCTGGCTGACTTCGGTGGCACGCAGCTGCCGCTGTCCGTCGTCGTCACCGGCGGAGCCGGCGCCATCTCCGGCGCCCTGCACCTGGCCGGGCGCAGCAGCGCCACGATCGCCGGACTGGAGATCGCCCTCCGCGACCTCGACGACCCCACCGGCAACGCCCGGAGGGTCGTCGCGGCGGTCGACGCCGCCCGTGCGGACCGGATCCTCGAGGACGACACCACCGTCTTCGTCGAGCTGCCTCAAGCCGAGGCCGGACCGGCTTGGCTGGCCGCCGCAGACGTCGTCGCCGAGGCCGAGCTGCGGCTGAAGTTCCGCACCGGCGGCGTCGAGGCCCACCAGTTCCCGTCCGCGAGCACGCTGGCGGGCTGGATCGACGCGGCGCTGGATCGCGAGACGCCGTTCAAGTGCACGGCCGGGTTGCACAACGCGGTCCGGCACACCGGCGACGACGGGTTCGAGCACCACGGATTCCTCAACGTGCTCCTCGCGACCGGGCTGGCCTTCGACGGCGCCGCCCAGGACCAGGTGGTCGCCACCCTCGAGCAGCGAGACCCGGCCACGGTTGCCGCGGGCGCAACGGACGCCGATCTCGCCCGCGCGCGGCGCTGGTTCACGTCGTACGGCTCGTGCAGCGTCACCGAGCCCCTCGACGAGCTGCTCGCCCTGTCGCTGGTCGAGCCCGCCGCGACGAAGGGGCGACCGTGACCACCTGGGTCGATGGAGCCACGGGCTCCTTCTTCGACGTCGACAACCTGCCGTACGGCGTGTTCTCCAGCGGCGGCGAGGAGCCGCGCGTCGGCGTGCGGATCGGTGACCTCGTGCTCGACCTGGCCCCGGTCGCAGCGAGCGAGATGCTCGACGTGCACCACGTCTTCGAGGAGGCGTCCCTCAACGCCTTGATGGCCGAGGGGCGTCAGGTGCGCCAGTCCGTCAGGCGCTGGATCACCGGCCTGCTCTCGGACGAGACGGAGCGTGAGCTGGTCGAGCCGAACCTGCTCCCGGTCGCCGACGTGACGATGCACCTGCCGATCCAGGTTGGCGACTACGTCGACTTCTACGCCTCCCTCGAACACGCCTCCAACGTGGGTCGGATCTTCCGTCCCGACGGCGAGGCGTTGTTGCCGAACTGGAAGCACCTGCCAGTGGGGTACCACGGTCGCGCAGGCACGGTGGTCCCCAGTGGCACGGAGATCGTTCGGCCGCACGGCCAACGGAAGGCGCCGGCGGACGCCGCGCCGACGTACGGTCCCAGCGCCCGCCTCGACATCGAGGCCGAGCTGGGATTCGTGGTCGGCTCGCCCTCGGTCCTCGGTGACCGGGTCGGTGTCGACGGCTTCGCCGACCACGTCTTCGGGCTGGTCGGACTCAACGACTGGTCGGCGCGAGACATCCAGGCCTGGGAGTACGTCCCCCTCGGACCGTTCCTCGGCAAGTCATTCGCCACCTCGATCTCGCACTGGGTTACCCCGCTGGAGGCGCTCGCCGCCGCCTGGGTCGAGCTGCCGCTGCAGGACCCGGAGCCGCTGCCCTACCTGACCGGCTCAGCCGCGCGGGGCCTGGACATCGACGTCGAGGTGCTGCTCAACGGCGACGTCGTCAGCCGCCCGCCGTACCGCACGATGTATTGGTCTCCCGCGCAGATGCTCGCGCACATGACCGTCAACGGTGCCTCGTTGCGCACCGGCGACCTCTTCGCGTCCGGCACCGTCTCCGGCGCCGAGCCAGGCCAGCGAGGCTCCTTCCTGGAGCTGACCTGGGGCGGCAAGGAGCCCCTCGACGACGGGCGAACGTTCCTGGAGGACGGCGACGCGGTGGTCCTGCGGTACACCGCGCCGGGCACCGGCGGCGGCAGGATCGCGCTCGGCGACGTTGCCGGCACGATCCTGCCGGCACGCGGATGATGTGCCTCGTCGCGCGGGCCGTCCGTGGACCCGCCGGGTGGCTCGCTCGCACCACCCGGGCGGCGCGGGAAGGCGCGATGACATGCGCGTCGTCGCCGGCTCGCTCTCGGTGTTGCTCGGCCTCGGGTTCGGGCTGCCCTGCCTCTTCGGTATCAGGCACTTCTCCCGCACCGGTGAGGTCTGGACATTCATGGGATTCCCGACCTACGGCGACGGACCCTTCGAGCGAATTGGCATTCCCACCAGCACCCCACTGCTGGTGGGGTTCCTGGCTGTGTGCATCGCAGAGGTCGCCGTCGGCTGCTTGATCTGGTCCGACGCGCCTGGCGCGAAGGTGATGTCCTTGGCCCTGCTGCCACTCGAGTTCGCGTTCTGGATCGGCTTTGCTCTCCCGTTCGGCCCCCCGCTCGGGATTGCGCGCACGATTCTCGTCTTGCTGCTCTAGCGTGTGGCCGTGCACGCTGACGAGATCGACTGGGCGTCGGAACCACCCACCTGCTGACCGGGACGAACCTGGAGTTCAAAGTGACCGTCAAGATCGCCTCAGTGACATTCGACTGCGCCGACGCCCTCGAGGTCGGCCGGTTCTGGTCGGGTGCCCTTGGCCGACCGCTCGACCCCAAGGCATCGAGCGACTTCGCCACCATCGGCTTTGCCGGGCGCCGGGACAAGGTGGGATGGGCACCGGTGGAGCGTGACCATGATCCGACCTGGATGTTCTCCAAGGTGTCCGAGCCGAAGACGGCCAAGAACAGGATGCACCTCGATGTCATGGCGCCCGATCCCGAAGCCGAGGTCTCCCGCCTCATCGAATTGGGCGCCACTCGGGTCGACGACATCGAGGAGTACGGATACGCGTGGACGGTCATGACCGATCCGGAAGGCAACGAGTTCTGCGTCGCAAAGGCTCGGTGAGCCTTCGCGCGGCCATGACAGCGATTTGGCGTTCCACTGACGCACGTAGGTCGGCGTACGAATCCACAACGCCGCCTAGCATGTTCGCCCGTGGGCTTACTGACACCTCTCGCCGTGCGGATCGGCGCGCTCCCGTGGCTGCCCAGGTTCCTGCCGCAGATCGTGGCCATCGACAAGGGTCTCCAGCGCATCACGCGCGGCCGGGTCACCCTCCTGGGCCTCGCCGGCCTGCCCAACCTCAGCCTGACCCTGTCAGGCCGGAAGAGCGGGGTCCCACGCACGACTCCCCTGCTCTGTGTGCCGCACGACGAGGGCTGGCTGATTGCCGGCTCCAACTTCGGCGGGCCGAAGGTGCCGCTCTGGGTCGGCAACCTGCAGGCCACCGACGCCGCGGTGGTGAACATCCGTGGCCGGTCTTTCCCCGTGATCTGGGAGGAGATGGAGGGTGCCGAAAGGGCCGCCGCGTGGCAGGTCATGCTGCGCACCTGGCCGAACTTCGCGAAGTACGAGGCGCGCACCGATCGCCGGATCCGGGTCTTCCGCCTGACCCGCGCACAGTAGGCTTGACGACAAGCGGGTCCAGGCACGCTGGGAGGGCAGGGGGCTGAGTAACCTGACCGGGTGCAGCTCGGTCAGTACCCCGCCCCCGGTCATGTCGTCGCCCACTTCAGCGACCCGCACCTGCTTGCCGACGGTCAGCTCCAGTACGACGCCGTCGACCCCGAGCAATACCTCACCGTCGCCCTAGACCGCCTGTCGCGGCTCGATCCCGCTCCCCAGGCGCTGGTGTTCACCGGCGACCTCGCCGACCGGGCCGAGCCCGCGGCGTACGCCCGGCTGCGGCAACTGGTCGAGCCCGCGGCCGCGGCCCTGGGTGCTCAGGTGGTGTGGGTGATGGGCAACCACGACGAGCGGGCGGCGTACGCGCAGGGGCTGTTCGACGTGGAGGGCGAGGCCGCGCAGGACCGGGTGTACGACGTGGGCGGGCTGCGGGTCGTTGCCCTCGACACCAGCGTCCCTGGCTACCACCACGGAGACCTGACCGGAGACCAGCTCGCCTGGCTCGCCGACGTGCTGGCCGAACCGGCGCCGCACGGCACGCTGCTCGCGATGCACCATCCCCCGATCCCAGTGCCGATGCTGGCCGCCGCGGAGATCATCGAGCTCGTCGACCAGCACCTCCTGGCCGACGTGATCACGGGCACCGACGTGCGCGGCATCCTCGGCGGCCACTTCCATTTCTCGACGTACTCCACATTCGCCGGCGTCCCGGTCTCGGTGGCGTCCGCGACCTGCTACACCTCCGACCCCGCCCCTCTCGAACGCTTCGTTTCCGGCGTGGACGGCCACCAGGCGGTCACCATGCTGCACGTCTACGACGACCGGATCGTGCACACGATCGTGCCGGTCACCGAGGCTCCGGAGGTCAGCGGCTACCCCTCCGACGTCCGGGCCCAGGTCGAGGCGCTCAGTCACGACGAACGACGCGAGATCCTCTCCCGCAAGGACTCCCCGTTCTACACGGGCGAGACGCCAGCCTCCGTGTGACGACGGTCCGTCGCTACTCGATCCGCGCTACCAATCGCCTGGCCCTGAACGGAAGCGTTGCAGGTCGCGCAGTCTTGACGGCACGTGAGGAGATGCTGGTCAGGGAGACCGACGCAGCGAACAAGGTGTAGGCGCTGCTGTTCGATCCGCAATAGAGTCCGGGATTCGCGGTTCTGCGGATCCGCACCATCTCCGCACCTGACATCGCTATCGGGATTCCGGTGCCACCGTCGATCACTGTCCCCGAATCCGCTGCGTACACCCGGGTACGAGGTCCGAGCGTGTCCAGATCCACGACACCGCAGATCATGCCGCCCGTCTGACCGGGAGACGAGTCGGGAGCGGCGACCACGCTGAAGGTCACCTGGTACCGGCCAGGTCTGGGGTTGATCGACCAGGCACCGACACCAGGAACCACTTCGCCTCGTCGGCCGGCCCGATAGGTCACGGCCTTCGATGCCAGCGTCCGGGCGTGGCGGCCGTCCAGAAGATCCGCGTTCAGCGACCGGACCCGCGCGTCAGAACTCACCCGCAACGATGGCCTGCCGTCGCCTCGAGACTTCAACACCAGGGCGGGCCCCGGGGCGCGCTTGATGAGCTTGGTGGCCGTTGCGGAGGTGTTCGTCCTGCCCAGGACGAAGCCGTCACCGGTAGCGGCGAAGGTGGCGAATTCGATCCCGATCACGATCAATGCAGCAGCGCTCAGTGTCGCCACAACGCTCTTGTACGACCCGGACATCGTCGATCCCCTCCCGATGTCGCATCCATTCGGTGTTGTGGATGCCGCATTTGCAACGTAGTCGAGAACACACCCCTACGAATGGGACCCTTGACGGAGAGGCGGGCTGCGGATCCGCCGGCGCGCAGGCGTGGCGCTGGTCAGGGCCTGATCATCCGGACCCCCGGCCGGGTCACGTCGGCGCGAACCTCGCGAACGGCTTCCTGCAGCAGGGTGCGCGCCCAGGCCGGGGTGCGCGGGTTCGCGAGGGCGCGTGGGGCGTCGAGCACCTTCGTGCCCCAGGGCGTCGAAGGGTGGGTGATCAACGTCGGCACGAACCGCGGGCGCACGCCCCGGAAGGTCCCGTCGCGGCCCTCGACGAACGTGATCTCGGCCGTCATGCCGCGATAGGTGTCCGGGCGACCGAGTTCCTGTTCGGCCACGAAGTTGCCCAGGCCGTAGACGACCCACTCGCCGTGCGTCCGGGCGAACGGCTGGACGACGTGGGCGTGGTGGCCGTAGACGAAGTCGACGTCCGGGGACGCCGAGAGCGCATCGAACGCCTGGACCTGCTCCGGGCTCGGAGCGGTGACGTACTCGTACCCGGCGTGAACCGAGACCATCACGACGTCCGCGCCCGCACGCCGCAGCTGCGCCGCCCGTCTCAGCGTGCGGTCGACGTCGAGGAGATCGACCGACCACGGCTCGGAGACCGGCATCCCGTTGGTGCCGTAGGTCGTCGACAGCAGGCCGATCCGCACATCTGCGACGTCGATCAGCAGCTCCCGCTGAGAGGCGCGCCGGGAGGCGTAGGTGCCGGCGTGTGCCATGCCGCGGCGACCCAGGGCACGCACGGTCCGGGCCAGCCCGTCGAAGCCCATGTCGACCGAGTGGTTGGAGGCGGTCGTGCACGCGTCGTACCCGGTCGCCAGCAGTCCATCGACGACCTGGGGCGGCGCCGAGAAGAGCGGGTAGTTGCGATACGGCCCGCGCGGAGGCGCCAACGGGGTCTCGAGGTGGCACACCGCCAGATCGGCACCGGACACCACCGGACGGACGGAGGCGAACATCGGCGGGAAATACGGCTCGTCGCGGCCGTGCGCGGCGCCCGCGCGCTGCGCCGACTGCCACACCCCCGTATGGACCAGGACGTCGCCCGAGACCGCGACGGTGACCCGTCGCCTGGCCGGCTTGTCCGCGGCGGTGCCCGCGGGGTCGTCGGTGGCCGCGGACGATCCCGACGTGTTCGCGGTGACCAGCACGGCGGCCGGTGGGTCATGGTCCGGATCACCGGTGACTGGTACGCCCAAGGCACTCAGGAGCAGCGCAACGGTCAGGGCGAGGCCAGCGGCCCACGATGAACGCACCCCAACCCCCGGTCGATCGCACCTCAATCACCCGAGACCGGGCGTCGACCCGAGCCTAGTGGGCGATCAGGTCCTGGTCCGCAGCGCTGGCCAGGACGAGTCGGCCCGAACGGGGCGTCAGTGGTCCACTACGTTATTTCGTGGGTGAATCGCCCAGTCGCAACGATCGTCTCAGTATCGTCTCAGTGAGGTGACTCGAGCCGTGGCCGATCAGACAGGTCTGGCCACCGGCGCTCGCTGGGGCATGGTCTGCGCCGGCACCGCGCTGATCGGCACCTGCTACGGCTTCGCGCGCTTCGCCTACGGGTTGTTCGCGCCCGAGTTCCAGGAGACCTTCGCGATGACCTCGACGTTGTCGGGGATCATCAGCTCCGGCAGCTATGTCGGGTACTGCGTTGCGATCGTGCTCAGCCTCGTGCTCACCGAGCGCCTCGGAGCCCGGCGGGTGGCCGTGAGCGCCGGCGTGGTGGCCACCATCGGGATCACCATCGTGGCTGTCTCGCCGACGGCTCCGGTCCTGGCTGCGGGGGTGCTGGTCGCCGGATCCAGCACGGGGATCGCTTCGCCGCCGATGGCCGCGGCCGTGGACAGGTGGGTGCGTCGTACGTCCCGGGACCGTGCACAGACGGTGGTCAACGCAGGCACCGGCATCGGGGTGCTGGTCTCCGGTCCTGTCGCCCTCCTCCTCGTCGACAGCTGGCGGTGGGCGTGGGGAGTCTTCGCCATCCTCGCCGCAGGCGTGACCCTGTGGGTTCATCACAGCGTCCCTCGCACCACATCCGAGAGCAGCGGCAGCGCGAGCGGGGTGGCGTACCCGCCTGGAAGCACCAGATTGCTGGTAGCCGCCTTCGTCATGGGACTGGCCAGCATCGCGGTCTGGACCTTCGGCCGCGACCTCGTGTCCGATGTCGGGGGCACGAGCACCCTGGTGTCCACCGGCATGTGGTCCGTGCTCGGCGCCGCCGGCTTCGTCGGCGCGTTCGGCGGTGACGTCGTGTCACGGTTCGGGCTGCCACACTCCTGGAGCACCACGATGGTCCTGATGGGCGCGGCCACTCTGCTCCTCGCAGGGGCCCCCGGCTCCAGCGCGGCGATCCTGCCCGCCGCGACAGTCTTCGGAGCCACCTACATCCTGCTCACCGGGGTGCTCCTGCTCTGGGGCACGCGCGTCCACCCCGAGCGCGCGTCCTTCGGCGTGGGTCTTGCCTTCTTGATGATCGCCGCCGGGCAGGCTATCGGTGCGCCGCTCTCCGGGCTGATCTCGGACGCGTACGGCATCACCTCTGCTTTCTACACCTGCGCCGCGCTCGCCGTGGTCGGCGCCTTCGTGCGACCGCGATTCGGGGCGACACCGGCTCACGCCGAGGTGGGCACGAGAACCTGACGCGGATCAGGCAGAAGGTCCGTACAAAGTCGGCCGATCCTCGCTCGGCACCGCGACCCGCCCGCCACCGTGCAACGACTCCACGGCGGCGAGGGCCGTGAGGTTGGCGAGGTGACCGTCCCACGCGGACGGCGAGGGTGGCGTCCCGGCCCGCACACCCGACACCCAGGCGGACAGCTCGATGCGGTAGGCGTCGACGAAGCGGGCGACGAAGTCGGACTTGACCTGGCGACCGTCCACGTTCGCCCGGCGCAGCGACAGCCCGTACGGCGGGGTGAGCGAGACGGTCCCGTCGCGGCCGGTGATCTCGCGTGTGGATGTCGTAGCCGTAGCTGCGCGTTGACGGAGACCTCGACCGTGACCACCACGCCACCGGCGGTCTCGAGCACCGCGATCTGCACGTCCTGCGAGCGCACCATCGGGCACCTTGGGGCGCGTAGACCGTCACCGCGGACGAGCGGGTCGTCCAGCAGCCACGGCACGGAGTCGAACTCGTGGATCATCGAGTTGACGAGCACGCCGTCGGAGGTCGCGGTCGGGTGTGCCTGCGCGTTGCGGTGGAGGCAGTGCGCCGCCCGCGACCGGCGCCGACAGCCCCGTCGAGCACGGCAGCGCGCAGCTCGACGTACGCCGGGTCGAACCGGCGCATGAAGCCGACCTGGATCAGGCGTCGACCGCCCGCGACCTCGGCATCGACGATCCGCCGCGACGCCTCGCACGGACGTGGCCAGCGGCTTCTCGCACAGCGTCGGCTTGCCCGCTTCGAGGCAGGCCAGCGCCAGCTCCTCGTGGAGCGGGTCGGGTGCGGCGATGAGCACCGCGTCGACCTCGTCGTCCTCGATCAGCGCTCCACGCGAGTCGGCGGCGCTCGCTCCGACCTCGGCAGCGACCTCCTTGGCGCGCGCCAGGTCGGCGTCGAACACCCGCACCACCCGGGCCCCGGGCACCCAGCGGGCCAGCGTCTGCGACGTGCGACGTGCCCATCGCTCCGGTGCCGATGACCCCGACGCGGACCATTCGCCCGTGCTGTCGTTTCGTCACGTGCTCACTCACAGGCTCACCCAGCGCCTCTCGCTCGAACGACCGCACCATCGCGTCGACCAGCTCGGCGGTCACCATGGCGTCGTCGATCGTCGCGCCGTGCGGCACTCCGCTGCTGATGCTCTCCACCAGGCGCCTCGCCTCGACGACCTTGAGGTCGTCGTAGCCCATCGTCACGCCTGCCCCGGGCTGGAAGGCGCCCAGCTCGCCGTCGCCCGGTCGCGACGAGGTGCGTCTGCCACGCGGCGTCCTGGTAGTCCTGGTCGAGACAGACCTGCGAGCTCGCCCATCCGCCGGAAGTCCCAGCGCGAGCGCGCCGCGGGTGCCACGGACCTCGAGGCCGTAGCTGCACTGCTCGCCGACGGCGACGCGCGAGGACTCGAGGTACCCGTGCGCCCCGGACTCGAAGCGCAGCAGCGCCGAAACCTGGTCCTCGTTGCCGACCGGACCGCGTGGCCCGTCCCCGCCGTCGAGCGAAGTGCGAGACCGCCCCGGTCACGGCTCGGCCGCTCGGTGATGAAGGTCGCCTGGTCGGCCACCAGCTCGGTGATCCGGCCGGCCTGCTGCCCGCCGACGTGACGGGCCAGGTCGAAGCCGTGGCTGGCCAGGTCACCGAGGACACCGGTACCGGCGTACTCGGGGTCGAACCGCCACGACAGCGCGCCGTCGGGGTGCGCCGAGTAGTCGGCGAGCAGGCGGACGGTGACCGTCTCGACCTCGCCGAGCCGGCCGGACGACGACCAGCTCGCGGGCCAGCTCGACGGCCGGGGCGTTGCGGTAGTTGAAGCCCGACCGCCGACATGCACCCCCGCCTTGCGCACCGCCTCGGCGATCGCGGCCGTGTCCGCGAGGTCGCCGGCCGGCCGGCTTCTCGATCCAGAGGTGCCGCCCGGACGCCGCGACCGCCGACGCCGATCTCGCGGTGCACGAAGTTCGGCCCGCACACGCTGACGACGTCGATGTCGTCGCGCTCGAGCAGCTCGGCCCAGTCGGCGTACGCCTGCTCGAAGCCGTACGCCGACCGGCCTGGTCGCGACGTGCCTCGTCCGGGTCCGCGACGGCCACGAGCCGGGGCCGCAGCGGAGCTGTCCGGGTAGTGCTGGAGCAGGCGGGCCCAGGCGCGGGCGTGCACCTGCCCCATCCAGCCGAACCCGACGACGGCGACCCCGATGCTCGAGGGTCTCCGTGCGCACTTCCGGCTGCTCGGCCTCGCGTGGTCGCGTCGGCGTCGGCGGGGACGGTGCTCGTGACGTGGTCTCCGACACCTCCTCCTCCATCGCCTTCGCCAGCTCGGAGTCGGGCATCTCGCGGGCGAGCTCGTGGCTCAGCGCCTCGAGCTCGGCGCCGCCGGCCATCATCTGGACCAGCTCGTCGAGCGTCATCTCCGCCTTGGGGAAGTTGCCCATGCTGCGGCCACGCCGCAGCAGCATGAACCGGTCACCCACCGGGTAGGCGTGGTGCGGGTTGTGGGTGATGAAGATGACGCCGAGCCCGCGGTCGCGGGCCTTGGCGATGTACTTCAGCACCACACCGGACTGGCGCACACCGAGCGCCGCGGTCGGCTCGTCGAGGATCAGCACCCGCGCACCGAAGTACACCGCACGGGCGATCGCCACACACTGCCGCTCGCCACCGGACAGCGTGCCGATCGGCTGGTCGACGTCGCGCAGGTCGATGCCCATCGCGGCCAGCTCTTCCTTGGTGATCCGCTTCATCGTGCTTGATGTCGAGCCGCCTGAGCGGTCCCGACGCCCTTGGTGATCTCCGACCCCAGGAAGAAGTTCCGCCAGACCGGCATCAGCGGCACGACGGCCAGGTCCTGGTAGACCGTCGCGATTCCGAGGTTCAGCGCCGCACGCGGCGACGAGAACTGCCGCTTGACGCCGTCGACGACGAAGTCGCCGCTGGTGTGCTCGTGCGCACCGGCCAGGATCTTGATGAACGTCGACTTGCCGGCACCGTTGTCGCCCAGGACGCAGGTGACCTCGCCCGCGTTGACCGTCGTCGTGACGTCGCGCAGCGCGATGACGCAGCCGTAGGACTTGCCGATGTCGCGCACCTCGATGCATGCGCGGTGCCCGGTGCGTCGGGCAGCGTCCGCCTGGCGTTGAGCCGTCGTCGGTCGTCAGTGCGTGGTCATCGTCATCTGGCCTCCGCTCGTGTCTTGACCCAGTTGTTGACCAGCACGGCGCCGAGCAGCATCACGCCGAGGAAGGCGTAGAGCCAGTCGTTGTCCCAGCCCTCGCTGCGGGATGCCCTGCTGCACCATGCCGTAGATGAGCGCGCCGAAGGCCGCGCCGATGGCCGAGCCGTAGCCACCGGTCAGCAGACAGCCACCGACGACGGCGCAGATGATGAAGACGAACTCCTGGCCGACACCGGTCGTGCTCTGCACGGTCGTGGTCTTGAACAGGCTCAGCATGCCGACCAGCCAGCCGGCGAACGCGGTGGTCATGAAGAGACCGACCTTGGTCTTGAGCACCGGCACGCCGACCTGGCGGGCGCTCTGCTGGGCACCGCCGACCGCGAAGATCCAGTTGCCGGCACGCGTGCGGAGCAGGACCCAGGTGGCCACGGCAGTGACACCGATCGCACCAGAACGTGGCGGCGTACAGCGTCAGAGTGGTCTTCGCCTCGTCTCCGTCGACCCATGGCAGCCAGCCCATGTCGATGTTGACGAACGACCCGAAGATCTGCTTGCCGTCGAAGTAGCCGTCGACGTCCGCGAGGCCCACCACGGAGACCTGGTCGATGAGGATCTTGGTGACCGCCAGGTTGACGCCCTGGAGCACGAAGAACGTGCCGAGCGTGACGATGAAGCTCGGAAGCCTGGTCCGCATCACCAGGAACCCGTTGAGGGCGCCGATGGCCAGCGCCAGCACGAGCGCGACGAGGATCGCCACCCAGACGTTGAGTGCCGTACTCGGTCATCAGGATGCCGGTGGTGAGACCGGTGGTGCCGATCATCGCGCCGGCGGAGAGGTCGAACTCGCCGCCGATCATCAGCATGGCGACGGCGACCGCCATGATGCCGACGGACGAGGCGTTGAAGATCCACGTGCTGGCGCCGGCCGGCTCGACGAAGGCGTCGGTCTGGGTGGCGAAGAACAGGAAGATGACCAGGGCGCCGACCATGGCGCCGATCTCCGGGCGGCGGAGGATCCTGCGTGCCACGCGCGCGATTCTGCCGAGGCGCTCGTCCGGCTCCGGCTGCGCCTCCGGCGCTTCGGCTGGCGGCTCGGCTGTCGTCGTGCTCATGTGAGTCCTTCCCGGTCGATGCCGGTCCGATCGCGGGGTCGGGGCCCAGGCGGTCACGGCGCCGGCCCCGACCCGACGGTCAGATCAGCGCGTGCCGTTCTCGGCGAACTCGAGGACGGCTTCCGCGTTGTCCTGCGGTGATGATGGCCGGGCCGGAGTAGACCGGCTGGCCGCCACCGATGTCGTTGCCGTTGATGCAGCTTGAGGTAGATGCCCGGTGACGCCGAGGTAGCCCTGGACGTACGGCTGCTGGTCGATGGCGAAGAGCAGCTTGCCGTCGATGACGTTCTGCACCACGTCGGCGTTCAGGTCGAACGTGCCGATCTGGATGTCGGTCCCGGAGGCCTCGACCGCCTGAACGGCCGCACCGGACATGTCGCCACCGAGCGTGAGGATGCCGTCGATGCTGTCGTCGGCGCTGAGCTTCGACTCGATCGTCGCCTGCGAGCCCGGCAGGTCGGTGTTGTCGGTCTGCAGGTTCTCCATGTCGCCGTCGAAGGTCGACGCGCGCCGCGCGGCAGCGCTCCTCGAGGGCGACGTTGCCGGCCTCCTGGATCACGCAGATCACGTTGGTGAGCGCCAGCCTCGGTGAGCTGCTCACCGGCGGCCTCACCGGCGATCGTCTCGCTCTGGCCGACGTGGGTGATCGCGCCGAAGTCCTGCCAGTCGTCGATGCCGGAGTTGATCGTGATGACCGGGACGCCGGCGTCGACGGCTGCCTTGATGCTGTCCTCGAGGCCGTCGGGGTTGGCCATCGAGATGACGAGCCCGTCGGTGCCGTCGGCGACGGCGTTGTCGATCAGCGTGCTCTGCTCGCCCGGGTCGGGGTTGCTGTTGTAGTGCAGGTCGACGCCGTAGGTCGTCGCCTGCCTGCTCGGCGCCGGCCTTGACGACGTCCCAGAAGGAGTCGCCGGGGGCGGCGTGGGTGACGACGTCGATGCGGATGTCGCCGGCATCGACGAGCTGCCGCCGCCGCCGCCGCCACCACCGTCGTCGCCGTCCGCCGCCGCCGTCGTCGCTGGTGCTGCAGCCGGCGAGCACCAGTGCTCCGGCGGCGAGGCCGAGCGGTGAGTGCCCGTCGGATCTTCATGCTGTTCCTCCTTGTTCGACCGCTGACTGCGGCATGGCCCGGTGCTGCTCGCCCGGGAGTCTGGTGGCCTCATTGGGCCGTCGGGAAGCTGAACTGAGCCTGCTGGTGCTCCTCGCTCACGTGCGGCCACCGGGCGGTCACGACCTTGGCCCGGGTGTAGAACGAGACCCCTTCGGGACCGTGGATGTGGTGGTCGCCGAACAGCGAGTCCTTCCACCCGCCGAAGGAGTAGAAGGCCATCGGCACCGGGATCGGCACGTTGATGCCGATCATGCCGACGTGGACCCCGCGCTGGAAGCGTCGCGCCGCCTCGCCGCTCGAGGTGAAGATCGCGGTGCCGTTGCCGTAGGGGTTGGCGTTGATCAGGGCGATCGCGGCATCGACGTCGTCGGTACGCGGACGACGCGACAGCACGGGCCCGAAGATCTCCTCGCGTGTAGACGTCCATGTCGGGCGTCACCTGGTCGATCAGTGTCGGCCCGACGAAGAAGCCGTCCTCGTGGCCGTCGACACGCGAGCGCGCGGCCGTCGAGCGACGAGCGTGGCGCCCTGCTGCTCGCCCGCGCCGATGCAGCCCGACGATCCGGTCGCGCGCCTCGGGCGTGACGACCGGACCCATCTCGCTGCCGGCGTCGTCGGCCGGAGCCGACCCGGACGGCGCGGGCCTTGTCGTCGACCTTCTCGACCAGGCCGTCGGCGACCGCCGCCGACCGCCACGGCGGCCGAGATCGCCATGCAGCGCTCGCCGGCCGAGCCGAAGGCCGCCGCGACGAGCTGGTTGGCGGCGAAGTCGAGGTCGGCGTCGGGCAGGATGACCGCGTGGTTCTTGGCGCCGCCGAGCGCCTGCACCCGCTTGCCGTTCGCGGTCGCCCGCTCGTGGATGTACTTCGCGATCGGGGTCGACCCGACGAACGAGACCGCCGCGACGTCCGGGTGGTCGAGCAGCGCGTCGACGGCCTCCTTGTCGCCGTGCACGACGTTGAAGACGCCGTCGGGCAGCCCGGCCTCGGCCCACAGCTCGGCAACGAGGATCGGACGCGGACGGGTCGCGCTCGCTCGGCTTGAGCACGAACGTGTTGCCGCACGCGATGGCCACCGGGTGCATCCACATCGGCACCATGACCGGGAAGTTGAACGGCGTGATCCCGGCGCACGACGCCGAGCGGCTCGCGGAACGAGTACGAGGTCGACGCCGGTCGAGACCTGGTCGGAGTACTCGCCCTTGAGCAGCTGCGGGATGCCGCAGGCGAACTCCACGACCTCGCAGGCCGCGCTGCACCTCGCCCGCGCGCGTCGCGACAGCACCTTGCCGTGCTCGTCGGTGATCGCCTCGGCGAGCCGGCTCGATGTTGGCGTTGACCAGCTCGCGGAACGCGAACAGCACCTTGGTGCGCGCTGCTCAGCGACGCCTGCGACCAGTCGGCGAACGCGTCCCTCGCCGCGCTGCACCGCGGCGTCGACGTCCGTCGGGGCTGGCGAGCAGCACCTCGCGCCTGCTGCTCGCCGGTGGCGGGGTTCCACACGCGGCCGGACGCGCGTCGGACGTCGCCGGTCGTCGCCTTGCCGCCGATCCAGTGCTCGATGGTCCTCATCAGCTTCGTCCTTCTCGGTGTCGCGGTCGCGGATGGTGGCCGTCGGCCGGCCTCAGGTGGGCGCGCTGGCCGCGCCTTGTTCGTCGTCGTACGTCGTCCGGGCGGTCCGGGTGCTGTCGAGCGCCGAGACCTCGGCGACCGGGACATCCCACCAGCCGGGGCTGTCGGGCGCCGGGACCAGCGGGTCGGTCTCGACGTGGACCACCGTCGGTCCGTCGACGGCCTGCGCCTCGGCGAACGCCTTCTCGAACTCGGCGAGGTCCGTGGCGCGGATGACGTCGCGCGCCGAGGCTGGCCGCGTTGGCGGCCAGGTCGACGGGCAGCACGTCGCCGTCGAGGCCGGAGCTCGGTGCGGTAGCGGTAGCGGGTGCCGAACCGCTGGGAGCCCAGCGACTCCGACAGCGCGCCGATCGAGGCGAAGCCGTGGTTCTGCACGAGGACGACGATCAGCTTGACGCCCTCCTGGACGGCCGTGACGAGCTCCTGCGCCATCATCAGGTAGGAGCCGTCGCCGACCATGACGAAGACGTCGCGGTCCTCGCCGGCGTCGTCGGCGCGCCATCTTCACGCCCGAGCCCGCCGGCGATCTCGTAGCCCATGCACGAGAAGCCGTACTCGACGTGGTAGCCCTTGCGGGTCGCGGGTCCGCCACAGCTTGTGCAGGTCGCCCGGCATCGAGCCGGCCGCGCAGACCACGACGTCCTGGGGCCGCGACAGCCGGTTGACGACGCCGAGCACCTCCGACTGCGCCGGCAGCGGCGTCGTGCCCGAGGTCGTAGGAGCGCTGCGACGATGTCGTCCCACTCGCGGGCGAGCTCGGTCGCCCGGTCCGGTGTGCCGGTCGGGACCGACCAGCCGGCGAGCGCCTCGGTGAGCTGCTCGAGCCCGCGGCGGGCGTCGCCGACGAGCGGCCGACGGCCGACAGCTTGTGCGCGTCGAACGACGCGACGTTGAGGTTGACGAACCGGACGTCGGGGTGCGCGAAGACGGTCCGGGACGCCGTCGTGAAGTCGCTGTAGCGGGTGCCGACGCCGATGCACGACGTCGGCCTCGTCGGCCAGCGCGTCGGCGGCGGTCGTGCCGGTCGCCCCGATCGCACCGACGCGACTGCGGGTGGTCGTAGGGCAGCGAGCCCTTGCCCGCCTGGGTCTCCGCGACCGGGACGCCGGTCGCCTCGGCGAAGGCGCGCAGCTGCTCGGTCGCCTCGGAGTAGATGACGCCGCCGCCGGCCACGATGAGCGGGCTGCCGCGCCGCAGCGGATCACCTCGACGGCGCGGGCGAGCGCTGCCTCCTCGATCGGCCGGCCGGCCGACGTGCCACACCCGGCGTGCGAACAGGTCGTCCGTGCCAGTCGCACGCCTCGGCCTGCACGTCCTGCGGCAGGCGAGAGCGTGACCGCGCCGGTCTCGGCCGGATCGGTGAGCACCCGCATCGCCGCGAGCAGCGAGGCGGCAGCTGCTCGGGCCGGTTGATCCGGTCCCAGAAGCGCGACACCGGCTTGAAGCAGTCGTTGACGCTGACGTCCAGCGATCGCGGGTCCTCGAGCTCCTGCAGCACCGGGTTGGCGACCCGGGTGGCGAAGACGTCGCCGGGCAGCAGCAGGACCGGGATCCGGTTGACGGTCGCGAGCGCGGCGCCGGTGACCATGTTGGTCGACCCGGGGCCGACCGACGCCGTGCACGCGAACGTCGCCATCCGGTCGCGATGCCGCGCATAGCCGACCGAGGCGTGCACCATCGCCTGCTCGTTGCGGGCCTGGTAGTAGCGGAGCACGTGGCTCGCCGCGTGCCGTCGTTGGCACCTCGCGCTCGCGTTCGAGCAGCGCCTGGCCGACACCGGCCACGTTGCCGTGGCCGAAGATGCCCCAGCAGCCGGCGAAGAAGGCGTTCTCGACGCCGTCGCGCTCGACGTACTGCGCTTCGAGGAACCGCACGATCGCCTGGGCGACAGTCAGCCGTGTCGTCATCGCGCCCTCCCTCGCACCCTGACTCGGTCGCCGAACGGCAGCCGCGGGTCGATCGCCTCGGTCGGCCCAGGTCTCGCGGATCCAGCTGTGCGCGGGTCGTCGCAGATCAGCCAGGCCCGCTCCGTCGCCGGGACCGGCCATCACGTTGAGGTAGTAGAGGTCGTAGCCCGGAACCGCCATCGACGGGCCGTGCCAGCCGTGCGGGATCAGCACGACGTCGCCGCTGCGCACCTCGGCGAGCACGTCGATCTCCTTGCCCGGATGGCCGTAGACGCGCTGGTAGGCGATGCCCGGACCGGTCGGCCCGGCGGCGACCTCGAAGTAGTAGATCTCCTCGAGCTCGCTCTCGGTCTCGCGTCGCCTCGTCGTGCTTGTGCGGCGGGTACGACGACCAGTTGCCGCCCGGCGTCAGCACCTCGCAGGCGATCAGCGTGTCGGCCTCGAACGCCTCCGGCGTGCAGAAGTTGTTGACCTGGCGGCTGGCTCGGCCGGCGCCGCGCAGCTCGACCGGCACGGCGTCGGCGGGCTGGTGGCGGAACGGGAGCCGACGCTCATGCAACGGCCGAGGGGAGGGCGAACCGGCCGCCGCCCACTGCTGGCGATCGTCGACCTCGGCGTCGCGGGGCACGTAGACGAAGTCGGTGGGCCCGCTGAAGACGTCTGCTCCGTCCCGCGACGTCGAGCGTCTCGCCGTCGAGCGTGACGGTGCACGACCCCTCCAGCGGCAGCACCAGGGTCTCCAGCGTCCCGGTGTCGACCAGCTGCACGGTCTCGCCCGCGGCCAGGCTGAGGACGGCCAGTCCGCTGTAGGCCCAGCCGGCCGACTCGGGCGTGACGACCAGGTCCGCGGGCGGCGTCCGCCCGCCGTACCGGCGGGAAGGTGGAGACGGGTCGCAGGTGACCGGTCATGTCACATCATTCCCACGACCGCGTCGACCGCGGCGGCGACGTCGCCGTCCGGCGGGTAGAGCAGGGAGCGGCCGACGACCATGCCGCGCACCTGCGGGTTGGCCAGCACCTTCTCCCACTGGCGCGAACTGCGCGTCCTGGTCGGCGGCGACCTCGCCGCCGAGCAGCAGCACCGGCAGGTCGGTCGCCGCCAGCACGGCCTCCATGTCGTCGACGACCGGGAAGCTTGAGCCAGGTGTGGGCGCTCGATCCAGCCGAGCCCGGCGGCGACCGTGGCCGAGCGGATGACCGCCTCGGCGGTGAGGTCGTTGCGGACCCGGCCGTCGACCCGGTGGGAGATGAACGGCTCGACCATCGCCATGAGCCCGCGCTCGGCGAGCTCGTTGACGGCACGACGCGCAGGCCTCCAGCGTGTCGGCAGTCGCGGCGTCCTCCGGGTCGATCCGAAGCAGCATCTTGCCGCCCTGGAAGCCCATCCGGACGATCGCGTCGGCGTCGTACCCGGTGAAGCGGTCGTCGATCTCGAAGACCGTGCCGGCCAGCCCGCCGCGGTTCATCGAGCCGATCACGACCTTGCCGTCGAGGGCGCCCATGAGCAGCAGGTCCTCGAGGATGTCGGCGGTGCCCGAGCACGCCGTCGACGCCGGGACGCGACAGCGCGATCGGACAGGCGGCGCAGCAGCTCCCAGCGGTCGCGCCATCGCCAGCGCGTCGCTCGCCGGCGCGCAGCGCACCGCGGGCTGGGTGGTCGGCGGCGACCAGCATCAGCCGCCCGGTCTCGCCGACCAGGCCGGTCGGCCGGCGTCGCGCTGCGCGGCCAGCTCGGCGACCCGGCTCGGGTGCCCGGACGCCGGGTCGCTGAGCAGGTCCGCCAGCTCGGTCGGTGCTCATGGCGTCATGCTGCCCCCTCCAGGAGTGCCTCGAGCTCGGCGGTCGTCGGCATCGCGTCCGCGCAGGCCAGCCGGCCGGCCACGACCGCGCCCGCCGCGTTGGCGAAGCGCAGGATCCGCTCGATCGTCCCAGCCCGACGAGCAACCCGTGGCACAGCGCACCGCCGAAGGCGTCGCCGGCCCCGAGGCCGTTGACGACGTCGACCGGCACCGGCGGCACGACGACCGACTCGTCGTCGCGAACGCCGAGCACCCCGGCCGGTCCCTGCTTGACGACCGCGAAGCCCGACGCCGGCGTCGAGCAGCGCGGCCGCGGCCGCTCGGGCTCGCGCTCACCGATCGCCACCTCGCACTCCTCGAGGTTGCCGACCGCGACGTCGACGAGGCCGACCGCCGCGCGGATGTGCGGTGTGCCTCGTCGCGCGACGGCCAGAACATCGGCCGGTAGTCGAGGTCGAGGACGGTGAGTGCCGTGCTCGCCGCGTGCCTCCAGCGCCGCCATGGTGGCGCTGCGGGACGGCTCCGCGCGAAGCCCGGTGCCGGTGACCCAGAAGATGTCGGCAGCCGCGATCGCGTCGAGGTCGAGCTCGTCGGCGCTGATCTCCAGGTCGGGCGCCTTGGGCAGCCGGTAGAAGTAGAGCGGGAAGTCGTCGGGCGGGAAGATCTCGCAGAACGTGACCGGCGTCGGCAGTCCGTCGACACGCGCTGACGTAGCGATCGTCGACACCGAAGCCGCGCAGCGCCTGGTGGACGAACCGGCCGAACGGGTCGCGCCGGTGCGCGTGATCACCGCCGACGCGGCGGCCGTGGCGGGCCGCGGCGACGGCGACGTTGGTGGGGCTGCCGCCGAGGTACTTGCCGAACGACGTGACGTCCTCGAGCCGTACGCCGATCTGGTCGGGGTAGATGTCGACGCCGACGCGGCCCATGGTGAGGACCTCGAATGCGGTCGCTCGAGCCGAGCACGTCCCCAGCAGGAAGTCGAGGCTCTGGCGCACGTTGGCGACCGGCCCCTCGTCCGTCAGGCGCGCCGTCGAGCATGACGTCCTGCTCGAGGACGTACCAGCCCTGGTAGCCGGCAGCCTCGAGCGTGCGCACCATCGCCGCGATGTCGACGTCGCCCTGCCCGAGCGGGCGGAAGATGCCCTTCCGCACGGCGTCGCCGAAGGCGAGCTCGCCGTCGACGACCTGCTGGGCGAGGCGGCGTCGACGTCCTTGAGGTGCACGTGCGCGACGCGGTCCGGGTGTCGCGCGGTCAGCGCGACCGGGTCGGCACCGCCGACGGCGAGGTGGCCGGTGTCGACGCAGAGCCCGACCTCGGAGCCGGCGAGCACCCGCTCGGTCTCCTGCGCCGGTCTCGACCATGGTGCCGACGTGCGGGTGCAGGCTGGCCAGCGACACCGCGACTCGCGGCGCGGTCGCTGATCCGGTCGAGGTTGGCGAGCAGCGTCGCCCAGCCCTGGTCGTCGAGGACCGGGCGCTCGTCGTACCCGTCGACGCCGGTGAAGGCGGCCAGGACGACGACGCCCGCGCCGCACGCAAGGCAGCCGTCGATGAAGGCGTCGACCTCGGGCAGCGGGTCGTGCTCGGGGTCGTGGAGCAGCGACCGGCAGGAAGCCGCCGACCGCGCTCAGGCCGTAGCCCGCCAGCTGCTCGGCGCGCTCGCCGGGTCGTCGGCCAGGAAGCCGACCGGCCCGAACTCGGTCGCGGCGAGCCCGAGGGCGCGCATCTGGTCGAGCACCGGTCCGGGTCGAGCTGGTAGCCCCAGCCCGGGACCTCGCAGACGCCCCAGGAGATCGGTGCGCCGGCGACTCGCGAAGGCAGGGACCCCGAGGATGACCGTGTCCGCGCCGTGACTCACGTTCGCCCCGCCCTCCACCTGCGTCATGGCTGCGATTCTCGTCACATTGGCAACGGCCACGTCAAGAGTTTGTCAGGACATACTGACGTTCGTACATCCTGACCAAGGTCGGATATGCTGCAGGCCCACCGTCGCCCGAGAGGACACCGGGTTGCCCGTTCCCGACGTCGTGCTGGACCGGTCGAGCCCCGTGCCGCTGTACTTCCAGGTCGCGGAGCAGCTCGAGCACGCCATCCTCGAGGGCGCTGCTCGCACCGGGGGACCGGATCGCCAACGAGGTGGCGCTGGCCGGTCAGCTCGGGCTCTCCCGACCGACGCTGCGCCAGGCGATCCAGACCCTGGTCGACAAGGGGATGCTGGTGCGCAAGCGCGGCGTCGGCACCCAGGTGGTGCACGCGCCGATCCGACGTACCGTCGAGCTGACCAGCCTCAACGACGACCTGCGGCGCGCCGGCCGGCACCCCTCGACGGTCGTGCTCGCCCTCGAGCGCGTGCAGGCCGAGGACCGGCCCCGCCGGGCGCTTGAACCTCCCGCCGGGCATCGATGCTGTGGCAGCTCGACCGGCTGCGGCTCGTCGGCGAGCAAGCCGCTCGCGCTGATGCGCAACTACGTCCCCGAGTTCGTGACCGACCTCGAGCACGGTCGACTTCGCCGCGACCGGGCTCTACGAGCACTTCCGGTCGGTGGCCATCCACCTCCGGGTGGCCCACCAGACCATCAGCGCCCGACTCGACCGATGCGGGGGAGGCACGCCACCTCGGCGGCCGCAAGGGCGACCCGGTACTGACGATGGAGCGGACGTCGTACGACGACAAGGGGCGGGCGGTCGAGTACGGCCGGCACCTCTACCGCCCCGACCTGTACGCCTACGAGACCACCCTGGTCGACAAGTGACTCGCCTCGGCGATGGATTCACGCTCGCGGCGTGTGCCGAGATGATCTTCCTCGACGAGCCGATCGAGGCCCGGGTCCGCCGTCTGCACGAGCTCGGGTTCGCCGTCGAGATCTGGGGATGGACGACCAAGGACCTGGACGCGCTTGCCGGCACCGGGGCCCGGTTCACGTCGATGACCGGCTACGTCGAGGGCGACCTCGTCGACCCGGACGGTGCGGCGTCGTTGCTGGCCAGTGCAGAGAAGTCCGTCGCCGCGTCCCGGAAGCTGGGCGCACCCAATCTCAACCTGCACGGCACCGGCCTGGACGACCGGGGGCTGCCGGTGCTGCCGGTCGAGGACGTGACCGGTCCCATGTGGCTCGCTGCCGTCGACACGCTCGCCCGCATCGCCGAGCTCGGCCGGCGGGAGGACGTCGTGTTCTGCCTGGAGAACCTCAACACCGCCGTCGACCATCCGGGCACCCCGTTCGCCCGCGCCGCCGACACCGCCGCGCTGGTGGCCGCGGTCGACAGCCCGCACCTGCGCATGAACCTGGACCTCTACCACGCCCAGATCGGCGAGGGGAACCTGATCGAGCTCGTCCGCACCAGCGCCCCCCTCTTGGGCGAGGTGCAGGTGGCCGACGTCCCGGGCCGCTGCGAGCCCGGCACCGGCGAGATCAACTACCCGGCCATCGCGGAGTCCCTGCACGCCGTCGGGTACACCGGCGTGGTCGCGCTCGAGGCCTGGGCAGCGACGGACACGCCGACGGCGCTCGAGGCCTTCCGCGCCGCCTTCACCCGATGAGAGCCGTGCTCGACGCCTGACGTGCAGAACGGCTCCTGCCAGCGATTCCGCTGGTCAGGAGCCCTCCTGGTGCGTGGCAGGTGAAGGATTCGAACCTTCGAAGGCAAAGCCGACGGATTTACAGTCCGCTCCCATTGGCCGCTCGGGCAACCTGCCGTGCTGTGGTGGCCGAGACCCGAGGGCCGGCGACAGCAAGTCGAAAGGATAGCGTCAGACCTGCACAGAACCGAAAACCGGAGGAACCATGGCCGACTCGTCGTTCGACATCGTGAGCAAGATCGATCGCCAGGAGGTCGACAACGCGCTGGGACAGGCGGCAAGGGAGATCGCCACCCGCTTCGACTTCAAGGGAACCGGAGCCACGATCGAGTGGCAGGGCGAGCACGCCATCGAGATCTCAGCGTCGGCCGATGACCGCGCCAACGCCGTCCTCGACGTCTTCAAGAGCAAGCTGGTCAAGCGCCACCAGAGCCTGAAGATCCTCGACGCCTCCGAGCCGCGTCAGTCGGGCACGGTGAGCAAAATCGGGATCGCCCTGAAGGAAGGGATCACCTCGGAGAACGCGAAGAAGATCTCCAAGCTGATCCGCGACGAAGGCCCGAAGGGCGTCAAGGCCCAGATCCAGGGCGACGAGCTCCGGGTCTCCTCGAAGAAGCGCGACGACCTCCAGGCCGTCATCGCTCTGGTCAAGGGCCAGGACTACGACTTCGCGGTGCAGTTCACCAACTACCGCTAGTTGCACCACTCGACAGGCAATCCCTGAACTTGTCGGCCCTAGCGATGCCTGACATGTTCAGGGATCCCCGGCCGACCGGGGATTCCTGACGTCCGTGCGGGTCAGCCCGCCTCCATCGCCGGCACCACCGTGGCGCCGGTGGCCGGCGTCAGCCAGACCTTGACGTCCACGTCGATGCCGATCGCCTGGGCATGGGTCCGGGTGAGTACGACGGTCACCTCGTCACCGTCCTCGGTGAGCACCGTGGCTCGCACCTCGAACCCGACCCGGAGCATCCGGGTCACGTAGCCGGCCGACGCCCCGGCCAAGCCAGGCACCGTGGAGATCTCGATGTCGTGCGGCCGGATCTTCACGCCGTTGAGCCTGGTGACGTCACCGAGGAACTCCATGACGAAGTCGCTGGCCGGCTCGTCGTACAGCTCCTCGGGCCTGCCTATCTGCTCCACGCGTCCTTCGTTGATCACCACGATCTCGTCCGCGACCTCGAGGGCCTCCTCCTGGTCGTGGGTGACGAAGACGGTCGTCACGTGAACCTCGTCGTGGAGCCGGCGGAGCCATTCGCGGAGCTCCTTGCGGACCTTCGCGTCGAGGGCGCCAAAGGGCTCGTCGAGCAGCAGCACGGCCGGCTCGACCGCCAGCGCCCGGGCGAGAGCCATCCGCTGCCGCTGGCCTCCGGACAGCTGCGAGGGCAGGCGGTGCGCGAACTGCGAGAGGTGCACCAGCTTGAGCAGCTGGTCGACCCGATCGGCTACCTCGGCCTTGCTCTTCTTGCGGATCTCCAGCCCGAATGCGACGTTCTTGGCCACGTTCATGTGCTTGAACACCGCGTAGTGCTGGAAGACGAAACCGACGTTCCGCTTCTGTGGCGGCAGCTTGGTGGCCTCGACTCCCTCGATGGAGACGCTGCCGGCATCGGCGGAGTCCAGCCCGGCGATGATCCGCAGCAGGGTGGACTTGCCGCCGCCGCGATGGCCCCAACAGGGCGGTCAGCTGGCCGGTTGGGATGGACAGGGAGACGTCCTCGAGGGCGACGAAGTCGCCGAAGCGTTTGGTGACGCCGGAGATCTCGATGCTCATGTTGATTCCTTGGGTCTGAGAAGGGAGACGACGATGATGCAGGCAACGCTGATGGTGGCCAGCACGAAGGACGTGGCATAGGCCGGGCCCTGCTCGAAGTTCTGGTATTTCTGCTCGACCACCAGAGTTGCCGTCTGGGTCTCACCGGTGAAGTTGCCGGAGACGATCTTGACCGCGCCGAACTCACCGAGCGACCGAGCCAGGGACAGAACGACGCCGTACACCACGGCCCACTTGATGCTGGGCAGGGTGATCCGCAGGAAGGTCTGCCGGGCGTTGGCCCCGAGGCTGCGTGCCGCCTGTTCCTGATCGTCGCCGATCTCCGCCAGCACCGGCACCACCTCGCGGATCACGAGGGGGAGCGCGACGAAGCAGGTGGCCATGATCATGCCCGGAGAGTTGAAGATGACCTGCAGGCCGTTCTCCTCCAGGGTCGTGCCGAACCAGCCGGTGCGTCCGTTGTAGACCAGCAGCAGCGCCAGGCCGACCACGACCGGCGACACCGACAGGGGTACGTCGATCAGGGCCGACAGCACCCGCTTGCCGGGGAACTCGTAGCGCACCAGCAGGATCGAGATGGTGACGCCGAAGACCAGGTTGATCAGCACGGCCCAGAACGCGACCTCGGCGGTGAGCATCAGCGCGTTCTGCACGTACGGATCGCTCAGGGTGTCGATGAGCGTCGTGAGGCCGTCGGCGAAGGTCTCCTTCACCACATAGGACACGGGCCAGGCCACCAGGAGGAACACGTAGGCGACCGCCACGACCCGGAGCAGCCAGCGAACCGGGGGGACCCCTGTGCTGGTGTAGGCGCTCTGCACCTGTCCGGAATGTCAGCCACGACGCGCCACCCTCCGCTGGACGATGTCGAGCGCGACGATCACGAACAGGGCCACCGCCAGCATCACGGAGGCCACCGCCGCGGCCGCCGCGGTGTTGCCGCCCTCGATGAAGGTGACCACCCGGACCGAGACGACCTCCGTCCGGAACGGCAGGTTGCCGCTCAGCAGGACGAGGGAGCCGTACTCCGAGATGGCCCGCGCAAAGGACAACGCGGCACCGGCCGCGATCGCCGGCACCAGGCTGGGCAGGATGATCCGGCGGAAGACCGTGAGCCGTCCGGCACCAAGGGAGGCAGCAGCCTCCTCGACGTCGTGCTCCAGCTCCTCGAGAACCGGCTGCACGGTCCGCACCACGAACGGCAGGGTGACGAACGCCAGTGCCAGGAAGACCGCCATCTCGGTGTTGGCCCAGTCCACACCGAGCGGGCTCTCCTTCCCGTACAGCCCGAGCAGGACCAGGCCGGCAACGATGGTCGGCAACGCGAACGGGACGTCGATGATCACGTCCAGCGCCCGCTTGCCGAAGAATGGGTCACGCACCAGCACCCAGGCGATCACGGTGCCGATCACGACATTCATCGCCGTGACGAGCAATGACTGGCCGACGGTGAGCGTGAGCGCCGCAAGCGTCTGCGGGTTGGTGAGGGTGTTGACGTAGGCGTCCCATCCGCCCCCGGCCGCCGTCACGACGATCGCCGTGAGCGGGATCAGCACCAGGATGCTGAACCAGGTGACCGAGATCCCCAGCGCCAGACCCGCGCCTCGGGTCAGGTTGTGCGTGGGGCGAGCCCCGTGACCCGGCCGACGGGTGCGCGTCGGCCGGGTCCGGGTGTCGAGGGGACAGCGGTCATCCTTCGGTGCCCGTCTTCGCCTGGAGCTGGTGATGATGCCCTCCTCCTCGTCGAAGAAGCGGGTGTTCGCGTCGGCCCAGCCACCGAAGTCGTCGTCGATGGTGTAGCAGCGTGCCCGGCGTCGGGAACGGGTCGCTCGGGTCGTTGGCACCCTCGACCTCGGGCACGTCGACGCCGTCGACCACCGGCCGGAAGCCGAAGGTGGCGTAGTCGGCCTGCGCCTCCGGGCTCAGCACGTAGTCGTAGAAGTCCTGGGCAGAGTCGCTCGCGTCCTCGAGCACCGCGGCGGGGTTCTCGATGAGGAGCGTGTCGTCGGGCACGATGTAGTCGAACGGCTCACCGTTCTGCGGGCCAGGATCGCCTCGTTCTCGTAGGAGATGAGGACGTCACCGTTGCCCTCGGAGAACGCCGTCGTCGCCTCGCGCGCCGAGGGCGGCAACGAGATCGTGTTCTGCAGGAGCTTCGTGACGTAGGCCTCGGCCTCGGCGTCCGACCCTCCGGCGCCGACGACGTGGGCCCACGAGGCGAGGATGTTCCACTTCGCGGATCCGGACGACGCCGGGTTGGGAGTGATGACCTCGACGCCCGGCTTGACCAGGTCGTCCCAGGTCTGGATGTTCTCGGGGTTGCCCTCGCGAACCACGAACGACACGACGGACGAGGTGACGATCCCGTTGGTGTCGTTCTCCTTCCAGTCCTCTGAGACCAGGCCCGCGTCCACGAGACGGGTCATGTCCGGCTCGAGGGACAGGTGCACGTAGTCGGCGTCCAGGCCGCCCTCGACCGCCCGGCTCTGGTCGCCCGAGGCGCCGTACGACGTCTTGAACGACGACGTCCTTGCCGGCGTCGGTCTCCTCGAAGCCTTCGAAGATCGGCTCGTTGGCGGACTCGAGCACCGAGAAGCCCACGATGCTCAGCTGGTCTTCGCTCGAGGAACCGCCTGCGGCACTGCAAGCCGTCAGGGCCAGAACGCCGGTCAGCGATGCCGCGACAGCGGTCTTCATCTTCACACTCATGGATGTCTCTCTCTCACACGTCCCGTTGGGCACGCCGTCTGGCCGCCCGAGCGGCAACTTAACTAACTAATGTCGTTAATGCTAATCGACATTAGACCAATCATAGAGATTGGGTACGCGTGGCGTGTCTCACGCGTCCATCTGCGGAGACTGGCGCGCCGGGTTGAGTGGCGGGACTATCGTGGGTAGGTCGTGAGACCGAGCAGAGGAGAGGGACTAGAGGTGACCAAGCAGGTCAAGCAGCTCGACCGCGTCATCATCCGGTTCGCAGGGGACTCCGGCGATGGCATGCAGCTGACCGGTGACCGGTTCACCCAGGAGTCGGCGGCGTTCGGCAACGACCTGTCGACTCTGCCCAACTTCCCTGCCGAGATCAGGGCGCCGCAGGGCACCCTGCCGGGCGTCTCGTCCTTCCAGGTGCACTTCGCCGACCACGACATCCTCACGCCCGGGGATGCGCCGGACGTGCTGGTCGCCATGAACCCGGCGGCCCTGCGGGCGAACCTCGGGGACCTGCCCAAGGGCGCGACGATCATCGTCGACACCCACGACTTCACTGCCCGCAACCTGACGAAGGCGGGCTACTCGGCCAACCCGCTGGAGGACGACGGGCCCGACGGCCTGCAGCGGGACTTCGCCCTCCATCCGATCGACCTGACGGGGATGACTGTGGAGGCGGTCAAGGAGTTCGGCCTGTCCCGCAAGGACGCCGCCCGCGCCAAGAACATGTTCGCGCTTGGTCTGCTCTCCTGGATGTACGGACGCCCACCGAGTCCACGATCACGTTCCTGGAGCGACGCTTCGCCAAGGTTCCCGACATCCGCGACGCCAACGTCACCGCGTTCAGGAGCGGCTGGAACTTCGGTGAGACCACCGAGACCTTCGTCGTCTCCTACGAGATCAAGCCGGCACCGATGGACTCCGGGACCTACCGGAACATCACCGGCAACCTCGCGCTCTCCTACGGGCTGATCGCCGGCAGCGTCCAGTCCGGGCTGCCGGTGTTCCTCGGCAGCTACCCGATCACTCCGGCCTCCGACATCCTCCACGAGCTGAGCAAGCACAAGTCGTTCGGAGTGACCACCTTCCAGGCGGAGGACGAGATCGCGGGCATCGGCGCCGCGCTCGGCGCGTCCTTCGCGGGCAGCCTCGGCGTGACCACGACGTCTGGCCCGGGGATCGCCCTGAAGTCCGAGACGATCGGGCTGGCGGTGATGACCGAGCTGCCCCTGCTGGTGATCGACGTGCAGCGCGGCGGACCCTCCACCGGGCTGCCCACCAAGACCGAGCAGGCCGACCTGCTGCAGGCGATGTTCGGCCGCAACGGGGAGTCCCCGTGCCGATCGTCGCGCCGCAGTCCCCGGGTGACTGCTTCGACACCGTCCTGGAGGCGATCCGGATCGCGATCACCTACCGGACGCCGGTGATGCTCCTCTCCGACGGGATGCTGGCCAACGGCTCCGAGCCCTGGCGGATTCCCGAGATCGCCGAGCTGCCGGCGATCGATCCACAGTTCGCCACCGCCCACAACCACCAGATCTCGGTGGACGACGGCGACGACAAGAGCGACTTCTGGCCCTACCTGCGCGACGAGTCGACCTTGGCCCGGCCCTGGGCGATCCCGGGCACCGCGGGCCTCGAGCACCGCATCGGCGGGCTCGAGAAGGGCGACGGGCACGGCAACATCTCCTACGACCCGGCCAACCACGACTACATGGTCCGCACTCGCCAGGCCAAGGTCGACCGGATCGCAGACTCCCTGCCCCCGCTCGCGGTCGACGACCCCGAGGGCCCAGACGGTGAGCGGGCCAAGGTGCTGGTCCTCGGCTGGGGGTCGACGTACGGACCGATCGGCGCCGGCGTACGCCGGGTGCGCAAGGCCGGCTATCACGTGGCCCAGGCGCACCTGCGGCACCTCAACCCCTTCCCGAAGGACCTCGGTGACGTGCTCGCCCGCTACGACAAGGTGCTGGTGCCCGAGATGAACCTCGGACAGCTGAGCATGCTGCTCCGGGCCCGCTACCTGGTCGACGCGATCGGGTACAACCACGTCCGCGGGCTGCCTCTGAAGGCCGCCGAGCTCGCCGAGGCGATCGGTGAGCTCGTCGCCGAGGCCGAAGGCGTGGACGTCGACCTGACCACTCGGCGGTGGAGTCGGCGTCGCCGGTCGAGCCTGTCGAGACCCGGACCGGGAGGACGGCATGAACACCACTCTCCCCTTCCCCTCCCAACGCAGCGGCGTGGAGTCGGTGCCGACCGCCGACGGCCCGCAGACCGGGAAGGAGTTCACCAGCAACCAGGAGGTCCGCTGGTGCCCCGGCTGCGGTGACTACGCGGTGCTCAAGGCAGTGCAGGGCTTCCTGCCCGAGCTTGGCCTGCGCCGGGAGAACATCGTCTTCGTTTCCGGCATCGGCTGCTCCTCACGGTTCCCTTACTACCTCGACACCTACGGCATGCACTCGATCCACGGTCGGGCGCCGTCGATCGCCACCGGCATCGCGACGAGCCGCGAGGACCTCTCGGTCTGGGTGGTCACCGGGGACGGCGACGCGCTCTCCATCGGCGGCAACCACTTGATCCACGCCCTGCGGCGCAACGTGAACATGACGATCCTGCTGTTCAACAACCGGATCTACGGCCTGACCAAGGGCCAGTACTCCCCCACCTCCGAGCCCGGCAAGGTCACCAAGTCCACGCCGATGGGCTCGGTCGACCACCCCTTCAACCCGGTCTCCCTGGCACTGGGCGCCGAGGGTTCCTTCGTGGCTCGCACCATCGACTCCGACCGCAAGCACCTCACCTCGGTGCTCTCGGCGGCTGCCGCCCACCGCGGGACGTCGTTCGTGGAGATCTACCAGAACTGCCCGATCTTCAACGATGGCGCCTTCGATGCGATCAAGGACAACGACACCAAGGCCGACGCGATCATCCCGCTGGTTCACGGTGAGCCCATCCGGTTCGGGGTGGAGGGCTCGAAGGGACTGATCCGCGACACCACCACCGGCGGAGTCAAGGTCGTCCAGGTCGGCTCCGGTCACGGCGAGGTCGCCGTTGACGCCTTGCTCGTCCACGACGCCCGTAACCCCGACCCGACGACTGCGTTCGCGATCTCCCGGCTCACCGACGACGGCTACCTGCACCAGGCACCGATCGGGATCCTCCGCCAGGTCGAACGAGCCACCTACGACGATCAGGCGCGGGAACAGATCGGGACGGCACGGGGCGACTCGCCCGACGAGCCGGCTGACCGACTGGCCGCACTCATCGGTGGCGGCGACACGTGGACGGTCGTCTGACGCACGAAGGGGATTCCCCCGAGAGGAAGACCCCTTCGTCGGGCGCACGTGGTGCCGGTCAGATCCTGAAGGTGCGCCACACGGCGGAGTAGGAAGTCCGGTAGTTGCCGCGCTTCTTCACCTTCACCCGCCAGAAGTCGGAGCCGTGCCGCGGCGCGGTGATCCGGCCCCTGTACCTGCCGTCCCGGTCGGTCCGGACCGCCTTGAACGGGTGCCAGGCGCAGCCTCCGCGGCAGTTCTTCTTCTGGATCAAGACCCGGCTGTTGCTGTAGCCCGGGTTGACGTTGCCCTTGAGGTAGAGCCTGCCCTTCCTCTTGACGACCTTCGACTTGACGTTGCGCGCCGGGCGGGCGCGATGCCCGGTGTCGCTCCCGGACGTGGGCCGAAGCACCGTGGCGCCGGCGTCCTCCACGGCCGCCTGGGCCGAGGATCCGAGAGCCGTCGCCAAACCTCCGAAGGCAAGTCCCACGGTCCGACACCTATGCTTGCCCGGTGTCGGAGTCGCGCCAGGGGCTGATGCTCGGCGTCGCGGCGTACACGCTGTGGGGCGTCTTCCCGCTCTACTGGCCCCTCCTCGAACCCGCCGGAGCCGTCGAGATCCTCGCCCACCGCGTGGTGTGGTCGGCGGTCACGATCGGGCTCCTCGTGTTCGTGCTGCGTCGGGTCGACAGGTTCCGGGCCCTCCTCCGGGACCGGCGCCGGCTGCTCATCCTGTCCGCGGCCGCTGTCGTCATCGCCGTCAACTGGGCCACCTTCATCTGGGGCGTGAACAACGGCCGGGTGGTCGAGACCTCCCTCGGCTACTTCATCAACCCACTCGTCACAGTGCTGATGGGCGTCTTCATCCTGGGCGAGCGGCTGCGCGGCCTCCAATGGGCGGCCATGGGGGTCGCCTCGTTCGCCGTCGTGGTCCTCACCGTCGACTACGGCCGCCCGCCCTGGGTGGCTCTCGTCCTCGCGTTCTCGTTCGGGACCTACGGGCTCGCGAAGAAGACGGCCGGGGCGGGGGCGGTCGAGAGCCTGGCCCTCGAGACCGCCCTCCTCGCGCCACTGGCCTGCGGCTACCTGGCCTGGCTGGCGAGCCAGGGCACCGGCCACTTCGGCGCCGAGGGCGGCGGCCATGCCCTCCTGCTGATGTCGACCGGCATCGTCACGGCGGTCCCGCTCATCTGCTTCAGCGCCGCGGCGATCCGGGTGTCGATGGTGACGATCGGCCTCTTGCAGTACCTCGCCCCGACCCTGCAGTTCGCGCTCGGAGTCCTGTGGTTCCACGAGGACATGCCGGCCGTCCGATGGGTCGGGTTCATCCTGGTCTGGATCGCGCTGGCCATGTTCACCGCCGAGGCGATCACCCACCACCGACGCCGCCAGCTCCGTCTGGCCGCCCAGGCATCGGCCATCTGACCTCTGCAGGCGCCCACGGCCCCCGTGCCGCGTTCGTGATCGCTTCCGGTTACCGACTGGTCACCCATTGCATGCCTGGCCCTCACCTTGTTCTCCTAGATTTCGGCGCGGTACCCACCGGCTATCGAGGAGCCCACCATGACCCAGACGCCACATCTCCCTTCCCTGCTTCCGTTGATCCCGACCGGTCCACACGGCTCCCGCAGCCGGATGACGTGTCACTACCGGTGCGGTGATGCCTGCGACCAGCCGATCCCCAACCAGACCGGCCATCCGCACGTCCGGGACGAGATCAACCGGGCACTCGCCCGCCGTACCCTCCTGCAGGGTGCGGCCCTCGGCGGGACCGCGACGTTGGTCGGCACCCTGGTCGGAGGGGCTGGGCCCGCGGCCGCCGCTCCGGCGGCGGCAGCACCGCTGCTGCGCGACCTCGGCCGGACCGACTTCGCGCCGGTGGCACCCAACAAGCGCGACGCCCTCGTCGTACCCGACGGCTTCCGGCACGATGTCGTCATCCGCTGGGGCGACGCCGTGGAGCGCGGCGCTCCGCCGTTCGACGTGAACGCGCAGACCCCGGAGGCGGCCTCCGAGCAGTTCGGCTACAACTGCGACTACGTGTGCCTGCTCGAGCTCGAGAATGAGCGCAACCGGGCGTTGCTGGTGGTCAACCACGAGTTCACCAACGAAGTCCTGATGTTCCCCGCCGGTGCCTACGACGACGCCACCATCAAGCGGATCGCGATGGCCTCGCACGGCATGAGCGTGGTCAAGGTGAAGCGTGGGACGTCGCCGGGATCCTGGCTGCGCGTCAGTCCTCAATCCTCCCGGCAGAACCGGCGGATCACCGCGAGCACCCCCTTCCGGGTGGTCGGCCCGGCGGCCGGCAACGAGCGCTTGAAGACATCTGCGGATCCCTCCGGCCGCCGCGTCCTCGGAACCCTGAACAACTGCGCGGGCGGGAAGACTCCGTGGGGGACGGTGCTGTCGGGTGAGGAGAACTTCAACCAGTACTTCGACGCCAGCGGCGAGCTCGATGCTCGCTACACCGCGTCCTACGCCCGCTACGGGCTCACCGGCACCGGCAGCCGCGGCTGGAGCGAGGTGGACCCGCGCTTCGACCTGACCACCGAACCGCATGAGCCATTCCGGTTCGGCTGGATCGTGGAGCTGGATCCACTGCAGCCTGACTCCGCGCCTCGCAAGCACACCATGCTCGGCCGTTTCAAGCACGAAGGGGCCAACATCACCGTCACCAAGAACGGAACGGTGATCGCCTACATGGGCGACGACGAGCGCGGCGACTACCTGTACAAGTTCGTCGCCCGCGACAAGTTCCGAAAGGGCAAGGGGCAGCGTGAGCGCAACAAGACGCTCCTCGACGCACGGCACCCTCTACGTCGCCCGGCTGACCGGCGAGGAGCCGGACGGCCGAGTACGACGGCACGGGCCGAGTGGATCCCCCTCACGTCCGACAAGACATCCTTCGTCGATGGGATGAGCGTCGCCGACGTCCTCATCGATACCCGGCTGGCCGCCGACATGGTCAGCGCCGACCCGGATGGACCGGCCCGAGGACGTCGAGCCGAACCCGGTCAACGGCAAGGTGTACGCCGCGCTCACCAACAACTCCTGCGCGGCACCACCTTCCCCGTCGACGAGCCGAACCCGCTCGCCAGCTCGATGACCAGGCCGGCGTTGGGAGCACCGTTGGTGTCCCAGTCGGGCAACCGGAACGGGTATGTCCTCGAGTTCACGCGAGCACGGCGGCAACCACGCAGCCGACCGGTTCTTCTGGAACCTGATGCTGGTGTGCGGTGATCCCGAGGCGCAGGAGACCTACTTCGCCGGCTTCGACAAGTCGAAGGTGAGTCCGATCAGCTGCCCCGACAACGTCGCCTTCGACCGTGCCGGCAACCTGTGGATCTCGACTGACGGCAACGTGCTGGGCTCCAACGACGGCATCTTCCGGGTCCCGACGGCGGGCCGCGAGCGCGGTCAGCGTGCAGCAGTTCCTCACCGTCCCGCGGGGAGCCGAGGCCTGTGGCCCGCTGGTAACCGCGGACGGCGAGTCACTGTTCGTGGCCGTGCAGCACCGGGCGAAGTCGACGGTTCAACGTTCGAGAACCCGGCGAGCACCTGGCCGCACACCGACGACTTCCCACGCCCCTCGGTCGCCGTCGCCTACCGCGCCCGCTGACACCCGTTGGGTCAGGCGGAGCGGGTGGCGACGATGTCGGCGAAGGCGTCGAGGGCCCCGCGGACCGGTCCATCGGGCAGCGCGGCGAGCAGGGCCTTGGCCTCGGTCGCACGGGTCAGGACGTAGGCCCGCGCCTCGTCCATGGCCGGGTGCTTGCGCAGGAGGTGCAGGGCCTCGGCGTGCCGCGTGTCGTCGTCGAGGTCCCCAGCGAGCAGCTCGAGGAGCCGGGCATCCCCCGGATCCGCCGACGCCTGCGCCATCAGCACCGGCAGGGTCGGCACCCCCTCGCGCAGGTCGGTGCCCGGGATCTTCCCGGACTGGTCGGCGTCGGAGGCGATGTCGAGGATGTCGTCGGAGAACTGGAAGGCCGAGCCCACGATCTCGCCGTACGCCGTGAGCGCCTCCTCGATCTCGCGGGAAGCGCCACCGAAACGGGCGCCGTACCGCGCGGACGTGGCGATGAGCGAGCCGGTCTTGCCCGCGACGACCTCGAGATAGTGCTCCAGTGGGTCCTCGCCCGGCCCCGGCTGAACGGTCTCCAGGATCTGGCCCTCGACCAGCTTGGTGAAGGTCCGGGCCTGGATCCGGACCGCGTCCGGGCCCAGCTCAGCGGTGAGCTCGGAGGACTTCGAGAACAGGAAGTCACCAGTCAGGATCGCCACGTGGTTGTCCCATCGCGCGTTGGCGGACTCCGCGCCGCGCCGCAGCGCGGCCTCGTCCATCACGTCGTCGTGGTAGAGGGACGCCAGGTGGGTCAGCTCGACGACGCACGCGGCGGTGATCACCTCGTCGGAGTCCGGGTGCTCGCCGGCCTCGGCGGCAAGCAGGACCAGGAGTGGACGGAACCGCTTGCCGCCCGCGGACATCAGGTGTCGTGCGGCCTCGCTGACGAACCCGGTCCGGCTACGCACGTGGCGCGCCAGATCCTCCTCGACGGCGGACATCCGGTCCCGGAGGCGGGCCTCGAGCGCCGCGTCCGGGACAGGCATCGCCAGGCCTGGCGAGGAGCTGGTGGTCACCTGATGAATTGTCCTGCCTGGCCGGCCAGGTCGAGCACCGGGCCCGGGAGGACGCCCAGCGCGAGAGTCGCGGCCGCACCCACGGCGATGGTGGTCGCGGTGAGGATGGACGGCTGGGACACCGTCGGACCTTCGCCGACCGGGTCGGAGAAGTACATCAGCACAATGACCCGGACGTAGAAGAACGCAGCCACGATGCTCATCAGCACCGCTGCGATCACCACCGGGTAGGCACCGGCCGACAGCGCGACCTCGAAGACCGCCCACTTGCCGACGAAGCCGGAAGTCAGCGGGATGCCCGCCATCGCCAGCAGGAAGAAGGCGAAGACGCCGGCGACCAGCGGTGCCTCCCTGCCCAGGCCCGCCCACCGCGACAGGTGCGTCTGCTCGCCGCCGGAGTCGCGGACCAGGGTGACGATCGCGAAGGCACCCAAGGTCGCGAAGCCGTAGGTCACCAGGTAGAACAAGACGGCCTGCAGCGAGGTGATCTGGCCGACCGTGAGCTCGGACGCACTCTGCACTCCGAGTACGCCGGTGAGGAGGAACCCGGTGTGTGCCACGGACGAGTAGGCCAGCAGCCGCTTGATGTCGGTCTGGGCGATCGCCAGCACCGATCCGACGACCATGGTGAGGATCGCGATGACCCACATCATCGGTTGCCAGGTCCAGCGGTCGGCACCGAAGGCGACGTAGAAGAGCCGCAGGATCGCGCCGAAGGCCGCCACCTTGGTGCCGGCGGCCATGAAGGCGGTCACCGGGGTGGGCGCCCCCTGGTAGGCGTCCGGTGTCCAGGCATGGAACGGCGCCGCCCCGATCTTGAAGAAGAGGCCGACGGCCAGCATGCCCATGCCGATCAGCAGGAGGGCGCGGTTGCCGACGTCGTTGCGGATCGCCTCGTTGATGGCGGCGAACTCCATCGAGCCGGCGAAGCCGTAGATCAGGGCGATGCCGTACAGGAAGAAGCCCGAGGAGAACGCGCCCAGCAGGAAGTACTTGAGCGCGGCCTCCTGGCTGAGCAGGCGTCGGCGGCGGGCCAGGCCACACAGGAGGTAGAGCGGCAGCGACAGGACCTCGAGGGCGACGAACATCGTGAGCAGGTCGTTGGCCGCCGGGAACAACATCATGCCGCCGACGGCGAACATCATCAGCGGGTAGACCTCGGTGTGGTCCAGCCCGGAGGTCGAGGCTTGCCGCTCGGCCTCGGTGCCGGGCAGCGCCGCCGCCTGGCCGGCGAACGCCGAGACCCCGCCCTCGAGGTGGCGCTCGGCGAAGAGCAGCAGTCCCGCGATCGCAAAGATCAGGATGATTCCCCACAGGAAGACGGTGGGGCCGTCGACAGCGATGGTGCCCTCGGCGGCGATCATCCCGCGCGCCGCGCCCTCGCCCAGCTCGTCCAGGTCGGCGGCCACGAATCCGACTCCGACGACCGCGGCCACCAGGCCGAGCAGGGCGAGGGTGCTCTGGACCACGTAGCGACGCGCGCGCGGCAGGAACGCTTCCACGAGTACGCCGGCGCACGCGACGCCGAAGACGACCAGCAGCGGCCACAGCTGGGCGTACTCGATCTGCGGCTTCACAAACTCCATCAGTCCTGGCCCTCCTCGGCCGCGTCGGTCTCGCCCACGGAGACCTCCGGCGCGTCATCGCTGACGCCCACCTGTTGCAGCGTGGTGTCGACGGTCGGGTTGATCACGTCCAGCAGCGGCATCGGGTAGAACCCGAACAGCACCAGCGCGAGCACCAGCGGGGCGACGGTGCCGACCTCGCGCCGGCTGAGGTCGGTGAGGCCCTCCATCTCCGGGCGGAGGTGCGGCCCGGTCATCGTGCGCTGGTACATCCACAGCGCATAGAACGCCGCGAGGACGATGACCGTGACCGCCGCCGCGCCGGCCCACCACGCGTAGTCGAAGGCCGAGATGATCACGAGCATCTCTGAGACGAACGGCGACAGGCCGGGCAGGCCGCAGGCGGCCAGGCCGGCGACCAGGAACACGCCGGCGAGCACCGGCGCCACCTTCTCGACTCCGCCCATCTGGCTGATCAGGGTCGTCCCGGTGCGCTTGATCAGGTAGCCCGCGACCAGGAACAACAGGGTGGTGGCCAGACCGTGGTTGACCATGTAGAGGATCGCGCCGCTGCTGCCCTGGCTGGTGAACACGAAGATGCCGAGGATGATCAGCCCGAAGTGGCTCAACGAGGTCAGGCCGATCAGTCGCAGCACGTCGTCCTGTCCGATCGCGACCAGCGCGCCGTACACGATGGAGATCAAGGCGAGGACGACGACCACGGGTGTTGCCCACTGCGACGCCTCGGGGAACAGACCGAGGCAGAACCTCAGCATGCCGAAGGCGCCGATCTTGTCGAGGACGCAGACCAGCAGCACGCTCGTGCCGGTCGTGGCCTTCTCGGTGGTGTCGGCGAGCCACGTGTGCATCGGGAACAGCGGTGCCTTGATCGCGAACGCGATGAAGAAGCCCACGAACAGCCAGCGCTCGGCGGTCTGGCTCATCTCGATGCCGGTGAGGTCGGTGAGCAGGTACGACGGGTTGCCGGCGTCGGCGGAGACGACGTACAGCCCGATCACGGCGGCGAGCATGACCAGCCCACCCGCGAGCTGGTAGATCAGGAACTTGACCGCCGCCCGGGTGCGGCCGAAGCGCCCGAAACCGCCGATGAGGAAGTAGGCCGGGATCAGCGTGGCCTCGAAGACGACGTAGAACAAGAACACATCCGTGGCCGCGAACACCGCGATCGACAGCGACTGGAGCGCGAGCACCCAGGCAAAGAAGGCCGGTGCGTTCGCCACTTCGTCCTCGTGCCACGACGCGACCATCACGATCGGCACCAGCACGGTCGTGAGCAGGATCATCAGCAGGCCGAGGCCGTCGACACCGAGCGCGTAGTGGGCGCCGAAGACATTGATCCAGTCGTGGATCTCGGTGAACTGCATCCCGCCGTCAGGGTCGTAGCCGGTGGTCATGACCACGGCGGCGGCCAGGGTCAGCACGGCGACGACGAGGGCGACGTGCCTGGGCAGGGCGGTGCCCCGCGGCAGGAAGCCGGTGACCAGCGCGCCGGCGAGGGGCAGCACGATCAGGATGGTCAGCCAGGGGAGGTCGTAGATCATGTCCGGGGTCCCCGTTCAAAGCGGAACGGAGTGAGCATGTGAATGGGGTGGTTCATGCCCAGTTCACCGCCAGGAGGGCGAGGACGACGAGGACCACGCCACCCAGGACGCCCAGGGCGTAGGTGCGGACGAAGCCGTTCTGTACCTTCCGGAAGGCGCCCGAGAAGCCACCGACGGTGCGTGATCCACCTTCCACGACACCGTCGATGCCATACCGGTCCAGCGTGGCCAGCCCACCCACCAGGTGGCGACCGGGCTCGACCACCAGGGTGTCGTTGATCGCGTCGCCGTACAGCTCCTGGCGGCCGGCCCGGACCGCGAACGAGACGTCGGTCGGCGCCACCCGCGGGACGTCGCGTCTCCCGACGAGGAACCAGGCCGTGGTGACCCCGACGGCCACCACGAGGAGGGCCAGCCCGGTGATCGCCAGTGCCGGGATCGGCGGATCCAGGTGCGGTTCCTCGCCGACCACCGGGGCGAGGAAGGTCACGATCCAGTCGCCGAAGAGCATCACGCCACCGAACACCGACAGCGCCGCGAGCACGATCAACGGGATCGTCATCACCTTCGGCGACTCGTGCGGGTGCACGCCCTTCTCCCACCGCTTGTCGGTGAAGTACGTCATCAGCATGAGCCGGGTCATGTAGAAGCCGGTGATGCCGGCACCGAGCAGGGCGCACAGGCCGGCGACCAGGTTCTCCGTCAGGGCCACCTCGATGATCTTGTCCTTGGACCAGAATCCGGAGAACCCGGGGAACCCGATGATCGCGAGGTAGCCCATTGAGAAGGTGAGGAAGGTGACGGGGAGCATCTTCCGGAGCGCGCCGTAGTGGCGCATGTCGACGTCGTCGTCCATGGCGTGCATGACCGAGCCGGCGCCGAGGAACATGTTGGCCTTGAAGAAGCCATGGGTCATGAGGTGGAAGATCGCGAACGCGTAGCCGGCGACCCCGAAGCCTGCTGCCAGCATCATGTAGCCGATCTGGCTCATGGTCGACCCGGCCAGGACCTTCTTGATGTCGTCCTTCGCGCAACCGATGATCGCCCCCCAGAGGAGCGTGACCACGGCGACGACGACCACCGCCGTCTGGGCATGTGGCGCGAGGTCGAAGATGAAGTTGGAGCGGACGATCAGGTAGACGCCCGCCGTCACCATGGTCGCGGCGTGGATGAGGGCGGACACCGGGGTCGGGCCCTCCATCGCGTCCAGGAGCCAGGACTGGAGCGGCACCTGGGCGGACTTGCCGCAGGCGGCCAGCAGGAGCAGCAGGCCCAGCGCGGTGAGCACGGTGTCGGACGCCTCTCCGCTCGCAGCGCTGATCCCCGCGAACTCGGTGGTCCCCCATGTCACGAACATCAGGGCCACGCCCAGGGAGAGCCCGACGTCGCCGACCCGGTTGATCACGAATGCCTTCTTGGCGGCAGCGGCTGCGGAGTGCTTGTACTGCCAGAAGCCGATCAGCAGGTACGACGCGAGGCCGACGCCCTCCCAGCCCAGGAACAGGCCGAGGTAGTTGGCCGACATGACCAGCAGCAACATGGCGGCCACGAACAGGTTGAGGAAGCCGAAGAACCGTCGCCGCCGGGGGTCGTGCGCCATGTAGCCGACCGAGTAGACGTGGATCAGCGAGCCGACGCCGGTGATCAGCAGCAGGAAGAGCGCCGTCAGCGGGTCGTAGAGGAGGTCCATCTCGACGGTGAAGTCGCCCGCCTGGAACCACGTGAAGAGGTCCTGACCGACCTGGCGATCCTCGTCGTCGCGCCCGAGGAGCGCGACGAACATGGCCAGGCTCAGGACGAACGAGCCGATCGGCAGCACGCAACCGAGCACGTGGCCCCAGCGGTCGACCTGGCGCGGGAAGAACGCGCCGACGACCAGCAGGATCGCGGCTCCCGCCAGCGGCAGCGCGATCACCAGCCAGAGCAGTGAGAAGACACCGTCGGCGGCGCCCGGGTCGACCACGGGGATCTGGTGACCCTCGGCTGCGAGGGTGAGAATCTGCGACGACAAGGGGAGGGACTCCTCAGTACTTCAGCAGGCTGGCGTCGTCGACCGAAGCCGAGCGACGGGTCCGGAAGATGGTCATGATGATCGCGAGGCCGACCACGACTTCGGCGGCGGCCACGACCATCACGAAGAAGGCGGCGATCTGCCCGTCGAGGTTGCCGTGCTGCTTGGCGAAGGTCACGAGCGCCAGGTTGCAGGCATTGAGCATCAGCTCGACGCACATGAACACGACGATGGCGTTGCGGCGGGTGAGTACGCCGACGCAGCCGATCGTGAACAGGATCGAGGAGAGCACGATGTATTCGGTCACTGGTGCTCCTCCGTCTCCGCGGTGGTGCCGGACCTGCCGCCGCCGCCCTCGGGCGCCTGCGCGGCAGATGTGCCGAGCTGGCGCTGGACCTCGTCGACGTCACCTGCCATGGCAGGGGCGGAGCGCACGGTGCCACGGGCGGCGAGCATTCGGGACACCGACTCCTCGGAGGCAGTGCCGTCGGGCAGCAGGGCCGGGGTGTCGACGGCGTTGTGCCGCGCGAAGACACCCGGTGAGGGCAGTGGCCCGGGGTGCTTGCCGGAGTCGGCGTACTCGCGCATCCGCTGGGCGGCCCGGGAAGCCTGGGTCTCCTTGGGTGTGATGCGCTCCCGGTGCGCGAGCACCATGGCGCCGACCGCGGCGGTGATCAGCAGGGCGCTGGTCGTCTCGAAGGCGAACACGTAGCGGGAGAACAGGATGTTGGCCAGCCCCTGGATGTTGCCGCCTGCGTTGGCCTCCTCGAGGCCGACCGCGGTGCCGAGGGAGACCTGGGAGAGGCCGAGGACCAGGACTGCGCCGAGCAGGAGACCGCCGACGATCGCGAGGGCCCGCTGCCCCTTGATCGTCTCGACCACCGAGTCGGACGCATCGACCCCGACCAGCATCAGGACGAACAGGAACAGCATCAAGATGGCACCCGTGTAGACGATGATCTGCACGGCGAACAGGAAGGGCGCCTCGAGCACGAGGTAGAGCACCGCGAGGCCGATCATCACCACGGCGAGCAGCATCGCCGCATGGACGGCCTTGCGGACGAACAGGATGCCGAGGGCGGCTGCGACCATGATGGGCGCGAGGATCCAGAAGGTCATGAGCCGCCGGCCTCCGTCCGCGAGTCCGAGAAGTTGCCGCGGTAGTAATCGCCCTCGTCGTCACCGAGCAGCATCGGGTGAGGAGGCTGCTCCATGCCGGGCAGCAGCGGAGCCAGCAGGTCGGACTTCTCGTAGATGAGGTCCGCCCGGTTGTCGTCGGCGAGCTCGTACTCGTTGGTCATGGTGAGGGCCCGAGTGGGGCAGGCCTCGATGCACAGGCCGCAGAGAATGCAGCGCAGGTAGTTGATCTGGTAGACGCGGCCGTAGCGCTCACCGGGGCTGAATCGCTCGTCCTCGGTGTTGGACGCACCTTCGACGTAGATCGCGTCGGCCGGGCAGGCCCAGGCGCACAGCTCGCAGCCGATGCACTTCTCGAGGCCGTCGGGCCACCGGTTGAGCTGGTGCCGTCCGTGGAACCGGGGCGCGGTCGGCAGCTTCTCGAAGGGGTACTGCTCGGTGACCACCTTCTTGAACATGGTGCGGAAAGTGACCCCGAAACCCGCGACCGGGTCCCAGAACTGCTCCTTGATGCCCTTGGACTCTGCCATCAGGGTGTGCCTCCTCGTTCCCCGCTGTCAGTTGCCGCGGGGGCGCCGGTGGTGACCGGCGAGCTGTGCTGGAAACGGAGTCCCTCGGCCGGTCCGCGGACCGCGCCTCCGGCGGGCATCGGCGGGACGGGGAAGCCGCCCGCGTACGCGTCGGCCGGGGCCTCGTGGTCCGGCGCGGCCTCCTCGGCGGCTGCGGCGGCGTCCGACTCCTCCTTCTCCCCCACGAAGAACAGGATGAGGAACAAGACGGCCAGGACGCCGATCCCGCCGATGAGGTACTGGCGGTCGATGCCGCCGTCCAGGGACACGGAGCGGATGGTCGCCACGGCGACGATCCACAACAGGGCGACCGGGATCAGGCGCTTCCAGCCGAAGTGCATGAACTGGTCGTACCGCAGCCGGGGCAGAGTGCCGCGGAGCCAGATGAAGATGAAGATGAAGAACATCATCTTGCCGAAGAACCACAGCAGCGGCCAGTAGCCCTCGTTAGCGCCGGGCCAGAGGTTGACGATCCCCCAGGGTGCGTGCCAGCCGCCAAGGAACAGGGTGGTCGCGAGCGCCGAGACGGTCGCCATGTTGATGTACTCGGCCAGGAAGAACAGGGCGAACTTCAGGCTGGAGTACTCGGTGTGGAAGCCGCCCACGAGCTCGCCTTCGGCCTCGGGGAGGTCGAACGGCGCCCGGTTGGTCTCGCCCACCATCGCGATCATGTAGATCACGAACGAGGGCACCAGGATCAGGCCGTACCACAGGTCGTCCTGTGCCGCGACGATCTCGGACGTCGACATCGAGCCGGCATAGAGGAACACGGCAACCAGCGCCAGCCCCATGGCGACCTCGTAGGAGATCATCTGGGCGCTCGAGCGGAGGCCGCCGAGCAGTGAGTACGTCGACCCGCTCGACCAGCCGCCCAGCACGATGCCGTAGATGCCGATCGAGGCGATCGCGAGCACGAACAGCACCGCGACGGGCATGTCGGTGAGCTGGAGCGGGGTGGTGACGTCGCTGAAGGGCACCCCGACCACGGGCCCGAACGGGATCACCGAGAAGGTGACGAAGGCGGGAACCGTGGCGATCACCGGCGCGAGAATGAAGACCGCCTTGTCCGCGGCCTTGGGGATGATGTCCTCCTTCAGTGCCAGCTTGACGCCGTCCGCGAGGGACTGCAGCAGGCCGAAGGGTCCGTGCACGTTGGGTCCGATCCGGTGCTGCATCCGGGCCACAACCCGGCGCTCCCACCAGATGTTGAACAGGGTGAGCAGGACCAGGACCAGGAAGATCAGCACGGCCTTGATCAGGATCAGCCACCACGGGTCCTGTCCGAAGGCCGACAGGTCGTCACCCGTGGTCTCCGTAGCCAGAACGGTGATCGAGCTTGTCGAGATCACTCGGCTGCTCCCTTCACGCTCACGCGGCTGCCCGGTGACGCCAGGTCGGCGAGGACTCCCCTGCCGAACGAGTTGGCCGGGACCCAGACCGTCCCGTCGACGACGTCGCCCGCCTCGGCCGGCAGGGTCACCGAGCCGCGGTCGCCGGTGATGGTCACCGTCGCGCCGAGGGCGTCGTACATGGCCCTGGACATCCTGGCGACCGGCGTGCGCGCGGTGGCCCGCAGCGCGGCGTCGCCGTCCTGCATCGACCCGCGGTCGAGCAGTTGCTTCCAGGTCGCGAGCGCCACCCCGTCGCCCTTGCCGGTCGCGCCGCCCTTCTTGGTGGTCGAGCCTGCCGCGACCTCTGGAGACGCCCGGTCACCGTCCCATCCGCCGAGCTGCTCCATCTCCACGCGGGCCTCGGCGACGGTCCGGAAGCCCAGCGGCCGCTCGAGCTCCTCGGCGATGCCGGCCAGGATCCGCAGGTCGGGCAGCGACCCGGGGTTGCCGAGCACCGCGTCGAACTGCCGGAGCCGGCCTTCCCAGTTCACGAAGGTGCCGGCCTTGTCGGTCACCGGTGCCACCGGGAAGACGACGTCGGCGGCGCGAGTCACGTCGGTCTCACGCAGCTCCAGTGCCACGACGAAGCCCGCCCCGTCGATGGCAGCACGGGTGGCGGCGGGATCCGCGGTGTCGTCGGGGTCGACGCCACCGATCACCAGGCCGCCGATGTCCCCGGCGGCCAGCGCGGCGACGATGTCGTCAGCGTCGCGGCCCGCTGCCTCGGGGAGCGAGTCCACGTCCCACGCGGTGCCGACGTCGACCCTCGCGGAGGCGTCCTCGACCGGGCGTCCGCCGGGCAGCAGGTTGGGCAGGCAGCCGGTCTCGAGCGCACCGCGATCGCCTGCCCGGCGCGGCACCCACGCGAGTCGGGCGCCGGTGCGACTGGCCAGCCTGGCGGCTGCGGTCAAGGCGCCCGGCGACGTGGCCAGCCTTTCGCCGACCAGGATCACGGCGGTCCCGTCGATGCCGAACTCGGCGTGTTCCACGAGCCCGTCGAGCGCCGCGGCCTCGTCGCCCGGCCTGGTCGGGACGAGTTGGCCGCTGAGCTTGCGCAGGCCGCGGGAGGAGTACGGCGCGAGCGAGACCACCCGGGTGCCGTGGGTGATGGCCTTGCGCAGCCGCAGGAAGATCGTGCCCGCCTCGTCCTCCGGCTCGAAGCCGGCCATGACGACGGTCGCGGCGCTCTCCAGATCGGCGTACGAGACCGAGCGGCGCAGCACGACCTCGGCCGCGAGGAACGATGCCTCCTCGGCCGAGTGGGGACGGGACCGGAAGTCGATGTCGTTGGTGCCGAGGGCGACCCGGGCGAACTTGCTGTAGGCGTAGGCGTCCTCCGCGGTCACCCGGCCACCGGTGAGGACCGCCGCCGACCCGGCGGCCTGCAACCCACGTGCGGCCACGGCGAACGCCTCCGGCCATGACGCCGGGCGCAGTGCCCCGTCGTCGTCGCGCACCATCGGGTAGCCCAGCCGGTCCGCGGCCTGCGCGTACTGGAAGGCGAAGCGGTCCTTGTCGGTGATCCACTCCTCGTTGACCTCGGGGTCGTTGCCCGACAGTCGGCGCATCACCTTGCCGCGCCGGTGGTCGACGCGGATCGCGGAGCCGCACGCGTCGTGCTCGGCGATCGCAGGGGACGACACGAGGTCGAAGGGGCGGGAGCGGAAGCGGTACTCGGCGCTGGTCAATGCCCCCACGGGGCAGATCTGGATCGTGTTGCCGGAGAAGTACGACTCGAACGGTTCCTTCTCGTAGATGCCGACCTGCTGCAGGGCGCCGCGCTCGACGAGCGCGATGAACGGGTCACCGGCGATCTGCTCGGAGAATCGGGTGCACCGCGCGCACAACACGCACCGCTCGCGGTCGAGCAGGACCTGCGCGGAGATGTTGATCGGCTTCGGGAAGGTGCGCTTCACGCCCTCGAACCGGCTCTCGCCACGGCCGTTGGACATGGCCTGGTTCTGCAGGGGGCACTCCCCGCCCTTGTCGCAGACCGGGCAGTCGAGGGGGTGGTTGATCAGCAGGAACTCCATGACCCCCTGCTGCGCCTTGTCGGCGACCTCGCTGGTGGCCTGGGTCTGCACGACCATGCCCTCAGCAACGGGCAGCGTGCACGAGGCCTGGGGCTTCGGGAAGCCGCGGCCGTTGCCGGCGTCGGGTACGTCGACCAGGCACTGCCGGCAGGCGCCGACCGGCGCCAGCAGGGGGTGGTCGCAGAACCGCGGGATCTCGACGCCGACCTGCTCGGCGGCGCGGATGACCAGCGTGTCCTTGGGGACGCTGACCTGGACCCCGTCGATGGTCAGCGAGACCAGTTCTTCGGTGGTCGAGCCTGTCGAGACCACTTCTTTCTGGGCGGTCATGCGTGTGCTCCCACGGGCGCGAAGAGGGTCGAGGCGGCCGGGTCGAAGGGGCAGCCGCCCTGCGTGAGGTGGGCGACGTACTCGTCACGGAAGAACCGGATCGAGCTCTCGATCGGCGCGACGGCGCCGTCGGCAAGGGCACAGAAGGACCGGCCCATGATGTTGTCGCACTGGTCCAGGAGCAGGTCGAGCTCGGACTCGTTGCCCTCGCCCTGCTCCAGCCGGGCGAGGACCTGCACCAGCCACCAGGTGCCTTCGCGACACGGTGTGCACTTGCCGCAGGACTCGTGCTTGTAGAACTCGGTCCACCGCAGCGTGGCCCGCACCACGCAGGTGGTCTCGTCGAAGAGCTGCAGGGCGCGGGTACCGAGCATCGAACCGGCGGCACCCACGGCCTCGAAGTCCAGGGGGACGTCGAGGTGCTCGGCGGTGAGCAACGGCGTGCTCGATCCGCCGGGGGTCCAGAACTTCAGCTCGTGGCCGTTCCGCATGCCGCCCGCCAGGTCGATCAGCTCGCGCAGGGTGATCCCGAGCGGAGCCTCGAACTGCCCGGGGTTCGTGACGTGCCCCGACAGCGAGAAGATGCCGTAGCCCTTGGACTTCTCGGTGCCCATCGACGCGAACCAGGCGTGGCCGTGCTCGATGATGCTCGGCACCGACGCGATCGACTCGACGTTGTTGATGACGGTCGGGCTGGCATACAGGCCAGCGACGGCCGGGAACGGCGGACGAAGCCGCGGCTGGCCGCGCCGGCCTTCGAGGGAGTCGAGCAGGGCGGTCTCCTCGCCGCAGATGTAGGCACCGGCACCGGCGTGGATCACCAGGTCCAGGTCGTAGCCCGACCCGTGGATGTCCTTGCCGAGATGCCCGGCCTCGTAGGCCTCCTCGACCGCGCGCTGGAGGCGACGGACCACATGCAGCACCTCGCCGCGGATGTAGATGAAGGCGTGGTTGGCCCGGATCGCGTAGGAGCTGATGGTGACGCCCTCGATCAGGGTGTGCGGGCTGGCCAGCATCAGCGGGATGTCCTTGCAGGTGCCCGGCTCGGACTCGTCTGCGTTGACCACGAGGTACTTGGGCTTGGGGTTGTCCTGCGGGATGAAGCCCCACTTCATGCCCGTCGGGAAGCCGGCGCCGCCGCGACCGCGGAGCTGGGATTCCTTGACCTCCTCCACCACGGCGTCCTGGGACATGCCGAGCGCCTTCTTCAGGGCGGCGTACCCGCCGCCCGACTCGTACGACGACAGGGTCCAGCTGCGCTCGACGTCCCAGTTGTCGGTGAGGACCGGGGTCAATGTGTCAACCACGGGGCGCCTTCCATCCCTGCTCGCGGGCGATCTCCAGGCCGACCAGGCTTGCCGGACCCGCCGCCGGGCCCTCGTCGGCGAGGTCGTCGGGGAAGCCGGCCAGCACCCGCTCGGCCTCGCGCCAGGTGCACACCTTCGGGCCGCGGGTGGAGTGGACGTCCTTGCCCTCGCGGAGGTCGTCGACGAGCTGGGTCGCCGACTCCGGGGTCATGTTGTCCATGAACTCCCAGTTGACCATCATCACCGGGGCGTAGTCGCAGGCCGCATTGCACTCGACGTGCTCGAGCGTGATCTTGCCGTCGGCCGTCGTCTCGTCGTTGCCGACGTCGAGGTGGTCCTTGAGCCGTTCGAAGATGACGTCGCCACCCATCACCGCACACAGGGTGTTGGTGCAGACGCCGACGTGGTAGTCGCCGACGGGCTTGCGCTTGTACATCGTGTAGAACGTCGCGACCCCGCTCACGTCGGCGGCGCTGATGTCCAGGATCGCGGCGCAGGCCTCGATGCCCTCCGGGGTGATCCGCCCCTCGACCGCCTGCACCAGGTGGAGCATCGGCAGCAGTCCCGAGCGGGGCTCGGGATAGCGCGCCGCGATCTCCTCCAGCTCGGCGTACGTCTTCTCGTCGATTCCGCTCACCGGTCGACTCCCCCCATCACCGGGTCGATGGACGCGATCGCCACGATCACGTCGGCGACCATGCCGCCCTCGCTCATCACGCTGGTCGCCTGCAGGTTGGTGAACGACGGGTCGCGGAAGTGCGCCCGGAACGGGCGGGTGCCGCCGTCGGAGACGACATGGGCACCGAGCTCGCCGCGTGGTGACTCGACCGGCACGTACGCCTGACCGGCAGGCACCCGGAAGCCCTCGGTCACCAGCTTGAAGTGGTGGATCAGGGCCTCCATCGACTCGCCCATGATGTGGCGGATGTGGTCGAGGCTGTTGCCCATCCCGTCGCTGCCGATCGCGAGCTGGCTGGGCCACGCGATCTTCTTGTCGGCCACCATGGTCGGCGCGCCCTCGAGGTCGGCCAGCCGGTCGGCGGCCTGCTCGACGATCTTCAGGGACTCGCCCATCTCGGCCAGGCGGATCCGGAACCGCCCGTAGGAGTCGCAGGTGTCCCAGGTCTGGACTTCGAAGTCGTAGTCCTCGTAGCCGGAGTAGGGCTGGGTCTTGCGCAGGTCCCAGGGATAGCCGGCGCTGCGCAGGACCGGTCCGGAGAGGCCGAGCGCCAGGCACCCCGCCAGTTCGAGATGGCCGATTCCTTCGAGGCGCGCCTTGAAGATCGGGTTGGCGTTGCAGAGGGCGGCGTACTCGGTGAGCCGCTTCTTCATCAGGGCGATGAAGTCGCGGATCTCGTCGAGCGCACCGGGCGGGAGGTCCTGCGCGACGCCACCCGGCCGGATGAACGCGTGGTTCATGCGCAGACCGGTGATCAGCTCGAACAGGTCGAGCACCAGCTCACGCTCGCGGAAGCCGATGGTCATCACGGTCAGGGCGCCGATCTCCATGCCGCCGGTGGCGATGGCCACCAGGTGGGAGGAGATGCGGTTGAGCTCCATGAGCAGGACCCGCATCACCTGCGCCTTCTCCGGGATGTCGTCCTCGATGTCCAGGAGTCGCTCGACGCCGAGCGCGTAGGTGGCCTCGTTGTAGAACGGCGACAGGTAGTCCATCCGGGTGCAGAACGTCGTGCCCTGCACCCAGGTGCGGTACTCCATGTTCTTCTCGATGCCCGTGTGCAGGTAGCCGATCCCGCAGCGAGCCTCGGTCACCGTCTCGCCCTCGAGCTCGAGGATCAGCCGGAGCACCCCGTGGGTGCTCGGGTGCTGCGGGCCCATGTTGACGACGACCCGCTCCTCGGCCTCCTCGCCGAGGCTCTGGGTGATCGAGTCCCAGTCCTGGCCGGTCACGGTGAAGACCTTGCCCTCGATGGTGTCGGAGGCTCCGGCATACATGTCCTGGTTGGCTTCGTTGGTCGAGCTCGTGGGGGCCATCAGGTGTAGGACCTCCGCTCGTCCGGCGGCGGGATGCTGCCGCCCTTGTACTCCACGGGGATGCCTCCCAGGGGGTAGTCCTTGCGCTGCGGATGACCCGGCCAGTCGTCGGGCATCAGGATTCGGGTGAGCGCCGGGTGGCCGTCGAAGACGATGCCGTACATGTCGTAGGTCTCGCGCTCGTGCCAGTCGTTGGTCGGGTAGATGGTGACGATGCTCGGGATGTGCGGGTCCTCGTCGGGCGCGCTGACCTCGAGCCGGATCCGGCGGTTGTGGGTCATCGACAGCAGGTGGTAGACGGCGTGCAGCTCGCGGCCGGTGTCCTCGGGGTAGTGCACGCCGCTGACGCCCGCGCAGAACTCGAAGCGCAGCGCCGCGTCGTCGCGCAACATCTGGGCCACGAACGGGAGGTCCTGCCGGCGGAAGTGGAAGGTGATCTCACCCCGGTGGATGACGACCCGCTCGAATGCGTGCTCGAGATCGGTCTCGCGCAGCCGGGCCTCGAGCGCGTCTGCCACCTCGTCGTACCAGCCGCCGTAGGGGCGCTGTGCGGAACCGGGGTAGACGACCGGGTCGACGAGGCCGCCGTACCCGCTGGTGTCACCTGAGCCCTGGGCACCGAACATGCCGCGCCGGACGCCGACGGCCGGCTCGTTGGCGGCATCGGCGGGTACGACGTCGTGGCGCCGGGTGCCCGGCTCCTTGTCGCTGCCGTCGGTCACCGCAGCTGTCCCTTCATCTCGGAGGTGGGCAGTGCCTGCAGGGCCGCCGTCTCGAGCCGCTCGATCTGGGCGCGACGGTTGCTGCCGAGCGAGGCCGTCTGCACCTGGTCGTGGAGCTTGAGGATCGCGTCGATCAGCATCTCCGGGCGCGGCGGGCAGCCGGGGAGGTACATGTCGACCGGTACGACGTGGTCGACGCCCTGGACCACGGCGTAGTTGTTGAACATGCCGCCGCTGCTCGCGCACACGCCCATCGCCAGCACCCACTTGGGGTCGGCCATCTGGTCGTAGATCTGGCGCAGCACCGGGGCCATCTTCTGGCTGACCCGGCCCGCGACGATCATCAGGTCGGCCTGGCGGGGGCTGGCCCGGAACACCTCCATGCCGAAGCGGGCCAGGTCGTACTTGGGCCCGCCGGAGGTCATCATCTCGATCGCGCAGCAGGCCAGGCCGAAGGTGGCCGGCCAGAAGCTGGCCTTGCGCATGTAGCCGGCGACGCCCTCGACCGTGGTCAGCAGGACGCCGCTCGGAAGCTTCTCTTCAATACCCATCTGATCAGTCCCAGTCCAGGCCGCCGCGTCGCCAGACGTAGGCGTACGCGACGAACACGGTGGCGATGAAGATGACCATCTCGACCAGGCCGAAGAGGGCCATCGCGTCGAAGTTCACGGCCCACGGGTAGAGGAAGATGGTCTCGATGTCGAAGACGATGAACATCATCGCGGTGATGTAGTACTTCACCGGGAACCGCCCGCCGCCCACCGGCTGCGGGGTCGGCTCGATGCCGCACTCGTAGGAGTCGAGCTTCGCCCGGTTGTAGCGCTTCGGCCCCACGACGGCGCTCATGACCACGGAGAAGACCGCGAATCCTGCCGCGAGGAGAGCCAACGCCAGCACCGGCGTGTACAGCTCCATCCCAGCGTTCCTTCCCGTCTACGCACGCCCCGCGTCGGCCGGCGGCTGGGGCCGGTTGTGACCTTGTGAAAGGGTTCACAATAGTGGGGCAGGGCACAGTCTAGGGGCCGCTGCTGGATCCCGCACCCCGGGGTCTGCGGGCTCCCATTCGGCCCCTGACCTGCGGATTTAACGAACGGAAACGTTGCCTAAATCGCGCCGTTCGTGACGGGTCAGCGGGTGGCGCGGTGCAGGGCGACGATGCCACCGGAGAGGTTGCGCCACTCGGGAGACTGCCACCCGGCGTCGGCGACCAGGTCGGCCAGACCCCGCTGGTCGGGCCAGGCCCGGATCGACTCGGCGAGGTAGACGTAGGCGTCCGGGGAGGAGGAGACGGCCCGGGCCATGGCGGGCAGCGCCTTCATCAGGTACTCCAGGTAGACCGTGCGGAAGGGCGCGAAGGTCGGGTGGCTGAACTCGCAGACCACCAGCCGGCCGCCGGGCCTGGTGACCCGGCGCATCTCGTGCAGGCCGGCCAGCGGGTCGACGATGTTGCGCAGGCCGAAGGAGATCGTGACTGCGTCGAACGTGTCGTCGCCGAACGGCAGGCGGGTGCCGTCGCCGGCCGTGAACGGCAGCTCCGGACGGGCCTGCTTGCCGACCCGCAGCATCCCGAGCGAGAAGTCGCAGGGCACCACTGTCGCCCCGCGCTCGACGAACGGCTGGCTGGAGGTGCCGGTGCCGGCCGCGAGATCGAGTACCAGGTCACCCCTTTTCGGATCGACTGCCGCGATCACATCGCGGCGCCAACGCCGGTCCTGGCCCATGGAGAGCACGTCGTTGGTGAGGTCGTAGCGCCGGGCCACGGCGTCGAACATCCGGCGTACGTCCGTCGGCTGCTTGTCCAGTTCTGCGCGGGCCACGCGCAGAGACTACGGGCCGCCCGGCGTTGGCAACGAGTCGGTCACGATGCCCCGACTCGGCAACCAAATCCCCGGATATCGCGTCTGCATCATGAAACTGGAAGGTCTTCGCCGGACATAGGTGGTCGTGATGAAGGTCGTGCGGGCCCTGCTCGTGGCAGTGGTGACGGTCGGTCTGCTCGGCGCGTCGGCGTACAGCGCCGGCTATGTCCTTCGCGACCGGGGCGGGGCGCCCGCCGCAGCCGCCGGCCAGCCGGGCGGGAGCGAAGCCACGGTCACATCGGTCCGCTCCGTCGACGGAGCGACGCTGGCGCCGGCCTTCTCGCTCGAACCCGGCGACCGCGGAGTCGAGGTGCGCGAGCTGCAGTCGCGGCTGTTCCAGCTCGGGTGGTTCCCGGAGCTCACGACGGGCCGGTACGACGGGGCGACAGGCGAGGCGGTGTCCAGCTTCCAGGCCAAGCGCAAGCTGAAGACCACGGGCACCGTCGACGGGCGCACCTGGAAGCGGCTCCTGGCGATGACCAGGGAACCGACGCACGACCAGCTGTTCAACGTCCTGCACCCGGGGCCGGCCATCCTGTCCGCTGGTGACAGCGGCACCGAGGTGCGCGACCTCCAGGCCCGCCTGATCGCGATCCAGTGGATCTTCGGCGACGTCACCGGCACCTACGATCCCGCGACCGTCAAGGCGGTCAAGGGCTTCCAGGCCAAGCGCCAGATCCCTGTGACCGGCGAGGTCGACCAGCGCACGCTGGACCGGCTGCATGCGATGACCTACGAGCCGACGTACGAGCAGATGCACAACATCACGCCCGAGCCCGGGGCACTCGACCCGCGTTGCACCACGGGACGCGCGCTGTGCGTGGACAAGGCGACCAACTCGCTGCGCTGGGTGGTCGACGGCAAGGTGATCTCGACCTTCGACGTCCGGTTCGGGTCCGACGAGCTGCCCACTCGCGAGGGCGCCTTCACGGTCTACACCAAGTCCCGCGACCACGTGTCGACCCTCTACGACACCTCCATGCCGTTCGCGATGTTCTTCTCCGGCGGTCAGGCGGTTCACTACTCGCCGGACTTCGCGGCCACGGGCTACAACGGCGCCTCGCACGGGTGCGTCAACGTGCGCGACTACGACGGCATCGCGGCCCTGTTCGACCAGGTGCAGATCGGCGACAAGGTCATCGTGTACTGGTCCTGAGCCCGGGGCGGCGATGCCGGCCGGCAACCGTCCCGGCGTAGGCTGACGCCTCGTGACGACCAGCGCGACCCCCGACGGGCAGGCCGAACCCCTCGTCGTACGCACCGTCGCCCTCGACCCCGACGTCGCCGACTCCCTGCTGGACCTGCTGCCGAACGACCGCCCCGTGACGTGGCTGCGGCGCGGCGAGGGCCTGGTCGGCTGGGGCCAGGCCGCCGAGCTCCGAACGGGCGGCGCCACGCGCTTCGCCGACGCCGGCAAGTGGTGGGCGGAGACCACGGCCCACGCGGTGGTCCGAGACGGCGTGGACGAGCCCGGCACCGGCCTCGTGTGCTTCGGGTCCTTCGCCTTCGCCGACGAGCCCGGCGACTCCGTGCTCACGATCCCCGAGATGGTGGTGGGACGCCGGGGCGGTGCCACCTGGCTCACGACCATCTCCCGCGGCGGGCTGGACAAGCTCGATCGCAAGGACATGCTCGTTCCCGCAGACCCGCCGGACGCGCCGGTCGACGTGAGCTTCGCCGACGGAGCCATGAACAGCGAGCAGTGGATGTCGGTCATCGCCGACGCCGTGACCCGGATCAGCGACGGGTCCCTCGAGAAGGTCGTCCTCGCCCGGGACCTGGTCGCCACCTCTCCGGCCTCGATCGACGTGCGGTGGCCGCTTCGCCGGCTGGTCGAGGACTACCCGATGTGCTGGACGTTCCACGTCGACGGCCTTTTCGGCGCCACGCCCGAGATGCTGGTGCGCCGCGAACGCGGACTGGTGACCTCGCGGGTGCTCGCCGGCACCATCCGCCGGACCGGCGACGACGACCGCGACCTCGCCCTCGCCGCCACCCTCGCCCGCTCGTCGAAGGACCTCGAGGAGCACGAGTACGCCGTGCGCTCGGTCGCCGACGCCCTCGACCCGCACTGCTCGTCGATGAACGTGCCGGAGTCGCCGTTCGTCCTGCACCTGCCCAACGTGATGCACCTGGCCACCGACGTCGCCGGTGTCGTGCATGACGCCGAGACCGTCTCGTCCCTCCAGCTCGCGGAGGCGCTCCATCCGTCCGCGGCCGTCGGCGGCACCCCGACCCTGGTGGCCACCGAGCTGATCGACGAGATCGAGGGGATGGGCCGGGGCCGGTACGCCGGCCCGGTCGGCTGGATGGACGCCACCGGCGACGGCGAATGGGGCATCGCCCTGCGCTCCGCCGTCCTCACCGGCAACACCGTGCGCCTCTTCGCCGGATGCGGCATCGTCGCCGACTCCGACCCGGAGGCCGAGCTCGCCGAGGCGCAGGCCAAGTTCGTGCCGGTGCGGGACGCCCTGTCCGCTCACTGAGCAAGTTGCGTCCGGTCGTCGTCCGGATCGTGTTGATGCTCGACTGAGAAACCGCGTTCTTGAACCGGCGCCGAGACCGAACTGATGGCGCGGCCCAGCCAGACGACCGCTCCCGCCTGAGACCGACCGATGGCGCGGTCTCAGGCACACGACCCAACTCCTAGAGGTCCTTGCCGTCGGCGAGCCGGCTGTACTCGAGCCCCTCCTTGGGCAGGAACGCGTTCATGTGCCCGTCGACGATGTCGAGGCCGGCTTCGCTGTAGATCCGGTCGTGGATGGCCAGGTTGCGTGGCGCCTTCACCTCGCGCGCGAACTCGATCGCCTCTGATGCGCGCATCCACGGCGCGGACACCGGGACGAACAGGACGTCGACGTGCTCGCCGGGAGCGGTCAACGCATCGCCGGGGTGATAGAGCCGCTGGTCGCCGACGCTCAGGACGTAGCCGCTGTTGGAGATCCGCGGGTACTCGGGATGGATCACCGCGTGCAGCTCTCCGACCGCCCGCACCGGCAACCCGGCGTCGAACTCCTCCCCTGGCGCAACGACGGTCACCCGCTCGGCGACGTCGGGGGCGTCCTCCTGGATCCGCCGGGCAACGGCGTCGATCGTGAAGACCGGTGCGTCAGTGGCCCGCAGGTGGCCGGGCTGGTAGTGGTCGGGGTGCTCGTGCGTGATCAGCACCGCCCCCGCCCCGTCGAGTGCCTCCAGCGTCCGTGAACACCCCGGGGTCGATCACGACGGTGGCACCGTCGTGCTCCACCCGGACGCAGGCGTGACCGAATTTCGTGATCCGCATCCAGCCAGCGTATTCCGCTGGCACTCGGAGACGCCCCTCGCGAGAATCGTCGCGTGCTCGAGGTGGTGCTGTCCGGTCTCGTCACCGGCTGGGCCATCGCGATCCCGATCGGCGCCGTCGGGGCGTTCCTCGTCACGCTCAGCGCACGCACGTCCTGGCGGGTCGGGTCGGCGGCTGCGCTGGGCATCGCCACCGTCGACGGTGCGTACGCCGCCGCCGCCGTGGTCGGCGGGTCCGCCCTGGCCGCCCTCCTGGCCCCGGTCGACGACGCGCTCCGGATCGCCTCGGCCGCCGTCCTGCTGGTCATCGCCGGCCTCACGGCCGCGCATGCGGTCGCCAGGAACGGGACGCCTCGCGAGGTGCCGGCCCTCCGACCCGCTCGCGCCTACGCGCTGTTCGTGGCCATCACGGCGGTGAACCCGACCACGGTCGTCTACTTCGCCGCCGTCGTGATGGGCAACCAGCAACTGGTCGCGTCCGCCGCCGAGGGTGCCGTGTTCGTGCTGGCGGCGTTCGTCGCCTCGGCGTCCTGGCAGCTGGCGCTGGCCGCCGGGGGGACGGCGCTCGGCCGCGTGGCGACCGGTCCCCGCGGACGCCTGGTCACCGGACTGGTCTCCGCAGCCGTGATCGCCGCTCTGGCGGTGAAGACGATCATGGGTTGAGAGTGCCCTTCCCAAAAAAGCACGATCGTTCTATAGTGACCCTGTGAGCAAGGGCGACGAGACCAGGACTGCGATCCTCGACGAGGCGCTGGCCGTCGCGTCCCGGGTCGGCTTCACCGGGCTCACGATCGGCCAGCTCGCCGAGCAGACCGGGATGAGCAAGAGCGGCCTGTTCGCGCACTTCCAGTCCAAGGAACAGCTGCAGCTGCAGACCCTCGCGCATGCCCGTCGGAAGTTCATCGACACCACCGTTCGGCCGGCCCTTGCCGTGAGCCGCGGGGAGAAGCGGGTCCGGGAGCTCTTCGAGCGCTGGCTGGCGTGGGAGTCCGAGATCCTCCCCGGCGGCTGCATCTTCGTGACGGCATCCATCGAGTTCGACGACCAGCCCGGCCCGATGCGCGACGCCCTGGTCGCCGACCAGCGGGACTGGCTCGACACCCTCGCCACCGTGGCCGAGACCGCCGTCTCCGAGGGTGACTTCCGCGCCGACCTCGACCCGCGTCAGTTCGCGTTCGAGGTCCAGGGACTGACTCTCGGCTATCACCACTCGGCACGGCTGCTCGACGACGACCAGGCGCAAGAACGCGTGCGTCTGGCCTTCGAGTCCGTCCTCGACCGCGCTCGGGCGCGCTGACCCCCCACCCTCGAAAGGCATCTCTCCATGACCGGATCATCCCTTCAGAAAAGCACGATCGTTCGTGTCAACAATGCCGGCATCCGCCTGCTCTTCCGCTCCGCCGACCTGCTGGCCCCGCCCCTGGCGGGCCGGATGGCACGCGACCTCTGGTTCCGGGTCCCACCCACGATGGAAGCCACCCCACTGCCACCCGGCGCCGAACCGTTCACTGTCGCGTCGCAGGGAGCGGAGATCACGGGCCACGTCTTCGGCGACGGCCCGACGGTCTACCTCGTCCACGGCTGGGGCGGTCGCGGCAGCCAGCTCGCCGCCTTCGTCGAACCCCTGGTGGCGAGGGGCCACCGGGTCGTCCTCTTCGACGCTCCCGCCCATGGCGACTCCGGACACGGCCCAGCGGGGCCCAAGCGCACGCACGGCGTCGAGTTCGGCCAGGCCCTCGACGCCGTCTTCGCGCGGTTCGGCCCGGCCCACGCCGTGATCGCCCATTCCCTCGGTGCCGTCGCCACGTACCTGGCGCTTCGGTTCGGATGGCTCGGGACGGACCGGCTCGTGCTCCTCGCCCCGATGGTGGAGGCCGGGAGCCTGTTCGACCAGTTCCAGGCCGCCCTCGGCTTCGGAGCCCGGACGCGCCGTGCCTTCGACCGCGAGGTGGACGCCTTCGTGGGCCTCCCGATCGCTGAGTTCGACGCGATCGTGCAGGCGTCGTACGTCGATCCCGTGCCCACGCTCGTCGTGCACGACCTCGGCGACCGGCAGACTCCGCACGCCGACGCGCAGCGGCTGGTCGAGGAGCTCCCCGACGCCCGGATGGTCACGACCGACGGGCTCGGGCACCGACGGATCCTGCGGGATCCACAGGTGATCGCCCGGGTCGTCGAGTTCGTGGCCTCCAGCGACCGAGCCGCGGTCGCCTGAGCTCGCGGTGGGCTGCTGATCGGGGAGGGCAGTGCGAGCCGAGGGGTCAGTAGGGTCTTCCCCGTGCAGAAGCGCGTGTTCCTCCATGTCGGCTTGCCCAAGAGCGGGACGACCTACCTCCAGGCGGTGCTGGCGGCGAACAAGGACAAGCTCGAGCGCGAGGCCGGCCTGCTCTACCCCGGCAGGTCATGGAGCGACCAGGTACGAGCGGTTCGCGACGTGCGCCAGATGTCGTTGCGCCACGAACGGCGGCGTGCCGCGGCGAGGGGGGCTTGGGACCGGCTCGCCGCCGAGATCAACGCCTTTCCGGGCGACGCGGTCATCTCGATGGAATGGCTCTGCCGCAGCGAGCCCCACCAGATCCAGCGGATCATCCGCGATCTCGAGGGTGCCCGGTTGGAGGTCGTGTTCACGGTGCGAGACCTCGGGCGAACGCTCCCGTCGTCCTGGCAGGAGTCCATCCAGACGCGCGGTGGGTGGAGCTGGCGGGCGTTCCTGGAGGAGGTCTCCGCGGGTGGTGACCTGCCCGGCGCGGCTGCCGTGAAGCAGGATGACCGCCGGTTCTGGAGGCTGCAAGACGCTGCCGCCTTGATCGTGCGCTGGACGGAGTTCCTGCCTCCGCAGCAGGTGCACGTGATCACCGTCCCCCCGGCCGGTGATCCGCCCCGTACCTTGTGGGAACGCTTCGCCGGAGTGCTCGGCGTCGACGCCTCGGTGTATGTCACAGAAGGGTTGGCCACGAACGAGTCGCTCGGCCTGGAGTCGGCCGAGATGATGCGGCTGCTCAACGCGCGGACCAGGGAAAGACGGATGTCCACCGACACCTACAGGAGCATCGTCACCCAGCAACTGAGCAAGCGCGGGCTGAGCAAACGCAAGCACCGTGAGTCACGGCTCACCATCCCGCACGACCTGCACGACTGGGTTCGGGCCTGCTCCGCGCGCGAGATCGACGGGATCTCCGCTGCCGGTGTCGACGTCGTCGGTGATCTCGAAGAGCTGCGGCCCGATCTCTCCGGACCGGTAGGCGCCCAGCCCGAGGACCTCGACGCCGACGCGCTGCTCGATGCCGCTCTGGACGCTCTGGTGATCGCGGTGCAGCAACGGGCGGCTGCGCAGAAGAAGCGGGCCAGGCAGAGCGAGGAGCTCGCCTTGCGCGAGGCACAAGAACGCCGGCGCGTCGAGGCATGGACAGCACGGCCGCTGCGGTCGGCGGTGCGGATCCATGCCCGCCGCAGCGGACTCGTGCGCGCCGTGGTCGGCAGGCTGCGCCGCGGCCAGGGGAGGCGTGGCGGGGCGGGTGCCGAAGGCTGACCGAGACGAGGCAGCCTGACTCGATCGACGCTCACGCGGTGAGGTGGTGCACGTAGCACCACCGCCACTCCTCGCGCGGCTCGGCCGACTCGATGACCGGGTGCTTGGTCTCGTGGAAGTGCGCGGTGGCGTGCTGCCGGGGCGAGGAGTCGCAGCAGGCAACCCGCCCGCACTCCAGGCACTGCCGCAGTGACACCCACGTGAACCCCTCGTCCAGGCACGTCTGGCAGACCGGGTCATCGACAGTCTCGACAGCCGGAAAACGCTCTAGGTCGTCGCACACCTCACCCCGCGGGTGACGGGTCCGGTGGTGGTGCTGCACCTCCTCGCGCTCCTGCCGCGCGGCCTCCAGCATCGACTCCTCCACGTCCAGCATGGCCAGGACGTCGGCGATCACCTCGGACGCCACCGTGCCGGACTTGCGGATCTCGAGCACACGCCGGCGCTCGGCCTCGATCATCGAGTACCGGATGCGCGAGTAGAGCTCACTCGGCGACTCCTGGTCACCGCTGGTGCCGAGCCTCTCCCAGGCCGCGTAGTTGCGCTGGTCCACGCGCTGGCGCACCATCTCGCCGATGCCGTGCGGGTCGTCGAACTCCATCTTGTCGAGCTCTGCGAGGCCGGCCTTCGACGCCTGCTGCAGCACCGTGGCGCGGGCCAACGCATCGTCGACCGGGTCCGGCGAGGGGACGTCCAACCGTCGCGCCAGCCACGGCAGGGTCAGGCCCTGGATGAGCAGCGTCCCTGCCACGACCGTGAACGCGATCAACAACAGGATCTCGCGGTACGCGAAGTCGCTGGGGATGATGTAGGCCGCCGCGAGGGTCACCACGCCGCGCATCCCCGCCCAGCCGATGAGGAACGTGTAGCGCCACGACGGCACCTGACCGGTCGCCGGGTCCGGACCGGGACGCACCAGCAGGTAGCGGGCGATGAACACCCACGCCATCCGCAGCACGACCGCGCCGACCAGGGTGGCCGCGCAGACGGCCACGATCCGGGCCGCCGAGAGCTCGCTGTTCCCGACATCCTCGAACAGCCACTCTGCCTGCAGGCCGATCAGCAGGAACACGGTGTTCTCGAGGATGTAGGCGATGGTGCGCCAGTTGATCCGCTCCGCGATCCGGGACTGCGCGGTCTGGAGGACCGGGGCGCTGTGCCCGAGCAAAAGGCCTGCCACGACGACGGCCACCACGCCCGAGGCGTGGATCTCCTCGGCGACGATGAAGGCCGCGAACGGCACCACGAACGACATGCCGGTGTCGAAGATCGGGTCCGTCACGTGCTTGCGCAGGTACCCGACGAGGACGAAGGCCCCGAGGCCGACGAGCACGCCACCGCCCGCTGCCAGGGCGAAGTCCGCGCCGATCTCCAACACGGTGATGCCGGACGCCGCGGCGGCGATCGACATCCTCAGGGCGACCAGTGCGGTCGCGTCGTTGAGGAGCGCCTCGCCCTCGAGGATCGTGACGACCCGGCGCGGCAACCCGATCCGGCGTCCGATCGCGGTGGCGGCGACCGCGTCCGGCGGCGCCACGACGGCGCCGATGGCGAACGCCTCGGGCCAGGAGAGACCCGGCAGCATCTGATGCACGAGGGCCCCGATACCGACGGTGGTGAAGGCGACCAGTCCTACCGACAGCAGCAGGATGGCTCGTCGGTTCGCGTTGAAGTCGACCAGCGAGGTCTGCAGCGCGGCGGAGTAGAGCAGCGGCGGCAGCAGGCCGAACAGCACCACTTCGGGCGCCAGCCGGACCTCGGGCACGCCGGGGAGGTACGACGCCGCGATGCCGGCCACGATCAGCACCAGCGGTGCCGGGATGTCGATCTTGTCGGCGAGCGCCGTCACCGCGAGAACGGCGACGGCGAGGGCCACGAGGAAGAGGGCGGACTCCACCCCCTCATTCTGCGGGAGGAGCGGTGGATCAGGCCGGCTGCGCCACCCAGAGCATGGGATCGCCCCAGCCGAGGTCGTCGACGCCGTGCTTGCCGAAGGCCAGCGCGACCAGCGTGCGCCGGTGCGCGGCGAAGGTCAGCACGTGCGCGATCATGCCGCCGTAGGTGAACACGGACGCCGGCAGGGAGAGGGCGTCGACGAACGTGTCGTCGAGACGGTCGTCGGCCACGACCCGATGCACGTGATCGAGGTAGGTGGGCCCCTCGACCGCCAGCCGTTCCCGCAGGGAGGACAACGACTCGTGCTCCTCGACCGACCAGTCGTAGTCGCGGTTGGCCATCGCTGCGTTCCACATCCCCATCTGGCCGACCAGCCGGGACAGCAGCGACCGGATGGTCTGTCGGTCCTCGTCGACGTCGAGCTCGATGGGTAGGTCGAGCTGTTCGTCGGTCAGCCGCTCGGCGAGGCGCACCATCTCGCCGGTCAGCCACACGTGGTGCTCCACCATCTTCGTCAGCAGGTCCATGCCGGTCACCTTGTCTCGCGCGGGCAGCCGCAGGCTCCCCGGTGGGTGGAAGTGCACGCCGCTCGGCGCCTCGATCTGGATGTGGCCTGGCTTTCTCCGCCACGCCGCCGGGGGGACGCCGTACGCCTTGGCGAACGCCCGGGTGAAGGCCTCGTGCGAGCCGTAGCCCGCCTCGACGGCGATGTCGATCAACGGCGCCGTGGTGGTGATCATCCGGTACGCCGCCCGCTCGAGGAGGATCCGTCGACGGAAGGTGTTCGGCGGCTCGCCCGCGACCGACCTGATCATCCTGTCGAAGTGGAAGCGCGAGAAGTGGAATCGTCGCGCCCATTCCTGCCCCGACGCCTCGTGGTCGTCGAGCGCAACGGTGAGGTGGTCGACGAAGTCGGCGAAGGTGTCGGTGGCGGTCACGCCACCATGGTGCGGCGCTCCCGGAGGAGTCGCTTGATCCGGTTTGCGCCCGCCGGTGGTCACGGCCGCAGGGCCCGGATCCGTTCGTCGAGGTCGCGCCGGTTGTCGCGCCGGACCGGCACCTCGACCACCTCGACGCCGCCGTTGGGCGAGGCCACCGCTTGCTCGAGCTCCACGAGGGAGCCGACCTTCCAGTGCGGGGTCCGGGTGGCCGCACACAGGCTGACGATGTCGGCTCGGTGCGGGGTGCCGAACAGCCGGTCGTAGCGGTCGGCGTACGCCGGGTCGCCCTGCTCGAGCATCGCGAAGATCGAGCCGCCGTCGTCATTGACGACCACGATGGTGAGGTCCGGCCGGGACTCATCCGGCCCGATCACCAGCCCGGTGCTGTCGTGCAGGAACGTCACGTCCCCCATCAGGGCCAGGCTGCGGGTGCTGCTCGGGCGGCCGAGGGCCGCTCCGATGGCGGAGGAGATCGTGCCGTCGATGCCGGAAAGGCCGCGGTTGGCGATCAGCTTGCGCCGGTCGCCCACGCCGTACTTCGGCACCATCAGGTCCAGGTCGCGGATCGGGCTGGAGGCCCCGACGAACAGCAGTCCGCCGGGCGGTACGGCGCGGGCCACGACGCCGGCGGCGGCCTGGGGGGTGATCTCCTGCTCGTCCGCCAGGAGCGCGTCGAGCCGGGCACCGATGCTGCGGTCTGCCGTGCGCCACTCGTCGAGCCAGCCGCTATCGTCCGGTTCGTCGACGTCGAGCCGCTCGAACTCGTGGTCGACCCGGAACGGACGGGCGGCCCACGCGCCCGGCGCCGGACCGGCCCACACCTCAACGTCGTCGCGGGCAAAGAGTCGGGCCACGGGACGGGACAGCGTGGGGTGACCGAACACGAGCACCCGCTCGATCCGGCGGCCCAGCTCGCCGTCGAGGAGCAGCCGGTAACAGCGCACCGGGTTGTCACCCGTGCGCGAGCCGCTCGTGGGCTCCGCGAACAGCGGCCACCCGGCATCCTGGGCGAGGATCCGGGCCGGCTGGCCGGCGTCGTCGCCCGCGACCACGACGGTGCGGGCGGCCTCCCTGCCCCCTCGGAGGCGCACGGGTGCCACTTCGGTCTCGATGGCGGCGTCGGGCAGCACGCCGGCCGCGTCGGGGGGTGACGGCGTCCAGCGGTCGTCGGGGACGAGCGGGTCGTCGAGCCGGACGTTGAGGTGGATCGGCGCGGAGGGCGCGGTCCCGACCAGTGCGGATCGGGCTCTCTCCCGGACCTCAGCTCCTGCGGCCAGGTCGACGGTGGGCACCAGCGGCGCGAAGATCCCCACCTGGTCGGTGGTCTGGTTGGCCCCGGTGCCGCGGAGCCGGGCCGGTCGATCGGCCGTCACCGCCACGAGCGGGACGCCGGCATGGGCCGCTTCGAGGAGCGCCGGGAACAGATTTGCGACAGCGGTGCCGGAGGTGCAGATCACCGCCGCGCGAGACCCGACCTTGGTCAGCCCGAGCCCGAGGAACCCGGCGGTCCGCTCGTCGATCCGGGTGTGCAGCCGGACCAGGCCGGCGTCCGCGGCGTCGTACGCGGCGAACGACAGCGGTGCGTTCCGCGAGCCGGGTGCGAGGACGATCTCGGTGACGCCGGCCTCGACCAGCGCGAGGACCGTGCTTCTGGCCACCATCGTCGACGGGTTGGTCACGAGCCGTGATCCTGCCGCACCGCCCGTACCTCCGCGAGCCTGGCGACCCAGGCCTCGGTCCGCTCGCGCCCAGCGGACAGACGTGCGAGCGCGGAGTCGTCGACCTGGGGGATGCCGACCGGGAGCGCTCCGTTGACCGGCAGCAGAGGCGCGGCCGCCACGTCATCGGTGAGGAGCTGGACGGTCGCGAGCCCGCACGCGTGTGGCAGCTCCGGCAGCGCCGCGGCCAGGGCCACGCCCGCGGCGATCCCGACCGACGTCTCGAGCGCCGACGACACCACGACCGGCATTCCGATGTCCTCGGCGATCCGCAGGCAGGCCCGCACGCCCCCGAGCGGCTGCACCTTGAGGACGGCGACGTCGGCAGCGTCGAGCTCTCGCACGCGGTACGGGTCGGCGGCCTGCCGGATCGACTCGTCGGCCGCGATCGGGACGTCGACAGCGCGCCGGACGTCCGCCAGCTCCTCGACGCTCGCGCACGGTTGCTCGACGTACTCCAGGCCACCCGCGGCCCGGTCCAGCAACCGGATCGCGGTGACCGCTTCGTCGACCTCCCAGGCGCCGTTGGCGTCGACCCTCACCCGGCCACCCGGGCCGAGTGCGTCCCGCACCGCCTCGACCCTGGCCTCGTCGTCGCCGAGGGACTGGCCTGGCTCGGCGACCTTGACCTTGGCCGTGCGGCAGCCCCCCGCTCTTGCGATCTGGTGGGCACGCTCGGGCCGGATCGCGGGGATCGTGACGTTGACCGGCACCGAGGTCCGTACCGGCGCCGGCCAGTCCCCCGCGGCCGCCTCCTCGGCGCACCGGAGCCAGGGCTCGGCGACGTCGGGCGGGTACTCCACGAACGGGCTCCACTCACCCCATCCCCGCTCGCCCCGGAGCAGCACGCCCTCACGCACGGTGATCCCGCGGAAGCGGGTCCGCATCGGGATCGAGAAGACCTTCACGTGCGGGCTCGCAGTGCCATCAGGTCCACCTTGCCGTTCGCGAGCAGCGGGAGCTCGTCGACCACCACGACCTCGCGCGGCGCCCAGGCCCGCGGGTGGACCTGCGCGACCCAGTCCCGCGCCTCCTCGAGAGTCAGACCCGACGCCCCCGCACCGCCGCCGGTGGTCGAGCCTGTCGAGACCACCACGAACGCCACCACCCGGTGGCCCCACTCGTCGTCGGGTACGCCGACCACTTCGGTCGCCGCCACGTCGGGATGCGCGCGGAGCCGGGCGGCGACCGCCGCGGCCGGCACGTTGACTCCCCCGCTCACCACCACGTCGTCCATCCGGCCCAGCACCTGCAGACGCCCGTCGTCGTCGAGCCGTCCGTCGTCGGAGGTCAGGAACCAGCCGTCGACCAGGGTCCGTGCGGTCAGCTCACGGTCGTCGTCGTACCCGTCGAACAGGGTGGGTCCGCTGATCCGGATCCGGCCGTCGGAGCCGATGGCCAGGCCGACGCCGTCGAGTGCGTACCCGTCGTACACGCACCCACCGGCCGTCTCCGCCGAGCCGTACGTCGCGACCACGCGCACCCCCGCACTCTCGGCCCTGGCGCGCAACGCCGGGTCGATCGGGCCGCCGCCGAGGAGCACGGCGTGGATCGACCGCAGCCCCTCGGTGTCCGCGGGCGAGTCGAGCAGCCGGTGCAGCTGGGTCGGCACGAGGGAGGTGAAGGTCGGGTCTGGGAGCGTGCCCGCCGCCTCCGCGAACGAGCCGTGCTCCTCGAGCAGCACCGGCTCGTGCCCGGCGACCAGTGACCGACAGATCACCATGCACCCCGGCGACGTACGACGCCGGGAGCCCCAGCAGCCACGGCCCGGAGGCGTCGAGACGGCGTGCGGTGGCGCGTACCGACGCCAGGATCGCCCGCCGCGAGAGCAGCACCCGCTTGGGCCGGCCGGTCGAGCCGGAGGTCTCGACGACCAGCGGTTCGGGCTCGCCCGCCCTTTGCCAGCCAGGCGCGAAGGGTGTCGACGACCTGGGCCGTCGTGCCCTGCACCTCGATGCTCACCGGAGGAACGCTAGTGCCAAGGCACCGGCCGTGGCGGGCGGCGTCGACGCGACTGCTTGAATCCTCCCGTGGCAACGACTGCTCAATGGCTCGCCGGCGCCCGGCCGCGCACCCTGCCCGCCGCCGTCGCCCCGGTGCTCGCCGGCACCGGCGTCGCCGAGTTCGTGGACGGTGCGGTGTGGTGGAAGGCAGGTCTCGCGCTCGTGGTGAGCCTGGCCCTGCAGGTGGCGGTGAACTACGCCAACGACTACTCCGACGGGGTGCGCGGCACCGACGCCGAGCGGGTCGGGCCGATGCGGCTGGTGGGGTCCGGTGTGGCGTCGCCGCGCGAGGTCAAGCTCGCGGCGTTCGCGGCGTTCGGCGGTCGCGGCGGCCGCCGGCCTGGCCCTGGCCGCGACCACGGCCTGGTGGCTGGTCGCGGTCGGTCTGGTGAGCATGCTCGCCGCCTGGTTCTACACCGGCGGGACGCGTCCCTATGGCTACCTCGGCCTGGGCGAGGTGATGGTCTTCGTGTTCTTCGGCCTGGTCGCCGTGGTCGGGACGACGTACGTCCAGACCGAGACCTGGGAGCCTGCCGCCTTCTGGGCCGCACTCGGGATCGGGGTGCTGGCCTGCGCGATCCTCGTGGCCAACAACCTGCGCGACATCCCCACGGACACCGCGGCCGGCAAGCACACGCTGGCGGTCGTCCTCGGGGACGCGCAGACCAGGACGCTCTACGCCCTGCTCGTCCAGGTCCCGGTGGTGGCGATGATCGTGCTGCGGGGCGACGACGACCTGGTGGGTGCTGCTCGCCGTGGCGTACGCCGCCACCGCGGCCCCGGCCGCCCGGACCGTCCTCGGCGGTGCCACCGGCCCCGGCCTGGTCCCGGTCCTCCAGCAGACCGGCGTCGCCGAGCTGCTCTTCGGCGCCGGCATCTTCGTGGGCCTGCTGGCGGCCTGAACGTTTCACGGCACGGCCTACGCTGGTGGCATGACCTTCCTGATCATCCTGGTCGTCCTGGTCGCCGGGTTCGTGGCCTGGAAGATGCGGGTCCAACTGCTGTCGAAGGTGCTCGGCCAGCCCGAGAGCCGGATCCGGCGCCAGATCGAGCGCCGCAAGGACTGACCAGCTCGCCACGCATGCGCATCGGTGGCCAGAGCGACCGGACCGGATGACGCCCAGTTCTCAGGCGCTCGGCTCGCGCCAGGCGCCGGTGGTGGCGAACTTCTCCAGGGTGGCGATGTACGGCGCGATGTCGATGCCGTTGTCGGCGAGCCAGCCGTCGTCGTAGTAGGTGTTGCCGTAGCGCTCGCCGCCGTCGCACAGCAGGGTGACGACTGCCGCGCTCACCCGACGGCCGCATCTCCGCGGCCAACCGCAGGGCGCCCCACAGGTTGGTCCCGGTGGAGCCGCCGACCGGGCGGCCGGTGACCGTGGAGCAGAAGCGCAGCGCGGCGATCGAGGCGGCGTCGGGTACCGCGATCATCCGGTCGACCACGTCGGCACGAAGGACGGCTCGACGCGCGGCCGGCCGATGCCCTCGATCCGGGAGCCCGGCCGGTGGCGGCCGGGTCGTCGTCCGTCCAGCGCGGGGAAGAACGCCGAGTTCTCCGGGTCGACGACGCAGAGCCGGGTGTCGAAGCGCTGGTAGCGGACGTAGCGGCCGATGGTGGCCGACGTACCGCCGGTGCCGGCGCCGACGACGACCCAGGTCGGCACCGGGTGCTGCTCGTGCGACAGCTGGGCGAAGATCGACTCGGCGATGTTGTTGTTGCCCCGCCAGTCGGTGGCCCGCTCGGCGTACGTGAACTGGTCCATGTAGTGGCCGCCGGTCTCCTCGGCCAGCCGCTGGGCCTCGCCGTAGATCTGACGCGGGCCGCTCGACGAAGTGGCAGCGGCCGCCGTGGAACTCGATCAGCTCGACCTTCTCCGGGCTGGTCGAGCGCGGCATCACCGCGATGAACGGCAGGCCGAGCAGGCGGGCGAAGTACGCCTCGCTGACCGCGGTCGAGCCCGTGGACGCCTCGATGACCGTGGTGCCCTCGCGGATCCAGCCGTTGCACAGCGCGTAGAGGAACAGCGACCGGGCCAGCCGGTGCTTGAGCGAGCCGGTCGGGTGCACGGACTCGTCCTTCAGGTACAGGTCGACGCCCAATCGGACGGCATCGGGAACACGTGCAGGTGGGTGTCCGCGCTGCGGTTCGCGTCGGCCTCGACCATGCGGATCGCCTCGTTGAACCAGGCGCGCGCCTTGTGGTCGCGCGGTCATCAACCTGGCTGCAGCCCCCCTCGTCGGCCCCCTTGTGGACCATGTCAGTCCACGTCCTCCTTGGACCGCATCTGCTCGTACTTCTCCGAGATCCGGTCCGCCCGCGTCTCGACGCGCCGGGCGAAGGCCTCGCGCGGGCGGTTGAGCAGGAAGTACGACGCGACGCCGGACACGACGAACGCGATCACCACTGCCCAGAGCACCGGGACCTCGCCGGTGATCAGCATCCACAGGCCCACGACGACCGCGAGCGAGGTCACGAACAGGCCCAGCCGCAGCGCGGTGTAGACGACGAACTCCTTCACACCGTCAGGGTAGTTGGTGCATCTGGAGATACCCGCGTCCGTGGTGACCACGAGGGCTCTACGCTGGGGCCGTGGGCAAGTTCCTCCTCGTGGTGATCGTCGTGGCGGTGGTCGTCTATTTCACCGTCCGGATCATCCAGCGCGGCAGCATCCTGCCGAAGCGCAAGCCTCAGCCGCCCCCGGTCGGGCCCGACGACGATCCCGACTTCCTGCGCGACCTGGACCGGAAGCGGAAGCGCAAGCGCCAGGAACCGGACGACGACAGCAAGGGCTGACCGCCGGGTCAGCTCTCCCTATCGCACGGTTGCGGAAACGCTCGTTTCGCTCGTGCTCCCGCTGGCGTACGAGTGCTGGCTGGAGCTCGAGAAGAAGTTGATCCCGATGAAGTTGAACCACAGCGTCGCGAGCCCGACCAGCGCCAGGATCGCGGCGTTGCGGCCCTTCCAGCCGGCGGTAGAGCGGGCGTGGAGGTAGGCGGCGTACACGACCCAGGTGATGAACGCCCACACCTCCTTGGGGTCCCAGTTCCAGTAGCTGCTCCAGGCCTGGTGCGCCCAGATCGGGCCGGTGATCAACACCGCGAACGTCCAGACCGGGAAGCCGAACGCGTGGATCCGGTAGGAGATCCGGTCGAGTACCTCGGGGGCCGGCACCCGGGCGAGGTAGCCGACCGGGCGCGCCTTCGCCCGGCTCTTGACCAGGTAGAGCGCCGAGCAGATCCCGCCGAGCGTGAACGCGCCCGTGGCCAGGATCGCTGAGACCACGTGGATGACCAGCCACGGCGAGTAGAGCGCCTCGGTCAGCGGCGCGACCGGGTCGTAGAGCCAGATCACGGCGACCATGAGCAGCGCGAGCACGAAGGACACGACGATGGGGGCCATCCACTCGAGGCCGAGCCGGCGACGAAGAAGGAGGTACGCCGCGACCACCACGAAGGTGCCGCTGAGCGTGAACTCGTACATGTTGCCCCAGGGCACCCGGTTGGGGTCGGCGGCCATGCCTCGTGCGATCAAGGCCGCGAGCTGGGCGACGGCGCCCATGACGGTGAGGACGAGACCGAGCCGACCGAACAACGCGATCCGGTGCTCGCTGTCGTCGGTGCCGGTCTCCGGTCCGCCCGCGGCCACGGCGACGCCACCGCCCGTCGCGGCGCGATCAGACGTCGCCGACACGGCGGCGTCCACGTCCACCGGCACCTTGCGCAGGGCGCTCCACTCCACCAGGTGCGCGATCAGGGCCAGGAAGTAGAGCACCCCGGCCGCGGCGACCGCCTGGTTGCTCAGCGTCTCCCACCCGGCATCGGTCATGGCTTGTCGTCCCCCTCGGTGCGACCCGGTCTCAGGCTGGTCACCATATCCTCCAATGCGGACGCGACGTCTCCGCCTCCGGACCGGTCGAGGACTCCCACCTCGACCAGGGTGCCGTCGCCGTCGGCACGGGCTCGGACCCAGATCCGGCGCGGCCGGATGAACAGAGAGCCCAGCAATCCGATCAGCGCGAGCACGACACCGCCCAGGGCGACCCACTTGCCGGGTGTCCGGCTGATCTGGACCTTGTTCCACGGGACGACGTCCTCGAACGTCACCGTGCCGAGCCCGTCGGGGAGTCGCGCCGTGGCGCCGGGCTGGAGGTCCATCCGGTACGGCTTGCCGTCCGCCTTCAGCACCTGCTCGGCGTTCGACTTGTCGAGTGCGTAGATCGACTGCGGAGCGCCGTCGTCCATCCCGAGGTCGCCGGTGTAGACGCTCATCGACAGCGTCGGGTTCTTGTCGTCGCCCATGACGTTGACCGGGTCGCCGTCGATATTGACGAACGTGGGATAGAAGAGTCCCTCGAGCGCGATCTGCTGCGGCCGCGCATCGGGTGCCCTGACCACCCCGAAGGACAGGAAGTTCTGGTCCTGGGGAAGGAAGACCGTCGGACCGCTGTAGGCGACGTCGCCGTTGCCGTCCCTGATCGTGATGACGGGGGCGTAGCCGTGGCCGATCAGGAAGATCTCGGTGTCGCCGATGCTCAGCGGGTGGTTGACCTCGAGGTCGTACTCCTCCTCCTCCGATGTGGGGGTCTCGCGGTAGCTCAGGTGCGACACGAAGGCCCGGGCCTGGCCCTTCGCGGGTCCCTCGGTCAGCCACTCGACGTCGAAGTCGTCGATGTCGAAGGAGAACGGCTCCATGACGTCGGCGGAGAACAGGCTGCCGGGCACGAAGTCGTCGTACTGGGTGAGGTTGTTGGAGAAGCCGTTCCCGACCACGACGATCACTCCGCCGCGGTAGCCGAACAGGCTGCCGATCGCGAACCCGACCAGGACGATCAGCACCGACACGTGGAAGACCAGGTTGCCCGCCTCGCGCATGTAGCCGCGCTCGGCCGACACGGTCCCGTCCTCGACCACCAACCGGCAGCGGCGCTTCCTCAGCAGGCTCTCGGCGGCGGTGACCACCTCGGCGACCGGCTGCTCGGTGCGGTACGACGCGTGCTCCGGCAGCCGGTCCAGGTTGCGCGGCGCTGGTGGGGGCGCCGCTCGCATCGCCCGCCAGTAGACGAAGCTGCGCGGGACGAAGCACCCGACCAGCGAGACCATCAGGAGCAGGTAGATCGCGGAGAACCACGGGGAATCGTAGACGGAGAAGAGCCCGAGCTTCTCGTAGACCGGGGTCAGGTCCGGGTGCGCGTCCTGCCATCGGGAGGTCTCGAGCGAGTCGACGTCGCTCTGCGGGATCACCGACCCCGGGATCGCGGCCAGGGCGAGCAGGAGCAGCAGGATCAGGGCGGTCCGCATCGACGTGAGCTGCCGCCAGCCCCAGCGCAGCATCTCGATGAGCGTGAGCTCACCGGCCCTCCGCTCGGCGTTCATCGGGGTCCCCGGCGAGGCGTGAGCGCAGCGAGCGGCTCGTTGGGGAGAGTCATACCGACACCTCGGTGTCCGAGATCAGGTTGACCTGCAGCCAGGTGACGGCCTGGTCCCACCACCCGGTGACCAGGGCCACCCCCACGGCGACCAGCATCAGGCCGCCGACCCGCATCACCCAGACCTGATGGCGGCGGACGAAGCCGAAGGCGCCGAGCGCCCGGCGGTAGGCGAGGCCGGCGACTATGAAGGGCAGCCCGAGGCCCAGCGCATAGACCGCCGAGAGCAGGGCGCCCCGGGCGGCGGTGGCGTTGTCGAAGGACAGGGTGTAGATCGCCGCGAGCGTCGGCCCGATGCAGGGGGTCCAGCCGAGCCCGAACAGGAACCCGAGGAAGGGTGCCGCGGCCAGGCCGACGGCGGGGACCCGATGCACCCGCCAGTCTCGCTGCAGGAATGGCAGCAGGCCGGCGAAGGCCAGGCCGAGCAGGATCGTCATCGAGCCGAGGATGACCGTCAGCTCACGGCGCCACTCGATCAGCCACTCCCCCATGGCCCCGAAGAGGGCGCCGAACAGCATGAACACCACCGCGAACCCGAGCACGAACAGCAGCGACCCGATCAGCATCCGGCTGCGCCGGGCCTGCTCGAGGTCGGCACCGGTCAGTCCGGTGGCGTAGGAGAGGTAGCCGGGGAGCAAGGGAATCACGCAGGGCGAGAAGAAGGAGACCAGCCCGGCGACGAGGGCGACGGGGATGGCGAGCAGAAGTGAGCCCGAGAGCGCGGTGTCCTGGAACCAGTCACCCATCGGTCGGGTCACCCATCGGCGGTCTCGTCCGCCACGTCCTGCACGACCTCGACCAGCGTGGTCCGCGACGGCAGTTCGCCGATGATGCTCGCGGCCACCCGACCCTCGCGATCGAGCACCACGAAGCTGGGGATCGAGTTCGGGGTCAGGGTGCCCGCGAAGGCCAGCATCGCCTTGCCGTCAGGGGAGAAGAACGACGGGTAGGGGACCTCGAAAGTCCGGACGAAACCCTTGGCCTGGTCGGCCGAGGAGTCGCGGATGTTGATCCCGACGAACTTTGCGTTGTCCCCCAGATCCTCCGCCGCGGCGACCAGCTCCGGCGCCTCCGCCCGGCACGGTGCGCACCAGGAGCCCCAGACCACGACCACGACAGGCGTGCCGCGGAACTCCTCGATCGAGAGCTCGTTGCCGTCGAGATCCTCCCCGGTCAGCGAGATCGGGTCGTCCCGGTCGGCGGCGACGACCTGGGTCACGGTGCCGTCACCGCTGACGAAGCCCTTGTCACCTGTCCCTTGCAGGCCCGAGCAGCCCGCGAGCAGGAGCAGGCAGGCGACGAGGGTGGGAACGGTGCGGCGCACGGTCAGGGCTTGTGCTCCTCGGGCGCGCCGCCGGCGGAGAACGGCGCAGCCTTGTCCCTGCTGGGGATCAGGTCCCCGGCCGGCTCTGAGTAGGAAACCTCGCTGAGCGTGTCGCCGGCGTAGTGGAACGAGGTGAGCGAGCAGAGCGTGCACTGCCGCTTGCGCGGGTCGTGGAAGTACGACCTCTGCTCCGCCTTCAGCCTCGTGATCCAGATCGGCAACTGGTGGGACACGATGACGGCCTCGCTGCCGCGCGCCGCATCGCGGGCGTCCTCGACCGCGGCCATCATCCGCGCGGCCACCTCCTTGTAGGGCTCGCCCCACGACGGCTTGAACGGGTTCCACAGGTGGATCCAGGCCGACGGCCTGCGCAGCGCGCTGTCGCCCGTGCCGAAGCTCTTGCCCTCGAAGACGTTGGTCGACTCGATCACCCGCTCGTCGGTGACGATGTCGAGGCTCCGGGCCGCTGAGAGCGGCGCCGCGGTCTCCTGGGCGCGCTCCAGCGGCGAGACCCGCAGGTGGGTGATGTCGCGGTCCTTGACCGAATCCGCCACCTTGGCCGCCATCTGCTTGCCCAGGTCGGAGAGGTGGTAGCCGGGCCGCCGCCCGTAGAGAACACCGTGCGGGTTGTACACCTCACCGTGCCGCATCAGGTGCACGATCGTCCGGTCGGCGCCGTCGTTCACAGGGTCGTTCACAGCGCCGTTCACGGGGTCGTTCACAGGATCGGTCATCGCGTGCCTCCGGTAGCAGCGGCGGCCGCAGCAGCCGGCGGCAACGCGTCGAGCACTGCCTGCACCGCGCGGTCGTCGTGGGCCGAGGAGAGGAACCACGCTTCGTACGCCGACGGCGGTAGGTGGACGCCGGCGTCGAGCATGGCGTGGAAGAACGCGGCGTAGGCCGCGACGTCCTGCGTCGAGGCGTCGTCGAAGTCACGCACCCTCTCGCCGGTGAAGAACACCGAGAACATGGTGCCGGCGGTCTGGACGACGTGCGGTACGCCGGCTGCGGTCAGCGCCTCGGTCGCCGCCGCCCGGATCGTCGCAGCGGCTGCCGTGATGTGGTCGTAGACGTCCTCGGTGGCCAGACGCAGCGTCGCGAGCCCGGCCGCGGTGGCGACCGGGTTCCCGGAGAGGGTGCCGGCCTGGTAGACGGGCCCCTCGGGTGCGAGCTGTGACATCACGTCGGCCCGGCCGCCGAATGCCGCCGCCGGGAAGCCGCCGCCCATCACCTTGCCGAACGTGACCAGGTCCGGCCGCCAGCCCTCGAGTGCGCCGTCTCGCCCCCACTGCCCCAGCCGGGAGGCCCGGAAGCCGGTCATGACCTCGTCACTGATGAAGAGGGCGCCGTGTCGGCGGCAGGTCTCGGCGAGGAACGCGTTGAAGCCGGGCTCGGGAGGGACGACTCCCATGTTGCCGGGAGCGGCCTCGGTGATCAGGCAGGCGATCCGATCACCGTGCTCGGCGAACACCTTGTCGACGGCGGCACGGTCGTTGTAGGGCAGCACCAGCGTCAGCGCGGTCGAGGACTCCGGGACGCCCGGCGTGCCCGGCACCGCGAACGTGGCCAGGCCCGAGCCGGCGGAGGCGAGGAGCGAGTCGACGTGGCCGTGGTAGCAGCCGGCGAACTTCACCACCACGTCCCGGCCGGTGGCCCCGCGCGCCAGGCGGATGGCGGACATGGTCGCCTCGGTGCCCGAGGACACGACGCGCACCCGCTCGACTGGCGCCCGCGCCACGATCTCCTCGGCGAGCTCGACCTCGGCCTCCGTGGGAGCGCCGTACGACGTGCCGCGGGCGACCGCGGCTGCGACCGCCTCCTGCACCTCGGGGTGGGCGTGGCCGAGCAGCATCGGCCCCCACGAGCAGATCAGGTCGACGTACTCGTTGCCGTCCACGTCGGTCAGCCAGGCGCCGCGGGCAGATCGGATGAAGCGGGGGGTGCCGCCGACCGCGTTGAAGGCCCGGACCGGGGAGTTCACTCCTCCGGGGGTCACCTCGACCGCACGGGCGAACAGGGCTGCGGAAGCGGCCGTGCGGTCGGGAGTCACCGGCACATTGTCCCCGAGCCGGCAAGAGCGGGGACGGGCAGGTCACCGATGACCACACCGGTGTGGTTCGGACCATCGCGCGGCGAGCGGGTTTGAGACCGCTGACCTGCGGGAACGAGACTTGATGAGGCCGTCGCAGAATGTGCGACATTCGTCACAAATGAGGGACGCACGTAACCGGGTCCATGAGGCATCGTTGTCCATTGTTACCGGGTGTCAGAGGGAAACACGTTCGGTAGAGTCAGCGTCAACTGGGAGAGAGATCTGATGTCTGCACCGCGTTTGAGCCGATTGCAGAAGGCGTCGGCCCTGGTGCCGCTCGCGCTGCTGTCGGCCGCGTGGACGGCGAGCATCGCTGGAGCCGGGGTGAGCAGCGCCTCGGCCGACGGGGATCCCAACTCAACCCTCCCCGACGGAAGCAGCGTCCCGAGCGAGGCGATCGAGGCCCCGGCCAGCGTCTCCGCGCCCGGCTCGATGTCGGCCGGAGTCGGCGACGAGCTCGAGGTCAGGAACGTCTCGACCCAGGGCATCCCGGCCGCGGCCCTGGCCGCCTACCAGCGCGCCGAGACCGTGATCAACTCTGCCGACACGACCTGCAACGTCACCTGGCAGCTGATCGCCGCGATCGGCCGGGTCGAGTCCGACCACGGCCGGGTCAACGGCAACTCCCTCAACGCCGACGGCGTGGCGACGCCCGGCATCTTCGGCATCCCCCTCAACGGCCGCAACAACACCTCCAGCATCTCCGACACCGACGCGGGCCTCTACGACGCCGACACGAAGTACGACCGTGCCATCGGCCCGATGCAGTTCATCCCGTCGACCTGGCTGGTCGTGGGCGTGGACGCCGACGGTGACGCCGAGCGCAACCCCCAGGACATCGACGACGCGGCCCTCGCCAGCGCGGTCTACCTCTGCTCCGGCAAGGACGACTTGTCCACGCTGGCAGGACAGCGGGCCGCGGTCTACCGCTACAACCACAGCCAGTCCTACGTCGACCTGGTGCTCTCGATCATGGAGCAGTACCTCCAGGGCGACTTCACCTCGGTCCCCAACGGCACCACGTCGGCCGGCTTCTTCGTGCCCAACCCGAGCCCCTCCGGCCAGTCGAACAACAACAGCGGCAACAACGGTGGCGGTAACGGTGGCGGCGGCGGTAACAACGGCGGCGGTGGCAACGGCGGCGGCGGCGGCAACAGCGGCGGCGGCGCTGGCGACATCCCCGTCGGCGGTGGTGACGGCGACGGAGACGGCGGCGGCCTGAACCTGCCCGGTCTTCCCGGGGGCGGCGGTGGCGACGGCGGTGGCGGCGGCGGCAACCCGGTCGAAGATGTACTCACGTATGCCGAGGCAACGGCCCAGTGCGTCTTGGATGGCGTGATCGACCTCCCGTTGACCGGAGTCAACGAGCTCCACCAATGCGCAATGAATCTGCTCCACCCCTGAGCCCTGAACCTCGCTGACCCGTCCGAACCTTTCGGACGGGTCACGTGATTTCGGGTGCAGATCAGCGGGAGAGCAGACGCGCGGCCTCGGCGGCCCAGTAGGTGAGGATCACGTCGGCGCCGGCCCGGGAGATCGAGCCCAGGGTCTCCAGGATGGCCGGCTCCCGGTCGATCCAGCCCTGGGCGGCGGCGGCCTCGAGCATGGCGTACTCGCCCGAGACGTTGTACGCCGCCACCGGCACGTCGACCGCGTCCCGGACCCGGCGGACCACGTCGAGGTAGCCCAGGGCGGGCTTCACGAGCACGATGTCGGCACCCTGCTCGACGTCGAGCATCGCCTCCCGGACGCTCTCCCGGGCGTTGGCGGAATCCTGCTGGTAGGTGCGCCGGTCCCCCTGCAACGAGGAGGCGACCGCCTCCCGGAACGGACCGTAGAACGCGGAGGCGTACTTCGCGGAGTAGGCGAGGATCGACACGTCGGTGTTGCCGGCCCGATCCAGCGCGGCGCGGATCACCCCGACCTGGCCGTCCATCATCCCGCTGGGGCCGACCATGTCGACCCCGGCATCGGCCTGCGCGAGGGCCATCTCGGCGTACACCTCGAGGGTGCGGTCGTTGTCGACCCGGCCGTCCGGTGTCAGGACCCCGCAGTGTCCGTGGTCGGTGAACTCGTCGATGCACAGGTCGCTCATCACCGTGAGCGCATCGCCGACCTCGGCCACGACGTCGTTGATGGCGAGGTTGAGGACGCCCGACGGGTCCACGGCGCCGGAGCCGGTCGCGTCCTTCTCGGCCGGGATCCCGAACAACATGACCCCACCGAGCCCGAGCTCGGCGGCCTCGGCGACCGCCTTCAGCAGGGTGGCTGGCGTGTGCTGCACGACGCCCGGCATCGAGCTGATCGGGTGTGGGGAGTCGAGCCCCTCACGCACGAACAGCGGCAGGACCAGCTGGCGTGGCTGCACCGACGTCTCGGCGACCATCCGGCGCAGGGCCGGGGTGGTCCGCAGGCGGCGCGGCCGGATGAGGGGGCCGGTGACCGGGGTGACAGTTGGTTCGTCCGTCATCGCTGCTCCTCACGCCGTGCTCGGGGTTGCCTGTCGTCTCACCGGGTTTCGAGGCTCAGGCGCCCAGGGCGCCTTCGCACCTCAACCTCCTACTTGGCCCGAACTTTTCTGCGGCCGGAGGGCTTGCGCTCCGACGGCCGGGTGACCGGCTGCTCGGCCTCCAGCATCGCGATCCGACGGGTGGCACCGAAGTCGGCCAGCGCGTCGACGAGGACCTCGACGTCGGGCTTGGGGGCGAGGACGTCGACCCGCAGCCCGTGCTCCTCGGCGGTCTTCGCCGTCGCAGGGCCGATCACCGCGATCACGGTGGACGGGTGCGGTTTGCCGGCGATGCCGACGAGGTTGCGGACCGTGGAGGACGACGTGAACACCACTGCGTCGAACTTGCCGGACTTGATGGCGTCCCGCGTCGGCGCCGGGGGCGGCGTGGCCCGCACGGTGCGGTAGGCGGTCACGTCGTCGCACTCCCAGCCGAGGTCGACCAGGCCGGCCACGAGGTTCTCGGTGGCGATGTCGGCACGCGGCAGGAACACCCGGTTGATCGGGTCCAGCACGTCGTCGTACGGCGGCCAGTCGGCCAACAGCCCGGCGGCGGACTGCTCGCCGGAGGGGACCAGGTCGGCGCGCAGGCCCCACGCGGCGATCGCCTGCGCCGTCTTGTCGCCGACCGTGGCGATCTTGAGGCCCGAGAAGGCGCGGGCGTCCAGGCCGTACTCCTCGAACTTCTCGCGGACCGCCTTCACGGCGTTCACCGAGGTGAACGCGATCCACTCGTAGCGGCCCTCGACCAGGCCGCGCACGGCCTTGTCCATCTGGAGCGGGTTGCGCGGCGGCTCGACGGAGATGGTGGGCACCTCGTCGGGCACCGCGCCGTACTCACGCAGACGCACGGTCAGCGACCCGGCCTGCTCCTTGGTGCGGGGCACCAGCACCCGCCAGCCGAACAGCGGCTTGGTCTCGAACCAGGACAGGGCCTCGCGCAGGTTCACCACGTCACCCACGACGGTGACGGCGGGCGGGGCCATCCGGGCGGCGCGGGCGTCGGCGGCGATGTGCTCAAGCGTCGAGGTGACGGTGACCTGGTCGGTGGTGGTGCCGACCCGGGTCATGGCGACCGGCGTCTCGGGGGGCCGTCCGGCCTCGATCAGGGCGCTGGCGTTGTCGGCGATCGAGCCGACGCTGGAGAGCAGCACCAGGGTGTCGGCGTCGGCGTACCGGCTCCAGTCCACCTTGTCGCCGCAGGTGACCACGGCGACGTCGCGCTTGTCCTTGGTGGTCAGCGGGATGCCGGCGTAGGCCGGGACCGCGTGGACCGAGGAGACGCCCGGGACGATCTCGAAGCCGAGCCCGGCCTTGACGCACGCCTGCGCCTCCTCGGGGCCGGAGGCGTAGATGAACGGGTCGCCGGCCATCAGCCGGACCACGCGCGCCTTCTTGGCGTGCCTGACCACGACCTTCGCGCGGGCGGCGTGGGTCAGCGGCTGGCCGTCCTCGCCGAAGCCACCGTCCACGAAGACGGGCCCGGCCGCCTCGTCGGTGTCGGGGTCGCCGACCGGCTCGGGGAGGCCGAGCAGGCCGCGCACGAGAGCCTCGTGCTCGGGCTGCTCGGTGATGACGACCTCCGCCTTGCGGATCACGTCGACGGCGCGAACCGTCAACAGTTCGGGGTCACCGGGGCCACTGCCGACGAAGGACACCCAGCCCCGGTTCGGGGTGGTGGCGTCGGTGCGGGTGGTCTTGGCTCGCGTCATGCGTTCTGCCTCTTCACTGGTGCTTCCATCAGTTGTGTTGCCCCGTCCGCGAGCATCTCGCTCGCGAGCCGGTTGCCCACGCCTACGGCGTCGGCGGGGGCGCCGGATGCGGATCTCCGCACTGTCAGCCCCCCATCGGGTGACAGGGCCACGGCCCTGACCCAGATCTCGTCGCCGTCGTCACCTTCGACGATCTCGGCGAGCGCCCCCACCGGGGCAGAACAGCCGCCCTCCAGCGTGGCGAGCACGGCGCGTTCGGCCTCGACGGCGGCCCGGGTGTGCGGGTCGTCCAGCTCGGCCAGCTCCGCCACCAAATCCGGGTCCCCGGTCCGGCACTCGACCGCCAGTGCGCCCTGGCCGGGTGCCGGGAGCATCTGGAGCGGGTCGAGCACCTCGGTCGCGTCGTCGAGCCGCCCGATCCGGGCAAGCCCCGCGCGAGCGAGCACGACGGCGTCGTACTCGCCAGTGCGGACCTTGCCGATCCTGGTGTCGACGTTCCCACGGATGTCGGCGATCTCCAAGCCGAGGCCGAGGGCCGCAAGCTGGGCCTTCCGCCGGGGCGACCCGGTGCCGACCCGGCTGCCGGCCGGGAGCTCGCCCAGGGTGAGCCCGTCGCGGGCGACGATCACGTCGCGGGGGTCCTCGCGCGGCGGGCAGGCGGCCAGGGTGATGCCGTCCTGGGGCGCGGTCGGCAGGTCCTTGAGGGAGTGGACGGCCACGTCGATGTCGCCCCGCAGGAGGGCGTCGCGCAGCGCGCTGACGAAGACGCCGGTGCCGCCGATCGACGCCAGCGGCGCCGTGGTGACGTCGCCCTCGGTGGTGACCTCGACCAGCTCGGCCTCGCGGCCGAGGCGAGTCCGGACCAGCTCGGCGACGATCGCGGCCTGGGTGCTCGCCAGGAGCGAGGCCCGGGTGCCGATGCGGAGAAGCGTCATGAGATCCCCTCCGGTCGGGTGACGGCGTCGACGGAGTCCGGGTCGAGGGCGAAGAGCTCGGCGAGGGCGGTCGCATAGGACACGGCGCCGGTCTCGTTCGCCAGCTCCTTGATCCGCACCGTCGGCTGGTGCAGCAGCTTGTCGGCGACCCGGCGCACCGAGAGCAGGACTTCGGCCCGCGCCTCGTCGTCGAGGTCGGGCAGCCGGGCCGTGAGGCGATCCATCTCGGCCTCCACCACGGCGGTCGCCATCGACCGGAGGGCCACGACCGTGGGGGTGACGCTGGCCTGGCGCCGGGCTGAGAGGAACGCGGCCACCTCCTGCCCGACGATGTTGCGAACGCCCTCGACCTCCTGGCCGGCTTCGCTGTCGCGCAGCTCCTCGGCGAGATCGGCGAGGGTCACCAGGGTGACGCCCGGGAGCTCGGCGACAGCCGGGTCGACGTCGTGCGGAAGCGCGAGGTCCACGATCGCCAACGGGAGGCCCTCGGGGCGGGCGGTTCGCAACAGGTCGGCTTCGACCAGGACGCCGATGGCGCCGGTGCAGGCGATCAGGAGATCGGCCGTCGCGAGCGTGGTGCCGAGCTCGGACAGGGGCGCCGGGCGGGCGTCGTACTCGCGGGCCAGCCGGTCGGCGTTGACGGTGCTCCGGTTCACCACGGTGACGTCCGCGGCGTCGAGTCTCGACGCGGTGGCGGTCGCCAGGCCGGCCATGGCGCCGGCGCCGACGATGACGACCCGCTTGCCGGCCACGCCGCCGAGTACGCCGTCGACGCGAGCCAGGCCGGCGCTCACCAGGGACGGCGCCGCGTGGTCGATGTCGGTCTCGGCGCGGGATCGCTTGCCGACCCGCAGCGCCTGCTGGAACAGGACGTTGAGGGCCGGGCCGACGGTGCCGTGCTCCTGGCCGCGGCGCAGCGCCTCCCGGGTCTGGCCGAGGATCTGTCCCTCGCCGACGGCCATCGAGTCCAGCCCGGCGGCCACGTGGAACAGGTGCGACACCGCGCCGTCCTCGTAGTGAACGTAGAGGTGCGGCAGGATCGCCGCGGTCTCTTCTCCGGCGCGCTCCACCAGGAGGGTGGACACCTCCTCCACGCTGCCGTGGAAGCGATCGACCTCGGTGTAGATCTCGAGCCTGTTGCAGGTGGCGACCACCGTCGCTTCGGACACGTGCTCGCAGGCCAGCACGTCGCCGAGCAGCTTGCTGACGCCGTCCTGGTCCAGGGCGACCCGCTCGAGCACCGACACCGGTGCCGACTTGTGGGAGATCCCCACCACGAGGACGCTCATGATGCGTTCTCCTGGGCCTTGCGCTGCTCGTGGTAGGCGAGGATCTGCAGCTCGATGGAGAGGTCGACCTTGCGCACGACGACGCCGTCGGGGACGGAGATGACGGTCGGCGCGAAGTTCAGGATGCTGCGGACGCCGGAGGCGACCATCCGGTCGGCGACGTCCTGCGCGGCGAGCGCCGGGGTGGCGATCACGCCGATCGCGACGCCGTGCTCCTCGACGATCCGCTCGAGGTGGTCGAAGGGCCGGACGACGACGCCCGCGACGACCTCGTCGTGCCGGTTCGGGTCCGCGTCGAGCAGGGCGACCACCCGGAACCCGCGGCTGCGGAACCCGGAGTAGTTGGCGAGCGCGTGCCCCAGATTTCCGATGCCGACGATGACGACCGGCCAGTCCTGGGTGACCCCGATCTCGCGGGCGATCTGGTAGCGCAGGTAGTCCACGTCGTACCCGACGCCGCGGGTGCCGTAGCTGCCCAGGTAGGAGAGGTCCTTGCGGAGCTTCGCGCTGTTGACCCCGGCCGCGGTCGCCAGCTCCTCGCTGGAGCAGGTGCGGGTGCTGAGCTCGGCCAGCGTCGTCAGGGCGCGGAGGTAGATGGGCAGGCGGGCGACAGTGGCCTCGGGAATGTCCCGGGCACTGTCGGTGGAAGTCCGTTCCGTCACTGGTTCTTCTCTCCAGCCGTCTGCTTCCCGGGCCAGAGGCACCCGGTGGAAGTCAGCAGGCCCGCTCACTGTAAAAGTTTGTGAACTGGAGAACAAACTGAGAGCGAGGGGTGACTGGTGCATGTGAGATGTCGCACTGCTTCGCTGCCCGGTCAGTGCGCGAGGGCCGCCCGCAGCCGGGACGGGTCGACCCGCCAGAAGTCGTGCTGGCGGCCGTCCACGAACGTCACCGGCACTTCCTCGTCGAACCGGTCGGCCAGCGTGGGATCACCGTCGATGTCGACCTCGGCGTACTCCTCGCCGAGCTCCGCGCACACCTGCTCGATGACCACCCGGGCGTCGTCGCAGAGGTGACAGCCGTCGCGGCTGTAGAGGGTGACCCTCGGGGTCGACTCGCGTGCCGTCACTCCAGCAACCCCAGCGCCCGCCGGCGTTCGCGGCCCCGCAGTCGTCCCTTCTGGACCTTGCCGGTTGCGGTCAGCGGAAGCTCGGCCACGAGCTCGATGCGGCTGGGCTGCTTGAACCTCGCGAGCCTGGTCTCGCAGTGCCGGCGGCACGCGTCCTCGACCTGTGCGGGGTCGGCGCCGGGAGCCCGCACGTAGGCGACCACGGCTTCCCCGGTCTCGGCGTCCTCGACCCCGATGACGGCGGCGTCCTTGACCCCGTCGACCTCGCGGAGGACGTCCTCGACCTCGCTGGGGTAGACGTTGAAGCCGGAGACGATGACCAGCTCCTTGATCCGATCGACGAGGAAGAGGTCGCCGGACGGGTCGAGGAAGCCGACGTCGCCGGTCGACCACCACCCGTCCCGGTCGGGCCGGCCCGACCGGTCCGGCCCGTCGGATCCGTCCGGCCAGTAGCCGCTGAAGAGGTTGTCGCCCTTGATCTGGATCTCGCCGGGGTCCTCCCCCTCGGGCGTCGCGCCGGCCTCGTCGACCAGGCGGATCTCGATGCCGGGGAGTGCCGCACCGACCGAGCCGGCCTGGAGCTCCGTGCTGCAGAGGGTGCTGGTCACGACCGGGGAGGCCTCGGTGAGGCCGAACCCCTGGTGCACCGGGATCCCGGTCCGCTCGGTGAACGCGTCGACCAGGTCCGTCGACAGTGGAGCCGAGCCGGACAGGATCAGCCGGACCGGCCCGAGCCGCTCCTCGAGGTCCTCCTCGGGCAACCAGTACGCGAACACGGGAGGTGCCACCGGCACCACGCTGCAGGCCTCGTCGTCGATGATGTCCAGCGTCTCGTGGGGGTCGAACCGCTCGACCAGGACCAGCTTCGCCCGGTGCTTGAGTACACCGCCCAGGACGGCGTTCAGGCCGTAGACGTGGAAGAGCGGGAGCACGCCGAGCACGACGTCGCCTCCCGTGATCATCGGCGGCTCCACCTCGGCGACCTGGTTCAGGTTCGCCAGCAGGGCCCGGTGGGTGAGCATCGCGGCGCGCGGGCGGCCCGACGTACCGCTGGTGTAGAGCAGCACGGCCAGGTGCTCGGGGTCCTGCACCGGCGGGGAGGGCCGGACGGGGGCCGCACGTAGCTGCTCGAAGGACAGTTCGCCGGACGCCGCGGCCTCGTCGACGACCACGACCCGTGGTGCGACGGCGCGCGCGACCAGGTCCTCGGCGAGCAGGTCGGGCTCGCCGCCGACGGCACGGGTCACCACGGCGACGGCCTCGCGGACAGCGCCGACCGTCTGAGCGTCGGCCACGACCATCCGGGCCCCCGAGTCGGCGATCATCCGGGTCATCTCGTCGACGGACGACCCGGGGTTGACCGGTACGGCGACCACCTGCGCCCGGAGCACCCCGAGATAGCTGGTGACGAACTCGATCCGGTTGCCCAGCGCGATCAGGACCCGGTGCCCGGCCACGATCCCGGCCTCACCGAGCCCGGTGGCGACCCGACCCACCTCGTCCTCGAGCTCGGCCCAGGAGAGGCTGCGCCCGCCGGCCTCGACGATCGCGAGCGCCTCCGGCCGCTCCGCCGCCGCCTCGGCCACCAGGTCCGCGACGTCGTGCTTGGCAGGCATGCCGGCGATCCTGCCACACGGTTCGAGCCGCATCAGAAGAGTCCCCGAAGAGGTCTACGCTGCCGTTGTGACACCTCCGCCGGACACCCGCAAGCGGCCGCGAAACCTGCGGCAGCGATCGACGATGGCCGGCGAGGCGGCGGCCGCGGCCGCCGAGGTGGAGACGGCACTCGACACCCCGGACGACCCGACCTCGGCGGCCTTCTTCGACGTCGACAACACCGTCATGCAAGGGGCCAGCCTCTTCCACCTGGCGCGCGGGCTGCACCGACGCAAGGTCTTCAGCACCCGCGACATCCTGGCGGCGGCGTACAAGCAGGTGTACTTCCGGGTCGTGGGTGTCGAGGACCCCGAGCACGTCGCCAAGGCCCGCGCCTCGGCGCTGAGCTTCATCAGGGGACACACGGTCCGCGAGCTCGAGGAGCTCGGCGAGGAGATCTTCGACGAGGCCATGGCGCACCGGATCTGGCCGGGGACCCGCGCCCTGGCCCAGCTCCATCTCGACCAGGGGCAGCGGGTGTGGCTGGTGACGGCGGCCCCGATCGAGATCGCGACCATCATCGCCCGGCGCCTGGGCCTCACCGGCGCCCTGGGGACCGTCGCGGAGCACGAGGACGGCGTGTACACCGGGAGGCTGGTCGGCGACCTGCTGCACGGGCCGGCCAAGGGGGAGGCGGTCAGAGCGCTGGCCGCGCGCGAGAGCCTCGACCTAGCCCGCTGCTCGGCGTACTCCGACTCCTACAACGACCTGCCGATGCTGACCCTGGTCGGCGACCCCTGCGCGATCAATCCGGACGCGAAGCTGCGCGCGAAGGCCCGGCAGATGGGCTGGCGGGTGCGGGACTACCGAACCGGCCGGAAGGCTGCCCGGGCGGGCCTGCTCCTCGGCGCCGTGGCCGGTGCCGCAAGCGGCACCGTCGCCGCCGGGATCGCGCTTCGCGGCCGCCGCCGCTGACCGGCGCGCCCCCTTCGCCGCACGGCCGACGTGGCGAACGCCACGATTTGTGTACAACTGTTCCCCCAGCCGCGCTCACGCACCTACCATGGCGAAAGCTTCGGGGAAAGCTGACCGGGAGGGTCATTCGCCATGCAGCGGGAAGGGTACGACGTCGCACGGGGGCTCGCGGCCCTCCGCTTCGCCGTTGCCCAGATCCTCCTCGAGACCCGACTCGCCCCAACCCCTCAGTTGGTCCCTCAGTTGGCCGCTCAGGTCGCCGGCATCGACGGCCCGACGGTCCTGCTCAGTGAGTCCTCCCTCGCTCAGGGCGGACCCGGGCCCGGAGGATCCGGCGGCTTCGACGATGCCGACCAGGCCGCCTCGTCGGAGGACTCCGAGGCAGACCGCAGCCGCCTGATCGCGCTCGTGGAGCTGGCCCGCACCGGCGACTCCGACGCCTTCGGGATGCTCTACGACCACTACCAGACCTCGGTCTATCGGTTCCTCTTCTACCGCACCCGCTCGGTCCAGCTGGCCGAGGACCTGACGTCGGAGACCTTCTTCCGGGCGCTGCGGAGCATGAGCAACTTCCGCTGGCAGGGCAAGGACTTCGGCGCCTGGCTGATGACCATCGCCCGCAACCTGGCGACCGACCACTTCAAGGCGGGTCGCACCCGGCTCGAGCTCACCACCGAGGACATGACCGTCCACGACGACAGCACCGAGGGCCCCGAGTCGGCCGTGCTGTCCGGCCTCACCAACGAGATCCTGCTCGGCGCCCTGAAGTCCCTCCCGGACGAGCAGCGCGACTGCCTGATCATGCGGTTCCTGCAGGGCATGAGCATCGCCGAGACGGCGGCCGTGCTCGGTCGCAGCGACGGTGCCATCAAGCAGCTCCAGCTCCGGGGCGTCCGCAATCTGGCGAAGCTGATGCCCGAAGGGATCCGGGACTGATGCAGACGCTGCGGAAATCGTCAATGACTGGTGGCTCACACCCCGTAACCCGGTGCCGATCCGCGTCGTTGGTACCAGCGTCGGGCCACTGCGGTCCGGCTGCTGACGAGCCGATTGGACGGGGGCGATGACACCGGTGTTCTCGCGACGAGCCGCGGAGTTCGACTCCCTGGTCGAGGGCACCTCGACCGGGCCGGCTCACGACGCCCGGTACGGCGACCTCCTGACCGTCGTCGACGTGCTGCGCGAGGCGCCCGCTCCCGAGCCCCGCCCCGAGTTCGTGGCCAGCCTCCGCGAGCGGCTGATGGCCGCCGCCGACACGCTGCTGGTGCCGAGCGACGAGGCCCGGCTGACCCTTCCCGCCCGCAGGCCCGCCCGCGAGCGCAAGATCATCGCGGCGGTGGCCGGCGTCGCGATCGTCGGCTCCACGGCGTCGATGGCGGTCGCCGCCCAGTCCTCGCTGCCCGGCGACACCCTCTACCCGATCAAGCGGATCATCGAGGACGTCCAGGCCGGCATCAGGGTCGACGACGCGCAGAAGGGGGCGACCCTGCTCACCAATGCCGAGGGCCGGCTGGACGAGGTGCGCGAGCTCAGCCGCACCGGTGCCCTCGAGGACGGCCCCGCGATCGCCGACACCCTCAACGCTTTCACCGAGCAGTCGACCGAGGCCTCCGACCTGCTGTTGAGCGACTATGCCGAGACCGGGGACGAGGGCTCGATCCGGGACCTGCGCGACTTCACGTCGGGCAGCATGCAGAGCCTGGCCGAGCTCGAGCCGCAGGTCCCGATCGAGGCCCGCGACGAGCTGCTGCACGCAGCCCAGGTGCTGAGCCAGATCGACACCGAGGCGGAGCGCGCGTGCGCCGCGTGTGGAGGCCCCGCGATCAACCAGCTTCCGGCGATCCTGGCCTCGGCCGGGTACGCCGCCGACGCGAGCGCGCCATTCACCGGGATCCTGGTGCCCGACCGCACCGAGGCGCAGGACGACAAGAAGAACGACAAGAAGCAGGACGGCAAGGGGCAGGAGCAGTCGGAGACCGGCCAGGCCCCCGTGTCACCCGACAGCCTGCCCGCGATCCCCGGCACTGGCGGGGGCTCGGGCTCGGCCAACCCGGACACGTCCGACCCGATCAGGACCCTCACCGAGGGACTCCTCGGGACCGGCTCGCAGCCGACGTCCAACGGTTCGGGCAGCGGCTCGGGCAGGGTCGGGTCAGCAGGAGCTGCCCACCCTCGGCGAGATCCTCGAGGGCGTCACCAACCCCCTGCTCAACCCGTAGCGCACCGAGGACTAGCGGTCAGCGTTCATCTCACCGGGTCTCGACGCGCGGGTCGCGACCTCGTCCCTCAGTCGCGCCGCTCGCTCGACCACCATCAGCGGAAGACCGACTGCCGGTCCATGAGCAGTGTGTAGAGCGTCTGCTGGATCGTCTCGCGCACCTGGTCGGTCACGTTGAAGACCAGCATCGGGTCGTCGGCCGCGCCCCCGTCGTACGCGTCGGTGCGGATCGGCTCGCCGAACTCGATCAACCACTTCGACGGCAGCGGGACCAGGCCCAGCGGGCCCAGCAGCGGGAAGAACGGCGTGATCGGGATGTAGGGCACACCCAGCAGCCGGGCCAGGGACGGGATGTTGCCGACCAGCGGATAGATCTCCTCCGCGCCGACGACGGAGAGCGGAACGATGGGTACTCCGGTGCGTAGGGCGGCCGAGACGAAGCCGCCACGGCCGAACCGCTGCAGCTTGTACCGCTCGGAGTACGGCTTGCCGATGCCCTTGAAGCCCTCCGGCCACACCCCGACGAGCTCGCCGCCGCCGAGCATCCGCTCCGCGTCCTCGTTGCAGGCCAGGGTGGCGCCACCCTTGCGGGCCAGGCGCTGAACACCGGCATCCGGAAGACGAGGTCGGCCCCGAGTGGGCGCAGGTGGCGGCCGGTCGTGCTCGTGGATCGCCACCATCGTCATCAGGCCGTCGACGGGCAGGGTTCCCGAGTGGTTGGACACGACCAGAGCGCCGCCCTCGGCGGGGATGTTCTCGACGCCGCGGACCTCGATCCGGAACCACTTGTCGGCGATCGGGCGCAGCGCGGTCATGAAGAAGCGCTGGGTGACCTCGGGATCGAAGCCGTACTCGTCGACGACGTAGTCGCCGGTGACCCGGCGGCGCAGGAACGCGAGGAACCTGGCGAGCTGGGGCTCCCACTCGTCGCCGAAGACTTCCGTGGCGGCGTACTGGAAGGCTGCCAGCCAGTCGCCGGCCGGGATGCCGGCGCCCGGCGTCCGGTCCCGGGTGGTCGCGGGCGGGCGGTTGCCGGCGGCGGCCGGTGCGTCGGCCCGCGGCGCGGTGCGCCTGGGCGGCCGGGCCTTCCGGGGCGGGGCCTTCCTGGCCTGCGGCTGCGGTCTCCGGCTGCTCGGTCTCCGGCTGCTCGGACTCCGGCCGCTCGGGCTCGGGCTTCCTGGGCGGAGCCGCCTCCGTGGTGCCGGACTTCTTCGCCCCGGCGCCCTTGCCTCCGGCCAGGTTGCGCGCGGCCGAGGAGGGATGGCTCTTGCCGGTGCCGCGCCCCGGGCGGCCCCGCGTGCCGATGGGGATGATCTCAGCGTCGGCCACGGTCGGCTCCCGCCAGCTCGGTGGGTATGGTTCGTGCGCCGTCGAGGGCGCGGGACAGACCGTCGATCGCCTTTGCGGATCGACCGCCGGTCGGGGTGAGGGAGGCGCCGAAGTCGGCGAAGGCCTCGGCCGTGGTGTAACGCGGCGAGAAGCCGAGGATCTCCCGCATCCGGGTGGTGTCGACCCCCCGGCCGTAGGTCAGGAAGCTGAGCTGCTCCGGTGAGAAGTCCGCGAGCCGCGCCGAACGCAGCACCGAACCCAAGCCTCCGACAGCGAACGGTGGCAGCGCCACCGACGGCCGTTGCAGTCGCCGGATCGCCTGGCGAGAGCATCAGGATGCCGTCGCCCGCGACGTTGAACGTCCCCGCCACCTCGGTGAAGGCGGCGTGCCGGAGCACACCGAGCAGGTCGTCCTCGTGCAGGAACTGCAGCCGCGGGTCGAAGCCGAGCACCGTCGGGATCACCGGCAGCCGGAAGTACGACGTGATCGGGCTGATCACGTCGGGGCCGAGCACGTTGGCCGCACGCAGCAGCGTGACCCGGACGTCGGGACGACGGCGCGCGAAGCCGCGGACATAGCCCTCGACCTCGGCCGCGTCCTTGGCGTAGCCCGAGCGCGGGGCGCGACGGGGCTCCATGTCCTCGGTGAACATGGCCGGGTCGCGGTTGCTGGCGCCGTACACCGTCGTGGTGCACTTCACCACCAGGCGCTGCAGGCCCGGCGCCTTCTGACAGGCAGCGAGGAGCTGCATCGTGCCGATGACGTTGAGTTCCTTCATCGTGTTGCGGCCGCCGGCGCTGCCGGGGGTGGCGATCACGCTCATGTGGACGACGGTGTCGACGTCCTCCTTGGCGATCACCTTGGCGATCACGGGGTTCCGGATGTCGGCACGGACGAAGGAGACCTCGCCGATGTCGCCGCGCGGCGGGACGACGTCCACGCCGATGACCCGCTCCACCTCCGGGTGGGCGGCCGCGGACAGCGCAAAGCGGCGCCCGAGGTCTCGGGAGACCCCGGTGACCAGGACGACTCGGCCGGTGTTGCCCATCGCGGCGCGTATCGCCGTTCGGGGTTACTTGCCGAGCTTGCGGCGCTGGACGCGCGTCTTCTTCAGCAGCTTGCGGTGCTTCTTCTTGGCCATGCGCTTGCGCCGCTTCTTGATGACAGAACCCACAGGAAACCTTTCGAAAGCCAGGTGCCGCTCCGGCAGGTGCCCGGGCGACCCCGACAGCCTATCCGCCAGTGGCAGCGCGGCAGAATCGGAGCCGACGAGACGAGATGCCCGTGGGTGAGACTGTCAGCCGGCAGTGTAGAAACTCTTGCGGAGGTATTCGTCGACGTCCTTCTCGAGGACGCGGAACGAGCGCCCTACCCGCACTGCGGGGAGTTCGCCGTTGTGGACGAGTCGGTAGACAGTCATCTTGGAGACGCGCATCATCGCGGCAACTTCGGCGACGGTCAGGAACTTCGAGTCGGAGAGGTCTCCCGACGACGAGTTGTCAACCATGGTGCACCGTTCCTTCTTTGCGGCACGGCACCGGCTTCCCCACCGGTGAACGCACGACCGCTGTCTGGTGAGAATAGGGCCTGAAGTGACTCGTGGGGAAGGTTTTCACTAGAGAAACCTGAGAGACCTCGGCGTGTCTCCTTGCATTCGTCCGGTCGATTTTACCTTTCGCAGGTCAAGGCAGCGGATCCAGGCCGTGGTACGGGAAGATCTCCGCCCTGGTGGCGTGAATCGCGCGATCCAGCCAGGTGGCCGGGTCGTAGCCCTCCGACCAGTCCCGGAAGGCCGGCGCACGTCCGTCCGTCAGGAGGTGGGGTGCGGTCCGGCCGAGCGCGGTGGCGACGTACTCCCGCCAGCCCCCGGGAGTCTCGGTCCGGGGATCCAGCGGCCGTCCGCCGACGATCGCCAGCAGGTGGGTCCAGGCCCGCGGGACGACCTCGACGAGGGCATAGCCGCCCCCGCCGGTCGCCACCCACTTGCCGCCGCAGACCTCGTGCGCGAGGTCGTGCATCGCGAGGTACGCCGCCCGCTGGCCGTCCACGGTGAGCATCAGGTGGGCGAGCGGGTCCTCGAAGTGGGAGTCGCAGCCGTGCTGGGTGACCAGGACGTCGGGCGAGAACTCGCGCACCAGCGGCGGGACCACCGCGTGGAACGCTCGCAGCCAGCCCCCATCCCCGGTCCCCGGTGGGAGCGCCACGTTCACGGCGCTGCCCTGGGCGTCGGGACCGCCGGCGTCCTGCGGGAAGCCGGTGCCCGGGAAGAGCAGCTGGCCGGTCTCGTGCAGCGAGATCGTGAGCACCCGGGGGTCGTCCCAGAAGATCTTCTCGACGCCGTCGCCGTGGTGGACGTCGACGTCGACGTACGCGACCCGCTCGGCCCCCTGGTCCAGGAGGTATCGGATGCCGACCGCGACGTCGTTGTAGATGCAGAAGCCGCTGGCGCGGCCCGGCATCGCGTGGTGCAGGCCTCCGGTGATGTTGGCGCTGTGCAACGACTCCCCGCTCCACACCTGGCGGCATGCCTCGACGCTCGCCCCGACCACGTGGGCGGCCGCATGGTGCATGCCCTCGAAGACCGGGTTGTCGTCGGTGCCCAGGCCGTGAGCGAGGTCGTTGGTGTCGGGCGTGGTGCCGACCCTGGTGACCGCGTCGATCAGCTGGGGGCTGTGCACGGTGGCGATGAGGTCGTCGTCTGCCATGGGCGCCGGGACGACCTTCAGCGACCCCCCGACCACGCCGAGCTCGTCGGCGAGGCGCATGGTGAGGTCGACCCGGATCGGTGACATCGGGTGGGCCGGGCCGAAGCTGTACTCGGTCAGGCTCGGGTCGAACACGACCGTCGCCGGCCCGGTGCAGTCCACCATCCCACCGAGGCTACCGGTGCCGGCTGGGTCCGACTGCCGGCGGATCCACGCGTCAGTCTTCCGAGCCCCTCGGGCCCGGCACCGTGACGTGACCCGGCACCTGTGCCTCGGGGGACTCCGGCTCCGGCGCGACCAGGCCGTTCGCCGCGTCGGAGATCCGTCGCTCGAGGGCGAGGGCCATGCCGCAGATGGCGACGCAGCCGACGATCATCAGGCCGATGTAGACCGCCGCGAGGTCGTGGTCGAGAAGCACCCCGGCCGCGATCGGACCGAGGATCGCGCCACCCTGGAACGCTCCCGCGTTGATCGCGTTGTAGCGACCGCGTGTGTGGTCGGCGGCGAGGTCGTTGCTGATCGCCGGAACGGTGGGCTGCAGGAGAGTCTCGCCGAAGGCGAACACACCCATGAACGCGAACACGCCCGCGGCGGCCAATGCGCTGCCCGGCACCAGCCCGGTCGCACCCAGCAGCAGCCAGGACACGGCCCAGACAACGGCCATGACGACCATCACGCGGGTGCGGCGTCGCCCGCTGATGCGGGAGAGCACGAGGAACTGCAGCGCCACGATCACTGCGGTGTTGACCGCGAACGCGATCCCGACCGTGCGAGTGGACACTTCGGCCACCTGCCGGGCGAAGCCCGGGAAGCCGGCCTCGAACTGGCCGTACCCGACGAACACGGCGACGAAGGTGATCGTGGTCAGCCAACGCACCGACGGCTCGCGGAGGATCGCTCGGTAGGTGCTTGCGGACGACTCGGCATCGGCGGGCCGCTCGGCGCGCCCGTGCAGGCGTCGCAGGGGCCCGAGCAGCAGCGACATCGGGATCAGGGCGCTCGCCGCGTCGGCGAGGAAGATCCCGGTGAAGGTGCCGGGGTCGGAGACGTCGACGTAGAGGCCTCCGACGATGCCGCCCACTCCGATACCGAGGTTGACGAGCGCGAAGTTGACCCCGAAGTACTGCTGCCGCAGGTCGCCGCTGACCACCGCGGCGATCATCGCGTTGAACGCCGGCCAGGAGATCCCGAAGTTGATGCCTATCAGCACCATCGCGACGGCGGCCATGGCGGGATCGGTCGCGAAGGCGAGCACCACGTTGCCGACCATCATCGAGACCAGGCCGACGAGCAGCATGGCGCGGGCGCCGTACTTGTCGGTCAGCGTGCCACCGGGACCGGTCACCAGGAACCCGGAGATCGCGATCAGGCCCATCAGGGTGCCGGAGAGACCGAGGTCGAACCCGCGGACCTCGTGCAGATAGATGATCGTGAACGGCAGGGTCAGGCCCCGCCCGAGCGTGTGGATCGCCACTGTCGACAGCAGCCAGCGCCCCTCGGTGGGAAGCTCGCCCCAGAACGACCTCATCCCGCTCACCGCTCCATCCTGTCGGTTGGCACCGACAGATCTCGGTGGTGGTGACGAGGCTGCTCGTCTGAGGTAGGTGCATACATCGGGCAAGGGCCTTATTCGGTCTGACTGGGTGTGTCCCTGTTGGCGGCCGCGGGCCAGGCACGCGCGTTTGCTGGATCTGCCGATGTGCGCGAGTCGGTCACGTCAGCGTGTCAGCTTGTGCGAGGTGGTCGACTTGCGACCGCGGGTCAACCGAGTCGGCGTTTCAACTTTTCTTCGCAGCGGACACGTCGAAGCAGACGATTCCCTTGTTGCCGTCCTGGTCGGCGATCACGGTGAGCGAGGGCGCGTTGCTGGCATCGACGACGGTCCCACCCGCGGCGACCGCGGCGGCGATCCGTTGCTCGGCCACTTCGGGCGCCACATAGACCTCGATGTGGAACCGCTGACGCGGGGTCTCGTGCTCGTCGGCGTCCCCGAACCACAGATTCGGTACCCGTGCCGTGGCGTCTCGGATTTCGTCGCTGGGGGTTCCGCGGCCCTGGGCCTCGGCACTCCCGGTCAGCAGGACGGCCCACACCGGGGCGATGGTCGCAGAGTGCGCCGTGTCGAGGCCGAGCTCGATGTCGCTGACCGAGGCCGGGTCGGCGTCGAACTGGTGGTCGGCGGCGATCTCGGTGATCCGTCGCGCGAGGTCGACGTCCTGCTGGGTCACCCATTCGATGACGTATTCGGTGCCCTCGTCGTCGCGGTAGATGGCGTCGTCGGTGACCAGCTTGAGGTCGACGTACCCATTGCCCATCGACACGCGCGGGTGGTGGCCGAGCGCGTCGCCCGCCTCGCCCACCGCGGCGACGAACCGTGCGCCGGCGCCGAAGTCGTCGACCAGGTACCGGGCGTGCAGTCCCTGGGCGAGCTTGCGCCAGTCGGTCAGGTTGGCCTCGGCGATCTGTTCGCCCTTCAGCATGTCCATACACGGGGACCCTAGCTCTCATTCAGCCGCAGCGCCCGAGCTCATCGCTTCACCTACGGCCGCGCTTGCCCGGCGCGTTGAACACCGGCTCCAGCAGCTCCCACTGGTCATCGGTCAGGTCACTTGGGTACGGCATGCCCCGCACGGGAACGACAGTTCATCAAGGTATGCAGGCCAGCCGTCACTTCCCATGGTGTAGATCATGGGAAGTGCAGGTTCGTCTGCATACCTTGATGAACCTGCGACTCAGGAGCCCTCAGCCAGGGCCTGCGACCGGTCACGCGCGGCCTCCATCGCGGCCAGGAAGGCGGCCCTTACCTTGTGGATCTCGAGCTCGCGCAGGGCGGCCGCGGTGGTCCCGGCGGGTGAGGTCACCTGCTCGCGGAGCACGACCGGGTGGGCACCGGTCTCGCGGAGCATCTTGGCTGAGCCGACGACGGTCTGCACGACCAGGTCGGTGGCCGTGGCGCGCGGGAGGCCGAGGTGGACGCCGGCCTCGATCATCGACTCGACCACGAAGAAGATGTAGGCGGGCCCGGAGCCGGAGATCGCGGTGACCGCGTCCATCTGGCGCTCCGGGATCCGGAGCACCTTGCCCACCGAGGCCATCAGCGCCTCGGCTTCCGCCAGGTGGCTGTCGTCGCAGTGGGAGCCGGGCGAGATCGCGGCCATCCCCTCGTCGACGAGGGCCGGAGTGTTGGGCATGACCCGGACCACCGCGACTCCGTCGGGGACGCGCGACTCGATGTAGGCGGTGGTGATACCGGCGGCGAGTGACACCACCAGCTGACCGGGGCGCAGCTCGGGGGCGATCTCGTCGAGCAGGCCACCCATGTCCTGGGGCTTGACGACGATGGCGACGGTGTCCGCCTTGCGGGCCGCTTCGACGTTGGAGGCGACGGCGACGCCGTACCGCTCCTCGAGCTCGCGGGCGCGCTCCGGCCTCTTCTCGCCGACCGTCAGGTTGTCGACGCGCCGACCGGCGCGGACCAGGCCGGAGAGCAGCGTCTCGCCCATCACGCCGGCTCCGAGGATGGCGGTCTGGCTCATGGCGGGCCCACCTACCTGTGGCTACTTCTTCGAGATCAGGGACTTCATGAAGAATGACAGGTTCTGCGGGCGCTCGGCCAGACGTCTCATGAGGTAGCCGTACCACTCCTGGCCGTAGGGAATGTAGACCCGCATCTTCTCGCCGCTGACCGCCAGCCGCTTCTGCTCCTCGGGCCTGATGCCGTAGAGCATCTGGAACTCGTAGGACCCCTGCGCGCGGCCGTAGCGGCTCGCTAGGGACAGCCCGATCTCGACCATCCGGGGGTCGTGGGTCGCGATCATCGGGTACCCCTGGCCGGCAAGCAGGACCTTGAGGCACCGGACGTAGGACTTGTCGACCTCGATCCGGTCCTGGAACGCGACGTTCTCGGGCTCCTGGTAGGCGCCCTTGCACAGCCGGACCCGCGAGCCCTCGTAGGCCAGGGCCCGGCAGTCCGCCTCCGTGCGGTGCAGGTAGGCCTGGAGGACGGCGCCGGTCTCAGGGAAGTCCTTGCGCAGCTCGCGCAGGATCGCCAGCGTCGAGTCCGTGGTGGTGTGCTCCTCCATGTCCAGGGTGACGGTGGTGCCCGCGTTGCGGGCGGCCCGGCAGATGGTGCGGGCGTGCTCCAGGGCGACCTTGTGGCCGCCCTCGAAGCCGGCACTGTCGGGCAGCGCCAGTCCGATGGCCGACAGCTTCACCGACACCTCGGCGCTGCGAGTCAGCCCCCGCGCGGACAGCTGCTGCAGGAGGTCGAGGTACGCCGCCACGATTGCGTCGGCCTGCTCCACGTCGAGGGTGTCCTCACCGAGGAAGTCCAGCGTCACCAGCAGCTTGTCGTCGACCAGCGCCGCCGTTGCGTCGGCCGCGGACTCGGTGCTCTCGCCGGGGACGTAGCTGGTCACGATCCCGGAGGAGACGGGCATCGTGCTGACGAGATTCTTGATCTGCTCGCTGCGGGCCAGCAGCAGGATCGGTTGGCGGAGCCAGTTCATGCCGCAGAGATTACGCGGTACGTCTCCTCAGAGTGGCAGCGCCGAGGGCCAGCCCGGCCAACGCGAATCCGGCCACGATGGTCAGGTCGGGCCAGACCTCTGCGGTGTCCGCCGTCTGCGTCAGCGTCTGCATCGCGTCGACGGCGTACGACAGCGGCAGCAGGTTGCTGATCGCCTCCAGGACGTCGGGAAGCATCGACCTGGGGACGAACAGGCCGCACAGAAGGATCTGCGGGATCACGACGAGGGGCATGAACTGGACGGCCTGGAACTCGGTCTGAGCGAACGCCGACACGAACAGCCCGAGCGCGCTGCCGAGAACCGCGTCGACCACGGCGACGACCGTGAGGAGCCACACCGGACCCTGCACGTCGAGGCCCAGCAGCCCGACGCTGAGCGCCACCGCCAGGACGGACTGGACAGCCGCCACCAGGCCGAAGGCCAGTGCGTAGCCCCCGAGGAAGTCCGCCTTTCCCATCGGCATCGCCAGCAGCCGCTCGAGGGTTCCGCTGGAGCGCTCGCGCAGGGTGGTCACGCTGGTGACGAGGAACATGATGACGAACGGGAACATGGCCAACAGCGCCGGACCGGTCGAGTCGAAGAGCTGCGAGGACGAGCCCTGGAACATCCACCACAGCAGGGTCATCAGCAGACACGGCAGGAGCAGCAACATGGCCAGGGTGCGGTGGTCGCGACGCAGCTGCGTGAGCACCCGGGTGGCGACGGCAAGGAGGACGCGGGGAGTCATGCCACCTCCTCCACGATCTTCAGGAACGCCGACTCGATGTCGTCGGCCCCGGACTTCTGCCGGATGTCGTCGGGTGTCCCGTCCGCGATGATCCGGCCCTCGCGCATCAGCAGCAGCCGGTCGCACCGATCCGCCTCGTCCATCACGTGGCTGGACACGAACACCGCGGCACCGTCGTCGGCGATCCGGTGGAACAGTGCCCACAGGTCCCGGCGTAGCACCGGGTCCAGGCCGACGGTCGGCTCGTCGAGCACGAGCAGGTCGGGCTCGCCCAGCAGCGCGACGGCGAGGCTGGCGCGAGACCGTTGCCCGCCGCTGAGGTTGCCGACCACCTGGTCCGCGTGCGAACCCAGGTCGACCGCGTCGATGCTCCGGTCGACCTCGTCGTGGCCGACCCCGAGCACCTTCGCGAAGAACGTGAGGTTCTCGGTCACGGTGAGATCGTCGTACACGCTGGCGGCCTGGGTCACGTAGCCGATCCGGTCCCGCAGTGCCCGGCCGCCGGCTTCCTCACCGAACACCTGCACCGAGCCGGACCCGAGGCGCTGGACGCCCACCAGCGAGCGCATCAGGGTGGACTTCCCGCAGCCCGACGGCCCGAGCAGCCCGGTGACGCCGCCCGTCGCGATGGTAAACGACAGGCTCTCGAGCGCCCGGCGACCTCCGCGGACGACGACCAGGTCCCGGACCTCAACGGCATTATTCATCATACGTTGAATTATGTGGTCGCACGGCGGTTGCTGTCCAGCGGCCCGCGGTCCTACCGTCTGGCCATGACCCGCGTGACCGTGGATGCCTCGGTGTCCCTCGACGGCTTCTCCGCCGGCCCCGACCAGAGCCTCGACGAACCGCTGGGTGTGGGCGGGGAGAGCCTCCACACTTGGATGTTCGAGCAGCCCGAGGAGAACGCCGACGAACGGGCCGCGATCCTCGCAGCCGGCGCCTTCTTGATGGGGCGCAACATGTTCAGCCCCGGCCGGGGCGCCTGGGACCTGTCCTGGCGCGGGTGGTGGGGCGACAAGCCGCCGTACCACGCACCGGTCTTCGTGCTCACCCACCACGAACGCGAGCCGGTGGAGATGGAGGGTGGCACCACGTTCCACTTCGTGACCGACGGCATCGAGTCGGCGCTGGCCCAGGCGCGGGCGGCCGCCGGCGACCGGGACGTCAGCATCGCGGGAGGTGCGGCCACGGTCGCGCAGTACCTGCGGGCCGGCCTGGTGGACGAGCTGCGCCTGCACGTCTCGCCGGTCCTCCTCGGCTCCGGCGAGCGGCTCCTCGATGGCCTGGTCGGGCTGCGGTTCGAGCCGGTCTCGGCACGCCGGACCGACCTCGCGACCCACCTCGTCTACCGGCCGGTCGGCAACGGCGCCTCCAGGTAGCGCTGGATGGTCGGGCCGATGACCCGCACCACGTCGGCCGAGGACATCGAGGCCAGCGGCTCGATCGCCAGCATGTACCTCGCCACGATCAGCCCGATGACCTGACTCATGACGAGCGAGATGCGCCGCTCTGGTTGGTCCAGGCCGAGCGCGGTGGCGGCGGGCAGGATCACCGCAGGCACGAATCCCTCACGGATCAACCGGTGGCCCGGCTGCTCCAGCATGCCGCGGGCGACGATCAGCATGCCGGGTTGCAGGGCGGGGTCGTCCCAGACCGAGAGGAAGGCCGACAGCAACCGTTCCGCGGCGCCCTCGACCCCGCCGGCCAGGGCGGGTGCGATCACCTCGCGCGGGTCGATCGGGAGCTCCAGCGCCGCGATGAAGAGGTCGTCCTTCGTGCCGAAGTAGTGGTGGACCAGCGCCGGGTCCACCTGGGCGGCCGCGGCCACCGCCCGGATGGTGGTCCGCTGGAAGCCGTGGGCCGCGAACAGCTCCCGGGCGGAGGCGAGGATCGCCGCCCGGGTGTCCGGCGCCCCCGGCCGCCGGCCCCGGCGCACAGGAGTGCTCACGTCGCGGGCCTCACGTCGCGGCTCTCACGTCGCGGTGACCGGGAAGTGCGTGCGGGCGAACTCCAGTGACGCCCGGAGGTCGTTCTCACGCTCCTCCCGGTTGACGCACTTGCGGGTGTTGATCTCGACGACGATCTCGCCGGTGAAGCCGGAGCCCGCGACGTGGGCCAGGAACTCGTCCGCGCCGACCGAACCGCGGCCGGGCACGAGGTGCTCGTCCTTCGCGGAGCCGGTGCCGTCGGTGAGGTGGATGTGCCGGAGCCGGTCGCCGAGTCGGGTGGCCATCTCGACCGGGTCGGTCCGGGCGATCGAGGCATGCGAGAGGTCGATCGTGGTGTTGGCGTAGGGCTCCTCGGACGGGTCCCAGCCGGGAAGGTACATCTCCATGCCACGGCGCGAGGACGCCCGCCACGGGTACATGTTCTCCACGGCGAACGCCACGCCGGTCGACTCCTCGAGCGCGGCGATGCCGTCGACGAAGTTGGCGGCGTACTCCTTCTGCCACCGGAACGGCGGGTGTACGACGACCACCTCGGCACCGAGGGCCGACGCCATCTCGGCGGAGCGCTCGAGCTTTCCCCAGGGCTCGGTCCCCCACACCCGCTGGGTGAACAGCAGGCACGGGGAGTGGACGGCGCAGACCTCGATGCCGTGGTGCTCGGACAGCTGCTTGACCGCGGACGTCTGCTGGCTGAGGGCGTCGATGCCCACCATCACCTCGACGGCGTCGTAGCCCAGGCTGGCGGCGTAGCCGAAGGCGTGCGCGGAGGACTCGGGGTAGACCGAGGCAGTGGAGAGGCCGATCCGGAGCGCCATGTCAGCGGGCCATGTCAGTGGACCTGGCTGATCCGGTCGATGCGCTCGAGGATGACGCCCTCGCGCAACGCCCACGGACAGAGCTCGAGCTCGGGCAGGTCGAAGATGTCGAGCACCGCCTCGGCCACCAGTGCGCCCGGAACGATCTGGTGGGTGCGGTCCGACGAGACGCCTGGCAGGTCCGTGAGCTCCTCGTCTGTCATGGTCATCAGCTTGGGGATCCATTCCGCGAGCTGGTCTGCGGGCAACACCCGGGAGACCAGCGGACCCTCCCCGGAGGGTGCGGCGCCGCAGATCCGGGCCAGCGACCGGAAGGTCTTGGAGGTGGCCACCGCATGGTCGGGGGTGCCGGCGCGGAGCAGGTTCCCGGCGTACCGGGCGATGTCGGCGCGGATCCCCTTGCGAAGGCTCCGCATCTGGCCCTCGTCCGGCGGGCCGTCACTGAACCACCGCGCCGCCAGCCTGGCCGCGCCCAGCGGCAGCGACCAGGCCACGTCGGGTGACTCGTCAGCACCCCCCGCGATCTCGAGTGAGCCGCCGCCGATGTCGAAGACCGCCAGCCGCCCGGAGGACCAGCCGAACCAGCGGCGTACGGCGAGGAAGGTCAACCGGGCCTCGTCCTCGCCGGTGAGCACCTCGATCGCGGCGCCGGTGCGGTCCCGGACATGGTCGAGGACGTCGACCGCGTTCGCCGCGTCGCGCACGGCCGAGGTGGCGAAGCCGAGCATCTCCTCACACCCCTTGTCCTCGGCCAAGACCAGGGCTTCGGCGACGAACGAGGTCAGGGCCTCGACCCCGGTCCGGGACACCGAACCGTCGGCGTCGAGGTGCTCGGCGAGCCGAAGCGGCTGCTTGTAGGAGTACGCCGGGAGGGGCGCGGCACCGTCGTGAGCATCCACCACGAGCAGGTGCCCGGTGTTCGAGCCGATGTCCAGAACGCCCAGCCGCATGAGCCCACGGTACTGCCCGGGCCGGGCCGAACAGTCCCTGACGTTGGGGTTGTTCCGAAGCCCGATGGGCAACCCGAACGTCAGGGACCACCCCGACGTAGGCTGGTGAGGTGCCTGAAGTGGACCTCGTCTTCCCCCGTGCCTTCGTCGAGTTCGCCGACCCCGCGGACGAGTCGCAGATGATGCGCTGCGACCTCACCTGGCTGACGTCGAGCTACATGTGCATCTTCGGCCAGGGGTGCAAGGGCATCTATGCCGACGCACCGGACACCGGGTGCTGCACCCTCGGGGCGCACTTCGCCGACAAGGCCGACGAGAAGCGGGTGGCGTCGTACGTCGCCCAGCTGGACGCCGACCAGTGGCAGTTCCGGCCGGAACGGGGAAAGGTCCGCAAGTCGGACTGGATCGAGACCGACGAGGACGGCGAGCGCAAGACCCGCACCGTCGACGTCGACGGCCAGAGTGCCTGCATCTTCCACAACCGGACCGACTTCCCCACCGGCGCGGGCTGCGCGCTGCACGGGCTGGCCCTCCAGCAGGGGCGGAACCCGCTGGAGACCAAGCCCGACGTGTGTTGGCAGCTCCCGATCCGGCGCACCTTCCGCACCGTCGAGCGGCAGGACGGCACGTCGTACACCGAGGTCTCGATCGGCGAGTACGACCGGCGTGGCTGGGGTCCCGGGGGACATGACCTCGACTGGTACTGCTCGGGCAACACCGAGGCCCACGTCGCCGTCGAGCCGGTCTTCGTGACCCACGAGGCCGAGCTGACCGAGCTGATGGGCAAGCCGGCGTACGACGAGCTGGTGCGGCACTGCGAGGCGCACGTGCGATCCCGCTCCGCACTGGCCCTGCATCCGGCCGACCCGCACTGAGCGGCCCTCCGCGGCCAACTCTCTCGACGTCAAGACAATCCGACCCCGATGTCGGTGGGGCCCGGAGCGTTGTCGAGAATGCTGGACATGCGCCTGGACCATCTCTCTTATGCCGCGGGGCCAGACGGCCTCGCCAGCACCGCCCAGCGCCTCGGGGGACTGCTCGGCCGGGAATTCACCGATGGCGGGGTCCACCCGCGGTTCGGTACCCGCAACATGATCTTGCCGTTGGCAGACCGCACCTACCTCGAAGTCGTCGAGGTCCTCGATCACCCGGCGTCCGACAAGGCTCCCTTCGGCCAGGCGGTCCGCGCCCGGTCCGCCCTCGGTGGCGGCTGGCTGGGGTGGGTCGTCGCGGTCGACGACATCTCGGTCGTCGAGAAGCGACTCGGCCGTGAGGCCGCGTCGGGGAACCGCTACCGCCCGGACGGCACCGAGCTCACCTGGAAGCAGATCGGGGTCAACGGCCTGATCGCCGACCCGCAGCTCCCCTTCTTCGTCGAGTGGCGGAGCCCGGCCGAGCTGCATCCGAGCGTCGGCGCCGACGACACTTTGTCGCTGGCCTGCCTGGAGATCGCCGGCGATCCGCTCCGGGTCAGTGAGTGGCTCGGCGAGACCGTCGAGGCGCCGCTGGAGGACGTCAAGGTCGACTGGGTCGCCCCGCACGGCACCCCGGGCATCATCGCGGCCCAGGTGCAGACCACCGCCGGGTTGGTGCGGGTCTGACGCCCACCCCCGCTGCGGTCTCGGGCGCGATCCCGAGCCCGAACATCTGGCACCACGCGTCGACGTACGAGATCGAGAACCGCGCGGTCGACCGCGCGGGCCGGCTCGAGGCGGCCATGCGGTCGGTGGCCGACTGGACCGGGCGCGTGGTCCTCGACATCGGGTGCGGGACCGGGTTCCACCTGCCCCGACTCGCCGACGGGGCGGCCCGGGTGATCGGAGTCGAGCCGCATCGCGACCTCGCCGCCCTGGCCCGGCGCCGGACCCGGTCGCTGGCGCACGTGGGCGTCGTACCCGGCACCGCGCAGGCGCTCCCGTTGCCTGACTCCTCCGTCGACATTGCGCACGCGAGGTGGGCCTACTTCTTCGGGCCGGGCTGCGAGCCCGGGCTCGCCGAGCTCGACCGCGTCGTACGACGTGGCGGCACGGCGTTCGTGATCGACAACGACCCGACGCGGTCGACGTTCGGGGCGTGGTTCCGTCGCGGCTACCCAGACGTCGACCCGGTGGCCGTCGAGCGCTTCTGGTCGGTGCGTGGCTGGACGCGCAGGGAAGTCGACATCGGCTGGGAGTTCGACGCGCGGGCAGACCTGGAGAGCGTGGTCAGGATCGAGTTCAACCCAGAGGTGGCCGAGGAGATCCTGACCGAGCACGACGGCACGTCGGTCGACTACGCCGTGAACCTCTGGTCGAAGAGCTTCTAGGGGCCGACTTGTCGGGCAATCCCTGAACTTGTCGACCCAAGCGATGCCCGTCATGTTCGGGTTTCCCCGGCCGACCGGGGAAACCGCGGCCATCAGCTCGACCCGCGGAGGATCAGCTCCGGCGCGAGCAGCACGCCCCGGCTCACCGCGGGCGGGTGCCCGAGCAGCCCCTCGAGCGCGCGGACCACCTCGACCGCCACTTCCTCCAGCGGCTGACGCACCGAGGTGAGGCCGGGCGGGACGACCTGGGCGACCTGGGAGTCGTCGAAGCCGACGACCGCGACGTCGGCGCCGGCGGAGAGGCCCCGCTCGGCGAGGGTGTGCAGGACGCCCATCGCGAGCGTGTCGGACGCGCACACGAAGGCGGTCGGCTTGGCCTCGTCGAGGAGCACTGCCGCCGCCTCGCGGCCGCTGGCAACCGTCTCCTCGACCCGCGACGCGAGGCCGGTGGTGGGCAGGTCGCGGGCCCGCATGGTGCGGCTCCAGCCGGCCCGCCGGTCCTCGCCGATGAACGACTCCTTGCGCCACCCGATCCACGCGATCCGTTCGTGCCCGCGGCCGACGAGGTGGCTGGTGGCCAGCTCGGTCCCGGCCGCGCCGTCGACGTCGACCCAGGGGTGGGCCGCGGCCGGGTTGTCCCACGGCCGGCCGAAGGCCACGAACGGGGCCCGGCGAGACTCGAGCCAGGCGGCCTGCGGGTTGCCGAGGTAGGTATCGGTGGCGACGAACGCGTCCACGGCCGTGGAGCGCAACAGGGCGTCGTACCCGGCGAGCGGATCGTCGGTGTCGCCCGGGAACAGCAGGACGTGGTAGCCCGCCGCGCTCGACGTCTCTACCAACGAGTGCACGAACCGGTCGACCTGGGCGTTGGCGGTGCCTTCCTGGGCCGGGGTGAACCGGAGTCCGATCAGGTGCGACGTCCGGGTCCGGAGGTTGCGGGCGGCCCGGTTCGGCGAGTACCCGAGGACGTCGATCGCCTCCTGCACGCGGGTCAGCGTGTCGGCCCGCAGCAGGTCGGGGTTGTTGACGGCGTTGGAGACGGTCTGGCGGGAGACCCCCGCTCGCTCGGCGACGTCGGCGAGCGTCGGCGGCGCGGTCGGGACCCGCCCGGGAATCCGCGGCATCCAGCCTCCTTGATCGTTCCAACCACAGCATACCGACGAGTGTCGGCGACGTTCCCAGGGACTGTCGGCACCCTGATCTAGCGTTCCGGTCATGGCCAAGACCCCCCGCCCGATGTTCCGCTGCACCGAGTGCGGGTGGGAGACCGCCAAATGGGTGGGTCGCTGCGGCGAGTGCCAGGCGTGGGGGTCGGTGGCCGAGGCCGCGGCGCCGACGATCCGGGCCGCGGCGACTCCGGTCACGGTGCCCGCCGTGCCGATCGGTCAGGTGTCGGTGGAGGAGTCCGCCTTCCGGTCCAGCGGTGTTCCGGAGCTCGACCGGGTGCTCGGCGGTGGGTTGGTGCCGGGCGCGGCGATCCTGCTCGCCGGCGAGCCCGGCGTCGGCAAGAGCACGCTGCTGCTGGAGGTGGCCGCCCAGACCGCCCGCTACCAACGGCGGACGCTCTACGTCACCGGCGAGGAGTCTGCGTCCCAGGTGCGGCTGCGGGCCGACCGCACGGGCGGGGTCCACGACGAGCTCTTCCTCGCCGCCGAGACCGACCTCGGGGCAGTCCTGACGCACATCGAGCAGGTTCGGCCGACCCTGCTGGTCGTCGACTCGATCCAGACCATCGGCGCACCCGGCGTCGAGGGCGTTCCCGGCGGCGTCACCCAGGTCAAGGAGGTCGCGGCGGCACTGATCCGGATGGCCAAGACCCGCAACATCACGACCGTCATCGTCGGGCACGTCACGAAGGACGGCGCCATCGCCGGCCCCCGGGTGCTCGAGCACGTCGTCGATGTCGTCCTGCACTTCGAGGGCGATCGCAACTCCCGCTTCCGCATGGTGCGGGCGATGAAGAACCGGTTCGGCCCGATCGACGAGGTCGGCTGCTTCGACCTCGCCCACGACGGGATCACCGCGGTCACGGACCCGACAGGCCTGTTCGTGGAGAACCACCACCAACAGGTTCCCGGCACCTGTGTCGCCGTGACCATGGAGGGCCGGCGTCCGCTGCTGGCCGAGGTCCAGGCCCTGGTGACCCGCACCGCGGCCGAGCGCCCTCGGCGTACGACGTCCGGGCTGGACGCCTCTCGGGTCGCGATGGTCCTGGCGGTGCTCCAGCAGCACTGCGACATCCGGCTCCACACCCACGACGTGTTCGTCTCCACCGTGGGCGGCGCCCGGCTGACCGAGCCGGCGAGCGACTTGGCGATCGCGGTCGCGCTGGCCTCGGCCACCGACGGTCAGCCCGCACCGCAGGGCATCGCGGCGATCGGCGAGATCGGGCTGGCCGGTGAGCTGCGGCGGGTCCGCGACCTTCCCCAACGGATCGCCGAGGCCGCCCGACTGGGATTCCGGACCGCCGTCGTTCCGGGAAAGCACGGGTCCGGGCGGCCGCGGACCGTGGAAGGCATGCAGGTGCTCGAGGTGGCCGACATCGCCTCGGCCCTGCGCATCCTCGGCCTGCGGGACGACGCGCCCCGGCGGCTGCGCCCCCTGGGGTGACGCCTGATCGGTCGGCGGCCCTGTTGCGTATCGAGCGAGTTCGTCCTTTACTCCCCTAGACTGACGCGGCAACCAGCACTGAGCCGATGGGGAGGGCAAGGCGTGGCGGCGACCGACCGTTCTGACGAGACCCTGCGGCTCCGGGCGACACTCGCGACCATCGCGCCCGGCACCCCAGTGCGAGACGGCCTCGAACGCATCCTCCGTGGACGGACCGGCGCGTTGATCGTGCTCGGCCACGACAAGGTGGTCGAGACGATCTCCTCGGGTGGCTTCAGCCTCGACGTGCCGTTCACGGCCACGGGTCTACGTGAGCTGGCCAAGATGGACGGCGCCATCATCGTCGACAAAGACGTCACCCGGATCTACCGCGCGGCGGTGCACCTGATGCCCGACGCGACCATCCACTCCGACGAGACGGGCACCCGGCACCGCACGGCCGAACGCGTGGCCAAGCAGACCGGATTCCCGGTGATCTCGGTGTCGCAGTCGATGCAGATCATCGCCGCCTACGTCGGCCAGACCCGGCACGTGCTGGAGGACTCCGCCCAGATCCTCTCCCGCGCCAACCAGGCCCTGGCCACCCTGGAGCGGTACAAGCTGCGGCTCGACGAGGTCGCCAGCACCCTGTCAGCGCTGGAGATCGAGGACCTCGTCACGGTCCGCGACGTTGCCGTCGTGGCCCAGCGGCTGGAGATGGTCACCCGGATCGCCCGCGAGATCGAGGACTACGTGCTCGAGCTCGGCACAGACGGACGGCTCCTGTCACTGCAGCTCGAGGAGCTCATCACCGGCGTCGACGCCGAACGCGAGCTCGTGATCCGCGACTACCTGCCCGTGGGACGCCGCAAGAAGAGCCCCGAAGACCTGCTCGCCAAGCTCGAGGCCCTCTCCCCCACCGAGCTGGTCGATCCGGCGGCGGCGGCCAAGGCCCTGGGCTTGAGCAGTTCCGAGCATCTCGACGGGGCGGTGGCTCCCCGCGGCTACCGTCTCCTGGCCAAGGTGCCGCGCCTCCCGATCCACGTCGTGGAACGGCTCGTCGAGCACTTCGGCACCCTGCAGAAGCTGCTGTCGGCCGGGGTCGAGGACCTGCAGGCGGTCGACGGGGTGGGCGATCTGCGTGCCCGGAGCGTCCGCGAGGGCCTGTCCCGGCTGGCCGAGTCGACGATCCTCGAGCGGTACGTCTGACCGGTTCAGCCGAGGCTGGACAGCTCGTCCGCGGTGAGGCGTAGCGCCCCGGCGCCGATGTTCTCGACCAGGTGGTCCGGGTTGCCCGTACCCGGGATGGTCAGCACGTGCGGTCCGCGGCTGAGCGCCCAGGCCAGGCGGACCTGCGCAGAAGTCGCTCCGTGCGCGCATGCGACCGACCGCACCGCCTCGTTGTCCGTGACACCGCCGGCCTCGCGCCCGGTTCCGGTGATCGTGAAGAACGGAACGAACGCGATGCCCTGCTCGGCGCACGTGTCCAGCAGGTCGTCGTTGACGCGGCCGAAGTCGACGCCGTACCGGTTCTGGACGCAGACGACCGGAGCGATCTCCTGGGCCTGGGCGAGATGCTCACTTCGGACGTTGGAGATGCCCAGGTGCCTGATCAGGCCGGCGTCGCGCAGTTCGGCGAGGGCGCCGAAATGTTCGGCGATCGAGTCGAGACCGGCCTGGCGCAGGTTCACCACGTCAAGGTGGTCACGGCCCAGCTGGCGCAGGTTCTCCTCGACCTGACCGCGCAGCTGATCCGGGCGGACCAGACCGTCGGGGCTCGGCCCCACCTTCGTGCTGATGACCAGGTCGTCGGATACGGCGCCAGCGCGCGGTGGATGAGCTCGTTGGCCCAGTTGAGCTCCGTGAACAGGTTCGTCTTCTCCCGGCCGTGTGCGTAGGTCGGAGAGAACGACGCGGTGTCGATGTGGTTCACGCCGAGTTCGATGGCGCGACGCAGCACGCCGATGGGCCGGTCCCTCTGGTGGGTGGCGCCGGGATCGCCGGCGGCGGTGCTGCCCGCCAGGCGCTTGGCCCCGAAACCCATCCTGTTGACCGCCAGATCGCCAACGGTCCACGTTCCCGCCGTCGCGGCGGTGATCTCCCGAGCAGGCATCGGGTGATCCTAACCGCCCATCCCGCCCGCCGCGTCAACCGGAAATGGGGTCAGCCGCCATCGCGGTTCTTCCGGTTCTTCTCCCGGTTCCGGTCGTTCTGGTCCCGGTCGCCACGGTCCCTGTCGCCGCGGTCCCTGTCGCCACGGTCAGGCTCGGGCTCCGCGCGCTGGCGCGTCGGCTGTTCGAGCTCGAACTGGGCGTCGGAGGGCTCGCCTGCCAGCGCGGCGGCGGCGACGTGGTACCAGCCGGGCAGTGCCCAGTCGGTCAGCCGCGAGCACTCGTCATCGGAGCGCTTGCCGTTCCAGACGACCTCGACCATCGAGGAGGCGTCTCGCCGCACGACGACGTCGCGGGTCCGGACCGCGCGTGGGCACTGACGGGTCGACCAGATGTCGTCCTTGCCCGAGGTGATCTTGACCGTCAGCGTGTCCGGTGAGACCCGCCAGGTGCACGCCTCGGACTCGATGGTGCGCAGCCACAGCCGCAGCCCGATCCCGTCGTCGGCACCCGCGATCGCGTGCTTGACCACCGGGGTGATCGCGACGTCCTCGTCGGAACACGGACCCTCGGGTTCGGCGAGCGGCGGCTCGGTCTTCTTCTTGCCCGGTTTGTCCTGCTTGTCGGATTTGTCCCGCTGGTCGCTTCGATCCGATCCCGGCGAGACCGGGCCCGGGGTACGGGGCTTGGCCGACTCGGTCGGTGTGCCGGCGACCTGGTGTGCCGTCGGCTGCTGGGGTTCGGGCGAGTCGCCGCCGGAGAGGACCCTGGCGATGCCGAACACCAGGAGGAATGCCGTACCGAACACCATCAGCCGGCGGGTCCAGTACACCCGGGCCGGCAGGGATCCCCGAGTCAGCGCGGTCATGCAACCACGCTAGACAGGAAGCGGCACCGAATGGCGCAGCCACACCGGGCCTCCGGGGAACGCCCGCCCTAGGATCGGCAGGGATGAGCCCGCCTGCGTCCGACCTGCACCAGCCGATCCTGGAGTGGTACGACGCGCATGCACGCGACCTGCCCTGGCGGTCACCCACCGCCACCGCCTGGTCGGTCATGGTCTCGGAGTACATGCTGCAGCAGACACCGGTCGCGCGGGTGCTGCCGGTACACGAGCAGTGGCTTGCCCGGTGGCCGACGCCGACGGATCTCGCGGCCGTGCCCTCGGGGGAGGCGGTCCGTGCCTGGGGTCGTCTCGGCTACCCGCGACGCGCGCTGCGGCTGCACGCGGCGGCCGGCGCGATCGTCGAGCACCACGCCGGCGAGGTACCCGCGACCTACGAGGAGCTGATCGCACTCCCAGGCGTGGGCGACTACACGGCAGCTGCGATCGCCGCGTTCGCGCACGGCCGGCGGCAGGTCGTGCTCGACACCAACGTGCGGCGGGTGTTCGCACGGACTCTGGCCGGGGTCGAGTTCCCCGCGCCCTCAGTCACCAGAGCCGAGCGCCTCCGGGCCGAGAGTGCGCTGCCGGACGGGGACTCGACGGCCGCCGCCTGGTCGGTGGCGGTGATGGAGCTGGGCGCCCTGGTCTGCACTGCCGCCAGCCCACGTTGCTCGGCCTGCCCGGTCCGCGACCTGTGTGCCTGGCGCCTGGCCGGCCATCCGGCGTACGACGGCCCGCAGGGCAAGGTCCAGACCTGGGCGGGGACCGACCGGCAGTGCCGCGGCCGACTGCTCGCCGTCCTGCGGGACAGTGACGTCCCGGTCCACCGCAGCCGGCTCGACGGGGCCTGGGCCGACGGCGTTCAGCGACAGCGGTGCCTCGACAGCCTCCTGACCGACGGCCTCATGGTGCAGACCGCGGCGAACACCTTCGCGCTCCCCTGACGACCCCCTGACGACCGCTGATGACGCTGACCCGTCAGAAGGTTTCTGACGGGTCAGCGGGTGTCAGTCGGAGTCGGCGGACTTGGGGACGTCGACCGGGCCTTCGGTGTCGTCGGGACCCTCGGCCGCCGGGGCCTCACCGGAGGTGACCTCGGCCGTCTCCAGCGGCGGTAGGTCGGGCAGGTCGCCGACCTTCTGGCCGGAGAACGTGAACGTCGCCGTGGGGCCCTCGCCCTCGACGTCGACCAGCACGATCTGGCCCGGGCCGACCTCGCCGTAGAGCATCTTCTCGGCCAGGACGTCCTCGATCTCGCGCTGGACCGTGCGCCGCAGCGGGCGGGCGCCCAGGACCGGGTCGAAGCCCCTCTCGGCCAACAGGTTCTTGGCCGCCTGAGTGAGCTCGAGCGACATGTCGCGGTCCTTCAGCCGCAGCTCGACGAAGGCGATCATGTTGTCGACCATGGCCACGATCTGCTCCGACGACAACGGCGGGAAGACCACGATCTCGTCGACGCGGTTGAGGAACTCGGGACGGAAGTGCTGCTTGAGCTCGTCCGACACCTTGGCCTTCATCCGCTCGTAGGAGCCGGCCACGTCGCCCGACTGGTTGAAGCCGAGGTTGACGCCCTTGGAGATGTCGCGGGTACCGAGGTTGGTGGTCATGATGATGACGGTGTTCTTGAAGTCCACGACCCGGCCCTGGCTGTCGGTCATGCGACCTTCCTCCAGGATCTGCAACAGCGTGTTGAAGATGTCCGGGTGCGCCTTTTCGACCTCGTCGAACAGCACGACCGAGAACGGCTTGCGCCGGACCTTCTCGGTGAGCTGGCCGCCCTCTTCGTAACCGACGTATCCGGGAGGCGAGCCGAACAGCCGCGACACGGTGTGCTTCTCGCCGTACTCGCTCATGTCGAGCTGGATCAGCGCGTCCTCGTCGCCGAACAGGAACTCCGCCAGCGTCTTGGACAGCCACGTCTTCCCGACGCCGGACGGGCCGGCGAAGATGAACGAGCCGCCGGGACGCTTGGGGTCCTTCAGCCCGGCGCGGGTACGACGGATCGCCCGCGACAGCGCCTTCACGGCCTCTTCCTGGCCGATGACGCGCTTGTGCAGCTCGTCCTCCATCTTGAGCAGTCGGGTCGACTCCTCCTCCGACAGCTTCACGATCGGGATGCCGGTGGCAACGGCGAGGACCTCGGCGATCAGCTCCTCGTCGACCTCGGCGACCTCGTCCATGTCGCCGGCGCGCCACTGCTTCTCGCGATCGGACTTCTTCGCGATCAGCTGCTTCTCCTCATCGCGCAGGCGAGCAGCGGCCTCGAAGTCCTGGCCGTCGATGGCGGCCTCCTTGCGCTGCCGCACGTCGCCGATCTTCTCGTCGTACTCCCGCAGGTCTGCGGGCGCCGTCATCCGGCGGATCCGCAGGCGGGAGCCGGCCTCGTCGATCAGGTCGATGGCCTTGTCCGGGAGGAACCGGTCGGAGATGTAGCGATCGGCGAGCGTCGCCGCCGAGACCAGTGCCTCGTCGGTGATGGTGACCCGGTGGTGGGCCTCGTAGCGGTCGCGCAGTCCCTTGAGCATCTCGATGGTGTGGGCGATGGACGGCTCGGCCACCTGGATCGGCTGGAACCGGCGCTCCAGGGCGGCGTCCTTCTCGAGGTACTTGCGGTACTCGTCGAGCGTGGTCGCGCCGATCGTCTGCAGCTCGCCGCGGGCCAGCATCGGCTTGAGGATCGAGGCCGCGTCGATCGCGCCCTCGGCCGCGCCGGCGCCGACGAGGGTGTGGATCTCGTCGATGAACAGCACGATGTCACCCCGGGTGCGGATCTCCTTGAGCACCTTCTTCAGGCGCTCCTCGAAGTCACCGCGGTAGCGGGACCCGGCGACGAGTGCGCCGAGGTCGAGGGTGTAGATCTGCTTGTCCTTCAACGTCTCGGGCACATTGCCCCGGACGATGTCCTGGGCGAGGCCCTCGACGATGGTCGTCTTGCCGACGCCGGGCTCCCCGATGAGCACCGGGTTGTTCTTGGTGCGGCGGGAGAGGATCTGCATGACCCTCTCGATCTCCTGCTCGCGCCCGATGACCGGGTCGAGCTTCCCCTCGCGGGCGTCCTGGGTGAGGTTGCGGCCGAACTGGTCGAGCACGAGCGACGAGCTGGGGGTGTCGCCGCCGGCGGCGCTCGAGGACGCCGCACCCGCGGACTCCTTGCCCTGGAATCCCGAGAGCAGCTGGATGACCTGCTGGCGGACGCGGTTGAGGTCAGCACCGAGTTTCTGCAGGACCTGGGCGGCCACCCCCTCGCCCTCCCGGATCAGGCCGAGCAGGATGTGCTCGGTCCCGATGTAGGAGTGGCCGAGCTGCAGCGCCTCGCGCAGCGAGAGCTCGAGGACCTTCTTGGCGCGTGGGGTGAAGGGAATGTGTCCGCTGGGCGCCTGCTGGCCCTGGCCGATGATCTCCTCGACCTGGGCGCGCACCGCCTCCAGCGAGATGTCGAGGCTCTCCAGCGCCTTGGCCGCGACGCCCTCGCCCTCGTGGATCAGGCCGAGCAGGATGTGCTCGGTCCCGATGTAGTTGTGGGAGAGCATGCGGGCTTCCTCCTGCGCCAGCACGACCACCCGACGGGCCCGGTCGGTGAACCGCTCGAACATGCGTATCGCTCCTGCCAGAACTCGGGGACCACCCGCCTGACTGCGCCGGGTGGGGACATGAGGTTCAACCCCGAAGACAGCCTACGCGTTCCCGGTGAACGCCGTTCCGGCTCCGCTGAGAGCGAACACGCCGGTTCCGACGCCCCGTCCAGCAGTGTTGAGTTGCGCCCGGTGACGCAGCAGACCCGCCACCAGGCGCAACTCAAGCCAGCTCGCGCAGCGCGGCGCTCAGTGCGCCGCCTCGTATGCCGCGCGTACGTCGGCAGAGACCCGGCCACGGTCGGGGACATCCATCCCCTGCGAGCGTGCCCACTCCCTGATCTCGGCGGGGGTGGCACCGCCGGACGTGGCCGCCGCCGCCTTGCGGGCCCGGCCGCGGCGGGACGCCCCCACCTTGCGGGCGTGTCCGACGTAGCCACTGAGGGCCTCGCGCAGAGCGGCGGCGTTCTTGTCGTTGAGGTCCAGCTCGTACGACGTCCCATCCAACCCGAAGGAAACAGTCTGCGTGGCGTCGGATCCGTCGAGATCGTCGACCAGCACGATGTGAACCTTCTGCGCCATTTCTTTTCCTCCCGGTAATGCCCATGATGAGAATGTGCTTGCGCAGCATGGCACAGGCATTAGTAGAAATGCCAGCAGGAATGAAGACGGATAACGGGCGTGCAGGATTACGTCAAGTATTGCGTTCGAAGACCAGCTCGAGCCCCCGCAGGGTCAGCCACGGCGCGTGGTCGGTGAAGCACCGACATTCGCCCATGACCAGCGGTGCGAGGTGGCCGGTGGCGATGACCCGTACGTCATCTGTTTCGGCACCCAGCTCCGAAATCATCCTGGAAATCAGGCCCTCCACCTGGCTCGCGACGCCGAAAACCATTCCGGACTGGAGCGCCTCGACGGTGTTCTTGGCAATCACCGAGCGCGGTCTCTGCAATTCGACTTTGCGCAACTGGGCACCGCGGTGACCCAGCGCTTCTAGCGAGATCTCGATTCCCGGGGCGATCGCACCGCCGACGTATTGTCCCTTGGCGCTCACCACGTCGAACGTGGTCGCTGTTCCGCCGAAGTCCACCACGATGGCCGGCCCGCCGTAGTCCGTGGCCGCGGCCAGGGCGTTGATGATGCGGTCCGAGCCCACCTCGCGCGGGTTGTCCATGAGCACCGGGACCCCGGTCCGCACCCCCGGCTCGACCACGACGTGCGGCACCGCGGCGTAGTGCCGGTTCAGCATGTCCCGCCACTCGTGCAGTACCGCGGGGACCGTTGAGCAGACGGCGACCCCGGTGACTTTCGTGTCCTCGTCCAGCAGCCCGCCGATCAGGACCGCCCACTCGTCGGCGGTCCGGGTGTCCACCGTGGCCACCCGCCACTCGGCCAGGACGTCTCCGGACGCGAGGAGTCCCAGCGCGGTGTGGCTGTTGCCGATGTCGACGGCCAGGAGTGCCATCATCCGGGGTCCCTGTTCGAAGCGGAACGCAGTGAGCATTCGAATGGGGTGTTCATCGGAGGTCCATGCCGATGTCGAACACGGTGACCGAATGGGTGAGGGCGCCCACCGAGATGAAGTCGACGCCGGTCTCGGCCACCTCCCGGGCCCGCTCGAGGGTCAGCCCGCCCGATGCCTCCAGGGTGGCCCGTCCGGCAGTCACCCGGACCGCCTCGGCCATCAGCTCGGTCGACATGTTGTCGAGCAGTACCTGCTCGCAACCCGCCTCGAGCACCGCCAGCAACTGGTCGAGACCGGTCACCTCCACCTCCACTCGGAGGTCGGGGTGGGCCGAGCGAACGGCCTGGAAGGCGGGTACGACACCACCGGCCGCTATGACGTGGTTGTCCTTGACCATGGCCATGTCGGCGAGGCCGAACCGGTGGTTGACTCCGCCCCCGCACCGGACGGCGTACTTCTGCAGGACGCGGTGACCCGGCAGGGTCTTGCGGGTGTCGAGGACCCGCGCCCTGGTCCCGGCGAGGGCGTCCACCCACGCAGTGGTCGCGGTCGCCACACCCGAGAGGTGGGAGGCGAAGTTCAGTGCGGTCCGCTCGGCCGTGAGCAGCCCGCGGGTCGGGCCGGCGACGCCCATGACCACGTCGCCACTGCCGACCCGGGTGCCGTCCGCGAGCCGGTCGCTGACCTCCGCCGCCTCGCCCATCACGTAGCCGAACACCATGGCAGCCACCGGGAGCCCCGCGACCGTGCCCGGGCCGCGCGCCACGAAGTCCGCGGTCCCGCGGGCGTCCGCGGGGATCGTCGCGACGCTCGTGACATCGGTGCTGTCGCCCGGCAGGTCCTCTTCGAGCGCTGCGACGATCGCGTCGTACACCGGTCGCGGGTCGAGCCCGGCCTCGCTCAGCTCCGCGAGCGGCGCAGCGGGCATGGCGTCGTACGGCGTCCCGGGCTTCACGGGCCGCTTCCCCCGGCGGTTGCGGCCCGGAAGGAGGTGTGGGGGTGCCCGTTGGCGAAGACCGTGTCGAAATGACCGGACCAGCGTTCGTCGTCGCGCGCCGGGAAGTCCTCCCGCCAGTGCGAGCCCCGGGTCTCTTCCCGGAGCGCGGCCGCCGCGGTGAGCGCGGCCGCCACTGTCACCAGGTTCGTCGTCTCCCACGACTCCTGGTCGACCTGGTCGGTGCCGACCCCTGCCAGCTTGTCCAGCATCCTGCTCGCCTCATCCAGGCCGCCGGCGGCTCGTAGCACACCCACCCTGGAGGTCATGACCTCCTGGAGCTCGCGCCGGACGCCGGCGGCGACCAGGCCGGCAGTCCGCGCGTCCGTGGCCGGCGGCGACCACGCCCGCAGCTCTCCCGGCAGCACCTCGGCGATCCGACGCGAGAAGACAAGTCCCTCCAGCAGGGAGTTGGAGGCGAGTCGGTTGGCGCCGTGCACGCCGGAGCACGCGACCTCGCCCGTGGCGTACAGGCCGGGCACGGTGGACCGCCCCCACAGGTCCGTGGCGACGCCGCCTGATGCGTAGTGGCAGGCGGGCGAGACCGGGATCAGCTCGGTCACCGGGTCGACCCCGTGTCCGCGCGTCGTCGCGAGGATCGTCGGGAACCGCCGCTGCCAGCGCTCCGCCCCGAGGTGACGGGCGTCCAGCCACATGTGCGGCTGCCCGGTCTCGTCCATGCGTCGCGTGATGGCCTTCGCGACCACGTCGCGGGGGGCGAGGTCGGCGAGCTCGTGCTCGCCCTGCATGAAGCGGTTGCCCTCGAAGTCGACGAGGAAGGCACCCTCACCCCGGACCGCTTCGGAGATGAGGGGTTGCTGGCCCCGCGAGTCGGGTCCGAGGTACATGACCGTCGGGTGGAACTGCACGAACTCGAGGTCGCGGAGCACGGCACCGGAGCGAGCCGCGATCGCCATCCCGTCACCGGTGGACACCGCCGGGTTCGTGGTCTGGGTGAACACCTGGCCCAGACCGCCCGAGGCGAGTACGACGGCCCGGCAGCGGACCGCGCCCACGCCGTCGCGCTGCCCCTCACCCATGACGTGGAGCGTGACGCCCGAGATCCCGCCGTCCTCGCCGAGGAGCAGGTCGACCGCGAGCGCGTGCTGGACCACCTCGATCTCCGGGGCTCGCTCGATCGCCGCGATCAGGGCTCGCTGGATCTCGGCGCCGGTGGCATCGCCACCCGCGTGCGCAATCCGGTCGCGCAGGTGCCCGCCCTCCCTGGTGAGGGCGAGCTCGCCGTCGGGGTCGTGGTCGAACTTCGTGCCCAGGCCGATCAGCTCGTGGACCGCCTCGGGTCCCTCGGTGACCAGCACCCGCACGGCTTCGGGGTCACAGGCCCCTGCTCCGGCGACCAGGGTGTCGTGCTCGTGCTGTTCCGGCGTGTCCTCCGGACCGAGGGCCGCGGCGATGCCCCCCTGCGCCCACTGGGTCGACCCCGCATTGAGGACGTCCTTGGTGACGACCAGGATCGTGTCGACCTGGCCGCGCAGCCGGAGAGCGGCGGTGAGGCCGGCGATCCCGGAGCCGATGACGACCACGTCGGACTCGGTGGTCCAGCCCGGGGCCGGCGCCGTGAGCCGGCCGGGGACCGGCCAGCCGGGTGAATCGATCATCGGTGGCAGGTCAACGTCAGGCACCCGACCGGGTGGCGTCGCCCCGGACGAGTCCGGGAGCGTCGAAGGTCTCGGCGGGGTCGGGGCCGGTGGCCCGGATCTTGTTGTCGGCGTCCACGAACACCACGTGCGGCTGGTGCTCCCTGGCCTCCTGGTGGTCCATCTGGCCGTAGCCGATGAGGATCACGAGGTCTCCAGGATCGACCAGCCGGGCCGCGGCACCGTTGATGCCAAGCACCCCGCTGCCGCGTTCACCCGCGATCGTGTAGGTCTCGAGCCGGGCACCGTTCGTCACGTCGACGATATGGACCAGCTCGCCGGGCAGCAGGTCTGCCGCGTCGAGCAGGTCCTCGTCGACGGTGACCGACCCGACGTAGTGCAGGTCGGCCTGGGTGACGGTCGCCCGGTGGATCTTGCTCTTCATCATCGTGCGGAGCATCAGCCGCCTCCGATCGTGATGGGCATGTTGTCGATGAGCCGCGTGCCGCCGACCCGCGCGGCGATCAGGACCCGGCCCTCGGTGCCTGGCGGGGCGTCTGCGGGAAGCTCGCCGAGCTCCCGGTCGGTGATGGCGACGTAGTCCAGGTCGATGCCGTTCGTGGCACCGAGCTCCGCTTGCGCGGCGGCCAGGGCGGCCACCGGCCCCTCATCGGCGGCGGCCCTGGCCGCCAGCAGGGCGCGGCTCAGGGCGACCGCACGGAGGCGGTGCTCGGTGTCGAGGTACCGGTTGCGGCTGGAGAGCGCCAGGCCGTCGGGCTCGCGGCGGGTCTCCGCGCCGACGATCTCGATGCCGACGCACAGGTCGGTGACCATCCGCCGGATCAGCACGAGCTGCTGGTAGTCCTTCTCCCCGAAGACCGCGACGTCTGGGCGGACCAGACCGAAGAGCTTGGCCACGACCGTGAGGACACCCCGGAAATGGCCCGGCCGGACGTCGCCCTCGAGCACCTCGCCCAGCGGTCCGGGATCGATGGCGACCAGCGGCTCACCACCCGGGTACACCTGGTCCAGGTCCGGCGCGAAGACGACGTCGACCCCCTCGCGCTCGCACAGCTTGAGGTCGGCGTCCAGGCTCCGCGGATAGGCCTCGAGGTCCTCACCGGGCCCGAACTGCATGGGGTTGACGAAGATCGACACGACCACGGGGCCCCCGGACACCTGCTCCCGGGCAACTCGCATCAGGCTCGCGTGGCCGTCGTGCAGCGCTCCCATGGTGGGCACCAGGCCCACCCGTCGCCTGGCGTGTGCGTCCGCACGTCGGTCTGGCATCCGCACCGGGGACAAGAGCGAGCCGAGCTCCTCGCGGGTGCGCGCGAGGACAGGGGTGGTCGTCATCGGGCCTCGAAGCCCCGACCGGCAGCCGGCTCCTGCCGGGTCGCGCCGACCGTCGGGTCGGCCTCGTCGAGGATGCGTCGCATCTTGGCAGCACGGATCGGGAGCACCCGGCCGTCGGTGACCACCCGGTTGAGGGTGGCCCGGGCGAGGGCGAGGTACGACGGCAACGTGTGCGGCGCGTTGCCGGTGATCTCGACGAGGTGGGCCCGGACCGTCTCCACGTCGCCCCGCGCGATCGGTCCGGTCAGTGCCGAGTCACCCTGGTTCAGAGCGTTGTCCAGCGCGGCCGTCAGCAGCGGACGAAGCGTGCTGGCCGGGTCGTCGGCGCCGGTGGCGGCGAGCATCTCCATCGCCTCGCTCACCAGGGTCACCAGGTGGTTTGCCCCGTGCGCGAGAGAGGAGTGGTAGAGGGTCCGCTTGTCCTCGGGTACCCAGACCGCGTGGCCGCCGAGGTCGGCGACCAGCCGCTCGGCGAGGCCACGGCCCTCGCTCTCGGCGGTGATGCCGAAGGCGCAGCCGGGCAGTCGAGCGAGGTCGACAGCGGTGCCGGTGAAGGTCATGGCCGGGTGCATCGCAACCGGGATGGCACCGAGGTCGACCGCGGGTTCGAGCACGCCCAGCCCGTGCCGCCCCGAGCTGTGCACGACGTACTGGCCGGAGCGGATCGCGCCGCTCCCGGAGAGCATGGCGACGACGTTGGCAAGCATGTCGTCCGGCACCGTCAGCAGCAACAGGTCACACGCGCGCGCGACGGCGGTCGGCTTCGCGACCGGTACGCCGGGCAGGAGGTCGGCGATGCGATGACGGGAGGCGTCGGACTCGCCGGCGGCCGACACGACCTCGTGTCCCGCCTCGCGGAGCGCGGCCGCCAGGACGGAACCGACGCGTCCAGCGCCGATCACGCCCACCCGGAGCGCAGGGGTGCTCTTCATGCGTTCGAACCTTTCGTTCCAGTCCCTCCGACGCCCTCGGTGTGTGAGGGCCGGTGTGAGTACCAGACGTTTTGCTCGGTTGCCTGCCGACCAGGGCCATAGGGGCCGGAGGTCGGACACATCAGTCAACAATCTAGAGGTGCGGCCTGTTCCGTGGGAACCGGAGAGCGGTGTGACGAGCGCAACGGTGCCCGTCATGGGCCGACCATGTTCTCCTTGATGTGCAGCGTCAGTCGCACCGTCACGGGCACCTCAGGGCCGCGTTCCTGCGTGTTAGCCTGCTGGGCGCTCGGCTCGCTGCGCTCGTCCCCGGTTCGACGTACGCGCACGAACCTGTCGGAGGAGGAATCGGGTTGGCGGCAACAGCACCAGCGGAGGAGCCCGCGCTGCGGTCGTTCAGCTTCCTCATCGCCGGGACCCAGAAGTCCGGGACGACCTCCCTCTCCAAGCTCCTCGACCGGCACCGTCACATCCAGCGTGCGCCGTTGAAGGAGATGCACTACTTCGACAACGAGACGAGGGACTGGGCGAGCGGGGACTTCTCGGACTTCCGGGTCCCACCGCGCGGGGACCTGCCCAAGATCGTCGGCGACGCGACCCCGCTCTACCTCTGGTGGCCGCAGGCACTCGACCGGATCCGCGCCTACAACCCGGACATGAAGATCATCGCGATCTTCCGTGACCCCATCGACCGACTGTTCTCCCAGTGGCAGATGGTGGTGAACAGGTGGCCCGAGATGGCCCCGGACTGGCCGCGCTTCCTGACCCGGTTCGCGCCCAACGGCCTGGAGGACCGCATCCCGGAGGGGGCGGACGTCGGGGAGTTCCGCATGCAGTCGGGCGTCGTGCGCGGTTACTACGGCGCCCAGCTCGAGCGCGGGTACTCCATGTTCGGCGAGGACCACTTCCAGGTGCTGGAGTTCGGGGCGTTCGTCAAGGACCACACCACCGCCCTGGACCAGATCACCGACTTCCTCGAGGTGCCGCGGTACCGGGAGTACCCGCCGCTCCCGCACTCGATGCCCGGCAGACCGGGTGTGCCCGGCACCGCGCCGACCCGCGAGGACATCGCGTCGTTGGCCGAGCGCTGGCGGGAGGACTTCGCGTCGTTCAAGACCCTGTCGGGGCTCGACGTCTCGCACTGGCCACTGCAGCGCATCCTCAACGGCGACCTGGATCCCGCTGAGCTCGCTGCGAAGTACGCGAGGAAGGTCGTGCCTCCCGAGGACGCCCAGCCGGCGGCAACCCCGGCGCAGGACGGCTGACGCGACCGAGGCAGACCTCAGGGGCTCAGCTGCGGGCTCCGAGCCGGGACAGCAGACGCATGGCGCGCCCCTCCGCCGGGGGTTCGAAGCCGGGCCTGTCCTCCACCGGGACGGTGATCGGCCTCGACTGTTGGGGCAGCCAGGAGTCGGTCACGTAGGTGATGACGTGGTCGTACTCCGGCGGTGCCTCGATGCGCACCACGCCGTCGACCTCCTCCGCACGACCGTCGCGCAACGCCTGGAAGACCTCCCATTCGCGCTGCTTGCGCAGGGTGCGGTCGGTGGTGCCGAAGGCTTCGACGCCGTCCCAGTGGTCGAACTCGTCGCTGTCGAGGTACTTCAGCTCCACGCACAGCCCCTGCGGGAGCGGCCGCCTGCGGGTGCCCGGCGGCACCATCCGCAGCTCCCACTCGTAGGCCTTGACGTGGCGGTACGCGTGCCCCATCGGGAAGACGTAGTCCTCGACGTTGATCATGTAGACGTCGAGGTAGGCCACACGGTCGTTCTCGACGAAGAGCGGATGGCGCGGCATCGCGATGACCGCCTCGACGTTCTCGAGCTGCCAGGCGAGGTCGGCGTACGTCTCCACGCCTTCGCGGGTCAGCACCATGTCGCCGTCCCACTTCATCGAGTAAGCCGTGTTCACGTGACCGAAGGACCAGTTGTAGAAGTAGGCCAGGTTGTGCACCGAGTCCTCGGGCGTGCCGAGATGCTCTGCGCCGCACCTGCTGACGTCGAACGGGTACGTCGTGAGCGTGAGCCGGTCCTCCGCACCGATCCGCGCCGCCACTTCGCGAGCCACACCCGGCGTGCCGTCGTCGGACTGGTTGTCGACGACCACGACGTGCTGGACGGCCTGGAACAGCGGCGGCAACACCCAGGGCAGGCTGCGCGCCTCGTTCTTGACCCGCAGCACGGAGGTGAGGCCAGGCGTGAGCTTGCGGAAGTCGTTGGGCCACATCACGTCGAAGTCGTGCAGGCCCTCGAGGTTGCGGAGCAGTCGGTAGTCCTTCGTCATGGCTCAGGCATCCTCGGCCGGGCGCTGCAGGCGCCGCTTGATGCGCCCCGCGACCCGGCGGCTCCTGAGGTAGCTCTTGCGGACCGGACCCGCGGCCGCGTACACCGCGGCGGCCTCCTCGGCACGGGCCTTCTCCTGGTCGCGGACGTACACCGGACCGGCGGCTTCCACGCTCGACCGGGCGACGGCCTCGGCCTCGGCGTAGAGGTCGCCATAGGCCCGGCGAAGCTCGTCGAGCTTGTCGTGGACCCCTGGCACGTCGCCGCCCGGTTCGGCAAGCAGGTTGAGCTGTTCCCACGTGCCCTGGGCCAGCTCGCGCAGGTTCTCGGGCACCGACAGGTCGTCCCAGGTGTGCCTGACCCGACGCAGCTGCGGGTCCACGAAGGCGTGCACCTCCTGCATCCTCGGGGTTTCGGCGTTCGTGATCTCCGGCAGCTCGAGCTCCTCACCCATGCGGACCACGGTGCTCGTCCAGTCGGCCAACAGATCGTGGTAGCGCACGAAGCCCCGCCGGGAGCTGCGGGTGGCCCGCTCCGTGAACAGCATGACGTTCGTCCACCCGGCCAGACGGCTGACGTCGTCGAGCCGGCCGCCGTAGTAGGTGTTCTTGCTGCCCACCACCTCGGCCGGTGGGCGCAGCATGGTGATGGTCGACGTGGTCGCACCGCGCGCACCGCGGCCACCCGCCACAGGCCAGGAACCACGAGATCCGCGGGTCCTTGATGACCAGGGAGTCGGCCTCCGCGAACTGGCCCCTGAGCCAGTCGGTCAGCTCGGACCGGTTCGGCTCGAACATGCCCGCCCGGCCCGCGTCGAACCAGGCGCCAGGGCGACCGTCTCCGGGGTGGACGTTGACCCGGCGGAGCAGCGTGTCGTGGAAGTCCACGACCCACTGGGGCTCACCGAATCCCTTGGGGTTGGTCTGGTCGGCGGAGACCTCGGGCTCTGGCACGTGCATGCCCGAGGTTCTTGAGGATCCCGGACATCAGGCTGGTGCCACTGCGCCCGGATCCGGCCACGAACACGATCCGCCGTCGACGACTCGGTCGGTCCCGAAATCGCCGCCATCGCGAGGTCCTCGTCAGTGAGCTCGGTGCCCGGCGTCGGGCCACCGGCGCTGTTCAAGCATCGACTCGTCCTCCAGTGCAGTTCTGGGTTAGATCGTGGCACGAGGGCAGAGAGTGCCGGTTGCTCACGATAGCCCGGGGGTCCGCCGTGCCGACCGCATCCACCACCGGCGGACCGGGCCGCTCGATGGCTAACATCCCGGCATGCCTTCGGACGTACCGCGCCGAGGCGACCCCTAGGACTCTCGGTCGACGCCTCGTCCTGGTCGCGGGCACCGGTCGGTCCGGGACCAGCACCCTTGCCGGCATCCTGCAGCCGACTCGGGCTGCGACGTCCCCCAGCCCGAGGTGATGACCGACGAGACCAATCCCAAGGGCTTTGGAGAGCCCCAGTGGGTGGTCGACTTCCACGACAGCTGCTGGACCGCGCCAACGTCCTGGTCTCCGACGCCCGGCCGGCGGCGTGGGAGCCGGACCAGCGAACTCGCCGAACGGCCGGCGCCCCGGCGGCGGCTTGCCGGCTGGCTGGAGGAGCAGTTCGGCCAGGCCGACGCCTGCTGATCGTGAAGGACCCGCGCCTGTCCTGGTTCCTCCCGCTGTGGACGCCGTGGCACGAGAAAGCGGAGTGGAGCCGGCGTTGTCACCATGCTGCGCCCACCGCCCGAGGTCGTCGGCAGCAAGCGCACCTACTACAACGTCCAGCTCCAGGATGCGCACGGGGTCGCGGCCTGGGTGAACATGATGCTGAACACCGAGCAGGCGACGCGTGGCACCGCCGCGAGCCCTCGTCCGCTACCACGATCTGCTGGCCGACTGGCAGCCGGTGACCACTGCGATCTGCGATGACCTGGGCCTGTCCCGCCGGCTGGTGCGGACGCAGGTGTGAAGCGAGGAGATCAACGCCTTCATCGACCCCGGACTGCGCCGGATCGACCTGACCTGGGACGACCTTGACCTGCCCGACCGGCTGAGGACCCTGGCCCAGGAGGCGTGGACGTCCCTGGACGCCTTGGCGGCTGATGGCCCGACGATCCGGGCCTGCTGGCCGGGCTCGACCAGGTGCACGCGTCGTACGACGCCTACTACCTCGAGGCAGAGGTGGTCTCCCACTCCTCGGTCATCGCCGCCCGGGCCGAGACCCGCCGGATCCACCAGCGGGCCGAAGCCATCCCGCCCCGGGCCGCCGCGAGTGCCCTGGCCGCCTCCGCCGTCCGGCGGCCGCCGCGTTGGCTGCGCCGACTCGTCCCGGAACGAATCCGGGCCCGTGCGCTCGCCCGGTTCGAGCGGCGATGAGCCTCTTCCGACGACGACGCACCCCACGACGCACCCCACGACGCACGCAGCCGCTGCTGAGCGTCGTCGTGCCGGCGTACGACGTCGAGGACTACCTCGCGGAGTCCCTGGCCAGCGTCCTGGGCCAGTCCCACACGGCGCTGGAGGTCGTGGTCGTCGACGACGGCTCGAACGACCGGACCGGTGAGATCGCCGACGCCATCGCGGCGAAGGATCCGCGGGTGACGGTGCTCCACCAGGCCAACGCCGGTCTGGGGGCGGCCCGCAATGCCGGTAGCCGCCAGGCCGCCGGGGAGTACCTCGCGTTCGCCGACAGCGACGACCTCGTCGCGGACGGCGCCTACGAGGCGATGGTCGGGTCACTGGAGCGAACCGGGTCGGACCTTGCCATCGGATCGGTCACCCGCTTCACCGGTGATGAGACCTTCGTCCTGCGGCTCATGCAGGAGAACCACCGCCAGCCGCGGCGGTCGGTCGGGATCGAGGAGGTCCCGTTGATGCTGGCCGACGTGTTCGCCTGGAACAAGGTGTTCCGTCGCTCCTTCTGGGACCGCGCGGGCCTCTCTTTCCCCGAGGGAGTGCGCTACGAGGACCAGCCCACGCTCACCCGCGCACTCGTCGCGGCCGAAGGCTTCGACGTGCTGACCGAGCCCGTCTACAGGTGGCGGGTCCGTTCCGACGGCTCGTCGCTCAGCCAGCAGCGCGCCGACCCGCGGGACCTCTCCGACCGGATCCTGACCAAGCGCTGGAGCACGGACGTGGTCCGCGCGCGGACCTCCTCGGCGACCCAGGCGGTGTGGTTCTCGCGGGTGCTGCCGATCGACATGTGGGAGTACTTCCGGGCCGTCCCCGGCTGCACCGACGAGTACTGGTCCCGGCTGCGCGAGGGCACGACCGAGTTCTGGGGACCCGACACCGTGCCGTTCGAGAAGACGGCATTGCCCCTTCGCCAGCGGCTGATGGGCTGGCTGGTGTGCGAGGGACGGCGCGGGGACCTCGAGGAGCTCCTCGCGTTCATCGACCAGCACGGAGGAGGCCTCCCGCGCCGCCGGGTCGGCGAGGCGGACGTCGTCGACCACCCCTTCCGGGACGAGGCGGGGCTACCTCCCGAGCTGCTCACCCCCTGACGAACGTCGACCCGTCCGAAGGTTCGGACGGGTCGACGGAAGCCGGTCTCAGAGCAGGCCCTCCTGCTCGAGGAAGTCGCGTGCGACGTCCTCCGGCTTCTCCCGGTCGACCGAGACCCGGCCGTTGAGCTCGGTGAGGTTCACGGTCGTCAGGGCGGCCATCAGCCCGTTGAGGGTTTCCTCCACCTCGGGGTTCTGGTCGAGGAACTCGGTGCTCACAGCAGGGACCAGGTTCTGCGCGGGCTGGATCGCCCGGTCGTCCTCGAGCAGGACCAGGCCCTGGGCCTCCAGCGTGCCGTCGGTGGTGCTGGTGAGGCCGAGCTGGGACTCGCCGTCGAGCACCGACTGGTAGGTCTGGTCGGTCGCGAAGCCGAGGGGGAGGATCTCCTCGATGTCGATGCCGTAGACGTCGGACAGACCGCCCCCACAGTCGGCGCGCCCCTCGCAGTCCGGAGCCGCAGCGAGGGTGACGCTCTCGCCCTCGAGGTCAGAGAGCTTCGTGACGCCCTCGGACTCGGAGAACTCCTTGGTGACGAAGAAGGCATTGGTGTCGGTGGCGGCCGACGGCTCCAGCAGGGTGATGCCCCGGTCGGCAAGAAGCGACTCGCCGTTGGCGATCGACTCGGCGGCATCGGAGGTCGTCAGCGGGTCCGCCTCGGGGCCGTTCTCAGTCACGTTGAGGAAGTCGACGATGCCGCCGACGTACTCGGGTACGACGTCGATGGACTCCGGGAACTGACCCTCACCCATGTAGATGTCGCGCGTGTCGACGAGCTCGATCGAGGTGGTGTAGCCGGCCTCGGTGAGCAGCTCGTCGTACATCGCCGTGACGAGGGCCGCCTCGGGGAAGCTCTGCCCGGAGATCCGGACGTCACCGGCCGACTGGGTGGGCGTCGAGGATTCCTCTGCGTCCTCGTCGGGCAGGTCGTCACCGGCACACCCGGCAAGAATCAAGGCGGCTGCGGAGACAACCGCGGCCAGGGAGCGTCGTGAATGCATGTGCGTCACCTTCTGTGTCCCGCGGCCTGGCCGCGCGTGTCCGGTTGTAGCAGGAGGGACCATCATGTCCCCGTCGGCTCAGCGGCGCGAGCCTGGTTGCCGGTTCGTGATCCGCGGGGTGTCGGGTCGGCGGCGCGCTGCACGAACGCGGCGAGAAGCTCCAGGATCAGCGCCACGACGGCCACGACCACTGCGCCGGCGATGCCCTTCGGGTAGTTCGATCGGTAGAAGCCGTCGGTGATGACCCTGCCGAGGCCCGGCCCGGCGACCATCGCCGCGATCGTGGCCGTGGCCCACACCTGCACCAGTGCGAGACGCAAGCCGGACATGACGAGCGGCAACCCGAGCGGCTGCTCGACCCTCATGAACTGCTGGCCGCCGGTCATGCCCATGCCCAGCGCAGCCTGCTTCACGTCCGCCGGGACCTCGCGGATCGCAACGTACCCGTTGGTGATGATCGGCGGCAGCGCGAAGAGGGTGAGGGCGATCAGCGTCGCCAGACCGGCCCGGCCGTAGGGACCGAACTCGCGGGTGCCGGGGAAGTCCGCGGTGACCAGGATCGCAAGCAGGGCGAAGGTCGGGATCGCCCGGCCGACGTTGGAGATGTTGATGGCGAGGAAGCCGCCGCGCCCGACGTGACCGAGGTAGAGGGCGATCGGCAGTCCGATCGCCATCGCCAGCAGCAGTGCGGTGAAGCTCAGCAGCAGCTGCTGGACCATGAGCTCGAGCATCCCGCCGTCGCCCTGCCAGTTCGCGGGGTCGGTGAGGTAGTCCCAGGTCTCGCTGAAGAGGTTCACGCCGACACCCCTCGCGCCCAGGGCGTGAGCACCCGTTGGACGACGACGATCACGACGTCGAGCAGCACCGCGAGGACGACACAGAGCACGGACGCGGTGAAGAGCTCGGCCCGGAAGTTGCTCTCGACGCCATCCTTGATCAGGTTCCCCAGCCCGCCGTACGACACCAGCGACCCGACGGTGGTCAGGGCGACCGTCGACACGGTGGCCACGCGCAGGCCGGCCATCATCACCGGCAGGGCGAGCGGCAGGTCGACGCGGATCAGCAACCGCGTGGCGCCGTACCCCAGGCCGATGGCGGACTCGCGCACGTCGTCAGGAACGGCTCGCAGCCCCTCGAGCATGCTGCGCACCAGGATCGTGAGTGCGTAGAGAGCGAGTCCGACCACGACCGTCGTGGGACTGAGGCCCGTGAACGGGAGCAGCAACGGGAACAGGGCGAGCGAGGGGATCGTGTAGATGCCCGTGCTGATCCCCAGGATGCTCGACTCGAGCCGCGGGAGGCGTCTGGCCAGCAGGGCGAGGGGGAAGGCGATCACGATGCCGAGGAGCACCGCCGCCACCGTGATCTCGATGTGCTCGATGGTTGCGTCGACGATCTCGGACTTCCGGTCCTCGACGTACTGGAGACAGATCCAGTCGTTGGTCAACCGGCTGTAGCAACTCGGCTCCGCCGCCGCCGGTAGGGTCACGCGCATGGACGTTACCGGCAACGGCTCGGCAGCGCCGACCATGATCCGTTTGTCCGGCGTGGGCAAGACCTATCCCGACGGCACGGTTGCCGTGCAGGAGCTCGATCTCGAGATCGCCCAGGGTGAGCTCGTCGTCCTGGTCGGGCCGTCCGGGTGCGGCAAGTCGACGACCCTGAAGATGATCAACCGGTTGATCGAGCCGACCACCGGCACGATCGAGATCGACGGCGAGGACGTCACCACGAAGGACCCGGTCCAGCTGCGGCGCGGCATCGGCTACGTCATCCAGCAGATCGGGCTGTTCCCGCATCAGACGATCCTCACGAACGTCATGACGGTGCCGCTGCTGTACGGCGAGTCCAAGGCCACCGCACGCAAGCGGGCACACGAGCTGATGGAGCTGGTCGGCCTGGACGTGCAGACGTACGCCGACCGCTACCCGCACCAGTTGTCCGGCGGGCAACGGCAGCGGGTCGGGGTGGCCCGCGCCCTGGCCGCCGATCCTCCGGTGCTGCTGATGGACGAGCCCTTCGGCGCCGTCGACCCGGTGGTCCGGGTCCGGTTGCAGGACGAGTTCCTCAGGCTGCAGCAGGAGCTGGGCAAGACCGTCGTCCTGGTCACCCACGACATCGACGAGGCGGTGCGGATGGGTGACCGGGTCGCGGTGTTCGCCAACGGCGGGCGGTTGGCTCAGTACGCCACGCCCGTCCAGCTCCTGGGCCACCCCGCCGACGACTTCGTCGCCGACTTCGTGGGCTCCACCAGGGGTCTGCGGCGGTTGACGGTGACCTCGATCGACCCCGACCACCTGGAGCCCCTCGACGGTGTGAGCACCGGCGACCTCGCCGCGGCGATCGACGTGGACTCCACGCTTGAGGAGGCCCTGGCCGTGCTGCTACGGGATGACCGGCCGGTCGTGGGCGTGAAGCGGGGCTCCCAGTTCGTCGGGGTCCTCACCCCCAACGGCATCCACCAGGCCCTGCGCGCGTCCCTCGCCGAGGAGCCGGCCGCGGGCTGATCGGGCTTCCGTTGGTTGCGGTCCGACGGCGAGTCGACAACCGACCCCTTCATGTCCAGCGGAGCCGATCTCGACGGGCACGTCGCGGTGCCAGGACTCGGTGACGTACGACGTCTCCCAACCCATGGACGTGTAGAGCCCCGCGGCGCCGGTGAGTGAGTCTGCGTCGACCTCGAGGCCCACGCGGTCACGTCCGCCGGCCGCCGCGTCGGCGATGATCGTGCGGAGCAGCCCCTTCGCCACCCCACGTCCGCGGGCGGCCTCGAGCACGCCGAGGTACCCGACGTAGGACCCGTCCGGTCCGGTGGGGCTCTCGGAGACGGTGCCGACGAGGGTGCCCACCGGCTGCGGGGGGTCGGCATCGGTGAGCTCCGCGAGCCACCAGTGGTCCCAGCGGTGGCCGGGATCCTCCCGGAGCCGGTGCAGGAACTCCTCGAAGGTCTCCTCGTAGTGGTTGAAGTGGTCGACGAACGCACCCTCGAGGACCTCGTGCACCTCGCGAAGGTCGGACTCGTCGGGCAGGCCGTCACCCCTGCGCCGGACCAGCCGGAACACCACGCCCTCCTGCTCCCAGTGGTCGGGCGAGTCGACGAGGTCCGTCTCGTCCGTTGACACCTGTCGGCTCATCTGCCACCAGGTGCGGACCTTGGTGAAGCGAGCACTCTTCAGCCAGCGGTGCTGGCGCTCGTCGTCGGCGAACGCACCGGTGTCGATCTGCTGGACATCCAGCCCGCGGGAGCGACCGACCTCGCGGGCCTGTCCCACGGCCCACTCGACGAGCACGTCGGAGCACTGGTCGGCCAGATCGTCGGGCAGCCCGCGCTCGACGATGTGGACGAAGAGCATCCGGCCCTCGGCGCGGTCGTGCACGCTTCCCCATCCCCGGATCTCCCCGTCGGGGTCCCGGAGTACGACGTTCTCCCGCATCAGCAGCCCCCGCTCGGACACCTCCACGAGGACGTCGTCGACGGAGGAGCCAGGCCAGCCCCGCCCGTGCCGCTCGTGAGCGCGCAGCAAGTGCGTCAACCGGGCAACGTCGAAACTGTCGCTGGGATCGGGGGTGCCGACCTCCCAGCCCTCGGGCAGGACCGCGGCGGGCAAGACCTCGTCGGGGTTGCTCTCGAACCGGTTGTCCTCGGGGATCACGGCCCAGATTGTGCCGTACGACGCGCCCGCATCGAGCCGCCCGGGTCTCGAGCGGGTTGCCGGAACAACCCGCTCGACCACCGACCCGGGTGGCTCAGTGCGTGCAGTGTGGCGTGTGGCTCAGGCGTGCCTGCGAGCCGGCATCGTCTGCCAGGACTCGAGCTCGGCCTTGACGACGTCGAGCTCCTGCTCCAGCTCGGACACCCGCAGCGCCGTCTCGGCCGCACGTGCCTCGGCCTCCGACAGTCGGGCCGCGACGGACCGACCCTCGGTCTCGGCGGCCTGAGCCCGGCGGGACTCGGCGTGGAGCTTCCGGCTCGCCTCGGCGGCCCGCCGCTGGGCGGCGCCCAAGGCCTGCTCGAGCTCGGTCAGGGCGTCCTCCTGGCGTGCCAGACGTGCCGTCATGTCGGAGTCGTACCGAGCGTGCTCAGTGGTCCGGACTTCGGTGATCTCACGGTAGGCCAGGGCCTGCTCGGCCCGGTCGCGCGCTGCATCTTGTCGGGCCAGCATGAGCTCGGAGTGGGTGATGCGGGTCGCGCCAGCGCCCAGCACCACCCCGAGGACGGCAGCGCTCGTGACCAGAAGCCATGAACCGCTGAGGACGGCGCCCGCAACTGCGAGCGCCGCGAGGACGATCAGAACGACAGCGACGACGAGCCTGGTGCTCCGCTGTCGACGACGAGCCTTGGGGGAAGACATGACATAAGGCTAGGGCTCGTCGTCCTCGGAACGGACGCGACACGCTCGTTCGAGGTAGACCGAAGCAACGACCACGGCGACGCCTGCGGCTCCCGCGGCGAGCGATCTCCAGATCCGTTGGGTGGCCAGGGCCGCGTCCACCCCGAGCCAGCTCACGGCGTAGCCGACGTAGCCGCCGGCCACCAGAGCGCCGACCAGCGCGCACGAACGAGCGACGAGCAGCCGGTTCACGGCCCGCCGCGGCTCCAGCCACTCTCGGTGCACGTGGACGGTGCGCCACGTGACCCACGCGACTCCGCCGAGGACGGCCGCCATGAAGAAGAGCACCAGCGGCTGCAGCCAGGTGATCAGGGGCGCCGTGCCGAGGATCCGCTCGGTGACCGGGTGCAGCAACCAGCCTCCGACCAGGCCGGCGACGGCCCATCCCGTGAGGACCGCCAGAGAGATGGGCTGCAGGTGCCCGCCCGACGGTTCGTCGTCGGACGGGTCGCTGGTCACTGCTGCTCGAGCGCCAGGTCGTCCCGACGCGTCATGCCGCTCCGATCGAGATTCTCGAGGAGTCCCGCCACGGGACCGGCATCCGGCAGGACCGCCTCGGGATCGACGTCGTACCAGGGCTGGAGGACGAAGGCTCTTTCAGCCGCCCGTGGGTGTGGCAGGCGGAGGTACTCCTCGTCGCTCCGGCGGTCGCCGACCATCACCAGGTCGACGTCGAGGGTGCGGGGTGCATTTCGGACCTCGCTCCGCATCCGGTCGAAGGCGTCCTCGATGGCGAGCGCGCGGTCCATCAGGCGGCTGGCGCTGAGCGCGGTGTCGATGAGGACGACGGCGTTCAGGAAGTTCTTCGACCCGTCCGGGCAGTCCACCGGCTCGGTCTCGTAGACCGGGGAAACGCTCATCACCCACACGTCGGGGGTGTCCGCGATCGCGTCGACCGCTCCCTGGAGGCTGGTCATCCGCTCGCCCAGGTTCGACCCGAGGGCGAGGACGGCCCTCCGGATCGGACGCATCTCACCGGTCAGGGTGTCGGCATCGACGATGTGCGGATTGGGGGTTTCAGTCACGCTGGGCCCTCGCGTTTCCTGCTGATCGTCAGGGTGACGTCCGAGAACGTCGCCTCGATGGGGGCGTCCGGCTTGTGGATCGTCACCTTGGCATATTCAACACGGCCGTCCAAGAGACAGACGTCCGCGATCCGCTGGGCCAGGGTTTCGATCAGGTCGACCGGATCTCTCTCCACGGCGGCTATCACCGAAGCAATGAGACTCCCGTAGTCGACGGTGTCGCGCAAGTCGTCCGATGCCGCTGCCGGCGCCGTGTCGAACCCCAGTGTGAGGTCGATCACAAAGGTCTGTCCGTCGCGTCGCTCGTGGTCGAAGACCCCGTGGTGGCCAAAGCACTCGATGCCCCGCAGCGTGAGCTCGTCGGTCATGAGGGCGTCGCCTCCATCCGGGCCAGCGTCCGCAGCGCGTCACGGCTGGCGCGTACGTCGTGCACCCGCAGTCCCCACAGCCCCCGCTGCGCCAGGAGAACGATCAGGGCGGTGCTCGCGTGCTCGCGCTCGTCGACCGGGCGCAGGCGACCGTCCGGCTCGGTCAGCAACTCCCCGAGGAAGCGCTTGCGGCTGGCCCCGACCAGCACCGGAAAACCGAGGGCGAGCAGCTCGTCCAGGCCGCGGAGCAGCTCCCAGTTGTGGGGGGCGCGCTTCGCGAACCCCAGCCCGGGGTCCAGGACGATCCGGGACCGATCGATCCCGGCCCCCAGCATGGCCTCGACCCGGTCCGCGAGCTCGCGGCGTACGGCGGCGACCACGCCGCCGGGCTCGTCGTACACGGCGAAGTCCTGCATGTGCTCGCTGTGCGCGCGCCAGTGCATGGCGACGTACGTCGTGCCCGCCTCGGCCACCGCATCGAGCATCTCCGGGTCCGCGAGCCCTCCTGAGACGTCGTTGACGATGCGGGCCCCTGCGGCGACCGCCTCCTGGGCCACCTCCGCCCGCATCGTGTCGACCGACACCAGGGCGCCCTCTCCGGCCAGCGCAGCGATGACCGGAAGCACCCGGCCGAGCTCCTCCTCGACCAGCGGGCGGGTGGCACCGGGGCGGGTGGACTCCCCGCCGACGTCGATGATGTCGGCACCGTCGGCGAGCAGGGCACGGGCGTGAGCGATCGCGGCCTCCGGCTCGGCCCAGCGGCCCCCGTCGGAGAAGGAGTCCGGGGTGACGTTCACGATGCCCATCAGCAGGGGCTGCCCGCCGCGCCCGGGCTCATTGGTTCCGGTGGATCAGCGCCATCGCCTCGGACCGGGTGGCGGCGTTGTGCATGATGCCGCGCACCGCGGAGGTGATCGTCCGGGCTCCCGCCTTGCGTACCCCGCGCATGGTCATGCACAGGTGCTCGGCCTCGATCACCACGATCACCCCGCGGGCCTCGAGGATCCTCATCAGCGCGTCCGCGATCTGCGTGGTCAGGCGTTCCTGCACCTGGGGCCGCTTGGCGTAGAGGTCGACCAGCCGCGCGAGCTTGGACAGGCCGGTGATCTTGCCGGACTCCGCGGGGATGTAGCCGACGTGGGCCACTCCCGTGAACGGCACCAGGTGGTGCTCGCACATGGACCAGAGCTCGATGTCGCGGACCAGGACCATCTCGTCGTGGCCGATGTCGAACGTGGTCGTGAGCACGTCCTCGGGGTTCATCCGCAGGCCGGACGTGAGCTCGGCGTACGCCCGGGCGACGCGGGCAGGCGTGTCGCGAAGACCCTCCCGCTCCGGGTCCTCCCCGATCGCGATCAGCAGTTCCAGCACGGCGCGTTCGGCCCGGGCATAGTCGAACTCCGGGACCTGGCCGGGCTCCCGCAGGCTGATCGGGTCAGCCATTGGGCCCGGGGGGCTCCGGCGGGGACGGGACGCCGAGTCCCGGATCGCCGTGGACGTCGCCGCCGGCGCCGGGCGGAGTGATCACGACGCCACCCTCGTCACCGGGGGGTACGCCGTTGGTCGCGGCGGCCCGGTCGCGGATCTCCTGCGGGACGTCGACAGGAGGGATCTCCGAGGGGTTGCGGTCCGGCGACCCGGTCCACGCGGGTCGCGTCGAGCGCCGCCGCAGCGGCTCGAAGACGCGGGCGACCTCGGCCTTGTCGAGGGTCTCCTTGTCGATCAGCTGCAGGACCAGGTCGTCGAGGACATCGCGGTTCTCCTCGAGGATGTCGAAGGCCTCCTGGTGGGCGCCGGCCAGGAGCAGCTTGGTCTCATCGTCGACCTTCGCCGCCACGTCCTCGGAGTAGTTGCGGGCGTGGCCGATGTCCCGGCCGAGGAACGGCTCGGCGTTCGCCTCCCCGAGCCGGATGGCACCGAGCCGCTCAGTCATGCCGTACTGCGTGACCATCGCGCGGGCGAGGTTCGTCGCCTTCTCGATGTCGTTGCCCGCACCCGTGGTGGGATCGTGGAAGACCATCTCCTCCGCGGCCCGGCCGCCCATCAGGTAGGCCAGCTTGTCGAGGAGCTCGCCGCGGGTCTGGGAGTACTTGTCCTCGTCGGGAAGCACCATGGTGTAGCCGAGTGCCCGACCGCGCGGCAGGATCGTCACCTTGTGCACGGGGTCGCTCCCAGGCAGCGCGGCGGCCACCAGGGCGTGGCCGCCCTCGTGGTAGGCCGTGACCAGCTTCTCCTTCTCGCTCATCAGCCGGGTCCGCCGCTGCGGTCCGGCGATCACCCGGTCGATGGCCTCGTCGAGCGCCGCGTTCTCGATGATCTTGTTGTTGTTTCGGGCCGTGAGCAGGGCGGCCTCGTTGAGCACGTTGGCCAGGTCCGCACCGGTGAAGCCGGGGGTACGGCGGGCGACGCTCAACAGGTCCATGTCCGGTGCCATCGGCTTGCCCCGGGAGTGGACCTTCAGGATCTGGTGGCGGCCGTTCAGGTCCGGGGCGTCGACCTGGATCTGCCGGTCGAAGCGGCCGGGCCGCAGCAGCGCCGGATCGAGTACGTCGGGGCGGTTGGTCGCGGCGATCAGGATCACGCCGCCACGGACGTCGAAGCCGTCCATCTCGACCAGCAGCTGGTTGAGGGTCTGCTCACGCTCGTCGTGGCCACCGCCCATCCCCGCACCACGGTGCCGGCCGACGGCGTCGATCTCGTCGATGAACACGATGGCCGGGGCGTTCTCCTTGGCCTGCTCGAAGAGGTCGCGCACCCGGCTCGCGCCGACGCCGACGAACATCTCCACGAAGTCCGAGCCGGAGATGGAGTAGAACGGAACGCCGGCCTCGCCGGCGACCGCCCGGGCCAGCAGGGTCTTGCCGGTGCCTGGCGGGCCGTAGAGCAGAACGCCCTTGGGGATCTTGGCGCCGACGGCCTGGAACTTGGCGGGCTCCTGCAGGAACTCCTTGATCTCGCCGAGCTCCTCGATCGCCTCCTCGCAGCCGGCGACGTCGGCGAAGGTGCTCTTGGGCATGTCCTTCGAGATCAGCTTGGCCCGCGACTTCGCGAACTGCATGACCCCGCGGCCGCCCCCGCCCTGCATGCTGTTCATGAGGAACAGGAACACCAGCACGATGATGAGGACCGGCAGCATGAAGCTGAGGATCGACATCAGCGCGCTGGGCTGGGCCACCTCGGTGGTGTACTTCTCGGTGTTGCCCTCGTCGACCTGCTCGGCGACCGCCGCCTCGATCTCGTCCTGGGTCTCGCTGAGCCAGTAGGTCATGACCTTCGAGCCGCCGTCGCGCTGGACGTCGTCGTGGAGCGTGGCCTCGATCTTCTGGTCGCCGTCGATGAACTTGATCTCCGAGACCTCGCCCTTGGCGATGTAGGCGTTCATCTGGGAGGTTGAGATCTCGTCGTACTCGTCGGTGGAGACGAAGTACTGCAGGGCGATGAGCACGCCGAGCACGGCAAGCAGGCTCCAGAGCCACGGACCCTTGAATATGCGCTTCACAGGCTTCTCTCGAACGGGGACAGGCCGCCCCGCCGCCCGGCAAGCCGGGCGGTCGTCGGAGCGTCGTCACGGCATACGACTGAAGTAACGACGTTACACGTCCTCACCAACGCCATTGTCCCGCATGGAGGGCACTTTGACCCCATCCGGGGCGGCTGCAGTGCGCTCAGCGGTCGGCCTATCCGGAGTAGACGTGCGGTGCCAGCGTGCCGATGTCGCGCAGGTTCCGGTAGCGCTCGCGGTAGTCCAGTCCGTAGCCGACCACGAACTCGTTGGGGATGTCCCAGCCGACGTACTTGACGTCGACCGGCATCTGCAGGGCCTCGGGCTTGCGCAGCAGGGTGCAGATCTCGACGCTGGCGGGCTCACGTGAGGTCAGGTTCGAGGTCAGCCACGACAGGGTGAGGCCGGTGTCGACGATCTCGTCCACGATGAGCACGTGCCGTCCGGTGATGTCGGTGTCGAGGTCCTTCAGGATCCGCACCACGCCACTGGACTTGGTGCCCGAGCCGTAGGAGGAGATCGCCATCCAGTCCATCTCGAGGTGCCTGCTGAAGCTGCGGGCGAGGTCGGCCATGACCATGACGGCACCGCGCAGGATCCCGACGATCAGCAGGTCCCGGCCCTCGTAGTCGGCCTCGATCTCCTCGGCCAGCTCACCGAGCCTGTCCTGGATCTGCTTCTCGGTGAAGAGCACGTTGACCAGCTCGGTCTCGACATGGGCTGAGTCCATGGGCGGCAGCCTAGACGCACCCCCGGACGCCACCCGGAGGCGCTCCTCGTCAGACCGGGTCGCACCGGGTCACACCGCCTCGAAGCCGACCTCTCCCTCGTGACGGACGAACCGGATCGCGCCCGGGAGGTCGATCCACTTCTGGCCGTGCCAGTTCGTGATCAGCGAGTCCATCGCGACGACGTGCTCATGGAAGAGCTCGGCGGCCGGGGCACCCGCGGCCAGCGCGGCCAGCCGCAGGACCCGTCGGCGGATGGACACGGGATGCTTCTCGAGCTGGTCGACCAGCAGGCCGCCGGCCAGCTCGGCCAGCACTGCCTCGGCGGAGGCGTCAAGAAGGTCCATGTCCACGCGCAGCTGCTCGGCGGTGCGGGCGAGGGCCTCCCCGACCCCCGGCCCGAGCTCTTCCTCGAGGACCGGGAGGACGCGGGTCCGCACCCGGGTGCGCGTGAAGCGCGGGTCGTCGTTGTGGGGGTCGGACCAGAAGTCGATCCCCTCCACCTCGCACGCGGTCACGGTGTCGGACCGCGGGATGTCCAGGAGTGGACGCCGGTAGCTGTCGAACGCCGGTCGCATGCCGGCGAGCGACCGACCACCGGAGCCGCGGGCCAGCCCGAGGAGCACCGTCTCCGCCTGGTCGTCGCGGGTGTGCCCCAGGAGCACGGCGGCAGCCCGGAAGCGTCCGGCCAGTTCCTCGAGGACGGCGTACCGCGCCTGCCTGGCAGCCGCCTCGGGTCCCAGGTCGCCGCCCTCGACGGTGACCCGGGCGCTGATCGTCTCGTCGGCGCCCATGGCGACCATCTGGGCGACCACCCGCTCGGCCTGGTCGGCCGACCCTTCCTGGAGACCGTGGTCGACCGTTGCGCCAACGACGTGCCATCCGGCCTTCGTGCCCTCGAACACCACGGCCGCGAGCAGGGCGAGCGAGTCCGCCCCGCCGGAGCAGGCGACGATCACGGTGTTGCCGGGTTCGAGATCCGCAAGCTCGCGTCGTACGGCGAGGCGCACCGCCGCCACGGCCGGGTGCAGGGTCATCGCAGGGTCATCGCAGGGTCATCACTGTCGCGTCATCGCTGTCGAGTCACGATCGCCGCCGGAGACACGTCCTAGAGAACCCGCGTCACCCAGAGCGCCGGGTCGGCGATCTCCGCCTTCGCCGGAAGGTTCTCGGGGCGCTCCCAGACCGCGTTGAAATCGGCCATGCCCACCTTGTCGACGACGCCGCGCACGAACTTCGCCCCGTCGCGGTACTGCGCCATCTTGGCATCGAGCCCGAGCACGCGGCGCAGGAGCCGGTCGAGGGTGCCCAGGCCCTTGCGGCGTTCGTTGAACTTGCGCCGGATCTGTGCGACCGAGGGGATGACCGTCGGGCCGACTCCGTCCATGACGACGTCGGCGTGCCCCTCGAGCAGGGACATGACTCCCGTGACCCGGTCCAGGATCGCCTTCTGCTCCGGGGATCCCAGGGCCTCGACCAGGCTGCCTTCGCCCCGGATCGCCTCGGAGATCCGCTTGAGCCCGTCGTCGAGGAGGTTGCTGGGCTCCACGGTCTCGGTGAGCGCGTTGATCTCGGCGAACAGGTGGTCCCGCATCCACGGCACGGCCGTGAACTGAACCCGGTGTGTCTCCTCGTGCAGGCACACCCAGAGCCGGAAGTCCGACGGCTCACAGCGGAGCTCCCGCTCCACGTGCACGATGTTCGGGGCCACGAGCAGCAGCCGCCCGGCCGGCTCCGCGAACGGGTCGAACTGTCCCAGCACCTTGCCGGCGAGGTATCCGAGCAGGAGACCCACCTCGGCGCCGGTGACCCGCGAGCCGATCGCGTGCGAGACCCCGGACGGCGGCCCCTTCTTCTCCGACAGCTTCTCGATCACCGGGCCGAGGACGGTGGCAAAGGCCTCGGCGTTCGCCTGGATCCAGGCGGATCTTCCGACCACGTGGACCGGTGCCGTCCGGTCCTCGGCGACCAGCCCGGTGAACTCGCGCACCAGACCGGTGGAACGGTCGGCGCTCTGCCGCAGCTCGGTGACCGCGTCCTCGGCCACCTCGGCGGTCACCTCCGGGCCGTCCCCCGCGATCCGGGATCCCAGAGAGACCGCGAGATCCCAGTCGACCATTGTGGCGCTCATGGCGACGACCCTACGTGTGGTCGGCAACCGTCGGGGGGTCGCTCAGCGGGCGCAGTGACAGGAGCCCAGGGCCGCAGCGAAGTCGTCGGCCGCCTCCCGGGCATCCAGAGTGTTGGGCAGCCTGACCCGGTCCGCCATGATCGCGAAGGCCATGGGTACGCCGTCGAGGTCGGTCACCACGCCCGCCAGGGACGAGACACCGGTGAGCGTGCCCGTCTTGGCACGCACCCGGCCGCGGCCGGGGACGGGGGTGTCCGCGAACCGGTAGGTGAGCGATCCGGTGAAGCCCGCCACGGGCAGCCCGGTGATGGTGGCGCGCAGGTCGGGATGCTCATCGGACGAGGCGACCCGCAGCACGTCGACGAGGGTGTCCGGGTCGATCCGGTTCTCCCGCGACAACCCGCTGCCGTCGTACACCTCGGCCCCGGCGACGCGGACGCCGAGCCGGTCGAGGGTGTCCAGTACCCCGGCCGCGCCGGCGGAGGAGGATCCCTCGTCAGCGGAGGCCAGGCCGACGTGTCGGGCGAGCACCTCGGCGCCCTCGTTGTCGCTGACCGCGATCACTCGTTCGGCGATCTGCGAGAGCGGAGCGCTCGTGACACCGGCCAGGTGCCGCGCGTCGGGCCGGGCCCGGCCCGGTGACGGGGTGCCGACGACCTGGATCCCGGCGCCCCGCAGCGCCGCCGCGAACTCCTCCGCCGCGGTGGCGGACGGGTCGGCGACCCGGCCGAAGCCGGAGGCCGCCCGTCCCTCGTCCACCCACAGGGCGGTGATCGGGGAGACGACGCCGTCCGGGACGTAGTCGGCGCGCCAGTGCGGGTTCTCAGCCGGGCCGGAGAACAGCGAGTCGTCATAGGCGAGCCGCACCTGCTGGCGACCCTGACCAGCCAATGCCCGCGCGGTCTCCCTGGCCAGGGTGACGATGTCGGCACGGGCCGGCCAGGCGCCGCCGCCCGACGGCTTCCGCGCGAGGAACGGGTCCCCGCCGCCGACGAGAACGATGCCGCGCGGGCCGTCGCGCATGACCGTCGTCTCGAACGTGTGGTCGGGTCCGAGGGCGTCCAGGACCGCCGTCGTCGTCAGCAGTTTGGTCGTGGACGCCGGCATGGCCGGGTCCGAGCCGACGGAGAGCACCGGGCGGCCACCGTCGAGGTCCGCCACGACGGCGTGCACCCGCCTCCCCAGGTCACGGTCGTTGAGGTACGGCGCCACGGCTGCGCGCACCTTGGCGGCCGAGGCTCGTCGGGTGGAGGTCAACGGCTCGGCGACGGCAGCGGGAGCGGCGAGTGCCGGCAGGGTCACCCCCTGCGGTGGGGGCACCGCGGCGGGGTCGGTGGCCGGGTCGGGCTCCCCGGTGTCGAACCAGCGCGCCCCGAGGTCGAACTGGTACGCCGCACCGGCACCGGCCAGGATCGCGAGCACGAGCGCGACGGGGAACCATCGCCAGAACGCACCGGTCCCGTGGGATCCGTCACGTCTACCCACCGCAGGCCCCTTCCGACTGCGCGTTCGGGGTCATTCTGCGGGAGACTGGTCGGCGAGCCCGGACCGGGCTCGCCGAGGTGAGGTTCGAACGGGTGTCGATCGCGGGTCGACGTGGAGATCGTGGAGGGAAGACGTGCTGGAGTTCGACGTACTCGTGGAGATCCCCAAGGGGCAGCGCAACAAGTACGAGGTCGACCACGAGACGCGGCCGGATCCGCCTGGACCGCACGCTGTTCACCTCGACCCAGTACCCCGCCGACTACGGCTTCATCGAGGACACCCTCGGCCAGGACGGCGACCCGCTCGACGCCCTGGTGCTGCTCCAGGAGCCGACCTTCCCCGGCTGCCTGATCCACTGCCGCGCGATCGGCATGTTCCGGATGACCGACGAGAAGGGCGGCGACGACAAGGTCCTCTGCGTCCCGTCGACCGACCCGCGGCTGGAGCACCTGCGCGACATCAACCACGTCTCGAAGTTCGACCGGCTCGAGATCCAGCACTTCTTCGAGGTCTACAAGGACCTCGAGCCCGGCAAGTCGGTCGAGGGCGCCGAGTGGGTCGGCCGCGACGACGCCGAGGCCGAGGTACTCGCCTCGTTCGAGCGGGCCAAGGAGAATCCGGCGGGTCACTGACGGGACCGCGGAATCCCCGGTCGGCCGGGGATCCCTGAACATGTCGGGCAATGCTCGGCCGGACAAGTTCAGGGATCGCCTGACAAGTGGGCAGACGAGCGTGCCCGGGGTCGGGCAAGCACGGTCAGGTACGACGTCGGCGCCGCGGCGTAGCGTCGGGATCATGCTGGAGACCGCCGAGGAACTGACCGCGCTCCAGGACCTGCTCGACCGCTCGCACGCGGGATCCACCGAGCACCTGCGCGGGATCATCAACGACGACCGCACCCTCACCGCCGAGGACCTGGTCGCCCTGCTCACGGGGATGAAGGTGATCAGTGTCGCGACCGTGACCGCCGGGGGCCATCCGCGCATCAGCGCCATGGACGGCCACTTCCTGCACGCGACCTGGTCGTTCTCCACCAGTGGCACCGCCGCGAAGGCGGTGCACATGCACGCCCGGCCGGACGTCAGCGTGGCCCACGTCGACCACGAGGAGCTCGCCGTGTTCAGCCACGGCCGGGTCGAGGAGATGGCCGAGTCCGACCCGGACTGGGACGAGACGCTCGCCCACTGGACCGACCACTACGGCAGCTCTCCGCTCAGCTGGGGCGACAAGATCGTGCTCTACCGCTACCACCCGCACTGGATGGTGGGCTACGCGTGGAAGCGGGAGGAAGTGCTGCGCAAGCGCGGGGTCACGCCTTGACCCCGCGGAAGTAGCCGATCGCCCCGCTGATCTGCGAGCGTCACCTCGGTCAGGTCGTTGGCCGACAGCCACCCCTCCACCTCCGTGCCCGTGCAGCTGGGTCCGAGCAGATGGGCCGCCCGGCCGACCCGGCGGATCGGTTCGTAGCGGACGCCGGTGTCGTTGAGCACCGCGCTGCCGGTCAGCACCCCGCCGTGCTTGAGGACCCGGCACATCTCCTCGACGGCGTGCCGGGTCGGGGAAGCAGTGCAGGCCGGTCAGGGAGACGACCAGCTCGAAGTCGGCGTCGGCGAACGGCAGTTCCTCCACGTCCGCGATCTGCGGTCTGGACCTGGTCGGCGACACCCCGGTCCCGGGCCGCCGCGAAGGTCCGGTCGAGCATGGCCTGGGCGATGTCGACGGCGACGTACCGGACCCCCTGGCCCTGCCGGAGCCCGCGCAGGGCGACCCCACCGCCGCACGGCACGTCGAGGATCCGGGACCCCGGCGGCTGCCGGCCGATCTCGCTGGCAGATTCATACAGCAGGCGCAGGTCGCTGCCGCATGCCGAGCCGCCAGAAGGCGCCGCCGCGCGTGCGGATGTTCGACGGTCCAGTCGTAGAAGGTCGCCCAGAGCGGGTCCTCGTGCCACCCTCCGAAGCCCGGGACCCCGGCCATCAGGCGCCCGCCAGGTCCGGGCCGACGAGATCGGGTGCGCGCAGCATCTCCGGCGGTACGCCGAACGCGTCGACCAGGTCGACGGCGAGCGGCCGGATCTTGCGGCACAGGCCGTTGACCTCGCGGGTGATCGCCTTCGACCGCTGCGCCGGAGAGCCGGCCGTGCTCCATGAACCAGGCGCGGTCGGCCTCGATCGTCGAGAGCGCGTGCAGGTCGCACAGCAGGTTCAGCGCCACCTTCTGGTCGCCGTCGTCGAGCGATGCCGACCTTGTCGACGAACGCCTCGAGCACCAGCCGCTCGACGTGGGCGCGGGCGGCGCCGATGACGTGGTCCTGGACGCGGGAGAACACCTCGCCCGGGTTGATGCCTGTCGTCGATGCCGCGCTTGAGCCGACGGGCGACCCCGGCGAGCATGTGCTCCTCGCGGAACCGCAGCATCATCAGCTGGTAGTTGGGGTCGAGCAGCCCCGCCTCCTGGTCCCACTCGTCGCCGCCGGGCAGCACGTCCCGGATCCGCTCGATCAGCTTGTGCACGTTGGTCTTCTCGATCACCGTCTCGACCGCCATGCCCGGCGACGAACCGGACCATCCCGAACTGGTCCATGTCCTCGAACTCGCTGGCGTAGTCGGTCAGCAGCCCCTTGGCGACGAGCTGCAGCAGCACGTGGTTGTCGCCCTCGAACGTCGTGAACACGTCGGTGTCGGCCTTGAGCGCGTCGAACCGGTTGACCGACAGGTACCCGGCACCGCCGCAGGCCTCGCGGCACTCCTGGATGGTCTCGGTGGCGTGCCAGGTGCCGAGCGCCTTGGTGCCGGCGGCGCGCGACTCCAGCTCGCGCCGGAGGTGCTCGTTCTCGCCCTCCTCGGTGCCTCGGTGCGGGAGAACACGTCGTGCAGCTGGTCGGCGACGACCTCCTGCGCGAAGTGCAGGGCGTAGGTCCGGGCGATCAGCGGGAACAGCCGTCGCTGGTGCATGCCGTAGTCGAGGAGCAGCTCCTCCTGCTCCTCCGAGGTGGCGTTGAACTGCCGGCGGCGGTCGGCGTACTTCGTCGCGATCGTGAGCGCGACCTTGGCCGCGTTGATGCCGGCGCCGCCGACGCAGACCCGGCCCTGGACCAGGGTGCCGAGCATCGTGAAGAAGCGGCGGTTGGGGTTCTCGATCGGGGACTCGTAGACGCCGTCGTCGGTGACGTCGGCGAACTGGTTGAGCAGCGCCGTCCGCGGCACCCGGACGCCGTCGAACCAGATCCGGCCGTTGTCGACGCCGTTGAGCCCCATCTTGCGGCCGCAGTCCTCGATCCGGATGCCGGGCAGGACCCTGCCGTTCTCGCGCAGGGGCACGACGAACGCGTGCACGCCCTCTGACCGACCGTCGACCTCGAGCTGGGCGAAGACCACGGCGGTGTCGGCATGCCGAGCGGCGTTGCCGATGTAGTCCTTGCGCGACGCGTCGTCGGGGGTCGTGATCACGAACTCCTGGGCCGCGGCGTCGTACGTCGCGACGGTGCCGAGCGCCTGCACGTTGGAGCCGTGCCCGGTCTCGGTCATCGCGAAGCAGCCCATCACCTTCCCGGTGATCAGGTCGGCGAGGTAGGCGTCGTGGTGCGCCTTGGTGCCGAGCTGCAGGATCGCGCCGCCGAACAGCCCGAACTGCACGCCGACCTTCACCAGCACCGACAGGTCGCCGAAGGCCAGGGTCTCGAAGGCCGCGATCGACGCGCCGATGTCACCGCCGCCGCCGTACTCCTTCGGGAAACCCATGCCGGTCTGCCCGGTCGCCGCCATCTCGACCACGAGGTCGCGCACCCGGTCGCGGAAGTCGTCGATCGTCATCGTCTCGGCGTCCTCGAGGACGTCGGCGTACTTCGCGAGGTTGGTCGCGCACCAGGTCGCGGACCTCGGCGTACCTGCCGTCGAGCAGGGCCGTCAGCGCCGGGACGTCGATCTCGGGCTGGGCGTATGCCTCTGCTCCCCCGCCCGGCACCGGGCGAACGGCGTCGGTGGCCATGGCCAGACGCTACCGGTCCCGGCACACCCGCGGGTTCCCGTGCAGTGGGTCACGGGCCGGGCGTAGAAGTTCGGCGGGATCCAGTAGTACATCGACTCCTGGGTGACCGGACGACCGGTGCGCGGGGCGTGGATGATCTGGCCGCCGCCGACGTAGAGCGCCACGTGGTAGATCGACGACGGCGAGCTCGAGGAGCCCCAGAACACCAGGTCGCCGGGCCGCAGGGAGCCGGCCGAGATCGGCGTCGACTGCTCGTACTGCGCCACGGAGTAGTGCGGCAGGTACTTGCCGCCGGCGCGCCAGGCGCCCATGGTCAGGCCGGAGCAGTCCCAGGCGCCCGGGCCGGCGGCGCCCCAGCGGTAGGGCTCGCCGAGCTGGGCCCGGGCGAAGGCGATCGCCGCCTGCGCGCCCCCGGACGGTGGAGGCGGGCTCGGCGTCGGGGTGGGTCGGGGGTCGAGGGCGGGTCGGGCTGGTCGTTGGGTCGTCCGCGGGCTGCGATGGGGAGCCCTGGCCACCCTGCTGCCCGGATTGCTCCTCGGTGGCCTGGTCCTGGCCGGCCTGGTCCTGGGCTGCCTCCTGCTCCGCCGCGGCGGCCGCTGCGGCCGCCTCGGCGGCCCGCTCCTCGAGGGCGGACTGCCGGCGCTCGGCGAGCCCGACGCTGATGTCCTGCGAGTCGGGCGAGCTCCGCGATCAGGGCGTCCTTCTCGGCGGCGATGGCCTCGGCGCGCCGCGGCCGCGTCGGCCGCCGCGCGGGCCCGGTCGCGGGCCTCGCGGGCCTCGACCTGGAGCGCCAACGCCTCGGCCTTGGCCTCCTGCGCCTGGTCGGTGGCGACGTCGGCGAGGGTCGAGGCGGCGCGGAACTCGTCGTAGTTCCCGTCGAGCGCGTCCTCGGCCGTCCGCATGGTCGTCGTCTGGTCGATCACCGTCTCGATGCCGTCGGACTGCACCATCGCGCCGAGCGCGGTCAGCCCCGGGGCCAGCTGGTACGACGTGACGAGCGCGTCGGCGTACGCGTCCCGCTGGCGCTCCACGTCGGCGTCGGCGATCGACGAGCGGCGCTCGGCCACTTCCGCGGCGGCGCGCGCCTGCTGGAGTCGGTAGCGAGCGCCGTTCCAGGCCTCGGCGGCCTGGGCCGCACGACCGCGGACTGCTGGAGCGCTGGTTGGCCAGGACCAGGTCGGCCTGGACCGCGGCGACGTCCCGGGCCTTGTCGCGGGCCGCGTCCTGGGCCTCCTTGACCTCCTGCGCGACGGGAGGTCGGTGTCGTCGGCGACGGCCTGCCGGCGGCCAGGGTCAGCGCGATCGCGACCAGGACGGCGGCGGCGCGTCCGACGCCGGGTGTCGCACAACGGTCTCCTTCGTTCGTGGTGCCTCGGGCGACTTCCCCATCGCCCCAGGCACTCGGAGCACGCTAATGCTCACCAGTCACAAAGGAAACACTTTTCACAATCTTTCTCCAGTCACCGGCGTGTCGACTTGACGAACTACAAGCATGTAATTCAGAAGGACCGCTCGACCGGGACGATCAGAGCCACGCGACAACGGTCAGTGCCGTCGACCGGGACGGCCGAGGTGGTGGTCGTCGGGTGCGAGGACCAGCCCGTGGCGCTCGAACTTCTGCCCGCTGGCGATGCCGCCGACGTAGAAGGCGATCAGCGCGATCAGGATGCCGGCGACGTCGTCGGCGACGTAGTGCCAGCCGAAGTAGAGCGTGGCGACGACGGTGATGCCGAAGTTGGCCCAGAAGATCCAGTGAGCGACCCGGGACTGCAGTGTGTACTGCACCATCAGCGCGACCAGCAGCGTGATCGCGCAGTGCAGGCTGGCGAAGCCGGCCACCGACTGCACGGCGCCCTCGATGCCCTTGCTGATCACGCCCTGCCGGGTGATAGACCAGCGACTCCATCAGCTGGGACGTCGGGGTCTCGGCCAGGTCGTCGTAGAGCCAGGGGTACTCGAAGCCCGGGCCCAGCGTCGGCAGCGAGTAGTAGGACGATGGTGCCGAGCGTCCAGGCGATGCACTGGGAGGTGGCGAACCAGTAGCCGTAGGAGATGTTGCGCGACCAGACCAGCCACGCGGTCAGCGCCAGCGGCACCAGCGGCAGGAACCACAGGTAGATGAGCGACAGGACGTGCGCGAGACGCTGGTGCCGAGCAGGGCGTGCAGCACGTTGCCGGGCTCGTGGCCGAGGAACAGCGCCGTGTCGACGAGGTGCAGCTCGCGGTCGTACTTCTCGTCGCCCACGCACGAACGGCAGGAACGACTTCAGGTTCCGGTAGCTGACGTAGATGATGTAGAAGCAGACGAGGCCCATCACGACGAGGGTCATCCGCTCGCGCGTCCAGTGGGTGCGCACCCGCTCCCGGACGATCCCGCGCCACTTCCGCGGGATTCATCCGCGACTGCCACAGCGTGCGCGGCAGCATGTCGAGGAGGAACGCGCCGAACAGCAGCATCGGCAGCCGCAGCCACGACGGCCCGAGGAAGCCCTCGGGGTCCGCCAGCCGCTTGTCGAGCGCTGATCGCCGTGATGATCGCCAGCGCGCCCATGACGAGCGCCGTCCCGATGAGGAGGGCGTAGGCGCGGCGATACACGGGCGCAGTCTAGGAGTGGCCCGACCCCGTACCGAAGTCGGTGGCCGGCCGACGATCGCCAGCCGGGTGCCGTCCACTGTCAGCCGCGACACGTCGCCGGGCCCGGGTGGACGTCGAGGGGCGCCACGGCGTCGACCGTGCCCGACGCCGTCGACGTCCACCTCGAGCCGCACCTGCTCCGGGGTGATCCGCGACGAGCGAGCACCGTCCCCGCAGCGGTCCGTCAGGCGCCGACCGCAGGGCGGAGCGCCGGACCGCCACCGCGATCGCCGGTCTCCATGCCGCGGCCGTCAGCAGCAGCGTGCGGCCTCGCCGTCCAGCACCCGCGGCGTAGCCGAGGAAGAGCGCGGTCTCCGGCGTCGACCGGACGGCGCCAGACGTCGTCGATCGGGCCCTGCTGGACGACCCGGCCGGCGCGCATCACGGCGATCCGGTCGGCGACCGTGAACGCCTCCTCGTGGTCGTGGGTGACCATCAGGGCGGTGGTGCCGGCCGCGCGCAGGATCTCCGCGCAGCTCGCCCGCCAGCCGCTCGCGCAGCCCGGTGTCGAGCGCCGACAGCGGCTCGTCGAGCAGCAGCAGCCGCGGCTCGACGGCCAGCGACCGGGCCAGGGCGACCCGCTGCCGCTCGCCGCCGGACAGCGTCGCCGGGCAGCCGGTCGCCGTACCCGTCGAGGCCGACCAGCTCGAGCAGCTCCGCGACCCGGGCGGCGATGTCCCGGGGCGCGCGACGCAGCCGCAGCGGCGTAGCCGACGTTGCGGGCGACCGTGAGGTGCGTCGAAGAGCTGGCCGTCCTGGAACATCAGCGCGAACCCGCGCTTGTGGGTGGGTACGCCGGCGAGGTCGCGCCGTCCCACGCGACGCGCCGCCGACCAGCGGCTCCAGCCCGGCGACCGCGCGCAGCAGGGTCGACTTGCCGCAGCCGGACGGGCCGAGGACCGCGAGCACCTGGCCGTCCGCCAGGTCGAGGGAGACGTCGGCGACGGCCGGCAGGCCGTCGTAGCGTCACGGAGACACGTCGCGCGAGGGCCGAGCGCATCAGAACGCTCCCACGGAGGGGACGCGGAGCCGCTCGACGGCCAGCATCACCAGCGCGGTCGTCGCCGGCGAGCACGACCGAGGCGGCCAGCGCCATGCCGTAGTTGAGCTCGCCCGGGTGGCCGAGCAGCTGGAAGATCACGACCGGCAGGGTCGGGTGCGTCGTCGCGGGCGAGGAAGGACGTGGCGCCGAACTCGCCCAGCGACACCGCGAACGCGAACCCGCTGGCGGCCAGCAGCGGCTTCCACACCACCGGCAGGTCGACGGTGAGCAGCGCGCGCAGCGGCGAGGCGCCGAGCGATGCGGCCGCCTGCCGCTGCCGGTCGTCGATGCCGGCGAGCACCGGCACGATCGTGCGCACGACGAGCGGCAGCGCCACCAGCGCCTGCGCGATCGGGCACCAGCAGCGGGGTGTCGCGCAGGTCGAGCGGCGGCTCGTCGAGGGTGATCAGGAACCCGAAGCCGAGGGTCACCGCGGAGACCCCGAGCGGCAGCATGAAGAAGCCGTCGAGGCCGCCGCGGACCCGGCGCTCGGCGCGTGACCGGGAGCGGCGGGTCACGACGAGCGCGACCAGCAGCCCGATCGACAGACGCCATCCAGGTCGCGTCGACGGCGGTGCGCAGCGAGTTGGCGCAGCGCATCGGTGACCGGCACCAGCAGCGCCTGCTGCTCGCCGGTCGATGCGACGAGGGCGCGGTAGTTCGCCAGGCTCCAGCCGCCGTCCGACCCGCAGCGACCCGGCGACGAGGGTGACGATCGGCACCGCGACGCAGGACCAGCATCAGCCACGGTGACGGCGACAGCCGGGCAGGTCGTCGCGCCCCGGCCGGCGCGGCGGCCGGACGACGGCGCGGCTGACGCTCGGGTCGGGCACCGCGCGCAGCCGCTGGGCGACCAGCAGCAGCGCGACCACGACGACCAGCTGCAGCATCGACAGCGCGGCCGCGGCCTGGAGGTCGAACACGCTCGTGGTGAGCAGGTAGATCTCGGTCTCGACGGTGGCGTGCCGACGCCGCCGAGCGTGAGCACGATCCCGAACGCGGTGGCGCAGAACAGGAAGACGACGCTGGCCGCGGACACGATCGCCGGCCGCAGCGCCGGCAGGGTGACGGTCCGCAGCACCTGCACCGGGGTGGCGCCGAGGCGTCGCCGCGGCCTGCGCCGGCCGCGGGTCGAGCGACTCCCAGGCGGCGCCGACGGCGCGGATCACGACCGCCACGTTGAAGAACACCAGGCCGGCGACGATCGCCGCCGGCGGTCTGGTCGAGGCCGAGGAAGCCGAGCGGCCCGCCCTCCCGCAGCAGCTGGCGGAACGCGACGCCGACCACCACGGTCGGCAGCACGAACGGCACCAGCAGCGGCCGCCCGCACGACGGTCCGGCCGGGCAGGTCGAGCCGGTGCAGGACGTACGCCGCGGGCAGGCCGAGCGCGCACGCGAGAGCGCCGTCCCGGCCGCCGGCGGACCAGAGCGTGAACCACAGCACCCGGTGCACCCGCGGCCGGGCGAGCACCTCGGCGACGCCGGCCGGGTCGAAGACGCCGTCGGGCCAGAACCCCTGGGCGAGCATGCCCGCCACCGGCAGCACGAAGAACACGCCCAGCACCGCGACCGGCACCAGGGCCAGCGCGGCGAGCGCGAGCAGCCGGCGTCTGGTGCTCACCGGGTGACGCAGGTCCCGCCACTCCTCGAGCCAGGCGTCACGGTTCTCGGCGATCTCGTCGGGGTCGAGCTCGTACGGCGACGTCGGGCTGCTCGGCGTACCGTCGCCCAGTCGGCCGGCAGCTCGACGCCGTCGACGACCGGGAAGACGTACATGCTCGTCGGCAGCGCGGCCTGCACCTCGTCGGCACAGCAGGAAGTCGACCAGCGCCGGCGCACCCTCGGGGTTGTCGGCGCCGGCGAGCACCCCGGCGTACTCGACCTGGCGGAAGCAGGTGTCGAGCAGGGCCGCTGGTCGTCGACTCGTCCGTCGCCCTTCGGCACGGTGAACGCCGGCGAGGAGTCGTAGGACAGCACGATCGGGCGGGTGCCGCCGCTCGCCGCCCTGGGTGAACTCGCCGTAGTAGGCGTCGTCCAGCCGTCGACCACGAGCGCGCCGTTGTCGAGCAGCCGCTCCCAGTAGTCGGGCCAGTCGTCGCCGTACTCCGCGACGGTGCGCGAGCAGGAACGCCAGCCCCGGCGAGCTGGACAGCGCGGACGGGGTGACGAACAGGCCGTCGTACGCCGGGTCGGTGAGGTCCTCGAGGGTGGCCGGCGGCTCGAGGTCGCGCTCGGCGAACCAGGTCGTCGTCGACGTTGACGCAGACGTTGCCGTCGTCGACCGGGAGCGAGCCGGCCAGCGCGCCGTCGCCCTCGAGCGCGAACTGCTTCGGCGCCGGCCGGCAGCGTCGACGTCGCGACTCGGCGAAGACGCCCTCGTCGAGCGCGCGCGACGCGAAGGTGTTGTCGACGCCGAACGCCACGTCGCCGGTCGGGTTGTCGGCGGTCAGCACCAGCTTGGTGGTGAGGGTCGCCGGCGTCGCCGGCGGCGCGGACCTCGAGGTCGTAGCCGGACTCCTCCTCGAACTCCCGGACCAGCTTCTTGGGCAGCGTGGAACGACTCGTGGGTGACCAGGACGACGGTGCCGTCCGCCGCCGGCGTCGGACGTCGGGCCGGACCGCTGTCGTCGTCGGCCTGCCGCCGGTCAGGCTGCAGCCGCGAGGTCGACGAGGATGCCGGCGAGCGGCGAGCGCGGCCGCCATGGATGGTGGACTTCATGCTGACTCCCTATCGCCGGTGCTAACCGGATCAGGTTCGGAGGGTCTGCGGCTGATCCGCACTCTCAGCACGCCCGCTGCGTGCTCCCCTGTCTGTGACGTCCCAGCCTACGACGTCACCGCGTCAGCGCGACCACCGCGTCCAGCCGGGCCAGCTTCGGCCGGGTTGCGCACCCAGTAGAGGCCGGTGACGAGGCCGTCCTCGACCAGCAGCGTGCCGACCGTGTCGAGCTCGCCGTCGAGCACGACCCGGACGGCCGGGGCGCCGTTGACCACGACGAGGTCGGCCTGCGATGCCCTCCGGCCGTGACGGCGGCCAGGAAGCGGGTCACCTTGTCGCGGCCGAGGATCGGGCGCAGCGCCGCCTGCTTCACGCCGCCGCCGTCGGTGACCAGCACGACGTCCGGCGACAGCACGTCGAGGAGGCTCTGCACGTCGCCGGTCGACGGTGGCCTCGAGGAACCGGGCGATCACCTCGTCGCGCTGCGCGCGGCGTGACGTCCGCGTGGGGCCGCCGCTCGTCGACGTGGCGTGCGGGCCCGGTGCGCGATCTGGCGCACCGCGGCCGGTGTCTTGTCGACGGCGGCGGCGATCTCGTCGTACCCGAACGTCGAAGACCTCGCGCAGCACGAACACCGCCCGCTCGGTCGGGTTCAGCGTCTCCAGCACCAGCAGCATCGCCATCGACACGCTGTCGGCGAGCTCGACGTCCTCGGCGACGTCGGGCGCTGGTGAGCAGCGGCTCCGGCAGCCACGGGCCGACGTACGACTCGCGGCGCCGGGCCATCGGTGCGCATCCTGTTCAGCGCCAGCCGGGTGGTGATCCGGACCAGGTAGGCCCGGGCGTCGCGCACCTCCGACCGGTCGACCTCGTGCCCACCGCAGCCAGGTCTCCTGCAGCACGTCCTCGGCGTCGGCGGCCGAGCCGAGCATCTCGTAGGCGACGGTGAAGAGCAGGTTGCGGTGGGCGACGAAGACGTCGGTCGCGCTCACGCGGTGCTCCTCGCTGGTCGATGCCGGTCGGACGCATCACCGGTGCCGGCTCGACGTCGGCTGGGCGAGCGGCAGCTCGCACACGTCGGAGTAGCCCTGGCTCTCCAGGCCCATCGCGGCGTTGAAGCGCGAGCGCTCGTTCTCGATCGCGACCATCATCGTGAGCTCGACGACCGCCGGCGTGCGCCGAGCGGTCGGTCGAGCTTGGCCACCATCTCGTCGGTGACCGTCGAGCGGGGTCGTGCTCATCGCCTCGGCGTACTCCAGGACGTCGCGCTCGAGGTCGGTGAACACGTCCGACTCGCGCCAGCGCGGCACCTCGCGCACCTTGGCCACGTCGAGACCCTCGTTGTGGGCCAGGAAGTAGCCGAAGTCGAGGCACCAGCTGCAGCCGATCGATGCCGGCGGAGGCGAGCTGGGCGTACGTCTTCAGGTGCGGGTCGAGCGCGTCGCACTTCGCGAACGTCTGCTCGAAGCTTGAACACGCCTTCAGCGCCTTCCGGTTGTGCCAGAGCACGTAGACGTTGTCGGGGATCTCGCCGAACGTCCGCCGGGCGTAGGCCGTCAGCACCTTGCCGTAGGCGCCGGTGATCTCTGCCTTGGGGACGCGGAACGTGCTGGGCATGTCTCCTCCTGTGTCGCTGCGGTTGACATCAAGACACCGCGCCGTCCGGAATCTGTGACATCGCCGTGTCCCGAGCACGTGACGGTCCTACTGGACTGGCGCCATGTCTCCGAGCCGCCGGCACGAGTTCCTGGCGTGGGCCGTGCCCCGGGTCCGCAAGTCGCGCGACCTCGACGACGTCGACCGTCGAGCGGGCGCGGATCGAGCGGTGGCACGCCAGCCTGGACCGGTCCCTGCCGACCCGGTTGGTGCCGCGCTTCGACAGGCGGTTCGCCGTCGTCGAGGAGGACGACTCGGCCGGCTTCCCGACGTACGTCATCACGCCGCGCCGCACGCGACCCGGCCCGCACGGTGTTCTTCGTGCACGGCGGCGGGTTCATGGCGCCGATCGACCCGTTCCACGTCCGGTACGCCGCCCGGCTGGCGACGGCGCTGCGGCGCGCGGGTCGTGCTGCCCGGACTACCCGCTGGCGCCCGAGCACACGCTGGCGCGACTCGTTCGACCCGATGACCGACCTGGCGGAGCGGTGGGCCAAGGAGCCCGGCGGGCTGGTCCTCGTCGGCGACTCGGCGGGCGGCGGCTACGCGCTGGCCCTGGCGCTCGGCGCTGCGCGACCGCGGCGGCCCGCAGCCGACCCAGCTGCTGCTGCACTCGCCGTGGGTCGACCTGACGACGAGCACCCCCGAGACCGTCGGCAGTCGCGGCGATCGACCCGTGGCTGTTCCTCGGCAAGCTCCACGCGTACGCCGAGTGGTGGGCCGGCTCGCCCGAGGACCTCGGCCCGGCCCGAGGTCAGCCCGGCGCTGGCCGACCTGGCCGGCCTGCCGCCGGCGCTGATGTTCTGCGGCACCCGCGACCTGCTGGTGCCGGGCTGCCGGCTGCTGGCTCGGCGCGCCGCCGAGGCCGGCTGGGACCTCGACCTACGTCGAGGTGCCCGACCTGATCCACGTCTACCCGCTGCTGCCGTTCATCCCCGAGGCGCGGAAGGCCTGGCGCCAGACGCTGGGGTTCCTGCGGTGAGTCGTCGTCCGCCGTGCCCTTCGACGCACCTCGACGCCCGCACGGCGTACGACGTCTGGCGGCTGCGGCAGGACGTGTTCGTGGTCGAGCAGGAGTGCGCCGTACCCCGACCTCGACGGGCGCGACCTCGAGCCCGGGACCCGGCACGTGCTGCTGCGCGACGACGACGAGCTGCTCGGCTACGCCCGGGTCCTCGACGACGTCGACGTCTGGCGGATCGGCCGGGTCGTGCTGGCCGCCGCAGGCCCGCGGGCGGGGTCTGGCCGACCACCTGATGACAGCCGCGCTCGAGCGTGTGCCCGGACCGCGACGTGGTGCTGGACGCCCAGACGCCGCTGGCCGGTTGGTACGACCGGCTTCGGGTTCGAGGTCACCGGGCCGGAGTTCCTCGAGGACGGGATCCCGCACGTGCCGATGCGGCGTGCTCAATCACTGGTTACCAGTGATTGCTCCTCGGAACTCCCGAGAAGGCATGAAACCCGTGGTCAGTCGGTCGACGCCGCGAACACGACGCCCTCGTCGGTCACCTCGCGCGCGCCAGCCCCGCGCCACCAGCAGCTCGAGGTGGGCCTTGGTCTCCATGCTGGCCATGGCGGCGTTGAACACGTCGAGGTCGGCGAGGGCATGCTCGTGCCGGGTCCAGGGCAGCTCGCGGGCGACGTCGTATGCCGGTGCCGGGGCCGGACGGCGAGCGCGTCGAGGCACAGCCCGAGCCGAGTCCTCGTGGTGAGGCGAGCAGCTCGTCGACCCGGGCGTGCGACGACGGCGCGACCGGGCCGTGCGCGGGCAGCAGCCGCAGGTCGGGCAGGCCGCGGACCTTGGTCAGCGACGCCATGAAGTCGCGCAGCGGCTGCTCGGCCGGCACCGGCTCGAAGCCGATCGACGGCGTGATCGTCGGCAGCACGTGGTCGCCGGCGAAGAGCAGCCCGGCGGGTCGGTCGGCGAACACGTAGTGGCCCTGGGTGTGGCCGGGCGTGTGTACGGCGTCGATGGTGCGGGTGCCCGACCGCGATCGCGTGGTCGCCGTCCAGCCAGGTGTCCGGATAGCCCCACAACGCCAGGTCGGGCAGCTCGCCGTCGGTGAAGCGGCGCCACTCCGTCGGCGATCGTCGGCGCGCCGGCCGATCGCAGGACCTCGAGCGACGGGTCCTCGGCGAGGTCCTCGAGGTCGTGGAGCAGGTCGAGGGCCGGCTCGTCGCCCGAGGCCGAGGCTGACGTCGGCGCCGAACTCGCTTGCCGATGACGGCGGCCATGCGTGTAGTGGTCGCGGTGCACGTGGGTGACCAGGAACCGGGTGATGTCGCGCGAACCCGTAGCCGACGTCGCGCAGGCGACTTCTCCAGCAGGCTGCGGCGACCTCGATCGCCCAGCCGCCGTCGATCAGGGTGAGCCCGTGCTCGGTCTCGATCGCGTAGACGTTGACCGCCTTCAGCCCGTCCATCGGCAGCGGCAGCGGGATCCGGTGGACGCCGTCGGCGACCGGCCAGGCACCCGGCTCGGTCCAGTGCTTGCCGGAGTCGGGCGAGACCGCGTGCGCGGTGTCGGGTCGGGCTCACTGCGGCGACTCTAGGGTCGGCGCCGACTCCGAGGTCCGGCAGGTTGAGGTCGAGGTTGGGCTCCTGGATCCCGCCGTCGACCTCGAGCATCTTGCCCGGTGACGTACTGCCCGGCCCGCGAGCTCAGGTAGACCGCGGCGGCCGCGATGTCCTCGGCCTCGCCGACCCGGCCGAGCGGGGTCTTGTCCTCCATCTGCTGCATCATCTCCGGCACGCCGGCGACGAACTCCAGCGCGCTGGTCATCACCGAGCCGACGAAGATGCCGTTGACCCGGATCCGCGGCGCCAGGTCGCGGGCGGCCAGCCGCGCCCAGTGCGCCAGCGCGGCCTTGGCGGTGCCGTAGGCGAGGTAGCCGCGGCCGGACGCGCGGCCCATCATCGAGCTGATGTTGACGATCGACTTCTGCGCGTCGTCGGGCCCCTTCAGCATCAGGGGTACGGCGGCCAGGCTCAGCGCGTGCGCCGTGCTGACGTTGAAGTGGAACGACTCCTCGAGGTAGGCGACGTCGGTGTCGAGGAACGCGTTCGGGATGGTGCCGCCGACGTTGTTGACGACCGTGTCGAGCCGCCCGAACTCGTCGTACGCCGCCCGCGCGAGGCCGGCGACCGCGTCGATGTCGCTGAGGTCGGCCGGGACGACGAGGGCGCGTCGGCCGGCGTCGCGGACCCGCGTCGGCGACCTTCTCGAGCTGGTCGGCCGTGCGCGACGGAGATGACGACGTCGGCGCCGGCCTCGGCGAACGCGACCGCGGTGGCGGCGCCGATCCCGCGGCCGGCGCCGGTGACGACGGCGACGTGGTCGGTGAGGGCGAACCGGTCGAGGATGCTCACCGGGCCACCAGCCCCCGCCCGGTGACGAGCGGCAGGTCGAGCGCGGTGACCAGCCCGCCGCGCGCGGCGACGACCGCGGGCACGGCGTTCACCAGCCGCTGCGCGGTGACGATCATCCCGGAGACGTTGTGGTCGCCGTGCTCGCCGTGGTGGCTGAACTCGAGGTCCATCATCGGCTCGCCGGTGACGACGACGCGGTAGCAGCCGCCGCCCCTGCGTCGGCTTCGGCCACTCGGGCATCTGGTCCTCGGCGGTGCGGGTGACGTGCTCGAGGACGACCCGCGGGACGCCGTCGACCTTGCCGATCACCTGGAACCGGACGGCGCCCATGGTGCCCTCCTCGATCGTCGACCGAGGCGGTGTCGACGTCGCGGTCGGCGGGCCGCCGGTCGACCTCCTCGGTGAGCGGCTCGTCGAGGGTGATGCCGAGGCCGGCCGCGAGCTGCCGGACGACGCTCCCCCAGGCCATGGTCAGGATGCCCGGCTCCCAGAGCATCGGCTGCTCCTCCAGCGGCTTGCCGAAGCCGAAGATCTCCCGCATCACGACCGGCTGGTAGTACGTCGAGTAGTCGGCGAGCTCCTGGACCCGCACCTCGTCGATCCGCTGCGACAGGCTGGTCAGCGACAGCGGCAGCACGTCGTTGGCGAACCCGGGGTCGATCCCGTTGACGTGCAGGCTGGCGCCCGTGCGCGCGCCGGCTTCGGCGAGCCGCTCGAGCATCTCGTCGGCGGAGGATCTTCGTCCGGCCACTGCAGCAGCACCGGCCCGCTGGAGACGACGTTGACGCCGGCCTCGACGAAGCCGAACAGGTCCTCGATGCACTCGAAGACCCGGTCGTCGGCCATCGCCGTGTGCACGATGGCGTCCGGCGCGAGCGCGAGCAGCGCGTCCCGGTCGGTCGTGGCGGCGATGCCGAGGTCGCGGCCGAGCTCGGCCAGCTCGCCCGGCGTCCTTGCCGTCCTTGTCGGGGTTGGACACCCAGACGCCGACCAGCTCGAGGTCGGGGTGGGCGTCGATGCCCGCGATCGCGTGCCGGCCGACGGTGCCGGTCGACCAGACGACGACGCGCAGCGGCTTGCGGATGCTCGGTGGGCTGGTCATGGCGTCAATCTAGAACACGTTCTAGCTGAGCGGAAGATCGCGACCCGGGAAGGGTTGACGTGACGGCTCGGTTGACCATCATTGTTCTGGACCATTGGTATACCTACGGAGACACTCGTGCGCCATCCGCGAATCCTCGTGCCTGCCCCGACGTCAGACCAGGTCACCGGGACCGATGTCCAGCTCTCCATCGGGCGGGCGACGTACACGGTCCAGGTCTCGACGCAGGACCCCGCGTGGCAGGACCCTAGGGAGATGACTCGCCACCTGGAGTTCAACGGCGACGTCCCGGGGACCGCCGGCGTGCCGGGCATGACACCGGCCCGGGTCCGCCGATGACCGTCGCCGAGGGCGGGCGGGAGACCGTCAAGCAGCGCCAGGTCCGCGAGCAACTCGAGCTCCTGATCGCCACGCTCTCCCCTGGCGAGCCGCTCCCCGTCGAGCGCGACCTGGCGCGGGACCTCGGGGTCGCGCGGATGACCCTGCGGCGGGCGGTCGACGCCCTCGTCCTCGACTCGAAGCTCATCCGCCGACAGGGTTCGGGAACGTTCGTGGCGGCCAGGCGTGCTCACGACGTCACCCAGAGACTCACGGCGACGTCGTTCACGGCAGAGATGCGGGCACGCGGCCTGCGACCCGGCAGCCGCACGCTGTCCGCGCAACAGTCCGCCGCTGGCGTCATGCTCGCGTCGCTGCTCGAGATCCCCCCGCAGTCGAACGTCCTCCACGTGCGTCGGCTCCGCCTCGCCGACGACATCCCGATGGCGCTGGAGGACCTGCACGTGCCGCTCGACGTGACTCCCGGGCTCACCGGCGACGATCTCGAGGGGCGATCGTTCTACGAGCTGCTCGCCGAGCAGTTCGGCACCCCGATCGCGTCCGGAACGCAGACGATCGAGCCCTGCGTGCTCACCGCGCAGGAGGCCGCGGACCTCGAGACCGAGCCCGGCAGCCCGGCCTTCCTGTTCGAGCGGACGTCGCGGGTGGCGAACGGGCAGATCGTGGAGTTCGTCCGGTCGCTGTACCGCGGAGATCGCTACCGGATCATGGTCGACATCTTCCCCACGGTGCCCGCGGATACGGATCGGATCCCTGCCGATCCGGTCTCTTGACCGGCCCTGCCCGAGCAATCGACTGTGGACCTAGACCTATGGTCTGTTCCTCTCCACACCGATGAGCGGGCTCAGCCATGCGCGTACGGCGACCTGCCGGGGCGGTACGGCCGAACCTCAGACCTGGGTGACCTTGACTCCGGCCGCCTCGAACTCGGCCACGACCGCGGGTTCGGCGCCGGAGTCGGTGATCAGCGCCTGGATCTGGTCGAGGGTGCAGATCCTGGCCAGCGCGACCTTGCCGAGCTTGGGTGAGGCCGCCACTGCGGTGACGCGCTGGGCCTTGGCCACCATCTCGGCGTTGATGCCGGACTCACCGAGGTGCACACAGCTCGCGCCCTCGGTGGCGCTCAGTCCGTCGACGCCGAGGAACAGGTGGTCGATCAGCAGGTCCTGCAGCACCCTGCTCGCAAACGGACCGTGCAGCTCGTAGGACTCGGGCCTGGCGACGCCGCCGATGACGACCGTGCGGACGGCGGGCCGAAGCACCATCTCGCTGGCGATGTTCAAGGCGTTCGTCACGATCGTCACCGACTCGGGGCCGACCTCCTGGAGGTCGAGCCGCTGGGCCAGGTGCCGGGCGACCGCGCTGGTGGTCGTACCGCCGTTGAAGGCGATCACCGAGCGCGGCTGGACCAGGCTCGCCGCCGCCCGGGCGATCCGCTCCCTGGGGTCGTCCGGGGTGATCCGGTATCTCGCCGGCAGGTCGTAGGCGACCGACGTCGCCACCACACCGCCGTGGGTCCGGGTGGCCAGCTGCTGCCGGGCCAGCTCGGTGAAGTCCCGCCGGACGGTGGCCGCCGACACCCCCAGCAGCGACGCCGCCTCCGCCACCGACAGCCGCCGACGCGCGGCCAGCGCGTCGAGCAGGAGCCGCCACCGGGTCGCCTGGTCCGCTGTCTCTGCCGTCACTGCTCGCTCCTCTCGTCGCCCATCCGGAAGTCCAGCCGCCGTGGCAGTGGTCGGTCCGGGTGCACTCGCGCCCAGAGCCGGTCCAGCTCGCGCCCACCTTCGGCGAGGTCCTCGACCTCGAGGTCGTCGAGGATCGACGCGGCCCGGTCGATGCGATCGAGCGCGAGCAGGGCCCGCGCCTCGAGCAGCCGGGTCCGGCCGTGGCCACGCAGCCGTGCCGGCAGCGCTTCGACCACGGCGAGACAGTCCTCCGGGCGGCCGGCCTCGATCAGCAAGGTGAGCTCCTCGGTCGCCAGGGTCCGCGAGCCCGGCTCCAGCCGACGGGCGGCGGCATAGTGAGTCGCGGCCTCATCGACCCGTCCCGCGGCCGCGGCGAGCAGAGCCAGCCCGCGCAGGCCGCCCGCCGTCGGTCGCGCGCGGACGCTGCGGCGGTATGCCGCCCCGGCGCTCTCGTGGTGACCGCGAAGGTGGTGGTTGACGGCGGCGGCGAGGTCTGTCCACCAATGGCCGGACTGCACGCGGAGGAGCTCGAACCAGCGGTCCGACACCGGGGGAACGGGCAGGCCAGCGGCCAACCGTTCGAGCTCGAACCGATCCCGCTGGACGAGCGCTACGGCGGCCGCGCTCGCGTCGGCGACCCTGGGGAACGGGAGGGCGGATCGGTGTGGCCACGGTTCCGGGCCGCGGAGCAGCAGTTCGGCGTAACCCCAACCGCTGCCTTCGGCGAGGATCTCGTCCGGGGCCGCGTCCGCCACTCCGTGCAACCAGCGCCGGTGGTGGCTCTCGAGCCGTTCCGCGGGCTGCCGGTCGTGCATCGCCGCGGCCGCGAGCGTCGTGGCTCGTTCGTAGTCACCGGCCACGACGTCGGGCGCGAGATCGATCGCGCCGAAGGACTCCGTCCACGAGGCCACTCCGTGACCGATGAGCCGATCGTGCTCCAGCTGCGTGGGGCACGCGCCGGCCTGGATCTCGCAGTACCGGGCATCAGGCCCGCTCAGCCACTCCTGCCATCGGCTGCCGCCGGACCCGGCTCCCCAGAGGAACAGCTTGCGACCGGTCAGCGGCGCGGTCGAGGTCTGGCCGAAGCCGTGCCCGTCGGGCTCGACTGCGACCAGGAACCGCCCGGTCTGGTCGCGCACGTCGTAGAAGTAGTCGGCCGAGTGCTCCGAGGCCATCGGCCGGCTGACGTCGATGTCCGGTGCATCGGGGAAGGGCATCCGCACCTGGGTCAGCGCACCCGACTCATCGCTGCGCCAGGCCTCTGCGGCTGGGCACAGCACCCGGCTGGCAGCGGTCTCCGGGACGGCGATGTTGGTCCAGTAGTAGAGCGGCTTGTCCTCCGGGTCCGGGTTGAGCACCCGTCCCGATGCCACGAGCTGGTCACCCGACAAGGTGAGGTCCACCTGCAGGACCAGGTCACGAGTCCGCTCCCACTCCCACAGCCGGAGCACGTCGCCATCGGCTCGCCGGAGGACGCCCGCGTGGACCGGCCGCGACGACAGGCTGCTGTGGCCGGTGGAGCCGAGGTTCCACTCGATGCCCCCGGCGAACCATGCGCCGGTCAGCCCGAAGTTCGCGAACCGCAGCAGCGGGTTGACGTGCAGCAGCTCACGCCCGCGGGACTCGTCGTACAGCGACCACACCCGGCCGCCCAGACCCGGGAGGACCGTGGCGGTGACGACGCAGTTGGTGAGCTCGAGGGCGGGCAGGTCGATCGCGGCGGTCGTCCGGTCGTAGTCGTCGTGCACGGCGTAGGGCAGCGGTGAGCCCAGGCGGCCGTACTCGACGCGTTCTCGCATGTCGGCCGGCATTCCGGCACCGGCCGCCACCGCCGGCAGTGGCCGCAACGGCTCGAACGCGGGCACGATGCTCTCTGCCCCGGGACCCGATCCCCGCACGGTCAGGGTCGTCGCCCGGACCCGTGCGGGGGAATCGGCAGGCGGCAGGCGGTCCGCGGCAGCGGCGGCGTCCCGAGCGCTGGAGATGACGACCTCCCGATGATCGGTTTTGCTCATCTTGGCATACGGATTGACAAGTTCGATCAGCTCTCGAAGGATTGACTCGTGGATGTCCTCTCGCAGAGCCCCGCCCTGGCCACCGAGGTCGCCACCCAGCCGGACAACTGGCTGGAGGCCGCCGACCTCGCCCGTGAGTCCGCCACACTGTTGCCGGCACCGGGCGAGCGGGTCGCGATCCTGGGGTGCGGCTCCTCGCTGTACGTCGCCCGCGCGATCGCCGCGATCCGCGAGTCGGCCGGCCTGGGCGTGACCGATGCCTGGCCGGGAGGCGAGCCGCGCCTCGACCGGGACTACGACCGGGTGCTCGCGATCAGCCGTTCGGGCACCACGACGGAGATCCTTCGGGCGCTCGAAGGCCTGCGCGACCGGACGCCGGTCACCGTCATCACGGCCGACACCAACACGCCCATCGTCGAGCTCGGCGAGGTCATCTCGCTGGAGCACATCGACGAGCAGGCGGTCGTCCAGTCGCGCACCGCCACGACCGCGATCGCCCTGTTGCGCTGGCATCTCGGGCACGACCTCACTCGCGCCGCCAGCGAGGCGCGTGAGCTGCTGGCGATCAGCGACGACGACGTGGCGGCGCACCACCTCGCCGAGGTGCGCCACGCCGAACAGATCTCGTTCGTCGGGATGGGCTGGGGGTTCGCCCTCGCCGAAGAGGCGTCTCTCAAGCTCAAGGAGTCCACCCAGTCGTGGACGGATTCCTACTCCATGACCGAGTACCGCCACGGGCCGATCTCGATCTCCGCCCCCGGGCGGGCCGTGTGGGCGTTCGGGCCGCTGGTCCCGGACTTCGCCCGTGACGTCGCCGTCACCGGGGCCCACCTGGTCACCTCCGACCGCGACCCGCTCGCGGAGCTCGTCCTCGTCCACCGGTTGTGCCTGCTGCGGGGCGCGGATCGAGGACTCGACCCCGGAAAGCCCCGAAACCTGAGCCGTTCCATCATCCTTGACTCGTGACGTCCTCCGACGCTGTGCCCGACACGGCCGTCGCCATCGATGTCGGCGGCACCACGATCAAGGGTGAGCTCGTCGACCGTGCCGGTCGCGTCCTGGCCACGGCCCGCCGCCCCACCCCCGGCAGCGACGGCGCCCTGGTTGCGATCGGCGAGCTGGGTGACGAGCTGCTCGGACAGGCCGGGACACGCGGCGTCGCCGGGGTCGGTGTCGTGGTGCCGGGCCTGGTCGACCCGCGGGCCGGGGTGGCGACGTACAGCGCCAACATCGGCTGGCGGGACCTGCAGCTGACGGAGCCGCTCGCTGCGCGCTGGCGGACCTCGGTGCGGCTCGGGCACGACGTCGCGGCCGCAGCCGCGGCCGAGACCCGGCATGGCGCCGGTCGAGGCGAGAGCCATGTGGCGTTCGTCGTGATCGGGACCGGCATCGCGGCGGCCGTGGTCTCGGGCGGCCGGTTGGTGTCCGGACCGCGTGGGGAGATCGCCGAGCTGGGGCATGTGCCGGTCCGCACCGCCCCCCGCTGCGCGTGCGGTGGCGACGGATGCCTGGAAGCGGTGGCGTCCGCCTCCGCCATCGCCGAGCGCTACAGCGAGCTCAGCGGCGAGACCACGCACGGTGCGGCGGACGTGGTCGCGCGGCTGCACTCCGATCCCGTGGCCCGAGAGGTGTGGCAGGACGCGATCGAGGCGCTGGCCGACGGCATCGCCGTACTGTCCCTGCTCGCCTCCCCCGAGGTCGTGGTCGTGGGCGGCGGCCTCGCGGTCGCCGGACCGGACCTGATCGACCCGCTGGGCCATGCCGTCAAGCAGCGCACCCGCGTCGTGGCGCCGGCTCGGGTCGCTGCGGCGCAGCTCGGGGACCGCGGCGGCGTGGTCGGCGCGGCACTGCTGGCCTTCGACGAGTGGACGACCAGATGAGCCCCACGGACGTGCCCCTCGTGACGAACCCCCGCGTTCTGGGCGGTCGGCTGGTCCTCGAGGACCGCGTCATCGAGGACGGCGTCGTGGCGATCGAGGGCAGCCGGCTCTCGTACGTCGGCCCCGCAGCCGGGTGGACCGGGGAGCCGGCGCAGCCGTCGGGCACCATCGCACCAGGATTCGTCGACATCCACTGCCACGGCGGTGGCGGGCACACGGTCACCACCGGCGACGCCGCCGACGTCGCCGACGTCGGGCTGCACCATCTGCGGCACGGGACGACCGCCATGCTGGCCTCACTGGTCAGCGCTCCGGACGCCGAGATCGAGGCGGGGGTGCTCGCGATCGCCGAGGTGGCCGAGTCCGGCGCGTCCGTGCTGGGCAGCCACCTCGAGGGACCCTTCCTCGGCCCGGGCCATCGCGGGGCGCACGACCCGGCCCACCTGCGCGCGCCCGACCTGGCCGCGATGAAGCGATGGCTGGCGTCCGGGCACGGCACCGTGCGGATGGTCACCCTGGCGCCCGAGCTGCCGGGCTCCGAGGCCCTGTCGGACCTGGTGGCCGGCGCCGGGTGTCTGGTCGCACTGGGGCACACCGACGCCGACGCCGCGACCTTCGGAGCCGCGCTGGCAGGCGACTCGGTCTCCGTCGTCACTCATCTGTTCAACGGAATGGCCCCGATGCACCACCGCGAACCCGGCCCCGTGGCCGCCAGCCTGGCCGCCCTCGCAGCCGGGGACGCCCACGTGGAGCTGATCGCGGACGGGACCCACCTGGCCGACGGGATCATCGCGCTGGCCTTCGCCCTGGACCCGGGCGACCGAGTCGTCCTGGTCAGTGACGCGATGGGCGCCGCGGGCATGGACGACGGCGACTACGAGCTGGGCACGACGACGGTTCGGGTCATCGACGGGACGGCCTGGACGACGACCGAGCCGCCATCCATCGCCGGCTCCACCGTGCACCTGGCCGACGTCGTACGCCGGTGCATCACTGCGACGGAGCTCGACCCGGTCCGCGTCATCCGGGCCGCCACGGCAACCCCGGCGCGGCTCCTCGGTCTGGGCGACCGCGGTCGGCTCGCAACCGGCCTGCGCGCCGACCTCGTGACCCTCGACGAGGCGTGGCGGGTGACGGGTGTCATTCGAGGCGGGCAGCCGCTCTCGTGATCGTGACGGTGACTCCGAACCCCGCCTACGACACCACCTACGAGATCCCGGCGCTGGTCCCGGGTGAGGTCCATCGCGTCTCCACCACCCACCTGGGGCCGGGTGGCAAGGGCATCAACGTCGCCTCCGTGCTGCTCCAGCTCGGGTCGGAGGTCACCGCGACCGGCTTCGCCTCCGATGCCTTCGCCGTCGAGGTGGCCCGGCTGGGCATCCCACAGCGGTTCGTCACCGCGCTGCCGCACGTACGCCGCACCGTGGCGGTGGTCGAGCCGCAGCGCACCACCTCTCTGTGGGAGCCGGGGGTACCGCCGCCCGATCCACCGGCCGCCGTCAGCGAGCTCTGCCGCGCGGTGGACGAGCTGATGACCGACGCGCGCTGCCTGGTGGTCTCCGGGAGTCTCCCTCCCGAGACACCACTCGGCCTGCCCGCCGACCTCGCGCAGGCCGCGCTGCGGCGCGGAGTGCCGGCGCTGGTGGACACGTCGGGTGAGGCGCTCCGGCTGGCCTCCGTCGTGCGCGGGGTCGTCCTGATGCCCAACGCCGACGAGCTCACCGAGCTGACCGGTGCCGGCTCGACCGTCGACGAGGTCGTGGCCGCCAGTCGCTCCCTCGTCGAGGGCGGAGTGGCGGCCGTCTACGCGACGCGTGGCGCGGACGGTCTGGTGGTGACGACCAACGCCGGCAGTTGGGTGGTGGCCTCGCCGGTCGACGTACCCGGCAATCCGACGGGAGCCGGCGACGCGGCCGCCGCCGGCGTCGCCCATGGCCTGGCCAGTGGCCGCCCGCACCACGAGATCGCGGAGCTGGCCGTCGCGGTGTCGGCCGCCGCGGTCGCCGAGCCGGTGGCCGGGAGGCTCGACGTCGAGATGCAGCGCCTCGTGCACGACCGGGTCATCACGAGACCATGGGTCGACGCCCGGGATGGAGACTCGCGGTGACCATCGCCCGGATGAAGGACCTGGCCGCGGCGGCGCGCGCTGCGGGCACCGGCATCGGTGCCTTCAACGTGATCCAGCTCGAGCATGCGGAGGCGATCGTCACGGGTGCCGAGCGGGCTGGACGGCCGGTGATCCTGCAGGTCTCCGAGAACACCGTCGACTACCACGGGTCCCTCGCTCCCCTGGCGAGCGCGGTGCTTGCCATCGCCGAGGAGTCGGCGACCGGCGTCGTCGTCCACCTGGACCACGCGACCCGGCCCGAGCTGGTGACCGAGGCCATCGGTATGGGACTGAACTCGGTCATGTTCGACGCGTCCGCACGTGACCACGCCGCCAACGTCGCGGCGACCTCAGACGTCGTGGGCCAGGCGCACGCGACGGGTGTCTGGGTGGAGGCAGAGCTCGGCGAGGTCGGCGGGAAGGACGGTGTCCACGCGCCCGGTGCCCGCACCGACCCGGACGAGGCATCGGCGTACGTCGCCGCAACGGGAGTGGACGCCCTGGCCGTCGCCGTCGGATCGAGCCACGCGATGCTCACCCGCGAAGCCGTGCTCGACGACGAGCTGATCCGCGTCCTTGCCGACGCCGTGCCGGTGCCGTTGGTGCTGCACGGCTCGTCCGGCGTGCCGGACGAGGGACTGCGGAGCGCGGTCCGTCACGGGATGCGCAAGATCAACATCTCCACCCACCTCAACGCGGTGATGGCGGCCGCTGTCCGCGATGCTCTGACCGACGAACAGCTCGTCGACCCGCGCAAGTACCTCGGACCCGGCCGGGATGCCGTGGCTCACGAGGTCGAACGGCTGTTGCGGCTCCTCGGGTCGCCCTAGGAGGCGAGCGGCTACTTCAGCGTGCCGCTGGTGAGCCCCGCCTGGATCTGGCGATAGAAGATCAGGTAGACGACGACGACCGGCAGCATCGCGATCGCCAGCGCCGCGAACAGCGCGCCCCAGTCGCCCTCGTAGCGCTGGCTGGCCAGCAGTTGGCGATGCCCTGCGCGAGCACCGGCTTCTCGGGAGAGAGGAACGCCGGCAGGACGAACTGGTTCCACTGCCCGAGCACGTTGAAGATGCCGATGCTCAGCAGGCCGGGCTTGGCCATCGGCAGCATCACCCGGAAGAAGACGCGCGGTGTGCGAGCAGCCGTCCATGATCGCCGCCTCGGCGACCTCGGTCGGCAAGCGTCCGGAAGAAGGCGTGCATGAAGAAGACCGTGAACGGCAGGGAGTACGCGACGTACACCAGGATCAGGCCCTGGTAGGTCGACAGCATGCCGAGGTTCTCCACGACGAAGAACAGCGGCACGATCGCGAGGAAGACCGGGAACATCATGCCGGCTGCGAACAGGTAGTAGATGAACCGGTTGCCGCGGAAGTCGTAGCGCGCCAGGACGTAGGCGGCCATCGAGCCGAACAGCATGGTCAGGACCACGCCGCCGGTGACGACGACGATGCTGTTGAGCGAGGTACTCGCCGACGCCCTTGTCCCAGGCCCGGCTGAAGTTGTTCCACTGCAGGTCTCCGGGAGCGACCACGGGTCCGCGAAGATCTCGCGCGATGTCTTGGGCGAGGCGACCAGCGCCCAGACGAAGGGCACCATGACCAGGATCGACCAGCCGACGAGGACGGCGTGGGAGAAGACGTTGATGCGACGTCTCCGCCGCTGTGCCCGCCGGTGCGCCGTCCCGTCGCGGCGCCGGCGGCTGGCCCCGGTCCGATCGCGGGGGCTCGGTGGTCGCGGTCATCGTCATCGGCACACCGCTCAGTACTCGATCCGCTCACGCCGGGTCACCCGCAGCATGACCAGCGGCGATCGAGCAGGGTCAGGAAGAACAGCACGACGCCCATCGCGGAGGCGTAGCCGGCGCGACCGAACTGGAAGCCGTTCTGCGCGATCTGCAGCGACATCACCTGGGTGGCGTTGTCGGGACCACCCGGGCCCGGCGGTCATCACCGCGACCAGCGCGTAGACGTCCAGCGCCAGGATGGCGAGGTAGACCCACGACGTCTGGATCGGTGTCCCACAGCAGCGGCAGGGTCACCCGGACGAACGTCGCGTACCTGCCGGCGCCGTCCATGCACCGCAGCCTCGAAGATGTCGCGCGGGATCGAGGACATGGCCGCGTTGAACAGCACCAGGTAGAACCCGACGCTCCCCCAGACCAGCACCCACATGCACGCACCACAGGGCGAGGTTGGGATCGGCAGCCAGCCGATGGCGGCCCGAGCCCGAACCAGCCCGAGCACCGAGTTGAGCGAGCCCGTCGGGCGTCGGATCCATGATCACCGCCCAGATCACGGCGATCACCGGGACCGACAGCACCTGGGGCAGGAAGAACGCCAGCTTGTAGAAGCCGTTGCCCCGCATGCCCTTGACCCCCGCGCCCTGCGACCCGCCGCCCACGTTGAGCAGGAACGCGAAGAAGAGCGCCAGCAGGATCGTGGCCGATCGGGACGACGACGAGGATCAGTGCGTTGTTCTTCAGGGCGGTGTGGAACAGCGAGTCGTCGAGCAGCCGCTCGAAGTTCTGCAGCCCGACGTACTCGAACTCGGGCGAGATGCCGGTCCAGTCCGTCAGGGAGTAGTGGAAGGCCTGGACGAACGGGGAGATCACGAAGACCGCGTACAGCGAGGAGCGCCGGGGGCCAGGAACCCCAGGATGAACGGGACTCCGTGCGCATCGACGCATACTCCGTCGCCGACGCTACGCGCTAGGTGCGGGTGCGCTTCTGGGTGGCCGGGTCCTCGGCGACCTCGTCGGCGGCCTCCTGGGCCTCGCTGCAGAACTCGTCGCGCGCTGATCCGCCCGGCGGCGAGCTCGCCCACCGCGGACTGGATCTTCGGGTCGAGCGGGGTGTACCAGATCGCGTAGTAGTAGTTCCAGTTGTTGTCGCCGCCGGAGTCGATCAGTGCCGATGGCCGACGCGGCGCCCGGGCTCAGGTCGAGCCCTCGGTCGGCGCCGTCGACGACGGTCGGGGCCGGCGGTCAGCTTGGTGAACTCCGCGGCGCCCTCCTTGGACAGCATGATGCCGCAGGTACTCCATGCCGCCGACGACGTTCTCGGCCTTGGCCGGGACGATGAACGCCTCCGCCGCCTCGACGCGGGTGCAGTCGAAGGGCAGTGCTGCGCCGTCCAGCAAGGGGGTCGGAGCGACGGTCGTCTCGAAGGCAGCGGGCGCGACGCTCCTTCTGCTCGTTCTCCAGCCACGAACCACTGGGGATGAACGCCGCCTTGCCCTCGTTCCATCGGGTCTGGGACTGGATGTGGTCGAGGCCCTCGGTGCCCTCGAGCATGTAGCCCTTGGCCTTGATCTCCGCGAGCGCCTCCGCGGCCATCCGCATCGAGTCGTGCTCCCAGGCTCCGGGCTCGAGCGAGTCGATCGCGTAGACGACCTCGGGGCCGCCGTGCTTGACCGCCAGGTCCATCAGCACCTGCTGGATGTAGTAGGGGTACTTGCCCTGGTGCGCCATCGGCGCGATCCCGGCGCCCTTGATCTCCTCGCAGAGGGCGAGGAAGTCGGCCCAGGTCTCGGCGGGCTCCCAGCCCTTCTCGTCGAAGAGCGCTCGGTCGTACCAGAGGCCGTAGACCTGCAGCGCGTAGTTGAGGACCAGCGGCTTGTCGGCGTACTGCGCCGACTCGATCGCGACCGGGTTGAGGCGTGTCCTGGACCGTCATGCCCTCCTGAGCCGATCGCGTCGGCCTCGAACAGGTCGGTGAGGTCGGCCAGCTGGCCGGTGTCGGCGAGGGTCGAGATCGGCATCGCCTCGGCGCCCGCGTTGTCGAGCACGTCGGGCGGGTTGCCGGCGTTGAAGAGCGGCTGCATCTGCTGGCGGATGTCGGTGATCGCCTTGTGCGTGATCTCGGCGTCCGCGAACTTCTCCTGGTAGATCGCCTCGTGGAACTTGGCGTACTCGTCGCCATACCCACCGTTGAAGATGACCACCGACAACGGCGCCGTCGCCTGCACCCCGAACGGGTTCTCCTCGGTCTGCTCGGCACCCCCACCGCCGTCATCGTCGTTCCCGCCTCCGCTGGCACAGGCGGCCAGGAAGGACGAGCCTCCGGCAACGGCCATCGCGGCGAGCCCGGAGCGCTGCAGGAATGCGCGGCGGGACGTGGGGTAGGAGGTGTTCATGTCGTGGGACTCTCCTTCGGACGCCCAAGGTGTGGCCCGAGGCCACCTGACCGATCAACAGCACCCTAGATGTTCGAGTGTGAGTGATCAAGACTCCTTCCGATCACGATCAGTCAACGCTGGCTCGTCCGATCCGCCCCTTCCAGAAGCCGGTTTCGAACCCGTGGATCGGCGGCGAGGACGACGTCCGCGGCGGTGAGGGCGAGCCAGGCGGCACCGGCAACCTCGTCGTGCGCCGTGCGGATCGCCGCCGGACGGTCGATCCGGTTCCGGAGGCTGCTCCCCACCGGCGAGTCCGGTCGGGTCAGGCTTCCGGCGAGCACGACCGGGCCCTCGTGCGGGCCGAGCCGGTCGAGCGTCACGGCCAGACACTGGGCTGCCCCGTCGACGATGGCGGTCGCCACGGGGTCACCGGCGAGGTGCGCCTCCGAGACGAGCGGCGCGAGCTCGGCCAGGAGTACGGGCGCCCGGTCGTTCACCGCGTGCACGATCCGCACCCGCAGGTCGCGGCTGCCGTCGACCTTCACCTGTCCCACGAGGCGGTGCACGACCGACTCGGTCAGAGACCCCGGCTCGTGGCCGGGATCCTCCAGCTCGCGCAGGGTGGCCCGCACCGCGGCCCTCCCGACCCAGTAGCCGGAGCCGTCGTCGCCGAGGAGCCAGCCGTGGCCGTCCACGGTCCGGTCAAGCCGCCGTCCGGCGATGGTTCCGGCCACCGCGCCGGTCCCGGCGATGAGCACGACGCCGTCGGGCTCATCGGTGCCCGCTGCAAAGGCGACCTCCAGGTCCGGCCGGTAGTCCGGCCGCCCGGCCAGGCCCGCGCGAGACCAGGCCGCGTCGAACCGACGGCCGACGACGGGGTCGCGGAGCGCGCTGCCGCCGGCCAGTCCGACGACTGCGGCGCCGATCCGGCGCGCGTCGATCCCCTCCAGCGCGCGAGCCAGGGCCTCACCGAACGCGTCGGCGGCCGTCTCCGGATGGGAGACCGGGTTGCCGCCGCCGGCCGTCCCTCGGGCGTGCACGGTGCCCTCGTCGTCGGCCACGATGATGCGGGTCGCTGTGCCGCCGATGTCGCCGCCGAGCACGAGCAGGTGGCCACGCGACATCGCGGTCACGACATACTCCCCTCGGAGTCACGACGAGCAAGGGTGGTCATCAATGTCAGTCCCCGTCAGCGCCGACGAGTACCTCGACACGCTGAGGCCGATCATGGATCAGGTTAGTCAGCAGGCATCCGGTCCGATCCAGCGCGCTGCCGACCTGGTGGCGGAGTCGCTGCGTGCGGGCGGTGTGCTCCAGGCGTTCGGGTCCGGCCACTCCGAGGCGCTGACCATGGAGCTCGCCGGTCGCGCCGGAGGTCTGGTGCCGACCAACCGGATCGCGTTGCGCGACGTGGTCGTCCACGGAGGCGACTCCCCCGAGGTGCTGGGCCGCGGGATCCTGGAACGGGATCCGGAGATCGCGATCAGGCTCTACGACCTGGCCGCGCCGAGCCCTTCCGACGTGTTCGTGATCGCGTCCAACTCAGGGGTGAACGGTTCTGTGGTCGAGATGGCCCGGATCGTCAAGGACCGGGACCACCCACTGATCGCGATCACCTCGCTGCCCCACACGCACGGAGTGGAGTCGCGCCACCCCTCCGGCGCCAAGCTGGTCGACCTCGCGGATGTCGTCCTCGACAACGGGGCGCCGTACGGCGACGCGGTGCTCGAGATCCCCGGCGGCGGCAAGGTGTGTGCGGTGTCGTCGGTCACCGCCGCCTTGTTGGCGCAGATGCTCACGGCCGAGGTGGTCCGCAGGATGCTGGACGCCGGAGTCGAGCCACCCGTCTACCTGTCCGCAAACGTCCCTGGCGGCGACGAGCACAATCAGGTCCTCGAGGAGAAGTACGCCGGCCGGATCCGGCGAACCGCCTAGCGGCGCCCCGCCGCGGGTGCGCTCAGTCGGAGGGGGATCGGCGCAAGATGGACGGGCCGTCCGGCGACGTGACAACGGTGTGGGCCAGGTCGGTGAGCCGGATCCGCGAGTTGCGCGCATGACTGCGCAGGAGCTTGAACGCCTCCTCGACCGTGATTCCGAATGCTCGCGCGACGGCGCCCTTCGCCTGCTCGACGACGATCCGGCTGTTCAGAGCCGACTGGAGCTGCTCGGTGACAATCTCGGCGCGGCTGATTGCCTGCTCCTGGATCAGAGCAATCGTGGCGACGTCGGCAAGGGCCTGGACCACGCGGACCTGGTCGGACGAGAGTGACCCTGGCTGCTCCCCGAAGACGTTGAGGCCTCCGATGACCTTCTCGCGCAGTCGCATCGGGAAGGCGTGCACGGCGTGGACCTCCGCCGCGAGGGCGCGGGGAACGAACACCGGCCACCTGTCCGCGGACGCGGCGAGGTCGGTGCTGATCACGGGTTGGCCCGTGCGGCAGCAGTCGAGGCAGGGACCCTCCGCGTTCTGCAGCTGGAACAGCTCGAGCAGCCGGGCGTCGTCGCTGGACGCGCCCATGTGGTGGAGCCCGCCGTCCTCGTCGGTCAGCATGAGTCCCGCGGCGGCGGCGCCGCTGATCTCGGTCGCATGAGCGGCCACGCTGTGCAGGAACTCGATCAGGTCGAAGTCGGCGACGAGCGTGTCGGCGACGTCGACGAACACGTCGGCAAGCCTCTCGATCGCGATCACAGGGTCATCCTTTCTCTTGGTCAGTCTAGGCCGGACATGCCATCGGTGAGCTCGAGGATCAGGGACCGCGGGCGTCCGGGATCTGGCCGCCGCTGAGGATCTCGCGTGCGATGTCGATCAGCGGCCGGCCGCTGCTGAAGGCGTGGGCGCGCATGCTGACCATGGCGTCGGCGAGGGTGAGGCCGAGGGCGATCATCACCATGCCCTGGGCCTGATGGATCTCGGGCCTGTGGTCGAGGAGCCGGCCATGGCGCTTGCCTTCGTCCGAGCCGTCCGACCCCGCCGTGCGGTCCGCGGTGTGCAGGAGTATCTCAGTGGCGACCCGGGCAAACGCCAGCGCAAGTGCGACCTGCTTCTCGGCGAGCCGCGTCGCCTTCCAGGCGTAGAGATCGAGGACGCCAAACGCCACCGCACCGATCTGCAGCGGGAGCGAGAAGACCGCCCCGACACCGTCTTCGAGCGCGGCCGAGGAGAAGCCCGGCCAGCGGTCCCGCACCTGCTCCAGATCGGGGATCAGGACAGGCCGGCGCCCCGAGAACGCGTCGAGACAGGGTCCGTCACCGGTGGTGAAGGGCAGGTCGCCGAAGCGCGAGCTGCGCGGGTCGGAACTGGCGCCGATGCCGCTCGGTCCCGCGGTCGTCATCAAGTGGATGACCGCACCGTCAAGCCCGAGGTGCTCGACAGAAGCACGACACAAACGTTGGAGATCTGCTGCATGTCCACTGAGGTCGGCGTCCGCGGCGGCACCCTTCATGAGGTGTCTCGCTCGGACATCACTCAGGGAGGCACGCTCGGCATCCTCGTGGAAGCCCACTTGACCCTCTCCCGGAGCGAGCGCGTGCGGCACCCACCGAGGTGTCGCGGTCAGTCGCTCGACCTTTCACCAGCGTACTCCTTCACAAGTGCGGGAAGACCGACTATCTTCCGTCGGAGAACGGTCGTCCCGGACCCCGACGGCATTTCCCGTTGGGAGGCCCGGCATGGACGACTCCGCCAAGCACCGTGTCGGGGCAGGCGCGACAAACCTCTCACCGGGCAACGTCGGATGACGTCTCGGTCACGCACCGGGTCACGTCGGACGGCCTTCTGCTGGTCGTCCAGGGCACCGTGACGGGGGCGGGTGCTCTGGACGACCTGGGCAGTCAGAGCGACGCCAGGACCGCCTCGTTGTGGCGGTGCCCGACCGTCTCGTAGCCGATCACCGTCACCCACGGTGTGGCGGCGAGCACCAGCACGCACCAGGCGAGCGGCACACCACCCGCCGCCAGGCCGATCGCCGCCGCGATCACCACAGCCGAACCCGTGATGAGCACGACATGGAACGCATCGAAGGTCCGGGTGAGCTGCATGTAGAGCAGGTAGATGCCGGCGATGTACGCCGCCAGCGGTACCGCCGTGGTGAGCAGCGTGGCCGTCGTGTCGAGGGCGGAGTGGTGCTCGAGGTAGTAGGCCGCGACGTGCAGCCCCGCGCCTACCGCGACCAGGGCACCGAACAGCGGGATGTGGCCGTAGCCCCAGCCGAACGAGCGCTCCCGGTGTGCGTGCAGGATCTCCCCGCACGGGACCACGAAGTAGGTCCACCACATCCCGAAGATCATGGCGGTCCCGGCGAAGCCGAGCACGGCGACGTCCGCCGACCAACCCGGTCCGTCGGGTCCGACGAGTACGGTGAGCGCGGCCATCGTCCCCAGCAGTCCCTCGCCGAGGGCGATGATCACCAGGAGCCCGTGCCGCTCCGCGATGTGGTGGGCGTGCCATGGCGTGCCGCCCTTGCGGGTCTCCGCGATCACCGGCCCGGCCGTCTCCACCAGGATGAGGACGCCGGCCCAGGCGAACGTGACGCCCACCGAGGTCTTGGCTGCCAGCAGGGCCACCCAGCCGACCTGGGCAACCAGGATCGTGACGACGTACGTCCGGCACGCCGGTGCCCGTTCTGGGTCCTGCTTGGCGGCGCGCAGCCACTGGAAGACCATGGGCACCCGCATCACGACGTACCCGAGCACCATCACGCTGTTGTCCACGTAGTCGTCGTTGACCAGCGACGCGAACATGTCCGCAAGCCCGAGCGAGAGGATCAGGACGCCGACCATCTGCACCATCGTGCTCAGCCGGAACACCCAGTCGTCGGTGTCGTAGGCCGAGGCGAACCAGGAGAAGTTGATCCAGGCCCACGAGATCGCGAACGTCGCGAAGAGGAAGCCGGCGATGCCGTCCCACACGTGGTCTTCGGCGAGCGCGTGCGCCAGCTCGTTGGCGGCGACCCCGAAGGCGATCACGAAGGTCAGGTCGAACAACAGCTCCAGCGGCGTCGCCGAGCGCCCGGGCTCGTGGGGGTCGCGACCACCCATGGGGATCAGGGTGTGCACGGTGCCCGCGGACATGGCGAGATTCTAGGAGGCCACCTGCCCGGCGGCCGGACGCGGCGGCGGTCCAGACGCCGTACGCCGCCGGGGCACGATGCCGCCACCGCGTCATAGGGCCTCGCTCTGGATCACGTCCGAGGACGCTCACGGCACCAGCACCGAGCAGTTCGTCGTCAACCTGTACGGCGTCCAGTAGGCAGGCGCCACGCGACTTCGTGGTGACCGGGCGCGACAACGCCCCCGCGAGCCGGGTGCCTGCCCGGCGCGATCGGGGGCGCTGCTCCATCCGCGTGCGGGGGGGTACCGCGGACGGGTCTAGGGCCGGGTGTCGGAGTCCTCCAGCAGCCAGCGAACCCAGTGCGACCGGGCCTCGATCTCGCCTGCCCGGTGCATCCGGTCCAGCCGCACCGCGCCGTACACGGCGAGCAGCAGCGCGGCCGGGAACAGGAACGGCAGCACGTCCGACCCGTCCAGCGCATCGGTGGTGAGCGCGATGCCGGCCACCATCCCGGGCGTCATTTGTTGGGGATGACGAGCGCGCGGTATCGCCACGTCCCGTCGGAGCTGACCACGGTCGCGGCGCTGGTGACCCGGCCGGCGCTGAAGGAAGCGGAGCGCAAGGCGCCGTCGCTCGAGGACCCGAAGAGGATCTTGCCGCTCGCGAGCGTCATCCCGGCGGCGGTGGCGAAGTTGACGCCGCCCGCGTCGGCCTGGAAGGTCCGGGCGCCGACCACGTTGCTCTCCGGCGTGAAGTAGCGGTAGTAGAGCCGGCTGTCGGCCGAGACCGTGTAGTAGATCCGGTGTGTCGCAGGGTCGTAGAACATCCCGGTGATGGTGGAAATGGCGAAGGGGATCCGCTGCCCGGTGTCGGGGTCGTCGTACAGGTCCACCGCGCTCTGGGCACCCAGTGCGCCTGTCTTCGCGTCGAACGTGCGCTGGTAGAGGCCGTTGTCGTTGAGGCCGTAGTACAGCGTGCCGTCGAGCAGGAAGGCGCCGCGGACGTTCGACCAGGTCATCGCCGTGTTCGCGGTGGTCGCCGGACCCTTCGGCGCGCCCTGGTCGTCCACAGGCCGCCGTTCCAGCACGCTGCCGGACTCGCGGGCTCCGAACAGGGCCCCTGGCAGGTCGGCGGTTGCCACATCGCGGACGGTGGTGCCGCCGGCCAGGGGCATCAGCGCGATCCGGCCACGCCGCTGGTGGGCGAACAACGTGGTGTCGCTGCCGACCCACAGTCCCTGTCGGGTGGCGAAGACCGCTTGGGCGCCCACACCCCGGGTTCGGCCGGGGTTCCAGGACAGCGGCAGCCCGTTGACCGGATCGAGGGCGGCGATGCCCTCGCGCGGCACGGCGCCTGGGCCGGCCTGACCGCTTTGGTAGGGGTTGTTCTGCCACCGCTGGTGCCCACCCACGTAGACCGCGGCTCCGGTGATCGCGACGCCCTCGCTGGTGTCCCCACCCGTGTAGGCCACCCACGTGGGGTTGTTGGTCACGCTGGTTGTCTCCCACCTGGAGGTGGTGTCGCACATCGTGTTGGAGGCGACGCCGCCCCCGAACCCGCCACTGGTCGTGACCACGAAGTAGCTGCCGTCCGGTGACACGTCGACGTCGCGGACGAAGCTGTCGAACTTGAGGTTGCAGTTGTTGTGCGCCTTGGCGAACCGGTTGGTCGCCCACGGCGCGACCGTTGCCGTCGCGCCGCTGGTGTCCACAGCGGCGACCTGTGCGCGCGTCTGGCCGCCTACGGCGCCGAAGTTGCCGACCGCGACCAGCCGCGACCCGTCGGGCGTGACGTCGAATCGCTTGATACTGGTCTTCCCTGGTGTCTTGCGCTTCGGATCGTAGACACCGGTGAACGGCACATTGACCCCCGCCAGCACGGCGCCAGTCGTGCTGTCGAGCGCAGCGAGGGCACGCCTCGTCGTGGTGACCGAGCCTCGCTTGACCTGGGTGAACACGCCGCCGATGTAGAGCCGCGGTCCTCGCACGACGACCTCGTTGACAGCAGCGTTGGGCACCCCCTTGAAGGCCGCCACCACCGCACCGGAGGCGTCGAGCTTCACGACCCGTTTGATCGCGGCGCTTCCTTTGACCGAGCCAAACGCCCCACCGACGTAGATGTAGGTCCCGTCGGTGTCCAGGGAGTTCGCCGCCCCTCCCAGGTTCGGGTTGAAGGTCGGATCGATCACGCCGGTCGTCGCGTCGAACGCGAAGATCCGATTCCGCGTGAGGTCGTCGCTGGTGTCCGCAAACGTCGCCGACGGGCTGACAGAGGTGAACGTGCCCGCGGCGATGATCTTGTTGCCGACCTGGGTGATCGCGATGACGGTCCCGTTCATGACGTGCGGCGTACCGAGGACGGGCTGATCCGACACCACCCGAGTCCCGTGGTCGGCGTTGACGGCCTCCGAAGGTGACGGCCCGAACGCGAGCACCACCAGAGCCGACCCCGCCAGGAACGTGGTCGCGCGGCGCAGCAGCGTGTTCATTGGGCTCCCCCCATCGCGCACCGCAGCCTTCCCCCGAAGGCAGCCATACCGGTGCTTTCACCACACACTCGAACCCAGAAGCCGGCCGCCAACATCCCCCCTAATGGGGAAAGCGCTCCCGGGCGCCCGTCTCACAAGCGTGGCTGTGACGAAGATTTTGCTCGTGCCCGAGGCCCAGACGCCCCAGCTGACAGGGTGACCCCATCAGGGTCTGACGGCCTTGACCATCACTCGGCCAGCAGGCGGTCAAGGATCGACGGCACTCTCCCGAAGATGATGAGACCGCTGGCGGACAACACTGTCCCGATCACGACCGGCACAACCCACGCCGCGAGATCCTGACCGACAGCGACGGCCATCTGTCCGCAGCCGGCGGCTATCAGACCCGCATACGACCACGTCATGCAGAACGCGTGGGTAGCGATGACCCTCGGCGATCTCCTGCCCAGGAGCATGAGCGAGAGCCCGACTGCGATTGTGACCAGGCTGGCGACTGCCAGCGCATGGAACACGCCAAACACACTCTCTCTGTGCAACGACAGGGCAGCCGCATTCACGAGAACCAAGGCGAGGACGTAGACGGTTCCGATCGCTCGGTGGGTGGGTGTGCCTTTGGGTGACAGCAGAACGGCGGCACCCGCAAGCAGCGCTGACAGCGCGGCCACAAGATGTCCGGTGGCAAACGCCTGTTCCCAGTCCACGGAGATCATCCGATCGTCACAGCGATGCTATCTCCGCAGTCTCGCGTGCCGCCTTCCGCGCAAAGGAGAGCTCAACAAGGCACCAGAAGCTACAGAGCGGGGAGAGGACTTCCTTGAGCCGCCTGTCGGAATCGAACCGACGACCTATTCATTACGAGTGAATCGCTCTACCGACTGAGCTAAGGCGGCCTGCTGCCCGGGCCGTCGGGGGAACAGCCCGGGCAACCCGGGGAAGTATACGGACGGCGGGGTCGGTGGACGAAACCGGCTACGGGACGCCCCGGGGGTGCGGCGAACGCGACGACGCCGCACCCCAACGGGGACTCGTTCAGGCCGCGAGGGTCACCTTCCGGCGGGGCTCGGTGGCCCGGCCGGTCGTCATGGTCTGCTCGGCCCCGCACCAGCAGGTGAAGGCGACGACGATGCCACGGTCGGTGTTGGTCATCGACGTGATCAGGCCTGGAAAGATGAGCTGGCGGGTGCTGCAGACGGTGCAGTTGTGGTCGAACATCGGGACCTCCCTCGAAACGGACAGACGGTGTGACAGGAGCAAGTATTCGGGACTCTGATACATAGGGGTAGCCTTTTCTTCCTTCAGGAGTCATAGGATCTCCCTATGCTTTCCCCACATCAGCTCACCTGCTTCCTCGCGACCTACGAGCACGGGTCGCTGACGGCCGCGGCGGAGCAGCTCGGGTACTCCCAGCCGTCCATCTCCGAACAGATCCGCGGCCTCGAGCGGTCGCTGGGCGTCCAGCTCTTCCGTCGCGTCGGACGGGGCGTCGTCCCCACCTCCGTGGCAGACACCCTGCGGCCGCACGCCGAGCGGGTCCTGGCCACCGTCGCGCAGGCCCGCGAGGCCGTGCAGAGCGTCAAGTCCCTCGAGAGCGGCACCATCCGGTTCGGCATGTTCGGGGTCGCCCGGCTGTATGCCGGCGCCGGCCTGGTGGCCGACGTGCTGGCGCGACACCCCGGCGTTCGAGTGGAGCTCATCGGCCAGAACTCCGCCGACGTGCAGGAGGACCTGAGGCGTGGCCGGCTCGAGGCGGCGATGATCGCCATCCACCAGGTGAGCAGCGAGGGCATGGAGGTGACCCCGGTCGCCCGCGACGAGATCGTCTACATCAGCTCCGACCCGGAGCGGCTGGCGACGCCGGTCACGCCGAAACGCCTGGCCGAGGCGGCCCTGGTCATGCCGGACACGACCTGGCGGGCCGACGACTCCGTCCGAATCCTGCTCCGGCAGGCACTGCACGAGACCGGTCGCAACCCGCAGACCCGGATCGAGGTCGAGGACCCGGAGATCGCGGTCGAACTGGTCGGCCTGGGCCTGGCCGACTCGGTGCTGCCCAAGGGAGCGGCCGAGCAGCTGCTCCCGCGGTTGGCACCGAAGGCCGGGTGGGTGTCGATGCGACCCAAGCTCTACGACAACTTCGCCATCGTTCACCGGGCCGGCGCGACCCTCTCCCCCGCAGCACGGCTGATGATCGACCTCGCGACGGCGCGGATCAGGGAGATCGCAGAGCCGATCGGGCAGCGAGCAGGGTGATCAGCAGGTGAGGCCGTCGTCTGGGACGGCGCCCTGGATCAGGTAGGCCTCCACGGCCTCGTCGACGCAGTCGTTGCCTGCGCTGTAGCCGCCGTGTCCGTCGCCGTCCCGGCTGACCAGCACCCCCGACTCCAGCTGGTCGGCGAGGGCCACCGCTTCCGCGTAGGGAGTGGCCGGGTCGCGAGTGGTGCCGACCACGACGATCGGTGGCGCCCCAGCCGCCCGGATCCGGATCGGCTTCTCGGTCGACCTGGGCGTGAAGCCCCAGCAGCCGGCGAGCCCCCAGGCAAAGCCCCTCCCGAAGGTCGGCGAGACCTTCACCAGCTCCGGGACCATGGCCTCGACCCGCTCGACCGGCACGGAGGCGGGATCGTCGAGGCACCTGATGGCGTAGTTCGCCTCGACCAGGTTCGTGGAGTACTCGCCGGACGGCTGCCGGGTGGCCAGGGCGTCCGCGAAGATCAGGAGCATCGTGCCGTCCCCGTCGAGCGCGGACGAGAGGCCCTGGCTGAGGAGCCCCCAGGCCTCGCGGTCGTAGAGCGCGATCCCGATGCCCGTCGTCGCGAGTCCCTCGGTGAGGGCGCGCCCGTCGCTCGTCGGCAGCGCCGCCGCATCGAGGTCCTCGAGCAGCTCCTGGACGCGGGCGACGCCTTCATCCACTGAGTCGCCGAGGAAGCACGAGTCGGTCGATTCCAGGCAGTTCTTGACGTAGGCGCGTAGCGCGGTCTCGAAGCCGCGGGCCTGCGAGCGCGCGCCCTGACGGAGGCTCAGCGTGGGATCGACCGCGGCGTCCAGGACGAACCGCCCCACCTTGGTCGGGAAGAGCTCCGCATAGGTGGCGCCCAGCATGGTGCCGTACGACGCCCCGTAGTAGTCGAGCTCCGCATCCCCCAGCGTGGCGCGGAGGACGTCCAGGTCACGCGCGGCCTCGATGGTCGACACGTGGGCGATCGCGTCACCCGTGCGGGTCAGGCATCCGGCGTCGGTGACCCTGCTCCAGCGCTCGAACTCGCGTCGTTCGGCCTCCGTGTCCGGCGTTGGGTCAGAAGCCATGCTCCGGTCCAGCTGGGTGTCCGTCAGGCAATCCACCGGGTTGCTCGCGCCGGTGCCCCGGGGGTCAAAGCCGACGATGTCGAAGCGGTCGAGGAGCGGGTCGCCGAAAGCGAGCTCCGCCTGCGCGGCGAAGTCGGCGCCAGAGGCGCCGGGCCCTCCGGGGTTCACCACCAGCGAACCGGCCAGGTTCGCCGGGTCGGCCGCAGGATGCTTGAGCAGGGCCAGCTCGATCGTCGCGCCCATGGGGGCGTCGTAGTCCAGTGGCACCTCGATCGTCGCGCATTCGAACCGTTCACGGCACGGCGCCCACGTCACGCCTTGGGCGTAGAAGCGGGCCAGCTTCGGGGAGGGAGGGGCCGTCGATCCCGGCTCGGGAGCCAACGACGCGGCGGGTTGTTGCTCCGGTTCGGGTTCCTCGTCCGAGCCGAGGGCGGCCAGCACCGTCACCACACCTGAGACCAGCAGCAGGGCAAGGACGACCACCGCCACGACCACGCGCTTCATCGGCCGGCCCCGTCGGGGACCTTCAGCGCCAGCATCATCGACTCCAGGGCCAGCGCCACCGGGACGTTGAACTCCAACATCTGCTCGCGCGCCTGGAAGATCCAGCGGATACGACGCAGGTTGAGCTCGGGGGTCGACGACCGCACGACCCGGTCGATGTCGGGACGGATCTCCTCGTTGATCAGCGGGCCCGGCGCTCCGCTGGCGAGGGCGATCGCATCGCGGTAGACCGACACCAGGTCCATCAGTCCGCGGTCGACGACATCGAGGTGGCGACGCTTGGCGCGGGTCTTCTGCGCCTTCTCGAGATTGGCCAGGGCCGGCGCGTACTCGCGGGGCCGACGGCCGCGTTCGACCACACCGTACGACGCGTCGAGGTCCTGCTTCTCCCGCAGATCGAGGGCGCTGGTGATCGCGTCGGCCTCCTCCTTGGTCACCTCGTTGAGGTTGGCTGCGGCGTTCATGCAGTCGCCCAGGGTCGCCAGCCGCGCGGGGATCGTGACCACCTCGCGGCGCCGGTTGCGCGTCGCCTCGTCACGAGCCAGCGCCCGGGCGCGACCGATGTGGCCCTGACTGGCCCGCGCGGCACTGGCTGCCAGCGCCTCGGACACCCCTTCCTCCCGGACCAGGAATGCGGCGACGTCGGGCGTGGTGGGGGTGGCCAGGGTGACCAGACGGCAGCGGGACCGGATGGTCGGGAGCACGTCCTCGACGGTGGGGGCACACAGCATCCACACCGTGCGATCGGTGGGCTCCTCGATCGCCTTGAGCAGGGCGTTCTGGGCCTGGTCGGTCAGGCGGTCGGCGTCCTCGACCACCATGATCTGCCAGCGCCGACCCACTGGCGCGAGTGCCGAGCGACGAACCAGGTCACGCACCTCGTCGACGCCGATCGACAGCTTCTCGGTGCGGATCACGGAGACGTCCGCATGGGTGCCGGCGAGCACGGTGCGGCAGGCGTGGCAGTCACCGCAGCCCTCGGTCTCGCACTGGAGCGCAGCGGCGAAGGCCACCGCGGCGTTGGACCGTCCGGACCCGGGCGGACCCGTGAAAAGCCACGCGTGGCTCATGCCGTGCCCAGCGGCCGCGGCCTCCAGGGCGGCGATCGCGCGGCGCTGCCCGACCAGACGTTCCCACACGCCCCCCGAGGAGCGAGGCTCCTGGAGCGCGGTCATCGGACGGCCTGCCGCAGCAGGGGCCGCAGGCGGGCCCGGACCTCATCGGCGATGTCATCGGCCGGCATGCGGGCGTCCACGACCAGGTAGTGGTCGGGGTTGGCCTTGGCCATCCGGAGGAAGGCCTCACGCACCCGGCCATGGAACTCGAGGGACTCACCCTCGATCCGGTCCCGCTCGGCGAAGCGGCCCAGGCCCTGCTCGGGCTCGAGATCGAGGACGACGGTCAGGTGCGGCCGCAGGTCCCGGGTCGCCCACCGCTGCACCTGCTCCACGTGCGCGAGGTCGAGGTCGCGGCCGGCGCCCTGGTAGGCGAGCGCCGAGTCGACGTAGCGGTCGGTGATCACGACTTCGCCCCGGTCGAGAGCCGGCTGGACGATCGTGTCGACGTGCTCGGCCTTGTCAGCTGCGTAGAGCAGGGTCTCGGTGCGATGGGAGAGGTCACCGGTCGCGGGGTCGAGGACGATCTGGCGGACCCGGCGCCCGACCTCGGTGTCGCCGGGCTCGAAGGTCAACCGGACGACGTACCCCTCGTCGCGGAGCCACTGCTCCAGCGCCCCCGCCTGCGTCGACTTGCCCACACCCTCGCCGCCCTCGAAGCACACGAAAACCCCCGTGGACGTGTAGACGCCGGGATGCAGGTGCACGAAGTGAACCTACGAGGTGACGCCGACGGCAGTCACGTCGGGGCGGGCGTATCGCACGCCCTACCTGGCGTCCGTGGCACAAGCCGCCATCGGCGAGTGGGCCGCCGTCTCTTCCGAGCAGGTGTCGGGCGGTAGCGACAGCATTCCCCAGGCGATGCCCATCACAGCGGGGACGACCAGCAGCGCCACGCCCTTGCCGACCCAGTCGCGAGCCTTCTGCCACATGGTCACCAGGAAGATGAGGGCCACGATCGCGGCCGACTCGAACCCGAACAGGACCATGTTGACGTTCGACCCGGGCTCACCGCAGAACTTGCCCTGCACCGACTCCTGCGCCGGAACGTTCGAGTTGGCCCCTCCGAAGTAGAAGCAGTGCTCGGTCAGGAACAGCAGGTGGACATAGAAAGCCCCGGCCAGCATCAGGGCGGTGACCCCGATCAGAACCATGATGGTGCCGGGATTTCTGGGCATGGCTGAATTGTGACGCCGCAAATCCTGCGTGTCCGACGATTGACAGTGTCTTGACAGTGGTCTGGACCAGTGGCGTTTCAGGCCTTCTTGGCCGTCTTCTTGGCGGTTTTCGCCTTCTTGGCGCCCTTCTTGGCGGTCGACTTCTTCGCCCCGCGCTTCGACGCCTTCTTGGCCGGGCCGCGAGACCTCCGGTCCGCGAGCAATTCGGCAGCGCGCTCCAGCGTGATCGCCTCGACGGTGTCGTCCTTGCGCAACGTGGCGTTGTACTCGCCGTCGGTGACGTACTCACCGAACCGGCCGGCCTTCACCACCACCGGCTGGCCCGACACCGGGTCGTTGCCGAGCTCCTTGAGCGGCGCGGATGCCGACGCCCGTCCGCGCGCCTTGGGCTGCGCGTAGATCGCGAGGGCCTCGTCGAGAGTGATCGTGAACAGCTGCTCCTCGGTGACGAGCGAGCGCGAGTCGGTGCCCTTCTTCAGGTACGGCCCGTAGCGACCGTTCTGGGCGGTGATCTCGACGCCCTCGGCGTCGGTTCCGACCACGCGCGGCAGGGACAGCAGCTGGACGGCGTCCTCCAGGGAGATCGTGTCGAGGCTCATCGACTTGAAGAGCGACCCGGTCCGCGGCTTGGCCGACTTGGGTGCGTCCTCGGGCAGAGACTCCGTGACGTAAGGCCCGAACCGCCCGTTCTTCGCCACCACCCGCAGTCCGGTCTCGGGATGCGTGCCGAGCTCGATCTCCTCGCCGGCCGGGTTGGCGAACAGCTCCCGGGCCTTCTCCAGGGTCAGCTCGTCCGGGGGCAGGTCCTCCGGGACGTTGGCCCGCTTGCCCGCGGGGTTCCCGTCGTCGTCCGGACCCTCCAGGTACGGCCCGTACCGGCCCACCCGCAGCACGATTCCACTGTCGGCGTCGCCCACCGGGAAGGTGGCCATCTCCTTGGCGTCGATGTCGCCGAGCCCGGTGACGAGCGGGTGCAACCCCTTGACCCGGTCCGATCCGTAGTAGAACTCCGCAAGCTCGACCGCCCGCTCCTTGCGACCGGCTGCGATCTCGTCGAGCACGTCCTCCATGCCCGCGGTGAACTCATAGGAGACCAGCCGCTCGAAGTGCTCCTCCAGCAGGCGGGTCACGGAGAAGGCCAGCCAGGCGGGCACCAGGGCGGTGCCCTTCTTGTAGACGTATCCACGGTCGATGATCGTCTTGATGATCGAGGCGTACGTCGAAGGGCGGCCGATCTCGCGCTCCTCGAGCTCCTTGATCAGGGTGGCCTCGGTGTACCGCGCAGGTGGCTTCGTCTCGTGGCCGGACGCGGTGACCGAGGCGGCCGAGACGGCGTCACCCTCAGTCAGCGCCGGCAGCCTGGTCTCGGTGTCGTCGCGGGTGGCCGAGGCGTCGTCGGTCCCCTCGACATAGGCCTTGAGGAACCCGTGGAAGGTGATCACCCGGCCACTCGCGGAGAACACGACGTCCTCGCCGGAGGACGCGGCACCGCCGAGGCGGATGGTCACCGAGTGCCCGACAGCGTCCTTCATCTGCGAGGCGACCGTGCGCATCCAGATCAGCTCGTAGAGCCGGAACTGGTCGCCGGTCAGACCGGTCTGGGCAGGGGTGCGGAAGCTGTCGCCGGCCGGTCGGATCGCCTCGTGCGCCTCCTGGGCGTTCTTGACCTTGGAGGCGTAGACCCGCGGAGAGTCCGGCAGGTACTCCGCTCCGTACAGCTCGCGCACCTGCGAGCGCGCCGCTCCGACCGCGGCGCCGGACAGCGTGGCCGAGTCGGTGCGCATGTAGGTGATGAAGCCGTTCTCGTACAGCCGCTGGGCGACCGACATCGTCATCGACGCGCTGAACCCCAGCTTGCGCGAGGCCTCCTGCTGCATGGTGGTGGTGCGGAACGGCGCGTACGGGGAGCGCCGGTAGGGCTTCGACTCGACCGAGCGGACGTCGTACGACGTGTCCTGGAGCGCCTCGACGAGCGCCTCGGCGCGGCTGCGGTCAAGGTGCACGATGCCCTCGCGCTTCTTGAGCAACCCGTCGGGACCGAAGTCGGAACCGCGGGCCACCCGGGCGCCGTCGACGGCGTGGAGCTTGGCGGGGAACATCCGCTGGTCCTGGGTGCTGCCGGCGTCGAAGGTCCCTTCGAGGTCCCAGTACGACGCGACCTTGAACTTCATCCGATCCCGCTCACGGTCGACCACGAGCCGGGTCGCGACCGACTGGACCCGACCGGCGGAGAGGCCGGACATGACCTTCTTCCACAGGACCGGGGAGACCTCGTAGCCGTAGAGGCGGTCCAGGATCCGGCGGGCCTCCTGGGCCTCGACCAGATCCATGTCGAGATCGCGCGGGTTGTCGGCGGCGGCCTGGATGGCGGGTTTAGTAATCTCGTGGAAGACCATCCGCTTGACCGGGATGTCCCCCGGCTTCAGCTCGTCGAGCAGGTGCCAGGCGATGGCCTCACCCTCGCGGTCCTCGTCGGTGGCGAGGTAGAGCTCGTCGGCGTCCTTCATGAGCCCCTTGAGCTTGCTGATGTGGCTCTTCTTGTCGCGCGGGACGACGTAGTAGGGCTCGAAGTCGTTCTCGACGTCGACCGCCAGCCGCCCCCACGGCTTGTCCTTGATCCTGGCCGGGGTGTCGGCAGCGTTGTTGGGCAGGTCCCGGATGTGGCCGATGGAGGACTCGACGACGAAGCCCGCGCCGAGGTACTCCGCGATCTTGCGGGCCTTCGCCGGGGACTCGACGATCACCAACTTGTGTGCCACTGGACTGGATGCTCCTGCCGTTCCTTGCCTCATCATCACCCCCCACCGGGGCTCAGCGCCGAACACGGTAGCGCGTCGTCGGAGGAACCTCCCCACGGCGGTGCGCTGGGCTCAGGTCCCGAGCGCCGCCCTGGTCTCCGCGTCGGCGGGGTAGAACGCCTCGATGGCGAGCTCCGAGACCGTCACCTCCCGCGGGGTGCCGAACACCGTCGTCGTGGAGACGAAGGAAAGGTCCGGGCCGTCCCCGCGCAGGCGCAGGGGCACCACGATCTCGGGAACCGCCTCCGGGCCCAACGCTGGAGAACGGGGACCCTCACCGAGCTCGTCGAGCAGGGCCCGCAGCCGCGACGACCCGCTCGCGTCGTACTCCCGCTCGATGCGGTGCAGCAGATGCGCCCGCCACTGGGCGAGGTTTGCGATCCGCGGGGCCAGACCTTCCGGGTCGAGCGAGAGCCGCACGACGTTGACCGGGGGTTCGAGGACGTGCGCGGGCAGGCCGTCCAGGAGCCGGTAGGCCGCCTCGTTCGCCGCCACGAGGTCCCATCCCCCGTCGATGACGATCGCCGGGAACGGTTCGTGCCCCTTGAACATGGCGTCGATCGCCACGTGGACGGACGCCATGGCCGGGGCATCGAGCGAGTGCTCGGGATGGGCCGGCGCGAAACCGCCCGCCAGGAGCAGCCGGTTCTGCTCACGGAGCGGCACGTCCAGGTGGTCGCACAGCCGCAGGATCATCCGACTGGTCGGGCGTGAACGCCCGTTCTCGATGAAGCTGACGTGCCGCGGTGAGACGCCCGCCCGGTGCGCCAGGTCAAGCTGGGACAGGTGCCGCCGGCGCCGCCAGTGGCGGATCAATCCGCCCGCCGTCTCGGTCATGCGCGCCAACGTACGCCGGGTGCGGACCACGGCACATGACCTCCGAGGTAATCGACGCGGGTACCCCGGTCGCCGAGGCTTGGTGGCCCCGGCTCGACACCGAGCCGACCCCACGAGAAGGAGACCCCGATGGACACCACTGCCTACGCCGTCGCCTACCTGCGCAACGTCGACGTCGGAGACGAGATCGTCGAGTACCTGCAGCGCATCGACGCCACACTGTCGCCGTACGGCGGCCGGTTCCTGGTACACGGCGGCGAGCTGACCCCGGCCGAGGGGACCTGGGACGGCGACCTCGTGATCATCGAGTTCCCGAGCGCCGCGGCGGCGCAGGAGTGGTACGTCTCCCCTGCCTACCAGCAGATCCTGCCGCTCCGGCTCGAGCACAGCGACTCGATGGCGACCCTGGTGCAGGGCGTGCCCGACGGCTACCAGGCAACAGACAAGATTGCCGAGCTGCTGTCCGCGCGCTGACTACTGGCCGGCTTCCAGGTAGCCCTCGCGCACCATTTCCGCCGCGACCGGCAGGTACGTCGAGCGCAGCTCGTCGGCGTCCCGGTCCAGGAGGTGGGCGAGGGCGTCGAGGATCTGCCCGAGGCTCAAGTCGCCGTCGCAGGCTCCGACGAGCGCGGCCTCGACGGTGTCGGCCCGCCGGGCCCGCATCAGGCCCCGCTGCTGCCGCAGCACCAGCGTGGTCGGGTCCTCGGCACCGGGGCTGCCCGTGGTCTCCTGCACGACGTCGTCCCGGCGGAGCAACGTGTCGTCGAGGCCGACGTCCTGGTGGATCGCCCTCCCCCACTGCAGGATCGCCGGTGCGACCGGCTGCTCGACGGGGTGCGGCCAGTCGAGGAAGGTACGGGTGCCCGACGGTCCCCGCCGCAGGTTGATCCAGCCGAAGCCCACCGCCTCGACGCCGAGCCCCTCGAACCACCCGAGCCAGGCGTCGTACCGCTCCAGGTAGTGGGCGGAGCCGTGCAGTCCGGCGTCCTTGAGCCACAGCTCGACGTAAGCCGCCGGGTCGATCACCTCGCGCTGCACCACGAACGCCTCACACTCAGCGCTCAGCCACGACCCGAGCCGCTCCTCCCACGGCTCGTCGCTCGTGATCACCCAGTTGGCCAGGACCTGGCACCAGCCGCCGTCGACCAGGTGCGCCGGGGCGGCACGCACGATGCCCTCGACGGCTTGGTCGCCGGGGAGGCCTGAGTCGCGGTACACCAGTCGTCGCTGGTCGGTCGCCGGGGAGATGACGAACGGCGGATTCGTGGTGATCAGGTCGAAGGTCTCGCCCTCGACCGGCGCGAAGAACGACCCCTCCCGAAGCTCGATTCCGGCCCCAGCGTTCCGGCCAGCGTTCAGATCAGCGTTCAGCCGGGCGAGGCGCAGGGCCCGCGGGTTCACGTCGGTGGCCACCACGTGGCCGCTGTGCTCGGAGAGGTGCAGCGCCTGGACGCCGCATCCCGTGCCCAGGTCGAGGGACCGCTCCACCGGCTCACGGATCGTGAGCTGGGCCAGGGACGTCGAGGCGGCACTGATCCCGAGGACGTGGTCGACCCCCACCCGGCTGCTGCTGCCGTCGAGGCCGGGGGTCAGGTCGCTGATGACCCACAGATCACGTTCCCCCGCGGCGTAGGGCCGGACGTCGAGGCGCGCGACGACGTCCGCGGCCGTCTGCTCCACGACGCCCTCGGCCGCGAGCGACCCGAGCAGCCCGGTCAGCGCGCGCTCGGCAGCCGTGCGCGGGACCGGGGCCTGGAGCAGGAACAGCCTGGTCAGGGTCTCGACCGGCGATCCACCGGTCGTCCGCCGGATCCCCGGCGTGGTCTCGTTGCGGGCGAGTGCGTCGTGCGCCTCACGACCGAGGAGCCCGGCCACGCCGTCGTAGGTGTAGCCGGCGTCCACCAATGCCGCGCGCAGCTCGTTCATCAGGACGCCACCGCTCACCCGAGGCATCCTCGCACCGGCCCCCGAAACACGCTGACCCGTCAGAGACTCTGACGGGTCAGCGTGGTTGCTGGTGCTACTGCTTCGGTGTCGGCTCGAACCGCTGGGTCGGAGCGGGCTCGGTGTCCTCCTCCGGTGCCGGCTCCTCGTCCACCGCCGGTGCGGGCGGGGGCGCCGGCGGGGCCGGCTGGCCCGAGTCGTCGTCGCCGATGGCGACCTCACGCTGCTTGGAGATGTAGACCGCCGCCGCGATGATGCCCGCGGCCAGCAGCGCGATGACGATGCGCAACGGGTCGTTCTCGTCCTCACCCACGCCCATCGACACGACGGCACTCGCGATCAGCAGCGAGACCAGGTTCATCACCTTGATCAGCGGGTTGATCGCGGGGCCGGCGGTGTCCTTGAACGGGTCGCCGACCGTGTCACCGATGATCGTGGCCTCGTGCGCCGGGGAGCCCTTGCCGCCGTGGTGGCCGTCCTCGACCAGCTTCTTGGAGTTGTCCCACGCACCTCCGGAGTTGGCGAGGAAGACCGCCATCAGGGTGCCGGCACCGATCGCACCGGCCAGGAACCCGGCCAGGGCGGTCACGCCGAGGCCGAAGCCGACCGCAACGGGGGCGAGCACGGCGAGCAGGCCCGGGGTGACCAGCTCGCGCAGCGAGTCCTTGGTGACGATGTCGACGACGCGGCCGTACTCCGGACGCCCCGTGCCCTCCATGATCCCGGGGATCTCGCGGAACTGGCGCCGTACCTCGAACACGACCGCACCGGCCGCCCGGCCGACCGCGTTGATGGCCAGGCCCGAGAACAGGAACACCACGGACGCACCCAGGAGCACTCCCACGAGCACCGCTGGGTTGAACACGGTGAAGTCGAGCAGCGCGAACTCGTCCCGGCTCGGCTGCGCGTCCCTCAGGGCGTCGGCGACCGACGTGGCGTAGGAACCGAACAGCGCCGTGGCAGCGAGTACGGCGGTCGCGATCGCGATGCCCTTGGTGATCGCCTTCGTGGTGTTGCCGACGGCGTCGAGCTCGGTGAGGATCTGGGCACCTTCCGGGCTGACGTCGCCGGACATCTCGGCGATGCCCTGGGCGTTGTCGGAAACCGGACCGAACGTGTCCATCGCGACGATCACGCCGACCGTCGTGAGCAGGCCGCAGCCAGCCAGGGCTACCGCGAACAAGGACACGGTCAGCGTCGCGCCACCCAGCAGGTAGGCGCCGAACACCGCGGCGCCGATCACCAGCGTGGTGTAGACGGCCGACTCGAAGCCGACGGCGAGGCCGGACAGGATCACGGTGGCGGGGCCGGTGAGGGAGGTCTTGCCGACGTCCTTCACCGGGCGGTACTCGGTGCCGGTGAAGTAGCCGGTGAGCGCCAGGATGCCGGCCGCCATGACGATGCCGATCACGACCGCCACGGAGGCGATGACCCGCGGGTCGCCCTCGGCGCCGGACATGTCGCGCCCGACGATGTTCACGAAGTCACCGAACTCGCTGGGGAGGTAGACGAAGGACAGCACCGTGCAGGCCACGGCCGCGATACCGGCCGAGAGGTAGAACGCCCGGTTGATCGTCTTGAGCCCGTTCTCACCGGCACGGGGCCGGCACAGGTACACGCCGGCGACAGCCGTCAGGGCGCCGATGGCGGGGATCAGGAGCGGGAAGACAAGGCCCTTGTCGCCGAAGGCCTGCGAGCCGAGGATCAGGGCGGCGACCAGGGTCACGGCGTACGACTCGAAGAGGTCGGCCGCCATGCCGGCGCAGTCGCCCACGTTGTCACCGACGTTGTCGGCGATGGTCGCGGCGTTGCGCGGGTCGTCCTCGGGGATGTTCTGCTCGATCTTGCCGACCAGGTCGGCACCCACGTCGGCAGCCTTGGTGAAGATGCCGCCACCGACTCGCATGAACATGGCGAGCAGGGCCGCGCCGAAGCCGAAGCCCTCCAGGACGTGTGCCGCCTCGTCGCGGAACAGCAGGACCACCAAGCTGGCCCCCAGGAGGCCGAGACCGACGGTCAGCATGCCCACCATCGCTCCGGTGCGGAATCCGATGTGCATCGCCGGGTCGCGGCCACTCTCGTTCGCGGCCGACGCGACCCGGAGGTTGGCCTTCACTGCCAGGGACATGCCGAGGTACCCGACCGAGGCCGAGAAGCCGGCCCCGACAAGGAAGAAGATCGACCGCCCGATCCGCACCGAGAGGTCGTCGGCCGGCAGCGCGAGCAGCAGGAAGAACGCCGCGGCCGCAAAGATGGCGAGCGTCCGGAACTGCCGCGTCAGGTAGGCGTTGGCGCCTTCCTGCACCGCCTGGGCGATGTTCTTCATGTTGTCGGTGCCTTCACCGGCGGCGAGTACCTCCTGGCGGAACATCGCCGCCATCGCGAGCGCGCCCAGCGCGATCAGTGCGACGACGATGACCAGAACGAGGTTGCCTCCGGAGAGTTCCACGACGGCGGGAAGGATCCCGGTCATGTGCGTCCTCCTGGGAGTGAGTCAGATCTCACGAACGACGCGGAGTCTACGCAGGCCGATCCGGGGTTGGTCACACAGGTGTGAGGCGACGCACACGAGTCGGACCCGAAGGTCGACGCGGTCAGTGCGCCGCGAGCGCGGCGTCGGCCGAGTCGTGGATGACGAAGACCTTCGCCAGCCCCGTGATCCGGAAGATCTTGAGCAGGCGGTCCTGACTGCAGACGAGCTGGAGCGAGCCGTCGTGGGCACGCACCTTCTTCAGGCCACCGACCAGGACACCGAGCCCGGTGGAGTCGAGGAACTCCACGGCGGTCATGTCCACGACGATGTCGTAGACGCCCGCCGCCACGAGCTCGGTGATCTTGTCGCGCAGCTTGGGGGCCGTGTAGACGTCGATCTCGCCTCCGACGGCAACGACGGTCCGGCCGTCGACGTCGCGAGTCGAAAGAGTCAGGTCCACGGTGTCTCCCATTGAGGCTCCGGGGCGCGGTGCCGAGTCACCATCACCCCGTAAGCCGAAAGCATTACGGGCAATATGAAACCACGCGCATGCCCAGCCTGCCGAATGTTCCCCAAGTCTCGGGAGAAAGACAACCCCGGCGCGCCGGTTCCGGCGGCCGGCCTGTCCACGGCCTTTGCCAGACTTCCGGTGTGGACAGCACGGCCGGGCACCGACGACTCCCCGTCGCGGAACTGGTGGACAGGCTGACGTCGGTCCCGGGCCGGGCCGACCGGCTCACGCACCTGGAGATCTTGCCTCCCCGCCAGGCCGTCCTTACCGAGTGGCCGGGCTGGGTGCCGGACGACGTGCGCTCGGCGTACATCCGCCACGGTGTCGTCCAGCCGTGGCGACACCAGGCGGCGGCCGCGGACGCCGCCCACGCAGGCACCCACGTCGTCCTGGCCACCGGCACGGCCTCCGGCAAGTCCCTCGCCTACCAGCTGCCGACCCTGGCCGCGATCCGTGGTGCCCGGGGTCCACTGGACCAGCGCGGAGCGACTGTCCTGTACGTCGCCCCGACCAAGGCGCTCGCCCACGACCAGTTCTCCGGGCTGGAGGCGCTCGGTCTCGACGTCCGGATCACCACGCACGACGGCGACAGCCCCCGGGAGCAACGCGAATGGGCCCGCGACCATGGCGAGTACGTCCTCACCAACCCGGACATGCTCCACCACTCACTGCTACCCACCCACTACCGGTGGGCGTCGTTCCTCGGCTCCCTGGAGTACGTGGTGATCGACGAGTGCCACCACTACCGCGGCGTGTTCGGCGCCCACGTGGCGCACGTCCTGCGACGCCTGCGGCGGGTCTGTGCGCTGTACGGCGCCCGTCCTACGTTCGTCCTCGCCTCCGCCACCATCGCCGATCCTGCCACCACGGCGTCCGCGCTGACCGGGCTCGACGTGCAGGCGATCACCGCCGATGGCTCACCCCGGGGTCAGGTCTCGCTGGCCCTCTGGGAGCCGCCGTTCACGTCGTACGCCGGCGAGAACGGCGCCCCCGTCAGGCGCGCGGCCTCCTCGGAGACCGCCGACCTGCTCGCGGACCTCGTGGCCGAGGACGTCCGGACCCTGGCGTTCATCCGGTCCCGCCGCGGCGCGGAGCAGGTGGCGATGTCGGCCGCGGCCCAGCTCGAGGAGGTCGACGCGTCTCTGCCGAGCCGGGTCGCCGCGTATCGGGGCGGCTACCTCCCGGAGGAGCGACGAACGATCGAGCAGGCTCTCCGGAGCGGCGAGCTGGTCGGTCTCGCGGCCACCAACGCCCTCGAGCTCGGCATCGACATCGCCGGCCTGGACGCCGTCCTCATGGCCGGCTTCCCCGGGACCCGCGCGGCCCTGTGGCAGCAGGTCGGCCGAGCCGGACGGGGCGCGCAGGACGCTCTGGCCATCCTGGTGGCGCGCGACGACCCGCTCGACACCTATCTCGTGAACCACCCAGACGCCCTGCTCGGGCGTCCCGTGGAGGCGACGGTCTTCGATCCGACGAACCCGGTCGTGCTGGGCCCCCACCTCTGCGCGGCGGCGCACGAGTCGCCCCTCGTGGAGGCCGACCTGGCGCTCTTTGGACCCACGGCACCGGCCGTCCTCGACGAGCTGACCGCCGCCGGCCTGTTGCGCCGACGCCCGCGCGGCTGGTTCTGGACCGACCGGAGCTGGGCGGCCGACCTCGCCGACCTCCGGTCGACTGGCGGCGCGCCCATCCACCTCGTGGAGGAGTCCACCGGCCGGGTCGTCGGCACCGTCGACGCGTCGAGCGCCCACGGGACGGCCCACCCCGGAGCCGTCTACGTGCACCAGGGCGCCACCTGGCTGGTGCTGTCGCTCGACCTCGACGAGCGGGTCGCCGTCATCGTCGCGGCCGAGCCGAACTACTCGACCTCCGCGAGGGAGCTCACGGACATCACGGTGGTATCCGAGCGCGAACACCGGGTGTGGGGCGGCAGCCGGTTGTCGTTCGGTGACGTCGAGGTCTCCCACCAGGTGGTGTCGTACCTGAAACGTCGACAGCCATCGGGCGAGGTGATCGGCGAGGAGCCGCTCGACCTGCCCGAGCGCACGCTTCGCACTCGCGCGGTCTGGTGGGCCGTCCCCGACCACGTGCTCGAGGCAGCCGGGCTGACCCGGCACGACCTGCCGGGCGCGGCGCACGCCGCCGAACACTGCTCGATCGGCCTGCTCCCCCTGTTCGCGACCTGCGACCGCTGGGACATCGGCGGTGTCTCCACCGCCGTACACCCGGACACCGGTCAGCTGACGGTGTTCGTGTACGACGGCCATGCAGGTGGGGCCGGCTTCGCCGAGCGCGGCTTCCGGGCCGCGGTCTCGTGGTTGACCGCGACTCGGGACACGATTGCCGCCTGCGAGTGCACCGACGGCTGCCCGTCGTGCATCCAGTCGCCCAAGTGCGGCAACCAGAACAACCCGCTCGACAAGGAGGGCGCCGTGGCCCTCCTGGACGTGCTGCTGGAGCCGGTGGCGGGTGGCGCCGGGTAGACCGCCCTATGCTCGGCCCATGTTCATCCTCGGTGTTCTCCTCATCGCAGCAGGCGTCATCGTCATCGTCGGGGCAGTCGTCGACCTGGACGGGTCGGCCGAGCTGCTGGGTACCGACCTCGGCGCCCTGACCGTGTTCCTGCTCGGGGTGGCCGCGGGCGTCGCGATCCTGTGGGGCTTTGCCATCGCGAAGTTCGGTGCCAGGAAGACCCTCGAGCGCCGACGCGAGCACAAGCAGCTGGGTGAGCTGTCGGAGAAGCTGGACCGGGTGGAGGCCGAGCGGCGCGGCGAGGGCGACGACCAGAGGGCCTGAGGCGAAACCGCGTCGGATTCATCGTGGGCCGGCCCGGGCAGTCCCGGGAAGGTCGACGTCGGGTCCGAGCCAGTCGGGCCCGGGGACGGTCACCCCGACCACCACGTCGGAGCCGACCACCCGGCAGGACGCGACCGAGGCGCCGTTGGCGTCCGCGATCCCACCCGCTGCCGCGCACGGATCACCACCGCGCTGGAGTGCGGTCGCTGCGGCGAGCGCCGCGAGATCGGCAGCGGCCGCGGCCATCCGGTGCGCCCGCACCATGGCCGCGACCACGCCCAGCGCTGCTCCCAGCACCAGGAGCAGGGCCAGACACGCGACGGCGAAGAGGCTGGCGGCGCCGCGATCACCGCGGTTCACGCCGGCTCCTCCTCCGCGACGGACACCGTCTGGGCGTGCAGATGGACCGCCGGCAGGAAGTCGAAGAGTCCGCCAGGTCCGGCCACCTCCCCCGTCACGGTGACCCGCACCTCGCCGGAACCACTCGACACCGCGATCCGGACGCCATCGGGAGCTATCCGCTGCCCGGCGGCGACCGCCTCGCCGGTCGAGTCGCCGCGGGCCACGGCGCGAGCGGTCTCCCGCGCCGCGTCGACGGCCCGCAGCTGGTCCGCCCCGATCGCCAGCAGCCAGACGAGGCCGATGGTCACGGCGACGAGCAGTGGCAGCGACATCGCCAGCTCGGCGGTGACCGCGCCCCGCTCGGGCCTTTGCCTGGTCATCCGATCCCCAGCAACCCCAGGACGTGGTCGAAGAGCTTGCGCAGCAGCTGGTCGCCGAACCCGCCGGTGAGCAGCTTGTAGAGCAGGCCGGCGAGGCCGGCACCGGCCGCCGTGCCGACGGCGTACTCCGCAGTGGTGATCCCTCGCTCGTCCGTCGAGCTCTGGCGCTGGTTCATCGTGACTCCTTCCCACCCGCTCACCCGTTGCGAGCGGCTCGCGGTGAACTCTTGCCGGGTTTGCGCCGTGGCGACGGGCCGCCCTGAGCGACTGTGGACGACCGCGACCGCACCAGTGGCGGTGCACGGTTCGTGGCCGGTCACAGGCCGAGACCGGACACGAGACCCGCGACGAGCGGCACGATCCCGAGCAGCAGGAACGAGGGCAGCAGGCAGAGACCCAGCGGCAGCGCCGCCTTGACTCCGACGGCGCGGGCCCGCTCCTCCACGGCGGCTCTCGCCGACCTGGCCAGCTCATCGGCAAGGCGCTCGATCGTAGCCACCACCGGCGCCCCCGTGCGGTGCGACCTCGCCAGGGCTCGACCGAGCGGCGCCAGCTCCTGGTCGGCCGAGAGCGACTCCCAGACCCGGGCCGGATCCACGCCGAGGGCGAGCCGGCCGACGACTGCTGAGAGCCGGTCCGCGGCGGCCCCGGGGAGTGCCGCGCAGGCCATCCGGACGGCATCACCGGGCGCGGCTCCGCTGCGCAGGGTCGACGCCAGGAGGTTCACCAGGTGGGGCAGGTCGCGGCGCACCTCGGCGCGACCTCGGCGCACGGCGGGCGGCTCGACCCGGCCGATGAACCACCAGGCCGCGACCCCGGACAGCACCCCGATCGCGGCTCCGGCGGCACCGCCCACGAACCCGAACCCGCCCAGTCCAGCCAGGGCCGCGAGGACCGGACGCCACCGTCGCATCCATCCGGGATCGGACAGAGGGGCCACGGTGAGATCCGGCCGGGGCTCGGGCACTGCCACCGACCGGGGCCGGGGTGCCACGAGCAGGCCAGCGGCGACGGCAGCCACCAGGCCGACGACCATGCTCATCGAGCGGCCTCCAGGTCCCCAGCGATCGACTCGATCCACCACAGCCCGGCGAACCCGAACCCGAGCCCGCCGGCCAGGCACGCGAGCCCGAGCGGCTGACCGAGGAGGAAGGAGACCGGGCTGCCGCCCGCGCCTGCGCCCATCACCAGGGCCAGCACCGGGAGTGCCGCCACCAGGCGCGCCGTCGCCCGCGCGGAGGCCAGCTCTCCCTCCACGACCCTCTGCATGGCCTGGGCACTGCGCAGCGACTCCGCACAGCGCCGCAGCGACTCGCCCAGCCCGTGGCCGGTGCGGTGTGCCACCGTCCACGCGGCGGCGACCAGTCGGAAGTCACCCGCACCGGGGTCGGTGGCGAGGCCGCGCAGCACGTGTGGAACATCGCCGCCGAGATCGAACGCCTCGGCCGCCGGCCTCAGGACCGGCCACACTTCCGCTGCCCGCCGCAACGACTGACCGGGCGGCTGACCGCTGGCGAGCTCCGCCGCCAGCAGCTCGCAGGTCTCGAGCACCCGGGCTGCCACGACAGCCGCCTCCCGGCGCCGAGAGCGACGCCGCACCAGGGCGGACCCTGCGGCCACCACGCCGACGCAGATCACCAGGAGCGCCGAGAGGTGCGGCAGGGCGGCCCCGACCACACCCACCGCCGTTGCGGCCAGCACCGACCCACCACGGAGCGCCGAACCCCGCGGGGTCCGATGCAGACGGGGCGCCGCAGGCAGCACCAGGAGCACGGTGACGACGGCGGCCGCGACGGCGGTCAGGTGCACTGGTCGAGCCGCTCGGCCAGCAGGTCGGCGCCCGGTCCGGGCCGAGCGACCCCGGCGACGAACTCCACCGCGGGGACCATGGCGACCAGACCGGCGGCGTCGCGCCTCGGAACCGCGACCTGGCTCAGGAACCGGGTGCCGTCCGGCGCCCGGGCGAGGTGCAGCACCAGGTCGACGGCCGACGCGAGCTGGCTGTGGGTCGCGTCGCGACCCAGGCCGGCCGCGAGCGAGAGCGCTTCGATCCTCGCCGGGACGTCGAGGGCCGAGTTGGCGTGGATGGTCCCGCAGCCACCGTCATGGCCGGTGTTGAGAGCCGCCAGCAGCTCCACCACTTCGCCGCCCCGGACCTCTCCGACGACCAGCCGGTCCGGCCGCATGCGCAGGGCCTGGCGGACCAGGTCGCGGACCCCGACGGCGCCGGTCCCCTCGATGTTGGCGGGCCGCCCCTCGAGGGCGACCACGTGCGGGTGCTCGGGTCGCAATTCGCTGGCGTCCTCCACCAGAACGAGCCGTTCGGTGGGATCCACCAGGGACAGGAGCGACGCGAGCAGGGTGGTCTTGCCCGAGCCGGTGCCGCCGGAGACGAGGAAGGCCAGGTGAGCGGACACGACGCGGCGGAGGAGTCGGGCACCCTCGTCGGTGACCGAGCCGGCCTGCACGAGCTCGGACAGGGTGAAACCGCGCGCCCGCGGCACCCGCAGCGATACCACGGTCCCGGGTCGTGCGATCGGAGCGAGCACTGCGTGGAAGCGAGTGCCGTCGGCGAGCCGGGTGTCGGCGTACGGCGTGGCGTCGTCGAGCCGTCGGCCGCCGAGCGCCGCGAGCCGGTGGGCTAGCCGCCGCACGGCCTCGTCGTCGACGAATCGGATCCCGGTCCGCTCCAGCCCGTCTCCCCGGTCGAGATAGACGTCGTCTGGACCATTGACCAACACATCGGTGACGCCCGGCGTCCGCAGCAAGGGCTCGAGAGGGCCGGCACCGAGGACATCCCGGCGCAGCGCGTCGTGCACGGCCAGGACGGTGGCGTCGCCGACGGGTCGCCCGGCTTCCCGCAGCGCCTCCGCCACCCGGTGCGGGGTCAGCGAGCCCGGGCGGTGCGCCAGCCGGTCGCGGACCGCGTCGACGACGTCCGCGGCCGGGTCCTCCGTCATGCCGCTGCCCCGAGCTGCGCGAGCACGTGCAGCCCGGTGCGGCCGAGGGGCCCGCGCCGCGAGCGGACCGGGCCGAGGCCGAGGTCGATCGCCTCTGCCAGCCCGCGCTGATGGGGCAACTGGGCCACCACGGGCACTCCGACGATCCGCGCGACATCGCCCGGATCCGCGCCGGACCCGCGGACCACCAGGCCGAGCCGCCGGGGGTCGGGAAACCCCGCACACAGGCGCGTGGCCGAGGCGACGCCGGCCACGGTCGGTGAGGTCACCACCAGCAACCGGTCGCATCTCGCCACCACCTCCTCCAGCAGGGGGTCGAGAACGCGAGGCAGGTCGAGCACGACCACGTCGTGCCCGCGCTGGGCGGCAGACATCGCCTCACGCACGGCGAACGCCTGGAGGGTCGCGTGCGGGCCGGCATTCCAGGTGAGGACCGCCAACCTGGAGCTCCGTGGCAGCGCCTCGCGCAGGGCACGGGCACTCAGCCGGCCGGTCGTCTGGCACAGCTCGTCCCAGCGCACCCCCTCGCAACTCTCGAGTCCCAGCACCCTGTCGATGCCGGGGCCGAGCGGATCGAGATCGACGACGACCGACGGGCCGGAGCGCGCGGCCATCTGGCCGAGCGCGCACGCGAAGGTGGTCGCGCCGACGCCACCGGATCCGCCCATGACGCCGATGGTCAAGCCACGGCCGCGACTGTCGTCGCCGAGGTCCGTCAACGCCTCCACCACCCAGTCCTCCGAACCGGGCAGCTCGGCGACATTCTCGGCGCCGACCGCCAGTGCGGTGCGGTACACGTCGTGCTGGGACGGCCCCCACGCCACCACGTGCACCCCGTCTCGGCGAGGCGGCGAGGTCTTGGCCACCTCTGGCGCCAGGTCGGTGCCCACCAGGACGAACGGTGCCGCGGACCAGGCGCGCAGGGCGGCCGTCCCGTCATGCGCCACCTCCGGGGTGACTCCGGCCGCAGCGGCCAGGCGCAGCAGCTCGTCGAGGAGCGCGTCGTCTCGGGTGACGAAGAGAGGCAAGGTCATGTCGGGATCGTGTCCCGCCCACCAGGAGCGGTGTCCGGCGTCGGCTCCGTGCTGTGGACAACTCCCCGGGAGTCCCGTCTGTGCACGGTTGGCGGGCCGAGGCTGACCGATCGGCGCCTGTCCGCCTCCTACGATGGCGCCATGGCGCACCGCCCGACCGCGGCCTTCTTCGACCTCGACAAGACGATCATCGCCAAGTCGAGCACCCTGGCGTTCAGCAAGTCGTTCCAGGCGGGCGGGCTGATCTCGCGGCGGGCGATGCTGCGTTCGGCGTACGCCCAGTTCGTCTACCTCGTGGGCGGCGCCGACCACGACCAGATGGAGAAGATGCGGCAGTTCATGTCGCAGCTCTGCGCGGGCTGGGACGTCGCGACGGTCCGCGAGATCGTCGCCGATACCCTGCACAACATCGTCGACCCGCTCGTGTACGACGAAGCCGTCTCCCTCATCGAGGAGCACCGGCTCGCCGGGCGCGACATCGTGATCGTGTCGACGTCCGGCGCCGAGGTCGTCGGTCCGATCGGCGAGATGCTCGGCGCCGACCGCGTCATCGCGACCCGGATGGAGATCGAGGACGGCAAGTACACCGGCGGCATCCAGTACTACGCGTACGCCGAGGAGAAGGCCCGGGCGATCGAGGATCTGTCCAGGACCGCGGGCTACGACCTCGAGCACAGTTATGCGTACAGCGACTCCGTCACCGACGTGCACATGCTCGAGGTGGTCGGCCACCCCCACGCGGTGAACCCGGACCGCGAGCTCCGCAGGATCGCAGCGTCCCGCGGGTGGCCGGTGCTGGTCTTCACGAAGCCGGTGACTCTTCGTTCGCGGGTCCCCCTACCGCCGGCCAAACCGGCCCTCGCGGTCCTCGCCGTCGGCGGTGTGGTCGCCGTCGGCGGCGTGTTGTGGGCCAACGCCCGCAAGCGCAGGCTTGGCGCGTGAGGGGTGCGAAATGTCAAGCCTTGAAGTCGCCCGGGATGCGGCGTACAACGGAGAGCACAACTACAGACCCGCACGTGAATCGGGTACCCACGCGGCGATCCACCCTTCCTACAGGGCGCCTGTCAGACGGGAAACTCCCGGGGCAGCAACTAAAAGATGCACGCCTGGTAGCCCGCGATTCGCGTGTCAGCGGCGGCATCCGACTCACCTCGATTCGGGTGCCGCTCGCATGCAGCGCAGCTGCATGAGGAGCGCACCCGTTGGAAGTTGCGGAGGAGCGAGCAGGCGCGGGTCGATCACAGCGGCCTGAACCGCAACCGGCGAACCCGTCACCGCATCACCGGACTGGCCTCGGCCCCCGCGCCGTACGCCTCGGCGGCGTACAACAACCACGCGTGTACGCCGGCCGGCCCGCCGTCGCGGTAGCCCGCCAGGTTCGACTCATAGGCGGCGCGAAGCGCGAGATGACCGGCCTCCGGCACAACCAGGGACTTCTCGTCGACGCCCCGGGACACCAGCATCAGCCGCTCGGCGGCCCGGGCGACGATCCCGTTGTGCGAGGCGAAGGAGCCCGCGACCGCCAGGTCGGCGTGCACGACCGCGGCCACGACGAGGGCGGGCACCGTGGACCGCGCGGTGATCACCTCGGCCACACCACGCAGTCGCTCTGCCGCGGCCGGGTCCCTGGGCCGCCCCAGGTTCGCGTCGGGCACCTCACCGGCGCCGGCCAGCGCATGCAGGCGGGCGAACACCTGACCGGGTGACCGACCGAGGACGGGTGTGAGTGAGAGGAGGTCGGTCGAGACCCGCACCGCGGCCTGTGCGATCGGGTCCCCGGCGCCGGACCTCACTTCGTCCAGCGACGAGCCGGACCCCTCGAGCACCGCACTGGCGTGCGCACCCCGGAGCAACGACTCGGCCGTGTCCTCCGGCGACGTGCGCCTCAGGCCCCGATCGCGGAGCACCGCGTCGATCCCGTCCCGGGCCGCTGCAAAGGCGGACGGCACGCCCTCGAGGCTCATCAGCCGGGCCAACGGGTCAGCAGTCATGGCGGAAGGCTACGAGCGGGTGGTACGGCACGAGAAACATGGTCCAGCGCGCCCCTGGTGTGCCATTCGTGACGTACTACCCGGGATAGCCTGCAGGCAATGGATGACGACGTACGGCGGTTCGCCCGTTCCTTCGGCTCGGTGGCCCACGCCTACGACCGGGGGCGACCGTCGTTCCCGCGGAAGGCCGCGGCCTGGCTGACGGGCGAGGAGCCCGTGACAGTGCTGGAGCTGGGCGCCGGCACCGGCAAGCTCACCGAGCAGCTGGTCGCCCTGGGCCACGACGTGCACGCCACCGACCCCGATCAACACATGCTCGACATCCTGACCCGCAACCTCCCCGACACCCGGGCCAGCCTGGCGTCCGCGGAGGAGCTGCCGGTGGCCGACGGATCCGTCGACGTGGTGGTCGCCGCCCAGTCCTTCCACTGGTTCGACCACGACCGGGCGCTGCCCGAGATCGCCAGGGTGCTGAAGCCGGGGGGCCGGCTGGCCGTGGTGTGGAACCTCCGCGATCCCAAGATCCCGTGGGTCCGCCGCCTCGGCGACATCATCGGCAGCGTCGAGGAGGTCGACCCGGAGCCGTTGGTGCTGTCCGGGCTGTTCGGGTTCGTCGAGGAGGAGACGTTCTCCTTCTGGCAGGACATCAACCGGGACACCATCCAGGACCTGGTGCTGTCGCGCTCCAACGTGGCCACCCTCGACGAGGACGCGCAGGCCGCCAAGCTGGACGAGGTGCTTGCCTTCTACGACGACTACGGCCGCGGCATGGACGGCATGCAGCTGCACTACAACAGCAGGTGCTTCCGCGCGGTGGTGAGCGAGCCGGCGAACCCGGATGCAGCGGACCGACCGGACGCCGGGCCGAACGCCGGGCCGAACGCCGGGCCGAACGCTGGGCCGAACGCTGGGCCGAACGACGGTGGCGATGGGCCGCCCGACCCCGGCCCCAGCGACGGCACCGACACCGGCATGCTCCTGATCGACTTCAAGTAGCGGCCGGCCCGCCCAGCCCTCGACAACCGCCACCGGCGTGGTTAGGTTCCGGCACCATGAGGCGGTTCCGGCGTGGCCACCTGGGAACCGAGTCGGATCGAGCCACGTTCCGCACCCTGCACACCGCCAGCCTGGCGTCGCCCGCGTTGCGCGAGGGCCTCACCGCCAGCAGTGCCGAGCGCAGCATCAGACATCTCCGCACCCTGCTCGGCACTCCGGCCGCGGCACTCACCGACACCTCGTCGCTGCTCGCCTGGGACGGCATCGGCAATCATCACGCCGACCACGCGCGGCAGATCGCGGAGAACGCCGTGGCGCACGGCACCACCCGGGTCACCGATCCCCGGGACCTGCCGTGCGACACCCAGAACTGCCCGGTCCGGCACGCGATCGCGAGCCCTCTGGTCGTCGAGGAGCGCGTCGTGGGCACCCTGCAGGTGTTCGCGCCGTACGCCACGGCGGGGCTGGTCATCGCGGCGGACGAGGTCGCGCAGTGGGTGTCCGGTCAGCTGGAGCTCGCCCAGCTCGACGCCTCCCGCACCCAGCTGATGGAGGCCGAGGTCCGGGCACTGCGCGCCCAGATCAGCCCCCACTTCATCTACAACTCCCTCGGCGCCATCGCCAGCTTCGTGCGCACCGACCCGGACCGCGCCCGCGAGCTGTTGACTGAGTTCGCCGACTTCACCCGCTACTCCTTCCGCCGGCACGGGGAGTACACGACCCTGTCGGAGGAGCTGCGATCCGTCGAGCGCTACCTGCTCCTGGAGCAGGCGAGATTCGGGGACCGACTCCGGGTGACCCTGCGGATCGCGCCGGAGGTACTACCGGTTGCCGTCCCGTTCCTCAGCATCCAGCCGCTGGTCGAGAACGCCGTCCGGCACGGGCTCGAGGGCACGCCCGGCAAGCAGAACGGCACCGGCCACATCCAGATCGTCGCCCGAGACCTGGACCAGGAGTGCGTCATCGAGGTGGAGGACGACGGCGCCGGGGAGGACCCGGAGAAGGTACGCCGGGCACTCGCCGGAGACTCCGACGTGGACTCGGTCGGGCTCGGCAACGTCGACGGACGGCTCCGCAACACCTTCGGCGACGACTACGGGCTCGTGGTCGAGACCGCGCCCGGTGCCGGCACCAAGGTGATCGTGCGGGTGCCCAAGTTCGCTCCGGGGGTGCACGCATGAACACCCCACCGTTGCGGGTCCTGGTGATCGACGACGAGCGGCCGGCGCTCGACGAGCTCGCCTTCCTGCTGCGCCGGCACGACCGGATCGGTGAGGTGCTCACCACCGCCTCCGCCACCGAGGCGCTCCGCCTCCTCCAGGACCTCGACGTCGACGCGGTCTTCCTGGACATCCAGATGCCCGGCCTCTCCGGGCTCGACCTGGCGCAGGTGCTCCGCCGGTTCCGGACCCCACCCCCGGTGGTGTTCGTGACCGCGCACGAGGAGCACGCCGTCGACGCCTTCGAGCTCCGCGCCGTCGACTACGTCCTCAAGCCGGTGCGCGAGGACCGTCTCGCCGAAGCAGTACGCCGCGTGGTCGAGGGGGCAGGAAGGGTGGCCGAGCCCGGCGACGAGCAGATCCCGGTCGAACGCGGCGGCGTGACCCGATTCGTGAATCGCTCGGACATCACCTACGTCGAGGCGCACGGCGACTACGCCCGGCTGCACACCGCCACCGACGCGCACCTGCTGCGGAGTCCCCTGTCGGCCCTCGAGGAGGAGTGGGGCCCTGCGGGCTTCGTCCGGATCCACCGCTCGCTCCTGGTCTCGCTCGCCCACATCGACGAGGTGCGGATGGAGGCGGGCCGCTGCACGGTGTCCGTCGCCGGCCACGACCTCGTCGTGAGCCGCCGGCACACGCCCCAGCTGCGCGAGCTGCTGACCGGGCGCGACAAGGGCCAGCCGTGAACCAGACGCCGCCGGAGCGGGTCCGGGTCACCGGACCACCCCGACGCCGACCCGCCGGGACCCGGACCCGCGAGATCGACGCCGGCACCCGGATAGGGGCGATCTACATGCGCTCGCTCATGGGAGAGCAGCTCCGCCTGGCCCTGCGCATCCTCGGCACCCTCATGCTCGTCGTGGGCACCCTCCCGCTCCTCTTCCACTTCGTGCCCGGGCTCACCGGCATCCGCGTTCTCGGCATCCCCCTTCCCTGGGTGCTGCTCGGCTTTGCCGTGTACCCATTCCTGCTGGCGCTCGGCTGGTGGTACGTCCGCAGCGCCGAGGCCAACGAGCGCGACTTCACCGATCTCGTCGAAGAGGTCGAGCGGTGACGGCAGCATGAATCTCGACGCGGCGCCGGGCATCGTCGCCGTCTCGTTCGTCACGCTCGCCACGCTGGCGATCGGCACCTGGGGCCTGCGTTTCTCCCGGACCACGAGCGACTTCTTCGTCGCATCGCGCACCGTCCGGCCCGGCCTGAACGCGTCCGCGATCGGTGGGGAGTACCTCTCGGCCGCCTCGTTCCTGGGCGTGGCGGGGCTGTTGTTCGTCGCCGGCGCCGACATGCTGTGGTACCCGGTCGGCTGGACCGCCGGCTACCTGGTGCTGCTCGTCCTGGTCGCCGCACCCCTGCGCCGCTCCGGCGCCTACACCCTGCCGGACTTCGCCGAGGCCCGGCTGGACTCCGTGCAGGCCCGGGCCGCCTGCTCGGTGCTCGTCGTCGCCATCGGGTGGCTCTACCTGCTGCCCCAGTTCCAGGGCGCCAGTGTCACCCTCACCGCGACCACGGGCGCTCCCCGCTGGCTGGGCGCCGTCATCGTCGCCGCCGTCGTCCTCGCCAACGTGACCTCGGGCGGGATGCGCAGCATCACCTTCGTCCAGGCGTTCCAGTACTGGCTGAAGCTCACCGCGCTGCTGATCCCGGCAGCGGTACTGCTCGTCGTGTGGGCCGGGGACGGCGCGACCAACCCGGCCGATGCGGCCAGCCCCGGTGCCGACCTGTGGTCGCTCCCGTTCGGCGACGGTGGCGCGGAGGGCCTCTACCTCACCTACTCGCTGATCATCGCCACCTTCCTCGGGACCATGGGCCTCCCCCACGTCGTGGTCCGCTTCTACACCAACCCCGACGGCCGCGCCGCCCGCAGGACCACTGTCGTCGTACTCGGCCTGCTCGGCCTCTTCTACATCCTGCCGCCCGTGTACGGCGCCCTCGGCCGCGTCTACGGCGACGAGCTGGCGGAATCCGGGCGGGCCGACGTACTCATCCTCGAGCTGCCGAGCCTGATGCTGCCCGGCACCGGAGGCGACGTGCTCACCGGGCTCGTGACGGCCGGAGCATTCGCCGCGTTCCTCTCCACCTCCTCGGGCCTGACGATCGCCGTGACCGGTGTGCTCAGCCAGGACGTCACCGGACGCCGGTACGGCGAGCGCCGGCTGCCCGGGGTCGCTGCCTTCCGGCTCGGCGCGGTGATCGCGGTCGTGGTGCCATGCGTGGTCGCTCTCGCGAGCGCAGAGGTGGGGGTGGCCCGGACGGTCGGGCTCGCCTTCGCCGTGGCCGCGTCCACGTTCTGCCCGCTGCTCCTGCTCGGCATCTGGTGGCGAGGCCTGACCGCCGCTGGCGCCATCGCTGGGCTGGCCGTGGGCGGGCTCGGCTCCGGCGCCGCCGTGATCTACACCCTGGTGAACCAGTCGGCCACCGGCTGGGACGCGGCGCTCCTCGGACAACCGGCCGCGTGGAGCGTGCCCGGTGCCCTGGTCACGATGATCACGGTCAGCCGCCTCACCCGCTCCCGCACGCCCAGTCACGCCGGCCGATTCATGGTGCTGCTGCACACCCCCGAGACGGTGGCGCTCGACCGCGGCGGCCCCGACCGTTCGTCGTACGAAATCAACCGCTGAGCGACGAGCCGTCGCCGCTCGCCGCGAGATAGCGACGCACCCCTGCCGACGGCGCACGACGCCTCCCTAGCGTGATCTGGACCACCCCCCTCGAGGAGGCAGCCCGTGTCCGAACACTCCAACGGCGACGTGCACCAGCGCTCCGCCAATCCCTTGTACGAGGAGTTGCACGAATCCCCGGACTTCACCGAGCTCCGCAGGAAGTTCCGCGCGTTCGTCTTCCCCGCAACGATCGCGTTCATGGCGTGGTACCTGCTCTACGTCATCTTGTCGAACTGGGCGCACGACTTCATGAGCACCGAGGTCGTCGGCAACATCAACGTCGCCCTCGTGTTCGGCCTCCTCCAGTTCGTGACCACGTTCCTGATGGCCTGGGCGTACGGCCGCTACATGAACAAGAACGTCGACCCGCTCGCCCGCAGGGTGGAGAAGCGGTACGTCGACGCTGCGGGTAACGGGGGTGTGGCCCGATGAGCTCCGAGACTCTCTCCACGATCCTGTTCCTGATCGTCGTCGCGATCACCATCGGCATCACCTTCTGGGCCAGCCGGCAGACGTCGGGAACGACCGACTACTACGCCGGCGGCCGCTCGTTCAGCGGTTTCCAGAACGGCCTGGCCATCTCCGGCGACTACATGAGCGCCGCGTCGTTCCTCGGCATCTCGGGCGCCATCGCGCTCTCCGGGTACGACGGCTTCCTCTACTCGATCGGCTTCCTCGTCGCATGGTTGGTGGCGCTGCTACTCGTCGCCGAGCTGCTGCGGAACTCCGGCCGGTACACGATGGCCGACCAGCTGGCCTACCGGATGAGGCAGCGCCCGGTCCGCACCGCGGCCGCGACGTCGACCGTGGTCGTGTCGATCTTCTACCTCCTGGCGCAGATGGTCGGCGCGGGCGCGCTGGTCACCCTGCTGCTCGGCGTCGACGGCGAGTGGGCGATCCGGTTCACGATCGTGGTGGTCGGCCTGCTGATGATCTTCTACGTCACCGTCGGCGGCATGAAGGGCACCACGTGGGTGCAGATCGTCAAAGCCGTGCTCCTGATGAGCGGGACGATCCTGATCACCGTCCTGGTGATGGCGCAGTTCAGCTTCAACCTCTCCGACCTGCTCGGCGCGGCCGCGGACAACTCCGGGAAGGGCTCCGCGTTCCTCGAGCCCGGCCTCAAGTACGGCGAGACCCTGACCACCAAGATCGACTTCGTCAGCCTGTCGCTGGCGCTGGTGCTGGGCACGGCGGGACTGCCGCACATCCTGATCCGCTTCTACACGGTGCCGACCGCCAAGGATGCGCGGACGTCGGTCAACTGGGCGATCGGCCTGATCGGCTCGTTCTACCTGATGTCGCTGGTCCTGGGCTTCGGTGCCGCCGCACTGCTGGACACCGGTCCGGAGAGCGAAGTGGCAACCTCCGCAGGCAACCTGGCCTCGCCGCTGCTGGCCGAGGAGGTCGGCGGCGGAGCCGGGACGGCCGGAGGCGCGATCCTGCTGGCGTTCATCGCGGCTGTGGCGTTCGCCACCATCCTCGCGGTGGTCGCGGGACTCACCCTGACCTCGGCGTCATCCGTGGCACACGACCTCTACGCCAACGTCGTGAAGAAGGGCACGGCGACGGAGGATGAGGAGGTCAAGGTCGCCAAGATCGCTGCGTTCGGCATCGGCGGCGTGGCGATTGTCCTCTCGATCTTCGCGCAGTCGCTGAACATCGCGTTCCTCGTCGCACTGGCCTTCGCCGTGGCCGCGTCGGCGAACCTGCCGTCGTTGCTCTACAACCTGTTCTGGCGACGGTTCAACACGCGGGGCGCCACCTGGGCCATCTACGGCGGCCTGATCACCTGTGTCGTGCTGGTGGCCTCCTCGCCAGTGGTCTCCGGCACCCCGGAGGCACTGTTCACCGACAGCGACTGGTCGTGGTTCCCGCTGGCCAACCCGGGCATCATCTCGATTCCCGCCGGCTTCCTCTTCGGTTGGCTCGGGACGATCACCTCCACCGATCGCGACGCCGAGGAGGCGTACAACGAGCTGGAAGTCCGCTCACTCACGGGAGCCGGTGCCGAGGGGGCGGTGGTGCACCACTGACCGGCCTCGTCAGCTCCGGACGGCCCACGCCTTCTCGGGTGTGGGTCGTCCGGACTCCATCCGAGGGGTAGGTTTTCGACAGTCCTGAACGCCCCCAGTCGACTTGCCGAGCCGGACCCGCAATCACAGGAGCCTTCACCATGACCGACCAGACCCTCGCCAACCTCTCGCACGAGGAGCGCAGCTTCGAACCACCCGCGGACCTCGCGGCGGAGGCGAATGTGAAGGAGGAGGTCTACGAGCGGGCGGCGTCGGACCCGGAGGGGTTCTGGGCCGAGCAGGCCGAGCGCCTCGACTGGGGCCAGAAGTGGGACCGGGTCCTCGACTGGGACAACCCACCCTTCGCGAAGTGGTTCACCGGCGGCACCCTCAATGCGGCGTACAACTGCGTCGACCGGCACGTCGCCGCCGGGAGGGGCGACAAGGTCGCCCTCCACTGGGTGGGCGAGCCCGAGGACGACACCCGCGACATCACCTACTCCGAGCTGCAGGACGAGGTGTGCAAGGCGGCCAACGCCTTGACCTCCCTGGGCGTCGCCAAGGGCGACCGGGTGGCGATCTATCTCCCGATGATCCCGGAGACGGTGGTCGCCATGCTGGCCTGTGCCCGTATCGGCGCCCCGCACACCGTGGTGTTCGGCGGCTTCTCGGCGGACGCGCTGGCCAACCGGGTCGCCGACTGCGAGGCGAGGGTCGTGATCACTGCCGACGGCGGCTACCGGCGCGGTGCCCCATCTGCCCTGAAGCCGGCAGTGGACGAGGCGTGCGGGAAGGCATCCGAGCAGGGCCAGGACGTGGAGAAGGTGCTCGTCGTACGACGCACCGGGCAGGACGTCGACTGGGACGACTCCCGCGACGTGTGGTGGCACGACGTCGTCGACCCCGCCTCGACCGAGCATGAGGCGCCCATGCACGACGCGGAGCACCCGCTCTACGTCATGTACACCTCCGGGACGACCGGGAAGCCCAAGGGCATCCTGCACACGACGGGCGGATACCTGGTCGGGACGTCGTACACGCATTGGGCAGTCTTCGACCTCAAGGCCGACACCGACGTCTACTGGTGCACCGCCGACGTGGGCTGGGTGACCGGCCACTCCTACATGGTCTACGGCCCGCTCGCCAACGGCGCCACGCAGGTGATCTACGAGGGCACCCCGGACAGCCCGCACAAGGGCCGGTGGTGGGAGATCGTCGAGAAGTACGGCGTGACGATCTTCTACACGGCGCCGACCGCGATCCGGACCTTCATGAAGTGGGGCAACGAGTTCCCGGGGAAGTTCGACCTGTCCTCGGTGCGGGTCCTCGGCTCCGTGGGTGAGCCGATCAACCCGGAGGCCTACGTCTGGTACCGCGAGACCATCGGCGGCGGCAAGGTCCCGGTGGTGGACACGTGGTGGCAGACCGAGACCGGCCAGATCATGATCTCGCCGCTGCCCGGCGTCACCCACGCCAAGCCCGGATCGGCGATGAAGGCGTTGCCCGGGGTGTCGGCCGACGTGGTGACCGAGGCCGGCGACTCCGTGCCCAACGGCTCCGGCGGCTACCTGGTGCTGACACAGCCGTGGCCGGCCATGCTCCGGACGCTGTGGGGGGACGACGAGAGGTTCATCGAGACCTACTGGAAGCGGTACGACAAGCAGGGCTTCTACTTCGCCGGCGATGGGGCGAAGAAGGACGACGACGGCGACATCTGGATGCTCGGCCGGGTCGACGACGTGATGAACGTGTCCGGCCATCGGCTCTCCACCACGGAGATCGAGTCCGCGCTGGTGTCGCACCCGAAGGTCGCCGAAGCCGCCGTCGTGGGCGCGACGGACGAGACAACCGGCCAGGCGGTCTGCGCGTTCGTGATCCTGCGCGAGAGCGCCGCGGAGGAGGCCGACGAGGAGGGCGAGGGCGGTGACCTCGTGCAGGAGCTCCGCTCGCACGTGCAGAAGGAGATCGGGGCGATAGCCAAGCCGCGCCAGATCATGATCGTCCCGGAGCTTCCGAAGACCCGCTCCGGCAAGATCATGCGGCGCCTGCTGCAGGACGTCGCCGAGCATCGCGACGTCGGCGACGTCACCACCCTGGCCGACTCGACGGTGATGGACCTGATCACCACCAAGCTCTCCTCCGGCAAGTCCTCCGACGACTGACCCACCCGCCGACCCGGCGCCAGTTGCCGCCGCACACCCGCCCACCCGGCGCCAGTTGCCGCACTAGGTGCTAACTGGCGCCGGGTCGGCCATATCTGGGTGACAACTGGAGCCGGGTCGGCAGTATCTGGGTGACAACTGGCGCCGGGTCGGCAGTATCTGGGTGACAACTGGCGCCGGGTCGGTGGTCAGGGGGTGGCGTGGAAGCGGTCCCGGTGGCCGAGGGCCAGGGCGCCGAGGACGGCCGCGACCAACGAGCCCGCGAGGACGGCCGTCTTGGCCGCGGTGAGGGCGTCCCCGGTGAAGGACAGGTCGGAGACGAGCAGGGCCACGGTGAACCCGACCCCGGCGAGCATCGCGACGCCGCCGATATCGCGCCAGGCGAGGTCGTCGTTGAGCTGAGCCCGGGTCAGCCGGGTGACCAGGAAGGCCCCGCCGAAGACCCCGATCGGTTTGCCCAGGACCAGGCCGAGGACGACGCCGATCACGATCGGGTCGGAAACCAGACCCGAACCCACGTCCAGCACCACACCCGCGGAGAGCAGCGCGAAGAACGGGACGGCGACCACCGAGGACAGGGGGTCGAGCAGGTGCTCGAGCCGCTCGGCCGGGCTGTGCTCCTCACCAGGGTCCGGCCGGACCCTGGTGAGCAGCCCGAGCGCCATGCCGGCGATCGTCGCGTGCACACCGCTCTCGTGGACGAGCCACCAGGTCACGATCGCCAGCGGGACGTAGACGAGTGGACTGCGGACACGGAGGTGTTGCAGCACCAGCCAGGCCAGGCAGGCGATCGCAGCCAACCCCAGCGCAGCGAAGTGCAGGGTCTCGGTATAGAACACCGCGATGATGAGCACGACGACCAGGTCGTCGACGACCGCAAGGGTGAGCAGGAACGCCCGCAGGGCCGTGGGCAGGTTGGATCCGACCACGGCGAGCACCGCGAGCGCGAAGGCGATGTCGGTCGCCGCGGGGATCGCCCAGCCTTCCGGACTCCCACCGGGGCCGCTGTTGACGAGGAGGAAGATCACGGCGGGAACGGCCACCCCGCACAGAGCCGCCACCATCGGCACAGCCGCATCGGCCGGGCGTCGCAAGGACCCGACAACGAACTCGCGCTTCAGCTCGAGACCAGCGACGAAGAAGAAGATCGCCAGGGCTCCGTCGGCCGCCCAGTGCTCGAGGTCGAGTGGGCCGATCTGCAGCTCCCGGAACGCGTCGTACGACGGCCCCCACGGCGAGTTGGCCCAGACCAGCGCCACGGCTGCCGCGACCAACGCGACCCCGCCGCCGAACGCCTCGCGACGCAGCAGGTCCCCGAGGAAAGTGCTCTCGTCGAGGCTGAGGTCAGCGAAGATCAGACGCTTGCGCGGGGAGGGGGTCACCAGGCGCCGATGCTACCAACGGGAGGAGGAACGAGCCCGTTGTAGGGTCGGCATCGACCTCGCCCCGAGCACCAGAGGAATCCCGCATGTCAACCGAACCGGTCAAGGCCGCTGCGCCGTCAGAGGCCGATCCGACCATCGGCCGCCTGGTCACCGATGCGAGTCGTGACATCTCGACACTCATCCAGAAGGAGATCCAGCTCGCGAAGTCCGAGCTGAAGGTCAGCGTCAAGGCGGGCGGGATCGGGATCGGTCTCTTCGCGGCGGCCGCCTTCATCGCAGTCCTGGCGATCATCATGCTGTCCGTGGCGTTCGCCTACCTCATCCACTGGAACGGCTCCGGGCTGGATCTGCAGTGGGCGTTCCTGATCGTGTTCGGGGTCTACCTGCTGCTCGCCGCGCTGCTCGTCTTCATCGGCGTGCGGAAGGTCAAGCAGGTGCGCGGGCCCGAGAAGGCGATCAGCCAGGGCCGGGAGATCCCGAAGGCTCTCAAGGGCCAGGCCTGAGGTCTAGTTGGCGCAGTCCCCGGTCGAGACGGACTCGTTGCCGGCCAGTCCGACAGCGGCGCTCTGGGACACCTGCTCCGCCGTCAGCGCGTAGCCGGTGTCCTCGTCGGTGACCGACGCCGCGAACACCATGCCGACGACATCCCCCGCCGACGACACGATCGGGCCGCCCGAGTTGCCGGGACGGACCAGCCCGCGCAGCGAGTACACCTCGCGGATAACGGTCCCCTCGCCGTAGATGTCGGGCGAGCGCAGCCGCTGTTCGGCGCGGATCCGCCCCGGCTGCACGTCGTACGGGCCGTCTTGCGGGTAGCCCAGGATCGCGACCCCGTCGTTGGCCCCGGCCTCCCGGTCGAACGGCAGGGTCGGCGCATCCCCCGTGTCGACGGCCAGGACCGCCACGTCGAGGTCGGAGTTGTAGTAGACGACGGTCGCCGACGCCGTGCTCCCGTCGATCTCGACCTCCGGCTCGTCGACGCCGGCGACGACGTGGGCGTTGGTCATGACCCGGTGGTCCCCGTACACGAAGCCGGTGCCCTCGACGCCCCTCCCGCACTCGTTGGTGCCGCGGATCTTCACCACGCTGGGACCGGCGTCCTCGACGTCGGGGTCGGTGAGGAGTCGCTTCGGCCCGGGGCCGACTTCCACGATCCGCTCGGGCGCGAAGGGTTCGAGGTACCTGGGGAAGAAGCTGGTGCCGACCACATTGTTGAACGCGTTCAGGATGCCGCTGGCGTTGTCCGGCAGGGTGTTGTCCACACGGGCCAGCACCTCGGAGCTGCGCACCATCGGGGTGACGCCACCGAGCCCGGACCCGGCGATCGCGACGCCGAGCGCCCAGGCGACGAGGAGTACGGCGACCGCGCTGAGCAACGCGCCTCCGACCGCGTCGAGCGCCCGGACCGGCTGCCAGCGGATCCGGTCCCGGATCTTGGCGCCGGTGAGCTGCAGCAGTGCCTGGCCGAGTGAGGCTGCCAGGATCACGATGAAGAGCGCGCCGAGCGAGACCAGGAGCGACGGGTTCGCATCACCGAGGGCGACCGGCGCGATCCATACGCCGAACAGGCCTCCCAACAGCAGGCCCGCGGTGGCGAATGCTCCGGTGACGAAACCCTGCCAGTAGCCGGACAGCGCATAGGCAAGGACCAGGACGATCAGCAACCAGTCCAGGAGGTTCACTTGCGGTCCTCGAATCTGGGCGTGACGTCCGTACGGCCGGGTTCACCCTGCAGCATGTAGGCCGGCAAGTCGCGCACCCGCGTGTCGTCCCACTCACTGGACCAGCCGACGAAGTCGAAGAGCCGGGCGATGATACCCCCCGTGAAGCCCCAGAGGATGACGTCGCGGTCGGGGCCGATCAGGAAGCCGGGGCCAAGCCAGCCGCTGGGATGGCGCACTGAGATCCGGTTCTCCGCGGCCAGGAGCTCGCTGATCGGGACCCGGTGGATGTCGTGCACCTCGTCGGGGTCGACCACGCCGACCCGGGAGGGGTCGTGCCACCAGCCCAGGATCGGGGTGACGGCGAAGTTGCTCGGCGGCAGCCAGAGCTCGGGCAGCTCCGCGAACACCTCGACCCCCGCCGGATCGAGGCCGGTCTCCTCCTCGGCCTCCCGTAGTGCCGCTTGCTGAGGAGTCTCACGCTCGTCGATCGATCCGCCGGGGAAGGACACCTGGCCGGGGTGCGAACGCATGTGGTGGGCGCGCTCAGTGAGCAGCAGCTCGCCGCCGGATGCGCCTTCCCCGAACAGCATGAGTACGGCGCCCCGACGGGCCTCGACGCCCTCGGGTGGCAGGAACAAGGTCAGGTCCTGCACCGTGATCGCGTCGGCGCCCTCCTTGACCGGACGCAGCCAGTCCGGGATCACAGATCGGTCCCGAGATGTTCGTCCACGAGGTCGACGAGCTCCTGCTCGGACTCGATCTCCCGCAGGCTCCTGAAGGCCACGACCCCGTCCGCGTCAAGCAGCGCGATGCCGGGCAGGCCTCGTACCGGCATGCCGTCGATCGAGGAGAGGCTCCCGTCGGGGTCGGCCAGAAGCGGGTAGGTCACCCCGGTGTCGACGACCAACTCCATGGCGGACTCCACCTGAGGGTCCTGCCAGTCGACACCGAGCACGCTGACCCGGTCGCCGTACTGCTCGTGGAACCCTTGCAGGATCGGCATCTCCTGGCGGCACGGGCCGCACCAGGACGCCCAGAGGTTGACCACCATCGGACCTCGCAGGGACGCAAGGTCGACGTCATGACCGCCACCGAGACACGGAAGCGTCACCTCGGGGAGACCACCGTCGACCCTCTCGCCCGTCCCCGTCTCGCAGTCGGCGACCCCCGCCTCCCGCTTCATCGCCTGCAGGTCGGCGGTGTCGACGTCGACCTTCGCCGACCCGGGCAGACCCGGCTCGTCATCCGAGCACCCGAGCAGCAACGCGCCGGTCACCACCAGAACGGCGACCAGGACAGGCCCGCCACGTCTCACGCGCGGCCCTCGGTCTTCACCAGCGCGGCCGCCTCCTCCGGGTCGACCGGACCCTCGCCGTACGCCGGACACCAGCGCGCGACGGGGCACGCTCCGCAGGCCGGCTTCCGGGCGTGGCAGACCCGTCGCCCGTGCCAGATCAGGTGGTGGCTCAGCATCGTCCAGTCGCGCTTGGGGAACAGCTCACCGACGGCGTGCTCGACCTTGACCGCGTCCGTCAGGTCGGTCCAGCCGAAGCGACGGGCGAGCCGGCCGAAGTGGGTGTCCACCGTGATCCCGGGAATGTCGAAGGCGTTTCCGAGGACCACGTTGGCCGTCTTGCGGCCCACGCCGGGCAGGGTCACCAGGTCGACGAGCCGCGGTGGGACCTCGCCGTCGAAGCGCTCGACGAGCGCCTGGCTCAGCTTGAGGAGGGATTCGGTCTTGGCACGGAAGAACCCCAGCGGCCCGATGATCTGCTCCAGGTCGGCGCGCTCGGCCGCCGCCATCGCCGGTGCGTCCGGATAGGCCGCGAAGAGGATGGGCCGGACGGCGTTGACCCGCTTGTCGGTGGTCTGGGCGCTCAGCACCGTGACGACCAGGAGCTGGAACGGGTCGTCGAAGTCGAGCTCAGTGCGGGCGTCCGGGTAGGTCTGCGCGAGAATCCGGTCGATCTTCCGGGCGCGGCGTACGAGCGAGGTCCGGCTCTCTGCGTCCCGGGTCGTCACCATGGGACAAAGCCTAGATGGCGGATGGGACGCTCCCGAAAAGCCGGATGTGCCCGGTCAGGCATCGGGCAGTAGGCGGCCCAGAAGGCTGCTGACGGTCACCACCCCGATCAGCGGCGCCGTCCTGCTGCGCTCCTCCACGACGGCCACCAGAGGACTCCGGTTGGCGGCCATGATCGCCGCGATCTCGAGGACGGTGTCGTCCGGCGCCACGACCGGGAGGGTTTTCCGCTCCGACGGCATCAGGTCGCGCACGGTCTTCCGGTTGAGCACCTCACACATCTTGTCCGCGTGGGCCTCGTCCAGCACCCGTGCCAGCGCAGGGTCGTCCTGCACGTAGCGCGGGATGACCATCCGCAGGACCTGGGAGCCGGGAAGCACCGCCACGGGGTGCTCGTTCTCGTCGACCACGATCAGCCCCGGCCGGCCGTGCTCGGTGAGCAGCCGGGCCGCCACCCCGGCGTCGGTGTCCATCGTGACCGTGGGGTACGGCGTCGCGAGCTCGTGTGCCTGCACCTCACGGAGCGTAGCCCCGCTCGTGTCCCAGCGTACCGGCGTCCCGGCCGAAGCGCGTGATGATCCCGTTAGGGTGGGTCACGGTGTGCCGGGAAGTCTGGTCGGCGTCGTCCTGACCGACCGTTCCGGGAGCTGCCGTGGATGCCACCCTCGCCATCCTGATCTTCGTCGGCGCCTACGTCCTGCTCGCTACCGAGAAGGTCCATCGGACCAAGGTCGCGCTCGGTGGCGCGGGGTTGATGCTCCTTCTGCACATCACGGACGCCCAGCACGCGTTCTTCGACGAGCACACGGGCATCGAGTGGAACGTCATCTTCCTGCTGCTGGGGATGATGGTCATCGTGTCGGTGCTGCGTCGTACCGGCGTCTTCGAGTACATCGCGATCTGGTGCGCGAAGCGCTCCCGTGGCCGGCCCTACCGACTGATGGTGATGCTGTGCGTCCTCACGGCCTCCGCGTCGGCCGTGCTGGACAACGTGACCACGGTGCTCCTGGTCGCACCGGTCACCTTCCTCGTGTGCGAGCGGCTCGGGCTCCGCCCGGTCCCGTTCCTGATCGCGGAGGTGATGGCCTCCAACATCGGCGGCGCCGCGACTCTCGTGGGCGACCCACCCAACATCATCATCGCGAGCCGCGGCGACCTCACCTTCAACGACTTCCTCATCCACATGGCGCCCTGGGTCGTCGTACTGATGGCGATCTTCTGCCTGATGTGCCGGTGGCTCTTCCGTGGCGCCTTCGTCTTCGATCCCGAGCGCGCCGAATCGGTGATGTCGCTCAACGAACGGGAGGCGATCAAGGATCCGCGGCTCCTGGTCACGTCCATGGGAGTGCTCGGGGTCGTGGTCGCTGCGTTCGTCCTGCACCCCATCCTCCACTACGAACCGTCCGTCGTGGCCCTGCTGGGCGCCGGGCTCCTCGTGCTGATCACCGACGTCACCACGGCCGAGGCGATCGCCGACGTCGAGTGGCCGACGCTGGCCTTCTTCGCGGGTCTCTTCATCATGGTCGGCAGCCTCGTGGAGACCGGGGTGATCGGGGAGGTCTCCCGGGCCATGGGTGAGGCCACGGAGGGGCAGCTCGGCCTGGCCACGATGCTGCTGCTGTTCGGCTCGGCGGTGCTGTCCGGCATCGTCGACAACATCCCGTACGTCGCCACCATGAGCCCGGTGGTCGCTGACCTGGTCGCGAACGTCGACGGCGACGGCCAAGTGCTGTGGTGGGCGTTGGCGTTCGGCGCCGACCTCGGCGGCAACGCGACCGCCATCGGCGCCTCCGCCAACGTGGTCATGCTGGGCCTCGCGGAGCGCGCCGGCCACCGGATCGGGTTCTGGGAGTTCACCAAGTACGGCCTGGTCGTCACGGCGGTGACGGTCGCTGCGACGGCGCCGTACCTGTGGCTGCGGTACCTGTGAGCGCCCGACTCGGCCCACCGCCGCAATTGGTGCAAGAATGCGCCTGACTGTGACCTGAGCCACGCCCCGGGCGGGTTCGAGGCCGGAGAACGAGGAGGGATCCGTCGTGGACAACGACGTGCTGCGCCAGGCCCCGCTGTTCAGCGCGCTCGACGACGAGGCGGCGACCGCGCTGCGCACGTCGATGACCGAGAGTCGTCTGCAGCGCGGCGAGGTGCTGTTCCACGAAGGCGACTCCGGCGACAAGCTCTACATCGTGATGGACGGCAAGGTGAAGCTGGGACGCACCTCGAGCGACGGCCGGGAGAACCTCCTCGCGATCCTGGGTCCGGGGCAGATGTTCGGCGAGCTGTCGTTGTTCGACCCCGGTCCGCGCTCGGCGACGGTCACCGCGGTCACCGACGCCGCCTTCGCCTCGCTCTCCCACGACGACCTGCTCCGCTGGCTCGAGGGGCGCCCGGTCGTGGCCCGCGGGCTGCTCGCCCAGATCGCCGGCCGGCTGCGCAAGGCCAACGACGTCAACGCCGACCTGGTCTTCTCCGACGTGCCCGGCCGCGTCGCCAAGGCCCTGCTCGACCTCGCCGACCGCTTCGGCCGCACCGCGGATGACGGGGTCCATGTCCACCACGACCTGACCCAGGAGGAGCTCGCCCAACTCGTCGGCGCCTCCCGCGAGACCGTCAACAAGGCCCTGGCCGACTTCGCCTCCCGTGGCTGGCTGCGCCTCGAGCCACGCTCCGTCGTGATCATGGACATCGAGAGGCTCGCCCGCCGCGCCCGCTGACCACCTCGTTGCGTTGTTGAGTTGCGCCTCCCGGCACGTTGAGTTGCGCCTCCCGGCACGTTGAGATGCGCCTCCCGGCACGTTGAGATGCGCCTCCCGGCACGTTGAGATGCGCCTCCCGGGTCAGGCGATGAGACCCAGGGCAATCCGCAGCTCGCGTATCCATGCAACGGCCGCCTCGATGCCGAACGAGTCCTTGTTCACCACGATGACCGTCCAACCATGATCGCGCAGCCACTCGCGGCGCTTTCGGTCCCGTTCGTGGTCGTTGGCCAACGTGTGGAACTCCTCCCCGTCGTACTCGACGACGACCCTTGCCCGCGGATACGCCAGGTCGAGTCGGTACGTCGGCACTCCGTCGAGGTCGATCCACCACTGGCGCTCGGGAGTCGGCAATCCGTGGTCCACGATCTCCAGTCGGGTCCACGACTCGCCAGCCGACTCCGCGCGACCATCGACAAGGGGGACTAGTTGTCGCAGCTGGATGACACCGCGACGACGGAAGTACCGAGGGAGCTCTCGTCTGAGATCAGAGACGGTGAAGCGATGCTCGCGCATCAAAGCGTCCATGGCCGCAACGGCCCCACGTCGCGACAACTTGCAGCCGAGGTCCAGGGCTGTCCGAATCGGTGTCGTGACCCGAACGCCACCGATGATCGTCCAGTCGTGTGGGCGGAGATCTCGGCTTCCGCCATCACACTCGGGTCTGTTCGTAGCGCGATGGCCACGCAGGACGAAGGTTTCGAGGGGCGGCATGATGTCGAGCTCGGCGTACCGGTAGGTGTCCACACCATGCACCCAGGCCGCGGTCCGGTCACACACGACTGCATGGGGACTGATCACCAAGGCAGCTGCCTGCGCCCGCACCAGGGCGCTCATGTCGATGTCGGCACGCAGGTAGACGCCGCGGAGAACCCGAACTATCTCGCCATTGGCCACCGCGGCCTTGAGGCGATGTTCCGCGATGCCCAGTGCGGCCGCGTCGGCGACAGTGAAGGGAGCCTGCGGAAAGGCCAGGGAAAGCTGCATCGCGCCACGGTCGCCGGTCTGGCGAGTTGAGGCTTGCAAGCGCCGCACCGGTTGTGGAAGAAGCAGTGCCCAACGACCTTGTGGACGCCTGGGCGCCACTCAGCACTCCGGGAGGTGCCACTCAGCACTCCGGGAGGCGCCACTCAACACTCCGGGAGGCGCCACTCAACGGGATTGGAGGTAGGCGAGCTGGGCGCGGACGGAGAGCTCGGCGGCGCCCCAGAGCACCGGGTCCACGTCGGCGTACACGATCTCGACGACCTTCCGCGGGAGCTCGTCGACGGCCAGTCCCTCGGGGTGAGGGGCCGCGCGCAGGGTCGCGACCGCCGCCTCGACCTGCTCCAGGCGCTCCTGACGATGAGCGATGTAGTGATCCAGGGCGGGCAGCGCGTCGGGGATGACCGGGCCGTGGCCGGGCCAGATCGTGGTGACCTCGTGCACGGCGGCCAGCCTGTGCAGCCGATCCAGCGAGTCCAGGTAGGCGCCGAGCTGCCCGTCCGGGTGCGCGACCACGGTGGTCCCGCGTCCCAGGACGGTGTCCCCGGTGAGCACCGCACCGTCCGCCGGCACCAGGAAGGACAGGGAGTCCGCGGTATGGCCCGGCGTGGCGACGACCCGCAGCTCCAGCCCGTCGACGGCGACCACGTCGCCCTCCCCGAGGCCCTCCGAGCCCAGCCGGTACGCCGGGTCGAGGGCGCGGACGCCGCACCCCACCCGCTCGGCGAACTCGCGGGCCGCCTCGGAGTGGTCGGCGTGGTGATGGGTGAGCAGCACGGTCGCCACGTCGCCCGCGGCCGCAGCCACGGCATCCAGGTGGGACGGGATCGAGGGGCCCGGGTCGACCACGATCGATCGCGCATCCTCCGACTCCCGCAGCACCCAGGTGTTGGTCCCGTCGAGCGTCATCATGTTCGCGTTGGGCGCGAGCACGCACTCACCGCGGGCACCGAACGACCCGCCTGCCCAGCCCGACTCGGTCACGGGAAGCGCGCCTCCACCAGCGGCCGCAGCCGATCCGGCATGGACAGCGTGGCCTCCTCGTCGCTGCCGACCACCGCGGGAGTGAACATCTCGACCTCACGCCCCGCGGCGTCCTGGAGTACGTCGGCCGGCTCGGCGAACTGCCCCACCTCCAGGCACGTGAGATAGGTCGGCGGCAGCATCAACATGTCCTGCGCGTCGACCGCGTCGACGGCCGCGCGCGCCGGCAGCCACGTCACCGACGCGGACTCCGACGACACGTCCCGCGTCCGTTGGCCCTCGGGCAGCAGGGCGACGAAGAACCAGGTCCGGTACCGCTTCGGCTCGAACTCCGGCGTCTGCCAGCCGGCCCAGACGCCGAGGAGATCGCTGCGGAGCACCAGCCCGCGCCGTTCCAGGAAGTCGGTGAGGGCGAGCTCCCGGGACTCCAGGGCGACCCGGTCCGCCTCCCACTGCGCCCCGGTGGTGTCGGCCACCACCTCCGACGGCGAGGAGCCGGCCAGCAGCACACCGGACTCCTCGAACGTCTCTCGCACCGCGGCACACACCAGTGCCCGGGCGGTCCCCTCGTCCACCCCGAGCCGTTCCCCCAGTCGGAGGGGGACGGGCCGGACCAGGCAACGGAGTGGTCGAAGTCGCGCGGGTCGACCCCGCCCCCGGGGAACACGCACATCCCGCCGGCGAACGCCATCGACGTCTGACGCCGCAACAGATAGACCGCCGGGCCGGACTCCGACGGCCGCAGCAGGACGACGGTCGCGGCCTTCCGCGGCTCGGCCGGGGTGCGCGACCCGTCGGCGTACTCCCGTGCCTGCTGGACCAGATGCGGCGGCAGCGGGATCCGCAGCACCGTCAGATCTCCACCACGAGGTCGACCTCGACCGGCGCGTCCAGCGGGAGCACCGGCACGCCGACGGCCGAGCGGGCGTGCACCCCGGCATCGCCGAACGCTGCCCCGAACAGCTCCGAGGCGCCGTTGGCCACCTGCGGCTGCCCCGTGAAGTCCGGGGTCGACGCCACGAAGGCACCGACCTTGACGACCCGCTTCACGAGCGCCAGATCACCGAGCTCGGCCTTGACCGCGGCGATCGCGTTGAGGGCGCACTGCCGGGCGCACTCGATCGCCTCGTCCTGGCTGACCTCACCACCGACCTTGCCGGTCATCATCAGCTCACCGGCACGCATCGGCAGCTGACCGGAGGTGAAGACGTGGTTGGCGGACCGCACGGCCGGAACGTAGACGGCGACCGGTTTCGGCACCTCCGGAACCGTGAGCCCGAGCGCGGCCAGACGCTCCTCCGGAGTGCTCATGCCTCGAGCGGGCGCTTGAAGTAGCCCACCAGGTTCTCGGGGTTCATCCCGGGGGCGATCTGCACGAGCTCCCACCCCTCGGACCCGAAGTTGTCGAGGATCTGCTTCGCGGTGTGCGTCAGGATCGGCGCGGTCAGGTATTCCCACTTGGTCATGCTCGGGACTCTACCGACGGCTCTCGCGATGGGCGCGTGGAGCACTACGCTCACGCGATGGACAGAAGCGATGCGGCAGAGGACAGGCCCAAGGCGGAGGGGCGCAATCCCTTCGAGAAGTTCGTCGAGGCGATCCACCAGCGCGTCAGCCGAGCGCCCTTCTTCATCCTGATCCTCGCGGCCCTCGCGCTCTGGGCCGTGAGCTACCCGCTGTGGAGCAGCACCACCAAGTGGGAGTTGGCGCTGCACACCGGATCGGCCGTGCTCTCGCTGTTGCTGCTGGTCCTGCTCGAGAACTCCGGCCGCCGGACCGAGGAGGCCGCGCAGGAGAAGCTGAACGTGATCGCCGAGGCGCTCTCCGACCTGATGGAGTCCCGCGCCCAGGACGACCCGAACCTCACCGACGCGGTCGAGAGGCTCCGCGAGGCCGTGGGCCTCGAGGAACGGCACTGAGTCGACGACGGGCTAGCCCTTGACGGCGTACCGCACGTGCGTGGCGTACGGCGAGTTCCACACGCCCAGCACCTCGAGGTCAAGGTCCTGCTCGAACCCGTCGAACAGCCGCTTCCCGCCGCCCAGGACCACGGGCGCCGTCGAGATGGCGAGCTCGTCGACCACGCCGGCCGAGAGACCCTGACGGATCAGGTCGGCACCACCGCCGAGGGACACGCTGTCGTCGCCGGCGAGCTCGCGCGCCTTGAGCAGCGCGGCGTCGAACCCGTCGATGAACAGGAAGCCGGTGCTCGGGTCAGGCTGGTCCTCGGTCCGGTGGGTCAGCACGATCAGCGTGCCGGGGAACGGGTTGGTGCCGCCCCACGCGCCGGCGGCGTCGTACATGTTCCGGCCGACGATCCCGCAGCCCAACCCCGCGGTGAGCGCCTCGAAGTAATCCTGGTCGGGGCCGTGCATGCCGTCGGTGTCGTGGCCGTCGTCGGCGTAGGTCCACGGTCCACCCATGACCCAGTAGTGGAGGCGCTCGCCCCCGATGCCGAGGCCGTGCTCCGGCCCGTCCTGCGGCCCCACGACGTAGCCGTCGACCGAGGTCGTGATCGCTGCGATGACCTTGCTCATGGTGCCTCCTGGTCCCTTGTGACTTCGTGACAGGCAGACCGGACGAACCGCGGAGACTCATCGCCGGGCCCCAGACCCGCGCGACATCCCTCCGTGGTCGCACCGGGGGTCCGCCCGCGGTGGGACGCGGCGGCGCGCACCTACCGTCTACCGTGCTGACGTGGACGCGCCGGAGCCCGACCTCCAACGATGGCGGCTGAGTACGCGCGGCCGGTTCTGGTTCGACATCGCGCTGGTGACAGCACTGATCCTCCCGGTGCTGATCCTGTCCACGACCGGCGGCGACCGCCTGTGGACCATTCTCGGCCTGGCCCAGCTCATCCCGCTCTACTGGCGCCGGCACCACCCAGTGCCCACCTTCGCGGTCGTGGCCCTGGCCACCGCGCTACAGGCCCTGCTGATGGACGGGCCTCTGTGGAGCCAGGTGGCCTTCCCGATAGCCACCTACTCGGTTGCCCGGTGGGCCGGCGCGCGCTGGGCGGCGGGCGCCCTCGTGGTCGGGCTCGCGGGTGCGGGGATCGCCGCGGTCGATTGGCTCAAGGGGTACGACGACGCGGTGACGGTCGTCGCGTTCACGTCGTACTTCCTCACCATCGCCACGATCGTGGTGACCGCCTGGGCGCTCGGGACCCTCGGCCGCGTCCGCGACGCCTACGTCGAGGCGCTGGTCGAACGCAGCCTCCGGATCGAGCGAGAGACTGCACAGCAGGTGGAGCTCGCCGCGTCGGAGGAGCGCGCGCGGATCGCGCGAGAGATGCACGATGTCGTCGCCCACGGGCTGTCCGTGATGGTGGTGCAGGCCGACGGCGCCCGGTACGCCGCCGAACGCGATCCCGCCGTGGCCGCGACGACCCTCGCCACCATCTCCCGGACCGGCCGGGAGGCGCTGACCGAGATGCGCCGGTTGCTCGGGCTGCTCCGGTCCGGCGAGGTCACCGGCACCCGCCCGCAGCCGCGGCTCGGCGACATCGCCGTCCTGGTCGAGCAGACCCGCGCAGCGGGTACCGACGTCCACGCGACCCTGCCCGCCGCGGACGCCGAGGTCCCGGACGGGGTGGCGCTCACGGCGTACCGCGTGGTCCAGGAATCACTGAGCAACGTCCGCAAGCACGCCGGGCCGGGCGCCGGCGCCGTGGTGACGGTGGCCGTGACGGACACGGTTTCGGTGGACGTCGAGGACGACGGTCGCGGCGCGAGCAGTGACGACGACGGCCGCGGCCTGGGACTAGCGGGGATGCGCGAGCGGGTCAGCCTGCACGATGGCACGCTCGAGGCCGGGCCCCGGCCCGGCGGCGGATTCCGGGTGTCGGCGAGGATCCCTCTGTGAGCGCTGGCACGCCGACGACCATCCGGGTGTTCCTGGTCGATGACCAGGACATGGTGCGCGCCGGGTTCCGGATGCTCGTCGACAGCCAGGACGACCTGGAGGTCGTCGGCGAGGCGGGCGACGGGGACGACGCCCTCCAGCAGCTGTCGGTCACCCAGGCTGACGTGGTCCTCATGGACGTGCGGATGCCGCGGGTCGACGGGGTCGAGGCCACCCGGCGGCTTGTCGATCGGAAGAGCGGTCCACGAGTGATCGTGCTGACCACGTTCGACCTCGACGAGTACGCGTTCTCCGCGATCAAGGCCGGCGCCAACGCATTCCTGCTCAAGGACGCCACGCCGCCGGAGCTCCTTCAGGCGATCCGGACCGTCCACGCCGGCGACGCTGTGGTGGCGCCGAGCACGACGCGGCGCCTGCTGGAGCACTTCGCCCACGCTCTGCCGGATCCGGCGTCTCCGCCCGCGGACACGCGGCTGACCGGGTTGACCGAGCGGGAGCGCGAAGTGCTCGCGCTGGTGGGTCGCGGCCGCTCCAACCAGGAGATCGCGGCCGATCTCGTTGTCGCGGAGGCAACGGTGAAGACCCATGTCGGCCGGCTGCTGGCGAAGACGGAGTCCCGCGACCGAGTGCAGCTCGTCGTGCTTGCCTACGAGACCGGCGTGGTGAGCTGACCGACCCCTCCGACCACGGTCGCACACCGGCGGGCCTCCTGCATCCGAGGGTGGACGCGCGGTTCGCCCCTTGGCGTGATGACGCGAGAGCCCCGCGGCCGAAGACTCGGGTCCATGACCCAACCCATGACCCAGACCCTCCCCTCGACCGACACTGCCCTGGCCGCCAGCGCCCGCGAGCTCTCCCGGACCTTCGGCCACGGCGATGCCGCAGTCCACGCGCTCCGCGGGGTCGACCTCGACCTCCCGGCCGCACGATTCACCGCCGTGATGGGCCCGTCCGGCTCGGGCAAGTCCACCCTCATGCACTGCCTGGCCGGCCTCGACCAGCCCACTGGCGGCTCCGTCACTGTCGCCGGGGTCGCACTGGAGTCGTTGACCGACGACGCGCTCACGATCTTCCGCCGCGAGCACCTCGGGTTCGTGTTCCAGTCCTTCAACCTGTTGCCGATGCTGACGGCGGGCCAGAACGTCCTGCTGCCGCTGGAGCTCGCCGGGCGCCCCGTCGACCGGGAGCACTACGAGGCTCTGCTGCGGACCCTCGACCTGTCCGACCGCGTCGGGCACCGCCCCTCAGAGCTGTCCGGTGGGCAGCAGCAACGGGCCGCGATCGCACGGGCGCTGGTCTCCCGGCCCGACGTCGTCTTCGCCGACGAGCCGACCGGCAACCTCGACAGCGCGTCGTCGGCCGAGGTGCTCGACCACCTGCGCCGGTGCGTGCGCGAGTTCGGTCAGACGGTCGTCATGGTGACCCACGACCTCGATGCCGCGGCGTACGCGGACGACGTGGTGGTCATCGCAGATGGCGGGATCCGCGACCACCTGACCGATCCGACGGCCGATGAGCTGGTCACCACGCTCCGGGGTGACCGGTGAGGACGATCCTGCTCACCTCCCTTCGGGTCCACACCCGCAGGTACGTCGCCGCGGCGATCGCCGTGATCATCGGTGTTGCGTTCATCGTCGTCACCGACGCGCTCGCCTCCGCCACACGCAATGGCCTCGTCGCGGGCGTCGAACAGCCCTACCGCAATGCCGACGTGGTGGTCTCCGACATCGACGGGGAGGCGGCCACGCGCCTGGTCGCCGACGCCGCGGAGCGCGGCGACCGGGCCGCCGTGCTCGGCTCGATCATCCTGCCCGTGCGCACGGAAGACCGGCAGGTCGACGAAGGGGGCGACGTGGGAGCACTCGCTCCGGATCCCGCCCTGCGCTGGCAGGAACTGCGCGAGGGCCGTTTCCCGACGGGGCCGGGAGAGGCGGTGGCGGACGTGAACGCCGCCAAGTCCGACCGGATCGGTATCGGCGACGTCCTGACCGTGGGCTCCGGATCCCACGCCGTGTCGGTCACCGTCGTCGGGCTGGTTGACACGCCATCGGCGGTGGTCGGCGACGGGCTGTACCTGACGTGGACCGACGCCGAGAGGTGGGCGTCGAGCCTGTACGTCGACAGCGTCGCCTACGACGGTCGCGGGGACGTCGACGCCACGATCCGGGACCTGAGGAACGAGACCGGGGGCACCGTGCAGACGCGGGACGCCTTTGTCGAGGAGGTGCAGACCGAGATCACCAACGAGGTGAACGTGCTCGCGATGGTGCTGCTGGTGTTCGCCGCCGTCGCCCTGTTCGTCTCGGTGCTGGTCATCGCCAACACGTTCAGCATCCTGTTCGCCCAACGCGCCCGCGACCTCGCCCTGCTGCGCTGCGTCGGCGCGACCCGGCGACAACTGCTGCGCTCGATCCGGCTGGAGGCCGTGTGTCTGGGAGTCGCTGCCTCCCTCGTCGGGCTGCTGGTGGGGACCGGACTCGGCCTCGGGCTGGTGACGCTCGCCCGGTCCGCGATGCCTCCCGGGACGATGGGCGCCACCTCCCCTTCGGGGGCCTGGTACGCGGTCGGGTTCGCGGTCGGAGTGCTGGTCACCGTCGTGGCCGCGTGGCTGCCGACCAGGCGGGTGGTGCGGGTCAGCCCCCTGGCCGCGCTGCGGCCCGACACCGGGGTGGACGTCCGTACGACGTCGGGCCGGGCGCGCACCGGCGGCGGCGTGGTCCTGGTGGCGGGAGGGATCGCCTTGCTTGGTGCGTCCATCGCCGCCCACTCGGCGCAGCTGATGGTGGCCGGCGGCGCGGCGGCGTTCGGCGGCGTGCTCCTCCTCGGGCCCCTGATCGTGCCCGCCCTCATCCGGTTCGCCGGCTGGTTGTCGGCCGGGGTGCTCGGGCCCGCCGGGCGGCTCGCCGCCGCGAACGCAGTGCGCCACCCCCGGCGTACGGCAGCGACCACCGCGTCGCTGCTGGTCGGCGTCACCCTGACCACCGCCGTGCTGACCGGCCTGGCCAGCTCGCGTGGTGCCGTGGCCGACGACATGGACGTCTCGCACCCGGTCGACGCCGTCCTCACGTCGACCGGCGCGGCGCTGCCGGAGACCCTGCTCCCCGATGTGCGCGCGGTAGCCGGCGTGGCGGAGGCCGTGCAGCTCGACGGCGTCACCGCCGACGTCGGGCAAGGCCTGGGCGAGGTCCAGCTGGTGGCCGCGCACGGCGCCACCGGCCTGGTGCACGGGTCCCACAACGTCGCGACCCCTGAGCCCGGGGTGATTCACGTGCCATGGGAGCTGATGCCCGACGCCTCGCCGACCCTGGTGACGGTCACGGTCGCGGGTCGGTCCGAACGGCTCCGCGTCGTCGGCGGTGAGGGCTGGGGCAGCGCGGCGGTGGTCGCTCCGGTCACCCTGGCCTCGCTCACGAGCGACGCGTCGCCCCGCGCGATCTGGGTTCGGGCAGCCGAGGGGACCGACCCCGAGGACCTGGGCGGCGACCTCGACGCCCTCTCCTCTAGGCGCCGGCGCCGAGGTGGTCAACGGCCTTGCCGAGCGCGCATGGGTGGAACTGCAGCTCGACGTGCTCACCGGGGCGGTCGTCGCCCTCCTCGGGATCGCGGTCGTGATCGCCCTGGTCGGGATCGGCAACACCCTCGGCCTGTCGGTTCTCGAGCGGGCACGGGAGAACGCTCTCCTTCGCGCCCTCGGCCTCACCCGCCGCCAGCTGCGCAGGATGCTGGCGGTCGAGGCCGTGCTGTGTCTCGGTCGTCGCGACGGTGCTGGGCACCCTGATCGGCGTCGCCTTCGCGTGGGTGGCCATCGAGGCGCTGGTGCGGGCAGCCGTCGACGACGCGCCGCTCGTCCTGCCCTGGGGACAGCTCTCCCTGGTTGTGCTGGTCGCGGGCGTGGCCGGGCTCGGCTCCTGCCTGCTGCCCGCCCGTCGTGCGGCCCGTACCGCTCCTGCGGCCGGACTGGCACTGGAGTGAGGGCGTCGGGTGAGTCGGTGACGGGGTGGCCGCGCCGGTCCGGCGCGGCCACCCGGTCAGACGAGCGCGGGCTCGGTCTTGTCGCGTACCTCGTCCTCGGTGACGTCGGGGGCAAGCTCGACCAGCGTCAGGCCGCCCCCTTCTGACACCGGGGTCACGTCGAGCACGGCGAGGTCGGTGATGATCCGCTGCACCACCCCGCGGCCGGTGTAGGGCAGCGAGCACTCCTTGACGATCTTGTAGGAGCCGTCCTTGGCGACGTGCTCCATCAGCACGATCACCCGCTTGGCGCCGTGGACGAGGTCCATCGCGCCACCCATGCCCTTGACCATCTTGCCGGGGATCATCCAGTTGGCGATGTCGCCGGCCGCCGAGACCTGCATCGCGCCCAGGATCGCCGCGTCGATCTTGCCGCCGCGGATCATCCCGAACGACGTGGCGGAGTCGAAGAACGACGCCCCCTTGCGCAGCGTCACCGTCTCCTTCCCCGCGTTGATCAGGTCGGGATCCTCGTCGCCCTCGAGCGGGTAGGCGCCGACCCCGAGGATGCCGTTCTCCGACTGCAGCACCAGCTCCACGTCGTCGGCGACGTAGTTGGGCACCAGGGTCGGCAGCCCGATGCCCAGGTTCACGTACGAACCGTCGGTCAGCTCCGAGGCTGCCCGGGCCGCCATCTGCTCACGGGTCCAGCTCATGTCAGTTCCCGCCTTCCGTGCCCGTCACTGTGCCCGTCACGCGCGGACGCACGGTCCGCTTCTCGATCCGCTTGTCGGCCGCCTGCTCCGGGGTGAGTGCCACCACCCGCTGCACGAAGACGCCCGGGGTGTGCACGTCGTTCGGGTTCAGCTCGCCCGGCTCGACCAGCTCCTCCACCTCCGCGATCGTGACCCGGCCACACATCGCGGCGAGCGGGTTGAAGTTGCGGGCGGAGTCCCGGTAGATCAGGTTCCCGTGCCGGTCGCCCCGCCACGCCCGGACCAGCCCGAAGTCCGCGACGATCGCCTCCTCCAGGACGAACTCCCGGACGTCCCCATCCGGGCCGGTGAAGTCGCGGGTCTCCTTCGCCGGCGACGACACGATCACGTTCCCATCGGCGTCGTACTTCCACGGCAGGCCGCCCTCGGCCACCTGGGTGCCGCCGCCGGTCGCGGTGAAGAACGCCGGAATGCCGGACCCACCGGCCCGCATCCGCTCCGCCAGCGTCCCCTGCGGGGTCAGCTCGACCTCCAGCTCCCCGTGGAGGTACTGGCGCGCGAACTCCTTGTTCTCACCGACATAGGAGGAAACCATCCGGCGCAGGCGCTTCTCCATCAGCAGCCGGCCCAGTCCCCACTCGTCCACGCCGCAGTTGTTCGACACCGCCTCCAGATCCGTCGCGCCGCTGTCCAGCAGCGCCTCGATCAGCACCGACGGAACCCCGCAGAGCCCGAACCCGCCGACCGACAGCGTCGCCCCGCTCTCGATGTCCGAGACGGCCTCCGCCGCACTCGCCACGACCTTGTCCACGAACGTTCCTCCCGCCCTCTGGTGGTGCACCGCGCCCCCACCCTAGTCAGGCTCACATCGCATCGGTCTGGGCCCGACATTCGGGGCGGCACCAGGAGCCAGCGCGCGGGCAACGCGGCGCGTAGCAGAGCGGATTCTTTGGCAGTCTCCTAGGCTCAGGACGTGGGCGCGACAGAGCGGTCCGACTGGCCACGCGTGCGGGTGCACGTGGTCACGGGCAAGGGTGGCACCGGGAAGTCGACCGTCGCCGCCGCGCTCGCCCTCGCGCTGGCCTCCCATGGCAAGAACGTGTTGCTCTGCGAGGTCGAGGGGCGCCAGGGCATCGCCAGGATGTTCGACGTCGACCAGCTCCCCTACGAGGAGCGCCGGATCGCCGCGGGTCTGACCGGCGCCGACGGGAAGCGAGGCACCGTCTACGCGCTGCACATCGACGCGGAGTCGGCCCTCCTGGAGTACCTCGCGATGTACTACCGGCTGGGTCGCGCCGGCCGAGCCCTCGACCGCTTCGGGGTGATCGAGTTCGCCACCACCATCGCGCCGGGCGTCCGCGACGTACTCCTCACCGGCAAGGTCTACGAGGCGGCCAAGGAACGCCGCCGGAGGAAGGGCGCCGTCCGGTACGACGCCGTTGTCCTCGACGCGCCGCCGACCGGGCGGATCAGCCAGTTCCTGAACGTCAACAGCGAGCTCGCCGGGCTCGCCAAGGTCGGGCCGGTCAAGGGACAGGCGGACACCGTGATGACCCTGTTCCGCTCCGAGCACACCGCAGTGCACCTGGTGACGGTGCTGGAGGAGATGCCGGTCCAGGAGACCGCCGACGGGATCGCCGACCTGGGGCGAGCCCGGCTCCCGGTCGGTGGCGTCGTGGTCAACCTGGTCCGGCCGCAGACCCTGGACGCGCAGGCTCTCGCCGAGGTGACCGGCGACGACGTGGACCCCGGCCGGCTGGCCGCCGACCTCAAGGCCGCCGGCGTGGACTCCGACGACGACCTTGTCGAGAGCCTGCTCGCCGAGGCCCGCGACCACGCCGAGCGGCGCCATCTCGAGGACTCCCAGCGCGAGCTGGTGCACGGCCTCGGGGTGCCCGACCTACGAGCTGCCCGCTGCTCCCCGGCGGGGTCGACCTCGGTGGCCTCTACGAGCTCGCCGCGGATCTGAAGCGACAGGGCATGGCATGAGCACCCCACGCGAATGCCTACTTCGTTCCGCTCCGCGCAGGGACCCCGCATGAAGGCGCGTCCCGTTCCCGCTTCGGCCCGCTCGCCGCGCCGGCGTCGGAGGCGCCCGACCTCGACGTCGACGCGCTGCTCGACGACCGCGGCGACCGGGATCATCGTGTGCTGCGGCTCCGGCGGCGTCGGCAAGACCACCACGTCGGCCGCACTCGCGTCCGCGCCGCGGAGCGCGGCCGGCAAGTCGTCGTGCTCACCATCGACCCGGCCCGCAGGCTCGCCCAGTCGATGGGCATCGAGGAGCTCGACAACACCCCGCGGCCGGTCACCGGCGATCGATCGCGCCGCCGGGCGGCAGCCTCGACGCGATGATGCTCGACATGAAGCGCACCTTCGACGAGGTCGTGGAGAGCCAGGCGACCCCGGAGAAGGCGAAGCAGATCCTGGAGAACCCGTTCTACATCGCGCTGTCCAGCTCCTTCGCCGGCACCCAGGAGTACATGGCGATGGAGAAGCTCGGGCAGATCCACGCCAGGCCCAGCTCGACGGCAGCTACGACCTGATCGTCGTCGACACCCCGCCCTCGCGCTCGGCGCTGGACTTCCTCGATGCCCCGGAGCGACTGTCCAGCTTCCTCGACGGCCGCTTCATCCGGCTGCTGCTCGCGCCGGCCAAGGGGCCGGCGCAGGATGATGACGGCCGGGGTCGGCATGATCACCGGCGCGCTCAACAAGATCCTCGGCGCCCAGGTGCTGCGCGACATGCAGACGTTCGTGGCCGCGTTCGACACCCTCTTCGGCGGGTTCCGGCAGCGGGCGCAGCAGACCTTCGAGCTGCTCCAGGCCGACGGTACGGCGTTCCTCGTCGTCGCCGCGCCGGAGCCGGACGCGCTGCGCGAGGCGGCGTACTTCGTCGAGCGGCTCGAGCGAGGACCGAGATGCCGTTGGCCGGCCTCGTGGTCAACCGGGCCACGCCCGGTCCCGGTCGGCGACCTGTCGGCCGACGAGGCGATGGCGGCGTCCGCCCGGCTCGCGCAAGCGCGACCCGAGGCGCCCTGACCGGCGGGGCTGCTGCGGCTGCACGCGGACCGGACCCGGCTGGTCGAGCGCGAGGCGCTCCTGCGGGACCGGTTCGCGGCCGCGCACCCGACGGTGCCGACGGCGGTGGTGCCGGCCTTGGCCGGCGACGTCCACGACCTCGACGGGCTGCGTCGGGTCGGCGAGCTGCTCGCCGGCTAGGAGCCTGCCCAGTCCTCCGCGGTCACGGGACCGTCAGGCGTCGGCGGCGACCTTCGCGGTCCTGCTCGTCCTGCTCGCGCGCAGCCTCGAGCACGGCCCGCCACGAGGCGGTCGGCCGGCGACGCAGCAGGGCCCGGCGCTCACGCTCGGTCATGCCACCCCAGACGCCCCACTCGATCTGGTTGTCGAGCGCCTCGGCGAGGCACTCGGTCCGCACCGGGCAGCCCGGCAGAGCTGCTTGGCCTTGTTCTGCTCGGCACCCCTCACGAAGAGTGCGTCGGGCTGCAGCCTGGCGGCACGCGGCTGACGGTGCCCAGTCTTCGATCCACATGTTGACGTCCCCACATCGTGTCCTGGGAAAGTCGGCGTCCCCACGACGCGAACCCCGGATGCTCCCGACCACTGAAAGCTAAGGTAATTCGCACCTGGGAGTACAGACACGATGTACCCAAATCCGATAGTCCGAAGTGACTAGTCCGTGTCGATGCCACGAATTCTCGGGGATCGGGCCCGCTCCCGTACACGTGGCGCCATGTCCGTGCCTCCTGACGAGCGCCTGTCCTCCCGCCGGCGTGCTGTCCCACCTCGGTGTGATGGCGGCCGTCGCCGCCGTGATGGGCGTGGTCGTCGCCGGGCTCGCGATCCCGTTCGCCGGCGTGATCGGCGTCGGCTGCGCGCGACGTCGCACGAGGGCATGGACAACCTGCCCGCGGAGCTCGAGACCGAGCCGCTGCCGCAGAAGACCCAGCTCGTCGACTCCCAGGGCAACACGATCGCCACGCTCTACGACGAGAACCGGGTCAACGTCTCCGCTCGACCAGATCTCGCGGACCATGGTGAAGGCGATCGTCGCGATCGAGGACTCCCGCTTCTACGAGCACGGCGCGCTCGACCTCAAGGGCACGCTGCGCGCGCTGATCACCAACCAGGCCAGCGAGCGGCGTGGTCCAGGGCGGCTCCTCGATCACCCAGCAGATGGTCAAGCTGACCCTGCTCACCCAGGCCAACACCAAGGCCGAGCGCGAGGCCGCGACCGACGACACCTACGCCCGCAAGATCCGCGAGCTGCGCTACGCCATCGCCTTCGAGGAGAACTACTCCAAGGACTGGATCCTCGAGCGCTACCTCAACATCGCCTACTTCGGCGACGGCGCCTACGGCATCCAGTCGGCCGCGCAGCACTACTTCGACAAGAACGCCAAGAACCTCAACCTGCGCGCAGTCGGCGATGCTGGCCGGCCTGGTCAAGAACCCGACCGGCTACGACCCGACGAACTCCCCCGACGAGGCCCTCGAGCGCCGCAACGTCGTGCTGGACCGGATGGCCGAGCTCAACGTGATCACCCGCGAGCAAGGCCGCCAAGGCCAAGGAGCACGAACCTCGGCCTCGACGTGCAGCCGACCAAGAACGGCTGCGTCGTACTCCCGGGCGCCGTTCTTCTGCGACTACGTCATCAACTGCTGCTGGCGGACCCGGCGCTCGGCAAGACCGTCGAGGAGCGCAAGCAGCTGCTCACGTCCGGCGGCCTGACCATCCGCACCACCATCGACCTGCGCGATCCAGGCCGCGGCCGACCGCGCCGTGCGCTCCCACGTCTACCCGACCGACCAGGCCATCGGCGGCCTGGCGATGGTCGAGCCCGGCACCGGCGAGGTCAAGGCGCTCGCCCAGTCCCGTCCGATGGGCCGCGACGAAGAAGCCGGGCAGACTACCTCAACTACGCCGTGCCCCAGGAGTACGGCGACTCCGCCGGCTTCCAGGCCGGCTCGACGTTCAAGGCGTTCGTGCTGGCCGCGGCGCTCAGCAGGGCATCCCGCCGAACACGACGATCAACGCGCCGCCGCAGGAGCCATCCCGACATGGGCCGAGCTTCGCGGACTGCGACGGCCAGCTTCGCCGAGCACCGACGTCTGGGACCCGACAACTCCACGAGCACGGCGGCACCTTCGACCTCTACAGCGGCACCCAGGAGTCGGTGAACACCTTCTACGCCAAGCTCGAGCGGGCGACCGGCTGTGCAAGCCGTATCGGCTGGCCAGGACGATGGGCGTCGACCTGACAGGACCCCGACCGCGCGAGCGGGTGCCGTCCTTCACCCTCGGCGTCGTCGAACATCAGCCCGCTGGAGATGGCCGAGGCCTACGCGACGTTCGCCGCGCGCGGCCTGCACTGCGACTCGCGGCCGGTGACCGCGATCGAGGACTCCGACGGCAACCTGCTCAAGGAGTACCCCGACAAGTGCACCCAGGTGATGCCGAGGCGACCGCCGACACGGTCAACGACATCCTCAAGGGCGTCCAGGAGCCCGGCGGCTTCGGCTACGAGGCCGGCACTCGACGCTCCAGCCCGACGCCGGCAAGACCGGCACCACCCAGGACGGCAGGGCGGTGTGGTTCGTCGGCTACACGCCCGAACCTCGCGACCGCCGTCGATGATCGCCGGCGCCAACTAGCGACGGCCAGCCGATCGGCCTCACCGGCCAGACCGATCGGCGGCGACTACATCTACGCGGCCTCCGGCTCCGGCCTCGCCGGGCCGATGTGGGGCGCCGCGATGCAGGCGGTCGAGCAGTGGCTGCCCGACGAGAACTTCGTCCCGCCGAACCCGTCCGCGCTCGAGGGCGACGCCGGCCACCGTGCCGAGCACCGCCGGCATGTCGCGTGCCCACGCGCCGCGGCGACGCTCGAGGACGCCGGCTTCACGCCTCGATCGGCCCGGCAGCGCGACTCCGGCAGCCCCGACGGGCACCGTCGCCTACACCACCCCGGGCTCGGCGAGCTCGACGCCAAGGGCGCGATCGTCACGATCTACCCCTCCACCGGCTTCGTGCCCAAGCCCCCGAACAACGGCGGCGGCAACGGCGGCGGCAACGGCAACGGGAACGGCAACGGCGACGGCAACGGGGACGGCAACGGCGGCGGCGGCGGCGGCGGCGGCAACGGCGACTCGGCGACGGCGACGACCGCCGGGCCGCGGCGACGGCCCGGGCTGACCCGCTCAGGACCGCCCAGCTGGCGCCGTACCTCCGCGGCGACGGCGCCGCCGTCGGCGCGGCCCTTGACCTGGGGCTGGACCACGCCCATCACCTTGCCCATGGCCCGCATGCCCTCGCCGGCGGCGCCGGCCTGCGCGATCGCCGTCGGTGACGATCGGTCGATCTCGTCGGTCGGTGAGCTGCTCGGGCAGGTAGTCGGCGATCACCGCGGCCTCGGCGCGCTCCTTCGCGGCCATCTCGGCGCGGCCGCCGTCGTCGAACGCGGTCGCCGCCTCGCGCCGCTTCTTGGCCTCGCGTGGAGAGCACCCCGACGATGTCGTCGTCGCTGAGCTCGCGGGCCTCCTTGCCGGCGACCTCGGCGTTGGTGATCGCGGTGAGCACCATCCGCAGCGTCGAGGACCGGATCTCGTCGCGGGCCTTCATCGCCGTGGTCAGGTCGGCGCGCAGTCGGTCCTTCAGCGAGTCATGCTCCGCCATTGTGGCAGCCTTGCCGCATGAGTCTCGCCCGGATTCCGTCCGTACCGTCGCGGGCGGAGGCCGCTCGCCGGCGCGGGGCTCACGGCGTACGCCGCGTGGGAGGCGCGGGCGCTTCACCCTGCGCGAGGTGACGGTGCCGCTGCTGCCGCCCGGGCAGCGGCCGCTCCGGGTGCTGCACCTCAGCGACATGCACCTGACGCCGGGGCAGGCGCGCAAGCAGGAGTGGCTGCCGGGCTCGCCGGGCTCCGACCCGACCTGGTGGTCAACACCGGCGACAACCTCGCCCACCGCGACTCGGTCGCCGGCCGCTCCGGAGTCCCTCGGCGACTGCTCGACGTGCCCGGGGTCTTCGTCTTCGGCTCCAACGACTACTACTCGCCGACCCTGCGCAACCCGGTGCGCTACCTGCTGCCCGACGACGGCAAGCGGAACACCGACAGCGCGCAGCTGCCCGTGGCGGGAGCTGCAGCGATGTTCTCGGCGCGGCGGGCTGGATCGACCTCACCAACCGGCGCGACGACGCTCAAGGTCGGGCGAGACCCGGTTCGCGCTTCGCCGGCGTCGACGACCCGCACCTCGAGCTACGACCGGCTCGACGAGGTGGCCGGTCCGGCCGACCCGGACGCCGACGTGCGGCTCGGCGGTGGCGCACGCGCCGTACCTGCGGGTGCTCGACCAGTTCGCCGCGGACGGGTACGACGCGATCTGGCCGGCCACACCCACGGCGGCCAGGTGTGCGTGCCGGGCATCGGCGCCCTGACCACCAACTGCGACCTCGAGCCCGCCCGGGCCAAGGGCCTGCACCGGCACCCCGGCCGACTCGCGGCCCGGCGATCCCGGGTCGTCGTGGCTGCACGTCTCGGCCGGTGTCGGGCACCAGCCCGTACGCCCGGATCCGGGTCGCCTGCCGTCCCGAGGCGACGCTGCTGACCCTCGTTCCGCGCGGCTGACCCGGCCGCCTCGGCCGATTTCAAGGGGCCGTCCGGGCTCGGGTATGCTCGCCCGTGCCTCGGGACGAGCGGCTGCTCGCTGGCGTGCTTGTCCAGTGCCCAGGGTAATCGGGCTGTGGCGCAGCTTGGTAGCGCGCCTCGTTCGGGACGAGGAGGCCGCAGGTTCAAATCCTGTCAGCCCGACCCGCGTGATGCACGTGAGAGCCCCGGGACCTCCGACGCGGACCGGGGCTCTGCTCCTTCCGCTGGCCCCCGGCTGAGCCTGCGAAACTCCTGCACGAACCGCCGACCGGCTGCGAGGTGTCCCGTCTGGCACACTGCGCGCCATGGCTGAGAAGGACAGGACGGGCCGTCGCTGGAGCTGCCCGTCGCTCGGCTTCGGGCGCAAGCGGAAGAAGGTCAAGACGGCTGCCGAGACCGGCCACCCGCGGAGCCGACCGTGGACCACAGCCCGCTCCCGAACCACCAGCCGAGCCAGTCACCCGACCCGCACCCGAGCCCGTCGACGAAGCCGCGCCCGTGACAGAGCCGGAACCCAGCCGGCCACCAGGCCGAGCCGAGCCGGACCGGTGCCGAGCCCGACACGTCTCCGACCACCGTCACGACGTGACCGACCAGCGGACGCCAGTTCGGGCAGACCGCTGTTCGCCGACGAGGACGACGGTCGGCGAGCCGCAGACCGTCACGGCACCGGTCGCGACCGATGCCGAGGAGCCGGCCGGACTCGAGCGAGTCGACTCCGGCCAAGCGAAGCGGGAGTTCCGACTGCCGGACATCGGCGGCATGCCGGCCGCGATCGTCACCGGCTTCCTGGTCGGCGTGCTGACCGTGGGACTCACGTCGGCGTCACTGCGCCTGTGCGAGGTCCTCCAGGGCACGTCGTCGTGCGGCGGACCCGGACTACTTCCTGCTCCTGGCCATCATGATCGCGATGATCTTCCTGGGTGCCGCGCTGCTCCGGGCGTGGCGGGCTGCCCGACCCGGGCAGCACCAGCTTCCTGGCGGTGGGGCTGCTGGCCGTGGTGGCCGCTGCTGTTCCTGGTCGACCTGCTCGTTCAACTGGTGGATGATCATCGTCATCCCGCTGGTGGCCATGGCCACCTTCACGCTCTCGCACTGGGTGACCGCGACGTTCATCGAGCCGGCCGAAGGCCGGTGACGGTCAGCTCCGTGCGGCGGCGACCAGCTCGGCGATCTGCACCGTGTTGAGCGCCGCGCCCTTGCGCAGGTTGTCGTTGCTCACGAACAGCGCCAGCCCGCGGTCGTCGTCGACGCCCGGGTCCTGGCGCAGCCGGCCGACGTACGACGGGTCCTTGCCCGCCGCCTGCAGCGGGGTCGGGATGTCGGAGAGCTCGACCCCCGGTGCGGCGACGAGCAGCTCCGTGGCCCGTGCGACCGGCATCGGCGCGCGCGAACTCCGCGTTGATCGACGAGCGAGTGGCCGGTGAAGACCGGCACCCGCACGCAGATCCCCGAGACCGCGCAGGTCCGGGATGTCCAGGATCTTGCGGGACTCGTTGCGGAGCTTCTGCTCCTCGTCGGTCTCGTCCAGTCCGTCGTCGATCGAGCGGAGCCGGCCATGCGGCAGCACGTTGTAGGCGATGGTCCGGGCGTACTTCGCCGGCTCGGGGAAGGCGACCGCGTCGCCGTCGTAGGCGAGCTCACGCGCCTTCTCGCCGGCCGCCGCGACCTGGCTGGCCAGCTCCTCGACCCCGGCGACGCCGCTGCCGGAGACCGCCTGGTACGTCGACGCGACCAGCCGCACCAGCCCGGCCTCGTCGTGCAGCGGCTTGAGCACCGGCATCGCGGCCATCGTGGTGCAGTTCGGGTTGGCGATGATCCCCCGGCGGGCATCGGCGATCGCGCTCCGGGTTGACCTCGGACACCACCAGCGGGACGTCGGGGTCCATCCGGAACGCCGAGGAGTTGTCGACCACGATCGCCCCTGCCTCGGCGAACGTCGGGGCCAGCGCCCGCGAGGTGGTGGCCCCGGCGGAGAAGAGCGCGATGTCCAGCCCGCTCGGGTCGGCCGTGGCGGCGTCCTCGACGATGATCTCGCGGCCGCCGAACGGGCAGCACCGTCCCGGCCGAGCGGGCCGATGCGAAGAACCGGATCTCGTCGGCGGGGAACTCCCGCTCGGCGAGGATCTGGCGCATGGCGACGCCCACCTGGCCGGTGGCGCCGACGACTCCGATCGTGAGGCCCATGACTATCGCCCGGTCCCGCCGTAGACGACGGCCTCGACCTCGTCGGCGTCGAGGTCGAAGGCCGTGTGCGTGGCTCGTACGGCGTCGTCGACCTGCGCCTCGTCGACGATCACCGAGATCCGGATCTCGGAGGTGGAGATCATCTCGATGTTGACGCCCGCCGACGGCGAGCGCCGCGAAGAACCTGGCGGTGATGCCCGGGTGCGAGCGCATCCCGGCGCCGATCAGCGAGACCTTGCCGATCTGGTCGTCGTAGAGCAGCTTGTCGTAGCCGACCTCGTCCTGGATCCGGGCGAGCGCACCCATCGCGGTCTGGCCGTCGGCGCGGGGCAGCGTGAAGGAGATGTCGGTCAGGCCGGTGGCGGCAGCCGAGACGTTCTGCACGACCATGTCGATGTTGACCTCGGTGGCGGCCAGCGCCTCGAAGATCCGGGCGGCCTCGCCGACCTTGTCGGGGACGCCGACCACCGTGATCTTGGCCTCGCTCCGGTCGTGGGCGACTCCGGCGATGATCGCCTGTTCCATCTCTGCTCCCTCGTCAGCTGTCGGGGATGATCCAGGTGCCCTCCTTCTGGTTGAAGGAGGAGCGCACGTGGACCGGCATGTCGTAGCGGCGGGCGTACTCGACGCAGCGCAGGTGCAGGATCTTGGCGCCGGACGCCGCCATCTCGAGCATCTCCTCGGTGGAGACCCGGTGCAGCTTGCGCGCGGTCGGCACGATCCGAGGGTCGGCGGTGAACACCCCGTCGACGTCGGTGTAGATCTCGCACACCTCGGCACCGAGCGCGGCGGCCAGCGCCACCGCCGTCGTGTCCGAGGCGCCGCGGCCGAGGGTGGTGACGTCCTTGGTGTCCTGGGAGACACCCTGGAAGCCGGCCACGATCGCGATGGCGCCGGCCTGGACGGCGTTCTCGATCCGGCCCGGCGTGATGTCGATGATCTTGGCCTTGCCGTGCGCGGAGTCGGTGATGACGCCCGCCTGGGAGCCGGTGAACGACTGCGCCTTGTGGCCGAGCTTCGCGATCGCCATCGCGAGCAGGGCCATCGAGATCCGCTCCCCCGCCGTGAGCAGCATGTCGAGCTCCCGGGGTGGCGGCAGCGGGGTCACCTGCTCGGCGAGGTCGCGCAGGTCGTCGGTCGTGTCGCCCATCGCGGAGACGACGACCACGACGTCGTGACCGGCCTTCCGGGTCGCGACGATGCGCTGGGCGACTCGCTTGATCCCGGCCGCGTCTGCGACCGACGAGCCGCCGTACTTCTGCACGACAGTCCCCACTGGTCAGTCCTCGGATTGGGGCCCGGCCACCCTCGGCTCGGGCACCTGCGACCGGCTCCCGAGTTTACCGGGGCAGGGTTTCGTCGGTGTGGAGCATCTCATTGGCCGCGGCGACCCGCTCCTCCTCGCCGGTGAAGTCGGCGTCGAGGCGGTCGTGGGACACGATCGACAGCAGCGCGTTGAGCGCAGCACCGGCGAGGTTGCCCCAGGAGGCGACGTACGAGAACTGCCACCACCAGAGCGCCTCCTCGACGTTGCCGAGACGGTAGTGGCGCAGGCCGTTCTCGAGGTCGGAGGCGATGCTGGTCAGGTCGTCGGACAGCTGGCCCTCGACCACCTCGGGGACGTACGGGTCGAAGACGAAGCTGTAGGTGTCGACGCTGTCGAGCATCTTGGCGAAGCCGCAGCCGCATCTCGTCGAGGTCGGGCTCGGGGCCGACGTCGGGCTGGTACTCGCCGCGCGGCGTGAAATCACGCTGGGCTCCCAGCCGGGCGCCCGCGAGCAGCACCTGGCTGATCTCGAGCAGCAGCAGGGAGATCGCACGCCCGCCGTCGGCCTCGCTGGCGATGGCCTTGAGCGCGATCAGGAAGCTTTCCACCTGGTCCGCGATCTGCTGCGCGAACTCCTCGGTCTCGCTGTCGAGCATCTTTCGTTCAGTCATCAGCTGATCGCCTCCCTGCGAACGCGCGGCCCAGAGTGACCTCGTCGGCGTACTCGAGGTCGCCACCCACAGGCAGTCCACTCGCCAACCGCGTCACGCGCAACCCGAGCGGCTTGAGCAGGCGCGTGAGATAGGTCGCGGTGGCCTCGCCCTCGAGGTTCGGGTCGGTGGCCAGGATGACCTCGGTGACCGCGCCGTCCGCGAGCCTGGTCATCAGCTCTCGCATCCGCAGCTGGTCGGGGCCGATGCCGTCGATGGGCGAGATCGCCCCGCCCAGGACGTGGTAGCGGCCGCGGAACTCACGGGTCCGCTCGATGGCGACGACGTCCTTGTACTCCTCGACGACGCACAGCACCGCCGGGTCCCGACGCGGGTCGCGACAGATCCGGCACTGCTCGTCTTCGGAGACGTTGAAGCAGACACTGCAGAAGCGCACCTTCGACTTCACCTCGACCAGCACGTCGGCCAGCCGGCGGACGTCGGCCGGCTCGGCCTGCAGGAGGTGGAACGCGATCCGCTGGGCGCTCTTCGGCCCCACGCCGGGCAGTCGGCCGAGCTCGTCGATCAGGTCCTGGACGATGCCTTCATACATAGGCGGAGTCTGTCCTAGCCGAGGCCCGGGAGGCCGCCGCCGCTCCCGAAGGGGCCGAGCGCCTCGCCGGCGAGCGCGTCGGCCTGGCCCTTGGCGTCTCGGTACGCCGCCACGATCATGTCGCCGAGATCCGCCAGGTCGTCGACGTCGCTGCCGTCGAACCCGCCGGCCTTGATCTGGACACCGACCAGGTCGCCGACACCGTTGATGGTCACCGTGACGGCCCCGCCGGCGACGGTGCCCTCGACGGTGGTCTCCGTGAGCTTCGTCTGGGCCTCCTGCAGCTGCTCCTGCATCTGCTGGGCCTGCTGCATCAGGGCGTTCATGTCGAAGCCCCCGGCTCCGCCGCCGAGCGCGTCGAACGGGTTCTGCGTCATGGTCGCCTCACTTCGGGTCGATTCTCTGCCAATGGCCTGGCGTGGTCACTGGTGGCGGGTCTCCTCGATCACCTCGGCGCCCAGCTCGCGCTGGAGCAGCTCAGCGGTGTCCAGTCCGCTGGACTCGGCGTCGGGGTCGTCGGGGTGTGCCTCCGCGTCCGCCTGAGCGCGGGTGTCGTCGACAGCCGGACCGGACCGGCGGGTCCGGGAGATGGCTTCCCGGGCGGCTGCGGCGCCGGGGTCGGCGGCCCGGGCCTCGCCCTTCGAGGGCGACGGCTCCGACGACGGCGGACGCGGGCGGCATCGGGGGCGGACGGAGCCGGATCGTCGCTCGCCCACTCAGGCGGACCGTCGGGCGCAGTCGCCTCCTCGGCCGCCTCGGCTGGCGCGGCGGCCGGCGGAGCCGGCGGGCGTGCGGTCGGTGACTCGGCCCGGGCTCCGGGGTCGATGATCGCGTCGATCTTCCAGTCCATGCCGACCACGTCGATGGCGGCCTGGCGCAGGATCTCGTCACTACCGCCGTTGACGAACGAGTCGCGGGCGCCTGCGTTGTTGAAGCCAAGAACGAGCGTGTTGCCGTCGATGCCGACGACCTGGGAGTTCTGCGTGAGGTGCATCCAGGCGACCCTGCGGCGGAGCTTCGTGGCGTCCACGATGTCGGGCCAGAGTCGTCGTACCTCGACCAGGGTGAGTCCCTTCGCGGCCGGCTGGGCCGGAGCATCGGCCTCGCCGGCACCGACCGGCGCCGGGATGTCGTCCCGCACCGGTTCGGAGGGGGGAGCGGCCGTCTCGGGCTCCGGAGTCGGAGGCGAGGCGGCCTCGGCCACGGGCTCGACCGGGTGCTCGTCGGGCGTTGCAGGTGCGGTGGCCGCTGTGGTCGCCGGCGCGGTGGCGACCGGACCGCTCGGGTCGCCGCCGGCGATGGCGGTGCGCTTCTCCAGGCGGTCGAGCCGGGCCATGACGCCGTCGGCAGGGTGGTCGGCGCCCGGCAGGAGGACCCGAGCGCAGATGAGCTCGAGCAGGAGCCGGGGAGCGGTCGCGCCACGCATCTCGGTCAGCCCGTTGGCCACATGGTCGGCCGCGCGGCTGAGCTCGGCCGGGCCGAACCGCGCCGCCTGGGCGACGAGTCGCTCCCCCTGGTCCTGGGAGACGTCGATCAGCCCGGTGGCCGGAGCGTCGGGGACCGCGGCGACGATCACCAGGTCACGGAGCCTGCGCAGCAGGTCCTCGGTGAATCGACGCGGGTCCTGCCCGGTGTCGATCACCCGGTCGACCACGGAGTAGACGGCCGCGCCGTCCCCGGCTGCGAACGCGTCGACCACGTCATCGAGGAGCGAATCGGGGGTGTAGCCGAGAAGCCCGGTGGCCAGGGCATGGGTGATGCCCTCGTCGCCGGCACCGCCGAGCAGCTGGTCGAGGACCGACAAGGAGTCGCGGGCGGATCCGGCGCCGGCACGCACGATCAGCGGCAGCGCGGCCGGCTCGATGGCGACCCCTTCCTTCTCGCACAGCTCGGAGAGGTACGCCGCAAGCAGGCGCGGCGGGATCAGGCGGAACGGGTAGTGGTGGGTGCGGGACCGGATCGTCGGCAGCACCTTGTCGGGCTCGGTGGTCGCGAAGATGAACCGAAGATGGGGCGGCGGCTCCTCGACGAGCTTAAGCAAGGCGTTGAAGCCCTGCGTGGTCACCATGTGTGCCTCGTCGATGATGTAGACCTTGTACTTGCTCTTCACCGGCGCGAAGAACGCCTTCTCGCGCAGGTCGCGGGCGTCGTCGACGCCACCGTGGGACGCGGCGTCGATCTCGATCACGTCGATGGAGCCCGGACCGCCACGGGCCATGTCCACGCAGTTGTCGCATTCGCCGCAGGGGTCGGCCACCGGCGCCCGCTCGCAGTTGAGGGCGCGGGCCAGGATCCGGGCGGAGGTGGTCTTGCCGCAGCCGCGGGGACCGGAGAAGAGGTAGGCGTGGTTGACCCGGTTGTTCGCCAGCGCGGCCCGGAGCGGCGCGGTCACGTGGTCCTGCCCGATGACGTCGGCGAACGTCTCGGGCCGGTAGCGCCGGTACAGGGCGAGGACCGCCGACGAGACCGGCGGTGCGTTGGACTCCACGCATGAACCCTAACCACCCGTCCCGACACCCGGTAGGCGGCCATCTTGGGGGCGTGAAAAGGCCCCCCGCGTACCCGGCAGAGCTCGCTTACCCTTGCTGCCTTCCGGCCCTGGGGGAGTTCGGCAAGATGCCGCCACGCGGGGGGTTGGGGAGAGTCTAGGTGAGCCCCTCCGCGGCACCAAGACGGACCCGGATCAGTGGATTTCACCCGCCCGGCGACCGCCCGGTACTCTCCTCCGCGGAGGATTCGCCTAGTGGCCTATGGCGCTCGCTTGGAAAGCGGGTTGGGTTAACGCCCTCGCGGGTTCGAATCCCGCATCCTCCGCCAGCAGTGGCTGCCCGACGATCGGTCGCGAAGAAGTGGAAGGCCTCCTGGCCCGGATTCCCGACTTTGGTGGGGCAGTCGCCATTGTGTCGCGGACCAGCCGAGCGCGACGGCTCGTGGCCTGCGGCATCGCCCTACTCCTCTGACCCGTCGCGCTCGGGCGCGCGAACGTCGTTGCGGCTGGCCTGCCCGAGCACCGGCGATATCAGAACAGTCACCCGGCCATGTCACTCACTCCGCGCTCTGCTGGCTCCGCTTCCCGCAGCGCACGGTCGAAGAAACCGACCACGCGGCGTTCGTACTCCTCGGGGTGGGTCTGGAGCCCCTTCAGGTGCTCGACGTCCGGCATCGACCAGATGTCGGCGGAGGAGCCGATCAGGCGATGGTAGAGCGGGGTCATCGTCTCCGAGGTGCCACCGTCCGGTGCATAGATGAGGAACACCGGACGGGGCGCGATGTCGGGAACCACGTCGACCAGGCTGGGCGGCGGCTGGCTGTTGGAGAAGACCGCGAGCCCGGCCTCGTTGGCCGCGAGCTGGTGGAACCCACGAAGCAGATCCCACCCGTCGAGATGCACCATCCGCTCCTTGGAGCGACCGGTTGCCCGCCCCCTCGGTGACGACAGCGGCGAGGTCGGGGTTCTCGGCGGCGGCTTCGAGCATCATCTCGCCGCCCACCGAGAGGCCGAGCCCGCCGATGCGTCCGGGCTCGACGTCGGGTCGGTCCTGGAGGTAGTCCACGGCGGCGTTGATGTCCCGCGCGCCGCCCCAGCCGAACGTGTTGGGGTCCCCGTCGCTCTGGCCCTCGCCGCGTCGGTCGAAGAGGAGTACGCCGTACCCGTGCCGCACCAGCATCCGGGCATGGTCCTGTGGGGTCTTGCGGCCCGGGAAGACAATCACCGCGGCACCATTCCTCGAGGGCACGTACCACCCGTCGAGGTGCAGGCCGTCGCTCGTCGTCAGCGTCACGTCCTCGTGGGCCGCCCCCAGCTCGGGCGCGGGGACCTCGATGCGCGAGATGTGGGTGCTCACGTAGCCGGCGGCGAAGGGCAGGGCGAGCTCGAACAGCACCACGAGCCCGAGGATCCCGATCGCGACGCGTCGTACGTACCGGCGGGTCCGGGTGCCGTCGGTGCGGCGCGACCGCCACAGCGTGCGTGCCGCCAGCACCACAAGCACCAGCGCGGCGGCGCCAGCCATGACACCGGTGACGTCGTCGCCGCGGAAGCTGCTCTGGACCAGGTGGGAGACCGGCTCCGTCAGACCGGTCACCAGACCGGTCAGGGCGACGGCGAGAGCGATCACCGCGCGGGCACCGTCTCGGACCCGCGGATAGGCCCACGCGGCCAGCCCCAGCAAGCCCAGGGGCACCAGGCCGCCGACGAGGTGGTCGGCGGGCGCCACCCCGTCGGCCGGTTGGAAGAAGTTGTCGTCGGCGATGTGCAGCATCACCGCGGCGAGGGCACCGAAGAACACCCGGTGCTGCCGGAGGACCATGACAGCCGGGTGCCGAGCCGGCTTCGGGTCCGGGGTGTCCTCGCTCGTGGTCGGAGTGGAGACGAGCGTGGAGCCAGCGCCCACGTCACTCGCCCTGACCGGACTGCGTCGCGTCGTCGTCGAGCAGGGCGTCGTCGAAGAAGCCGACCACGCGCCGCTCGTACTCCTCCGGGTGGGTCTGGAGCCCCTTGATGTGACTGACGTCCGGCATCGACCAGATGCTGGCCGACGTACCGATGAGGCGCTGGTAGGTCGGGTTCATCGTCTCCAGGTTGCCGCCGTTGGGCGCCCAGATGAGGAACACCGGACGGGGTGCGATGTCGGGGACGATGTCGACCAGGCTCGGCGGCGGCGACTCGTTGGAGAACAGGCTGATCCCGGCATGTTGGGCGACCATTGAGTGGAAGCCGCGAAGCAGCGTGCTGCCGTCGTACTCCACCATCTGCTCCTTGATGGTCCGGGTGCCGGCACCCTCGGACACGACCGCGGCAATGTCGGGGTTCTCGGCGGCGGCCTGGAGCATCATCTCGCCGCCCACCGAGAAGCCGATGCCACCGATGCGGCCGGGGTCGACGTCGGGCCGGTCCTTGAGGTATTCGACCGCTGCGTGGATGTCCCGCTCGCCGCCCCAGCCGAACATGTTGCCGTCACCCTCGCTCTCGCCCTCGCCGCGTCGGTCGAAGATGAGTACGCCGTAGCCGTGCCGCACCAGCATCCGGGCATGGACCTGGGGTGTCTTGCGCCCCGGGAAGACGATCACTGCGGCACCGTTCGTGGACGGCACGTACCACCCCTCCAGGTGCAGTCCGTCGCTCGTCGTGAGCGTCACGTCCTCGTGGTCCGCTCCCAGGTCGGGGGCGGGCACCTCGCTCCGGCTGACGTGGGTGGTGAGGTAGCCGACGGCGAACGGGAAGACCAGCTCACCAAGCAGTAGTCCAGCGATGACAGCGATGGCGACCCGACGAACGTAGCGGCGGGTCCGGCTGCCGTCTCTGCGGCGGGAGCGCCACAGGAGACGCGCCCCCAGCCCCACCAGGACCAGGCCAGCAGCGGCCGCCAGGAAGCCGGTGAAGTCGTCACCTCTCGGGCCGCCACCCTGGACCACGTGGGATCCCGACTCGATGAGGCCGACCACCAGGCCGGTGAGGGCGATCGCGAAGGCGATCACCGCACGGGCACCATCTCGGACCCGGGGATAGGCCCAGGCACCCAGCGCCAGAGCCCCCAGGGGCACCAGGCCGCTCACCAGGTGGTCGGCGGGCGACACACCGTCGGCCGGCTGGAAGAAGTTGTCGTCGGCGATGTGCAACATGACCGCGGCGGCGGCGCCGAAGAAGACGCGGTGCTCACGCAGGGCCAGCGCGGCACGTCGGCGAATTGGCAGGCGGTCAGCGGTCTCCGCGTCGGCGGACGGAACGGGTCGGGTGAGCGTCGTCGTCATGATGTCGACGCTAGGAGTCCCGGCAGGCTCCGGACATGAGGATGGCCGCACATCCGACGTGGGTACCCGTCAGCGAAGGGGGGTCGTGGGGTGGGGCTGGCACCCCGTTGTCGTCAGACAGCCCTCTTCCCCGCCCTCGAGGCGGGACCTCGTCACCTTGGTTGGAGCGCCAGGATCGCGCCTCGGCTGTTCACCCTCGCGTGGGCGCAGGTGGCCTAGCCGAACGGACCGCGAACCGAAACGCCTCCGTCCACCACGATCTGCTGGCCGGTGATGTAGGCGGAAGTGTCGGAGACGAGGTACAGCACCGCGTCAGCGATCTCGCCGCTGGTGCCGTAGCGGCCGAGCGGAATGTCCTCGACCCAGTCTTCCGAGCTCGTGTTCGCGACTGCGGTGGAGATGGCACCACCAGCGACGACATTCATGCGGATCCCGTCGGCGGCGTACTCAGCCGCCACCGTGCGGGCCAGGCTAAGCAATCCAGCCTTGGCCGCGCCGTACCCGCCCTGCAGGGGCGCAGCCATGAATCCGGCGACCGAGCCGACACTGACGACGGCGCCGCCCGTGCCCTGCTCGAGGACCATCGGCAGCACCCGCCGGACCGTGCGGGCCACGTAGCGGAGATTGATGTTGTAGACGGTGTCCCAGTCCTCGTCGGTCATCTCGTGCGTCTTCACGGCCGGGACGAACGCGACCTGACCACCGACGACCGTCACCAAGGCGTCGATGCCACCGAGCGCTTCGGCAGCTCCGCGGGTCATTGAGTCCAGATCATCGACGGAGCGCACGTCACCCCACACCGGCCACGCTGTCTGACCCAGCTCGACAAGCTCATGCGCCGCTTCTTCTGCGCGGTCCTGCCCCAGGTCGGCGACCGCAACCGACGCGCCCGAAGAACCCAGCTGACGCACTATCGCACGACCGATGCCGGCGCCACCGCCCCCGAGGACGAGTACGCGCTTCCCGAGAACCGACATGGTCAAGCCTAGTTGGAGTGGGGAACGCAATCGGCTCCCTCGCATCGCAAGAAGGTTGTCGCGACCTGAGCTTGCCCGACGGCCTCTACCTGCGCCGACGCGCCAGGATCGGGCGCAGCATCAGCGCCAGCACGATGGCCGCACCGCCCAGGAGGCCCCACCACACGGCCCGGTCGCGCATCAGGTCGAGCGGATCGGTCACTGGGTCGGGAGCCACGGCCTGCGGGATGTCGCTGTCCTCGGGCTTCGACTCGTCGATCCGGCCCTTCTTGTCCGGGGAGAGCGGCCGGGTGATCGCTTCGACGGGCTGGACCATCCCGGCGCCGGTGAGCACGGTGTCGCCCTCGACGGTGCCGTCGGCGGTGGCCTTGAGCCGGGCGATGATCTGCTCGTCGGTCTCCTTCGGGAACCACGACATCAGCAGGGCGATCACCCCGCTCACCTCGGCAGCGGCCCATGAAGTGGCCAGCTGGTTCAGCACGCAGGTGCTGCCGTTGATGCCCAGGCTCACCGCGCCGTACGTCGGCACGGCAACGTCGGTCGCGGAGTTCTGCAGCACCTCACCGGTGATGTCGACCGGCGCCCCGTCCACGACGTACCCGTTGGCCGTCGCGTTGACCGCGACCACGTCGTCCACGTAGCCGGCGGGATGGACGACCTTGACCGCGTCCTCGCCGGGCCGCGGCTCCTGGTACTGGTCGAAGAGCGGGTCGGTCTCCTCCGTGGGCCGGTTGCCGCTCGCGGCGACGACGACCACGTCCTGGCTCCGCACAGCCTTGACCGCGGCCTTGAGCGCCGGCGTTGCGGCCACGTTCAGCGAGACGTTGACGACCCGGATGTCGAGCCCCGGGTCCCGGGCGTGGTCGGCGACCCATCGAAGGCCCTGCACCACGCCGTCGGTCGTGACGCCGCTCTCGGTGGAGTCCGACGGGGTGGGCGTGTCGTAGACCCGCACGTCGATGATCCTGGCGCCGGGCGCGATGCCCACCGCCTTTCCGTCGTCTCGGGGCTGGCCCGCGATCAGGCCGGCCACGGCGGAGCCGTGGTAGTAGCCCAGCTCGCTCTGCTTGGAGAACCGGGCGCCCGGCTGCACCTCGAGCAGACCGCTGGCCGTGGTCACCCCGGAGTCGATCACGGCCACGTCGACGCCGGCACCGGGTTCCTTGCCGTCACGGCGCGAACAGCTCGTGCGCGTCATCGACCCCGATCAGCTGGAGCGGGCGGCTCGTGGCGCCGGTGCTGCCCTGGATGTCATCGAGGGCGTACACCGAGCAGTCCGTCTGCTCCGCCGGGCTCGCGTCCACCGGCGCCGGGATCGCGACCACTCCCGCGCCGAGGACGGCGGCCGCGGCACTGCCGAGGGATACCCGTCTCAGGGTGTGTCCTAGTCGCACGTGCGTCCCACTGCGACGTCGGGCGGGCACAGCGCCGCACTTTGTGAGAGGTCCACGCCCGGCCGGAAGAGCTCGACCCACGGGTCGGGCACCACGGGCGCGTCGACGTCGGCGTACCCGAGGAGATCCGGCGCACCGAGTCCGACCAGGGCGTAGGCGTAGCCCTTCGCATCCACCAGGTACGGCGACCCCTCGGTCGTGTCGGTCCAGTCACCCGAGATGACGCAACGCGCCTCGACCGGGCTCGACCGAGACCGAGGTCTCACCGGCAGGGACCCCGACCGAGGTCGCGCCGTCGAGGGGGTCGGTCGCGATGTCCACGGCGGGCGCCTCACCCGCCACGGGTCGCAGCAGGGCGCAGTACTCGCCGGCCACACCGTCCAGGACCGTCGACGGCCAGTGCGCGTCGAGGTACGGCTCCCGTGCGCGCTCCAGCTGGATGTCGTCGCTGTCGATCTGCGTGGGGCCCTCGGGCAGGTTGCGGTAGACCGCGAGGGCGAACGGGTCGAGTGGAGCCGGGCCGTCCGCGGTGAGCAGGAAGGGCCCCTCCGCGCCGTCGATGAAGTCGCCGACCCTGGCATCGGCCGGCACCCCGGTGCCGGGCTCCGCGTAGTCGACAGGGTCACCGGCCCCCTCGAGGCGGAAGCTGTCGACGCTCAGCGCGCCACCGGCCGGGAAGAGGGACAGCCAGTCCTCGGAGACGCTCCTGGCGTTGACGCTGCTGTCCACCCCGAGCTCGCTGAGGATGTCGTCGCGGGCAGCCTGGTCATCGGGCAGCTGGTAGCGGTAGGCGCTGGGCGGCCCCGCCCCCTCGTCCCGTCCCTGGGCGATCACGTAGTAGAGCTCCTCGCTCCGCACCACGAACCCACCCGGACCGCCTGCCGCCCCGCGGGCCGCGCCGGCTCCAGGGGTCTCCGCCACGTCGAGCTTGATGCCCTGCCCGGTGTCGGTGCAGGCCGTCCAGCCGGTCTCGATGAGCCGCTCCGATGACGGGCACGTCGACGGCGCCCCGAAGATGCCGAGGTCGCTCGCCGACCGTCTCGTCGTCGATGGCCGTCCTGCGGAGATCGACCTGCGGCTCGACCTCGGCTGCCGAGGATGAGCTTGGCCGAGGTGATGTTGATGACCGGGTGGAGCACCGGGTCCGTGCGTCCTCGGATCCTCGGCCCGTCGACGGCGACCTCGGTGATGACGTAGGCCGCACCGGTCTCCTTCGAGATGATCAGCCCGGGCTGTCCGCCCAGTCCCGGGTGACGCTGGGGGAGAAGACCCCGGCGATCGCGGCGCCGGCGATCAGGAGGACGGCGAGGGCGAGGCCGCCGACGATCGTGCGGCCCGGACGAGCCGGCTCGACCTCGCGTCCACCGGGCGCGCCGGACACGAACGCGGTGACCAGCCGGCGGCGGCTGAAGGCGTAGGCCTCGACGAGGTCCTTCTTGGTGGCCACGACGATCAGCTCCGGATCGAGGCGAAGACGCCGGTGGCGAGGACCAGCAGCGGCAGGCAGGGAGAGCAGGCAGACGGTCTCGGCGATGTCACCGAGCCGCCCCGGCGTACGGACGGCGTGGACGGCAGCAGCGTCACGGCGAGCAGCACCGCACCGGTCGCGGCCAGCGCGACGGCCGCGGCGGGTCGCCAGTCGGGATGCAACCACAGCACGCGATGGCCGACCGACAGCGAGCCCGGCGATCCCGGAGACCAGCCCGACCAGCACCTCGGAGCCGGTGCGGTACTGCCGGGTGCGGAGCATGACGACCAGACAGCACATGAGCGCGAGCAGCGGTGCCGGAGAGCCCGAGGCGAGACCGCGAGCGGCGCGATCAGGACCAGCAGGAGGCCGACCGTGCCGGAGACGGCGACCAGGATCTCGTGGGCGACCCGGGCGTCGGCGCCGACGCGGGCGGGGTCGATCTCGTCGGGGTCGGCGGTGATGTCGGCGCGGTGAGTAGAGCTGGTCGACGGTGGTGCCGGTCGCGCCGAGCGCGAGCCACGGGAACAGCTGCCCGACCATGACCACGACGACCAGCGTGGTGGTGAGGACGACCGCCGGGTCGAACGCCGCGGCCTGCATCACCAGTCCGGTCGCGAGGAAGATCGCACCGACCACCACCGGCGGGATGACCAGGGTGCGGCCCTCGCCGAGACCGACCAGGCAGATCAGCCCGGCGATCATCGCGCCGGCGCCGGCGCAGGCCACCGGGAGCCCGAACAACCGTCCCGTCGGGCGCGAGCATCAGCCCGGCGACCGCGGCGTACAGCGCCCCCATCCAGGCCACGGCGACGGCGGCCTCCGGCTCGCCCTGGGCCCGCGAGAGCACGATCGCGCCGGTGACGAGGGCCAGCGGCGACCAGCCGCGGCGGCGACCGACGGCGAGCGTGGCCGCCTGGATGAACAGGGCGACGGCGCCCAGGGCCGAGCAGCAGCGCCGGCGGCCGCCAGGGCCGTACGACGCCCGGACGCCGGCTCCCACGGCCTGAGATCGCGTTCGACGACGTCGGTCATCGCCTCGACGACGTCGTCGTAGACGCGTGGGGGCTCGTCGTCGACCCCAGCCGCGACGGTGAGCAGCCGCCGTCCTCGACGCCCTGCATGATCAGGCTGGCGTCGGCTCGCGAGCTCGCGGCCCTCCGCGTGACCAGCCGGTAGCCGCCGTAGACGGTCGACCGGCGTCGAGCAGCCCCACGCTGCGCGCCAGCTCGGGGACGCAGCTCGGCCACCGGGACCGCGGCCGGGGAGCACCAGGTCGACCCGTCGCGTACCCGAGGCGACGGTGACCCGGACCAGACCGGAGGCACTGACAGGTGCCTGACTCATCTGACTCTCTCTCCCGAACTCCACGTGGGCCGACCCGCTACGGACCGCGGCGCATGCTACCGGCCGGGCCGGTGGGCCCGGGCGGCGAGCACGAGGTCAAGGGCGCGGGCTCTGCCGAGCGGCTCAGTCGATCACGCCGGGGGCCGCGCCCTCGTCGTCGACCCAGTCCTGGACATCTTCGATGAACTCGGTCTTCTCGGCCTTCTCCTCGTCGCGCTTGTTGCCGCGACCCGCCGCGACGGCACCGGCGCCCCGGGCGCCGCCCGCCTTCGCTCCGGTGTTCTTGCCGGTCGTCCGACCGGCACCAGTGCCTCCAGAGGTCCTGCCGCCGGTGCCTCGGCCACCGGCCGCGCCCGCCGAACCGGCGACTCCACGGGCTCCCGCCGCCCCGCGCGCCACCGAGCCGCGCCCGGAGGTGCCCGCGCCGCGGGCTCCGGTGCCCCGGTTGGTGACGGGAGAGCCGGCCGCGCCCGCTCGCCCGAGGGCGCCGCTCGCGCCGGACCTGCTGGTGCTGCCGATGGTTCGGCCGGTCCCGGTCGAACCTGGCCACCGGCACGGCGCCGCCACGTACGGCGCCACCGATGCCCGCGGCTCCGCCGATCAGGCCACCGCCGAGCGCACCGGCCAGGCCACCGGCCGCCGGCGCACCGACGCCACCGCCGGGCGAACCGCTGGGTGGAACCGAGCCGATCGGACCCGGCGTTCCACTTGGCGGCGGGAGCGGAGTCCCGCCCTCAGGTGTGCCGGGCGGGGTGAGGACCGGTGGCGGAGGCGAAGGTCGGGGTGCCTCCCGGCGGCGTGCCCCCCGGCGGAGTGCCTCCGGGTGGGGTCCCGCCCGGAGGCGGGGAGCTCGCCCGGAGGGGTACCCGTGGGCGGGGTCCCCGAAGGCGGCGGCGAGCCCGAGGGCGGCGTGCTGCCGCCCCTCCGCTCGGCCCACCGCTCCCGGAGCTGCCCCCGGGCCGTCGGTCGGGTTCGCCGTGCACCTTCTTCATGGCCTCGGTCGACTCGGCGGTAGACCTGGTTCATCTCCCGCACGGCCGCCTCGGCCTTCGACTCACGGTCGGCCAGGGCCGAGTTGTAGCCGGCCATCCTGTTGGAGTAGGCGCGCTCCTGCCGGATCTGGTCGGCGTCGTGCATCCCGGGCTGCGGGGTGGGCGCAGCCGGTTGAGCGATGGCATGTCCCCCATGGTGTTGCGGACCCCCTGGGCCTTGACCATCGCCATCTTGGCGGCGAACAACGCCTCCTTCGCCGAGGCCATCTGCGTCGACCGCTCATCGGCCTTGTCGGCCACGTTGGTGAAGGCCTCGCGCGCGCTCTGCCCGGTCTGCCCACCGAACCCGGTCTCCATGTCCGGCGCGGCCTCCCGCAGCGCCTTGGCGACGTCGGTGAGCCGCTTGGCCCCGTCGTTCCACTCGGTCTCGGAGACGTGGATGTCGACGAAGCTGGTGCCGGTCAGCGCCTCGTCGAGCTTCTGCTCCTGCGGTCCCTTGGGCATCAGTCGTCACCCTCCTCGGTGGAGGTCTCGGGCAGGGGGTCGTTGCGGGACTGGTCGTAGGCCCGGTCACCCTCGGAGTGGGTGTAGACGCCTTGCATGGTCGCGATGACCTCCATCCGGCGGTTGAGGTCCCCGGCCGCGCCCTGCGTCGGCTGTCCTCGACCAGGCGGGCGAGCGGTCTGCACGCTGTCGCGGAACGTCGCCAGGTCCTTGGTCATGCCGTCGATGGTGTCCTGCGATCACCTGCTGCGCTCGGCTGTGGTCGGTAGCCGAGCTCCCGGGCCACCTCGGATCCTCCGAAGGAGCTCTGCGGGATGCGGGCGTCGGCGAACGAGCCGTCACCCAGGTCCTGCGAGGACGTGCCGAGGGCCCGGATGACCTTCTGGACCTTGTCCTCTTCGACGTTGAGGTCGCGAAGCACGCCGACCAGTCCGTCAATCATCAACATGGGATGCTGCCTCTCCCCGGGAGGAGTGTGTCGTAGGACCCGGAAAGCGGCCGGAGGCCATCAAGCCACCGACCCTGCCGGGCGTGTTCGTTCAGCTCAGATGTCGAACGATGCGGCGCCGCGGCAGTCCGCAGCCATGTACTCGGCGTTGGACTGGTAGACCGTCGAGCTGGTCTCGTCGAGCAGGTCACGCATCTCCTGGATGGCCCAGTCCCACTTGGCCTTGGAGACCTCGTAGGCCTCCTGGGCACTGACCGATCCAGTCGCTGCGCAGCGGAGCGAGCTCGCTCTCGAGGCGGTTCATGCCGGTCGTCGATGTCCTTGACCGTGGCGTAGAGGTCCTGGGCGGCGCGTTTCGAGGCCGGCGTGGTTGACGCGAAGTCCGTCGAGATTCATCGGTCATTTCTCCTCAGTCCTGGTCGGGCGATCAGCCGAGCCGGCTGGAAGTTGCGCGAGTAGTTGGCCGACTGCGCCTCGTCGATGTTGGTGTTGTCGCGCTCGGTCGCCGGTCAACGAGGCTTCGAACTCGTTGAGGGCGCCTGCACGATCACCTTCTGCTTCTCGGTCCAGGCCTGGTGCAGCGATGAAGAACGCCTGCCCGCCGGCACCCTGCCCACCGGCCGCGGAGGCCGTTGATCTGGCCGTCCAGCTTGGTGCTGATCCGGTCGAAGTCGATCTTGGCGTCAGCCACGAGACCGGCTGCCCGCGTGAGTGTGCCTTCGCCCTGTCCCATCTCTGGCGTGTTCTGCGACATGTTCGCCTACTCCTTCTCCCCGTGGCGGCCGTGTCGCCGCTCGAGATCTTCATTGGTTTCAGTTCTGAGCGATGTCGTGTCCGGCGAGTGGTGTCGATCCGGACAACCATCGGTCTACCCGACGTCCACCGGGCTAAACATCCGAACCCGAAACCGTTGTGCGAGCGCCGGAGTGCTGGCTCATGCACACCTCACACCGCCACGTTCGAGGTCGCCTCCCACACCGCCCGGCACAACCCGGTCGCCACGAAGAGGGACGCGATCGCGAAAGCCCCGCACAGTCCTTCGGCCACCTCCGCACGCCGCGCCCACCACGCCGAGCGCCAGCCGCGGCCGGCGGCCACGGCGACGATCACCATGAGCACGGCCAGAGCGATCGCCGCGCCGCCCGCCAGGGCAGATCGTTCCGCCGGCCACGTGGACAGCAGCTGCCAGGCAAGGACCACCCAGCAGCCCAGCCCCGCCGCCCGCAGGGAGACCCGGGCGCCGGTGTGGCGGTAGCTCCGACGCCGCGAGCAACAGCGCGCCACCGGCGAAGAACACCTGGCACTTCGCCCCGATCCCGGTCGAGGCGGAAGCGTGTCGGCGCGACAGCAGCATCGACGGCCGAGAGGACGGCCACCACGGCGATTGCCGACACCGGCGGCCGTCACCAGCCGCGCGCCGCTGGGCCGCGACCCGTTCCACCGCCGCCGGAGACGCGACCCGCGCCCGCGCCGGCCCGGAGGTCGCTCCCGCGCAGACCAGGCGGTGACGGCGAGCCGCTCGAGGTCGATGAGGCAGCTGGTCGGGTACGTCGACCGCGAGCCCGGGCACGAAGCGTGCGGCGAGCACCGCGAGGACCACCAGCACGGACCAGACGACCACCGGGGAGGCCCCGAGCAGAGCGCACCCGCCCCGGCGACCAGGAACAGACCCGCCTCCGGCCACCATCCAGACCCGGAGCCCTTCGTCGACCTCGTCGTCGAGCGCCCGGGCCGACGGCCGCGGTCACGGCGACCAGAGCGCAGCGATGCCGACCACCAGCGGCAGGCGGGTCGGGGTGCCGGGTCCCACGCGATCGCGAAGGCGGCCGCCGCTGCGAAGGCCGGCGCCGCAGAGGCGCGGTGCGCGGCGAACCGTCCGAACGGGAGGACACCGAGCAGCGCAGTCGCCAGCAGCAGGGCGATGGTCACCGTGCGTTCCGCCGATGGGTCGGTGCGGGCGGCGAACCAGCCCGGCGAGCACGGCGAGCGCTGAGGCAACCGTGAACCAGAGCATCGACAGCGGGCCCGGCACCGCCGCTGCTGCGTCGCGCGCATGCTGACGGGCCGATGCCGCGGGTCGATGGATCGTGGTCGTCGCGACGAGGAGGTCACCGGAGTCGACGCCGGCGTCGGCGAGGGCGGTCGGGCGAGAGGGGCTCGCCGATCCGCGTGTAGAGAAGCGGGATCGAGCCGAGGCCGGACTGCTCGCGCGTACTCGTCGCGACGTCGGACGCGGCCGCGCCCGGCGGGCACGACGAGGTCGAGCACGCCCGACGGGGCCGTGCACGCTGACCGCGAGGCTGCTCGCCGCCCCGGGCCCGAGTCCTGGCGCCACCCGTGCTTCCCCTCGCTCCCGACGGGCGTCCACCGGCCCGTCGCTGGCAGGGTAGTCGCTCACGATCGGCGCCGCCTATCATCGGCCGCGACGAGAACACGCGAGAGGGGACCGTGTGAGTACGACGCTTCGGGGCGCTCGACTCGATGAGCCGGAGATGCCGTACCGGGCAGATCGTGCTCCAGGCACCGCCGGAGATCGAGCCGAACGAGGGCGCGAGCGGCGTCATGATGAACGCCATCCCGATGCTCGGCAGCCTCGGCTCCATCGTCCTGGTGGCCACCATGGGCTCCCGCACGGGTGGCCGCAGCTACATCGCCGCCGGCATGTTCCTGTTCGCAACCTTGGGCTTCATCATCGTTCAGCTCGACCGGCAGCGTAAGCAGCGTGCCCAGCAGGTCACCGGTTCCCGCACGGAGTACCTGCGCTACCTCGGCAACGTGCGCCAGGTTGCCCGGGAGGCCGCCGACCAGCAGCGCCGGGCCCTCACCTGGCACCACCCCGAGCCCGCCGCGTTGCCGTCGCTGGCCGAGGAACGGTCCCGCGTCTGGGAGCACGGCAGCGCCGACGACAACTTCCTGCACGTGCGGTACGGCGTGTGCTCGCAGCCCCTCTCCCTGGAGCTGGTCCCGCCCGAGAGCGCGCCCATCGACCAGGTCGATCCCGGCCGCTGCGTCGGCGCTGCATCGGCTGCTCGTCGTCCACCGACTCCAACCCAATCTGCCGGCCAGCATCGACCTGCGGGCCTTCGACCGGGTCGAGCTGTGCGGGCCCGAGGATCCCGTCCGCGCACTCGCCCGCTCGATGGTCTGCTCGGCAGCGGCCTTCCACGCTCCCGAGCACCTCGTGATCGCCGTGCTCTCCACCGAGCAGAACCTCGCGCACTGGGACTGGCTGAAGTGGCTCCCCCACGCGCAGAGCGCGCAGCAGGCCGACGCCGTCGGCCCCAGCCGGATGGTCACCACCTCGCTCGCGGAGATCGCCAACCTGCTCCCGCCGGATCTCAACGACCGCCCACGCTTCGGCGCCGACGAACGGCCGCGCCTCCCCCCACATCCTGCTCCTGATCGACGGTGCCCATCTGCCGCCGGGCAACCACGTCATCCCACCGGACGGCCTGCACGGGGTGACCCTCCTCGACCTGCCCACCCGGTGGGACGAGCTCGAGGACACCGACCCGGGTGCGCCTGCAGTTCGAGGACGCTCCGGCCGAAGGCGGGAAGGTGCCTATCCAGGCCCTGCGCCTGCGCGAGGAGCCGGTCCGCGCCATGGCCGACCAGTGCGACCTCGCGACCGCCGAGGCGTTCGCCCGACGAGTCGCCCCGCTGCACACGGTGACGGCGGGACCTACCGAGACCTCCTCGGGTGAGATCACCGGCCCCTCCGACTTCATGGACCTGCTCGGCCTCGGCGACGTCCACACGTTCGACACCACGGCGGCCTGGCGGTCCCGGCCCGCCCGCGACCGGCTCCGGGTGCCGATCGGCCTCGGCGAGGGCGGCAGCATGATCCACCTCGACATCAAGGAGTCCGCCCAGCAAGGCATGGGGCCGCACGGTCTGGTGATCGGGGCGACCGGCTCCGGCAAGTCGGAGTTCCTCCGCACGCTCGTCCTGGGTCTTGCCATGACCCACTCGCCGGAGCAGCTGAACATGGTGCTGGTCGACTTCAAGGGCGGCGCCACGTTCGCCGGCATGGCCCAGATGCCGCACGTATCGGCGGTGATCACGAACCTCGCCCAGGAGCTCACCCTCGTCGACCGCATGCAGGACGCCCTGTCCGGTGAGATGGTTCGTCGACAGGAGCTGTTGCGCGAGGCCGGCAACTTCGCCTCGATCCGCGACTACGAGAAGGCCCGGGCCGCGGGCGAAGACCTGGAACCCATGCCCTCGCTGTTCATCGTGGTCGACGAGTTCTCCGAGATGCTGTCCGCCAAGCCGGAGTTCATCGACCTCTTCGTGGCCATCGGCCGCCTGGGCCGGTCGCTCGGGCTCCATCTCCTCCTGGCCTCGCAACGGCTGGAGGAGGGCCGACTCCGGGGCCTGGAGTCGCACCTGTCCTACCGCGTCGGACTACGCACCTTCAGTGCCGGTGAGTCCCGCTCGGTGCTGGGTGTCCCGGATGCCTACGAGCTTCCTCCGGTTCCGGGAATCGCCTACCTGAAGCCCGACCAGTCGACGCTCCTGCGGTTCAAGGCCGCGTACGTCTCGGGTCCACCGAGCGGGAAGGCGAAGGTACGCCGCGACGAGGGCGGGCACGTGCAGGGGATCTTGCCCTTCACCATCTCGGAGGTCCACACGCTGACACCGCCGGAGCCGGAGGAGCCCGAGGAGCCGGCGCCGGTCCGCCCGGTCGGCGAACAGGAGTCGCTCCTCGACGTCGCGGTCGGCCACATGGTCGGGCACGGCCCGGCGGCCCACCAGGTCTGGCTGCCCCCGCTCGACGTGCCGGACACCCTCGACGACCTGATGGGCGACCTGGTGGAGGATCCCGAGCTCGGGCTCGTGTCGCCACAGTGGCGCGGCGTCGGCGGCCTCGTCGTGCCTCTCGGCACGGTCGACCGGCCGCGCGAGCAGCGCCGCGACACGATGACCGTGAACCTCTCCGGTGCCTCCGGCCACGTGGCCGTCGTCGGCGGCCCGCGCAGCGGGAAGAGCACGCTGCTGCGCTCGATCGTCACCAGCATGTCCCTCACCACCACACCGCTGGAGTCGCAGATCTTCGTCCTCGACTTCGGCGGCGGCACCTTCGCACCGCTGGCGCACCTGCCCCACGTGTCCGGCGTCGGCACCCGGTCCGAGCCCGACGTCGTGCGCCGCATCGTCGCCGAGGTCCAGGGCATCGTCGACCGCCGCGAGGCCTACTTCCGGGCGAACGGCATCGACTCGATCGAGACCTACCGCTCGCGACGTGCTGCCGGCCGGGCGGATGACGGGTACGGCGACGTGTTCCTGGTCATCGACGGATGGGCCACCCTGCGCGCCGACTTCGACGATCTCGAGATCGAGCTGCAGCAGCTCGCCGGGCGTGGCCTGACCTTCGGTCTGCACCTCCTGGCAGGTGCGGCCCGCTGGGCGGACTTCCGGTCTGCCCTGCGCGACGTGTTCGGCACCAGGGTCGAGCTGCGCCTGGGCGACCCGATGGACTCCGAGATCGACCGCAAGATCGCGGCGCTCGTCCCGGCGGGGCGACCTGGCCGTGGGCTGGTGCAGTCGAAGTACCACTACCTCGGCGCCTTGCCGCGCATCGACGGAGACGCCGATGCGGCCACCCTGGGCGACGGGGTGGAAGACCTGGTCAAGCGAGTCACTGCAGCGTGGCGCGGTCCCACGGGTCCCAAGCTGCGGCTGCTGCCCGAACGCATCGACCTCGACGCCGTGCGTGCCCAGGCCGAGCGGGTCGGCGTCCCCGAGCGGTCGCTCCTGCTCGGGGTCAACGAGAAGGAGCTCGCCCCGGTCGGGCTGGACGTCGACGTCGAGCCGCACCTGCTGATCTTCGGCGATGGGCAGTCGGGCAAGAGCACCGTGCTCCGCGCCTACGTGCACGAGATCATGCGCACCCGCACGCCCAAGGAAGCCCAGATCGTCATCGTCGACTACCGGCGCTCGATGCTGGGCGAGGTCCCCGACAAGTACCTCCTCAACTACCTCACCTCGGCCACGCAGGCGGCACCGGTGCTGAAGGACCTCGCGAGCTATCTCGAGAACCGGATCCCGGGACCCGACGTGACTCCGGAGCAGCTGCGCCACCGGTCCTGGTGGCAGGGGGCGGAGGTGTTCGTCGTGGTCGACGACTACGACCTGGTGGCGACCCAGCAGAGCTCGCCGGTGCAGGCGTTGCAGCCACTCCTGCCCCAGGCCCGAGACACCGGGCTCCACCTCGTGGTGGCCCGGCGTTCCGGCGGTGCGTCGCGGGCGCTCTACGAGCCGGTCATCCAGTCGCTGCGCGACCTCGCGATGCCGGGCCTGCTCCTGTCCGGCAGTCCCGACGAAGGCCCACTCCTGGGGAACCTCAAGCCGACCCCGGCACCAGCCGGCCGCGGCCGGCTGGTCTCGCGTGACCGGGGCAGGGAGGTCGTCCAGATGGCGTGGCTCGACACCTCCCTGTGACACCGGTGGCCGGGTCGATCCCCTGCTGGCTCGACGGCTCGCACAACGGGTCGAGCAACGGGTCGGGCGCTGGCCGCGCGCTGCTACCGTGTGCCGCTCGCACCGCGTCTGTCGTCTCGGAGGTCCCAGCGTGAGAGCAGCCCGCACGGGGGTGGCCGTGGTCGTCCTCCTCGCGCTGGTGGCGACCGGGTGCGGTGACGACGGGGAGCCGGATGCCGACCCGACCTCGCGGTCCGGGACCAGCGAAGAACCGACCGGCTCGCCCGACGGGTCGCCCACGATCGAACCCGCCGATGGCAAGGCGATCGAGGGCGACAACTTCTCCCTGAGCGTGCCGAAGGGCTGGAGCGTCCAGCGACGCTCGTTGCCGCTCTCCGTCTTGTACGTGGCCGACCGCCAGGAGCCCGGCAACGCCCTGGCCGACTTCATCAACGTCAGCTACGCAGAGACCGCCAGCGACCGGCCGCTCGAGGCGCGGGCGAAGGAGGCCATCCGGACCAGCTCGTTCCCGACGGCTCCGACCCTGCAACCGGCGACCGAGCTCGACGGCGAGGAGGCGTACCACGTCGAGGGTGAGGTCGGCGCCGGGATCTACTACATCGGCTTCGGGGCGGTCCATGACGGGCAGCTCGTCGAGATCTCCTTCGAGTCCTACCTGATGAACGGTCAGGAGACAGAGGAAGTCGCGGACGCCGTACTCGCGAGCTTCCGATGGCAGTGAGACCGGCGGTTCACTCGGCGATCTTCAGCCGGAAGCCCGGCGGCTCGTCGAGCTGGTACGTCGCCTCGAACGTGCGCTAATAGCCCGTGTGCGAGATCCGCCAACCGTCCGGCGTTCGCACGTAGCGGTCGTCGTAGAACGCCGCCCCCTCGAGCCGGAACCGGAGCTCCTCGGAGATCACCTGGTCGTGGAGGTACCAGCGACCCCGGGCCGTTGCCGGTCCTGCGGCGAGGTCGGTGGAGGTGTCGGTGGAGGTGTCGTCGAGGGTGATCTCCGGGTGGTGACAGTGGTGCATGGTGACCAGCGTCGGCCCCAGGTTGGTCCGCAGGTAGTCCACCAGCTCGGCCCCGTCGGCGAACGTGAGACCGGCGTAGTCGGCCGTTGCCTCGGGGACCAGGCAGTCAGCGAACTCGTCCCATTGTTTGGTGTCCAGCGTGCGCAAGTAGCGGTACTTCAGCTGACGGATCTGCTCGAGGTCGTCCACGGCTCGCGAGCCTAGCCCGGCGGCGGGACGGTGGACGCGAGACGACGGCTGGTCCCGGGGCGCTGGCTACACTCGCGGGCGTGATCTTCAAGCGCGTGGGTGAGGGGCGGCCCTACCCGGACCACGGGATGAGCTCCGGGGCCTGGGCAGCGGTACCGCCGCGCCAGGTGCGCCTCGACGAGCTCGTGACCACGAAGGACACACTGCAGCTGGCCGCCCTGCTCGACGAGGACTCCACCTTCTACGGCGACCTGTTCGCGCACGTCGTCGAGTGGCGGGGTGAGTACTACCTCGAGGACGGTCTCCACCGCGCCCTCCGCGCGGCCCTGCAGCAACGCAACGTCCTGCACGCCCGCGTCCACGTCGTTTCCGACTGATGCCGCAGACGGCCAAGTCGACCCTGATCATGGTCGGTCTGTGCCTTGCGATCGTCGCAGCCGCGTTCTGGGGCTGGTCGGCGGCCACCCGGCCCTTTCCGGGCAAGACCGACCCACCGAAGTGCGTGAGCACGACCGTCGACGAGGGCGAGAAGGTGTTCCCGCAGCAGGTCACCGTCAGCGTCCTCAACGCCAGCCAGGTCAACGGGCTCGCCAGCGTCACCATGCGGTCGTTCACCGACGACAGCTTCGGTGAGGGGGACACCGGCAACGCGCCCAATGACGCCGACGTCGCCCGGGCGGCGATCTGGACCAGCACGCCCGACAACCCGGACGTGCTGCTGGTCGCCAGTCGGCTCGGTCCGGACGCCCGGATCGAGAACCGGAACTCCGGCCAGGTCGGCGTCACGGTCGTCGTCGGCGACGACTTCGAGGACAACCTGAGGAAGGGCATGCGCTCGGTCCGCGCGACGGCGGACGCCGAGATCTGCAGCCCACCGGTCAGCTAGGAGCGGGGCTGCCCACCGGGGATCGCCGACGTGCGCTCGATGCTGACCGGCGGAGCGAGCAGCCCGTTGCACGTAGTCTTGCGCCAGTCACGACTTGGGAGGCGTCTTGAAGCTTCTTCTCACGTCCGCGGGCGTCAAGAACCCGAGCATCCACGACGCGCTGGTCGACCTCCTGGGCAAACCGATCGCCGACTCCAACGCCCTCTGTATCCCCACTGCGGGGTACGGGCACCCCATGGGCAGTCCTGGTGGGGCATGGCGGTTCATCAGCGGACGAGAACCCAGAACCCCCATGTGCGAGCTGGGTTGGAAGTCATTGGGAGTGCTGGAGCTCACCGCGCTGCCCAGCATCGACGAAGAACGCTGGGTCCCCTGGGTCCGAGAGACAGACGTCCTACTGGTGAATGGCGGCGACGCCCTGTACCTGTGCCACTGGATGCGGCAGTCCGGGCTGGCGGATCTCCTGCCGTCGCTGCTCGAGACGGTCTGGGTGGGACTGAGCGCTGGGAGCATGGTGCTGACCCCCCGTATCGGGGAGGACTTCGTCGAGTGGAGGCCGCCCACCGGTGGGGACAGCACGCTGGGGATCGTCGACTTCTCGATCTTCCCGCACCTGGATCACGAGCTCATGCCGGAGAACACGATGGCCGACGCAGAAAGATGGGCGGCCGGCATCCCGGGTCCGGCGTACGCGATCGACGACGAGACCGCCATCAGGGTGACCGATGGCACAGTCGACGTCGTCTCCGAGGGGCACTGGAAGCTGTTCTCCTCCTAGCACCTAGGTTCGCTTCCTCGGGAGCCACTGGGCGAGGCGGCCGCCGGCGGAGACCTGCCGCAGGCGCACCTCGGTCTGCTCGCGGAGCTTCCGCGGGGTGACGACGAGCAGGTCGTCGCCGTGGCGCAGAACGGTACGACGCTCCGGCACCAGGATCTGACCCTCGCGGATGACGAGGGAGACCGACGCGCCCACCGGCAGCCGGAGCTCGCCGACCTCAACGCCGTGCATCCGCGAGACCGGACTGATGGTCACCTGCAGCAGGTCCGCGGCAATGCGTTCGAGCGGAGCCACCTCGAGCTCGAGGCCGCGGGGTTCGGAGCGCCGGGCCACCTTGAGCAACCGTGCCGCGAGCGGCAGGGTCGGTCCGGTGAGGAGGGTGTAGATCACGACCATCACGAAGACCAGGTCGAACAATCGGTCCGCCTCCAGCACCCCTTCGGCCAGTGGGATCGTCGTCAGCACGATCGGCACCGCTCCGCGCAGGCCGGCCCAGGACAAGAAGGCCAGCTCGCGCCTGGGTATCGGGGAGACCGCGGCGCTGGCCAGCACCGACACGGGTCTGGCCACGAACGTCAGGATCAACCCGGCGGCCACGGCGTACCCGACGGTCGAGAGGGTGATCCGTCCCGGCGACAGGAGCAGGCCGAGCATGACGAACAGCCCGATCTGGGCCAGCCAGGCGAACCCTTCCGCGAACGACCTCGTGGCCGCCCGGTGCGGGAGCTCGCTGTTCCCGAGGACCAGGGCGGCGACGTACACCGCGGCGAAGCCGGAGCCGTGCAAGGCCGCGGCGCCGCCGTACCCGAGGAAACAGAGCGAGATCACCGCCAGCGGATAGAGACCGGAAGAGGGCAGCGCCGCGCGGCGCATCACCCAGGCGCCGCCGAAGCCGCACAGGAGCCCGATGCCGGTGCCGACCACGAGCTCGAAGGCGACCACGCCGGCAGTCCAGAAGACGCTCTGCTCGGCGGTGGCCCCCGTTGAGATCAGAGTGACCAGGACGATGGTGGGGGCGTCGTTGAGCCCGGACTCCGCCTCGAGCGCACCGGTCAGTCGCCGCGGCAGCGGAACGACGCGGAGCACCGAGAACACCGCGGCGGCGTCCGTCGGAGACGTCACCGCTCCGAGCAGGACCGCCAGCTCCCACGGCATGCCGAGCAGGTAGTGGGCGCCGAGGGCCACCACGGTGACCGAGACCGTCACCCCGATGGTGGCGAGCGAGACACCCAGCCGCATCGCGAGGGCGGACCTCGTCCCAGCTCGTGGTGAGGCCACCTTCGGCGAGGATCACGGCCAGGGCCGCGAAGCCGAGTGCGTGCGCGAGCTCGGCGTTCTCGAACGGGATCCCGAACCCGGACTCGCCGAGGGCCACGCCCATCAGCAGGTAGACGAGCAGGGTCGGCAGGCCGGAGCGCGAGGACACCCGCACGGCGAGGATCGCCAGGAGGGTGACTGCCGCGCCCACCAGCACGAAGCTGTCGAGCTGCTGGGCGTCGAAGGTCAAGGTCACCTCACGGGATGTGCGTGGCCGGCCGGTGGCTCACTGTATCGGGCACCCTCCCGACGAACTGAAACTTGTTCTAGTCTGGAGCAGTGCCCGAGCGGACCGGATCGGAACTGACTCGGCCACCGGTTCGTCCGGCTCAGCTTCGCCGGACCGCATGACGAGGTCGTGGACGGGCTGGAGCGCCTGGCGGCCGCCATCGCCTAGGGAGACCCGCCCACTCGCCTGTGTGGCTACTGGGCTGGGCTACAGGGCGGTGGTTACTGGGCTGTGGCGAGGAAGACGTAGCGGTTCAGGCTGAAGAACCAGTCGGTGTCGAGCTCCCGCATCGAGGCGGCCCAGGCCACGACGGTCTCGCGATCGAGGCCGTGCCGGTCGACGACGAAGCCGGCGACGAGCCCGAGCAGGACGCCGCTGAAGCTGTCGCTTGCATTGCCCGCGTTGAGCAGCGGCACCACGGTCGGCGGCCCGACATCGAACCCGGCCCGCGCCAGCGATCGACCGAGCGTGCGCGGCAGGTGCGGGTCGGCCAAGTGCTCCTCCCACGCGACGAGGACGCGCGCCATCAGCTCCTCGTCGGGCGCGTGCCATACGAGCGAGTCCCAGTCGGTGTCGAGGATCAGCGCCCTCCCACCGGGCTTCAGGACCCGGTGGATCTCGGCCAGTGCACGCGGTACGTCGGGGACGTACTCCAGCACCTGCGTGGTGACGACGACGTCGAACGACCCGTCGTCGTACGGGATCTCCTCTGCGCTGCCCCGAGCCAGCTCGAGTGTCGCGTCGTCCGGACCGGCCCTGCGCGAGGCCGCAAGGGCCAACATGCTGTCGCTGACGTCGATCCCGCAGACGCGGCCGCCGGCACCGACTTCGGCCGCCACCTCGGCGGCGAGGAGGCCGGGGCCGACCCCCACGTCAAGCACGTGCTCACCCGGCTCCAGCGCCAGCATCGACAAGACACTCGCGCGTTGCGCGACGATGTCGGGCGTGGTGTACGCCGCCTCCATCCGGTGCGCGGCGTCCTCGTCGAACTCGATCATCCCGGACATGACGTCCCTCCCTCGACTCGCCCCCACCCACGATGCTAGGTCGCCGCGGATCTGTCACCGGGTTTGGGAGGCCCAGTTCATCGAAGGGCGCACCATCGGGACACAGCCGGCTAGTCCCGGCCGCCAGCAAGGTCGTCGATGAAGGCCCGCTGGATGAACGCGTTCCGGACCCGCTGCGGGTGGTCACCCGCCGGGGCGGACCGCGCGATCCTCCCCGTCCGGTAGCTGATCTTGGAGACCTTGTCGGTCCCGCTCCACGAGATGTAGCAATGCCGGCCGTTCCAGCTCTGCGTGACCCAGTACGGCTTGCCGCCGTCCCGGATGAGCAGCTTGCTCCGCTTGAACGTCCTCGCGTCGACGACTGTCGCGTAGTCCGACATCGTCCCGGCCACGCAGATCTTCGAGCCCTTCGGGTTCATCGCGATGCCGTGGTGGGCGGAGTCGAGCAGGTACAGCTCGCGGGGCGTGTCCTTGATCAGGTTCGGCAGCCGCTTGACCCGCAGGATCCTCCCGGTCGCGCGGTCCATCTCCAGGAAGCCGTGGAAGAACGAGACCTGGAAGTAGATCCGCTTCTCGTTCGGGGAGAGCGTCATCGGCCGGACGGCCGTGCTGAGGTCCTCGAGCCCCCGCGCGTCGAGCTTGTCGCGCAGGCTGTAGCGCCGCAGCACCTTGAAGGGTCGCTTCGCGTCGACGACCTGGAAGACCCGTTCGCCCTTGGTCGCGTCGGCCTCCGACCGGTCGAGCGGGGTGTAGACGGTGCCGATGCTCGCGTGGATGATCCGCTTCCCGCCGTCGACGTAGACGTTCTCGTGCGGAGATCCGCCGGACGGGAAGGAGCCCAGCTCCTTGCCGTCGGAGACCCGCAACACGTGCACCACATTGCCGGTCGAGGCGCTGACGATCACCTGCTTGCCGTTCGGCGAGATCGCCATGTGGTCCGATCGCTGACCGGCCACGGGGAACCGCCAGACGATCTCGTGGGTCTGGAGACTGATCGCGACGACATCGGCGAACGACGGGCGGGAGACGATCATCAGCCGGCCGTCGTTGGAGGAGTACATGTCGTCGACGAACTGGTCGTTGCCCTCGCCGATCGCCGCTCGGATCGCCAGGAAGTAGGCCAGCCGCTCGGGATTCGTGGCGATCTCCTGCATCCGCTCCTCGTAGTCGGGGATGATGTCCAGCGTCCCTAGCGACTCGAAGGTCCGCGGGTCGAGGATGTCGGCAGTGCCGGCCCAGTTGTTGCCGACGAACACGACGCGTGAGACGTCACCGCGCGGGGTCTGGCCCTCGGTCGCGGCCGCCTTGCCCGGTCCTCCGAGCACCGACACGGCACCGGCGAGGACCCCGATGGCCAGGGTGCGGGCACGTCGTCCGACGGGCATGGCGACTTCTCCTGCTGAATATTCGGGTTCGCCCTGCCAACGAGCGCGGTCTCGACCGGGTTACGCCGCCACGATCGGTGGCGGGGCCAGCCGCGCGGACTCAGCCTCAGGGATGGGCTCCAGAAAAGCCGGCCCGTTCGAGGTTTAGCCATCACCGATTGCGGGCATGCGAGGGCCGGGGTCCCGGAGGGATGTGATTCATGTACGGCGACACGGGCGTGATGCGTCGACGAGCGGCGCAGCTGCGCGAGCAGGGCGTGGACATCAGGACGATGGCCGACCAGCTCGTCTCGCAGACCGAGAGCATTGCGTGGACCGGCCGCGCCGCCGACGCGATGCGCGAGCGGATCCGGGAGCGGGCGACCCACCTGCGCGAGGTCGCCACATCTCACGACACCGCCGCCGACTCCCTCGAGCGCCACCTCCACGAGGTCGACAGCGTCAAGGACGCCATCGCGGGCACCGAGCGCAAGGCCACCGCGCTCGTGACCGAGGCCCGCACGCGGGTCGCCCAGGTGGCGTCGTACGACGACCCCGACGGCGTCAGCCGCACCGCCTCCGAGGAGGACCGCACCCTTGCCGACTTCACTCCGCCCCCGCACGGTCACAAGGACTGGCTGAGCGTGAACCTTCCGGGACTCTGACATGCCGACCATCGACCTGAGCACTCCGCCGCCCCCGCCCTCCGGGCTCCTCGACGCACTGCCGCGCCGGGTGGCGCTCACCCTCCCCGAGCTGCGGCTCGTCGCCGAGCGGGCCGGCGGTGCCCCGCTCCCCTTCGACGTCCGCGACCCGGTCCCGGTCAGCTCGTTCGACGGCCGACTGGGTGAGAGCCGCGGCACCACGGAGGACTCTGCCTATGCCGGCGCGCTGGCCGCGCTGCACGACCCCGCCACCTCGCTCGAGCGGCGCGGGCTGCTCGGCGACGGAGGCCAGGACGAGGGCCTGCTCGGCGCGGTGGGTCTGCTCGCGACCCCCGCCACGGCCGTCGACATCGACGTGTCCGCCGCCGGGATCCACGCCCGGTCCTGGCACCGGCAGATGGACGACGCGGTCGCCACCCTCTCCACCGTCGACGGAATCGTGTTCGAGATCGCGTGGTTCGCGTCCGCCCAGTGGCCCCGGGAGCTCGGCCGGGTCGCGGAGCCGCCTGCCGACACCGACCTCCGCAGCTCGGAGGTGCCGCCGTACGTCGATCTCCCGTACGAGCTGGCGGACGCGTCGGCCGAGGCGATCCGCAGCGGTCGCGCCGACCTGATCCCGGTCCTGGCCGCGCAGCACGCGGGGTCGGTCGTGGGCGCCGACGACCAGCCCTACCCGGAGAGCGACGTCGCCTCGATCCTGGGCGCGCTCTGCGCGGAGACCCAGGGAAGGTTGCGGGCACTCGTCGCCGACGTGTCCGGCGACCAGACCGCGGTCGTCGGCGTGGTCTCGTGGACCTTGCTGGCCGATGGCTGGCACGCGCTGCGACCGAGGCGAGCCGGTGACGACCACCGGGTCGCCATCAGCCGGGTCGACCCGTCCGACCTTGCCGGCGAGCTCGCCCCCGTGCTGGCGGAGGTGACCGGATGACCGAGACCCCCGATGCCCTCGCCTCGGGCGAGGAGCCGATCGTCCCCACCACGGCCGCCGAGGCCGCCGATCTGGCCGACAAGTACGACCGGATGCTTCGCCTGGCCGACCTGTTCGACTCCTCCGGCGACGAGATGCGGGCCCGGGCGCGGCTGGGCGACGCGATCCTCAAGGACGACGCCGTGTCGGAGTCGTCCGAGCTCTCCCGGCCCACCTACACCCAGGCCGAGGACGACATCCGGGCCGCGACCACCGGCAAGCACGGCCTGCTCACGCGGGGGATCGAGCTCGACGCCGACGCCTTGATCGTGCGGGCGACGGTGCTCACCTATCGGTGGATCGACGAGCTCCAGGACGCGGCCTACAAGACCCTGGGCTCGATCGCCGGGCGCGCCATCGGCTACCTCGCACCCGAGATCGCCCTCGGCGGCGCCATCGTGTCCGCCGGTCTCATCGAGACCGACGCGCTGGATCGTGACGACGTCGCCGGCTACCTCAACGAGCTCGCGGAGAACAACCCGGAGCTGCTGGACCACGTGACGAGCGGTGGCGGCGGCCTGCTCGACGGGTTGCAGATGCGCTCCCTGCTCACGGCCGGCGTACTCGCCGGCGAGTCGGGTCGGCTGGCCGCCAACGGCGGCCTGCGGGCCGCAGGAGTGCCGACGCTCTCGCCGGACTTCGGCTTCGCGCTCCGCGACATCGCAGGTGGGTTGGTGGCTCCCGCAGCGCCGGCCACTCCCGAGGTGGATCCGGTCCCGTCGTCGGCACCGCGCAACATCGAGGAGCTGATGACCGTCCTGTCTGCCTCCCCCGCCAGCATCCACGTCCAGCGGATCGGCCCGGCTCGCTACATCGCCTACTTGGTCGGGCCGGGCGGCGGTGGCAGTCGCCGGCTGCGGCTGGTCGGCGGCGACCACTCGGCGTACGCGGCCGACGTGGTGGCGGCGATCGAGTCGGCGGTCGCGGGTGACGAGGGAGCGCGGGTCATGTTGGTCGGTTCCGCACAGGGCGGCGTCACGGCGGCCGAGGTGGCCGCGACGGTGACCTCCACGTCGTTCGTCATCGACCAGGTCGTGACGGCCGGTGCCCCGTCCGCGCAGGTGCCACGGATCCCCGACACCACCCGGGTGCTGTCGCTGGAGGACCGCGCCGACCCGGTCGCCCTGCTCGGGTCTCTGATCAACGCCGGCGCGGCCAACCGGATGACGGTGGTCTTCGACGGCAGCGAAGCGAACGGCGAGGGCGCCTACGTCGCCGGTGGTCGTGCTGCCGACAGCGCCGCCCACCCCGAGCTCAAAGCGGAGATCCTGCGGATCCAGGCCGCGGGCTACCTCGCCGGCTGAACGACCGGGTCAGACCAGGTCGTGCACGAACTCGCCCAGCTGGGTGAGATTGCGGCACTCGACCATGCGCACGACCTCGCCGTACGCCCTGGCCGCGGAGTCGCCGGTGTCCCAGTGCCGCGGGTGCTCCGGGTTGAGCCACCACGCATGCCGGGCCGAGCCCGCGAGGTCTCGCAGCACCGGCACCGCCAGGTCGCTGTAGTTCGAGCGGGCATCGCCGAGGATCAGCAGGGATGACTTCGGGCCGAGCGCGTCGGGGTGCTGCTCGGCGAACGTCGTGAAAGCTCGCCCGTAGTTCGTCCGCCCCCACCGCGCCGCGTGGGCTGTGCTGGCTGCCAGATCTGCCATCACGTCCGCGACGTCGGCACCGGGCCGGAAGTGCTCGGTGACCTCGTGCACGTGGTCGACGAACGTGAACGCCCGCACCTTCTGGAACTGGTCGCGCAGGGCGAAGACGAGGAGGAGGGTGAACTGCGCGAAGTTCGCCACCGAACCGCTGACGTCGCAGAACACGACCAGCTCGGTGCGATGCGGGCGCTTGGGCCGGTGGTGAGTGGTGAGGGGGACGCCGCCGGTCGAGATCGAGGCGCGCACGGTCCGACGGAAGTCCAACGGCCCGCGTCGTCGGGCATGGTGCTCCTGGGTGAGCCGGGTCGCCAACCGACGCGCGAGCGGGTAGATCTCCCGCCGCATCTGCTCGAGGTCGGCCCTGCGGGCGGCGGTGAAGTCGAGCCGGTCGATGCTGGGCCGGAGCGCGACGTCGGCGACGTGACCAGGCCCCTTCTCCTCGGCGATCCGGCGCCGGGCATCGTCCTCGACCATCCGGGTGAAAGCACCGATGCGTCGCCCGGCAAGCCTCCGCGCCTCGTCCTCGACGCGGCCCTGGGTGACCAGTGCCCGGACCAGCCGCTCCATCAGTTCGGCGGGCGACGCGCGCTGGAGAGCGGTGTACGCCGACCACGAGCTCAGGCCCGGTCCGCGTCCGGGCATCGGCCCGAACCGGCCGACCGCCTCGACGGCGAGCCGCTGGAGGGCCTGGTCGTCCGACTCACGGAGCGCCGGGAGCAACTCGGCGCGAAACTCGCCGAGGGCGCGGGCGTTGTCGCGGACGCCGGCCCCGGCTGACTCGTCATTGCCGCTGTCGCTGTTGTCCGTGCCGCCGACCCCCGCGCCCACCAGCCGCGGGAAGTACAGGTCGAACAACGCGTCGAAGGTGGGCCGCTGGGACTGCTTCTTGACCAGGGTCGCGGCGTAGGCGTCCCGAACGACGCCCCGATCGTCCCACGGAAGCGCGCGGAGCGCCGCCACCGCGTCGAGCCCCTCGGCGAGGCTCACCGGGAGGCCGGCGCCACGCATCGCCTCGAGGAAGGCGATATGACGGTCGACCAGGCCGGAGCCTCGGTGGTCGTGCTTCTCGAGGCCTCTCATCTCTCAGCCCCGCAGCTCGAGCTCACGCACCGCGCGGTCGTGGTCGGAGGCGTGCTTGAGGATCACGCCGAGGGTGTCGGCGATCGCCTTCGGGTCGAGGTCGCGGATCTCCAGGGCCACGAGGGTGCGCGCCCAGTCGACGGACTCCGCGATGGAGGGCGCCTTCTTGAGCTCCAGGTCGCGGAGCCGCCCGACCACCTCGACCAGCGACTGCACCACCCGGTGGTCGACGTCCGGCACCTGTGACGTCACGATCGCCCGCTCGCGTTCGGCGTCCGGGTAGTCCAGGTGCAGGTACAGGCAGCGACGCTTGAGTGCCTCGGACAGCTCCCGGGTGGCGTTGGACGTGAGGACGACGAGCGGTCGGCGTACGGCGCTCATCGTGCCGAGCTCGGGGATGGTCACCTGGAAGTCGGAGAGCACCTCGAGCAGCAGTCCCTCGACCTCGACGTCGGTCTTGTCGACCTCGTCGATCAGGAGAACCGTCTGCTCCTCGCGCCGGATCGCGGTCAGCAGCGGCCGGGTCAGCAGGAACTCGTCGGTGAAGATGCTGTGTTCCCAGCCGGCCTCGGCCGCCGTCGGAGGTGGCGAGTCCGGCGACCGCACCGCAGTTGCCTGGATGAACAGCAGCTGCTTCTTGTAGTTCCACTCGTAGAGCGCCCGAGCCTCGTCGAGTCCCTCGTAGCACTGGAGCCGCACCAGGCCGGCTCCGGTGGCGCGGGCCACCGCCTTGGCCAGCTCGGTCTTGCCCACCCCGGCGGGACCCTCGACCAGCAGCGGCTTCTCCAGAGCACCGGCGAGGTACGCGGTCGTGGCCGTGCTCTGGTCCGCGAGGTAGCCGACGTCGTGAAGACGGGAGGCTGCGTCGTCGGGCGACGTGAACCAGGTCATGCCGTCATCCTCGCGTATGTCGGCTCAGGACCGGCCGCCACGCCCTTCTCCGCCGACGAAGCGTTCCGCACCCGCGGCGGCCTCACTGAGCGAGTCCATGCCGAGCTGGAACTCCCGGTCCAGGGCACCCTCCTGCTCGAGCACCGAGCGTCGGTCGTTGCGCAGGCAGAGCTGGGGGAGTTCGGCCAGCTGGTGGGCCAGCGCCTCGGCCCGGGCTCGCGTCGACCCGGCTGGGACGACCCGGTTGACCAGCCCCATCGCGGCTGCCTCGTCGGCCTGCACCGGGCGGCCGGTGAGGATGAGGTCGAGGGCCCGGCCGGTATCGATCAGCCGCGGCAGCCGGACCGTGCCGCCGTCGATGAGAGGAACGCCCCAGCGCCGGCAGAAGACGCCGAGCACCGCGTCGCTCGCCGCGACCCGCAGGTCGCACCAGAGCGCGAGCTCCAGGCCGCCGGCCACGGCGTACCCCTCGATCGCGGCGATGACCGGCTTGCCCAGCCGCATCCGGGTCGGCCCCATGGGTCCGTCTCCGTCGGGTTCGATCCGGTTGTCCATCGCCTCCAGGTCGGCCCCGGAGCAGAAGGTGCCGCCATCGCCGTACAGCACGGCGACCGCTCGGCTGTCGTCCGCGTCGAACTCCCGGAACGCGTCCGCCAGGGCGTCGGCGGTCGCGCGGTCCACCGCGTTGCGCGACTCGGGCCGGTGCAGAATCACTGTCGTCACGGTGCCGTCGTGTTCAATGCGCACGCTCATCGCGCCAGCGTAGTGACGACCACGGTCGGTCCGGATTTGGTGACGTGACGACGCGTCTTCGACACTGGCCACCAGGCTTGCTCGAGCAGATGGAGGCAGACCGTGTCGCAGCCCGGCGACCAGCGCACGACTCCTGCGTCCGCGCGGTCGCGCCACCTGCAGGATCCCGAGGAGCTGCGCCGCAACTACGAGCGCATCCTGGCCCGGGATCGCGAGCGGGCGGCCGGGACGTACGTCGATGACGAGCCAGCACCTGCCCGCCGTGGCATGTCGCTGAGCCAGGTGCAGAAGTGGGTGATGTCGGTCCTCGCAGTGACGACGATCCTGCACCTGGCAGGCGGGATCGCCATTGCCGGCATCTTCGCCGAGCGGATCGACGCCCGGGTCGGGCTCAACGTCATCGCCGCGGTCATCGGAATCCTCGCCGTCGTGGTGGGGCGCCTGATCCACGGCAAGTCCCCGCTCACGTGGTGGCTGGTGCTGGGGGTGCTCCCGGGCGTCGTGGGCGCGTGGTTCACGTTCCGGTGACGGGCTGGTCGCGCGACTCGTTTGTCTTGACCATCGCGCAACGCAGGGAGGCGTCGATTCCCGGCAGCGATGCCTCGTGCGCCATCGTCCTCGCCAGTTCCGGTCCGATGTCTTCGTCGGGGAGCTCGTGATACCCCAGACGGAGGTAGCGGGCCGTTCCACGGGACGTCACGGAAGGTCGTCAGCGTGGTGGCAGGACGGTCAGCCGCTCGACCCCACTCCTCCACGTACTCGATCATGGCCTTTCCGAGGGCTCGACCCGCGTAGTCCGGCGTCACCGAGACCTGAGCGATGTGCGCGTTCCCATCGAGCACCTCCGCAATGACGTAGCCCGCGACCTCCGAAAGACCTCTGTCGCCCAGACCCGCCCCGCTTCAACTGCCTCACGTAGATCAGAGACCTGGGGAACGTCCTCGGCGAGCTTAGCCATGCCGATGCTGCGGAAAGCCTGGCCAGCTTCGACCTCCACGGCGACGAGTCTCTCGAGGTCGGCTTCGGTGGCGGGACGGATCAAGGGGGATGCATCGTGTCACGCTTTCATGCTCAATCGTCACGTTGACTACTCGATGCGCATGCTCATGCCGCGACCTAGGCCATGGGCTGGGAACGCGGAAGGCGGTGTGCTTCAGTGGATGGTCGGAGCTCGGGATCCGTCGCCCCCTACGTCGGGGCGGCACGCCTCGGCGGGTACCGAAAGGAGCACTCGGATGTCGGCAACCCAGACAGAGTCAACGCTCAACGCGTACATGGACGTCCTGCTCAGCGGCGGCGACTTCGCGTCCTTCTTCAGCGACGACGTCCTGTGGACCACGATGGAGACCGGCGAGGAGATCCGCGGCCGCGACGCGGTACGGGACTTCATCGTCGCCATCCATTCTCAGTTGTTCGATGCCTCGGTAGAGGTTCGGGGCCTGGTGGTCGCGGACGGCTCGGCCGTCCTGGAGGCGGTCTTCGTGGGCAAGCACACCGCCGAGTTCGCCGGAATACCGGCCACCGGGGCCGAGGTGCGCCTGCCCTACACCGTCGTCTACGAAGTCACGGGCGAGCAGATCACTGCGCTGCGTGCGTACCTCTCCATCGCTGCCCTGATCCAGCAGCTCCGGCAGTCGGCCAGGGTCTGACCCGCCCCGCATCCGGAGTCCCGACGGCGTCGAGTTCGTTGAGAATCCCTCGACGCCAACGGCGTGATCGACAGAAGGGCGCCCGAATCGGGCACCTCTCTGTCGATCGATCGGCTCCGAACCTGTCGAAGCCTCGTGGCGGTGGCGGAGGGATTTGAACCCTCGGTGGGCTTGCACCCACAAACGCTTTCGAGGCGTTCTCCTTAGGCCGCTCGGACACGCCACCGCCGGGAAGGGTACCGGAGCGCTCCGGGGCCGGTGAAATCGTGTGCGAGCCCGGGTCGTGTGCCTGAGCCCGGTCTCCAGGTCGGTCTGGGACACACAACCTGGTGCGCGAAGGGCAACCCGATCACGGCGTCCAGCCAGGGTCCCGACCCGTCGCGCCGATCAGCCGGTCTAGGTCCGAGGCGTCGTCGGGGACGGCGATGGGAGGACCGAAGAGGCCGCCATCGTCGGCGGCGCCACCGGCCGGCGGCTCGAAGCTGTCCACGAAGGACCTGCAGGTGGCAACGGCGGCCGGGTCGGCGTCGTACTCCCGGCCGAGGGAACGCGCCAGGTCCCAGCCATGCACGACGACCTCGTCGAGGGCGACGAGTGCTGCCGCGTCCGCGGGCATCTCGACCGGCCCGGCCTGGGTGATGCCGTCGAACGCACCCGGCTGACGCCACGCCGCGGCCAGAGCGTCGAGCCTTCCCGCGATCAGCTCGCGCCAGCCCTCCTCCAGGCGAGAGCCGTCCACGTCCGGGGCGCCGTCGCCGGGAGGACGCTCCTTGACGGCGGCGCAGCGGAACGCCAGCGACAGCCCGGCGATGTGGTCGAGGAGGTCTGCCACCGTGTAGTCCGGACAGGGAGTGGATCCCGCGAGCTGGTCGTCGCGGACACCGCGGACCAGCGTTGCCAGGGTGGTCGTTGACGGTGCGAAGTCGAGCATTGAGTCGTCCATTCCCGTACCGACCGCTCCGGCGACACGGACTCATCGGTGCTACTCGAGGCGTCGCGGCTCCAGCCGGACCAGCTGGGTGACGTGCCGAGGCTCCAGCTCGTCCAGCGAGGCAACGCCCAGCAGGCGCATGGTGCGCTCGATCTGCCCGCGCAGGATCTCGATCGTCCGGTCCGCACCCTCTCGTCCGCCGGCCATCAGGCCGTAGAGGTACGCCCTCCCGACCAGGGTGAAGTGGGCTCCGTGGGCAATCGCGGCCACGATGTCCTGGCCTGACATGATGCCGGTGTCGAGGTGCACCTCGACGTCCTTGCCCACCTCCCTGACCACGCCGGGAAGCAGGTGGAAGGGCACCGGCGCCCGATCGAGCTGCCGCCCACCGTGGTTGGAGAGCACGATGGCGTCGACACCGGCATCGGCCAGCAGCCTGGCGTCGTCGACGGTCTGCACGCCCTTCACCGACACCTTGCCCGGCCACCGGTCGCGGATCCAGGCCAGGTCGTCGTAGGTCACGCTCGGGTCGAACATGGTGTCCAGCAGATCCGCGACCGTCCCCGACCACGAGTCCAGGCTGGCGAACGCGAGGGGCTCGGTGGTGAGGAAGTTGAACCACCAGGCCGGTCGCGGGATCGCGTTGACGACGGTCCGCGGGGTCAGTGTCGGGGGGATGGTCATCCCGTTGCGTACGTCGCGCAGCCGGGCGCCGGCGACGGGTACGTCGACGGTGATCATCAAGGTGTCGTAGCCGGCCTTCGCCGCCCGCTCGACGAGCGCCATCGACCGGTCGCGGTCCTTCCACATGTAGAGCTGGAACCAGTTGCGCCCGGCCGGGTTGGCGGTGGCGACGTCCTCGATGGACGTCGTTCCCATGGTCGAGAGCGTGAACGGAATCCCGGCCGCGCCCGCCGCGGAGGCACCCGCGACCTCGCCCTCGGTCTGCATCATCCGGGTGAACCCCGTCGGTGCGATCCCGAAGGGCAGCGCCACAGGTGCGCCGAGCACGTCACGCGTGGTGTCGACGTGCGAGACGTCGCGCAGGATCGCCGGGTTGAACTCGACGTCCGCGAACGCCTCCCGGGCCCGGGCCAGCGACACCTCGCCATCTGCGGCGCCGTCGGTGTAGTCGAAGGCGGCTTTCGGCGTGCGCCTCTTGGCCACCTTGCGCAGGTCCTCGACGGTCAACGCCCGCTCGAGCCGTCTCGCCCGGGGCGACAGGGTCGGCTTCTTGAACGTGAGCAGGGGCGCCAGGTCCTGCCTCTTCGGCAGCCGCCGCTTCACAAGGGTCGCCGCTCACTGAAGAACTCGTCGAGCAGCACCGTCGACTCCGCAGCGAGCACACCAGTGGTCACTTCTGGCCGGTGGTTGAGCCGTCGGTCCCGGACCACATCCCAGAGGCTGCCCACCGCGCCGGCCTTGGCGTCGTACGCGCCGAAGACCACGCGGGCGACGCGGGCGAGGACGGCCGCCCCGGCGCACATCGTGCACGGCTCCAGGGTGACGACGAGGGTGCAGCCCTCGAGCCGCCATTCGCCCACGGTGCGGGCGGCCTCGCGCAGGGCGACGATCTCGGCGTGACCGGTCGGGTCGGCCAATGCCTCGCGGACGTTGCGTCCGCGGCCGATGACGGTGCCGGCGGGGTCGAGCACGACGGCTCCGATGGGAACGTCCCCGGAGGCGAGGGCCGCACGGGCTTCGTCGAGAGCGGCGCGCATCGGCGCGTCGTATGTCGTCAACGCTCAGGCCGAGGCGAGGCCGACCGCCTCGTCGAACTGCCGACCGAAGCCGAGTCGGCGGGCGATCTCGGAGAGCATCTCGTCGGGGTAGAGGTCGAGGTCGTCGAGGAGGACGCCCATGTCCATGGCCTGCATGCCGAGGTCGCCGAGGAGGTCGAGGTCGCCGGCCGGCACCTGGTCGTCCTCGTCCTCCGGCGGAGGCAGGCCGAGGAATTCCACGGCGGAGCTGGCCAGCGGCCACTCGTCGGCGGCGGTGACGTCGGACAGCAGGACCCGCGTGTTCGCTCCGGCCACCCGGACGATCACGAAGAAGTCCTCGTCGATCGCAATCAGGCCGACCGCACCGTGGTCGCCGGGGAATCGGCGCAACGCATGGGACAGGGTCTCCATGTCCCCGAGGGTGTCGTGCGCCAGTTCTTGCACCTGCCACTCGCCTTCCTCACGGTAGGCGGCCAGCGCAAAGTCCACTCCGTCCTGCTGGTCGGCCATGACACTCCTCTCCTGCTCTAGTCCCGGTCTCGAACGCATTCAAGAGTGGCAGATCGGGGCACGCTCAGCCAACCCTTTCGCCCGTCGGTGGGCCGCGTCGCTGCACTAGGGTGCGTCTCCTTATCCCGCGCAGCAGGCGCACCCGGATAAGGAGACGTGCCCTAGGGTGCGGCCATGCGCACCCACGTCGTCGACCACCCGCTCGTCGCCCACAAGCTCACGGCCCTGCGCGACGAGACCACCGACTCGCCGACGTTCCGCCAGCTCGCGGACGAGCTGGTGACGCTGCTGGCCTACGAGGCGACGCGCGACGTGCGGGTCTCGCCGAAGGAGATCGTCACCCCGGTAGCGCCGACCACGGGCGTCAAGCTGGCACGGCCCAAGCCGCTGGTCGTACCGATCCTGCGGGCCGGCCTCGGGATGCTCGACGGGATGATGCGGTTGCTTCCGACGGCCGAGGTCGGCTTCCTCGGGATGGTCCGCAACGAGGAGACGCTGGAGGCCTCGACGTACGCCGAGCGATTGCCGGAGGACCTGTCGGGCCGCCAGTGCTACGTGCTCGACCCGATGCTGGCCACCGGCGGCACTCTCGCCGCCGCGATCAGCTTCCTGACAAAACGCGGGGCCGACGACATCACCGCCATCTGCCTGCTGGCGGCTCCGGAAGGGTGCGCCCGCCTCGAAGGGGACCTGGCCGGGGTCGACGTCCCGGTCACCGTCGTCACCGCGGCCATGGACGAGAAGCTCAACGAGAAGGGCTACATCGTGCCCGGACTCGGCGACGCCGGAGACCGGCTGTACGGCGTCGTGGGCTGAGCCGCTCCCGGACGCGTCAGCCCGGGGAAGATCTGTACCGTCCCGGTCGCGATCAGCACCATGATCAGCAGGACCAGGATGCCGAGCACTCCGTAGACCCACTCCTTGCTGACTCGGGTCTCCTCCGACTCCGGTGCGTCGTACCGGTGCCCTGCCCAGCGACCTGCGCGGTCGTCGTCGTCCTGTTCGCTCATGGGCTCCTCCTGGTCGGCTCCGTGGCTCACGGGGTTCAACGGACGAAGGCGCGGAAGGTCCCGTGGCAACTGAACCCAGGGGTCACAGGTTCATCAAGGTATGCAGGGAAACCGTCACTTCCCATGGTGTGTAGACCGTGGGAAGTGACGGTTCGTCTGCATACCTTGATGAACCGTCTGTCCGAGCCGACGCCCTACAGCGCCTTGACCGCGTTCAGCAGCTTGCCCATCGACTCCTTGGCGTCGCCGAAGAGCAGCGTGGTCTTCTCGTCGAAGAGCAGCTCGTTCTCGATGCCGGCGAACCCGGGCCGCATCGAGCGCTTCATGAAGATGACCTGCTTGGCCTCGTCGGCGTTGAGGATCGGCATCCCGTAGATGGGCGCGCCGGGACTGGTCTTGGCCGCCGGGTTGACCACGTCGTTGGCGCCCACGATCAGGACCACGTCTGCGTCCTTGAAGTCGCCGTTGATCTCCGACATCTCGCGGAGCTGCTCGTACGGCACCTGGGCCTCGGCCAGGAGCACGTTCATGTGTCCGGGCATCCGGCCGGCGACCGGGTGGATCGCGTAGTCGACGGTGATGTCGCGCTCGCTGAGCACGTCCACCAGTTCGCGCAGCGTGTGCTGGGCCTGGGCCACGGCGAGGCCGTAGCCGGGGACGATGATCACCCGGTCGGCGTACCCGAGCATGATCGCGACGTCGCTCGCCTCGGCGGACCGAACCGGGCGGTCGGAGGCCTCGCCGGCGCCGAGCGTCGAGCCGCCCTTGAGCGCGCCGAACAGGATGTTCGCGACCGAGCGCCCCATGGCCCGGGCCATGAGCAGGGTGAGGAAGGTACCGCTGGCACCGACCAGGGTGCCCGCGACCAGCAGCACGGTGTTGGACAGCACGTAGCCGCCGGCGGCGACGGTCAGGCCGGTGAAGGCGTTGAGCAGCGAGATCACGATGGGTACGTCGGCGCCACCCACGGGCAGCACGAGCAGTACCCCGATGACCAGGCCGATGAGGCCCAGCACGACGCCGACCCACAGCACCGGGTCGACGACGGTGACGACCGAGAGCCCGACCGCGGCGAGCAGGACGACCGCGAACACCACCGGCAGGCCGGGGAAGATCACCGGTCGTGACGTCATCAGATCCTGGAGCTTGGCGAAGGTGACGATCGACCCGGCGAACGAGATGGACCCGACCGCGACCGTGAACGCAGTGGCCGCGAGCACGAACCAGTTGACCGTGTCTGCGTGCGGCGCAATCTCCTGCAGCTCCAGCAGTGCCACGAGGGCTGCTGCGCCACCGCCGACACCGTTGAACAGCGCCACCATCTGGGGCATCTGCGTCATCTGCACCTTCTGCGCCCCGAGCACGCCGCCGGCGGCGCCGATCAGGATCGCGATGAGGATGGGCAGAACGTGGTCGAGCTCGAGGTAGAAGAACGGGACGGTGACCGCGACGACCGCAGCCGCGGCACCCAGAAGGTTGCCGGAGCGAGCGGTCTTCGGACCGGACAGCCCCTTGAGGGCCAGGATGAAACAGACCGCGCAGGCGAGGTAGACCAGCTGGACCCAGGTGGGCGTCATGCGCCGCTCCCGTTGGTCGAACCTGTCGAGGCCTCCGCCGACGGCTTCTTCCTGCGTGTGAACATCTGCAGCATCCGGTCGGTGACGACGAAGCCGCCGACCATGTTGACCGCGGCGAGCACCACGGCGACCAGCCCGACGGCCACGGAGCCAGTGCCCTCCGCCTGTCCGGTCACGATGATCGCGCCCAGCAGGATGATCCCGTGGATGGCGTTCGCGCCCGACATCAGCGGGGTGTGCAGGGTCGAGGAGACCTTGGAGATCACCTCGATCCCCACGAACACGCTGAGCACGAAGATCGTCAGCCAGACGATGGGCTCGCTCACGGACGGTCACCTTCCTCGGAGTTCTCGGCGGGTTCGACCGGTGCGGGGTCGGTTGGTGGCGGCGTGTCGGGTCCTTCGATCGCCTCGCGGGTGCCGGCGTGCACGATCGCACCGTCGTGGGTGACACAGGCCCCGGCGACGATCTCGTCGTCGAAGTCGGGGGCGAATGCGTTCTCGCCCTCGTCCGGGGTCGCGGTCATCAGGGTCACCAGGTTGACCACGTTCTGGGCGTAGAGCCGCGAGGCCGGCCCCGGCATCTGCGACGGCACGTTGTGCCCACCCCAGACCTGCGCGTTGCCGATCCGGACCACCTCACCGGGTGCCGATCCCTCGACGTTGCCACCGGTCTCGGCCGCGAGGTCGACGACCACGGAGCCCGGCTTCATCTGCTCGACCATCTCCCGGGTCACCAGCATCGGCGCCCGGCGACCGGGCACCGCGGCGGTGGTGATCAGGCCGTCCGCTTCCGCGATGTACGGCGCCAGCAGCTCGAGCTGCCTCGCGGCCCGCTCCTCGGTCATCTCGCGGGCGTACCCTCCGGCGCCCTCGAGGGTCTCGAGGTCCAGCTCGATCGCCTGGGCACCCATCGAGCGGATCTCCTCCGCGGCGGCCTCACGGACGTCGTACGCCTTGACGACGGCTCCCAGCCGCCTGGCCGTGGCGATGGCCTGAAGACCGGCAACACCGGCGCCGAGCACGACGACGGTGGCCGGCTGGACGGTGCCCGCCGCGGTCATGCTCAGCGGGAAGAAGCGGCGCAGCATGCCCGCCGCGACGATCGCGCAGCGGTAGCCGGCCACGAGTGCCTGGGATGAGAGCGCGTCCATCGACTGGGCGCGCGAGATCCGTGGCACGAGTTCCATGGCGTACGCCGTGATGCCGCAGTCGCGCAGGTCCCTGACTGTGTCGGGCTCCTGGTTGGTCGGCAGGAACGAGATCGTGGATGTCCCCTTCGCGAGCCGTCGGAGAGTCTCGGTGGGCAGCGGCTGCACCGACACGACGACGTCGACGTCGTCCACGGCCGACTCGTCGATCTCAGCCCCGACCTCGACGTACTCCTCGTCGTCGATCAACGCCTGCTGCCCGGCTCCCGGCTGAACTGCCACGTCGTACCCGAGCCCGGTCAGCTTCTCCACGAGCTCGGGCACCATCGCGACGCGTGCCTCACCGTCCCTGGTCTCCCTGGCCACTGCGATCTTCACCCGCTGAAACCTAGGGCACATCTCGCGATGCCAACACCCATCTCAGGTCTCGGAGTAGTGAGAAGGCGGACCAGGGCCGAGCGCGAGCTCGGCGATGGTCTCGTAGCGCGGTCGCTTGCGCGGCCCCTCGCCGAGGTACGACGCGACCAGCTCGATGTGATCGGCGGTCCAGGCGGGCCCGGCGTAGGCGTCCAGCAGCTTCACCCAGCTCGACACCTCGGCCGGGCGCCCCAGGCGGGCGACCGTGATGTGTGGGCGGAACCGCTGCCCGGCGACGGCGATCCCGGTCCGCGCTGCTGCGGCGCGGGCTCCAGTCGCCAGCCGACCGAGCTCCGTCGTCCCCTGCTCGGTCAGGTCCAGGCTGGCCCAGATCACGCGCGCCTTCCGGGCGTTCGGGAAGGCACCGCCTCCTGCGATCCGCGAAGGGAAACTCGTACGCCGCTTGCCAGCCCGCTCCAGCCGCTCGACCAGCTCGTCGAGGTGCCGGTCGGCCACCGACTCGAGGAACGCGAGGGTGATGTGGAACTGCTCCGGCACCGCCCAGCGGAACCGTCCGGCGTCCCGGCGAGATGCCAGGAAGGCATCGAGGTCCTCCACTGCCTCCGTCGGTGGCACCACCGCCACGAACATGCGCATGTGGTGAAGGTAGTGGCCTCGGCGGCCTCGGCCACCTGTGCCAAGGAGGGTCAGCCGACCTGGGTGCCCAGCAGCTGCCCGATCGCGTGGGTGATCGCCATCGCGAACATTCCCCCGCCGACGTTCCGGACCACGGCCCGACCGACCGGGCTGCTCCCGAGTCGTGCGCTGAGCCAACCGGTGAGCGCCAGGGCGAGCCCCACGCCGAGCACCGTTGCCCAGAGTCGCGCGGAGTCCGGCGGCAGGGTGATGGTCAGCAGTGGCAGCAGGGCGCCGAGGGTGAATGCCAGCATCGAGGCGCCCGCAGCGTGCCAGGGGTTCGTGAGGTCGTCGGGATCGATGCCGAGCTCCGCCTCGGCGTGCGCCCCCAGCGCATCGTGCGCGGTGAGCTGCTGGGCCACCTCGAGGGCGAGTGGCTCGGTCAGGCCCTTCTGGACATAGAGGTCGGCGAGCTCGGCGAGCTCCTCCTTCGGTTCCTCCTCGAGCTCCCGGCGTTCCTTGTCCAGGAGTGCCCGCTCGGAGTCCCGCTGGGTGCTGACCGAGACGTACTCCCCCGTCGCCATGCTCAACGCGCCCGCCACCAGGCCGGCGACACCCGCGATCAGGATCGTGGTCCGGTTGCCGGTGGCACCGGCGACGCCCATCACGATTCCCGCGGTCGACACGATCCCGTCGTTGGCGCCGAGGACACCTGCCCGCAGCCAGTTGAGCCTGCTGTAGATGCCTTCGGCGTGCGGCTCGTCATCGTGCGGTCCCACCGGCAGTGAGACTTCACCCGCGTCCGACGTCATGCGCCGATCCTTCGCCGCCGCCCACGTGCCCGCAAGCAAGGAAAGGCTGCGCTGACCCCCCTCCGGTGGTTGAGGTGCGAAGGCGCCAGACGCCCGAGCCGGTGGTTGAGGTGCGAGGAGCGTCAGCGACGAGCCTCGAAACCCCTGCACCTGCGCAGCGCGCTGCGGCCGAGACCCTGCCCACAGTCACCGGGTTTCGAGGCTCAGGCGCAGAGCGCCTTCGCACCTCAACCACCGGGGGGAGCGACGCTCAGAGCCCGAGGTCGCGGCCGATGAGCTCCTTCATGATCTCGTTGGACCCGGCCCAGATCTTGGTGACCCGGGCATCTCGCCAGGCCCGGGCGACGCGGTACTCGTTCATGTAGCCGTAGCCGCCGTGCAGCTGCACGCAGTGGTCGAGCACGTCGCTCTGCACCTGGGCGGTCCACCACTTGGCCTTGGCCGCATCGATCGGGGTCAGCTCGCCTCGGGTGTGCGCGAGCACGCACTGGTCGACGTACGCCTGGGTCACCTCGACGCGCGTGTACAGGTCGGCCAGCAAGAACTTGTTGTGCTGGAACTGGCCGATCGCCTGACCGAACGCCTTGCGGTCCTTGGTGTACTGCAGCGTCTCGTCGAGGATCTGGGCGGCGTGGGCGAGGTTGGTGATCGCCGAGCCGAGCCGCTCCTGCGGGAGGAACGTCATCATGTGGATGAAGCCGTTGTCGACCTCGCCGATGATGTCGTCGTTCGAGACCCGCACGTCCTCGAGGAAGATCTCGGCGGTGTCCGACTCGTCCTGGCCGACCTTGTCCAGCTTGCGGCCGTGCGAGAAACCCTGGCTCTCGCTGTCGACGCCGAACAGGGTGATGCCGCGGGCCTTCTTCTCCGGAGTGGTGCGGGCGGCGATGACGACGAGGTCGGCGGAGTAGCCGTTGGTGATGAACGTCTTCGACCCGTTGACGACCCAGTCGTCGCCGTCCCTGACCGCTGTGGTCTTCAGCGCCGCCAGATCCGATCCGCCCGACGGCTCGGTCATCCCGATGGCCGTGAGCAGGTCACCGGTGCAGAAGCGCGGAAGCCAACGCTGCTTCTGCTCATCGGTCGTCAGGTGGACGAGGTACGGCGCCACGATGTCCGCGTGGATTCCCAGGCACGACGGCAGCGCCATGTTGACCTTGGCCAGCTCCTCGGTGAGCACCGCGTTGAACCGGTAGTCCCCCGCCGCCGACCCGCCGTACTCCTCCGGGATCTCCAGGCCCAGGAAGCCCTGCTTGCCGGCCGCGGTCCAGAACTCGCGGGGGATGGCCTTCTCGGCGACGTGCTCCTCGAGGTGCGGCACGACCTCGCGGTCCAGGAACTCCTTCACCGAGGAGCGGAAGGCGTCGTGGTCCTCGTCGTAGATGGCGCGCTTCATGCCGCGAATCCTACTCGCGGGTAGCACCACCCCCGCCCGGCCGTCCGGCGATGTGCTTTGATCGATCAAAGTGGCTCGGTCGACCGGCTCGACCACCGAGGAAGGAGACGGCGTGGAGACCTGGCCGGGCCAGCCCTACCCTCTGGGGGCCACGTTCGACGGGAGCGGCACCAACTTCGCGCTCTTCAGCGAGGTCGCGGACCGCGTCGACCTGTGCCTCTTCGACGCCGAGGGCGCGGAGACCCGGATCGAGCTCACCGAGGTCGACGCCTTCGTCTGGCACTGCTACCTGCCGTCGGTCCAGCCCGGGCAGCGCTACGGCTACCGCGTGGATGGACCGTGGGACCCCGCCGACGGACTGCGCGGCAACCCGAACAAGCTGCTGCTCGACCCCTACGCCAAGGCCACCAGCGGCGAGATCGACTGGGACCAGTCGCTGTTCGGCTACGACTTCGGTGACCCCGACTCGCGCAACGACGACGACTCCGCCGGGCACATGACGTACGGCGTGGTGATCAACCCCTTCTTCGACTGGGAGGGCGACCGGCGCCTCGACATCCCCTACAACGAGTCGGTGATCTACGAGGCGCACGTCAAGGGGCTCACCCGTCTGCACCCAGACGTCCCCGAGGAGCTGCGCGGCACCTATGCCGGGCTTGCCCACCCGGCGATCACCGAGCACCTGACGAAGCTCGGCGTCACGGCCCTCGAGCTGATGCCCGTGCACCAGTTCGTCCAGGACAGCACGCTGCTGGAGAAGGGACTGCGCAACTACTGGGGCTACAACACGCTCGGCTTCTTCGCTCCGCACGCCGACTACGCGGCCGCGGCCGGCGAGCCCGGGCGGCACGGCCAGCAGGTCCAGGAGTTCAAGTCGATGGTGAAGTCGATGCACGCGGCCGGCATCGAGGTGATCCTCGACGTGGTCTACAACCACACCGCCGAGGGCAACCACCTCGGCCCGACCCTGAGCTTCAAGGGCATCGACAACCCGGCGTACTACCGCCTCGTGGACGACGACCGCCGGCACTACATGGACTACACCGGCACGGGTAACTCACTGAACGTGCGGCACCCCCACTCACTGCAGCTGATCATGGACTCGCTGCGGTACTGGGTGACCGAGATGCACGTGGACGGCTTCCGGTTCGACCTCGCGGCCGCGCTCGCCCGCGAGTTCTACGACGTCGACCGGCTCGCGACCTTCTTCGACCTGGTCCAGCAGGATCCGGTCGTGAGCCAGGTGAAGCTGATCGCCGAGCCGTGGGACGTCGGCCCGGGCGGCTACCAGGTCGGGAACTTCCCACCGCAGTGGACCGAGTGGAACGGCGCCTACCGGGACACGGTCCGCGACTTCTGGCGCGGCGAGCCGTCGCTCGGTGAGTTCGCCTCCCGGATCGCCGGGTCGTCGGACTTCTACGAACACTCCGGGCGCCGACCGGTGGCCAGCATCAACTTCGTCACGGCGCACGACGGGTTCACTCTGCGTGACCTGGTGTCCTACAACGAGAAGCACAACCAGGCCAACGGCGAGGACAACAACGACGGCGAGAGCCACAACCGCTCGTGGAACCACGGTGTCGAGGGCCCGACCGACGACCCCGACGTTCTCTCCCTCCGGTCCCGCGAGCAGCGCAACTTCATCGCCACCCTGCTGCTGAGCCAGGGGGTCCCGATGCTGCTGCACGGCGACGAGCTCGGGCGCACGCAGGACGGCAACAACAACACCTACGCCCAGGACTCCGAGCTCAGCTGGGTGCACTGGGACCAGGCCGACCAACCGCTGGTCGAGTTCACCGCCGCCGTCTCCCGGCTGCGGCACAGCCACCCGACGTTCCGCCGCAAGCGGTTCTTCACCGGTACGACGGTGCGCACCGGCGACGACGGAGAGGACCGCCTCAACGACATCGTCTGGCTGGACCCGTCGGGACAGCCCCTGGAGGAGGCGGACTGGGGGACCGGCGGCAAGACGATCGGCATGTACCTCAACGGGCACGGGATTGCCGGCAAGGACGCCCGCGGCGGCACCATCACCGACGACCACTTCCTCCTCTACTTCAACGCCGACGAGCCCGTCGAGGTGGCCCTTCCCCCCGACGAGTACGCCGTGGCGTGGGACGTGGTGATCGACACCGGAGGCGCGGCCGAGGACACCGAGGCCTGGAAGCCGGGCTCGGTCCTCCGGCTGGAGGCACGCAGCCTGGTCGTGCTTCGCGAGCACGAAGAGCCCGAGCAGGAGCCCGACCACTCCGTCGCGGCGTCGGTGGCGGCTCACTCGGGCACCCGCTGAGCGGGGTGCGGGTGCGGACGCCGCGGAACACCTACCGACTGCAGATCAGGGCCGACTTCGACCTGTTCACTGCAGCGGGACGTCTCACCTACCTTCGCGACCTGGGCGTCGACTGGGTCTACCTCTCGCCGCTGCTCGCGGCCGAGCCCGGAAGCGTGCACGGCTACGACGTGGTCGCCCACGACCGGATCGACCCGGCGCGCGGCGGCCGCGAGGGACTGGCGGCCCTGTCGACGGAGGCCCGGCGACTCGGCATGGGGATCCTCGTCGACATCGTGCCCAACCACGTCGGCATCGCGACGCCGTACCGGAACCGCTGGTGGTGGGACGTCCTGCAGCACGGTCGCCGCTCCCCCTACGCAGAGGCGTTCGACATCGACTGGGCGGCTGGCCGCGGCCGGATCCGGATCCCGGTCGTGGGTGAAGACGACCAGCCGGAACCGGGTGGACCGATCGCGCATCTCGAGCTGGTCGCCTCCACAGGGTCCGGGCAGGCAGCGGAGCTCCGGTACCACGACCACCGGCTCCCCGTTGCGCCCGGCACGGCGGAGGAAGGGGCGGCCCCGGCCACCGTGCACGAGCGCCAGCACTACGAGCTGGTCGGCTGGCGGGTCGCCGACCACGGCCTGAACTACCGGCGGTTCTTCGCGGTGAACACACTCGCGGCGGTCCGGGTGGAGGTGCCTCGCGTCTTCGCGGACACCCACGTCGAGATCCGGCGCTGGTTCGACGACGGGCTGGTCGACGGCCTCCGGGTGGACCATCCAGACGGCCTCCGCGACCCGGCCGGCTACCTCGACGACCTGGCCGAGCTGACCGGAGGCGCCTACGTCCTGGTCGAGAAGATCCTGGAGACCGGCGAGGACCTGCCGACGTCGTGGACCACGGCAGGCACCACCGGGTACGACGTCCTCGGCCTCGTCGACCGGGTGCTCACGGACCCGGCCGGGCGCGTGCCGCTCGACGCCCTCGAGACCCGACTGCGTGGGGCACCCGTCGACTGGCCGGAGCTGATCCACGGCACCAAGCGAGCCGTGGCGGACCGGATTCTGGGCTCGGAGGTGCGCAGGGTCGCTCGTGAGATCGCCACGACATCTGTGGTTGCGGCCGCCGGTGGCAACGAGGCCGTCGTCGATGCTGTGGCCGAGCTGCTGGCCTGTTTCCCCGTCTACCGGTCCTACCTGCCCGAGGGACGGGAGCACCTCGAACATGCCCTGACCGCGGCCCGGAAGCATCGGCCCGACCTGACCACTGCCCTGGACGCACTGGCCCCGGTGCTCGCCGACCCGTCGGCCGACGCCCCCCTCCGCTTCCAGCAGACCAGCGGCATGGTCATGGCGAAGGGGGTCGAGGACTGCGCGTTCTACCGTTGGTCACGGCTGACCTCGCTCAACGAGGTCGGCGGTGACCCCGACGTGTTCGCGGTCGACCCGGCCGGCTTCCACCACCGGATGACCGAGCGCCAGGCCCGCTGGCCGCACGCGATGACCACGCTGTCCACCCACGACACCAAGCGCGGCGAGGACGTCCGTGCCCGGATCACGGTGCTCGCCGAGCTGCCCGAGGTATGGGAGCAGGCGCTCGAGCGGTTGCTCGATCTGGTGCCGGTGCCCGACCACGGCTTCGCAAGCTTGCTCTGGCAAGCCGTGCTGGGCGCCTGGCCGGCGTCGCGTGAACGGCTGCACGGGTACGCCGAGAAGGCGATGCGGGAAGCCGGGGACGGGACCACCTGGAACGAGCCGGACCCCATGTACGAGGCGGCCGTGCACGCCGCGGTCGACGCGGCCTTCGACGACCCCGAGGTCGCACAGGTCCTCGACCGCCTGCTCGGGCACGTCGTCGCACCCGGGTGGTCCAACGCGCTCGCGGCCAAGCTGGTCGCGCTGACGATGCCCGGGGTTCCCGACGTCTACCAGGGCACCGAGCTCTGGGAGCAGAGCCTGGTCGACCCCGACAACCGACGAAGGGTCGACTTCGACGCGCGGCTCTCGATGCTCGCTGCCGATGACCCGCCTGGATTGACCACCGCAGTGGACGATCCGGGTGCCGCCAAGCTCCGGGTGACGCAGGCCGGTCTGACCCTGCGCCGGGACCGGCCCCACGTCTTCACGTCCTACCGACCGGTGGCGGCCACGGGTCCGGCGACCGATCACGTGCTGGCCTTCGACCGGGGAGGAGCGATCACGGTGGTCACCCGGCTTCCGGTTGGTCTCGCTGCGAAGGGTGGCTGGGGCGACACGACCCTCGCGCTGCCCGCCGGGAGCTGGCACGACGTGGTCTCGAGACGGGTGGTCTCGACAAGCCCGACCACCGAAGGGGGCCAGCCCGTCGAGGTGGGCCGGATCCTCGACCGGCTGCCGGTGGCCCTGCTCGTGCGGGAGGACGCATGACCAGGGGACGCTTCGACGTGTGGGCGCCGCTGCCCGGGCAGGTCCGGCTGGTCGTCGGCGACGAGGTCGTGGAGATGGAGCGCGGAGCCGACAACTGGTGGTCGCCCATCGGGCCGGTACCGGTCGGCGAGGTCGACTACGGCTATCTGCTCGATGACCGCGACACGCCCGTCCCCGACCCGCGCTCGCGGCGGCAACCGGCAGGCGTGCACGGGCTCTCGCGCACGTTCGACCACGCGGCGTACACCTGGGGCGACACCGCCTGGACAGGGCGCGAGCTCGCCGGGTCGATGATCTACGAGCTGCACATCGGCACCTTCACCCCGGCCGGCACGCTCGACGGTGCTCTGGACAAGCTCGGTCACCTGCGCGAGCTCGGCGTGGACTTCGTCGAGCTGATGCCGGTGAATGCCGTCAACGGCACCCACAACTGGGGGTACGACGGGGTGCTGTGGTCGGCGGTCCACGAGCCCTACGGTGGCCCGGCGGCCTACCTTCGCTTCGTGGACGGCTGTCACGCCGCGGGACTCGGCGTGATCCAGGACGTGGTCCACAACCACCTCGGTCCGTCCGGGAACTACCTGTCCCTGCTGGCGCCCTATCTGAAGGAGGGAGCCAGCACCTGGGGCGACCTGGTCAACCTCGACGGGGAGGCCTCGGCGGAGGTACGGCGCTACGTCCTCGACAACATGCGGATGTGGTTCGAGGACTACCACGTCGACGGGTTGCGCCTCGACGCCGTGCACGCCCTGGCGGACTCCTCGCCCACCCATCTGCTCAAGGAGATGGCGGAGGAGGTCGCGGCCCTCTCCGCGGACCTGCGCCGGCCGTTCACCCTGATCGCCGAGTCGGACCTCAATGACCCGCTGCTGGTGACCCCACGCGAGGCCGGTGGCTACGGGCTCGACGCCCAGTGGAGCGACGACTTCCACCACGCGGTGCACGCCGCCCTGACCGGCGAGACGAGTGGCTACTACACCGACTTCGAGCCGTTGGGCGCGCTGGCCAAGGTGTGCGAGCAGGGCTTCTTCCACGACGGGACCTACTCCTCCTTCCGCGGACGTGACCACGGAGTGCCGATCGACACGGAGGCAATGCCGACCTGGCGACTCGTCGTGTGCAGCCAGAACCACGACCAGATCGGCAACCGGGCCGCCGGCGACCGGCTCACGGCGTCGCTCGACGACCACCAGCTGGCGTGCGCCGCGCTGTTGACCCTGGCCGGGCCCTTCACCCCGATGCTCTTCCAGGGCGAGGAGTGGGCCGCGTCCACCCCCTTCCAGTTCTTCACCTCCCACCCCGAAGCCGACCTGGGTGCCTGGGTCGCCGCGCACCGCTTCGAGGAGTTCGACCGGATGGGCTGGGATCCGAGCGTCGTCCCCGACCCGCAGGACCCGGCCACGTTCGAGCGATCCGTCCTGAACTGGGAGGAGGCCGGGTCCGGCCGGCACGCGCGGCTGCTGGAGGCGTACCGACGTCTGGCCGGGCTGCGGCGAGCACTCCCGCCGCTGACGGATCCGTCGTTCGGTTCGACGGCCTGCGCGGTGGACGAGGAGTCACGCGTGTTCCGGATGTGCCGTGGTGACCTGCTCGTCGTCGTCAACTTCGGCGCTGACCCCGTGTGGCTCGACGTGAACGGCCGCACGGACCTGCTCTTCGCGAGCGGTCCGGACGTGGAGCTCGACGAGGACCGGCTTCGGCTGCCCCCGCATGCGGGCGCCCTGGTCGGGCCATGACGGTGGGCGGGCATCGGCCGCGCCGTACGGTCGACGCATGCGCAGGCTGGCCGTGGTGCCCGGAGTGGTGCTCGTGGCGGTCTCGATGATCTCGGCGGCCGGCTGCACCGGCGACCCGGACCAGGAGCCAACGAGCGCCGATCGGGCATCCGAGGATGCACCCGACCCAACGCCGGCCAGCCCGTCGGCGTCCCCCACCCGCTCCGCCGCAAGTCCCGCGCCGGAGCCGGGCACCGTGCCGCCGCCGTGGCTCGGGACCAGGGTCCTCCCGACGACGCAGGCCGGTTTCGGCGAGGTGCGGCCGACGCCCATCGCCCTTCGGAACCGGCGCTTCACGCTCCCCGACCAGCTGTCCCCCCTTCCCGGCGACGGCTTCGCCTCCCGGGTGGTCTCTCCCGCACCGCGGGAGGTGATCGCCCGGTCGACCTGGCGCGCGGGATGTCCCGTCGGCCCAGCCGATCTCGCGTGGCTGCGACTGGCGTTCTGGGGCTTCGACGACCGGCGTCACACCGGCGAGCTCCTGGTCCAGCGCACCGTGGCCGACGACCTGGTGTCCGTCTTCGGTCGCCTCTATCGCGCGCGGTTCCCCCTGGAGGAAGTAGGCATCACGACTCGAAGCCAGCTCGACGCGCCCCCGACCGGCGACGGCAACGCGACCACGGCGTTCGTGTGCCGACCGACCACGGGAGGGACGTCGTACTCACAGCACGCCTACGGCCTGGCCATCGACGTCAACAGCTTCCAGAACCCCTACGTCCAGGGACCGGTGGTCCTGCCGGAGCTCGCGGGCGCCTACCTCGACCGGACCCGGACCCGGCCCGGCATGATCGAGGCCGACGGAGTCGTGGTCCGGGCATTCGCCGCGATCGGCTGGGAGTGGGGTGGCGCCTGGCAGTCCCTGAAGGACTACCAGCACTTCAGCCTGACCGGCCGATAGTCCGGCTGCGGATCAGGGCTGCAGCTGGCTGAGGTCGACGACTTCGTCCTCGCCGGGCGGTTCGACGTCGACCTCTTCGTCGAACTCGGAGAACGTGAACGATCCGGGGCCGTCGCCGCCGGACTGCTCGATCTTGAGGATGTGGTGCGGGTCGTCTACCGCGACCCAGGCGGTGATGGTGCCGCCGTCGTCACCCTTGCGCGTGAGCTGCACCGCCTCCTCGCCGTCGACGTCCTCCGTGTCGCCCTTCTCGGTGGTCTCGGGGTCCTCGCCGATCTGGCCCAACAGCTGGTCGAGGTCGCAGAAGGACGAGAAGCTCTGGTCGCCTTCCGGCAAGAGCACCCACTTGTCGCCCACCAGGGCGAGGATCTGGTCGGCCTGCGGCCCGGCCTGGGCCCTCCAGAACGCCTCATCGGGCTTGAACCACGAAGTGCCGTCGAGGCTGGTCACCTGCGCCTCGCCGTCCTCGCCGCGCGAGACCGTGCCGTCGCAGTCGCCGTCGGTGTTCATCGAGATGTCGAGGCCGATCTCGCCGTCCCCCTGGGTGACGGTGCCCGCCAGGTGAACCGACTCGATGGCCTGCGTGTCCTCGATCGCCGCGGCCTGGATGTCCGCCGCCGACTCCTCGGCGAAGCCGCTGTCCCCGTCGCCGTCGTCGCCGCCGTCATCGGCACATGCAGTGAGGAGGGCGAGCACTCCGAATGCGCTCGCAGCCAGCTTGATCCCGTTCACAGTGCCTCCAGGGTCGGGTCGATGCGATCATCAGACCACACGCAGGGGCGGCCGGTGGCACCCCGTCCACGCCAACCCACGAGGCCGGTCGAACGCTCAGGCGACCAGTAACCCGAGCCGTCACTCGACCCGGACCGACCCCTACGCGACCGGGGCGTCGTACCGGTCCGGGTCCGCCGCGGCGGCCGGAGCGGCCTCGGGTGCCTCGCGCCAGCCGTGACGTTCCCACCAGCGGCGCATCGGGCCGGGTGCCCACCAGTTCCACTGGCCCAGCAGCTTCATGGTGGCCGGCACCAGCAGTGCCCGGACCACAGTGGCGTCGATGAGGAGCGCGACCAGCATCCCGATGCCGATCATCTTCATGAACACGATCCCGGACAGGCCGAAGGCTCCGATCACGACCGCCAGCAGGAGTGCCGCGCTGGTGATGATCCGCCCCGTCTTCTGCACGCCCATGGCGATCGCCCGGTCGTTGTCGTGGGTCCGGTCCCACTCCTCCCGGATCCGGGAGAGCAGGAACACCTCGTAGTCCATCGACAGGCCGAACAGGATGGCCAGCATCAGGATCGGGTTGGTGGCGTCGAGGTAGCCGAGCGGCTCGAAGCCGAGCAGGTCGGCGAGGTTGCCCTCCTGGAAGATCCAGGTGACCACACCGAACGACGCGGTGATCGAGACGATGTTCATCACGACCGCCTTGAAAGGCAGCACCACCGACCCGAACGCAAGGAAGAGCAGCACCAGCATGACGAGGAGCACGATCAGGCCCATCCACGGCAGGTGGTCGGCCACCGACGAGACGAGGTCGACCGTGTCCGCCGACATTCCACCCACGAGGACATCGCCCTGCGCCGGCTCGACCTCCCGCAGGTCCCGCACGATGTCCTGGGACTCCTGGGTCTGGCTGTTGCCGTCCCAGAACGCCCGCAGCAGGGTGGACTCCCCTTCGGCGGCCACCGGTTGCACGGCCACGATGCCGTCGACGGACTCGATCTCCTGGGTGTACGCCGCGACGTCCTGCTCGCTCGCACCCCGCAGCAGGAGGCTGGCGCTGGAACGCTCCGTGCCGAACTCGGCGTTGAGCTTGTCGGCGGCGACGTGGGCCGGGGCGTCCTGCGGCAGCACCCGGTAGTCGACACTGCCCCAGGTCGCGTTGAGGAACGGCGAGGCGATCGCCAGCAGCACCGCGGTCACCACCACCATCACGGCGACCGGCTTCTTCATCACGGCGTGCGCGAGGCGTGCCCACCAACCGTGGTCGTCCTCGACCGACACCGGCCGGTGCCTGCGCCAGGGCATCCGCCCCGCATCGATCCGGCGTCCCAGCAGCCTGAGGGTGGCGGGCAGGATGGTCAGGGCGGCCAGCATCGCGATGACCACGGCCGAGATGCCGCCGTACCCCATGCTCTTGAGGAACGCCTGGGGGAACACGAGCAGCGACGACATCGCGGCCGCGACGGTCAGCCCCGAGAACAGCACGGTGCGACCGGCCGTGACCATCGTGGCCCGGAGGGCCGTGGCGGCGGCGTCGGGGTCGTCCTCCGGGAGGCGGGCGAGCTCTTCGCGGTAGCGGCTGATCATGAAGAGGGCGTAGTCGATGGCCAGCCCCATGCCCAGCAGCGTGATCACGTTGATCGAGAAGATGGAGACCTCGGTGACGTTGGTCAGCAGCCGCACGACGGCGAGGGACCCGACCACGGCCACGGCGCCGACGAGGGCAGGCATCGCCGCGGCGACGGCGCTGCCGAAGATCAGCAGGGCGAGCAGGATGACGATCGGCAGCGAGATCATCTCGGCCCGCTCGAGGTCCTCCGAGGTGATCTCGTTGACGTCGCCGTAGACAGCGAAGGCCCCCGCCACATCCGTCTCGAGGCCCTCGGCCTCCAGGGTGGGCTCGATGGTCTCCCAGTTGTCGAGCAGGGCGTCCTGGCTCTCGCCGGCGAGCGAGATGTGGACCGCGACGGCGTGCTGGTCCTCGCTCAGCATGTCCGCGCTCTGGGTGTCGTACCACGACAGCACCGACGTCGTGGCGCCCGCGGGGATCCCGGACAGCACATCCTCGACCTCGGTGCGGAAGGCGGGCTCGTCGGCGGTCAGCTCCTCGCTGGAGTAGATCGCGACGACATCGGCCGAGCGGTTGCCGAAGGTGTCCCGCTCCAGCGCCAGCTCCCGCGCGGACTCGGTGTCGGGATCGTCGAACCCGCCCTGGGAGAGGCTGTCGAAGACCCCGAAGCCATAGGCGCCGGCCGCAACGACCAGCGCGATCCCCGCCAGCAGCACCGCCAGCGCCCTCCGGGCCACGAGGGCCCCCCACCGCTCCATCATGACGTTCTCCTGTACGACGATCGGTTATGCTGTTCATTCCAGTGAACGGTGTTAACCGTAAACACCGTAAACTGTTCGTGTCAACAGGCTTGACCGACCGAACCGAGAGGAATCGGGTGACGCAGCAGACCGCTCAAGCGGACCCTCAGCAGGGCGCCGGGACGACCCGCCGCGAACGCCAGCGGGAGGCGACGTACGACGAGATCGTCCAGGTCTCGCGCGGCTTGCTGGCCGATGGCGCCGAGGTCTCGCTCCGCGCAGTGGCCGGTCGGATGGGCATGACCGCGCCCGCGCTCTACCGCTACGTCGCGAGCTACCAGGAGCTGGTCGACCTGGTTGCCTTCGAGATCGACAAGGCGGCCACCGACGGTTTCGTCGAGGCGGCGTCGAAGATGGCCGAGGACGACCCGGCGGGACGACTGATCTGTGCCGCGGTGGCGTTCCGCCGATGGGCGCACGCGAGCCCGCGGGAGTTCTCACTGGTCTTCGCGAACCCGGTCGCCGACAGCGCCTGCGTGCGCCGGGAGCTGATCACGTCCGCGACCTCGGGCCACTACTTCCACGCGCTGCTCATCGACCTGTGGCACCGGACCCATTTCGAGCACCCGGACCCCGAGGACCTCGATCCCGCCGTCCGGACCGCGCTGGACGACCTGCTGATCCCGATCGACCTCGACCTGGTCCCCGAGGGCCACCGCGGGCTGCTGTGGGTGTTCATGGAGGCATGGGCGACGTTGTACGGCGTGGTCACGCTCGAGGTGTTCGGCCACATGGACCCCCGCATCATCGAGAGCGGCGCGATGTTCGCCTCGAAGATGCGCGGCTGGATGCCGCGCCTGGGCATGGGCGAGGAGATCGATCGCCTCGACGCCCTGCTGGTCTCAGAACTCGCCCGCAACTAGCTCGTCGACCCACGCGGGCACCAGTTCACCCGCCGGTCCCTGACGGGCCTCGTGGAACATGGCCGTCACCTCGCTCGGCTGCAGGTTGAGCTCGAGCGTGCGCGCGCCGTACGCCCGGGCGTGCTGGACGAAGCCGGCGGCCGGATAGACGGCACCGGAGGTCCCGATCGGAGACGAACAGCTCGGCTGACTGGAGGGCCAGGAGGATCCGGTCCATGTCGTACGGAATCTCGCCGAACCAGACCACATCGGGCCGCAGCTCGCTCACTCCGCAACGCGGGCACGGCGGGAAGTCGGCGAGGTCCTCGGTCCACGGGGACCGACCACCGCAGCCGCGGCAGAGCGCCGACCTCAGCTGGCCGTGCATGTGAATCACGCGCGTCGATCCCGCGCGTTCGTGCAGGTCGTCGATGTTCTGGGTGACGACCAGGACGTCTTCTCCCAGATGCTCCTCGAGGCGCGCCAGCGCCAGGTGCGCGGGGTTCGGCCGGACGGCGTCGAGGGCTGCCCGGCGGGCGTCGTAGAACCGGTGCACGACGGTGGGCTGGACGTCGTACGCCTCCGGTGAGGCGACGTCCTCGACCCGGTGTCCCTCCCAGAGGCCGTCGGCGTCACGGAAGGTCGGCACCCCGCTCTCGGCGGAGATCCCGGCTCCGGTGAGGACCACCACGTTCATGTCGCCATCATGGCCGCCCTACACCGTTCAGTTGCGCCTCCGAGCGTGTGGGCTGCGTCCTTGAGATCGGATGGATCGCTGGGAGGCGCCACGCAACGGGGAACCGCACCCCTCACCGCGGAACGCCACCATCGGTGGTTGGCATGCGGTTGACCCCGGCAACGGTGAGTGAAACTCTGGTGGGTGAACGGCTGCGGAGAGTGCACGTCTCCGGGACCCCGAGCTGTTGACCGTTGCCGCCGCACCACCAGCAAGGCGCGAGCAGGCGACGGGTCTCACCGGCGCCGATGGGCGGATGCCGATAACGCACGCCAGCGTTGACGTCGGCCCTGGCACGAGGGTCCGGATTGACTGCACACGTCCTCAAGAAGCGCTGCCCAGCTTCCTTTCTGCGGCAGCGCCGGCCGCACCACCAACCGTCCAGCACAAGGGTTCGACAGACCCTTGAGCGGGGAGGGACCCATGCGAAACGCCAAGAAGCTACGAACCGTCGCACTCGTCGCCGCTGCACTGCTCCTGCTGAGCACCGCCAGCGCCTCGGGGGCGGGCAAGATCGGGGGCAACAAGATCAAGAAGAACGCCATCGCCTCCAAGCACATCAAGAACAACGCCGTCAAGAGCGGCGAGATCAAGAACAACGCCGTCAAGAGCGGCGAGATCAAGAACGGCACCGTCGCGTCCGGTGACATCAAGAACGGGACCGTCGCCTCCGGCGACCTCGCCAACGGGTCGGTCACCGCAAGCAAGATCGCGCCGGGAGCGATCGCCTTTCCCAGCTCGCTGTGGAGCACGCTGCTCCGAAACCAGACCGGTGCGGCCGAGAGCCACGTGCAGGCCGGCCCAGGCGGGCCAGCCGAAGGGCGACGGGAGCTTGCGGCTGTTCGTGACGGGGACGGCCGACCTGGCCGCCTTCGGCAACTCGTTCGAGTTCGCGGGCGTCCAGCTCGACGAGATCACGGACGTGAGCTACTCGACGTACAACGCCGACGACCCGCCGCTGGTGCGGCCCTCGCTTCGGATCGAGATCGACCCTCACCTCGTGGACGACGCAACCCCCGGCGGTGGCTTCGAGTTCACCACCCTCATCCACGAGCCCGAACCCGGCGCGACGGGTGGGTGACCCATGAGGACGCCCTGGCCGACGAGCTGTGGTACCTCACCGGCGACGAGGGAACGGACATCGGCTGCACCAGGTCAGCCACGTGCACCTTCGACGAGGTCGTCACGGCGCTGGAGGCCAACGACGACCTGACACGGCACCGCCCGCTATCAGCACGGGCATCTACTTCGGACTGGGGTCCGGGGTCACGGCACCCACCGAGACCGCAGTCGACGCGTTCGTGCTCAACGGTTCCCTGTTCGACTTCGAGCCGACGGGAGTGTTCCTGACGCCCGCCCCGTGATGGGCTTCACCTCGCGCACCCTCCCGGACACCGGCCGGTCCGGGCGGGAGCGCGTGGTGGTGCCGTCGAGGTACGGCAGCGAACGGACCGTCCACCTTCTCGACGAATCGGTCGACTGTCCACACGCGCTCGCTCACGGCCGCCGCTTTTGCGGACGGCTGTGTTGGCGAACAGGCGGCGCAAGGCGCTGACCAGCACCAACGCAGCAACTCAGTAGTACCAAGGGAACTGCGACCAGTCGGGGTTCCGTTTCTCGAGGAACTGGTCGCGCCCTTCCTGGGCC
>CAVTEY010000010.1:0-167500 GCA_963733895.1 uncultured Actinomycetota bacterium
GAGCTGGCGCTGGTAATCGAGTTCTGGGATGTCGCTCAGATGAATGCCTGCTACAGCAACCGTGCCGCCTTGATCGAGAGCTGCCATCGCAACCGGGACCAGCTCACCGGCCGGCGCGAACACGATCGCCGAGTCGAGTGGCACCGGCGGCTGTCCGGCAGCCGCCCCTGCCGAGCTCGCCCCGAGGGTCGATGCCAACTGGGTCGCCGCCGGACGCGTGAGCACGTGGACCTCTGCGCCCTGTGCCAGGTTACTGGGGCGGTCAGGTGCGCCGGCCCCGAACGAGACGAGCGCCAGCGCGCCCAGGCGGGTCCGCGCCTTGTGCAGCGCACCCATGATGCCTGCGTACACAGCAGCGGCGCCAGGTAGCTGTACGTCCGCGTGCTCGGGCAGCCGATAGGCGTAGGACGCGGGTACCACGGCGTACTCCGCGTAGCCTCCGTCCACGTCCCAGCCGGTGTACCGCGAAGAGAGGCAGAGGTTCTCGGCGCCGCGTCGACACCACCGACACGTTCCGCAGGTTTCCCTAACGATGCGATGCCCACCCGGTCACCCAGAGCCAGGTCCCCCTGCCGAGGATCCCAACGCGACGACGTCACCCACGACCTCGTGTCCCGGCACCACCGGGCTTCGGTGGGGCGGAAGATCGCCGTCCGCGACGTGCAAATCCGTGCGACACACCCCGCAGACGCGAACCCGCACCAACGCCTCGTGGGACCGCGGTGCGGGCACCGGGATCGTCTCCAGGCGGAGTGCGCGGTGCCCGTTCCCGGCCGATCGCCACGCGCGCATGAACTCGGGGAACGGTCACGTCAGCGGCGCTCCGTCGACACCGACCCGGACGCTGACCGAGTCTCGGATGCACATGCAGGGTCCTCCTTCGTGCATTCTCTCCAATCCTCGGAGTCGCACCCCGGCGGGGCGCGGGCTGACCGCCGTGACCTGTGGGGACGAGGGGCCCTTCGGGCAGTACCGCGTCAACTCACCTCTGCGGGCTCGACCGGCTCGTGGTTGTCAGGTGCAGCAAGAGCTCCGCGTACTGTTCGAGGTGGCGATCTCCGACATACTCCTCGAGGACCCGGGGGTGTGCGCCGCGGCGCCCAGGCGTTGCTGCCAGGCTGGGTACTCCCCGCAGCAGGCGCCCCAACTTCCCCTGCGAAGGCGCCCGTGTATCAGTCGGGTCTTCCAGCAGGATCCCGTCGCTGCCGTCGACTGATCTGGTCCGGTGATCCCCCACCGACCCGGCTGGCGATGACGGGTCGCGCCTTCCACATCGCCTCCGTGACCGTGAGCCCGAATCCCTCGACCAGGCTCTTCTGGACGACGATGTCGGCGTGACGCTGGAGCGCATTGACGATCACGAGCGTTCTCCGCCGCTGTCCTCCATGGGAAGCAGGGCAAGTATACGTACGGGCGTGGCGCAGACCCGTCGGGCAGTTGTCGGAAGCCGTGGCGGCACTCGGCGTAGACCTCGGCGGCCTCGGGGTCGTCGGCGGACCTCCGGAGGCCTGTGGCCCGGCGAGACGAGGTGCGCGCCGTCGGCCCCGTCGGCGCACCATGCGCCGCGAAGCCGACAGGACGCCGGGCATGTCCTTCAGCCAGTCCCAGCGGCTGACCTGGATGACGAGTCGGTCCTCCCATCGGTAGTGACCTGCCGTCCGGCGACGGCGCCGCCCGCGATGGACCGCGATTCCCTGGCTCGACCAGACCCGCTCGTGTGAGGACCTGTTGATCGCCTCGGGTGCGAGTGGGATGTTCTTGGGTGAGCGGGGGTGGATCGAGGGCGCGATCACCCACAGGCGCGAGGGATCAACCCACTCGGGCGCGTATGGCGGCGAGAGAACAGTACGCGTCCGCGCCCGCGAGGTAGGGACGGAGGAACTGCCAGCCGATCTCCGTCAGGGCGTTGGCGCGGTCCTCCGCCCGACGTGGCTGCGCCAGACGATCCGCGCGCCGAGGGCCCGGATTCCCGGACCCACCGGCGGTCTGGGGATCGTGCAGGACCACGATGTCGTCGGGGGAGACCCCGCCTCCAATGCGGGAGGTGCCGGCAAGGACGGCCCGATAGTGATCGTGCTCGGCCCGGCGAGCGGACCGCCGTCCCCGGCGTTGCCGTGGAGGTGGTTGTGCAGGCGCTGGTGATGGTGAAGAACTCCAGGCCGTCGGCGTCGAGCACCAGCCAACGGTTCTCCACACGGGCGCCGTTGGCGTAGGCGAGCAGCGTACGGAGCAGCTCGGCGACGCCGCCGCCTCGGGCGGTGGAACTCACGTGCCAAATCACCCGTCCCGCGAGCCCTTCTCGGGCGCGCTCAGCGTTCTGGCCAAGCGCTCGGCTCGCTCGGCAGGCAGGAGCGAGGCCAGTCCGTCGAGCGGCGTCCCCGCGACCTGATCTCGTCCACGATGAAGGTCTACCCGACCTGCGATCTGGCCGTGTGAATCTCGAGCCCGCCGGGTGGCCTGGAGCCGGCGTGGTCGCGGTCATCGCAGCAGGGCACCGGACTCCTCGAGCGCAAGGCCGGGAGGCGTCGGTCAAGGCGCGAGTGGTCGTGAACGACTTCGACGGGGCACTCCACGGAAGGCACCGCGACAACAGGGAAGGCTGGCGTGCGCGGCGACCGAGGCCGTGGTGCCGCCACCAAGCAGCCCGCGCGAGACCGCCGCGGGTCTCGTGGCCCAGGGACGAGGAGTCGTGGGTCCTTCGCGCTGGTCACCAGTTCGGCTATTCGTGAACCGGTGACCGAGCCCTCCGGTGACCCGCAGGTCGGGCGCCATCTGAGCCGCCTCGCTCATCGCGCGTTCCAGGAGGGCCGTGCCGGTCCTCGACAATCTCGGAGGGGAGCGAGGGCAGCATCGGGCGTCATGGGGGCTGTAACCCTTGGGTCGACCTGTACGAGAGATGCAGCTCGGCGCCAGTACGGCGGGCCTCTTCGACGGCTGTGAGCGGAGCGCTCCCGCCGCTGCTCGGCCCGCCGTCCACTCCGACGACAACGGATCCGATGTGTTCGTTGGGCATGTCGTGTCCTTTCTCCGGGAGCCGCCCTCAGCCGCGGGACCTCGGTCCCGACGGCGTTTGGCTGCACGACCATCGTGTTGGCGGACTGGCCCCTGTCCCAGTGGCTGGGGTCAGGTCTCCACGGGTCGAAGGTCCCGCCCGTCGAAGACGATCGGACGGACCTACTTCAATCGTTTGGGGCCTCTCGGCCCGAGAACTCCTCACAGGGCCTTGGCTGGACAACCGGAGGTCGTCCCATCCGCCTCTTCCTCAGGCGGGGTCGTTGAGCGTCGTCCCGGCGCTGGGAGCCGGCGCTTGCGCATCCCGAACAGCGTGAAGAGCAACGCGACGACCGCGGTGACGCAGAGCAGCATCAGGCCGATCGTGTAGCTGTGGTCCGCCTCGTCGTACGTCGCGCCCATCACCAGCGGCGGGAAGAAGCCGCCGAGCCCGCCGGCGGCGCCGACGATGCCGGCGACGCTGCCGACCCGCTCCGCCGGGCGCCGCCGGGCCACCCAGGCGAAGACGCCGCCGGTGCCGAGGCCCGAGGAACGAACGCCATCAGCGACGAACGTCAGCGCCGGCCGGGACCTCCGGCGCGCGGCTGCAGCGCGACGACGACGGCCAGCACCGCGGCCCCGGCGAGCGAGGTCGCGACGACGGCCCGCGGGCCGACCCGGTCGGACAGCATGCCGCCGATCGGCCGGGCGATGACCGCGGCGATCGCGAAGCCGGCGGTCCGGGTGCCGGCCTCGGTGAGGTCGAAGTCGTAGACGTCCTTGAGGTAGGTCGGCAGGTAGGTGGAGAACGCGACGAAGCCGCCGAACGCGACGGCGTACAGGAACGACATCTGCCAGGTCACCGGCAGCTTCGCGGCCGCGACCAGCTTGGGCACGACCGGGTCGGTGTTCGGCTGCCACGCGGGCGAGTCCCGCATGCGCGAGCCAGACAGATGCCGCGACGCGCGACCAGCGCGACGGCGATGATCACGTGGGTCGTGCGTGTAGCCGAACCAGTCGACGAACCGCGGGGTGAAGAACGCCGACAGCGCGGTGCCGCCCATGCCGGCGCCGAAGACGCCGGTGGCGAACCCGCGCCGGGCGGCTCGTACCACGCGTTGACGAACGGGATGCCGACCGCGAACGTCGTGCCGGCGATGCCGAGGAAGAACCCGAACACGAGCAGCAGCGCGTAGGAGTCCGCGTTGCCGGCGAGCGCGACCAGCAGCACGAACGGCGCGGTCGCGAGCAGCAGCACGCGTGAACATCAGCCGGCCGCCGAAGCGGTCGGTCAGCGCGCCGGCGGGGATCCGGCCGAGCGACGCCGACGAGCACCGGCATGGCGACCAGCAGCGACTTCTGGCTCGCGTGAGGCCCGAGCTCGTCGGTGTAGCGCACGCCCAGCGGCGCGATCAGGTTCCAGGCCCAGAAGCTGATCGCGAACGGCCAGCGTGGCCAGGGCGAGGTTCTTGGTCTGGCCCTGCAGCTCGGAGCGGCCGTGCGCCACTGCCGCTCATGGCGCCTCCTCGGGCTCGACCGGTCGCGGTCGCGGCGTGCCGACCGGGCTCCAGCCCGCGCGCGGCGGCCGCGGCGCCGGACGTGCGCGGCGTCCCGGCTGCGGTAGACGATGTAGGGGCGGAACAGGTAGTGCAGCGGCGCGGTGAACGCGTGCACCAGCCGGGTGAACGGCCAGATCGCGAACAGCAGCATCCCGACCAGCGTGTGGACCTGGAACTGGACCGGCGCCGCGGCCATCGCGTCGACGTCGGGCTGGAGCACGAACAGCGAGCGGAACCACGGCGAGACGGTCTCGCGGTAGTTGTGCGCCTCGTGTCCGGCGCCGACGCTGACCAGCGTGGTCCAGAGGCCGAGCGACGATCGCGGCGACCAGCACGACGTACATCGGCTTGTCGTTCTTGGTGGTGGCCATGAAGACCGGGCCGGTGGTGCGGCGCCGGTAGATCAGGATCACGATGCCCGACCAGCGTGCAGACGCCCGCGATGCCGCCGAACAGCAGGGCGTTCACGTGGTACAGGTCCTCGCTGACACGCCGACCGCCTCGGTCCAGGACTCGGGGATGACCAGCCCGCCGATGTGGCCGATGAGCACGAGCAGGATGCCGAAGTGGAACAGCGGCGAGCCGATCCGCAGCAGCCGCGACTCGTAGAGCTGCGACGACCGCGTCGTCCAGCCGAACTGGTCGTAGCGGTAGCGCCAGATCGTGCCGCCGACGAGCACGGCGAGCATCAGGTAGGGCAGCACGCCCCACAGCACGACGTTCATCAGCGCGCTCCTCGCCTCGGCTGGAGCGGCAGCAGCCGCGGGTCGTAGGGCTCCAGGCCGACCTACTCGCGTCGGCGGGCCGGCCGCGCCATCGCCATGCACGGCCGCGCGGTCGGCCGGCGAGGCGCCGGGCAGGGTCGCGCAGACGGCCATCGACGCACGTCGGCGTACGGCGTGCCGGCGCTCGAGCAGGGCCAGCCGGAGCAGCTCGAGGCTCGGCCGGTACTCCTGCAGCAGCGCCGACGCCGGCGTCCGGGTCGGCGACCGCGGCGTACTCGAGCACCAGCGGCAGGTAGTCGGGCAGCTCGCCGTGGGTGTCGACCAGGAAGCCGCTCGCCGGTAGCGCTGCTTGAACCGGCCAGCACCTCGCCGCGGCGCCGGGTGTCGCCGTCGGTCCAGTAGGACAGGTAGAGCGCGTGCTTGCGGGACAGGTCGAAGACCTCGACGTACGTCGCGCTGCAGCGTCGCCGAGCGGCGTCGCGCCGACGTGCGTCGAGGAGCTCGGTCGAGGCGCGCCGCGGCCGTGCCGGGCTGCTCGGCCAGCGCCGCGCGCAGCAGCGGCAGCCGCTCGACGCAGCTCGTCGTCCGGGTAGCCGAGGCACCAGCGAGGCGGCCTGGCGGACGACGCGCGATGCGCTCGCGCTGTCGGCGCCTCGCGCGCTCATCGCCGTCGTCCTCGTGCCGCGGCGGGAACAAGCCCTCGGGCGTGCCGTTGCCGTCCCAGTTGAGCAGGTTCACCCGGCCGCGCAGCTCGCTCGTGCCGGCGCGGCCGCGTCGGAGGTCTGCCGCTGCTTGCAGCGCGTGGAAGGTCTCGACCGCGACCGGCACGGGCCGACCGCTGGCCTCGCCGAACGGCCCGGACTCGTACATGCCCGGGCCGTCGTCGAAGTCGAGCGAGCAGCCGAGCTCCTCGAGCTCGTGGGCCTGCTCCACGTGCGCCTTCGGGATGACGTAGCGCTCGTCGTACTTGGCGATCGCCATCAGCCGGTACATCGCGTACATGCGACTCCTCGGTCATCCCGACCGACGCGGGGATCGACGTCGTCCGGCTCGCGGCCGAGGGTGATGTCCGCGCATGTAGGCGCGCATCGCCGCGAGCTTGCGCAGCACGCCGTCGACGATCGTCGGTGTCGCCGGCGGTGAACAGCTCGGCGAGGTACTCGACCGGGATCCGCAGCGCGTCGATCGCGCCGAACAGCGTGCCGCGGTCCTCGGCGTCGTGGCCCTGCTCGCGCAGCAGGTCGACGACCGGCGACAGCGGCGGGACGTACCAGACCATCGGCATCGTCCGGTACTCCGGATGCAGCGGCAGCGCCACCCGGTACTTCTTGGCCAGCGCGTAGACCGGCGAGCGCCGGGCGGCGTCCAGCCAGTCCTCCGGGATGCCCTGCTCGCCGGGCCGCCGCGATCACCTCCGGGTCGTTCGGGTCGAGCATCAGGTCGAGCTGGGCCTCGTAGAGGTCCTGCTCGTCCGGCGACCGACGCGGCCGCGGTGACCGCGGTCGGCGTCGTACAGGAACAGCCCGAGGTAGCGCAGCCGGCCGACGCAGGTCTCCGAGCAGACGGTCGGGCAGGCCGACCTCGACCCGCGGGTAGCAGAACGTGCACTTCTCGGCCTTGCCGGACTTGTGGTTGAAGTAGATCTTCTTGTACGGGCAGCCGGTGATGCACTGCCGCCAGCCGCGGCAGCGGTCCTGGTCGACCAGCACGATGCCGTCCTCGGCGCGCTTGTAGATCGCGCCGGACGGGCAGGACGCCATGCACGACGGGTTGAGGCAGTGCTCGCAGATCCGCGGCAGGTAGAACATGAAGGTCTGCTCGAACTCGAACCGGATCTTGTCCTCGGACTCGCGGCGGACCTTCTCGACGATCGGGTCGAGGTGGCCCAGCTCGGTGGCGCCGCCGAGGTTGTCGTCCCAGTTCGCCGACCAGGTGATCTTGGTGTCCTCGCCGGTGATCAGCGACTTCGGCCGGGCGACCGGGAAGTCGTCGCCGAGCGGGGCGTCGACCAGGGTCTCGTAGTCGTAGGTCCACGGCTCGTAGTAGTCCGACGAGCTCCGGCTGGACCGGGCTGGCGAAGATGCCGAGCAGCTTCTTGAGCCGCCCGCCGGCCTTGAGCTGCAGCCGGCCGCGCCGGTTGAGCGTCCAGCCGCCCTGCCACGTCTCCTGGTCCTCGTAGCGGCGCGGGTAGCCCTGCCCGGGCCGGGTCTCGACGTTGTTGAACCAGACGTACTCGGTGCCGGCGCGGTTGGTCCAGGCCTGCTTGCAGGTGACCGAGCAGGTGTGGCACCCGATGCACTTGTCGAGGTTCATCACCATGCCCATCTGGGCCATGACGCGCATCAGTACGTCACCTCCTGCGAGCGCCTGCGGATCGGTGGTGACCATGTCGCGCTGGTTGCCGGTCGGGCCGAGGTAGTTGAACGCGTAGGACAGCTGGGCGTAGCCGCCGATCAGGTGCGTCGGCTTGACCAGCAGCCGGGTGACCGAGTTGTGGATGCCGCCGCGCCGGCCGGTCGCCTCGGACTTCGGTACGTCGATCGTGCGCTCCTGCGCGTGGTGGACGTACACGACGCCGTCCGGCATCCGGTGGCTGACGATCGCCCGGCAGACGAGCACGCCGTTGGCGTTGACGCACTCGACCCAGTCGTTGTCGGCGACCTCGATCGACGCGGCGTCGGCGGGGCTCATCCAGACCGTCGGGCCGCCGCGCGAGAGCGACGAGCATGAACAGGTTGTCCTGGTACTCCGAGTGGATCGACCACTTCGAGTGCGGGGTCAGGTAGCGGACCGTGACCTGCTTCGCGCCGTCCGGGCCGAGCGTCGGCTCGCCGAACAGCCGGTGCATGTCCAGCGGCGGCCGGTAGATCGGCAGCGCCTCGCCGAGGTCGCGCATCCAGTCGTGGTCGAGGAAGAAGTGCATCCGGCCGGTCAGGGTGTGGAACGGCTTGAGCCGCTCGACGTTGACGGTGAACGGCGCGTAGCGGCGCCCGCCGGTCTCCGAGCCGGACCACTCCGGGGAGGTGATCACCGGCACCGGCGCGGCCTGGGTGTCGGCGAAGGTGATCCGCTTCTCCTCCGAGCCCTCGGCCAGGTCGGCGAGCGGCTTGCCCGACCCGCTGCTCGAGCGTCGCGGAAGCCCTGCACGGCCAGCTCGCCGTTGGTGGTGCCGGAGAACGTCAGGATCGCCTCGGCCATCTTGACGTCGGTGTCGATCGCCGGCCGGCCGTCGCCGGCGCCGCCGAGCATCACGCCGTTGCTGCCGGCCAGCCGCGTCGACCTCGTGCTCGAGCCGGTAGGTGACGTTCTTGACGGTGAAGCCGAGCCGGTCGGCCAGCGGGCCGACGCGCCGCGAGCTTGTCGGCGATCGCGGTGTAGTCGCGCTCGACGACCTGCAGCGCCGGCATGGTCTTGCCGGGCACCGGCGGGCACGTCGCCGCGCGCGCCAGTCCCGGACCACGCCGCCGGGCTGCGCGGTCTCGCCCGGGGTGTCGTGCTGCAGCGGCACGCTGACCAGGTCCTTGCGGACGCCGAGGTGGGTCCGCGGCCAGCTCGGAGAGCGCTGCGGGCGAGCAGGTGGAACGTGTCGAAGTCGCTCCTGCGCCTCCCACGGCGGGTCGATCGCCGGGGTGAAGGCGTGCACGAACGGATGCATGTCGGTGGAGGACAGGTCGTGCTTCTCGTACCAGGTGGCGGCCGGGAAGCACGACGTCGGACAGCAGCGTGGTCGAGGTCATCCGGAAGTCGGCGCAGACCAGCAGGTCGAGCTTGCCCTCCGGCGCCTCGTCGTGCCAGGCGACGTCGCGCGGGCGCGGGCGTCCGGCGGTCTCGGTCGCCAGCACGTTGGAGTGGGTGCCGAGCAGGTGCTTGAGGAAGTACTCGTTGCCCTTGGCCGAGGAGCCCGAGCAGGTTGGACCGCCACAGCACCAGCGTGCGCGGCCAGTTCTCCGGCGCGTCGACGTCCTCGATCGGCGAAGCTGCAGGCTGCCGTCGTGCAGCGCGTCGGCGACGTACGACGCCGGCGTCGGCCGCGCTGCCCGTCGTCGACGGCGGCGCTCGCCTCGTCGGCGAGGTCGAGCGGGTTGCGGTCGAACTGCGGGTAGAACGGCATCCAGCCCAGCCGGGCGGACTGCGCGATCGTGTCGGCGGTGTGCATGCCGGCGAGGTGCCCCTCGGCCAGCGGCGAGGCCAGCGCGTCGGCGCGAGTAGCCGTCGAAGCGCCACTGGTCGGTGTGCATGTACCAGTACGCCGTGCCGATCATCGTCCGCGGCGGGCGGGACCAGTCCAGCGCGTTGGCCAGCGAGATCCAGCCGGTGATCGGGCGGCACTTCTCCTGGCCGACGTAGTGCGCCCAGCCGCCGCCGTTGCGGCCCATGCAGCCGGTCAGCATCAGCAGCGCCAGGATCGCCCGGTAGGTCGCGTCGCCGTGGAACCACTGGCAGATGCCGGCGCCCATGATGATCATCGAGCGGCCGCCGGACTCCTCGGCGTTCGTGGCGAACTCGCGGGCGATCCGGATGCACTGCCTCGGCCGGGACGCAGGTGATCTCCTCCTGCCAGGCCGGGGTGTACGGCGTGGTCGCGTCGTCGTAGCCGGTCGGCCACTCGCCCGGCAGGCCCGTCCGGCCGACGCCGTACTGGGCGAGCATCAGGTCGAAGACGGTGGTGACCAGGTGGCCGCCGACCCGGCGGACCGGCACGCCGCGGCGCAGCACCGAGCCGGTGCCGTCCGGCGCCTCGAAGCAGGGCAGCAGCACCTCGACCGGCTCGGCTGCCGTCGCCGGCGCATCGGCAGGGCGCGGGGTCGACGCCCGTCGAGGTCGAGGTTCCACCTGCCCACGCCGGACTCGGCGTAGCGGAAGCCCATCGAGCCGTTCGGCACGACCGGCTCGCCGGTCGCGCTCGTCGAGCAGCACGGTCTTCCACGCGCGTCCTCGGCTCGCGGCGCCGTGCCGCCGAGGTCGGCGGCGGTGAGGAACTTCCCGGGCACCAGGCCGCCGTCCGTCGCGGTGTCGGTCGAGCGTGACCAGGAACGGCAGGTCGGTGTACGTGCGCACGTAGTCGGCGAAGAACGGCACCTCGCCGGTCGACGAAGAACTCCTTGAGGATCGACGTGGCCCATCGCCATCGCCAGCGCGGCGTCGGTGCCGGCCTGCGCGGGCAGCCACTCGTCGGCGAACTTGGTGTTGTCCGCGTAGTCCGGGCTGACGCGTGACCACCTTGGTGCCGCGGTAGCGCACCTCGGCCATCCAGTGCGCGTCCGGCGTACGGGTGACCGGGACGTTGGAGCCCCACATCATCAGGTAGGTCGCGTCCCACCAGTCGCCGGACTCCGGGACGTCGGTCTGGTCGCCGAACACCTGCGGGCTGGCCACCGGCAGGTCGGCGTACCAGTCGTAGAACGACGTCATCACGCCGCCGATGAGCTGGATGAACCGGGTGCCGACGCAGTGCGACACCATCGACATCGCCGGGATCGGGGAGAAGCCGGCGCACCGGTCCGGGCCGTACGTCTTGATGGTGTGCACGTGCGCGGCGGCGACGATCTCGACCGCCTCGTCCCAGCGAGCCCGGACCAGCCCGCCCTTGCCGCGCGCCTGCTGGTAGCGGCGGCGCCGCTCCGGGTCGCCGACGATCGTCGGCCCAGGCGAGCACCGGGTCGCCGAGCCGCGCCTTGGCCTCGCGGTACATCTCGACCAGCACGCCGCGCACGTACGGGTAGCGCACCCGGGTGGGCGAGTAGGTGTACCAGGAGAAGGCCGCGCCGCGCGGGCAGCCGCGCGGCTCGTACTCCGGCCGGTCCGGGCCCGACCGAGGGGTAGTCGGTCTGCTGCGCCTCCCAGGTGATGATGCCGTCCTTGACGTACACCTTCCACGAGCACGAGCCCGGTGCAGTTCACGCCGTGCGTGGAGCGGACGACCTTGTCGTGGCTCCAGCGGTCGCGGTAGAACACGTCGCCGGCGCGGCCGCCCTCGCGGAAGACCGCGCGGCCGTCGTCGGTCTCGTCCCAGCGGGTGAAGAAGCGCCCCACCTTGAGCAGCGCATCCGAAGCCGACCATCTGCCGCCGGAGGTGAACCTTGATCACGAAACATCCCCGTCGCCGTCCTCATTGACCCGCGAGTCGCCCGACGCGCTCCCGCGATCGATGCCAAGAACGCTATGAGTGAGCGGCACCAAAATCTCAGGTTGAGCTCTCCTGCGTTCGCGCCCATCCCTCGCCGAGCGACTTACGAGTCTAGCCTTCTCGGCGCTCAGCTCCCGGCACTCCGAATATCCGTGCGGATAGTTCCTCGGCCGCGGCGCGGTGGGTTGGGTCTCCTCCGAGACATGGGAGTACACACCGAGCGTGGTGGAGGGATACGGCGTGCCCGAGCCGCTGCTGAACAACTTTCGGGCTCAGCCCGGCTTCCAGCGCGAGCGTCGCCCACGAATGCCGGAGGCCGTGGAACCGAATGGGGGCAGGCCTGCACCTTCGGTGAGCCTGCGGAAGCGGTTGCCGACAATGGCGGGGTTCATCATGCCCTCCACCCCACCGCGGACGTCCCGACCGCTGCCGCACGAGGATCCTTGCTCAGCAGCCACGGAGGGAAGACGGCGGACCCGGGGGCCAGTGCCCCCGAACGCCCCACGACCAGCGCAACCTCGGCGACGCGCCCACGGTGCTTGGCCAAGGGATCTGGGAGCACAGATACGACATCTGACGAACGGGTCTGGCTGGCGGGTTCGGCAACCACGGACGACGAGAGGGACCGGCGGGACCGGTGTGCATTCGTGTGACCCAAGGTGCGCACCTGGGGAGTTCACACCGGGTCCCCGGCGCACTATTTTCGGCATATGCCCCGACGTGTGGTCGAGACGTACTTCGACGAGACCCTGGCGATGTGGACCAACCGGCTCAAGGGCGGCGACGAACCGGTCGGCAGTGCCTTTCCCTCCAAGGTGGAGGCCGTCAGCAGAGGGGCTGACCTCGCCACCTACCTCGGCGTTGGCCAGGTTGTCCTTTCTGCCCGACATCAGTGGTCGGGCACCCAGCGGGAGGCATCGCGGATCCCGCGCTGAGCCAGCCGTTCGGGCTAGGGATGCGATGGCGCCGGCGGCGCGCCCTCGAGCTCGAACGCAAGGTCGTCGGCGTAGCAGTAGAACCACTCCTCGCCGGGCTCAAAAGACCGGACGACAGGGTGGCCGCTCGCACGGAAGTGGGCCGTCGCGTGACGGTTAGGGGATGAGTCACAGCACCCCACGTGCCCGCACTGCTCGCACAGTCGCAGGTGCACCCAGCGGTCCCCGGTGCGCAGGCAGTCCTCACACCCCTCCGCACTGGGAGCGACGCCGACGTCGATGGTGTCGAGGTGCCCACAGTCGCCCATGGACACATCACACACCCGGCAACCTCGCGACGCCACCTTCGGCTCGCGGCGGGGCCACGGCCCTCAACGCTTGCCGCGCCCTCCCGCAGGGATTTCGCCTGACGTTCACGCCACCGTCCTCGTGGTACGCGGTTCGGCGCGACACTTCCTGTTCACCTCCACCCGACGTCCTTCGCGTAGGTGGCGGCGGGACAGATGCGCAGCCCGCGAACTCCTCCTAGCGTGGGGACATGCGTGCATCCAACTCGCTGCTTCGGCCACTCGTGGCCGCGTGCCTGACGTTCGTCGTGGCTGCCGGATGCGGCAGTGACGACGCCGACCCCGAGCCTGACCCCCCGGCGAGCCAGGTCCCGGACGAGAACGAACCCGACGAGAACGAGAACGAACCCGACGAAGTCGCGCCGGACGGCGAGGGAGAGGGTGGGAACGAGAACGAGAACGAGAACGAGAACGAACCCAACGAGAACGAACCCGGCGAGAACGAACCGGGCGGAAACGAGGACGAGCCCGACGAGGACGAGCCCGACGAGGACGAGCCCAACGAAGGCTGAACCGCACCTGCCGCCTGTTGTCGGACTGCGAAAACATGTTCCCCTGCTTTCGTTGTCTCTGCGAAAGCATCAGGAGTAGTTTCTGAGGATGAGGGCCGCCCTCACCGTGGCCGAGACGGCCGAAGCCCTCGGGACGAGTCCTCAGACTGTCCGAACGCTCCTTCGCAAGGGTGAGCTCCGTGGAGACAAGCGGGAGTGGGGCTCTCGTTACGTCTGGGAAGTGAGCCACGAGGCGGTCGACGAGTTCATCGCGGAGTTCGGACGGCTTGACGGACGCCGTCGCCCGCCACGTCGCGCGCCTACGGAGGAGTCCGAGGATGGCGGCGCGGATGGAGGGGCGCTCGGCACGACGCCTGAGGCACCCGACTCCAGTGCCTCGACCAGCACGGAGTCGGCTCCGTCTGAGTCGCCTGCACCTGACTCGGTTGACGAGCCAGAGCGGCCCGATCGGAGGCTCTTCGTCCTCCGGCCCCGTGGCCGCGCCACCGTCGTGGTGTTCATCGTCGGGCTGCCCCTCCTGCTGGCGTACGCAGTCGCCCGGGTCTACCCCGGCGCCCTGTGGTTCGACGAGCTCGGCCAGCTGGACGTCTTCCAGCGAACGATCTCGGCGAAGGCCGACTTCTACGTCCAGGTCGCCGGCAACGTGGCCATCTTCATCGGGGTGAATCTCGCCCTCGCGTTGAAAGGGACCCGGTTCCTCCGGAAGCTGGCCGGGATCCTGACGGTCTTCGCCACATCGCTCGTGACCGCGAGTCTGTTCGCATCGGCCGCGCAAGAGCACTGGCAGACCTACCTGCTCTGGCGGCACCGGCAGCCGTTCGGGGTCGTCGACCCGATACACGGCAAGGACGTCGGCTTTTTCGTCTTCACGCTGCCGTTCGAGCACCTGGTGTCGGGCTTGCTGCTCTGGTTGGTCACGGTCACGACCGCCTACGTGGTGCTGGTGCACCGTGCCCGCGGGCACCTGGGACTGAGACCGGCCCACGCCAGCTTCGCGGCCCAGCTGCACCTGGCCTCGCTCGCGGCGGCCTTCCTGGTCGCGATCGCGTGGAGACTCCGACTGGAGCAGTACCGGCTCCAGCTCGGCCAACCGTCGGCCCAGGACTCGCACTCGTTCGCGGGTGCGGGATACGTGGACATCAACATCCGGTACCCGGGACTGACGGCCCTGATGGTCCTCGCCGTCGTGCTCGCGGTCGGCTGCGTCGTGGCGCCATTCGTCGCCCGATCCGGGCACACCCGCCGCGCGCTGGTCCTCGTGGGCCTGCCCGGCGCGCTGTTTCTCGCCGCGATCCCGCTCGTCGTGGTCGTGGTCCCGGCGCTCGTCCAGCGGTACGTCGTCGACCCGAACCCGCTCCTCAGCGAGCAGCCCTACGTCGAACGGTCGATCGCGGGCACCAGGGCCGGCCTGGGCCTCGACACGATCGACGTCGAGCCGTATGTGCCCACCGGCTTGACGGCCGCGGACTTCCCGTCGGTGAGCGAGCGGCTCGCCCGAGTTCCGGTGTGGGACTCCTGGGTGCTCGGGGCGCGCATGCGCCAGCTCGTCAACGAGACGCCGTACTTCAAGCCTGACGAGCCGACGCTCGACATCGTGCGGGTCGACGGGGAACGGAGGCCGACCGTGGTGAGCGTCCGCGAGCTGGACCTCAGTCCGGTGCGCGAGGAGGCCCGGACCTGGATCAACGACCGGTTGGCGTACACCCACGGGCGCGGCGTCATCCGGTTCTCGGGCACCGACACCGGGCCGGGCCGCGCACCGCGCGTGCTCGACGCGGGCCTCGGGCTGCGCGAGCCCCGGATCTACTTCGGAAACCTGCCGGAGGAGAGCACAGGGCTCGAGGAAGAGCCCGCCATCTTCACCCCGACGACGAACGAGCGGATCGCGGAGTCGCCCTGGGTCCTCGCCAACACCCGCCGCCCCGAGGTCGACAGCTCCGCCTCGGACGCCTCCGGCGAGCCGTACCACTACGACGGGACCGGCGGCATCGCGCTGTCGTCCCTGACCCGGCGAGCCGTCTTCGCCCTCGCGCTCGGGAGCAAGGAGCTGCTCCTGTCGGACGACATCACGCCCGAGTCGCGGATCCTCCTGCACCGGGACGTCAGTGACCGGCTCCACGCGCTGGCCCCGTTCATCCAGTGGGACTCGCGCGCGGTGCCGCTCACCGCGAACGGCCGGGTCGTCTTCGTCGTGGACGGGTACACCACCAGCCAGAACTACCCCTCGTCGGAGCTCGTGGATCTCGGCGGGACCAAGGTCAACTACGCGCGAGCGTCGGTGCGTGCGTCCGTCGACGCGTTCTCGGGGAGGGTCGACATCTACCTCGCCGACGACACGGACCCGGTGGCCCTCGCGTGGGCCGAGATCTACCCGACAATGTTCCGCCCCCAGGACGAGATGCCCGCCCAGCTTCGCAACCGGCTGGGATACCCCGTCGACCTCTTCGACGCCCAGGCGACGGCGTACGAGAGGTTCCACACGACGCGACCCGACGTCTTCGTCAGCGATTCCGACGCCTGGTCTCGGCCGATCGCCTTGTCCGGGCCGATCGAGGTCGCGTCGGACGTCGACTTCGACGAGGACGACGAGGACAACCTCCGCCTCACCCTGGAGCCCTCGTACATCTTCACGTCCCCGCCGGGACAGGAGAGAACCAGGCTGGTGCTCCGGACCTACTTCAGCCCGCGCGGCGGGCAGCACATCGTCGGGACCCTCAACGGGTGGATCGACGAGCAGGGCCGGGCGAGACTCGGTGCGCTGGACTTCCCGCGCGAGCCGATCACGCTGGGACCCGCCCAGGTCAGCCGGCTCGTTTTCGCGACGGCGCGCGTCCGGAACCTGCTGGGTCTTCGGAACCTGGAGATCCGCGACCTCGACAAGTCGTCGCTCGACTCCGTACTGCTCGGGCGGCCGCACATCCTGACCCTGCCCGGCGGGGTCATCCAGATCCAGAGCCTGTACGAGGGTTCACGGGGGCCCGGCGCCGCCCGCCTGCTCGGCGTGACCGCGTTCCTCAACGGTCGGGCGGGACTCGGACCGGACATCGAGAGTGCCGTTCGACAGGCACTCAACGAGCCGCCCGTGGTCCAGGTCCTGCCCGTCACCGAGCCGGTCGTCGTCGACCGCCCGGCCAGGCTCGCCTTCCGCGTGCACAACGCCAAACGCGAGGTCGTGACGATCACGTCGGCGTCCGGTCGACACCGCGAGGTTGTCCGCATCCCCTCGGGCCGCGCAACCGTGACCTGGCGCCCCAAGGAATCCGGTGTTGCCCGGGTACGCGTCCTGGTGGCCGGTCTGGACGGGACGTCCGTGTCGGACAGCACGACGCTTCGTGTGCTGGACACTCCCCCGACCCTCCGGTTCGTCGATCCACCCCGCCGCGCGATCGCCGGTCGACCCTTGCGCGTCACGTTCAGGGTCAAGGATGCCCTCGAGGAGTCGGTGAAGGTGTCGACGCGTGCCGGGATCGTCTTCACCCGCGACTTCGAGATCCGAAAGGGCACCGGCGTCGTGACGTGGATCCCGGAGCAGCCGGGCTCGGCCCTCATGCAGTTCCGGACGCGAGGGCAGCAGGGGCAGACGGTGACCAAGAGGCTGCGCTTCGAGGTCGAACCACGAGAAACTGCAACGCCTCCGACCGTGACCCTCGTCCGGGTTCCGGAGACCGTGACGGTCGGGCGTCCGGCCACGTTCGCGTTTCGCGCAAGTGACTGCCGAGCCGCCTTCGCGCAGCTCGAGAGTCCCGACGGGTCGGTACGCAACTGGAGGTACCCGTGTCCCGCCGACCCGGCGCGCGTCACCTGGACACCGATGGACCCCGGCCGTCATGAGTTCACGGCCATCGCAGCCGGAGACGGTACGACGAGCCGCCTGACGGTCCGCGTGAACGTGGAGGACCCCGAATGACGATGCAGAAGCGCGACTCGGCCGAAGGCCTCGCCTGGCGGCGTCCGCTGCTGACCGCCGGCGCATGCGCAGCCGTCGGGGTGGTCGTCCGCGCCGTGAGCCCGGTTCTTCCCGTGCAGCTCGCCGTGGTGGGCCTCGGGATCGGCCTGATCGGGGCCGCGTTCATGCTGGCGTGGGCCGCTGATGCCGGCGAAGCGGTCTTCTCAGGAGGCCCCGTGCTCGCCGTCGTCGCGCTCGTCACCGTGCTCCCCGAGTTCGTCATCGAGATCCGATTCGCGTTCATCCAGGCGGCCGAGCTGGTCACCGCCAATCTGACGGGAGCGACACGACTCCTGCTGACGGGCGCGGTCACCCTTCCGCTGCTCGTCGTACTCCTCGCCCGCACGAGAGGCCAGGCGGCGACGCCGCTTCGGATGTCAAGCAATCGACGGCTCGAGCTCGGGATCCTCCTGATCACGTCGATCTTCGCCGTGCAGATCGCGATCCGGGGCAACCTGAGCATCTTCGACGGGATCCTTCTGCTCGGCCTCTACGCTCTCTACGCGCGACGCGTGCAGGGCACTCCGAACGAAGAGCCGGCGGTCGTCGGGGTCGCTGCCGGCCTGCTCACCCTCCCGCCGCGGTACCAGCGCCCGGCGGTCACCGCGCTGATCGTCGTCGCGGGCGCCGTCGTCTTCCTGATCGCCAACCCGTTCGCGGATGCGCTGCTGCACACCGGAGCCTCGCTCGGCTTCGACCCCTACCTGCTGATCCAGACAGTGGTCCCGGCGGCCACCGAGGCCCCCGAGTTCGTGGTCGTAGCCGTGCTGATCGTCAACCACCGCCCCGCGCAGGGACTGGCCCTGTTCCTCGCCTCGTCCGTGAGCCAGTGGACGCTCGGCCTCGGTGCCCTCCCGCTCGCCTACATGGCCGGAGGAGGCGGCATCGTCATGCCACTGGCCGCCCGCGAGCAGATGGAGCTCGGATTCACCATCGCGGTGACCCTGTTCGTGGTCGCGGCACTCGCCACCCTCCGCCCCGAACGCGTCGACGCGCTGTTGATGGCCGGGGTCTTCCTGGCGCAGCTCCTCTATCCAGCCCCGCTCGTGCGGATCGTCGCCGCCTTCGTGCTGCTCGTGTTCGCAGTCGACCTTCTGTGTGCCCGGCGACGCGCCGTTCGGCCCATGCTCCGGGCGGCATGGGGCCGACGATCGTCCGGGTAGCCGCGCCGGCCCCACAGGCGTCCCAGTCAGGATCGGGGACGCTCAGGCTCACCCCACTGACCGTCCGGGTCGAGGTCGACCGGGCATCGCAGGTAGTAGAGGTCGAAATCACTCGGGCCAGTGCAACGGAGACGGTGCCCGCCAACATGGGGAGAACCATCATCTGGGCGCCGGCGGTGACCCGGAGCAGCAGCAGTGAGATGTGGCGGAGGCCCTTGTACGTCGTGCTCACGGGCAGTAGCCCCGCCCACACCGGGCCGCCGACGGGCAGCGCTAGTGCGACGACCGTGCCGATCGGGCCTGTCGTGCAAGCGTCGGCGAGAGACCCGGCGACCGCCAGGGCACCGACCGCGCCATCGAGCAGAGGCACCCGGTCCACCTGGAGGCTGTCCAGCAGCACGATCACGTCGTGGCCGAATTCCCCGGCTGCGCGACCCGCGAGCTGCTCCAGCGCCATCCGGACGGTCGCCAAGCCGATCGCGGCGACGGTCAGGCCGCGCTCCCGGAAGTGGTTCGCCCACCCGGCCCAGCCGGAGATCGTCGCTGTCATCCGCATGACCAGCCCCTCGCTCCGTGTAGTCCGATGTGACGGTCTCAGCCTCGCGAGACGGCGTCGGAGTTACATCGCGGGCAGCAACAAAGGGGCCCTCCCGCCTCCCCATACCTGCATCTACCTGCTAGCTGGGTGTTGCGCCGGCAGGAGCGGGCGCTAGAGGCTGCACGCGGCATGAGCCGCAGTGCGTATGGTCTTGCATGTGCGCGATCCTCACGATGACACAGCGGAACAGCCGACAGAGACGCTGCAGGTCGGTCCGTCTCGAGCCCCGTTGTTCGAGAAGGAACCGACGACATGGCCACATCACTTCGTGGCCTTCCTTGCCTTCGTGCTCGGTGTCGCCGCCGGCGGTGGCGGCGCAGTGCTATGGCAGCAGGATCGAACGGAGCCACAGCCCTTTCGTTGCGGATGAACACGACGTCGAGCTCGTACTCTTCGAAGCCGTATCGCCTCGGACACATCCAACCGGCCAGGTATCTGCCGGACCGCTGGAAGTCGAGAGCGGCCTCCTCCTGTCCGGTCTGACAACGTCCACGGTCCTGAGGATCGCCATCCCAGATCGCAGCCTCGGCGTCCGCGCTCCCGCCCTACCCGTGACAGTCTCGCGAAACGCTCGATTCCAGTCGGTCAAGCTCGAGCTGCTCGTCCGAGACTGCGAGGCCGCGGCCGGATGGACGCCAGTCGATCGGCCCTTCACCATCACCTGGCGAGACGAGCACGGCAAGGTGCACGGGGACAGGGCCGGCGACCTCGACAGGTCCATGGCCGTCTCGTTGACGCGCTACATCAACGCCGTTTGTGACGACCCACCCGACCGATGAGCGACCTAGGGTCAAGTGGTCTCGACTAGACGCCGGACGCTCTGACGACCTCACCGTGGGGTCGTGAACCCAGTTGAGGAGGAGGTTCTCGATGTTCGAGCAGGGACAGTTGCCCGAGGTTGTGTCGAGCGAGGAGTGGTTCGCCGCCCGCATGGAGCTGTTGGACCAGGAGAAGGAGCTGACCCGGGCCCGCGATCGGGTCAATGCCAGCCGGCGGCGACTGCCGATGGTTCGCGTGGCCAAGCCTTACGCCTTCGAGGGGCCGGAAGGATCGGTGGGCCTGCTCGATCTGTTCGATGGTCGGCCGCAGCTGGTGATGCACCACTTCATGTTCGGCCCCGACTGGGACGAGGGCTGCTCGAGCTGTTCCTCCGCCGCCGACGGGATCGGCAGGTTGAGGCAGCTGCACGTGCGCAACACCACGCTGGTGGCCGTGTCGCGGGCGCCGTACCCGAAGCTGGCCGCATACCGGGAGCGGATGGGCTGGACGTTCCCGTGGTACTCGTCGTACGACAGTGACTTCAACTACGACTTTCACGCGACCCTCGACGATCGGGTCGCGCCGGTGCTGATGGAGTTCCGCACCGAATCAGAGCTCGCCGAGATCGGCGAACCGTGGACGGAGGACATGCGGGAGACAGAAATGCCGGCGATCAGCGCGTTCCTGCGGGTCGGCGAGGACGTCTTCCACACCTACTCCACGTACGGCCGGGGCATTCAGGAGTTCCACAACGGTTATCCCTACCTCGACCTGACCGCCCTCGGTCGCCAGGAGGAGTGGGAGGAGCCGCAGGGACGCGCCACCCCGTTGGGACTCCAGGTGGGCGGCCCGGCCATGCGCGTGCCCGACAAGTACGACGTCTGACCTACCGCGGCGTGCTCATCGGGCGGCCGTCAGGCCGCGGCGCCGGTGGCCGTTTCCTCGCCCGAGCTGCTCGTGTACGTGATCGGCGACCCAGTCGTCGTCGTAGATCGTGTCGAGGTAGCCGCTGCCCAGATCGGGCGCGATCCCCACCGCAATGAGCGAGGGGTCGCCGTGCTCGGCCAGCCATCGCTCGGCACCGGCGACGACCGTCCCGGTCGACCCGCCGAAAATGAACCCGCGGCGCCCGAGGCGGCGGCAGGCTCGTGTCGTCTCGGGCTCGGACACGAGGACGACGTCGTCGACGTAGTCCGAGTCGAGCATGGGCGGGCAGACGCCAGACCCCACGCCGGGGATGCTGCGCGGGGCGGACGGTCCGCCGAAGATCACCGAACCGGTGGCGTCAACCGCGACGATGCGCACCCGTGGCGACCAGTCGCGAAAGAACCGCGCGCACCCCATCAACGTGCCGGTCGTGCCGGCGCCCACGAAGAGCACGTCGAGGTCGGGGAACTGCCGCAGGATCTCAGGCCCGGTGGTGCGGCCGTGTGCCTGCCAGTTGGCGGCGTTGCGGTACTGGTCGAGCCAGACCAACCGATCGTCTGCCGCGCACATCGCTTTCACGTAAGCGATGCGCGCTCCCAGCAAACCGCCCTCCTCGGCCGGCTCGGTGACCACGACCACTCGGCCTCCGAGCGCCTCGATCATTCGCCGGGTGGCGACGTTGCAGCGATCGTCGGTGACGCAGGTGAACCGGTAGCCCCGGCTGGCCGCGATCATTGCGAGGGCAACGCCGAGGTTGCCCGAAGAGGATTCGATCAGCACCGATCCTTGCCGCAGTCGTCCGGCCTCCTCGGCGGCCGCGACCATCGTCGTCGCAGCCTTGAGCTTGATCGATCCAGCGAAGTTGAACCCCTCACACTTCAAGTAGAGCCGATGACCGATCATCGGCTCGAGATCCACGAAGACGTCGTCGGCGTCGAAGTCGTCGGCGTGGGTGATCACGGGCATGGCGCCGGCTCCCGGTCGGTGCCAAAGCGGGTCAGCTCGTCGAAGAATCCGGGGATTTCGGCGAGCTCGCCCGACCCCGCCACCTCTGCGTGGACCATCCGGCCCAGCGCCAGGTCGAGCACCCCGAGGCCGAAGGGCGAGAACACCACGGGCTTGTCGTCGGGGAGCCGTATCCGGCCGGCCATGACGTCGGCAAGCGTGCCCGCCAGGAACTCCCGGTTGCCGGTCAGCTGCTCGGCCAGGTGCGGGGATGTGTTGGCCTTCAGACAATGCTCGACGTCGTCGACGATGTTGGTGGAGCCGATCAGGATCTCCGGCGCCAGATCACGCAGGGACAGGTGCAGCACCAGCGGCCCGTGCGCGAAGCATCGCGGATCGTGCAGGTGGGGCTCGGAGGCCACGGTCGTGAAGAGCACCAGGTCGCTCTCGGCGATCAGGTCGGCGGCGTTCTCGTGCGCCCTGGTCCTCCCGCTAGCCGCGGAGCGGTCGAGGTAGTCGCGGAAGCCGACGACGCTCTCGGAGACGGTGTCGTGAAGTCCGATCTCGTCGAACGTCCAGCCGGTGGCCTCGAGGAATGTGTGCACGTAGCGAGCGATCAGGCCAGTTCCGACGATCCCCAGTCGCCGCGGCCGGGCCCGGCCACGGCTGAGCCAGTCGGCTGCGCTCGCCGCCATGGCGGCAGTCCGAGCCGCGCTGATCACCGATGCCTCCAGACAGGCGTACGGATATCCGGTCGCTGGATCGTTGAGGATCAGCACAGCGGATGCGCGAGGGAGCCCCTCGGCCACGTTGCCGGGGAAGCTCGAGATCCACTTGAGGCCGTCCACGGGCGCGGTTCCGCCTAGTGACGCGGGAAGCGCGATGATCCGCGAGGAGGGGCGGTCGGGGAACCGCAGGAAGTACGACGGCGGGTTCACACTGTGCCCCTCGGCGTGCAGCCGGTACGCCGACTCGACGAGCTGCACGACCTCGGCCTCCCGACCACTCAGGACCTGCCGGACCTGAGCGCCCGGAATGACGGAGAACGACGGCGGGGCTGTCATCGGGCGACCTCCGTCGGCTCGGCGAACGCGACGGCCACCTCGCGCGTGACCGGAGTAGGGCTCGCGGCTGTGTGCCGTCCGGACGTTGTCGATCACCATCACGTCTCCGGCCTGCCAGGGCTCCCGACGGGTCAACGCCTCGTACACCTCGTTGACCGTGGCCACGACGTCCTCCTCGATCGGCGACCCGTCGCCGTACCACGTGTTGAACGGAAGACCGTCGACGCCGAACTCCTCGACGAGGAACTCCCGGACGTCGGGGTCGAGGGTCCACTGGCTGAGGAACGCGATCTGGTTGAACCAGCAGCGTCGTCCGGAGCAGGGGTGGGTGACCACTGCGCGGCGTCGCTGGCGGGTGCGCAGCGTGCCATCGGGCTGCCAGGAGGCCTCGATGGCGTGCTCGCTGCAGTAGCGCTCGACGGCGGACCTGTCCTGGGTGCCGAACGCCGCCTCCCACGAGGCCCCGATCTCGTCGGAGTAGGCCCGCGTCAACAACCACCCTTGGCGCTCGAAGCGGGCCACCACGTCGGGCGGAAGGGCCTCCAGCACGTCCGCGGAGTCAGCCAGCCCGGTCACGCCTCCCTCCGCAGCCGGGGTGACGCAGGCCATCATCACGCAGTCCGGGCGCCGGCAGCGCATAGCTGAGCTCGTGGTGCTGGCACATCGGCTGGTTGGCGTGCCAGGTCGCCGAGGAGTAGACGCCGGGCAGCGAGGCGCGCACGCGAGGCGAGCGCCTCCCGCTCGGTCATCAGCTCGCCTCCGAGCGAGGTCAGCACGGCCGCCGCGTCGGCAGGGTTTCTCGAAGCCGAACCCGCGCAGGATCACGCGCGCCGTGCTCGGCGGCCAGGTGGCGCACCCGCATGCGGTTGTCGTCGGCGGCCCAGACGTCCGGGTCGGTGATCCCGACTCGAACGACGTTGACGCCGTTGACAGTGGGAGTCGCGTCGAGCGATCCGGGTGGTGGTCATCGCAATGCTCCTTCCAGGAGACGCGCCAGGTCGGCGAGCACGGGATGGGTACGGACCTCGCGCAGGGTGACGGCCCGGTCCAGGGCCACCACCAGCCGCACGGCGGTCAGGGAGGTGCCGCCGAGATCGGCGAAATGCGCGTCGGGTCCGATGACGGCGAGGGGGACGTCGAGGACGTCTGCCCAGGCGGCGGCGACCCGCCGCTCCGCCGGGCTGAGCTCGACCGACGTGCGCCTGTCGGCGCTGCGCGCGTCGGCGCGGAGCTTCGCCGTGTCGACCTTGCCGTTGGCGGTCAGCGGCAGCTCCGACCACCTGCCGAAGCAGCGAGGGCACCATGTACGGCGGCAGCGAGTCGGCCAATGCGGACCGCGCAAGTCGTCGGCCTCGAGACCGGGATCGCCGGTGACGAACGCGACGAGTCGGGCCGAACCCGCACTCTCGTCCACCACCACCGCGGCCTGCCGGACGCCCGGCAATCGGGCAAGGGCCGTCTCGACCTCGCCGAGCTCGACCCGGAAGCCGCGCACCTTGACCTGGGTGTCGCGACGACCGAGGTACTCCAGCTTGCCGTCCGGCCGCCAGCGGCCGACATCACCGCTGCGGTAGAGCCGTTCTCCCGGGCGCAGCGGGTCATCGAGGAATGCGGCAGCAGTCCGGTCGGGGTCGTTGACGTAGCCAGCCCGACGCACACCCCGGAGAACACGATCTCACCCGGCGCGCCCAGCGGAACCGGCCGCAGCTGCTCGTCGACGACGTACACGTGCACGTTGGCGATCGGCCGTCCGAGCGGGACCCGGTCGTCGTCCGGGTCGTGCCACATGACCTCGTGGTTGGTGTCGTCGCTGGTCTCCGTCAGACCGTAGGCGTTGACCAGCGGGATACCGGGCCGCGCGCCGAACCAGCGGCGGACCAGGTCGCGAGGCAGCGCCTCGCCCGTGACCGAGACACATCGCAGGTCGGGCAGGTCGCGGGGCTCGGCCTCCAGGCGGGACAGCACGACGTCGAGGTACGACGGCACGATCTGGAGGATCTCGACGCGGTGGTCCACCAGCGTGTCGAGGAACCGGTCCACGTCGAGGATCGCATCCTGGTCGATCAGGACCGTTCGGCCCCCGACGAGCAGCGCTGAGACCAGCTGCCACAGGGAGATGTCGAAGCACTGCGGCGCGGTCTGTGCGACCACAGCCCCTTCGCGAAGGCCGAGGTCGTGGACCTTCGCGTACAGGTGGTTGAGCATGCCGGCGTGCTCGCACAGCGCGCCCTTGGGCTCTCCGGTGGAGCCGGATGTGAAGTACAGGTAGGCCTGCTGGTGCGCCCGCACCGGGACCAGCAGTGGACTGATCGGCCGGGCCTGGTCCACCGTGTCGAGGGGAATGACACTGATGCCGGGCACCTTCTCCCGGGCCAGGTCGAACGTGGCCGTGTGGCCGGGCTCGGTGAGGGCGAGCCGGCAGCCCGAGCGGCGCAGCATCGCGGCGATGCGGTCGGCCGGGAAGTGAGGCTCGATCGGAAGGTAGGTGCCACCCGCCCGCAAGACGGCCAGCACCGACGCCATCCAGTCCAGGGTGCGCCCGGTGACCACGGCCACGACGTCCTCGGGCCGCAGCCCGCGGTCCAGCAGCGCGTGCCCGATCCTGTTCACCCTGTCGTCGAGCGCGGCGTACGTCAGGACCTGGTCTCCGTGCTCGGCTGCCACCCGGTCCGGGTGCGTCGCGGCTCGCATCGCGAACAGGTCGGGCAGCCGCAGGTCCGGGAGTTCGCGCCTCGGCCCAGCGAGGCCATCGACCTGGGCACGGAGCTCGGCGGGGCCGACCAGGCCGGCCTCGCCATGAGGCGACTCGGGGTCGGCGACCATGTGGGCGAGCGCGGCCAGGTGGTAGCCGACGATGCGCGAGGCCGCCCCGACGTCCAGCACCTCGCGGCGATGGCGCAACGTGAGGACCGGGCGGCCCGCTCTCCAGGACACGGCGACCCCGAGCACCGTCTCCGGCGACAGTGGCCCGGAGCCGCCCGTGGGGTCCAGCTCCGTCTCGAACGCCGGGCCGGACAGCCCCAACTCGTCACGGAGCCCAGCCACCGGAAATGCGTGGTGGGGCAGCAGCTCGGACTCGGCCCGCGCGGTCGCGCTGCAGCAGGTCTCGCCAGGCGCCGTCCGGGACGATCGACCCGGCACGGCACGGGCACCCGGCCGGGGACCGCGACATACCCGGTCGTCACCTGCCGCTCCCCGGACAGCACCGCCAGGACCTTGACGTGGGCGGTCGAGCACCAGCGTCGCCAGCGGTACGGCCTGGTGCAGTGCCAGCCGCTCGAGCGCGTCGTGCAGGTCATCGGGAACGACGCGCTCGACGGTGTCGATCCCTTCGTCGGGCTCCTCACGACCAGCGCGGGACGCGGGTGGGCGCGAGGCCACCCAGGACGGCGAGCCAGTACTCGCGGCTCGCGGTCGTGACCGCACCGGCGGTCGGACTGACGACCTTGACGCTCATGACACCTCCTGCGCGGGATTGCCGGACCACCGCGTGTTCGCCAGCGCCTCTTCGCCCTTCATCAGGAACGAGTCCGGGGCGAGGACGACGCCGTCGCCAACGGTCGCGCCGTAGTGGACGAGGGATGCGGTGCCGATCGTGCACCCGGCACCGACCACGATCCGGTCGGACTTGAACGCGCCGTTCTCCTGCGAGTGCGCTTGCAGGATGCTGCGCATGTTGAGGGTGCAGTCGTCACCCACCGTGGTCAGGGTCTTCTCGACGATCGCGCAGCCGTCGTCGAAGACCCGACGACCGATCCTGACTCCGACCAGCCGCCACGTGAGGATCTTGAACGGGGTCCCGTCGAGCAGCCATCGGCGGCGGCATGCGCGAACTTCCAGTAGCGCTCGTGCGCCCAGAACCGGCGGTCGTAGATCGAGACGTAGAGCGGCTGAAGGGGCCGGAACGCCCTCGAGGCGTGACTCGGTGAACGCGAGGTGCAGGACCCGGACGACGAGGCCGGCGACGACGGCGAGCGCGAAGGCCAACGAGCCGAGCGCCGGCTCCAGCGCCAGAGCGGCGTTGCGACGACCAGGAAGAGCTCGGCGAGGCCGACGGTACGTGGCGACGGCGTACAGCCCCATGCTGACCAGGTTGTGGCGGTTCTTGCCGGCCAGTCCGCGGCGCAGGTTCTCGCCCTCGGCGAGGTAGTGGAACTCGGCGTCGCGACGCACCGTTCTCGGGATCTCGAACGCCGGGGCGCCCAGCAAGTCCGGTGCCCGTCCACGGTCGCCCGGCCGTGGGGACCATCACCTTCGTGCCCAGGAGACAGTCCTCGCCGACCGTGGCCCCTGGCGGGTACACGATGTGGTTGCCCAGGAAGCTGCGGGCGCCGACGGCGGTGTCGGAGAGCCGGAACGACGAGCCGGAGTAGTCGACGTTGATCACCGACAGCCCGTCCGCGATCATCGTGCCGCTGCCGACCGTGGTCAGGAACGGGTTGTCGTGCTTGACGTCGGAGCCGAAGTTGGAGCCGGTCTGCACGAGGTCCGGCATCCGGTAGCCGACGGCCCGCAGGTAGTGCACGACGTAGGAGCTGTCACCGACCAGGCGGAGGAAGGACGGCTGGTTGCTCCGCCGCTCGATGGCGCGCTGTGCCCAGTAGCGGGCGCCGTACAGCGGATAGATGCGGCCGGGCACGAGCAGTGGGCGCAGCAGCCGCGGGAGCGACACGACGAGCAGGAAGGCGACGACGAGGTAGCCGACGTAGCTCACCGCGCCGACCGCGAGCGCGGCAGCATAGGTCTGCCAGGCTCCGAGCGATCCGGTGAACACTCCGGTGCGGGCGTCGTACTCGGTCGACAGCCAGATGGCGATCGCGGCCATGAGCGGGATGGAGACGAACACCACCGCCCCGAGCTGGGCAAGCGTGAACAGCGCGGGCCGCGCGGCCCTCGTGGCCACCGGCTCGACCTCGCTGCCGTCGGTCGCGCCGGAGTGTCGCCCGCCGAACCCGTCGCGACGCTCCCCGGCCAGCACCTGCTCGCCGTCCTGGAGCGACGAGGCGTGGCCCAGCCGGGCACCGTCGCCGATGGTGACGTCCAGGCCGAGCACGGCGCTCTCGCCCACGTGGGCCCCCGCGCCGATCGTCACCCGGCCGGTCCGGATCCGTCCGGCCTCGGCGTGGTACCCGTTGAAGAGCACGTTCCTGCGGACGACCGCTCCCGGACCGACGGTGAGCAGGTCGGTGACAAGTGGCATCCGCCGGGAGACGATCACTGCGCCCCGGCCGACATCGGCGCCGAGCGCGCGGAGGAACACGTTGTAGATCGGGGTGCCCGCCGTGAAGGGGATGGGGCTGATGCGCAGCAGCGACTTGACCGCCCACAGCCGGAGGTAGGCCAGGCTCCATACCCGGATCTCGGTCTCCTGCCAGCGTCCGACCAGGATCCACTTGGCCAGGACCGGGACAGCGCAGGCGAGCCCGAGCGCGAGTCCTCCGGCGAGCACGCCGCGCACATAGGTCGCTGCCGCGCCATCGGCATCCATGACCCACTCACCCGCCGTGATCGTGAGCAGCACGGTCGCCCAGGCGTAGCCGAGGAAGAAGGCGAGCTGGACGAGCCCGCACGTCCAGTACGCCGTGTTGCTGGCGCGGAAGGGCGGTCGCTCGACGGATGCGGCCGCGCCGCCGTCCGTCCCGACAGAGTGCGGGGCGGACGCCGGCTGAGCAGCCGTCAGTGCCGCCGAAAGGCCCTGGAGCGTCGGGTTCTTGTAGACGTCCTTCATCGAGATCGACGGCAGGTCAGGCTGCTTGCGAACCCGGGCACAGAACCGCGCCATCGTCATCGAGTCGGCGCCGAGGTCGTCGAAGAAGTGCGCGTCTCGCGGAACCGATTCGACTTCGATCACCTGGGCGAGCATGTCTGCGAGGCGGTCGCCCAGGGCGGCCGGCGAGGAGGAATCGACGGTCAGCAAGGGCTCATCCCCGCCGCTACTACGTACCCTCTGCGGACGGTCCATTGACCGTGCAATGCCGGCAGCTCACGGGCGCAGGCAGTGAACGTGCCGTTGGAGCGCAGGTCCGTCGCTACGTCGGTGAACTCCAGCCACTGGCGCTGTCCAGGGAACCAGGCCTTGAACGCCGCCTCCTTGACGCAGAACGCGATCCGGTCGGCATGCCACCCGGCGTGCAGGTCGTTCGTGTCGTCCTTGCAAAGCACCACGTCGGCCAGGTCCTGGGGAAGCGGCAGATGCGGCTCGGCGTCGACTCCGACACTCTCGAGGTCGGTGCGCAGGGAGACCAGGGCAGCGCGGTAGCCGCGGCAGTGGGTCAGGCTGCCGACCACGCCCACCGGCCAGACCGGAACACCGTCGGCATCGTTGAGAATCGGTCCGGGGCGCCGGCCGAGCTGCGCCAGCGCGACCCGCGCACACGCCCGGACGGTCGCATGCTCGCGCCGCCTCTCGAGCACCGCGTGCCGAACGACCCGCGCTTCGGAGGGGTATGAGTCCGTCGCTACGTCACCGAACGACTCAACGAGGACGGTCATGCGGCGACCTGCCGCCCTTCCCGTGCCCGCCGTTTCTGTCACGGAGAGCCTTCAATGCCCCCATGCGATCGCCCCTCTTCCCCGTCGAACGAACCGCCGCCGCCCGAGCCGAAAGCAGATGATCTTCTGATGCCACCTTCAGCGACCCTGCTGCAAAATCAACATGTCTCCGTTTAATTCCCCAAGTTGTGGGAGCGAAATCAAATCTGTCTTCTGCTCAACTCCCCAATTTGTGCAAACGCGATGCCGGCTTGAGTGATTGCCGCTGAGCGACGGAGGAACGGCCACGACGCTCCTCGGCTACCGTGCACGGTGGGGAATCGCGAGAGAGGGACCAACGACGATGCTGTCGGACATCGAGATCGCCAACGCGGCCACGCTGCGACCGATCAAGGAGGTGGCCGCGGAGACGCTCGGGATCGACGAGCGCCACCTCGTCCCCTACGGCAACTTCAAGGCCAAGGTCGACCCGACGTACCTGGCGTCACTCGCCGACCGGCCGCTCGGCCGACTGATTCTGATGACGGCGCTCTCCCCGACTCCGCCCGGCGAGGGCAAGACCACGACCACCGTGGGTCTGACCGACGCGCTGCACGGGCTGGGACGCCGGACGGTCGCCTGCCTGCGCGAGCCGTCGATGGGGCCGGTGTTCGGCATGAAGGGGGGCGCAGCTGGAGGCGGCTACAGCCAGGTGGTGCCGATGAGCGACATCAATCTGCACTTCACCGGCGACTTCGCAGCCATCGCCGCGGCGAACAACCTGCTGTCAGCCTTGATCGACAACCACGTGCACCACGGCAACGAGCTGGACATCGACGTCCGGAGCGTCACGTGGAAGCGCGTGCTCGACATGAACGACCGGGCGCTCCGCGAGGTCGTCGTCGGGATGGGCGGCCATGTGAACGGCTTCCCCCGCGAGGACGGGTTCGACATCGTCGTCGCGTCGGAGCTGATGGCCATCTTCTGCCTGACCGAGTCGTGGTCCGATCTCAAGCGGCGCATCGGCGACATCGTCCTCGGCTACACGCGAGCGATGAAGCCGGTCACCGCGCGTGACCTCGGCGCCGACGGAGCCATGGCGGCGGTCCTGAGGGACGCGCTCGCGCCGAACCTGGTGCAGACCCTCGAAGGCGCGCCGGCGTTCGTGCACGGTGGCCCGTTCGCGAACATCGCGCACGGGTGCAGCTCGGTGATGGCAACCCGCGCCGGGCTGCGGCTGGCGGACCTCGTGGTCACCGAAGCGGGGTTCGGAGCGGATCTCGGTGCGGAGAAGTTCGTGGACATCAAGTGCCGCAAGTCCGGGCTGCGTCCGGACGTCGCCGTCGTCGTGGCGACCGTGCGCGCCCTGAAGTACCACGGCGGAGTTGCGCTGTCCGACCTCGGCAAGGAAGACCTCCGCGCGGTCGAGGCCGGGATGGTGAACCTTCGGAGGCACCTCGACAACATCCGCGATGTGTACGGCATCCCGTGCGTCGTCGCGGTCAATCGCTTCTCAGGCGACACCGACGCCGAGGTGGCGAAGGTCCTCGAACTGGTGGCTGCCGAGGGGGTCCGGGCGTTCCCGGCGACACACTTCGCCGACGGTGGGGTGGGCGCACACGACCTCGCGAAGGGCGTGCTGCAGGCGCTCGACGAACCCTCGCCGTACTCCTTCTCGTTCACGTACGACGACGACCTGTCCCTCACCGAGAAGGTCGAGGCCATCGCGACCCGGTTGTACGGCGCAGGCCTCGTGACCTGGGAACCCAAGGCACGCCGGCGGCTGCTCCGCGTCGAACGGGACGGGTACGGCGCGCTGCCGGTGTGCGTGGCGAAGACGCAGTACTCCTTCTCGACGGATCCGACCTCACTCGGCGCGCCGAGCGGGCACGAGCTCCACGTCCGGGAGGTTCGGTTGTCCGCTGGCGCGGGCTTCGTCGTCGTGGTCTGCGGCGACATGATGACCATGCCCGGCCTGCCCAGGGAGCCGTCCGCGTCGCGCATCGACCTTGCGGACGACGGGACCATCCTCGGCCTGTCCTGAGGCTCAGAGCAGGCCGAGCCCGGCCGCGTGCCGTCGTACGGCGTCGCTGTCGGCCGCGAGCACGAACGGCACGTCCGGGGCCCAGGCTGCCGAGACCTTCTCGACGCGACCGTCCCCGGGGTCGAGCCGCACCTCGCGGATGTAGACCGCGAGGATCCGACCGGGGTACGCCCGCACGATGTCGGCGTAGATCTCCGGGTCCTTCTCGCCGGAGTCGCCGATCAGCACGAACGGCAGATGGGGGTGCAGGTCGAGGATCTCCCGGATCCGGCCATGCTTCTGTTCACCGCCGGAGGCGGTCCCGAGCAGGTCGCGCAGCAGCACCGGCCCCATCGGGAACACCCGATACCGCAGGAACGCCACCAGGAAGGCGTGCAGGTTCCACGGGCTCGACGAGACATAGAAGACAGGGTTCACACCGGCGGCGAGGTCGCGGTAGAGCTCCGGTGCTCCCAGGAACGGCGTCCTCGTGAGGGCGGACCCGGTGATCGTGTGGCGGATCATCCGCCCGACCCTCTGGACTCCGGTCTCGAGGATCGTGTCGTCGACGTCGGAGACGATCCCGAACCTCGCGTCGGGCCCTGGAACCCGCACCTCGACCGGCGTGGTGTGCGAGTCGGTCAGCCCGCGGTACTCGCCGACGAGCTCGACGGTGCCGAGGGACCACGGGCTCGCGAGCTCGTCGAGGTCCGGACGGAGGTGGGTCACGAAGTAGCCCTCCGCGTTGGTGCGGGTCTGCACGGTGGCTCCGGCGACCTCGATCCGGAGCGGTACGCCGGGCAGCTCGTCGGTCATGAACTGCCGCACCGTGCGGCGAACCGCGGCCACAACGCCCTCGCCCTGAACCGCCTCCGAGGGCAGCGGATCGTCGAGGACTCGTCCCCTCACGACCATTCCCTCGCCGCCGCCGTGACCGATGTAAGGCTCGATCCGGAAGTCGGCCGGAGGTAGGGCGCGCGACCTACGTAGCCGGGCCGCATCCCACGCGCGCTCGAGCCCGACAATCCAGCGGCGCGCACTCACAGGTCAGGGTCCGGCGACCCAGTCGATGGCGGCGGCCCGGTCGTCGACCGGGAACGCCCGCACCTCCCCCGGAACCGCCCATGAGAGCAGGCCGATCCCGTCCCGCATCCAGGCATGGTCGGTCACCAGGGCGATGCGCTCCCAGGCCCTCCACTCGCGGATGCCCAGCTTGACGTCCTGCCAGGCCGCCCTGGCCTCCAGGCCGTCGAACTCGCCGCTGAACTGAAGGACGACGCGGACCTTGCCCGGTGCCTCCGCGGCCGCCTCGAGGGCAGGAACCAGTACGTCGGTGTATTCCTCGGCGGTGAGCTTGCCCGTAGCCTCGAAGCCGAGAACTCCCTCAGGCATGTCGTCAAGAATCCGGATCATGGTGACCTCCGGATTCTGATGCTGCCACACATCGCGGCCGGACCGTGCGGCCATGCCGCACCAAGCCGCGAGTAACGTTCCCTTCATGGATCCCGAGCTCGAGATGGACACGGCGCGGCATCTCCAGGCCCTCACCCAGGCAGCAGTCGACGACACCGCGACGGCGTACACCGAGGACGCCGGCGTCAACGTCGAGGCTCACTTCCGTGAGGAGATGGAGAAGCACGGAATCACGGTGGCCGACGACGAGTGGGTCGCGGATCTGGCGATCAGCATCCGGTCAGGCCACCCGATCGTGGTCGGCGGACACGTGCACGGCGACCACGAGTAGCGAGGTCATTGACATGTCTGTACAGCTCAACCACACCATCATCCGCGCCAACGACAAGCAGGAGACGGCGCGACACCTGGTCGAGATCCTGGGGCTGCCGGAGCCCACAACCTTCGGTCCCTTCCTCGTGGTCCAGGTCAGCAACGGCGTCTCCCTGGACGTCGCCGACGACCACGGCAAACCCCATCCCCAGCACTACGCGTTCCTGGTGTCGGAGGAGGAGTTCGACCAGATCCACGGCCGGATCCAGGAGCGTGGGCTGGAGTGGTGGGCCGACCCGTTCCACCGGAAGCCGTCCGAGATCAACCACGACGACGGTGGCCGGGGCCTCTACTGGAACGACCCGACCGGTCACAACCTGGAGATCCTCACCGTTCCCTACGGCGGGTGGCAGTGAGCGGGTCAGCGACGTCCGTCAGCTGTCCCGGCCCAGGTCCTTGAGGATGCGCTGGCTCGCGAGCTTGCCGGGCGAGCCGATCACACATCCGCCCGGGTGGGTGCCGGACCCGCACTGGTAGTAGCCGTCGATCGGTGTGGCGTACTGGCTCCAGCCCGGGGCCGGGCGGAAGAAGTACATCTGCGGTGCAAGGAACTCGCCGGCGAAGATGTTGCCCTCGCTGAGTCCCGTGACCCGTTCGATGTCGAGCGGGGTCACGATCTCGCGGTGCAGCACCAGCTTGCCGAAGCCCGGGAAGTGCGACTCCAGGACGGCCTGGACTGTGTCCCCGAAGGGTTCGCGCACACTGTCCCAGTCGCCCTCCTTCAGGTGATACGGCGCGTACTGGACGAAGCAGGACATCACGTGCTTGCCGGGCGGTGCCATGTCGGGGTCGACGACGGACTGGATCGCGGCGTCGATGAAGGGCTTCTTGCTGTACGAGCCGTACTTCGCATCGTCGAAGGCCCGCTCGACGTACTCCATCGTGGGCCCGATGTTGAGGAAGCCGCCGTAGTGATCGGTGGTGTCGGGCAGCGCCGGGTAGGTCGGCAGCCCGTCGAGGGCGAAGTTGACCTTGGCGGAGGTGCCCTGGAAGCGGAAGCGTTCGATGCCGTCCACGAGATCGCTCGGGAGCTCGCGCGGCTCGACCAGCTCGAGGAAGGTACGCCGCGGGTCGAGCGCCGACACCACGACCGGCGCGTGGAACTCGGTGCCGTCCTCGAGGGCCACGCCGGTCGTCTTGCCCTCGTGGGTCAGGACCGCCCGTACGGCGGAGTCGAGCCGGATCTCGGCACCGTAGGCCTCGGCCGCGCGAGCCAGGACCTGGGTGAACCCGCCGTTGCCGCCCTTGTGGAATGCCCACGTCCCGAGGTGCCCGTCGTGCTCACCCATGGTGTGGAAGAGAAGCACCAGGCCCGAGCCCTGGGACATGGGACCGACCTTGGTGCCGATGAAGCTCGAGGACGACAGGTAGCCCTTGAGCGCAGCGTTCTCGAAGTAGTCGTCGAGGAAGTCCGCGGCGCTGCCGGTGACCAGCCGAACGACGTCGTGCATGACCTTCCGGTCCACGCCCCCGAGGTGGTTGAGCAGCCAGGCCACGTCGGCCTGGTCGTCGGGATCCTTGCTGAACACGTTGGGCGGCGGGTTGTCGAAGAGCGGCTGGACGGCCTGGACGACCCGCGCGAAGTCGTGGTCGTAGCGCTCGTACGCGTCGGCGTCGTGCGGCGAGTGCCGCTTGATCTCCTGGAGGTTCTGGTCGTGGTCGTCGCCGAGCAGGATGTAGTCGCCGTCCTCGGTGGGGTGGAACCCCGAAGGCATCATCAGCGGCATGAAGCCGTGCTTGACCAGATCGAGCTCGTGGATGATCTCGGGCCGCAGCAGGCTCAGGGCGTAGGAGAAGGTCGTGAAGTGGAAGCCCGGCACCAGCTCCTCCGTGATCGCGGCACCACCGACGAAGGAGCGTCGCTCGAGCACCAGGGTCCGTAGGCCGGCCTTGGCGAGATAGGCGCCGTTGACGAGCCCGTTGTGCCCGCCTCCGACCACGATGGCGTCGTACTGATGGGTGCTCGAAGTCATGGAGTTGCCGTCTTCCGCTCGGGGTTGTACAGGGGCATGCGGGCGGTGTGCGCCAGCACCCTGGTGGTGTGGTGGTTGATGGTGAGCTCGAGGTGCACCTCGCTGCCCGGGGAGGCGAGCTCGACCGGAACCCGCGCCATCCCGATGTGGCGCTGCAACACGGGCGAGTACATGAAGGCCGTGGCGTAGCCGACCTGCTCGCCCGCCGCGTCGTAGATCATCGACTCCCAGGCCAACGGTTGCTCGTCCTTGGGAGGCAGCAGACCGGCGTCGCGGTAGAGACGGTCCCAGTCCTGCCAGTCCGCGACGATGCCGACCGTGGCCCAGCGCGAGGTGCCGTCGCGCAGCTCGCGTCGGATGGCGTGGCGACCGACGAAGGCACGGTCGTCCTCGATCCCGCGGAGCATCCACCCCATCCCGAGCTCCTGGGGTGTCACCCGGTCGTGGTCGGTGAAGACCAGCCGGCTGTTGTGGAAGTCGACGTCGACCAGGGGAAGGCCAGCCTCGATGCGTAGCATCATCAGCGCCTCCTCACCGAACGGCCGGATGCCGTGCCCCTTCCCGGCTTCGAGAATCGCGTCGAGCACGTCGACCGCCTGGTCGCTGGAGACGTTCACCTCGAAGCCCAGGTCGCCCGTGTAGCCGGTCCGACTGACCGTGACGGGGGCGTTGGCGATCTTGGTCTCGGTGTGCTGGAAGTAGCGCAGTCCGGCGATGTCATCGGTGAGTGCGGCGAGCACCCGGCGCGACCGCGGGCCCTGGACCGCGAGAAGGCCGTGGTCGTCGGTCACGTCGGTGATCTCCACCTCGAGCCGACCGGCCATGTCCTCGAAGTAGCCCACGTTCGGCCGAGCCGCGGTCATGAAGAACTCGTTGTCGGAGTGCCGAAAGACGACGCCGTCCTCCATCACGAACCCTCGTTCGTCGCACCAGAAGGTGTACTGCGCGCGCCCGGGGCGACAGGTACGTATGTCGCGGATGAAGAGACCCGCCAGGAAGCGCTCGGCATCCCGCCCGCGGATCCAGTACTTGAACAGCGGCGAGGTGTCGAAGACACCCACGCTGTTGCGCACCGCGAAGTACTCATGCTTGGGGGCGTGGCCGTAGCGCAGGGCAGACAGATGGCTCGACCAGTGCGTGTAGAGACCGGTCTCGTTGAGCTCGCTGAGCCGGGGGTGGAACGGTGTGGTCCTGATCACCCGTTCAGGATAGGGCCTTTGACGACGCCCCTTCCGGGTGCGGGGAAATCGTGGAAACGTGTCACCCATGCGGGGGAGGGCCCACGCGGCACACGATCCCGGGGTGGAGGGTGCCGCCTCGGCCGCGTTGCTTCGCCTCGGGCGGTTCTTCACACGGTGGGACGAGTCCGATGACGACCGCATGGTGTTCCGCGAGGGGGGCCGCCAGGGCGACGTCTTCTACCGGGACCGCTGGAGCCACGACAAGGTGGTCCGGTCGACCCACGGCGTGAACTGCACGGGATCCTGCTCGTGGAAGGTCTACGTGAAGGACGGCATCATCACCTGGGAGACCCAGCAGACCGACTATCCCTCGGTCGGGCCGGACCGCCCGGAGTACGAGCCGCGTGGTTGCCCGCGTGGCGCCGCGTTCTCCTGGTACACGTACTCGCCGACCCGCGTGCGCTACCCATACGTCCGGGGGGTTCTGCTCGAGATGTACCGGGAGGCACGCGCCCGCCTGGGTGACCCCGTGCTCGCCTGGGCCGAGATCACGACGGATCCTGGGAAACGTCGCCGGTACCAGCAGGCGCGGGGCAAGGGTGGCCTGGTCCGCGCCTCCTGGGACGACGCGGTCGAGATCGCCGCTGCGGCGCACGTGCACACGATCAAAACCTACGGGCCAGACCGGTGCGCGGGCTTCTCCCCCATCCCCGCCATGTCGATGGTCTCCCACTGTGTGGGGACGCGGTTCATCCAGCTGATCGGCGGCGTGATGACGTCGTTCTACGACTGGTACGCCGACCTTCCGGTCGCTAGTCCCCAAGTGTTCGGGGACCAGACCGACGTGCCGGAGTCCGGCGACTGGTGGGATGCGACATACCTGATGATGTGGGGCTCCAACGTGCCGGTCACCCGCACCCCCGACGCGCACTGGATGGCCGAGGTCCGCTACCGCGGCACCAAGGTGGTGACCGTCAGTCCCGACTACGCCGACAACACCAAGTTCGCCGACGAGTGGATGTCGGCCCAGGCGGGCACGGACGCCGCCCTGGCCATGGCGATGGGGCACGTCGTGCTCAAGGAGCACTTCGTCGACCGGCAGACCCCGTTCTTCCATGACTACGTTCGCTCCTACACAGACCTGCCGTTCCTGATCCGGCTCGAGCCGCAGGCCGACGGACTGGTCCCGGGCAAGTTCCTGACCGCGGCCGACCTGGCAGCAGACTCGACACCGGAGGACGCCTGGAAGACAGTGCTTCTCGACGAGGTGACCAAGATGCCAGTGGTGCCGAACGGCTCCATGGGGTTCCGGTACGCCGAGTCCGGCAAGGGCCGCTGGAACCTCGACCTCGACGGCGTGGCCCCCATGCTCAGCCTGGTCGGTGACGGGGCGGAGCCGGTCGAGGTGCTGTTGCCGGCTTTCGTGGCGCCGGACGGGTCCGGCTCGGTGCTCCGTCGGGGTGTCCCTGCCCGACGCATCGGTGATCACCTGGTCACGACGGTCCTCGACCTGATGCTCGCCCAGTACGGCGTGGCCCGCGACGGGCTGCCCGGAGATTGGCCGAGCGGGTACGCCGACACCTCGACGCCCTACACACCGGCCTGGCAGGCGGAGATCACGAGCGTGCCGGCCGAACAGTGCATCCGGATCGCGCGGGAGTTCGCGGCCAATGCAGAGGAGTCCGGGGGCCGCTCGATGATCATCATGGGGGCCGGGGTCTGCCAGTGGTTCCATGGCGACGCGACCTACCGAGCAATCCTCTCGCTGTTGGTGCTGACCGGGTGCATGGGCCGCAACGGCGGCGGTTGGGCCCACTACGTCGGCCAGGAGAAGTGCCGCCCGATCACCGGCTGGATCTCGCTCGCTAACGCGCTCGACTGGAGCCGCCCGCCGCGCACGATGATCGGCACGGCCTACTGGTACATGCACACCGACCAGTGGCGCAATGACGGCTACTCGGCCGACTCGCTGACCTCGCCACTGGCTCGAGGACACCTGGCCGGCAAGCACACCGCCGACACGATCGCCCAGTCCGCGCGACTGGGCTGGATGCCGTTCTACCCACAGTTCGAGACCAACCCGCTGCAGGTCGCCGAAGACGCTTTGGCGGCGGTCGAGGAAGGGCGCGCAGCCGACCCTGCGTCGTACGTCGCGACCGCGCTGCACGAGGGCACGCTGCGCGCATCGATCGAGGACGTGGACGCGCCCGAGAACTGGCCGCGCACCCTCGTGCTCTGGCGGTCGAACCTCATGGGCTCATCGGCAAAGGGCAACGAGTACTTCCTCAAGCACCTGCTCGGCACGCACTCCAACGTGATGGGCACGGAGAACTCGGAGGCACCCCGGCCTTCCGAGGTCGCTTGGCACGACGACGCCCCGGAGGGGAAGCTCGACCTACTGGCCTCCGCCGACTTCCGGATGACGTCGACGACCCTGCTGTCCGACGTCGTGTTCCCGGCTGCGACCTGGTACGAGAAGCACGACCTGTCCTCCACGGACATGCACCCGTTCGTGCACGCCTTCAATCCCGCGATCGACCCGCCGTGGGAGGCCAAGAGCGACTTCGACACGTTCCACCTGCTGGCCGAGAGGCTCTCGGATCTCTCGCAACGACACCTCGGCGTCCGCAAGGATCTGGTCAGCGTCCCCTTGCAGCACGACACGCCCGGGGAGACGGCCCAGCCGGGGGGCCGGGTCGACGACTGGCGAGGTGCGGCGGCGCCTGGAAGGCCCGGGCAGAACATGCCGGTGTTCACCGTGGTCGAGCGCGACTACACCGCGATCGCGGAGAAGCTGGCCAGTGTCGGGCCGCTCGCCGACTCGCTCGGGTTCACCGTCAAGAACGTCACCTACCGGCTCGAGGAGCAGACCGCGCGCCTGGCCAGAGCCAACGGGGTGATGCTCGGTGGAGCCGGTGACGGCCGGCCCGCGATCGACACCGACGCCAAGCTGGCCGAGGCGATCCTCACCTACTCCGGCACCACGAACGGTGAGCTCGCCGTCCAGGGCTTCCGCACCCTGGAGGAGCGGGTCGGCAAGCCGCTGGCCGACCTCGCGGAGGGCTCGGAAGAGAAGCGGATCACCTTCGCAGACACCCAGGCCGCGCCCGTCCCTGTGATCACCTCGCCCGAGTGGTCGGGGTCGGAGACCGGCGGTCGGCGGTACGCGCCGTTCACGGTGAACATCGAGCGGCTCAAGCCGTTCCACACCCTCACCGGCCGGATGCACTTCTACCTCGACCACGACTGGATGCAGGACCTCGGCGAGATGTTGCCCGTCTATCGGCCTCCACTCGACATGCACCGGCTCTTCGGCGAGCCGACCATCGGACCGGACGGCTCGCGCCAGGTCACCGTGCGCTACCTGACGCCGCACTCCAAGTGGTCGATCCACTCGGAGTACCAGGACAACCTGCTGATGCTCTCACTGTCACGCGGCGGGCCCACTGTCTGGATGAGCCCGGGCGATGCCGCGTTCGATCGAGGTGAGCGGACAACGACTGGGTCGAGTGCGTCAACGCCAACGGCGTGCTGGTGGCGCGCGCGATCGTCTCGCACCGGATGCCGGCCGGCGTGGTGTACGTCTACCACGCGCAGGAGCGCACGATCGACGTACCCAAGTCGGAGGCCACCGGCCGACGCGGCGGCATCCACAACTCCGTCACGCGGCTTCTGGTCAAGCCCACCCACTTGATCGGCGGCTACGCCCAGCTCTCCTACACGTTCAACTACCTCGGCCCGACCGGCAACCAGCGGGACATGGTCACCACGGTCCGGAAGCGCTCGCAGGAGGTGACCTACTAGTGAGAGTCATGGCCCAGATGGGCATGGTGATGAACCTCGACAAGTGCATCGGCTGCCACACCTGCTCGGTCACCTGCAAGCAGGCCTGGACCAACCGCGCCGGCACCGAGTACGTCTGGTTCAACAACGTGGAGACCCGGCCCGGGCAGGGCTACCCCCGACGCTACGAGGACCAGGAGACCTGGCAGGGCGGCTGGGAGCTGGACCGCCGCGGCAACCTGCGCCTGAAGGCCGGTGGGCGGCTGAAGAAGCTCCTCGGCATCTTCGCCAGCCCGGTGCAGCCGGAGCTGGCGGACTACTACGAGCCCTGGACCTACGACTACCGGGCCCTCGTCGAGGCACCGCTGGGCGACGACTTCCCGGTCGCCCGTCCGAAGTCGCTGATCACCGGCGAGGACACGAAAGATCACCTGGTCGGCCAACTGGGACGACGATCTCGGCGGCGCCAGCGAGCTCGGACACCTCGACCCGATCGTGGAGAAGGTGCGGCGGGAGTCGGAGGACAAGATCCGGTTCGAGCTGGAGCAGACGTTCATGTTCTACCTCCCGCGGATCTGCGAGCACTGCCTCAACCCGTCGTGCATGGCGTCCTGCCCGTCGGGTGCGATCTACAAGCGGTCCGAGGACGGCATCGTGCTCGTGGACCAGGACCGGTGCCGCGGCTGGCGGCAGTGCGTCACCGGTTGCCCGTACAAGAAGATCTACTTCAACCACAAGTCCGGCAAGGCCGAGAAGTGCACCTTCTGCTATCCGCGAATCGAGGTCGGGCTGCCGACGGTGTGCTCGGAGACGTGCGTCGGCCGTCTGCGCTACCTCGGCCTCTTCCTGTACGACGCCGACCGGGTCACCGCGGCGGCGGCCACGCCCGACCCTGGGGACCTGCACGAGGCCCAGCTCGACCTGATGCTCGATCCCGACGACCCGGATGTGGTGCGCGCCGCCCGGTCCGCGGGCATCCCGGAGGACTGGCTGGCGGCCGCCCGGCAAGTCACCCGTCTACGCACTGGCCAAGAAATATCGCGTCGCTCTGCCGCTGCATCCGGAGTACCGCACGATGCCCATGGTCTGGTACGTCCCGCCCCTCTCCCCCGTCGTCGACCTGCTCGCCGAGCAGGGCCACGACGCCGAGGATCGCGACACCCTCTTCGGGGCGATCGAGGCGCTGCGAATCCCGGTGGAGTACCTCGCCGAACTATTCACCGCCGGCCGCACCGACACTGTCACCCAGGTGCTGCGAAAGCTGGCCGCGATGCGCGCCTACATGCGTTTGATCACGCTCGGTCGGGAGCCCGACCCGTCCATCCCCGCGACTGTCGGGATGACGGAGCAGTCGCTCTACGAGATGTACCGCCTGATGGCGATCGCGAAGTACGACGACCGGTACGTGATCCCGGCCGCCCACGTCGAGCAGGCCCACGAGCTCGAGGAGATCGGCTGCTCGCTCGACTACGAGGACGGACCGGGCATGTACGAGTCCGGCCCCTTCGGCGAGGCCAGTGGCCGCCCGGCGCCGGTCGCCGTCGAGACCTTCAACGCCCTCCGTCAACGCCAGACGACCGACGCGCCGTCCTCCTCCGACGATCTCCGCGGACGGGTGAACCTGCTCAACTGGGACGGAAACGGCCACCCCGACGGGCTGTTCCCGCCGCGGCTCGAGCGAGGCGAGGACTCGTGAAGCGGCGCGACGACAACGAGGTCAGGGTCGTGCATCAGGTCGCATCGCTGTGCCTGGACTATCCCGACCGCGCCTTGGTCGAGAAGCTTCCGCTGCTGCGCGGAGCGCTGGCCGAACAGTCGCACTCCGCGCCCATCGACGGCCTTCGCAGGTTGGTCCTCCACCTGGAGAGCCGCGCCCTCGACGAGCTCCAGCGTGGCTATGTCGAGGTGTTCGACCTGACCCGCAAGCACACGCTCTACCTGTCGTACTGGACGGACGGCGACACCCGACGCCGGGGTGAGGTCCTGGGGAGGTTCAAAACCGCGTACCGCCGCAGCGACTTCCTGGTCGACACCCGCGGCGAGCTCCCCGACTACCTGCCGATGGTGCTGGAGTTCGCGGCCGTCGCCGACCCGGCCGCGGGTGGAGCACTGCTGGAAGAGTTCCGACCCAGCCTCGAGCTGATCCGGCTGGCGCTCGAGGAGCTGGGCACGCCGTACGCCGGTGCGGTGTCCGCCGTCTGCGCCACGTTGCCAGGAAAGGCACCCGCCGATCGCGCCGCAGTGATGGCGATGGCAGCGGGGCCGCCACCCACCGAGGCGGTCGGCCTCGAGCCATACGATCCGCGGCTGCTTCCGATCCGGCCCACCGGAGGTGCGTCGTGAACACGGCGCTCTGGGGCGTTCTGCCCTACGTGATGGTCGTCATCCTCGTCACCGGCACTTTGTGGCGGTACCGCTACGACAAGTTCGGCTGGACCACCAGGTCCTCCCAGCTCTACGAGTCCCGCCTGCTACGGATCGGATCGCCGCTGTTCCACTTCGGGATCCTGCTCGTCCTGGTGGGCCACATCGGCGGGCTCGTGATTCCCGAGTCGTGGACAGAGGCCGTCGGCGTGAGCGAAGGCCTCTACCACGTCAACGCCCTGGTCTTCGGCGGCCTCGCCGGCGCTTGCACCCTCGTCGGAATCCTGATCCTGGTGTACCGCCGACGCACGACGGGTCCGGTCTTCATGGCCACCACGAAGAACGACAAGCTCATGTACGTCGTCCTGGTCGCCGCGATCACGCTGGGCCTGTGGACCACGCTGGTCAGCGTGGGCGCCGGTCACGACGCCCACAACTACCGCGAGAGCGTCTCGCCGTGGTTCCGCTCCCTGTTCGTCCTCCAACCCGATGTGGCGTCGATGGCCGAGGCACCGATCCAGTTCCAGGTGCACACCCTGGTTGGCATGCTGCTCTTCACGATCTGGCCGTTCACCCGGCTGGTGCACGCGTTCACCGCGCCGGTGCACTACCTCTTCCGCCCCTACATCGTCTATCGCAGCAGGGACGCGGGGCCGGTCGGCGCCCGCCCCGACGAGGGGTTGGAGCGCTGTCGGCACCCCCGATCGGGACCGTACGGGCTGACGGCTACGGGAGGCCCGATGACCAACGCCGCCACCACCGTCGACCTGCGGGGCCAGGGCAGGAACCTCGCGCTGGCCACGCTCGCGTTCGCGATCAGCTTCTGGGCGTGGAACCTGATCGGCCCTCTCGGCGTGCGGTACACCGAACAGCTCGGCCTGAGCAGCAACGAGAAGTCGCTCCTGGTCGCGATCCCGGTGCTCGTTGGCTCGCTCGGCCGGATCCCGGCGGGCTTGCTCACTGACCGCTTCGGCGGGCGCCTGATGTTCCCGGTGCTCATGCTGCTCGCCGCGCCGTTCGTGCTGCTCGTCGCCTGGGCCGGCGACCGCGACTCCTATCCTCTTCTGCTTCTCTTCGGGTTCTTCCTCGGCATCGCCGGCACCACGTTCGCCGTCGGCGTGCCGTTCGTGAACGCGTGGTACGAAGCATCCCGGCGAGGGTTCGCCACCGGGGTGTTCGGCGCGGGCATGGGCGGGACGGCCCTGTCGGCGTTCTTCACTCCCCGGTTCGTCGACTGGTTCGGCTATGTCCAGACCCACCTCATCGTGGCCGCCGCCGTGGTCGCGGTGGCGATGCTGTGCCACCTGACCATGCGCGACTCGCCGATCTGGCGGCCGAACACCGACCCGGTCGTGCCCAAGCTGGCCGCGGCCCTGAAGCTCCCGGTGACGTGGCAGATGTCGTTCCTCTACGCGGTGACCTTCGGCGGTTTCGTCGCCTTCTCGACGTATCTGCCCACCTACCTGAAGGACATCTACTCCTTCGATCTCACCGGCGCGGGCAGCCGGACAGCGGGCTTCGCCATCGCGGCCGTCATAGCCCGCCCGATCGGCGGCATGCTCTCAGACCGGATCGGCCCTCGCACCGTGGTCGGCGTGTCACTGGCCGGTACCGCGGTCCTGGCGGTCGTCGTCGCGTTGCAGCCCCCACTGGAGGTCCCCGCCGGCATCACCTTCGTGACCCTCGCCTTCTTCCTCGGCCTCGGCACAGGCGGTGTGTTTGCGTGGGTGGCCAGGCAAGCCCCGCCGGAGCGGGTCGGCAGTGTCACCGGCCTGGTGGGTGCGGCCGGCGGGCTCGGAGGGTTCTTCCCACCACTGGTCATGGGCGCGACCTACGAAGTCCTCTGGCCGGGCTACGGCGTCGGTCTCGCCCTCCTTGCCGTTGTGGCCGTGGGTGCCCTCGCGTTCACCCTCCTCGGGATCAAGCAGCCCCATACGACGGACAGGTCACCGCGCTCCTGAGGCTCAGGCCAGCAGCACGAGTGACCCGAGCGCGAACAGCCAGCTGACGAAGCTCCCGACGAGGAAGTACTCGGTGAGCTGGTGGATCCGGTCCTGGTCGCGTCGCGTGGAGAGCTCGGGAAACCGCAGCAGGCCCTTGGCCGCCACCACGATGCTGGCTGCGGTCACGTAGCCGCCCAGGCCGAGGCAGACGATGAAGACACGTTCCATCGGGCCGAGCAGGCGTCCACCCTTCAGCCGCGTCTCCGGGTCCTCCGGCTCACCGTGTCGGCGTGGGTCGACGGTGCCCGTCACGGCAAGAACCAGGCGCACCACCACGTTGCCGGTGGACAGCTGGACGAGGAGGACGCCGGCCAGGAGCAGAGCCCGGTCGGCGTCGGCGTCGGCCAGAACGGGGAGGGCCACGTCGTCCAGCCACTCCTGCAGCAGCCCGCCGGCCTCGCCGGCCCGGCCGGACACGACGATCACCCCGGACAGCCCGACGCCCAGGACGACGAGCGGGAGCCAGGCCGGACCCCGGCCGAAGCCACGAGTGACCGTCTGTCCCCAGGCCACGACCACCACCGCCATCACGATGAGCGCGACCACGTCCGTCGTGGAGGTCAGGTCACACGCCAGCCCCGTGCACGATCAGCACGATCGCCCCGATGCACTCGGGGAGGACGGCTCGAGGCCGCACCGAGAACACCAGGTCCGTCAGGCCCACCCCGATCAGCAGCAGGCCGATCCAGCTCACGTCAGACCTCCCAGTCTCTGGGTCACCGCGACGATGACGCCCACGCCATCGTGGCGCACCCGTTGTGACACCGCCGAGGGAGACACGCCCTCAGCCTCGGCGATCTCCCTCTGCGTACGTCCGGACAGCAGACCACGCAGCACCGACAGGGAGCGCTCGGAGAGCCGGCCGACGAGCTCATCCCTCCCGAGGAGCGCGGCATTGACCGCCGCCGGGTCTGGACCGCCGGCATCGGGGGCGGGGCGGTAGGCCGTGCGCAGGCGGCGGGTCGCGGCCCGGGACGCCTCCCTCGTGACCTCCTCGATCGCGTCGCGCGCCGCCCACCAGCCCGGGCCGTCCTCGAGTCCGTTGGCCGCGTCCAGGACTGTCACGTCACCGCGCCCGACGCCGTGCCGGAGGTCGGCGTCGGGCAGCAGGGCCAGCCGCAGGTCGAGCGTCGCTCGCAGGGCGTCGCCGAGGCTGGCGAACGTGCCCTGGTACTCGTCGCCGACCGTGATCCGGGCCCCGACGCCGTACCGCTCGTTGATCTCGACCAGTGCCCGACGCAGCACGGCGTGCAGGCCGCCGCGGTCAGCGGCCTTCCGGGAGCCGACCAGGTCACCGATGACCGTGACTGAAGCCAAGTCCTTCACTCGCGCCATATGAAGATCATAGCTTACTTTTTATGGATTGAAGGAGAGTCCTTCATTTCCAGAAGATTCGGTCGACCACGGCGCGGGTGCGCCGCGTGTGCCGAAGGTAGTCGTTGACCATCTCGTCGGACGCTCCCGGCGGATAACCCATGACGCTCGCGACAGCGGCCTTCTCACGGGTGTCGCGGGGCAGCTGGTCGCCCGGCCGGCCGCGGACCTGGGTGATGGCGTTTCGGACCCGGCTCACGGTGCGCCAGCCGTGCGCCAGCCATTCGGCGTCCTCCTCGGTCACGAGGTCTGCCTCCGCGGCGGCGGCCAGGGCGGGCAGGGTGCGCGGTGTCCGCAGGCCGGGTACGCCGCCGGCGTGCTCGAGCTGCAGCAGCTGCACGGTCCACTCGATGTCGGCCAGGCCTCCTCGCCCCAGCTTCAGGTGGGTGTTGGGATCCGCCCCACGCGGAAGCCGTTCCTCGTCGACCCTTGCCTTGATGCGGCGGACCTCGACGACGTCGTCCGCGGTGATCCCTTCGGCCGGGTACCGGAGCGGGTCGATCAGGTCGGTGAATCTCCGCCGCAGGTCCGGGTCACCCACCACGGCCTCGGCGCGGAGCAGCGCCTGCGCCTCCCACACCTTCGACCACTTGGCGTAGTAGGCGGCGTAGGACTCCAGCGTGCGCACCAGGGGCCCCTGCTTGCCCTCGGGGCGCAGGTCGGCGTCGACCTGGAGGGCCGGGTCCGTCCCCGGCAGGGCCAGCAGCCGACGGAGCTCGTTGGCCACCGCGTGGGCATAGGTCGCGGCTGCCTGAGGGTCGGCGTCGGGCAGCGGCTCGTGAACGAACAGGACGTCGGCGTCGCTGCCGTAGGACAGCTCGAAGCCGCCGTACCTGCCCATGGCCACGATCGCCATCCGGGTCGGCGCGCCGTCGACGTCGCGCTGCTCGCGGACCGCTCGTCCGGCGACCTCGAGGGTCGCCTCTAGCGCGGCGTCGGTGAGTCGGGACAGCCCGGCGCCCACGTCGGCGACGTCGGTCTCGCCGAACAGTTCACCGACCGCGATGCGGAACAGCTCGCGGCGCCGGATCCCGCGGATGGCCCGGACGGCGTCCTCGGGTGTGTCGTGGCGGCCGGCCGTGGTGTTCATCTCGGTCGCGATCGCATCGGCCGCGAGCGGGGTCAGGTCCTCCCCCAGCATCCTGACGCCCTGCGGCTCGCGCTCGAGGAGGTCGGTGGCGTAGCGCGACGTGGCCAGGAGGCGGGCCAGTCGCTCCGCCACCTGGCCCTCGTCACGCAGCGTGGTGAGGTACCACGGGGTGTCCCCCAGGGAGTCACTGATCCGGCGGAACCCGAAGAGCCCGGCGTCGGGATCGGGCGCGTCGGCGAACCATTCCAGCATGACCGGCAGCAGGGTCCGCTGGATGCTCGCCGTCCTGGAAACGCCACTGGTCAGGGCTTCCAGGTGGCGCAGCGCACCCCGGGGGTCGTCGTACCCGAGAGCGGCGAGCCGCGCGCCTGCGGCCTCGGGGGTCAGCCTCGCCTCGGAGCCCGCGATCCGTGCGACCGCACCGAGAAGCGGGCGGTAGAAGAGCTTCTCGTGGAGGCGACGGACCTCCCTGCGATGGTGCTGCCAGACCTTGTCCAGCTCCGCGACGGGCTCCTTCGTGTAACCCATCGAGCGCCCGAGCCGGCGCAGCGCCTCCTCGTCGTCGGGGACGACGTGGGTACGACGCAGCTGGTGCAGCTGGATCCGGTGCTCGAGCGTGCGCAGGAACGCATACGCCTCGTGCAGCGCCTCGCCGTCCTGGCGTCCGACGTATCCCCCGCGCGTGAGCTCGGCCAGCGCACTCAACGTTGTCGGGACACGCAGCCTCTCGTCGGCTCGTCCGTGGACCAGTTGCAGGAGCTGGACCGCGAACTCGACGTCGCGGAGGCCCCCCGAGCCGAGCTTGAGCTGACGTGCCGCATCCTGCGTGGGGATGTGGGCAACCACCCGGCGGCGCATCGCCTGCACGTCCTCGACGAACCCCTCCCGCTCGGCCACCTGCCACACCATCGGCGAGACCATGTCGACGAAGTCCCTTCCGAGCGCCAGGTCGCCCGCGACCGGCCGCGCCTTGAGGAGCGCCTGGAACTCCCACGTCTTTGCCCAACGCTCGTAGTAGCCCCTGTGGCTCGCCAGGGTGCGGACCAGAGGGCCCGACTTGCCCTCCGGTCGCAGGGCCGCGTCGACCGGCCAGATGGTGCCCTCGCGGGTGTGCTCGGAGCAGACCTGCATCAGGTGGCTCGCCAGCTGGGACGCGGCCCGGGCGGCGCGCGGACTCATCCGCCCCGTCGACCGGTTCGAACGCGTAGATCACGTCGACGTCGGACACGTAGTTGAGCTCGTGTGCACCGCACTTCCCCATGGCGACGACGGCGAGCCTGGCGGTGGCGGCGCTGTCGCCGACGCGGGCCCGACCGATGGCCAGCGCCCCCTCCAGGGTTGCGGCAGCAAGATCGGAGAGTTCCGCCGCGGTGTCGTCGACGCCCTGGTGATGGGCGAGGTCGCGGGCAGCGAGCCGGAGCAGGGCCCGGCGGTACTCGACGCGCAGCGCGTCCACCGCTTCGGCATCAGGGACGGTCGCCACGGGTGCCGGATCCGCGGGATCCGCACCCACGACCCGCAGCAGGTCACCGCGAACGGCGAACGCGGCCGGCCGGGTCGAGGCCAGCGCCGGGTCGGCGAGCTCGCGCCACTGCTCCGGGTGGCGGACCAGGTGGTCGGCGAGTGCGGAGCTCATGCCGAGGACCGACAGCAGCCGGGTCGCGGTGTCCACGTCGACGGTGAGGCCTTCGAGGAGGGCGGCAGGGTCGTCGATCGCCTCCGCGAGGCGAACCAGCCCGTGCAGAGCGAGATCGGGATCGGCCGTCCGGGCCAGGGTCACGAGCAGCGGTTCGGCGGCCTCGCCGAGGTCGTCGAGGTGCGCGAGGGACCGGTCCGTGTCGACGAAGCCGAGCCGGATCAGGTTGCCCTTGCCGGTCGGCTCCCGGTTCATCGGCGAGCCTCGGCCAGCTCGACGAAGCCGATCGCGAGCGGGCGCCAGGCCTCGTCGAGCTCGTCTCGCGCGGCGTCGATCTCCGCGAGGATCGCCTCCTGGTCGATGCCGCGCTCCAGGTGGTCGTCGCGGTCGCCGGCGGCCCACGACTGCAGCACCGGTACGTCGACCTCGGGATGCAGCTGGATGCCCCACACCCTCGGCGCGAAGCGGGCGACCTGGATCTCGCCCTGGGCAGTCGCGGCGAGAACCACGGCATCGTCGGGCAGGGAGGTGACGACGTCGCTGTTCCACTGGACACCGCGCCGATGCGTCGCCATCGGGCCCATCAGGTCGTCGGCGCTGGCCTCGGGCGACCAGCCCACGTCGTACAGACCGACCTGCTGACCGCCCGGGTTGGGCTCGGACCGGCCGCCCAGCGCCACCGCGATCAGCTGGTGACCCAGGCAGACGCCGAGTGTCGGCAGGCCGGCACCGACCGCCTCGATGATCCGCTCCTTCACCGCCCCGAGCCAGGGCGTGGTCGCGTCGTCGTGGGCGCCCATGGAGCCGCCGAGGACGACGAACGCGTCGTACGACGCGAGCGCGGGGATCTCGTCGCCGGCCCACGGCCGGCACACCTCGAGCGTGGCACCCGCATCGGTGAGCCAGGTGCCGAGATGGGCCGGCGGGCAGGCAGGCTCGTGCTCCACCACGAGCACCAGGAGGCGATCGCTCATGGCGTCCAAACTAGCGATCGCCGGTGTCGGCGAGCAGGGTCAGCATGATCAGCAGGACGCCGATGATCGAGGGCAGGATCCCGATTGCTCCGTCGGCGAGCAGGATGCCCAGCGAGACCTGCATCATGCCGGCCGCGACGTAGGTCAGCTGCGCTGCCCGGTTCCGCTCCGGGAGCAGTCGCACTCCCACGGCGGCCGTCGCCACGGCGAGGCAACCGACCACGAGGATGGTCACGGTGGGCCGGTCGACCCCGTCCTCGGCCAGGCTCAGCACGCCGAGGACGGCCACGACCACCCCGACCACCACGGCGGCGATCAGGAATGCCCGTAGCTGGGAGACACGGGGCGGGCTGAAGGTCTCCATCACACGACCGGGAGCATGCGGTCCCGCTCGTGCACCGACACCTGCCCGCGGTAGTCCTCCCACTCGGCGCGCTTGTTGCGAAGGAAGAAGTCGAAGACGTGCTCGCCCAGGGTCTCGGCGAGCAGCTCGGACTTCTCGGCGATCCCGATCGCGTCGTACAGACTCTTGGGCAGCGGCTCGATGCCGAGGCTCTCCCGCTCCCGCTCGGTCAGAGACCACATGTCGTCCTCTGCCTCGCGGGGCAGGTCGTAGCCCTCGTCGATGCCCTTCATCCCGGCCGCGAGCACGACGGCATACGCGAGGTAGGGGTTGCAGGCGGCGTCGATCGTGCGCAGCTCGATGCGCGTGGACTGACCCTTGTTCGGCTTGTACATCGGCACCCGGATCATCGCGGACCGGTTGTTGTGGCCCCAGCAGATGTACGGCGGGGCCTCGCCACCACCGAGCAGCCGCTTGTAGCTGTTCACCCACTGGTTGGTGACGACGCTGATCTCACTCGCGTGCGTGAGGATCCCGGCGATGAACTGGCGACCGGTCTTGGAGAGCTGGTACTCGGCCCCGGCCTCGAAGAAGGCGTTGCGATCACCCTCGAAGAGGGAGACGTGGGTGTGCATACCGGAGCCCGGGTGGGTGGTGAACGGCTTGGGCATGAACGACGCCCAGATGCCCTGGCTGAGCGCCACCTCACGGATCACGGTGCGGAAGGTCATGATGTTGTCGGCGGTGGACAGCGCATCGGCGTACCGCAGGTCGATCTCCTGCTGGCCGGGGCCGCCCTCATGGTGGCTGAACTCCACCGAGATGCCCATCGACTCCAGCATCGTGATCGCCTCGCGCCGGAAGTCGGCTCCCATCGACTGTGCGGTGTGGTCGAAGAAGCCACTGCGGTCGACCGGCTCCGGCTCCACGCCGGCCGCCGGGGTGTTCTTGAACAGGTAGAACTCGATCTCGGGGTGGGTGTAGAAGGTGAACCCCTTGTCGGCCGCCGCACCGAGGGTGCGCTTGAGGACGTAGCGCGGGTCGGCGTACGACGGGGAGCCGTCGGGCATCACGATGTCGCAGAACATCCGGGCCGTCGACGGCCCTTCGCCCCGCCAGGGCAGGATCTGGAACGTCGACGCGTCGGGCCGGGCCAGCATGTCGGCCTCGTAGACCCGGGCGAACCCCTCGATGGCGGAGCCGTCGAAGCCGATCCCCTCCATGAACGCGCCCTCGAGCTCGGCCGGTGCCACCGCCACGGACTTGAGGAAGCCGAGCACGTCGGTGAACCAGAGCCGGACGAACCGGACGTCACGTTCCTCGAGCGCCCGGAGTACGAAGTCTTCCTGCTTGCCCATAGGGACAGCGTAGGTCCATCCCCGGGTCACCCATTGGTCCTCCCGGCTGCTGGCAGCCCAGTTGAGGATCAGGAACATCCGGTCGCGCGGGCGTGGACCAAGACCGCCGACCAAGTCCTCGCCCAGGCCAACCGACCAACAACTTCATTTCCGCGCCCTTAGACCGGCTCAGGACCGTCGACGGCTCCGTGCAGGAGCATGCACCTCACTCGCTCAAGAAGAGCTGCTCGCCCAAAAAGTCTGTAACCGTGTCCCTCATCCGGGTCACCGACATATGCGGCGATCCCGTGAGCACCTGGATCGCAAGGCCGTCGGTGAGCGCGGACAGGTGCACGGCGAACGAGTCGGCGTCGACATCGCGGAAGACGCCCTGATCGATCCCGCGCTCGACGATCCGCACGACAGTGCGTCTCCAGCGGCCGTAGAAGTCGTTGTGGACCGGGCGAAGCTCCGGGCGCACCGTCGCCTCGGCCCAGAACTGGGTCCAGACACTCCACTCGTCGCGCACGTCCCCCGGCCGCGGCAGCTGGAGGTCGATCAGCTCGAGCAGCTGCTCGCGGGCGTCGGCCAGCGCCTGAAGCTCGGCCGACTGGCGGGCGAAGGCCTGCTCCACGCAGTGCCGCAAGGCCGCGACCAGCACGTCCTGCTTCCCGGGAAGTGATAGTGCACGGTGCCGCTGCTGGTGCCGCACGCGCGCGCGATGTCGGAGACGCGGACCTCGTGGTAGCCCCGTTCGGCGATCAGTCGCCAGGTCGCACGGAGGATCTCGAGCTTGCGTGGGTCGTCACTCACGTGACCCAACGGTACAGGGAGATCTGACTCGCGAGTCAGATGCACGAAGTCGCGGGTTTCCAGGCTTGACAGGGTCTGCTGCCATCGGCGTAGCCTGACGTTTACTAACTAACTCGTCAGTCAAGGAAGGATCACGTGCGCGTCCACCCTGCCGACCTGCTCGCCAGCGACGCGCTCGCGGGGCGGGTCGCGCTCGTCACCGGGGGCGGAACCGGTATCGGGCGGGCCTGCGCGATCGACCTGGCCGGCCGAGGAGCGGCGGTCGTGGTGTGCGGGCGGCGCCCCGAGCCGCTCGCCGAGGTGCACGACGAGATCGAGCGGGCCGGTGGCCGATGCCTGACCGCCGTCGCCGACCTCCGCGAGCCGGAGGGCGTCCAGGGCGTGGTCGACGCGGCGCTGGCAGAGCACGACACTATCGACGTCCTCGTCAACAACGCCGGCGGCCAGTACGCCGCGCCGGCGGAGGACATCACCCCGAACGGCTGGCGGGCGGTCCACCGGATCGCGGTCGACGCAACCTGGGAGATGACCAGGACCGTAGCGACCCGATCGATGATCCCGACCCGGCGCGGCGTCATCTTCTTCCTGGGCTTCTCGCCCAAGCGCGGCATCGCCGGCATGGTGCACGCCGGCGCCGCCCGCGCCGCCGTGGAGAACCTCGCCTCCGGCCTGGCCCTGGAGTGGAGCAGGTACGGCATCCGCACGATCTGCCTCGCTCCCGGAACGATCGCAACGCCCGCGCTGCTCGACGGCTACCCGCCGGACGACGTCGCGGCGTGGAAACGCGGCGTGCCTCTGGGTCGGCTGGGCATGCCCGAGGAGGTCTCCGGGCTCGTGTGCGCGCTGGCGTCGCCGCTCGGGTCCTACGTCACCGGCACCACGATCACCGTCGACGGGGGCGTCGACGCCTGGGGCTGCGGAGTGCCGCCCCCGCCGCTCGCAACCGTCGAGCACTGACACCCACCGAGGAGACATCTCATGGACTTCACCTACACCCCGCGCATGGCCGAGCTGAAGGCCCGGGCAGCCGAACTGGCCGGCAAGATCATGGTGTTCGAGGACGAGTGCGAGCAGCACAACGGCCTGTCCGACGGAGTCGCACGCCACGATCCGCGCGGGCCGTCCTCGAGGCCGGGCTCAACGCGATCAACCACCCGACCGAGTGGGGCGGCGCCGGGCTGACGCTGCTGGAGCAGGCGGTCGTCCAGGAGGAGCTGGGCAAGCTCACCGGTGCCCTGTGGGACACCGTGTGGCGGCCGGCCAACGCGCTGCGGGCCTGCACCCCCGAGCAGCGCGAGCGCTGGCTGCTCCCGGGGATCCGCGGCGAGCGCCGCGACGCCGTCGCCATCACCGAGAGCTCGGCCGGCTCCGACCCCTCGCGGATCCGGACCACCGCGACCCGCGTCGGTGACGGGTTCGTCCTCAACGGCGAGAAGTGGTTCGTCACCGTCGGCGACGTGGCCGACCACTTCCTGGTTCTGGCCATGGTCGAGCCGGAGCACGCGCCCACGATGTTCCTGGTCGACAAGGACACGCCCGGCGTCGAGCTGCTGCGCACGCCCCGCTACATGCACACCTTCGTCTACGAGCACCCCGAGTTCGCGTTCCGACGACGTCGAGGTCGGTCCGGAGTGCGTGCTCGGCGAGATCGGTGGCGGCTACGACCTCACCCGCGACTGGTTCACCGAGGAGCGGCTGATGATCGGCGCCCGCACCATCGGCGCCGCCGAGCGCGCCCTGTCGCTCGCCCTCGACTGGGCGAAGACCCGCGAGCAGGGCGGCGACACCCTCATCGACTACCAGCTGATCCAGGCGATGCTCGCCGACTCCGCCGTCGACATCGCCGCCAACCGGGCGCTGGTCCACCAGGTCGCCTGGGAGTTCACGCCAGGGCGGCGACCGGAAGACCCTGCACGCCAAGGCGGCGATGGTGAAGCTCTCGGCGTCCGAAGCCGCGGGCCGGGTCGTCGACCGTGCCGTGCAGATCTTCGGCGGCCGCGGCTACATGCGCGAGTACCCGGTCGAGCGGCTCTACCGCGAGCTCCGCGTGGACCGGATCTGGGAGGGCACCTCCGAGGTGCAGCGCCTGGTCATCGCCAACGAGCTCAAGAAGCGCGGCCACGAAGCACTGCTCTCGCTCCCCGGCGCCGTCCTGCCGTGAGCGAGCAGGCCGGCGAGGGCCCCGGCCGGGTCCTGGTACGCCGCGACGGCGCCGTCGCGGTCGTGACCCTCGACCGCCCGGCCAAGCTGAACGCGCTCTCCACGCACCTCGAGACCGAGCTGCTGCGGGCGGTCGAGGGCGAGGCGGTGCGCACCAGCTGGGCCGTGGTGGTGACGGGAGGGGACCGGTGTTCTCGGCGGGCGCGGACGTCACGGAGCTGGCACAGATGACGCCGGCAGACATCGCGGCGTACTACCGCGGCTCCGGCCGGGTCTACGAGGTGTTCGCGGCCCTCCCCAGCCGACGGTCGCGGCGATCGCCGGCTGGTGCGTCGGGTGGCGGGTTCGAGCTGGCGCTGGCCGCGGACTTCCGGGTCGCCGATCCGAGCGCGGTGTTCACGCTGCCGGAGGTCGCGATCGGGATCGTGCCGAGCTCCGGGGGGACGTACCGGCTGACCCGTGCGGTCGGTCCGGCACGGGCCCGCGACCTGGTGCTCCGCGGTCGGCGGATCGAGCGCCCTGGAGGCGGAGGCCTGGGGACTGCTGACCGAGGTGAGCGCCCCCGGTGGCACTGGATCGGGCGGTCGCGCTGGCCGCGGAGCTCGCGGCGGCGCCGGCCGCTCGCGGTCGGCGGTGGCCAAGCAGCTCATCGACGCCGTGCCCGGCGCCGGCCGGGACACCGGCGCTGCTGCTGGAGCAGCTCGCCTACGCCGGCCTCACAACGCGTGGTTGAGGTACACGTGCTTGGTCTCGAGGTAGTCGGCCAGCCCGTGGCTGCCGAGCTCGCGGCCGACGCCTGACTCCTTGAAGCCGCCCCACGGCGCCTGCAGCGGCGCGATCTGGGTGTCGTTGACCCAGACCACCCCTGCCCGGATCGCCCGCGCCGTGGTGAGCGCCCGGCTCATGTCAGAGGTCCACACCGCGGCGGCGAGGCCGTACCTGCTGTCGTTGGCCATCCGCACCAGCTCGTCCTGCTCGCGGAACGGGATCACCGACATCACCGGGCCGAAGATCTCCTCGCGCGCGACGACGGCGTCGTGCGCGACCTCGAGCACGGTCGGGGTCGACGAAGAAGCCGTTCGCGAGCGCCGGGTCCGAGGGCAGGGTGCCCTGGGCGACGATCCGTGCCCTCGGCACCGCCGATCCGCACGTAGTCGGTGACCTTCTGCTGCTGGGCCCGGCTCACGACCGGGCCCATCGTGGTCGCCGGGTCGCAGGCCCGGAGCCGAGCCGGAGTCCCGTCGGCAACGGCCGCGAGCCCGTCGAGCGACCTCGTCGTAGACGTCGGCGTGCACGTAGACCCGGGAGCCGGACGAGCAGATCTGGCCCTGGTTGGCGAACACCCCGGCCGCGGTGCCGGCGATCGCGGCCTCGCAGGTCGGCGTCCGCGAAGACGATGTTCGGCGACTTGCCGCCGAGCTCGACCGAGACCCTCTTGATGGAGTCCGCCGCCGAACGCAGGACCAGCCGCCCCACGGCCGACGACCCGGTGAACGACACCTTGTCCACGCCCGGGTGCGCCACCAGCGCGGCGCCGGCCCGGGCGCCGCCGGTGACCACCTGGAGCACGCCGTCCGGGCAGCCCGGCCTCCGCCAGCAGGTGCAGGCAGCCGGAGCGAGGTGAGCGGCGTCTGCTCGGCGGGCTTGAGCACCACGCAGCATCCGGCGGCGAGCGCGGGCGCGATCTTCTGGGCGGCCAGCATCAGCGGGTAGTTCCACGGCGTGATCGCGGCGACCACACCGACCGGCTCGTGCAGCACCACGCTCAGCGCATCGGCGGAGACCGCGTGCGCCTCGCCCGCCGCCTTGGTGGGCCAGCCGGCGTAGTACTCCAGGATCCGGGCGACCTCCTCGACGTCGCCCTCGGCCTCGGCCAGCGGCTTGCCGACGTCCAGGGTCTCCAGGCGGCGCCAGCTCGGCGGCGTCGCGCCGGACCAGCCCGGCGGCGCGGGCCAGGATCCGGCCGCGCTCCTCATCGGGGGTGCGGGGCCACCAGCCACCCTCGTCGAAGGTCGCTGCGCGCCCGGCGTACGGCGGCGTCGACCGCCGCCTCGTCCATGTCCTCGATGGACCCGATCGGCTCGGCGGTGGCGGGGTCCAGCACCTCGATCGTCGGTCATCCGCGGGCCAGCGCTTCCGCCGCGGCGGCGCGTCCGGTGCGCACCGCTCCCTCCATGTAGCCGGCCACCCACTGGTCGGAGCCGCACACGTAGAACGGCGGCTCGTGCGTGCCGTGCAGCGGGCCAACCCGGTGCACGTCGCCCGGGCGCCAGTGGGTGACGTAGCCCTGGGTCCACGGGTCGGTGCCCCAGAGCCGCTCGAAGGTGGCGACCGGCGCCAGCGCGTCCGGCCCGAACCAGTCGGCGAGCTCGGCGAGCGCCTCCTCGCGGCGGAACCTCGGGTCGGTCGCGAGGTACGCCGCGATCCGCTCCGGCGGCACCAGGCAGGACAGGATGCCCTCGCTCTGCGGCCAGGACGAGCCCAGGATCCCCTCGGACTCGGTCAGCCCGTTCTGGCCGGCGTCGCGCCAGAACGGACGCGGGTACGCCGCGACGAACTTCGCCGCGAGCGCGTGCCGCTGCCGGTGCAGCGACTCCAGCCGGGCGTCGGAGACGCCCTCGATCTCGATGTCCCGCAGCGGCCCCACCGGCACGGCGCTGACGACCGCCTCCGCCGACACCAGCTCGCCCGAGTCCAGCTGGACCGCGCAACCGCCGGAGCCGACCTTGACCGTGCGCACCGGCGACTCCAGCCGGATCCGGTCGCCCAGCTCGTCGGCCATCCGCAGCGCCACGGTCGCCGACCCCTCGGCCACGCGCAGGTTCTCCCACTCGTCGTACGCGTAGAGGCTCCTTGCTCGGGGTCACTCGCGCACTTGCGAAGCAGGGCCAGCAGCGACGTGCGCTCGTAGGCGCCCGAGCTCAGGCCGAGCTGGCCGGCCTCCAGGGCGCGCCGCACGTTGGGGGTCGCGCCGATCGCCACCAGCCACTGGTGCACCGACGTCCGGTCCAGGCGGCGCGCGTCAGGGTGCGCCCAGGGGTCGTCGGGGTCGACCGATGCCCGCGAGGCGGGCGAACTCGTCCTCGACCGCGCGCATGCTGGCGTGGTCCCGGGGCGCGAACCAGCGTCGGGGTGTCGCCGACGTGGATGCCGTCGTGCAGCACGAACGTCAGCTCGCCCGGCTCGGCGACGTAGCTCGGCACGAGCGTGAGGCCGAGCTCGGCCACCAGCTGCTGGTAGGCGGTGTGCGCGTTGCCGATCACCTCGCCGCCGAGCTGGACGAGGCGGCCGTCCTCGAGGGTGACCTGCTCGACCCGGCCGCCGACGCGGGGGCGGGCCTCGAGCACGAGCACGTCGGCGCCGCCGCGGTCGAGGTCGCGTGCGGCCGCGAGCCCGGCCAGGCCGGCACCGAGGACGACGACGTCATGGGACATGGGAGATCTCCTGGAAGCGAAGGGATGGGACTCAGCGGAGGACGAGGCTGTGCTCGGGGAGCCAGCCGATCCGGACCCGCTCGCCGTCGACCCAGCGGTCCTCGGTGCGGGCACGCTGCAGGTTCTGCTCGAGCACCGCGACCTCGACGCCCGCTGCGATCTCGACCAGGTACGTCGTGGTGGCGCCGCCGTACACGGTGGCCTTGACGATGCCGTCGGTCTGCACCATCTCCGGGGTGAGGTCGGACAGCCAGATCTTCTCGGGACGTACGGCGATCGTCACGCGGTCGCCCGGGTCGCAGCCTTCCAGCCGGCCGATCGGGAGCACGCAGGTCGCCGGCCAGGGTGATCGCGCCGTCGCGGTACTCGCCGGTCATCCGGTTGGCGGTGCCGATGAAGCCGGCCACGAACGCCGTGGCGGGCCGCTCGTAGATGTCCTCCGGCGTGCCGACCTGGTGGATCCGGCCCTCGCTCATCACCGCGATCCTGGTCGGACATGGTCAGCGCCTCGTCCTGGTCGTGCGTGACGAAGACGAAGGTGATGCCGACCTCGCGCTGGATCCGCTTGAGCTCGACCTGCATCGCCTTGCGCAGCTTGAGGTCCAGGGCCGCCAGCGGCTCGTCGAGGAGCAGCACGGATGGCCGGTTGACCAGCGCCCGCGCCAGCGCGACCCGCTGCCGCTGGCCGCCGGAAAGCGACCGCGGCATGTCCTTGTCGCGGCCGGTGAGCTGCGACCAGCTCGAGCATCTCGCCGACCCGGCGCTTCATCTCGGCCCTGCCGACCTTGCTGCCGACGCAGGCCGAAGGCGACGTTGTCCCAGATCGAGAGGTGGTCGAAGAGCGCGTAGCTCTGGAAGACCGTGTTCACGTCCCGTCGGTTCGGCGGCAGGTCGGTGACGTCATGTCCGTGCAGGAGCACTGCGCCCGCGGTCGGGTCGACGAAGCCGCCGATCATCCGCAGCGTGGTGGTCTTGCCGCAGCCCGACGGGCCCAGCATCGAGAAGAACTCGCCGGCGCCGATCTGAGGTCGAGGTGGCGGACCACCTGGACGTCGCCGTACGACTTGCAGATGCCGGCGAGCTCGACGGCGGGCTGTGTCCACGGTGACGGGAGCGTCCTGGGCGGTGAGGGTCTGTACGGACATGGTGGTCGTTCCTTGGTCAGCTCTTGAAGAGGTCGAGTCCGGAGCCGCGTCGGCCGACAGGCGGGGCAGCGCCAGGGCGGTGGCGATGAGGAGGATCGAGCCGAGCAGCATCAGCGTGCCGACGGCGTTGATGGAGGGCTGGATGCCGAAGCGGATCGCGGAGTAGATGCGCACCGACAGCGGCTGCGGGGTGACGCCGCTGGTGAAGAACGCGAGCACGAAGTCGTCGAAGACCATGCGTGAAGATGAGGATCGCGGAGGACAGGATGGCCGGCCACATCAGCGGCAGGGTCACCAGCCGCACGGCCTGTGCGCGGGTGGCGCCGAGGTCCATCGCGGCCTCCTCGACCTCGGGATTCAGCTCGGCGACCCGGGCCCGGAGGATCACGGTGACGTAGGAGATCGAGAACGTCGTCTGCGCGATGACCAGCGTGGTCAGACCGGGCTGCAGCCCGACGCCCTTGAACAGCATCAGCGACGCGACACCGGTGACGATCTCGGGCGTGATCAGCGGGATCAGCATGATCACGTTCGCCGCGCCGCCGAGCCTGGACGCGGGCCCGCACCAGCCCGAACGCGAGCGCGGTGCCGATGACCACCGACCCGACCATCGCGACCGCGGCGACCTGGAGGCTGGTGCCGAGGGAGTGGGTGAGCTCGCTGTCGTTGAGGAACGCGTGGTACCACTTCAGCGACCAGCCGTCGAAGACGGTCAGCGACTTCTTCTCGTTGAACGAGAAGACCACGACCGCCACGATCGGCAGGTAGAGCAGCACGAAGAACAGCACCGTGACGGCGACGGCGACCTTGGGCTTGCGGTCCATGCCCGAGCCCCGCGCCGCGGCGGCGCTGGACCGGGTGGCGGCGGCGGCCGGCCCGACCGCCGTCCGTCGGTGCGGGTGGGTTCGCGGAGTGCGGCATGCACGGTCATCGGGCTGCCTCCCTCGAGTCGCGTGCGGTCTGCCGCACGTAGGCCGAACATGCAGATCAGGAGCAGCACCATCAGCGCCATGGTCAGCGCCGCCCCGAGCGGCCAGTTCTGGCCGGCGAAGAACTTGTCCTGGATCAGGTTGCCGATCATCAGGTTGTCCGGGCCGCCGAGCAGAGCTGGGCGCTGATGAAGTCGCCCATGGCCGGCAGGAACACCAGCGCCAGCCCGGCGTACATGCCGGCCCGGGTGGCCGGCACGGTGACGGTCAGGAACGTGCGGAGCGCCGAGCCGTAGAGGTCGCGGCCGGCCTCGATCAGCGAGGCGTCCATCCGCTCGAGCGAGGCGTAGACCGGCAGGATCATGAACACGATGTAGCCGTAGACCAGCCCGCCGATCACGGCCGCCGGGCGTGTCGAGGATGTGGAAGTCGGCAGGCGCCCCGAGCGACGTGCAGCCGCTGTCATGACCACGCCCTCGTCGGAGAGCAGCGTCTGCCAGCCGTACATCCGCACCAGGTAGTTGGCGAAGAACGGCACCACGAGCAGCGCGACCAGCGCGTTCTTGTAGCGGCCGCCGTGGCGGGCGATGACGTAGGCCACCGGGTAGGCGATCACCAGGCAGATCGCCGCAGCAGGCCACGGCGTACACCAGGGACCGGATGATCACCCGCAGGTACGTCGCCTCGAGGATGCCCCGGATGTTCTCGAGCGTGGTGCCGAAGCGCGGGTTGCCCAGCGCGTCGGTGGTGCCGAAGCTGAGCAGGACCACCAGGACCAGGGCCGAGACGAAGAACGTCGACATCCAGAGCGTGCCCGGCAGCAGCAGCCAGGTCCACAGCCGCTCCGGACTTCCGCGGGTCGCCGTCGGTCGCCATCAGCCGACCTTGATCTCGGTGTAGGCCGCGTCGCGGGCCCGGACCTCGTCGACGCTCGTCGTTGGCGAAGTACAGGTCCTTGCCGAGGTCCTCGGTGGTCACCTTGCACTCGGGGTACGGCCGCGACCAGGTCCTCGTAGACGTCCTCGGTGCCGTGGACCGGCATCGGGTAGCCGATGTAGTTGATGTTCTTCTCCACGTTCTCCGGGCGCAGCATGTAGTCGATGAACAGCAGCGCGGTCCCGGGGTGCTCGGCGTTCACCGGAATGGCGTAGGTGTCGGTGTTCACCGGCGAGCCCTCGCTCGGGGAGTCGAAGCCGAAGACCGACGGGTCGTCGGCCTGCCACAGCAGGGCGGCCATGTCGCCGCTCCAGGTCTGGTGCAACCAGGCGTCGCCCGGACAGCAGGTTGCCGAAGTCGTCGCTGCTGAAGCCGCGCAGGTAGGGGCGCAGGCTGTCCATCGTGTCGACGATGTCGTCGAGCTCGTCCTCGTCGGCGGTGTTGAGCGGGTAGCCCAGCAGCAGCGCGGCCATGCCGAGCACCTCGTCGCGGTCGTCGAGGACGAACGTGCGGCCCTTCGACGGTCTCGTTCCAGAGGTCGTTCCAGCTGCCGGTGAGCTGGTCGCCGAGCTTGTCCTTGCGCCAGGCGATCCCGGTCTTGTACATCGTGAACGGCACCGAGTGGGCCGAGTTCGCGTCGTACCAGGGGTCGGCGAAGTAGTCGTAGTGGTCGAAGATCCGCCGCCGCGTTCTCCAGCGAGGAGTGGTCGATCGGGTACAGCTGGCTGGCGGCGTTGAGCTTCTGCACCCACTGCGCCGACGGGAAGATGATGTCGTAGCGGTTCCCGGCGGCGAGCTTGGCCTGCATGCTCTCCATCGAGTCGAAGTTCGACTGGATGACCTTCACGCCGTACTCCCGCTCGAAGCCCTTGAGCACGCTTGGGGTCGACGTAGTCGGCCCAGTTGAAGTAGACGAGGTCGCCGTCGACCTTCGGCACGATCGGCTTGTTCGGCAGCGCCTCCGGCGCAGGCGGGCTGATGTAGGCGCAGCCCGGTGCTGGTCGCGAGCAGCGCCGCACCCGCGCGCGCCGGACAGGAAGCCGCGACGGGAGAGGCTGCGGCGCGCGGGTCGTCATCGGTGGCCGTTCTCGGGGAACGGGACGTCGATCCCGAGCGGGCCGGTCGCGATCGACCAGATCGTCCGTGCGCGCGACGTCCAGGGTCACGGTGGGGTTCTTGATCATCAGCTGCACGCCGAAGCCGTCGCACAGGGAGCTGATCAGCTGCGCGTGCGCCGGTCGTGTCGCAGGACGGCGAACTCACCCGACGCGATCCCGTCGGCGAGGGTCTCCTCGATCCAGCCGGTGTGCGCCCGGTAGAGGTCGACCGCGAGGGTCCGGGACTCCGGGTCCCGCGCGGCGCGGCACCAGAGCTCCTGCCACATCGCCCACTCGCGGCGCAGGCTCGGCGTCAGCGGCAGCGACGCCGAGATGATCCGGGCCAGCCGGGCGGTGGCGCGTGTCGCCGTTCCCCTGGGCCTCGTAGACGTCGGCGCCGGTGTGCGCGAACGAGTAGTGCAGCGCCTCGGCGAAGAGGTTCTCGCGGGTGTCGAAGTGGTAGTGCAGTGCGGCGGTGGACACCCCGGCCCGCTCCGCCACCATCCGCATCCGGATGTTCTCGAAGCCGGTCTCGGCGATCACCTCGCACGCGGCGTTGAGGATCGCCTCGCGGGTCTGCGCGGCGATGTCGGCGCGGGTGCGCTTCGGCAGGTGTTCGTCGTATCAGCGTTGGGCATGCGTCAGCCTCCCAGCTCGCCGAGGTCGTCCCGGATCCGGCCCGCGAACCAGGCCACGCCGGCTTCGCGGAGGGAGAGCGGGCCCGGCGTGAAGTCGCCGTTGCCCAGGCCGCGCTGCATGCGTGCGACCAGGTCCTCGTCCTCGTGCGTGGTGATCTGGCTGATCCGCAGGTTCAGCCACTGCGCGGCGCGGGTGCGGGCGTCGCCGTCCGTCCGGCGCAGGTAGGCACCGGGCACGCCGGTGCGGTCGACGCCGGCGGGGTTCATCTTCCAGATCAGCACGTGGTCGGGGTAGAGGTCGATCACGGTGTTCGGGTAGATCGCGACGTAGCGGAAGACCCGCTCGTCCTCGGGCAGCAGGCCCGGGCATCGGCCGGACCAGCCGCTGGTACATCCGCTCCGACCAGTTGTCCGACGGCTTCTCGCGCAGCGGCGCCTCGTACAGCGCGTAGATGCCGGACGTCGTGACGCCGTACTTCTTGTAGTCCAGCAGCCGCATCAGGCCGGGGTGGGCGACCGGCACGTGGTAGCCCTCGAGGTAGTTGTCGACGACGACCTTCCAGTTGGCGGCCTGGACGTCCTTCGGGTCGTCGACGTGGAGGCGGTAGTCGGAGAACTGCTCGAGCGGGCCGGAGAGGTAGCGGTCGAGCAGCGGGCGGATGCCGTCGAGCTGCGGCGCCAGCGGCTCGGCGTCCGGGTCGAGGTTGGCGAAGACCAGGCCGCACACCACCTCGACCCGGACCGGGAACAGGCCCAGCTTGGGCTTGTCGAGGCAGGGGATCGACCGCCCCTCAGGGGCGCCGACGAGCTGGCCGTCGAGGTGGTAGGTCCAGCCGTGGTACGGGCAGCGGAGCGCCTTCTCCTCGCCCGGCTCGGCGACCAGCCGGGTGCCGCGGTGGCGGCACGTGTTGACGTGGGCGCGGATCTCGCCGTTCTCCGTCCGCACCACGACGACCTCGGTGGTGCCGAGCTTGCCCACGACCCGGGAACCCGGGGTTGGGCAGGTCGGACTCGTGGGCGACGACCTGCCAGGTCCTGGCGAAGATCCGCTCCTGCTCGAGGGCGAGGACGTCCGGGTCGGTGTAGTAGCGCGAGTCCAGGCCGGGCGTGAGCGGCTCGAGCTCGACGCGGGGCGGCCGCGCCGGGCGCGGTGCCGGAGCCTGCTGTCCGGAGGTCGTCGACCTGCTGGGGACTCGTGGTGGTGTCGGTCATTTTTCCCAACTCGCTCTGGCTAACTAACTGATTAGTTTGCTAACGTGCCAGCACTTCACCGCGCTGTCAAGGGAATCCGGAGAAGCGGATGCACGGACGAAACACCGCCGCCACGGCGTGGCTCAGCCTCACGCCCGAGCCGGAGCGGAGCCTGCCCGAGCTGCTGGCCCTGCTCCACGAGGACGAGGGCTCGACCCGCACGCGGCTGCGCGCCGAGGAGGGCCGCATGACCCGCCTGGTGCTGCGGGGGAACTCCCGCCGCTGGCTGCGCTACCTCGACCGGGTCGCCGACCTCCCCCTCGCCGTGGCCGCGGGCACCCGCGACGGCGATCCGGAGCTTGCGCTGGCGGTGGTCGAGGTGGTCCTCGACCACGACCGGATGCTGATCGGCCTCCCCGGACGCGCCTACCACCGCACCGCGTCCCGCCGGCAGCGCGCTCCGCGAGGCCGCAGCAGGCACTCCGGACCCGGGTCGCGGCTACGTCGATCGAGGCAGTGTCGTGACCGCCCGGCTCACCACCTCCACCTGCCGGGTGGCTGCGTGGCCCGGTGTCACCGATCGCCTCCTTCTCCCCACGCCGCACGGCGTCGAGACGCTCGCCGACCACCTCGACCGCGGCGGCTACCGGGACGTCCCCGACCTGCCCGCGCGGCTGGCCGAGGCCGGCCTGCTCGGCCGCGGCGGCGCCGGCTTCCCCGTCGCGCGCAAGCTCGCGGCGGTGCGCGGACGACCCGGGCTCGAAGGTCGTGGTGGCGAACGGCGAGGAGGGCGAGCCCGGCTCGGTCAAGGACCGCTACCTGCTGCAGCACCGGCCGCACCTGGTCCTCGACGGGCTACGCCTGATGCCGCCGCGAGCCGGCGCGGACCGCGCCGTCGTCTACGTCTCCGACGCCGTCGTGCGAGGCGTCGGTCCGATCGAGGCGCTGGACGAGGCCGCCGCGCTGTGGGCGGTCCCGGTCGAGGTGATCCGCGTCGAGCACACCTACGTCGCCGGCGAGGAGAGCGCGCTGGTCCGGGCCATCGACGGCGGCCCCGCGCTGCCGACGGCGAAGCCGCCGCGCGCGTTCGAGGCCGGCGTCGGCGGCGCGCCCACCCTGGTGCAGAACGTCGAGACGCTGGCCCACGTCGCGCTGCTCGCCTCCGACGCCTCCGCCGGGGACACGTTCCTGGCCACGCTCTCCCACCACCGGCACGGAGCGGCGCTGGTCGAGGTGCCGCTCGGCGTACGCCTCGGCGCGCTGGTCGAGTGGTACGGCGTGGACCCCGGCCGCCCTGCGCGGGACGATGGTCGGCGGCCTCTTCGGTGGCCTGCTGGCCGATCCGTGGTCCCTCCCGCTGACCCACGGGGCTCTCCGCGCGATCGGCAGCGGCCTCGGCTGCGGCTCGTTCGCGCTGCTCGGCGCCGACGACTGCCCCGTCGACGCCGCCGCCGACGCCGTCGCGTTTCTCGCCGCGGAGAGCGCCCGGCAGTGCGGCGTCTGCATCAACGCCACGGCCGGCATGCGCGACGTCCTCGCCGCGCTCCGCCTCGGCGACGACCGACGCGCGCCCTGGTCACGAAGATGGCCGGCTGGACGGAGAAGGTCCCCGGCCGCGGCGCCTGCGCCCTGGTCGACGCCGCCGCCCGGATGGCGGCGTCGCTGCTGCGCGAGTTCCCCTCCGAGGTCGCCGACCACCTCACGCGACCGTGCCCGCGCTGCGCCGCGCTCGGGCCCACCCCGCGCCACACCCGGCATCACGTCCACCCCGTCCGCCCCTCCAGGAGCCCGTCATGAAACTCGTACTCGACCAGACCGCCTGCCAGGGCTACGGCCTCTGCCAGCAGGCCGCACCCGACCTCGTCGACCTCGACGACTGGGGCTACGCGGGCCTGCTCGGCGACGGCGAGGTGCCCGGCTGACCAGGCGCGGCCCGGCAGAGGAAGCCGCCGCGGTGTGCCCGGTCGCGGCGCTGAAGGTCCAGCGGTGAGCCGGGACCTCGGCGCACTCTTCGACCCCGCCTCGATCGCGGTCGTCGGCGCCAGCGCCGACCCGGCGAAGTGGGGCAACGCGGTCGCCCTCCAGGCGCTCCGTGGGCGCCGACCGGCACACCGATCAGCCTGGTGAACCGCCGCGGCGGCGAGGTGCTCGGCCATCCGTGCGTGACGTCGGTCGCCGCGCTCGAGGCACCCGTCGACCTGGCCGTGATCGCGGTTCCCGAGGCCGGTTTCGAGGAGGCCGTCGACGGCGTGCTCGCCAAGGGGGCGCGGGCGATCGTGGCGATCACCGCCGGCCTCGGCGAGGCGGGCGACGGCGGGACGGGCCCGGCAGGCGGCGCTGATCCGCCGGGTCCGCGAGGCCGGGGCGGTGCTGGTCGGCCCGAACTGCCTCGGCGTGGTCGACAACCACACCGCGACGTACCTCTCGTCCAACGCGTTCCGCCCGGGCGGCGTCGCGCTGCTGAGCCAGAGCGGCAACCTGGCGATCGAGATGGACCGGCTCTTCGCCGCGCGCGGGCTGGGGATCTCCCGCTTCGTCTCGCTGGGCAACCAGGCCGACGTCGGGCTGGTCGAGCTGGTCACCGGCCTGCGCGGCCGACCCGCACCACCGAGGCGATCGCGGTGTACGTCGAGGACTTCCGCGACGGCCGCGGCTTCGTCGAGGCCGCGGCTGCCGCGGCCGACGCCGGCACGCCGGTCGTGGTGCTCGCTGCCGGAGCGAGCAGCGCCGGCGCGCGCGGCGCCCAGTCGCACACCGGCTCGCTGACCAGCGACGCCGCGGTGATCTCGGCGGCCTGCCGGGCGGCCGGTGCGATCCAGGTCCGCACCCCGCGCGGAGCTCGCCGACGTCCTGATGGCGCTGCGTCAGCAGGCCCGCCCCGCGGTCCGCGCGTCGCGGTGCTCACCGACGGCGGCGGCCACGGCGTCATCGCCTGCGACGTCCTCGAGGCGGCCGGGCTCGAGGCGCCGGCCCTCGGCGAGCCGACCCGGCTGGCGCTGACCGAGGCGCTGTGGAGCCAGTCCAGCGTCGGCAACCCGGTCGACCTGGCCGGCGCCGGCGAGAAGGACCCGCACAGCTACGCCCGCGCCTTCGCCGCGCTCGCAGGAGGCCGACGACGTCGACGCGATCCTGATGACCGGGTACTTCGGCGGCTACTCCAGCGGCGAGGACGGCCTCACCGGCCTCGGCCCCGCCGAGTGCGCCGCCGCCAAGCAGATCGCGGCCGACGCCGGCGGTCGCAAGCCGGTGGCGGTGCAGTCGATCTTCCCGGACGCCCCGGCCTGCCGGATCCTCGCCGACGACGGGGTCCCGGTGTTCGCGGCGATCGAGGACGCGGCGGCGGCCCTCGCCGCGACCGCGGTCGAGGCCCGCAGCGCCATCGGTCGAGCCGATGCCGGAGCCGGCGGCCGCCGCTCGACCGCGGTCGACTACTCCGCGTCGCGTGCCGCCTTCGCCGCGGCGGGCGTGCCGTTCGTGCCCGCCCGCGAGGTCTCCACGCCGGACGAGCTGCGCGAGGCGGCCGAGCGAGCTGCGGCCGCCGTACGTGCTCAAGGCGCTGGGCCTGCTCCACAAGTCCGACGCCGGCGGGGTCGTGGTCGGGCTGCGCGGACCGCGCAGGCGCTGGTCGACGGCGCACGCCCGGCTGGTCGAGCGGCTCGCCCCGCCGGCGTTCTCCGTCGAGGAGATGGCCGACCTGCGCAGCGGCGTCGAGCTGATCGTCGGAGGCAAGTGGGACCCGCGCTTCGGCCCGACGGTGCTGGTCGGCATGGGCGGCACCGCCACCGAGGTCCTCGGCGACGTCCAGGTCGCGCTCGGGCCCGTCGACGAGCAGGAGGCGGCGCGGATGCTGCGTCGGCTGCGTACCGCTGCCCTGCTCGGCGAGCACCGGGGTCGGCCGGCGCTGGACGTCGACGCCGCGGCCCGCGTGGTGGCCGCGCTCAGCCGGTTCGCGGCCGCCCACCCCGAGATCGCGGAGTTCGAGGTCAACCCGCTGCTCGTCACTCCCGACCGGCGCGGTCGCCCTCGACGCCCGCATCGTCACCGCACTCCCCCGCCCACCACTGACAGGAACCCACCGATGGACTTCGCCTACACGCCCGCGCAGCTCGAGCTCAAGGGTCGCGCCGCGGCCTACGCCCAGCTGCTCATGGAGTACGAGGACGAGGCCGAGCGGGCCGGCGGTCCGCTGCCGCGCGAGACCGTCCAGAAGCTCACCCAGGCGGCCATGGACGCCGGGGTCTACGGCATCAACATGCCGCAAGGAGTGGGGCGGCGCCGGCCTGACCCTGCTCGAGCAGGTGATCGTCGAGGAGGAGTTCGGCAAGGTCACCAACTGCCTGTGGGACATCCCGTGGCGGCCCTCCAACGTGCTGGCCAAGGCGTCGCCCGAACAGCGGGAGCGCTACCTGCTGCCGATCCTGCGGGGCGAGCGCTTCGACGCGTTCGCCACGACCGAGCCGGAGTCGGGGTCGGACGCCGGTGCCATCCGGACCACGGCGACGCCGGTCGACGGCGGCTGGCTGATCAACGGCGAGAAGTGGTTCGTCACCTGCGGTGACGTCGCCGACTTCCTGCTGGTGCAGGCCAACGTGCTGCCGGGCAACGAGTCCACGCTGTTCTTCGTCGAGAAGGACACGCCCGGGGTCCGGATCAGCCGGACGCCGCACTTCATGCACTCCGCCGTCAACGGCCACCCGGAGTTCGTCTTCGAGGACGTGTTCGTGCCGACCGACGCCGTGCTCGGCGAGGTCGGGCAGGGCTTCGAGCTGACCAAGGACTGGTTCACCGACGAGCGGCTGATGATCGCCGCGCGCACCGTCGGCGTCGCCGAGCGAGCGCTGTCGCTGGCCCGGGACTGGGCGGTCCGCCGCGAGCAGTTCGGTACGCCGATCGCGAGCTTCCAGATGATCCAGGCGATGCTCGCCGACTGCGCCGTCGACATCGCGGTGAACCGGTCGTTCACCCACCAGGTGGCCTGGGAGGCCGACCACGGCGTCGACCGCAAGACCCTGCACGCCAAGGCGTCGATCGCCAAGCTGTCCGCGAGCGAGGCCGCCGGCCGGGTCGTCGACCGCTGCCTGCAGATCTTCGGCGGTCGCGGCTACGACCGGTCCTATCCGGTGGAGCGGATGTACCGCGAGGTCCGCGTCGACCGGATCTGGGAGGGCACCTCGGAGATCCAGCGGGTGATCATCGCCAACGAGCTGATCAAGCGCGGCACCGGGTTCCTGGATCTGCCGGTCAGCTGACCGAGCTGGGCGGCGCGGACCGGCCGGATTCGGGTTCCCCGGCTGGCGCTGATCACCAGCCCGCACGAAGTGCGTGGCATGTAGATGGCCTTCGGCGGGCTCCGGCTCTACGAGGCGGGCGCCATGGACTTCCGGTCATGGATTCACCCTTGCAGGTCCTTGTGCGCGACACGAAGGTCTGGTCGCAGCGCGTCTGAGATCTAGGCAGGAGCAGTGCCGTCTCGCAGCGTCGCAGCCAGGGACGCGGCCGCCGCTGCGATCTCGTGCCCCAGCCGCAGGCATTCCTCCGGCGCCCTGTCCGCGAGCGCACCGCCGACTGCGATCAGGCGCCCCGGCCGGTCGGCCCGCAGGTCGGAGACGACCTTCCTCACCGCTTTGAGTTCGGCGGCGCGGGAGATCGAAAGCACCGCGCACGCGGCCTCATGCGCGTTCGTCGCGGTCACCCAGTCTGCGGCCGGGAGGTCGGCGCCGACGTACGCCGCCTCCAGCCCTGCCCTACGTGCGGCAGCTGCGAACGCAAGTGCGCCGAGCTCGTGACGGGCCCCGGAAGCCAGCCCGACGACGATTCGCGGGCCGCCGCTCGACGAGGCAGCAGCGTCGTAGGCGGCAGCGAGGCGCCGCTGGACGGCGTACGACGCGAGGTGCTCACCCGCGACACTCACCCGCTCGTCAGCCCAGGCGTCCCCGAGAGCGCAGAGCGTCGGCATCAGCCAGCCGTCCACCACCGACTCGAACGACGCCCGACCGAACCGCTCGTCGAGGATCCGGGTCAGGCCGACAGCGTCGAGCCGCGCAGCCGCATCGACGAACATCGTGGTGTCGACATCCGCCGACGACGGAGATATCGGACGTACCGGAGAGCGCTCGGCAGGCACGATGTCCCCGTCGGTCATCCGCCGCCTCGTCTCCTCCGCGGCCTGCCTGGCCGACCAGCCCTCGAGCACGAGGGAGTTCATCAGTGAAAGCGCGTGCACTGCAGCGTCGTCGTACAACCGGTAGCCCGAGTCCGTGCGCGCCGGCGCGACCACGCCGTACCGCCGCTCCCACGCACGCATCGTGGAAACGGTCACCCCGACCATCTCTGCCGCGTGCTTGATCGTGTACATGGTTCGTGGAGTCTAGGAGTGAGCACGGCCGAGGGCGGCGCGCAGCCCTTCCTCGGCCTTGTCGCCGAGCCGCTTGAAAGCCGGGGCGGCCAGCGGCGCGACCAGTCTGGCCATTCCCTTGAACTCGAAGACCGCGCGATAGGTCAGCTCGGTCCCGCCCGATGCGCTCGGGGCCAAGGACATGGTGTCGTGCGCGACGACGGTCTCGTTCTCCCCGCGCAGCCGCAAGCAGCGACGGCGGCAGTGACTTTCCAGCACCACGTAGGTGAGTGAGGTCTCGCGGCCCAGGAACCTCGACACGTTGCGGTACGCGTGCCGACTCCCCCGTCGCCGCCCTGCACGCGTGGTGCTGACCGTTCCCGGATCCCACTCCTCGGTGGTGGTGAAGTCGCTGAGATACGCGAACACCTCGGCGAGCGGGCGGTCCACGGTCACGGTGCGGACGATCTTCATCTGGCTTCTCCAAACCTTTGACAAACCTTGCGCATCTAACTCTAACGTATGGACAAACATTAGACAATCCGCTTTCCGCGACAGCTCCGAACACGCGGTGACGCACCAGCACCGGGAGTGCCCATGAACGCCAAACCCACCGCCGCCGTGATCGGAGCCGGCGTCTCCGGCCTCACCGCGGCGCACGTGCTGAGCGCCACCCACGACGTCACGCGTCCTCGAGGGCGACACGACGCCTCGGCGGCCACGCACACACTCACGACGTCACAGCCGCCGACGGCCGCCCGCTCCGCGTCGACAGCGGCTTCATCGTCCACAACGAGCGGACCTACCCTCACCTGCTCCGCCTCTTCCGCGAGCTCGACGTCCCCACTCGCGCCACCGAGATGAGCATGAGCATCACCTGCGACGCCTGCGGCCTCTCGTACGCCGGCGGGCGCGGGCTTCGCGGGACTCCTCGCCCAGCCGTCCCGACTGGCCGACCCGCGGTTCGCCCGGATGCTCGTCGAGGTGCCGCGGTTCCACCGCGCCGCCCGCGCACTGCTCGACGACGGCACCGACACGAGGACCAGCAGGCGCCGGCCAGGCAGACCCCACGTGGGGCGAGTTCCTGGCCGCCGGCGGGTACTCCGAGTACTTCGTCCAGCACTTCGCGCTCCCGCTGGTCTCCTGCGTGTGGTCCTCGGGCGACTCCGACTCCGCGGCATACCCCGCCCGCCACCTGTTCCGTTTCCTCGACCACCACGGGATGCTCACCGTGCACGGCTCCCCCACCTGGCGCACGGTCGTCGGCGGCTCGGCGACGTACGTCCACCGACTGGCCGAGCGACTACGCACAGAGGCGCCGACGTGCGCCACGACAGTCCTGTCACCTCGGTCACTCGGCACGACGACGGCGTCGACGTGCGTACGGCGGCCGACGGGGTGGCGACGTACGACCGCGTCGTCGTCGCCACGCACGCGGACCAGGCGCTGCACCTGCTCGACGACGCGACGCCACAGGAGAAGGACGACCTCGGTGCGATCACGTACTCGGTCAACGAGACCTGGCTGCACCGCGACCCGAGCGTCCTCCCCACACGCGCCGCAGCCCGCGCCTCGTGGAACTACCGGATGCGCTGCGACGGCGTCGGCGGCGACCAACCGGTACTGGTGTCTTACTGGATGAACCGGCTGATGGGACTCGACGACACCGACGACCACATCGTCACGCTCAACCCCGCCGGCCGCGTCGACCCGGAACGCGTCACGGCAAGGATGACCTACACGCACCCGGTCTTCACCCACGAGGCGGTCGCCGCGGCGCGGCGGCTACGCGCCGGCGGAGGCGACCGGGTGGCGTTCGCCGGTGCCCACCTGGGCTGGGGCTTCCACGAGGACGGCTGCCGCTCTGGCGTCGAGGCCGCAGAGTCGTTCGGGGCGACGCTGGTGACGGCGGTCGAGGCACCCGGGCTGCCCGCGCTAGTGGTCGGCACCGTCAGCCACACCCGCCGCACCCCGCTGCAGCGCACGTTCGAGCACGCCCATTACCAGTGGCTGGTCGACCTCGACGACCTCCCCCAGCTGGGGCTGCTCGCCCGCTTCGACGCCAGGGACCACCTCGACGGCGGCCGGCTCGGCGGCGGCATCCGCGGGGACGTCGAACGGTTCCTCGCCCGCCGCGGCGTGCCGCTCGAGGCTGAGGATCGGGTGCTCATGCTTGCGCACGCACGCGTCCTCGGCCACACCTTCGACCCGCTGTCGGTGTTCTGGTGCGTGGCCCCGGACGGCGCGCTGAAGGCGGTCGTCCTCGAGGTGCACAACACCTACGGCGAGCGGCACGCATACCTGCTCGACGTCGACGACCGCGGCCGGGGCGGCGTCGACAAGGCGTTCTACGTCTCACCGTTCAACGACGTCTCCGGCCGGTACGACGTCAGGCTGCGGCTCGCGCCCGACCGGGTGAGCGTGACCGTCGGCCTCGACCGCGGCGGCGAGCGCGTGCTCACCGCCACCACGACCGGGACCCCCGTGCCTGCCACGCGGCGCACCGTCGCGAGGACCGCGCTGCGCCACCTGCTCATGACCCAGCGGGTGAGCCTGCTCATCCGCTACCACGGGATCCGGCTCTGGCTCTCCCGCCTCCCCATCCAGCCCCGACCCACGCATGTCCTCGAGGAGAACGTCCGATGAGCACAATGGTGCAACCCATCTGCCTTCGCCAGCCGCTGCTGCGGCCCCTCTGCGTCCGGGCCGTCGCCGCACGCCGCGTCCTGGACGCCGTCGTACGACGGGTCCCCGTCGAGGTGCGCATGCCCGACGGCACGCTCCTCGGCCGCGCGCCCGGCAGCCGTCCAGGCGGCGGTCCGGCGATGGAGATCGTCCGCCCGCAGGCGCTGTTCGAACGGCTCGCCCACCACCCCAAGATCGGGATCGGCGAGGCGTACATGGCCGGCGACTGGCGAGCCGCGCCCGGCACCGACCTGGCCGAGCTGCTGCTGCCGTTCGCCGAACGGCTGACGACGATGGTCCCCCGGTCGCTGACCAGGTTCCGACGAGTGGTCGACCGGCGGATCCCGAAAGCCCAGCGCAACTCTCTGACCGGCTCGCGACGCAACATCGAGGCCCACTACGACCTCAGCAACGACCTGTTCGCGTCCTTCCTCGACGAGACGATGAGCTACAGCTCGGCACTTTTCGACGAGTCGCTTCCCTGGGCCGACCAGTCGCTCGAGGAGGCACAGCTGCGCAAGGTGCACGCGATCCTCGACCAGGCACGCGTGGGCGAAGCGACCCGCGTCCTGGAGCTCGGCACCGGCTGGGGCACCCTCGCGGTCGAAGCGGCCCGCCGCGGGGCGCGGGTGACGACCGTGACGCTCTCCGCCGAGCAGGCGGCTCTGGCGCAGGAGCGCGTCGACGCGGCCGGTCTCACCGACCGCGTCGACATCCGGATCCAGGACTACCGAGAGGTCGACGGCACATACGATGCGATCGTCAGCGTCGAGATGATCGAGGCCGTTGGCGAGGAGTACTGGCCGACTTACTTCTCCACCCTCGACGAGCGGCTCGCACCCGGCGGTGTCGCGGCGATTCAGGCGATCCTGATGAGCCACCACAGCTACCTGAACACCCGCCGTTCCTTCGGCTGGATCCAGAAGCACATCTTCCCGGGTGGCCTGATCCCGTCGCTGCAGGCGATCGAGGACACCACGATCCGGCACACCGGTTTGCGGGTCGGCGAGGTGAACGCGTTCGGTCGCCACTACGCGGAGACCCTTCGTCGCTGGCGGCACACGTTCGACGCAGATTGGCCGGTGATCGCGGGGTACGGGTTCGACGAGACCTTCCGCCGGAAATGGGAGTTCTACCTGGCGTACTGCGAGGCGGGGTTCGCATCGGGCTACCTCGACGTGGCGCAGATCCGCCTCGAACGTCCTCTGGAGGGAGCCGCGTGAGCCGCGGGGAGCGAGTCAAGGGACGGCGCTACTGGCTCGTCGGCGCGTCCAGCGGCATCGGCGCTGCCCTGGCCACCGAGCTGGTGCACCGGGGCGCCGAGGTCGCGATCAGCGCGCGCCGGGTCGAGGACCTCGAGGAGGTCGCGGGCGACGACATGGCCGTCGTACCGCTCGACGTGACAGACCGGCGACGCCGTCCGCCGTGCGCACTCCGACGTCGTCGAGCGTCTGGGCGGCGTCGACGTCGTGGTCTTGTGCGCCGGCTACTGGAAGCAGTTCGACGCCGCGCTGTGGGACCCCGAAGACTTCGAGCGGCATGTCGAGGTCAACCTCCTCGGGCTCAACAACCTCCTGGCAGCCGCCATCCCGCCGATGGCCGCGGCCGGGACCGGCCACATCGTCGGCATCGCTTCCGTCGCGGGCTACCGCGGCATCGCCGGCGCAGAGGCGTACGGCGCCACGAAAGCCGCTCAGATCAACCTGCTGGAGGCGCTGCGGGCCGCGCTCTCGCCCCGTGGCATCAAGGTGACCACGGTCTGCCCGGGGTTCGTGCGGACGGAGATGACCGAGGTCAACGACTTCCCGATGCCGTTCATCATCGATGTGGACAGGGCGGCACGAGAGATTGCCGACGGGATCGAGGCCGGACGCGTGGAGATCGTGTTCCCGCGGCGGATGGCGGCGCTGATGAAGACCGCGCGGCTGATCCCGGTCCGAGCCTGGCCGGCGCTCATGTCGCGCAGCACCGGGACAGGGTGACGCTCCTCTCGGCGCAACCCGCGGATCGGCGACTCTGTGTCTGTGTTGCCTCGGTCAGCCCCTGGTGATCTGCAGGGAGCATCGCCGAGCTGGGTTGCCGGCGGGGTGCGCGGTGAACCGGAAGGTGTCGGTCCCAGCGGTGTTGCGTCGCCGCAGGTCCACCTCGACGTCGCCCTGCCGGCCAGCGGTCCGCAACCGGTTGAAGACCATGCGGCCGTCCTGCCGGATCTTGATCCGCCAGCGGCTGCCTGCGCGCGCGTCGTCGACGTCGGACTCGACCTCCCAGCCGGCGTCCTCCCGACCGACCTTGAGCTCGATCCGGAAGCCACCGCAGTTGCGCGCCTTCTCGACATCGCCGTCGCCGGCGTGCGCCGGGGCGACCACGAGCAGTGCGGGCAGGGCCGCGGTGGTGAGCGTGGTCAGGGCAATCGTGGCGGGTCGGATCTTCATCATGACGTTCCTCCTGGTCGGGTCGTGGTCTGCCTGCAGCCTCACGCCACGCCCGATAAGCCCGGGAGATGGACACATTAAGTCCGGGTCAAGGGCCTGACTCCGCTCACTCGACCGGGACGTTCTCCTCGATCTCTGCTAGCCAGGCGGCGGCGCTCGCATCGGAGGGCATCCGCCAGTCGCCACGCGGCGACATCGTGCCGCCGGCGCTCACCTTCGGCCCGTTGGGCAGCGCGGACCGCTTGAACTGGCTGGCGAAGAAACGCTTCACGAAGACCTCGAGCCACTGTCGGATGACCGGGAGGTCGTAGGCGTTCCGGCCCTCCTCCGGGAACCCCGGCGGCCACTCCCCCGACGTCGGGTCGCGCCAGGCGTGCCAGGAGAGGAAGGCGATCTTGCTCGGCGGGTAGCCGCGCCGGATCACATGGAAGAGCGTGAAGTCCTGCAACGCGTAGGGCCCCACGGAGTCCTCGGTGCGCTGCGGCAGCTTGTCCTCTCTGCTGGGGATCAGCTCCGGGGTGATCTCCTGGTCGAGGATCTCGTGCAGCACCTCGTTGGTGTCGGCCTCGAACTGCCCGCTCTCGATCACCCAACGGATCAGGTGCTGGATCAGGGTCTTGGGCACGCCGGTGTTCACCGCGTAGTGCGACATCTGGTCACCGACGCCGTAGGTGCACCACCCGAGTGCCAGCTCGCTCAGGTCGCCGGTGCCGAGAACGATCCCGCCGCGGTGGTTGGCGAGCCGGAAGAGGTAGTCGGTGCGGATGCCAGCCTGCACGTTCTCGAACGTGACGTCGTAGACCTCCTCGCCGTCCGCGAACGGGTGGTCGATGTCGGCCAGCATCTGCCGCGCGGTCGCGGTGATGTCGAGCTCCTCGAAGGTCACACCGAGAGACTTCGCGAGCCGGGTGGCGTAGGACTTCGTGGCCTCGCCCGTGGCGAAGCCGGGCATCGTGAACGCGTGGATGTCGCTCCGCGGCCGGTCGAGGCGGTCCATCGCCTTCGCCGCCACGATCAGGGCATGGGTTGAGTCGAGTCCGCCGCTGACGCCGATCACGACCTTCGGTTGGCCGATGGCGTGCAACCGCTGCTCGAGCCCTGAGACCTGGATGTTGTAGGCCTCGTAGCAGTCCAGGGCAAGACGCTCCGGGTCGTCGGGCACGAAGGGGAAGCGATCCACCTTGCGGCGCAGGCCGATGTCACCCGAAGGCGGCTGGAGCTCGAGCCGAATCGTCCGGAAGCTCCTGGCGCTGGTCGAGGAGCGAGCGTCAGCGACCTGGGTTGAGGAGCGAGCGTCAGCGAGCGTCTCGAAACCCGTCTCGAGACCGAATGTCCTGCGGTTGTCGTCGAACGTGCCCTGACGCACCCGCTCCTGCCGGATCCGGTCGAGATCGACGTCGGCGACGCCGCGCCGCGGGCCGTCCGGGAACCGCTCGGTCTCGACGAGCAGGTCACCGCACTCGTAGACCATGGTCTGGCCGTCCCAGCTCAGGTCGGTGGTCGACTCGCCCTGTCCCGCCGCCGCGAACACGTAGGCCGCCGAGCACCGTGCGCTCGCACTGCGGACGAGCAGCCGCCGGTCCTCGGCCCGGGCGACGGTGATCGGGCTCCCGGACAGGTTCGCCAGGACGGTGGCGCCGGCCAGGGCAGCCTCCGAGCTCGGGGGAATCGGCACCCACATGTCTTCGCAGATCTCCACGTGCAGCCTCAGGCCAGGCACGTCGGTCGCCTCGAAGATCAGGTCCGGCCCGAACGGCACGTCGCCCTGGCCGAGCTCGTCGAGTCCCCGGATCGTGATCGTCGTACCCCTGCGGTCGTCGCCCGGTGCGAACCAGCGGCGTTCGTAGAACTCGCGGTACGTGGGCAGGTATGACTTCGGGGCCACTCCGAGGATCCGCCCACGGTGGATCACCACGGCGCAGTTCAGGACCCGTGTGCCGTGCAGGAGCGGCGCACCGACCACGATGATCGGCAGCAGGTCGACCGAGCCCTTGACGATCTCGACGATCGCCACTTCCACCGATGCGAGCAGGATGTCCTGCAACACCAGATCGTCGATCGCGTAACCGCACAGCGAGAGCTCGGGAAAGAGCGCAACCGCCACGTGGTCGTCATGGCACGCCCGGACCTGCTGCAGCACTGTCCGTGCGTTGGCGGCCGGATCCGCGATGGCCACGGGGATCGTGCACGCGGCGACCCGGGCGAACCCCTGGTCGTACGCCGAGTAGAACTCCACGGTTCGAGTCTAAGGGCGGCTGCCCTCAGCGCGTCCGACTACGAGCCGGCCGAAGCGACAAGCTTGATCTCCATCGCGGGCGGCTGGTCGACCAAGCGCAACCCCACGCCGCGCACGGCCTTGATCTGGAGCGGACATCCGAGGTCGCGCAGCTTGTGGCGCAGCCGCTTGACCACCGACTGCACGTCCGACCGGTCGCCGAGGTGTTCGTTCCCCCAGATCTGTCGATGCAGGACGTCGAACGCCCAGGTGTGGCCGATCTCGGCGAGGAGACAGCTGAGCAGGTCGTGCTCGAGGGGTGACAGGGCGACCGATCGTCCGCTCCAGCTTGCGGTGCGCAGGTCGGAGTCCACGGCGAGCACGGGTCTGCCGGGGAGTGCATGGGGCTCGGGGACCGGCTCGACCACGGCGCCCTCGACGACCGGGGTGGCAGACGCTCCCCCCAGCAGCAAGGCGATCGCCTCGTCGCGTGTAGCAACCATCACGAGTGCGAGCTCGTCACCGACGAGCTGCGTGACTCGAAGGCGTTCCTCCGGGGTGGCCGCGACGGCGATGACCATGGCCGGTGCTTCGACCGAAGCCGGGCTTGCTGCCCCCGATTGGAACGGTCCCTCTGCCCGAGCGAGAGACATGTCCGTCCTTTCTTCAGCAGGGACAACCTCCCCCCAGCCGCAGGAGAAGTCAAGGACCTCAGGAATCCCAGCGGTTACCGCCCCGTAGCGAGTGCATTGCCGGTGAATCGCCCAGAACGGCCATGAATTGCCCAGATGTTCGCGTTGTGGACACCGGTGTCCGCTCTTTAGCGTCGCTTCCGGACTGGTGACCCAACTGGGTTGGACACCCAGGAACTCACCCCCGGGGCCGCAAGCACCTCGGGACACATCTCTCGGGAGGTAGCTCATGGCATCGACGCCATCTCGAGCACGCCGACGCGGTTCTCCGCGATCGACGTTGCTCCTCCGGCTGGTGGCCCTCGTGGTCGCAGCCTCGGCGCTCGTCATCCTCGGCCCATCGGCCCAGGCGGCGGCACCAGAAGTCAGCGCAGCCGACAAGATCAAGCCCCAGCTCGCGAACCAGCTCGACCAGAAGGACGAGGCATCGTTCTGGGTTCGCTTCGAGCAGGCTGATCTCTCGGCCGCCACCAAGGTCGAGGACTGGAACGAGCGCGGCCAGGCGGTGTACGACGCCTTGACGGCCGCGGCCGAGGCCAGCCAGCAGGACAGCATCGCCCTGCTCGAGGACGCCGGGGCGAGCTACGAGGCCTATTACGCGACGAACGCCATCCGGGTCGACGCCGGAGATCAGGCGTTGGTCAAGAAGCTGGCGGACCTGCGCGAGGTCCAGTCCCTGTGGCCGACGCGCGAGTACGAGGTCGAGAAGCCGATCAAGGGCAAGGACCTCAAGGACGTTGACGCGGTCGAATGGGGGATCGCGAACATCAACGCCGATGACGTGTGGGACCAGTTCGGCGTGACGGGTGAAGGCATCGTCGTCGGCAACATCGACACCGGTGTCCAGTTCGACCACCCGGCCCTGGTCGCGAAGTACCGCGGCAACAACGGCGACGGGACCTTCAACCACAACTACAACTGGTTCAACGCGGCGGGCACCTGCGCGACCGCGCCGTGTGACACCAACGGCCACGGCTCCCACACGATGGGCACGATGGTCGGCGACGACGGCGGGGCCAACCAGATCGGTGTGGCTCCGGGCGCGAAGTGGATCGCAGCCAACGGCTGCTGCCCCACCGACGCGGCCTTGATCAGCTCGGGCCAGTGGATGCTTGCACCCACCGACCTGAACAACCAGAACCCCGACATCACCAAGCGCCCCCACATCATCAACAACTCCTGGGGCACCACGGTGCCGAGCAATGACCCGTTCATGGAGGACGTGCTGGAGGCGTGGGCTGCCGCCGGCATCTTCGGCACGTGGTCCAACGGCAACAACGGACCAAGCTGCCAGACGAGCGGTGCACCGGGTAGCCGGATCCTCAACTACTCGGTCGGCGCCTACGACATCGGCAACGCCATCGCCGGCTTCTCCTCGAGAGGCGCCGGACAGGGCGGCGAGCTGAAGCCGAACATCTCCGCCCCCGGCGTGAACGTCCGGTCCAGCTTCCCCGGCAGCACCTACGGCGCGATCAGCGGCACGTCCATGGCGGCTCCTCACCTCGCGGGCAGCATCGCTCTCCTGTGGTCGGCAGCGCCGTCCCTGGTCGGCGACCTCGACGCCACGTGGGAGCTGCTCGACGGAAGCGCAGTCGACTCGGACTCCGCACAATGCGGCGGCACCGCCGACGACAACAACGTGTTCGGCGAGGGGCGTCTCGACGCCCTGGCCCTGGTCCAGGCGGCACCTGTCGGCGACACCGGCGACCTGTCCGGCACCGTGACCGAGGCTGGCTCCGGCGACCCGATCCAGGGCGCTGAGGTCGAGGTGACCGGCGGGGAGACCAGCCGCACCCTCACGACCGGCGCGGACGGCACCTACTCGACCCGGCTGTCGGCCGGTGAGTACACCGTCACCGCCTCGGCGTTCGGCTTCGAGTCGCAGACGGCCACCGTCACTGTGGTCGCGGGCGAGGAAGCCACGCAGGACTTCGCCCTTGCGGAGGCTGCGATGGCTTCGGTCTCCGGATCGGTCTCCGACGGATCCGGCCACGACTGGCCGCTCTACGCCCAGGTCACGGTCGACGGGGCGGCACCCGACACCTACACCGACCCGCGCACCGGGGAGTACTCCCTCTCGATGCCGGTCGGCACCTACTCGGTGACGGTCGCGTCCGAGTACCCGGGATACCTCCCCGAGACTCGGGAGATCACGGTCAGTGAGGGCGGTGGCGCCGAGGAGTTCGTGCTCGAGGTGGACAGCAGCACCTGCACGGCTCCCGGCTACGAGTTCAACACCGAAGGCGTCACGGAGAGCTTCGATGGCACCTCGGCGCCCGCGGGTTGGACAGTCGTCGACAACATCGGCAACGGTCAGGTCTGGCGGTTCAACAACCCCGGCGGCCGGAGCAACATGACCGGAGGCACTGGCAACTTCGCGATCATGGACTCCGACTTCTACGGGAGCACGGGCCAGCAGAACACGTCCCTGGTCAGTCCGGTGATCGACATGTCCGGCCAGACCGATCCCGCGATCGGGTTCAAGCAGGACTACAACAACCTCGGCGACATCGCCGACGTCGACGTCAGCGTCGACGGTGGTACGACCTGGCAGACGGTCCTGCACCAGACGACCAGCGTGCGGGGTCCGAGGGAGGACTTCATCCAGTTGCCGATGGCAGCGGGCGAGCCCGACGTCCAGATCCGGTTCCACAACTACGAGGCCGACTTCGACTGGTGGTGGGAGGTCGATGACGTGTTCGTCGGCACCCGGACCTGTGACCCCGTGAATGGCGGGCTCGTGGTCGGTAACGTCCGTGGGGCCACCGGCCCCGCCGGGATCAACGGCGCGACCGTGACCAGCCTCGACAAGCCGGCGGAGAAGGCGACCACCGCTGCGACCCCGGACGACGAGGGCCTGGACGACGGCTTCTACTGGATGTTCTCGAGCCTGACGGGACGCCACCCGTTCGAGGCGACGGCCAACCAGTTCGTGTCGCAGACGCGGCAGGTCACTGTGGCAGCAGACGGGGCCACGACTGCCAACTTCCGACTGGGTGCGGGTCACCTGACCGTCACCCCGGCGAGTGTCAAGACCACCTCGGTCCTCGGCGGTGACGCCAAGTCCAGGACGTTCACGGTCACCAATGACGGGAACGCTCCGGTCGACGTGGAGTTCAGCGAGCGGCCAGGCGGGTTCGTGATGCAGACACCCGACGGCAACCGGGTCAACACCGACCGGATCGCCCAGCAGGAGGGTGCACCCCTGCAGCAGATCAAGGCCGACGTGTCCTTCGCGGCAGCCCCGAACGGCAAGGCGGGCACCGGTACTCCGGAGTCGTCCGCGCAGCCGAACGAGGCCCCGTGGACCGACATCGCCGACTACCCGAACACGGTGATGGACAACCGGGTCGTGTACGTCGACGGCGTGGCCTACTCCATCGCCGGCGGCAACGGCAGCGCCTCCAGCGCTTCGGTGTTCGCCTACGACCCGTCCACGTTGGCGTGGGACGCGAAGGCCAGCGTGCCCAGTCCGCGCAACGCGATGGCGGTGGGAGCAGTCAATGGCCAGATCGTGGCCACCGGCGGCTGGGCCGCTGCAGGCCCGTCCCCGGACACGTGGGTCTACGACCCGGCGGGTGACTCCTGGACGGAGGCGGCCGACGCTCCGGTGTCGCTGTCCGCGTCCGGGCAGGCCGTCGTCGGCGGGAAGCTGTACATCGTGGGTGGTTGCACCACCGCGGCGTGCACGCCGATGTCGAACGACGTGGCTGCCTTCGACGTGGCCTCGGGCACGTGGGAGCAGCTGACCGACTACCCGGCCCCGGCGGCCTTCGCGTCGTGCGGCGGCATCGACGGGAAGGTGTACTGCACCGGCGGCAACGGTGGTGCTGCCGGGACGAAGGCCAGCTTCGTCTACGACCCGGGTGCCGACTCGTGGTCGCCGATCCCCGACGCCCCGGTGGACACCTGGGCGAGCGGGTACACCGTGGCCAACGACAAGCTGGTCGTCAACGGTGGCGTCCAGGGCGCGGTCATCACGAACCGCACCTTCGCCTACAACCCCGGCTCAGGGGCGTGGGAGGACCTGCCGAACTCCAACACCGCCCGTTACCGGGGCGGGATGGCGTGCGGCGTCTACAAGGTCGGTGGCTCCTCTGGTGGCTTCACCGCGACGGTCGACAGCGAGACGCTGCCGGGCTTCGAGGAGTGCGCTGCCGGTGCGGCCGACGTCGAGTGGATGAGCATCAACCGCACATCCGCAACCCTCGACGTCGGCGAGTCGGTGACGGTCCGCGTCACGATGGACCCGAACGTCGCCCAACCGGGCACGTACACGGCGTCGGTCGGGATCGCGGAGAACGCACCGGGTTCGGTCGAGCCGGTCGGCGTGACCATGGTGGTGAACGCACCTGCCACCTGGGGCAAGCTGGTCGGCACGGTGAGTGGACGAGCCTGCAACGATGACACGGCGCCGCTGCCGGGAGCCACGATCCAGGTCGACTCGTGGTCCGGTTCGTGGACCTTCGACACCGAGTCCGACGGTACCTACGCCTACTGGTTCCACACGGGTGCCAACCCCTTGACCCTCATCGCGGCCAAGGACGGCTATTCGCCGCAGACCAAACAGGCCAGGGTGTTCCGTGGCGAGGAGACCCGAGCGGACTTCACGCTCAGAAAGTCAGGTTGCTAGCGGGCGTCCGGAGAACGCCCTGGGGCCCGTCTCGACTTCGGTCGGGGCGGGCCCCTCCGCGTCCCGGGTCCTGGTCGATGTGCACGGCGAGCAGTCAGTGGGGACCGGGCGATGACTTCGAGGGTCCACGGCAGTCGGTACGTCGTACCCACTTCGCGAAGGAGCGCGCCATGACCTCGATCAGCCCCTGCCTGTGGTTCGACGACAACCTGGAAGAGGCTGCCAAGTTCTACACCTCGATCTTCCCCAATTCCTCGGTGCGGCATGTCACCCGCTACAACGACGCGGGACCCGGAGAACCGGGGAGGGCGATGGCCGGCGAGTTCGAGCTGGACGGCCTGACCTTCCGCGGCATCAATGGAGGTCCGGCCCAGTTCCAATTCAGCGAGGCGATCTCGTTCAGCGTCACCTGCCAGGACCAGGCGGAGGTCGACTACTACTGGGACTCCCTCTCCGACGGCGGCGAGGAGTCGGTGTGCGGCTGGCTGAAGGACCGTTTCGGGGTGTCCTGGCAGATCGTCCCGAATCAGCTCTACGAGCTGGTGAGTGACCCCGACCCGGCTCGCGCAAAGGCCGCGACCGAGGCAATGCTCGCCATGCGCAAGATAGTGATCGCCGACCTGGAAGCCGCGGCGGACGCGGCGTGACGCCCGACCGGACGTGATACACCGTCGTCCATGCGCGAGCCCCCGCCACATGTCAGGGACGACGACGTGCTCGGCTGTCTGCGCACGCACTGGTCTGCTGCGGTGGATCGCATCCAGCACCTGCCAGTCGGGTTCGGGGCGCACCACTGGGCGGCGTACGCGCAGGGCGAACCGCGCCTCTTCGTGACGCTGGACGGTCTGCTCCCCCGACACTCCCACGAGTCGCTCGAGTCGGCCTACGCCGGCGCGGCCCGGCTCGACAGGGACGGCCTGGACTTCGTCGTGGCGAGCCTGCCCACCCGAACCGGCACCTTCACCGTCCCGTTCGCCGACGGATCGTTGAGCACGACGGCGTGGCAGGTCGGCGTCGCGGGTGACGGTGGCTTCGTGGACGACGGGGATGCGGAATGGACACTCGAGATGCTCCGTCGGCTGCATGGAGCGACTCCCCCGGACGGCATCCCGCGCTGGCGACCGCTGGTGTCGATCGGCTTCGCGAACGATCTGGCCGCGCGGGTCGAGCGGGAGTGGCAGACGGGGCCGTACGGCGAGCGGGCTCGGACAGCGATCCAGGACCGCCTCGGCGACATTGCCGTGTGGACGTCCGACTACCACCGGCTCGCTGCCACGACCGACCCGCGGACCTGGGTGCCCACTCACGGCGAACCACACACCCGCAATCAGCTCCGCTCACCGTCCGGGACGTGGCTGGTCGACTGGGAGTCGCTGAAGCTCGCGCCCCGGGAGCGGGACCTGCGGACCCTGCACGAGTGCGGTTACGGCGATCTCGTCGACGCCGACCCGGCGCTTCTGGAGCTGTTCGACCTCGAGTGGCGACTCGACGAGATCGCTCAGTATGCCGACTGGTTCGCCGCACCCCACTCAGGCACCGAGAGCGACCGAGTCGCGATCGACGGGCTCCTGGGCGAGCTGTCGCGTTAGCCTCGCCGGCGGTATTCACCGCGCCAGCGCGGCCCGTCGAGCGCCTCGAGCTCGACTAGTTCAAGCCCATCGACGGCCAGCCCCTCCATCGCATCGCCGGTCAGGACGAACGGCGGACCCTGGTCGATCGGTTGGCTTCCGTCGTCGCGTAACGCGATGGCCAGCATCGTGCCTCCCTCCGCGACGAGCGACCTGACGCCGGCCGCGGCGGCAGCCCGCGGTGGGTCGGGCAGGGCCTGCAGGGTGAAGATCTCCACGACGAGGTCGAAGCGGCCGGGCAGGTCGTGCGGGAGCGCGAGCAGGTCGGCGACGCGGTAGTCCACCGTGGTGCCCGGGTTGCGCGCCAGCGCCAGCTCGACGGCGGTCGTGGAAACGTCGAACGCCGTGGTGGCGAAGCCCAGCGAGGCGGCGTACTCCGCGTCGGCGCCCAGGCCGCAGCCAACAACGACTGCTTCCTTGCCCGTCCCGTCCAGCGAGCGCTCCGCGGCCCACTCCTCGAACATCACGTGCGGGGTCGTGCGGTCCCACGGCATGGACACGTGACCCGCCGCGCCTTCGGCGTACAGCCGGTCGAACCACTCGGTCGGCTCCCCGCGGGCGATCGAGTCCGATGCCAGCTCGTCGCCCCGCAGGTCCCAGTCGCGCGTCATGCCGCCCAGCCTAGGTCGCGGCGACGTCGCGGTGACGTCGCGGTGACATGGCGGCGTGAGCGGCGCCACAGCGCGCTTGCCCGTGCTCAGGACTAGCCTGAGCAGATGAACGACACCGCCCCGATCAAGCGGGTTCGCACCCACCACCTGCGCGAGCTGAAGCAGCGTGGCGAGAAGTTCACGATGCTGACGGCGTACGAGCAGTACGCCGCCCAGACCTTCGACGAGGCCGGGATCGAGGTGCTCCTGGTCGGCGACAGCGCCAGCAACAACGTCTACGGCAACGCGACCTCACTCCCCGTGACTGTCGAGGAGCTGCTCCCCCTGACCCGGGCCGTCGCCCGCTCGGTCGACCGGGCGCTGGTCGTCGGCGACCTGCCGTTCGGCTCCTACCAGGCCTCGCCCGAGCAGGCCTATGCAACGGCGGTCCGCTTCATGAAGGAGGGCGGCGCGCACTGCGTGAAGCTCGAGGGCGGCCGCGAGATGGCCCCCCAGATCGAGCTGCTCACCCGCGGTGGGGTCCCCGTGATGGCACACATCGGGTTCACTCCCCAGTCGGAGCACGCCCTGGGCGGCTACCGGGTGCAGGGCCGCGGCGAGACCGCGCAGCGCCTCCTCGACGACGCCAAGGCGGTCGAGGCCGCAGGCGCCTTCGCCGTGGTCATGGAGATGGTGCCGGGCGATGTCGCCGGGCAAGTGACCCGCCAGCTGTCGATCCCGACCATCGGCATTGGCGCCGGCGCCGAGTGCGACGGACAGGTCCTGGTCTGGCAGGACGCGTTCGGCCTGCGCACCGGCAAGATGGCACGGTTCGTCAAGCAGTACGCCGACGTGCACGGCGTACTGCTCGAGGCCGCCAAGGCGTACGCCGACGACGTCCGGGCCGGCACCTTCCCCGGCCCTGAGCACACGTTCTGAGCCCATCCGCCGAGGAGCCTGCCGAGGGGTTACGGTGGCTCGCATGAAACTTCTGCTCGGGGCCCTGTCCCTGGTCCTGCTCGTACCGGCGGCCCCAGCGGCCACCGGCGCCACAGGGACCTCGGAATCCGCCACGGATACCCCCAGATCGTCAGCCACCACATCGGCGGCGAACCAGAAGGCCGCCCCGACGATCGGGGCACGACGCCAGGTGAGGGATCTCCAGCATCCCTGGGACGTTAAGCCGATCAGCGGCGGTCGGATGCTGATCACCGAGCGCAACTCGGGACATCTGCTCCTGTGGGAGGCCGGCGTCACGAGGCGGGTGGGATTCCCCAGCGGGCGGATCTGGGTGTCGGGCGAGACCGGCCTGATGTCCATGGAGGTGGACCCGAACTTCGCCGACAACGGCCGCTTCTACACGTGCTCGGGCTGGAGGAAGACGGGCGGCGGCCACGACATCCGGGTGATCGCGTGGCGGCTCAACGGCGCCGGGACCCGGGCCAGGCTGAGTGAGGTCCTGCTCGGTCGCTTCCCCACGACGAGCGGTCGTCACGGCGGCTGCCGCCTGCTGATCACCAGCGGCGGGCTCCTGATGGTGGGCACCGGCGACGCCGCGGTCGGCCGGAACCCGCGAAACCTCAAGTCCCTGGGCGGCAAGACGCTGCGTCTCAACCGGCTCACCGGGAGGCCGTTCCCTGGCAACAGGTGGGCGAACTCGCCCAACAGGCGCAAGCGCTACGTCTTCACCTACGGCCACCGCAACGTCCAGGGCCTCGCCCAGCGCGCGGACGGCTCCATCTGGTCGGTCGAGCACGGATCGACGCGCGACGACGAGGTGAACAAGCTCGGCCGGGGTCGCGACTACGGCTGGAACCCGGTACCCGGCTACAACGAGAGCGTCCCGATGACCAACACCCGCCTGCCGGGACGGCAGTTCCGCGCTCGGTGGCGCTCGGGTTCGCCGACCGTCGCCACGTCCGGGGCCACCTGGGTCCGAGGTGAGCAGTGGGGCACCTACCAGGGCACCCTCGCGGTCGCCTGCCTCAAGGCCAGCCGCGTGATCTTCATGAAGTTCAACCGGGCCGGGCGCCTGAAGTGGACGCGTACCCCTCAGCGCCTGCGCGACTTCGGTCGGCTCCGCTCCGTCGAGCGGGCACCGAACAACGACCTGCTCATCACCACAGGCAACGGCAGCAACGACTCGGTCGTGCGCGTCTCGCCGCGCTGACTCAGGCGGTCCACCCCAGCCAGGCGCCGCCGGCGTTCATCACGCCGAACCACAGGCCGACGGCGAACACCGGGATCCACGGCACCCAGGTTGGGTGCAGCGACCACCAAGCCGTGGCCAGGAACAGCAGCAGCGCCCACAGCACCAGCAGCACCACCACTGCCCACCACGGCGCGAGCAACCCGCTGGCGGCGTACAGGAAGAAGACGCATGCCATCCCGGCCATGCCGACGAACGGCCAGGGAGAAGTGGCGTTGGCCCCGCGCGAGCGCGCCACTAGGCGGCCTCCTGGCCGCGCTCGGTCACGGCGTCAGTCCTCGGGGTCGTTCCATCGGGGGTCGTTGTCCCATGCCTCGTTGCGCTCCTCGGCCTTCTCGAGGGCCTTCTCGGCCTCCGCCCGGGTCGCGAACGGGCCGAGCCGGTCGATCGGCGGGCACATGTCCTCACCCTGCTCGACCCTCTCGTGCTTCACGCAGTACCAGTACTGGCTCATGTGAGGTGAAACTACACTCGGCGACGTGACTCCCGTAGCAGCCGCAACCATCTCCGCCCGGCGCGAGGTGCCGACGCACATCCCGCGCCCTGAGTACGTCGACAAGCCCGGCCCGGAGCGCTTCACCGGAAGCGAGGTCAAGGACGCCGAGACCATCGCGAAGATGCGGGTCGCCGGGCGGCTGGCCGCGCAGGCGCGGGAGCTTGTCGGCTCGCACGTGGCGCCCGGGATCACCACCGACGAACTCGACCGGATCGGCCACGAGTTCCTGTGCGACCACGGCGCCTACCCGTCCACCCTCGGCTACAAGGGCTTCCCGAAGTCCCTGTGCTCCAGCGTCAACGAGGTCATCTGCCACGGCATCCCGGACAGCCGGGTCATCGAGGACGGCGACATCGTCAACATCGACATCACCGCTTTCCTCGACGGCGTCCACGGCGACACGAACGCGACGTTCCTCGCCGGCGACGTGGACGAGGAGGGCCGGCTCCTCGTCGAGCGCACTCGTGAGGCGCTGGAGCGTGGCATCAAGGCCGTCAAGCCCGGTCGCCGGATCAACGTGATCGGCCGGGTGATCGAGTCCTACGCCAGGCGGTTCGGGTACGGCGTGGTCCGTGACTTCACCGGCCATGGCATCGGGACTGCCTTCCACAGCGGTCTGGTCATTCCGCACTACGACGAGTCCCTCTACGACGATCTCATCGAGGTCGGCATGACGTTCACCATCGAGCCGATGCTCAACCTCGGCACCCACGAGTGGGTGATGTGGGACGACGACTGGACAGTCGTGACCAAGGACCTGCGCCGCAGCGCGCAGTTCGAGCACACCCTTCTTGTCACGCCATCCGGCGCCGAGGTGCTGACGAACCTCTAGTCTGGCCTCTGGCCCAGGAGGTGCGCATGCCGACGCTCCACATCGAGCATCCGATCAGCGACTACGACACCTGGAAGGGTGCTTTCGACCGGTTCGAGACGGCCCGCGGCAAGGCGGGTGTGACGTCGCACCGCATCCGCCAACCGGAGAACGACCCCGAATTCATCGTGGTGGATCTGGAGTTCGACGAGACCGGGCAGGCTCATGCCTTCCTCGGCTTTCTGCGCGAGAATGTCTGGTCGAGCACTGACAACGCACCTGCACTGGCCGGCGATCCGGTCGCGCGCGTGCTCGTGGACCGTGACTGACCGCTATCCTTGGGGCGCGGATGGGCTGGCCGGGCGACCGCGTCGTACTCCTTCGGGAGTTCGCCGAGGAAGGTCCGGGCTCCACAGGGCAAGGTGGTGGGTAACTCCCACCCGGGGCAACCCGCGGGACAGTGCCACAGAGAACAGACCGCCCCGCTTGCGGGGCAAGGGTGAAACGGTGGTGCAAGAGACCACCAGTACGCCGGGCGACCGGTGTAGCTCGGTAAACCCCACTTGGAGCAAGGTCAAGAAGTTCCGCGCCTTCGGGCGCGGGGCGCGCGCACGATCGAGGGCGGCCCGCCCGAGTGCGCGGGTAGACCGCTGGAGGCGGCCGGCAACGGTCGTCGTAGATGGATGGTCGCCCCCGTCGTGAGACGGGACAGAACCCGGCCTACAGGCCAGCCCATCCGCCCGATTCGGTCTGACCTGCGGTTTTACTTTCCGCTCGCGCTGCCGTTCCCGAGCGACCTTCTCGAACTCCTGCATGACCTTCCGTGGCGACCCAGCCATCTGGACGTCGTCCTCATGGCTGGGTCGCCACGACCACCCAGGAGCCGCTCAACACGGTGGACGGTCGTGTCGGCGATGTAGTAGCTGATCAAGGGGACCATGTCGTCCCGGTCGATCTGCCGGTGGCCGACGCAAGGCGTCCAGGTGTAGTGGGTGGTCGGTGTCGATCAGCAGCCGCCCGTCCGGGGTGGCAATGAAGTTGCGCTTGAGAATCCAGCACTTGGTCGTGCGGTCGCCGAACTCGCGGTGCGGCTCGGCCTTGGTGCAGTGTCGTCGTGACCGAAACCTATACGGCCGTAATAGACGAAGTTATTTGCCCCGGTGCCGGCTTGGAATTCCCCGGTCACGGGATCGCCCGTCACGCCGGCAATCACATCGATGAACTTGATCAGCCCTTTCGGCATCCGCGAAGACACCGCTCCCACCAATGACTCTGTGAGTGCAGCCTCCACCCACCTCGGTGGTAAAGTCAAAGGACTGACAGACGCCTTTTGCATAGGCCCCTTCGAATGTGTAAGTCGTTCTGAATCTGCCCTGCTTCCCGCGAAACTTCCCTACAAAGACCTCGCGACCCTTCTCGAACCACAAAGCGTAGTCTTGCAACTCTTTGCACTTGTAACTCTTGGATGAAACCGCTCCAGCAGCCCTTGAGGTCCCCGGTCAATGTGATCGCCCAGTCCGACCCTGGGAGTCCGCAGTCAGAAGCCGTGCTGTTACCGGAAACGAAGACAGGCTTCTTGTGTCCGCCTGCCGAGGCAGCACTTCCACCTGCCTTGTCTCCGCCCGCCAGGGCAGCACTTCCACCTGCCAGCATCATCGATGCGAGGGCAATTGCAATGAGAACCCTCGCGCTGCGGAATGAAGTTCCGCGCACATTGTTTTTTTTCATGTAGATATGCTCCTTCGCTGTTCTCCTTCAAATGTTCCGATTGTTAAGTTCTGACGCAGCAAAAACTGATCCGGGCCTCCTCTCACTCGTCTGGGCAGACGGCCTGGTAGGGCTGGGCGGGCAGGAACTCTTCCCACTCCTCGTCGGTCAGGTTCCGTCCAGCCATCTGGCAGGCGAAGTCGAGGGCCCGGTCGAGGTCGGTCTCCCACCGGTAGACCTTGCCGTCGTACGACGCGATCGCCACGTCGTGGGTGTCGCCGATGAACTGGGCGCCGGCGGGGACGGCTCGCCCTTGTGGGGTGGGTAGACGGTGCCGAGCAGGTCCAGCGTCGAGGCGTCCCACAGGCTGACGCCGCCGTCGGCGGCGCCGGAGACCAGCAGCTCTCCGTCGTCGGAGTAGTTGAGCCAGCGCACAGCGGCGCCGAGGCCGGTGGATCGCTGTTCGTCTCCGGTCGAGACGTCGATGGTCACGATCTCGCCGGTCTCCCCCGCCACCGCGACCGTCGAGCCGTCCGGAGAGGCATCGAATTCGTTGACGCTTGGTTCACGTCCCCCTCGGACAGGACGTCTCCGGTGCTGACGTCGATCACCCGCCAGTGGAACGACGCCAAGTCGCCGGAGCCCTCGTGGACCATCGCGGTGCTCCCGTCCCCGATCGGGATGACGTTGTGGGCGGTGATGTTGAAGGGCTCGCCCCGGGGTCGAAGGGTCTCGGCGTCGACCATGAGGGTCCGGTTCTGGCGTCCGTGGGTTCGTCCGTGGACGTTCGAACCACCCACCAGCAGGCTGCGGTTCCCGTCGACATACGCCGATCGACCAGACGTCCCCGTCGATGAGCTCCCGCTTCTCGAGGACCCTGCCCGTGGCGGGGTCGAGGATCATGGCAGGTCCCGCGCAATTGGGTGTCACACAGGTGGCGACATACCTCTGACCCTGGGGATGCCAGATGCCGCTGGCCCAGCGGCCCTCTGCCACCGGCACGCGCGCGGGCTGGGTCGCTTCGCCGGTGACGGTGTCCACGAACCTGACCCATCCCGTGTCCCCGTCGAGCCAGCTGTAGGCCACCTGCTGCCCGTCCGGGGAGACGTCGGCGTGCGCGAACACTCGGCTGTCTTCGAGCCGCGTCGTCTGCTGCAGATACGTCTCCTGCGCGGACAGGTCCCAGGTGCGCAGCATCGAGTCGCGCCGCCGCCGCCGTAGACCAGGTCATTGTCCGGACCGAAGCCGATGCCCCACGGAGAGAAGGTGTCCCACCGTTCCAGTGGCCGGCCGGTGGCGGTGTCCCAGACGGTGAGTTCACCGTCGGCGAGCCGCCCCCACCAGCGAGCCGTCTGGTGAGAACCGCGCGTCCGCGACCCAGTCCCGGTGTCCACTCAGCGTGCGGACCGTCTCGCCAGTGGCCGCGTCCACCAGGAACAGGGCCTTCGGGGCGCCCCCGAGTGCGAGCAGTGTCCCCTCGGCGTTCACGTCGAGAACGAAGTACGACATGAGGTCCTCGCGCCGCCAGATCTGCTTACCCGTCGCCACGTCGTACGCCGTCAGCGGCCAGCCGGTGTAGAGGATCTGACCGTCCGGACTGAGCGCCAGCGCCTGGTAGAACGTGCCGGTCGGCAGCCGCACCGGCGGTGTGGACGGGGAGCGCAGATCCCAGACCACCGCGTAGCCCCGGGCCTCCCTGGGATTCTGTTCCGGATCGTCCGTTTGCACGGTGGCGGCCAGGTAGCGACCATCGGCGCTGAACTGGACGTCTACCCCCGACACCGGCTTGCGGCCGGGGAAGTCGAGTTTCGTCGTCGGCTGCATGGTGTCCGGGTCCAGCAGGCGCACCGGCTCCGCGGAGGCTTCGGCCCGACACGATGACGGCGAGCTGAGTGCTGTCGGGGCTGAACGCCCCGACCACGTAGGTGTACGCCTGCTCGTCGGCCGGCCGGCCTGCGTCGTAGGCGCGCAGCTGCCGGTTGGTGGTGGCGTCGTAGAGGTGCATCCGGTTGGCGTCGTCCGGGGTCGCGATCCAGCGGCCGTCGGGACTGACGTCCAGGAATTCCATGTAGCCGCCTCCGGGCGGCGCCGACCGGACCAGCGTGGGACGCTTCGCCAGCGCGGTCAACAGGTTGGCCCGGGTCTCCGGCGAGTCTTCCAGCCGTACGCCCGCGGCCGCGAGCAGCAGCGAGAGGCTGATGTCGTCGGTGAGCTGGGACCGGGCTCCGACCTGCCGCGCATCTGCGGAGACGGCCGCCTGCTCCGCCTGTGCGGCGTTCTCGTTCGCTCGGTCGGACTGGACGGCAGCCAGGATCCCGGCGACCAGCGCGAGGACGAGGAGTACGGCGGCGCCGCCCAGCACGATCCGGAGCCGACGGATCAGCCGGGCCTGCGCACGTGCTCGCTCGGCCGCGCTGCGCTCCTCGGCGTCGGAGGCCGCCTGGGCGGCGGAGAGGAAAGCGCGCTCGGTGTCGGTGAGAGCGGTCTCCGTGCGGGACTGCCAGTCCAGCGCACGAGTCAGCCGGACCCCGCGGTAGAGCTCGCTGTCGGGGCGTCCGAGGCTCTCCCAGGCGTCGGCCGCGCCGCTCAGGTGGTGCCGGGTCCGTTGGCCCTCGACGTCGTCGTCCAGCCAGCCTCGCAGCCGCGGCCAAGCGCGGGCGAGGGCTTCGTGGGTGATCTCGAGGACCCCCTCGTCGCTGGTCACCAGGCGCGCGCCGACGAGCATCTCGATCAGCTGATCGTGGTGCGGGTCCGAGGCGATCAGGCGGCGCGGGACCTGGGCACGCACCGCTTCACCACCGATGCCCGGGGAGACCAGCCGCAGCATCAGGTCGCGCAGCTGGCGGCGCTGGTCGGGCTCGACCTGCCCGTAGAGCTGCTCGGCCGACTGGGCGACGGCACCACGGATGCCGCCGGACGCGTGGTAGCCGTCGACCGTGAGCGTGGCGCCCTCGCGCCGCTGCCACGTCTCGACCAGGGCGTGGGAGAGGAGCGGCAGGGCACCCGGGTCGTCGCGGACCTCCCCGACCAGCAGCTCCACCAGGCCCGGCTCGATGACCAGTCCGGCCTGGTGAGCGGGGCGCTCGACCGCATCGCGCAGGCCGGCCTCGTCCAGGGCGCCCACGAGATGCAGGCCCTGCTCGACCAGTCGGCTGAAGCCGGCGTGCTCCGTGGCCTGGGTGAGGCGGTCGCCCCGCACGGTCACCAGCACCGGGCGCCGCCGCGCCTCGTCGGTCAGGCGTTCGAGGAACGCACGGCGCTCCTCCAAGTCGTCGCACAGGGCGAAGACCTCCTCGGCCTGGTCGACGGCGAGCACGGTGCCGGGGGGCGCGTTCTCCGGGAGCGCCGACAGCGCCTGCATCGGACGGGAGCCCGGAGTGATCAGGACGACCCGCTGGCCCCGACTGCGAAGGACTGACAGCACGCCGGCGCGCATGATCGAGGACTTGCCGCACCCGGAAGGCCCCACCAGGGCAAGGAACGAGCTCCTCGCCAGGATGGCGAGGCAGGCGGCGACGTCGGCGTCCCGACCGAAGAACCGCTCGGCGTCGCCGACGTCGTACGCCATGAGGCCCTGCCATGGGCACCGGTCCGTGACGGGACGGGCGGCGGGGACGACGAGCGAGGGATCCTGCCGCAGGATCGACTGCTCGAGGGCGACCACCTCCGGGGCCGGGTCGATGCCGAGCTCGCGGGCCAGCACCGTCCGGAGCTGCCGGATGGTCCGGAGCGCCTCGCCCTGCGCGCCGGCGCGGTACTGCGCCAGCGCGAGCAGCTCCCAGCGGCGTTCGCGCAACGGGGCGGACCGCACCATCTCGTGCGCGCGGGGCAGGACCTCGGCGGCGCGGCCGCGTCGCAGCTGGGCATCGAGCAGCAGCTCCTCGGCGTCGAGGCGCAGGTCCTCCAGGCGTCCGGCCTCGCTGCGCGCGGGCGGCCACTCCGCGAGCTCCTCGAAGGCCGCCCCCCGCCAGAGCTCGAGGGCCTGTTCCAGCAGGAACGCGACCCGGTCGGCCTCGCCGAGCTCCAGCAGCTGACGCGCCCGCGCAACCTGCAACTCGAACCGGCGGGCGTCGACCTCGTCGAGGGGGACGGCGAGGCGGTATCCGTCCGCCGTCGTCTCGATGGCCTGGGCCCCCAGAGCCTTGCGGAGCCGGACCACGCACGACTGGAGGTTCTTGGCGGCCGAAGCCGGGGGATGGTCGCGCCAGACAGCCTCGATCAGCTCGTCGGCGCTCACCGGCTCCCCCAGCCGGGTGACCAGGGCCTGGAGTACGACGCGGTCGCGGGGGCCGAGACGTCCCGAGCCGTCCACGGTCAGCGGACCGAGGACTGCGATCCCCACGTCCCCACCGTCCTCCCGCCGTGGGGTCGCGTCAACGGGACGGATACCCGATGCATACCGCGTGCGCCTGACGTGTACCGGCAGGGGGCACATTGGATGGGTCGGGCCCGTGGGACCCTCCCCGGCCTACAGGCCAGCCCATCCCCACCTGCCCGGGGCGGAAGGCAGCGGCAGGTCAGTCCGGCGCCGGGGACAGGAACGAGTGCACCAGCGGCACGACCGACGCGCCCTCGCCGCTCGCCGACGCCACACGCTTCATCGACCCGGACCGGACGTCACCGGCCGCGAAGATGCCGGGCACAGTGGTGGCGAGGTTCTCCGGCGGCAATCCGTCGACCCAGCGGTCGCGGGGGACGTCACGACCGGTGAGCACGAAGCCGCGTTCGTCGCGGGACACAGCTGGGGGGAGCCAGTCGCAGTGCGGCTCGGCACCGAGCAGCAGGAACAGTCCGGACGCGGGGGCCGTCGTCCGCTCCCCGGTCCGGACGTCCTCGAGGCAGAGCCACTCGAGGCGGCCGCCGTCGCCACCTCCGTCGACCACGGTGGCGCAGGTCCGGACGGAGATGCGGGGGTTGTACTCGAGCTCGCCGATCAGGTACGACGACATCGTCTCGGCGAGGTCCGGGCGGCGCACCAGGATCGTGACCGTCCTGGCGAAGCGGGAGAGGTGCACCGCCGCCTGGCCCGCGGAGTTGCCGCCACCGACGACGTAGACGTCCTGGTCCTCCATCTCGCGCGCGGCGGTCATCGCGGCGCCGTAGTAGACACCCAGCCCGACCAGCTCCTCGATCGGCTCGACCCGGAGCTTGCGGTAGGCGACCCCGCTCGAAATCACCACTGCCCGCGCCCGCACCTCGCCGCTCTCGGTGCGGAGCACGTGCGCGTCGCCGTCGAAGCCGGGTCGCAGCTCGTCGACCACCTGGCCGGTGTAGAACCGGGTGCCGAACCGGATCGCCTGGTTGCGCGCCCGCTGGGCCAGCCGCATGCCGGAGATGCCGCGCGGGAAGCCGATGTAGTTGCGGATCATCGAGCTGGTGCCGGCCTGGCCGCCGACCGCCTCCGCCTCGAGCACGACCGTGGCCAGCCCCTCGGACGCGGCGTACACCGCCGCGGCCAGGCCCGCGGGTCCGGCGCCGACCACGGCGACGTCGACGACCTCGTCCAGGTCGAGCTGGGTGGGGGCGCCGTAGACGTTGAGGGCGACGTCGCGCACCGACCTGGCCACGATCGGCGGGCGGTTGAGCGCGTAGACCAGCGGGTAGTCGGGCTCGCCGTCGTACAGGTCGATCACGTACCGGCCCGCCTCGCTGTCCGGCTCCCAGACCCTGCTCGGCATCGCCATCCGGTCGAGGAAGTCGCGGATCGCCAGGGTCAGTTGGTCGCGGACCGGCGAGATGATCTTGACCGACACGACTTCCGGGTCGGGGACGGTGGAGCCCCAGTCGGAGAGCAGGTCGGTGATGGCGTTGTGGAACTCCTCGTCGCGTACGCCGCGCGGCATCAGCAGGTAGGCGTCGTACTTGCCCTTGGCCATGCCGGCCCGCAGTCCGGGGGCGTCGGTCAGGAACCGCTCCCAGTGGGCGGCGATCACACGACGCGCGGTCGGCACCAGCTCACGCAGCTTGTGGAACGCGTACAGGACCTCCACATCGGGAAGCACGGACTCGGTGACGAACATCGCCACCTGGCCCCCTGCGTCGAGGACCTGGTGGGTGCAGACGGCGGCCTCCCGGGCCGAGGTGGCGGTGTACAGGTCGTAGTCGCGGGCATAGCGGCCGAACTCGTCCTTCAACGTGTCGACGTGGTGCTCGGAGACCAGCACGATGGCCGGGTTCGGTGCGGTCACGGGAAAAGCCTAGGAGACGCGACCTGAGGACGCCGACCGATGTCGGTGCAAGGAGCCAGCCGCCGGGCAGTGCCTCCACGCACCATGTGCACACCGTGAGCCGACCCTGAGGCAACTGTGAGGGTGCTGAGGACAGTGGTTTCACCGGCGAAAGACGCCGGTCGGAACCGTCACCAGGCGGTCCCGGACACACTCTGGAGGAACACCATGCCAAGCAACCACCGCAGTCTCCAGGACAGCACGAGCGTCCTGCCGTCCTCGAGCGGGGATCGGGACTTCGAGATCGAGTTCGACGCCCCGGACCTGTCCACCACCAACAGCACCCACGCGCGCCCGTACCTGTCCTACCGGGTGAACCCCGGCAGCGACGCGGGCGTGAGGGTGCAGATCGAGCTGAACGGGACCGAGATCGTCGACCAGACGATCGACACCACCGTCAGCCGGACCTTCAACGAGATCTTCGACCACGGCGTGCTTGTCGAGAACGACAACGAGCTCCGGATCTTCGTGCCGAACAACGAGCCCGGCAGCGTGACCGTCTCCGACCTCGTGATGGTCTACACGGCCGCGTGAGTCAGCACTTGTGTCCGGCCGGGTGGCGGTGGGGCTACCCGGTCGGATGCAGGCCGATGTCGGCCATGGCGGCGCGGTGACGCGCCGCCGCGCGGCGCGCCTGGCCATGGCGACCACCCTCGGTCAGGACCGCCACCATGGTCAGGTGGGCGTCCTCGTCGTAGGGCTCGACAGCAAGTAGCCTGCGCAGCCAGGCAGCAGCCTCGTCGTGATCCCCCGCCGATCGGCAGAGGTCGGCCATCATCCTCAGCGCCTGCAGGTGCGTGGCGCCGGCCTCCTCGCGCAGGTCGAGCGCGTGGTCGTCGTACGGCGCATCGGCGAACGGTTCATCGGTACGTCGTCGCAGCACGTCGGCCAACAGCAGCCGGGCCTGCTCCGGGTCGCCACGCCGGCGCAGGTCCGCCGCATCGGCAACGTCCCGGAGGAAGTCCTCCACGTCGACCCTGACCGCGTAGCTGTCGAGCGCCACGCACTCGCGGTCGGTCACCAGGGCGTCGGCGCCCACGACGCCCCGCACGATGGACAGCAGGACCGAGAGCCGGTGCGATGTGGTGTCCGGGTCGTGATCGGGCCACAGCAGCTCGCACAGCTCCAGCCGCGGCACGGCTCGGCCCCGACGCGCCACCAGCACGCGGAGCAGGTCCCGTGCCCGGCGGGACTGCCACGCCGTGGCGGGGACCGGCGTCCCGTCCACGGACACCTCGAACCGGCCGAAGGTGCTGATGACCACCCCCGGCTCCGGAGCGGGGAGCGGATGCCCCGCGGCCGCGGAGCGTACCGCCGCGACCCGACCGGCCGTGCGGTCTGCGGAGGCCGACGTCGACATCCCGGCCAGCCGGACCAGCACCCGGTCCGCGTCGTAGGCGGCACCTGCCTCCTCCCAGATGCCACGGGCCTCGCGAAGCGCAGCCCGGGCCCGCCGTGGGGGATCCGTCTCGGCCCGCAGCTCGAGCGCCTCGGCCAGCCATGCCCGTTCCCGGCGGTCCACCGCCTGCTCCACGGCGGCCCCCGCTTCGCGGGCCGCCTCGGCGAGGTCGCCGTTGGCGAGCGCGACGTGGCCGGAGGCCAGCAGTGCCGGCAGCTCGCTCGATCCGCATGCACCGGCGCGGGCCGCGTCGGCGACCACCCGGGCCCGGTCAAGGTCGTCGCGGGCCAGGCTCCGGGCCAGATATGCCAAGACCAGGATCCGCACCTGACGGTCCGAGTCGCCGTCGCTGGTCAACCTGTCTGCCTGCTGGAGCGCTGCCCGCTCTTGCTCGTGGGCCGCCCTCCTCGCGCATACCTGGCTCAGCCCGACCAGGGCTCCGGCGGTGTTCCTGGTCCCCAGCCGCTCGGCGAGCGCGAGAACCCGGTTGTATCTGTCGACCGCCTCGTCGTACTTGCCCAGCCGGACCAGCCCCTCGGCCTCGTTCTCCAGCGCCACGGACTCCAGCGCGGGCTCGTGGAGGCGGCGGGCGGCACTCGCGGCGGCCGCGGCTCTCTCGACAGCTTCGGCGAAGCGCGCGTCGGCCAGGAAGTGGTGGCTGAGGTTGGCGTCGGTACGCGCCGCGAGCAGGGCGTCTCCCGCTTCCGTCGCGAGCCGCGCCGCCCGCCTGTAGTGCTCGATGACGCTGGCGGGGTCACCGCCGAGGCTCAGCGCCAGAGCCAGCGCGACGTGGGCGGTGGCCAAGGCTCGGGCGTCCTCGGCTTCGACAGCCGCGTCGTGGGCGGACCGGGCCTGGGCCAGGGCGTCGTCCGCATCGCCGAGCAACCAGTGGGCCAGGGAGAGTCCCGCGTCCAACATCGCCCGGTCGATGTCGTCGCTGCGGTCACCGCTAACCCCACACGTGGCCCGGCCGAGCACGTCGAGAGCGAGCCGCGGCTCGCCGTGTTCCTGGTGAACCCTGGCCACCCGCCAGGCCAGGTCGGTTGGCACCGCACCGCTGCCCTCAGGTCGCAGTTCCCGTGCCAGCCCGAAGTAGGCGCTGAGCGCCTCGTCCCGCCGGCCGGCCGCGCGCAGCGCGTCTCCGAGGAGCCGACGGACGGTGCGGGTTCGCGCCGCACCGGAAATCGCGCTGAGCACCTCCACCGCCCGGGACGCCTCTCCCCCAAGGACCAGTCGCTCGCAACGGTGTACGACGTCCCGCTCGCCGCCCGCGTCCGGTCCCGGACGGCACGGCAGTTGCTGGCCCATCGATCGCGACTCCTCCGAGCTCGGTTCCCTGACAGGAGACCTGCGACGAGAGTGAGATACCGATGCCCGCCTACGGCGCGCTCGTCAGCCTGCCTTGATCGCCGGAAGAACCTTCGAGCCGTAGGCCTCGATCATGGCGAGGTAGTGAGGCCCCATGTTGGCGACGTAGATCTCGTCGTAGCCGGCGTCGGCGTACTCCCGCAGCTGCGCCAGGTGCTCGTCCAGGTCCGGGCCGGCGACCACACTGTCGGACGTCGACTCCCGCGGCACCATGGTCATCGCCTGCTCGAAGTGCTTGACGGTGGGCAGGACCTGCGACAGCTCACCGGGAAGCCCACTGTTCGACCACAGCCGGTGAGCATGGTCGATCCCCTCGTCTCGGGTGGCGGCCCAGGCCACCTTGCACCCGGCCTGTGCGGGCTTGCCGCCGCTCTTGTCCTTGAAGCTGCCGACCAGGTCGGGATCCGGTGAGGTGCCGATGTATCCATCGGCAAACCCGGCAGCTGCTTGGAGAGCCTGCGGACCGAAGGCACTGACATAGACCGACGGCGGCTGCTCCGGGCGGGTGTAGATGCGTGCGTTGCTCACCTGGTAGTGGCGCCCACGCCGCGACAGCACGTCTCCCTTCCAGAGCTCGCGGATGAGGTCGACCGCCTCTTCGAGCATCTCCATCCGGACTTCGTGCTCCGGCCAGCCGTCACCGAGGACCTGCTCGTTGAGCGCCTCGCCGGTGCCGAGCCCGAGCACGAACTTGCCTTCGAGCAGCACCGAGGCGGTCGCCGCTGCCTGGGCGACCACCGCCGGGTGCACGCGCATCGTCGGGCAGGTCACAGCCGTGGTGACCGGAAGGTCACAGACCTGAGAGAGGGCGCCGATCATGCCCCACACGAAGGGGCTCTGGCCCTGCTCGTCGTTCCACGGGTGGAAGTGGTCGCTGATCCAGAGCGCCTCAAAGCCCGCCTGCTCTGCGGCCTTGGCCTGCACGAGCAGCTGGGCGGGCGTGTACTCCTCGCAGGACAGGAAGTAGCCATACCTCATGCGGGTCAGCCCTTCGACGCCGCCTTGCCACCCTTGCGCCCGGCCTTCTTCTTCTGGGCGGTGGTGCCGCCCTGGCTGCTGGCGCTCTTCTTCTTGCCGCTCCCGCTCGCCTTGCCGCCCTTCTGCGATGACTTCGGGTCGTTGGCGATGCGCGCCGCGCGTTCCTTGGACATGCCCTTGTCCTTCAGGGCTTCGTACTGCTTCTCGTTCTTCACGTTGGCAGACTTGCTCGGCATCGTGTCCTCCGTCATCGCTCCGATGGGATGTCTGCGCGTACCCGTGAAGGCACTGGGTATGCGGGACCCGGAAGCGCGGCTTCTTGACCGACGAGACATTCGACCGGGGCTCCTGGGAACGAGGGGCCTAGACTCGCCGCAGCGATGCAGGGCCGGGAGTTCGGCGCCCGTCGCTCTCGTGCGCGAGACCATCCCTTCGTTCCTGAGGAGCGCACCATGACTGACAGCAACAAACTCACCCAACGCCTCGATGCAGGTCCCGTGATCTGTGCCGAGGGGTTCTTGTTCGAGCTCGAGCGCCGGGGGTACCTCAGCGCCGGAGAGTTCGTGCCCGAGGTTGCGCTGGAGTTCCCGGAAGCCCTCAGGGCGCTGCACGTCGACTTCCAGCGAGCGGGCTCCGACATCGTCGAGGCGTTCACCTACAACGGGCACCGCGAGAAGATGAGGGTGATCGGCAAGGAAGAACTGCTCGAGCCACTCAACCGAGCAGCGCTGCAGATCGCCCGCGAGGTCGCCGACGCGCGACCCGGTGACCTGATGGCCGGCAACATCTCGAACACCAACATCTGGGATCCGGCGGATCCGGAGCGGCAGGCCGACGTTCGAGGGATGTTCGAGGAGATGGTGGGGTGGGCCGTCGACAGCGGCGCCGACCTCATCATCGGCGAGACGTTCTACTACGCCGGAGAGGCCCTCGCCGCGCTCGAGGTGGCCAAGTCGACAGGACTACCGGTTGTTCTGACCATCGCACCCATGGCGCTCAACGAGATGGCCGATGACGTCGGGATCGTGGAAGCCTGCCAGCGGCTTGAACAGGGTGGTGCCGACGTCGTGGGCATGAACTGCTTCCGCGGACCCGAGACCATGTTGCCGTGGCTGCGCGAGATCCGGGCGGCCGTCTCGTGCCACGTCGGCGCCCTGCCGATTCCCTACCGGACGACCACCGCCGAGCCGACGTTCTTCAACCTGAGCGACGACCGAGCGAACGTGCCATCGCCGCACGGCCGGACGTTCCCGACCGCTCTCGACCCGTTGTACGCGAACCGCTACGAGGTAGGTGCCTTCGCCAGCGAAGCAGCAGACCTCGGAGTCAACTACCTGGGTGTGTGCTGCGGCGCGTCGCCGATGCTGATTCGCCAGGTCGCCGAGGCCGTCGGGCTCACCACCGAGGCCAGCAGATTCTCGGAGCGGATGCAGAACCACTTCATGTACGGCGACAACGAGCGGCTGCCGGACCACATCGTGTCGCTCGGCGAACAAGCCTGATCCTGGGGCTGGGGCAGGTCACTGCGCGACGTCCAGGAAGCGATGTCCCTGGCCCGCCTTTGCTGCGAGGTACCGGCCGTTCACCGGCGACAGGTGCAGCCCCGTGGGCACCCGCTTGTTGACCCGGATCCCCGCCGACTCCAGCTGCGCGGCCTTGTCGGGGTTGTTCGTGAGCAGGTCGAGCGTGTCCACTCCCAGCGCCTGGAGCATCTGGGCTGCAACGGTGTAGTCACGCTCGTCCCGCGCGAAACCGAGCGCGATGTTTGCCTGGTAGGTGTCCAGGCCCTCGTCCTGCAGGGCGTAGGCCTTGAGCTTGTTGTAGAGGCCGATGCCTCGCCCCTCCTGCCTGAGGTACAGCAGGTAGCCACCCGCGTCGGAGATGCGCTCGAGCGCCTCCCGCAGCTGCGGGCCGCAGTCGCAGCGTTGGCTGCCGAAGACATCACCGGTCAGGCACTCGCTGTGCACCCGCACCAGCGGAACGGCTGTGGCTTCGACCGGGCCGTCCACCACGCGGTCACCGAGCGCGAGCGCGACGTGCTCTTGTCCATCACAGAGGCCGTCGAAGCCGATCGCGCGGGCCGTGGTGACGAAGCCGTCGTCGAAGCGCAGGGGCAGGTCGATCTGGCCACGAACCGTAGCGGGTGGGATGGGTGACGGCACGGGGGTGCCCCTCTCTCAGGATGTCGTGACGAATCGTGGGGACAAGGCGTAGCGCAGCAGCACCACGTCTCCGATCTGTCGGCACTCCGCGAGGTGGGCGCGGTGGCCGGGGTTCCAGGGGAACGCGCCGTCACCGACGAAGCGGTGTGCGCGCGAGCTACCCACGAAGAACGGTGCAATCACCAGGTGCAGCTCGTCGGCGAGGTCAGCGGTCAGGAACTGGGTGTGGACGCTCCCACCGCCCTCGACCATCAGCTGCCGAACGCCCCGGTCGGACAGGTCCTTCACCATCTCCGAGAGGTCGACCGGCTGCCCGCCGTCGATCACCGTCGCCACCGCGCCGAGCCGACGGTTCGCGATCGGGACGGAGCGGCTGGCGCAGTAGACGAGCTTCTCGCTGTCCCCGGTCGCGAAGAACCTGCTGCACGCGTCCAGCTGTGCGTGCTCGGTGATGGTCACCTTCATCGGCGTCTCCCCCAGCCCGCGCGCCCTCCGCTGCTGGCGTAGCGCCGGCTTGCGCACGAGCAGGCGCGGGTTGTCGTTCCGGACGGTCGCGGCACCCACCAGAATCGCGTCGCATTGCGCGCGGACCGCGTCCACCCGCTCGAGGTCTGCTTCGTTGGACAGCACCAGCCGCTCATTGGATGCGGCGTCGAGATAGCCGTCGAGGGACATACCGCAGCTCAGGATCGTGTACGGACGCTCACCCACGAGTCCGACCTCCCTCAGCCATGCGGGCTGTCTCGCATGCGCTGCCATCGAGCGGGCGTCGGCACGACGACCAGATGCCACCAGCAGGACGACGGCACCGGGAAGGCTCGCCACGAGCACCATCGCCGCGTACGCCACTGCCGTTGCGACGCCCTGCTCGGCACCAAGCCCCGCGGCGGCGAAGGCCCAGGCGGCCATGCCTTCACGCGGTCCCCAACCGGCAATGTTCAGTGGCAGTCCCGCGGCCAGGAACACGAGCAGCACCACCGGGAGCAGAGTCATCGAGAGGTCGTCACGCCGACAGCGCGCGCCGCGACGACGTACGTCGCGAGGTAGGCCGCCACCGCGACCGTCGAGGCGAGCACCACGCCCGGCCACGCGCGCCGGACCATGCGACCGCACGGATGTCGTCTCGCGCGGCATCGCAGCGCCCAGCGCCGGCCACGAGGTCTGGTCGGTCGGAGGAACCGACGCGCAGCCAGGCAACAGTCACGAACCCGACCGCCACCACGCCGAGCACGACCGGCATCGACGAACGCACCGGTGACGGGAGGAGCAGCAGGACCACGAGGGCGATGGCGGCCAGCACGACCTGGCCGGCGACCCGTTCCCACACGACGGCGCGCAGTCCACGGCCGGTGTCGCCGACGTGCCCGCCCGTGGCGAACGCCGCGGTGCACGTCACCCAGAATCCCACCCGGCAACGTCGAGTTGAGGAACTGAGCCCGGTAGCACGAGGCCACCGCCGGCCCCAGCTCGATGCCGACGCCGAGCTCCCTCGCGACCAGGTGCCAGCGCCAGGCACACGCGACGGTGGCCGGAACCGCGAGGGCCACGCCGAGCGCGAGCGTCCCGGCCCGAGTGAGCGGAGGCCGTCGAGGAAGGGACCGGCCCCCACCCGCCACAGCACCGCACCGAGGACCGCCACCCCGACAGCAATGCGCAGGACCCCCACGCGGAGCGGCTCATGCTGCCGCCACCTCTCCCAGGACGCCCGCTACCCGGTCGGCGGTCTCCGACCAACCGGTCAAGCCGGCCCGCCGGTCACGCGCTGCGTCGCGGAGGTCGCGGCGCAGCACAGGGTCGCAGAGCCAGCTCCGCAACGCGCCGGCGAGCGCGTCGACGTCGCCGGGCGGGAGAAGCATGCCCGGCCGTCGACCGTCCGGGGTCACGCCGAGCGCCTCGGGGGCGCCGCCCACGACGTGGGGCCAGCACCGGAAGTGCCCGCGCCAGCGCCTCGGTGACGACCATGCCGTAGGTCTCGCCGCGGCTCGGGTGCACGAGCACGTCGGCTGCGGCGTACGACGCCTCGAGCTCGCGCCCCGTGTGCGCGGCCCGGTCAGCACGAACCGGTCGGCGAGGTCTGCCGCCGGGCGCCACGCTGCAGGTCCGCCACGAAGTCGGGCGCCGGGTCAGCCCCCCGACACACACGCATCGCCAGGTCAGGTCGGCGATCCGGGCCAGTGCGGCCAGGAGCACGTCGTGGCCCTTCCCTGGCGTCACCGCGGCGACGCACAGCAGGTGGCGGCCGCCGTCGCTCCCGACCGCCTGCTCGGCGGCGTCGACGCCTGGCCGGCGCGACGTGGACCCGCGCCGGATCCAGGCCGTAGGCCTCGCAGCACCCATCGACGGGACCAGCAGCTGGTGGTGACCACCCGGCCGCCGAGCGGAGGACGCTCCTTCGCGATCGCAGCGTCCTCGGCGGCGCGTCGACCCCGATCGGCATGTGCACGAGCAGCACGATCCGGAGCCGTCGTGAGGCGGGCGCCAGGACCTCCGGTACGGCCGAGGCGACCAGCCCGTCGACCAGCACCAGTGGAGCCGTCGGCACCGCCCCGGAGGGCCTCCAGGTCGCCGCGTGCCGCCTCGCGCCGCCCACGGCCAGGCACCCGCCACCGCTCGCGTGCGCACCGACCAGCCGCCGGCTGCCAGGTCCTCGCAGAGCCGTTGGTCATAGGCGTTGCCGCCGCTCGGCCGCGCGGGGTCCGTGATCCCGTCCGGGACCACCACGTGCACGATCTGCGGCCGGCTCACGGGATCCGCTCGTAGCTCGCCCACGCCACGTGGGACTCGTGCAGGGTCACGAGGATGCCGCTCACGCGAGCACCCGGGCCGAGGGCGCCGTCCCGCACGCGCTCGGCCAGGCGGTCGGCCACATGTCTCGCGAGCACCTCGGTGGTGGTGTTCGTGCCGCGCGAACACCGGCTCGTCGTCGAGGTTGCGGTGGCTCAGGTCGGCCACCACGGCGGTGCAGCTCGTCAGTCGCGCGGTCGATGTCCACGAGGATGCCGTCGTCGTCCAGGGTTTCCCCGCGAAACGTTGCGTCCACGACGTACGTCGCGCCGTGCAGCGCTGGGCCGGTCCGAAGACCTTCCCCTGGAGGCTGTGCGCGACCAGCATGTGGTCGCGGACCGTCACGTTGAACACGGCACCTCCACAGCGTCGTAGGTCAGCGCGTGGCACAGCGCCGGCAGCTCCCCGCGGGCCAGCCGGGGCATCACCTCGGGGAGCTCCCGGAACGGTGACTCGCCGGTCAGGAGCGCGTCGAAGGCCGGATCGCGAAGGAGGTCGAGGGCGAGGGCGAGCCGGTCGGCGGTGGTGCGGCGCCGCTCGCGACGGCGACACCGTCCCGACCTGGCTGGCCCGGATACTGAGGCGACCCGAGTGGAATGTTCCCCCGAGGGACACGCTGGTCACGTCGTCGCCGTACCAGCTCAGCTCGATCACGGTGCCCTCGGGCGCGAGCAGGTCGAGGGACCCCTGGAGGCCCGCGGATGTCGCGCTCGTGTGGAAGACCAGGTCGCAGCCGACCGGCGCCGACTCGCTGAGGGCGAAGGCGACGCCCAGTGACGCCGCCACGTCCGCGCGAGCCGGGTCGACGTCGACCAGCGTGACCGAGACACCCGGGAACCGCGACGAGGAGCCGGGCGACGCAGCACCCCAGCATCCCGGCGCCGACGACCGCGACCCGATCCCGATCATCGGGCCGGCGTCCCACAGCGCGTTCACGGCCGTCTCGACGATGCCGGTGAGGACGGCCCGCGCCACCGGCACGTCCTGGGGTACGACGGTCACGGCGGAGGCGGGCACGACGTACGCCGTCTGGTGCGGATGCAGGCAGAACACGGTCTTGCCGCGCAAGCGCGCCGGACCGTCCTCGACCACACCCACGTTGAGGTAGCCGTACTTCACCGGTCCAGGAAAGGAGCCGTCCTGAAAGGGCGCTCGCAGCACGTCGTACTGGCTGGTCGGGACCCGCCCGTCGAAGACCAGGGACTCGGTGCCCCTGCTCACCGCCGACCGCAGGGTCCGGACGAGCACGTCCTCGGGGCCTGGGGGCAAGAGGGACACCGGCCTGATCTCGCCAGCGCCCGGCTCGCGCAGCCAGAACGCCAGCGCCTCCCTCCGCATCAGACCACCTCATCCGGCTCCGGTTGAACCGGAGCAGCGACTTCCTCGTTCCAAGTCTTGTAGCTCCCCGTTGGTCTGAATGAACGGAGCAGGCGTGCGCGCGGTTCAACGCGGGTCCGAACCGCGCTGGCGGGCGGTGCGCGCGTGGGTCCTGACCGGGTCGGCCGCGCTCCTGGTACTCCTCGCGCTCACCACCCCCAACCAGCTCCAGGAGATCGAGCCCGCGGCTTTCGTGCGGCTGCCCCTCGAGGCACTGGTCTTCTTCGCCGTCGTCCTGGCGCTGCCGCCGAGGCTCGGTCGAGTGCGGACGATCCTGGCTCTCGCTGCCGGGATCGTGCTCGGGCTGACCGCCGTCCTCAAGCTCCTCGACGTGGGCTTCCTCGAGGCGCTGAATCGACCCTTCGACGCACTGATCGACTGGCGCTACGCGGGCTCGCTCGTCGAGCTGGTGCGGGACTCGTTCGGCAACGGGCTCGGGACGACGCTGCTCGTCGGGGCGGCGGTGGCCGCCGTCGCGCTCCTGGTGCTGGTACCGCTCTCGGTGCTACGCGTCACGCACGTCGCCGCACGGCATCGAGCAACGGCGTCGAAGGTCGTGGCCGGGCTCGCGGCGCTGTGGCTGATCCTGGCCGTGGTGGACGTGCGGGGCGTCGCCGGAACGCTCGCCGCCCGGGATACAGCCGGCTACGTCTACGGCCAGGTGAGCCGGATCCCGTCCGAGCTTCGCGACCAACGTGAGTTCGCGAAGGCCGTGGAAACCGACCCTCTCCGAAGCGTGCCTCCGGAGGATTTGCTGCGCGGGCTGCGCGGCAAGGACGTCCTGTTCGTGTTCGTCGAGAGTTACGGGCGGGTGGCGATCGAGGAGTCCTCCTTCTCAGCCGGGGTCAACGAGGTTCTCGCGTCCGGGACGGCGCGGCTGGAGGAGGCCGGCTTCGCCAGTCGGAGCGCGTTCGTGACCTCCCCGACCTTCGGCGCGCTCAGCTGGCTGGCGCACGCCACCCTCCAGTCCGGGCTGTGGGTCGACAGCCAGCAGCGGTACGACCTGCTGATGACGAGCCCCCGACTCACGCTGAGCCAGCTGTTCGGTAACGCGGGCTGGCGGACGGTGGCCGACATCCCGGCCAACACGCGGGACTGGCCGCAGGGGGAGTTCTACCAGTACGACCACATCTACGACTCGCGGAACGTCGGCTATGAAGGCCCACGCTTCGGCTACCCGCCCATGCCCGACCAGTACACGCTCGACGCGTTCCACCGCCTCGAGCTCGCCGAGGAGCAGCGTCGGCCGGTGATGGCCGAGATCGACCTGATCACCAGCCACGCTCCGTGGTCGCGAACGCCGCGGCTGATCGACCAGGCTGCGGTCGGCGACGGCTCCGTCTACGACGGGATGCCCGAGCAGCTGCCGTCGGAGACGGACATCTGGCCGTCCCCCGAGCGGGTCCAGACGGCGTACGGGGAGTCCATCGAGTACTCCCTCGACGCCTTCGTGACGTTCCTGACGACGTATGGCGACGACGACCTGGTCGTGGTCATGCTCGGGGACCACCAGCCCGCGACCATCGTGTCGGGCGAGGATGCGGGCCACGACGTGCCGATCTCGGTCATCTCGCGCGACCCCGCCGTCCTCGACGCGATCTCGGGTTGGGGCTGGGACGAAGGGTCTGCGCCCGGAGCCGGACGCACCGGTCTGGAGGATGGACGCATTCCGGGATCGCTTCCTCGCGGCGTACGCCTCCAGCGGCGACACTGGACCTCGGGCGGCAGGCGCACGTTGAACCCGCGCAGCCCCGGGCGCGTATTCCGTGGAGGAAGGTGGACATGCCAGACAGAGAAGTCGCGCTCATGGAGCAGTTGCACGACGAGCACGCGGTCGCACTGTGGCGCTACTGCCTTCGCCTGGTGGGGAACGACCGGGCACGAGCCGAGGACGTCGTCCAGGAGACCATGCTCCGCGCCTGGCGGCACCGCGCCGTCCTCGAGAGCCCACCCCCGGCCGTGCGTGCCTGGTTGTACACGGTGGCGCGCAACATCGTGACCGACGAGTGGCGCCGGCGCCGAACCCACCAGGAGACACCTGTCGCCGACGTCCCGGAAGGCGACGCCGGCAACGATGTGAGCGACCAGCTGCTGCTCTCCTGGGTGGTGGCGGAAGCGGTGACCCGGCTCTCGCCCGACCACCGCGCCGTCCTCCTCGAGTGCTACTACCGCGGGCGACCGGTGGCCGAGGCCGCCCAGCGTCTCGGGGTGCCGGAGGGCACGGTCAAGTCGCGCACCCACTACGCGTTGCGGGCGCTGAAGCTGGCGCTGGAGGAGATGGGGGTGAGCGCATGAACACCTGCTGCCCGTTTGCCCGCGACGACGCGGCCTACGTTCTCGGCGCCCTGTCCCCCGGCGAACGACTCGACTTCGAGCGGCACCTGGGCGGCTGTGACGCCTGCCACCGCGCGGTACGCGAGCTCGCCGGTCTGCCCGGCCTGCTCGGTCGGATCGACGCGAGCGTCCTGGAACGCCCGCCCGCGGACGAGCCACTGCCAGAGACGCTCCTGCCCTCGCTGTCCCGTGAGGTGCGCCGTGCCCAACGTCGGCGGACCCGCCTCGCTGTCGGCGTCGCCGCCGCGGCGGCCGCAGCGGCCGTGGTGATCGCGGTCGTGCTCGGGTCGCAGCTCGGAGGCGATGACGACTCGTCGCAGGCGGATGTCCCCGGCCCGAGCACCGCCTCGGCTGGGGTCCAGCCGGAGACCATGGACCCGGTCGGGGACGTTCCCGTCCGAGCGAGCCTGAGCCTGGAGCAGGTCACCTGGGGCACCCGGCTCGGACTCATCTGCACCTACGACCCGGACTCGGTCGAGTATGACCTCCCGCCGGAAGTGGACTACACCCTGTTCGTACGAACCCGCGACGGGCGAGCCGAGCAGGTCGGCAGCTGGCGATCGGTCGGCGGCAAGACGATGCAGCTCTCGGCTGCGACCGCCGCGAGCCGCGACGACATCTCGTCAGTCGAGGTGCGAACGCTCGACGGTCGCGTGGTGCTGAAGCTGACGGCGTGACCGCAGTGGGTTGTCTTCGCGCAGGAGCAGGGCACCGGTCACCACCGCGACGACTTCCGCGACCGCCGCTGTCCAGACCTCCCAGCCCTCCCACGTGGACTCGAAGCCGAAGAGCCCCACCGAGGCGGAGATGATGAACGCGGCAAGGGTCGAGAGGCCGAAGCCGACCGCCAGGAACGGGGGGACCCAGTGCCGCCAGGCCAGCAGCAACACGGCGATCACCGCGCCGCCCACCGCGTTGAGCATGAAAGCGGGGCCGATGACGTCGTCGTCCCGGACCCCGTCGAACCACAGGTACAGGTGTACCGCCGCCGAAACCAGCACGGCCAGCGCCGCAAGCGCCCGCATCGTCATCACACACTCCGATCGCTCGGTGGTTGTGCCACCGCCATCCCGTCGATGGGGGGCCTCACTTGGCAAGACGCGTGCGCCGCGCTGCGTGGTTCATTGCCAGTTCATTGCCCGGCGTGGATATCGGTCTTCACCGCAACGCAGGCGAACTTGCGCACCCGCCCTTCCGACAACCAGTCGCTCCACAGCCGGTGGGCGGCGAGCAAGCTCATCCACGGCGCGGCTGCCGAGGTCTGCGCTGAGGGCGTCCTGCTCGGCGACGAACGCGTCGATCAGTGAGTCGACCATCTCCTTGTGGAGCCGGCTGCACTCCTCCAACCACCCGACGTGGAGCCCCACCCGCTCGAGGCATGAGCGCAACTGCGGAAGCGGCAGCAGCCAGACGGTGTCGGCGTCGGGCATGATCGCCCGCTCCGCTTCTGTCAGCGGTGGCCCCTCCTCCACGGTGAACGCAAACCGCCCGCCGACCGGCAGCGCCGACGAGATCTCGCGCAGCAACGGTTCCTTGTCGCGGAAGGCGAGCATCGTCTCCAGAAGCATCGCCACGTCGAACGGACCGGACGGCACTGGCGGGATCCGAGCGACCTCGAAGCGACACGGAAGGTCGCGGGCGCGCTCCCGCGCGATCTCGATTGCCGCGGCGCTGGAGTCCACGCCCAGATAGGTGCAGCCCAGCTCCGAGGTGATGAAGCGCCCGGGGCCGGCCACGCCGCAGCAGAGGTCCAGCACCGAGACTCCCGGGCCGATACCGGCCCGGACGGCCAGGGAGCGGATTTCGGGGCCCCGCATGAAGCTCTCCTGCTCGACGTACTCGCCAGGGCGGTACGCCGACCGGCGGGCGCGTCCCAGCGCCCGGTCGAAGGACACCCGGTCGTCCTGCTTCATGGACGTCGAAGAGGAAGGGCCGGTGGGCCGGTGAGTTGTGCCGGCTGGGCGGCCCGGTGACGCCACAACCACAGCACGTCCCGGCCGAAGGACTCGGTCAGCAAGGCGAGAGCGATGGCCAGGGCGGCCAGGGTCAACCACTCGGGCGCGACGCCGGCTGCCGCCACGGCCAGGACGATGCCTTGGGTCGCGGTCACGACCTTGCGCCAGTAGCGGGGCGGAAGCTGCTCACGCAGCCAGGGCAACCCCCAGCCGGCCATGGCGAACGCGTAGCGGGCCACACCGATCGCCAGCACCCACCAGGCGACCGTGGCCGCGACGTACACGCTGAGGACCAGCATCAGGAACGCGTCGGCCTCGCCGTCGAACCGCGCCCCGAACGTCGAGGCCGTGTGGGTGCCCCGCGCCACCCAGCCGTCGACGGCGTCGAGCACGAGGGCCACAACTGTGAGTGTGACGAGCGCAGAGACGGCCGGCTGCTGGGCGAAGGAGGCCGCGACCAAGGCCGCTACTGCACACGCGAGAGCGGTTCGGGTGACGCGTCACCAGGTCGGCCGGTCCCAGCGGGCCGCGGGCACCACGGGCCACCGCCACACCCGCCACGAGGCCGCACGCCAGTCCGACGCCCCAGCCCGCGACACCGAGCCCGACCGCGGCATCGAGCGCGGTGAGCAGCGTGACAAGAACGGCCGATCCGATTGCCAGGCCGCTCGGAACAGGGACCACCACGCCTCCGACATCTCCGCGTACAGGCTTGTACGAGCGTTGCTAGGGTTCGGTTCACCTGGAGGCGGTGAACGGCCCGTGACCGAACCGGTTCGCGCCAGCCCTGAGTGGCTGACGCTGCGGGAGTCGGCCGACGCGGCAGCGAGAGCGACCGAGCTCGTCGAGGAGATCCGTCCCTACCTGGCGAGCGGCGGCACGACGGAGATCCACGACCTCGGCTGCGGCACCGGGTCGATGGCGCGCTGGCTCGCCCCGCAGCTGACCGGGCCCCAACGCTGGGTCATGTACGACCGGGACGCCGCGCTGCTCGCCCGCGTCACAGCGGAGGCACCCGGCGGATCCTCAGGCGATGCTCCGGTGGCCGTCGAGACTCGTCAGCGCGACATCACCCGCCTGGACCCCGAAGAGCTGGCGGGCGCTTCGCTCATCACGGCGTCCGCACTGCTCGACATGATGACCGCCGACGAGCTGCAGCGCATGGTCGCCACCTGTGCGCAGATCGGCTGCGCCGTACTGATCACCCTCACCGTCACGGGTCGGGTCCACCTCTCCCCGGCCGATCCGTTGGACCAGGACGTGGCGGACGCGTTCAACGCCCACCAGCGACGCGCCTCCGACGAGGGAAGGCGGCTCGGCCCGGACGCGGTCGGCGCGGCGGTGGACGCCTTCACCGGGCTGGGTCTGGACGTCGTCACCCTGCCCAGCCCGTGGCGGCTCGGGCCGGACCAACGCGAGCTGACGGCGGAGTGGTTCACCGGCTGGCTGGCCGCGGCGTGCGAACAACGACCCGAGCTGGGCGCAGCGGGCGCGTCGTACGCTCGGCGACGCCTTACCGAGGCAGCCGCCGGTCGGCTGGTGGTCACCGTCGACCACGAGGATCTGCTGGCGCGGCCGAAAGGACTGAGAGGAAGGGCCACGACGACATGAAGATGCAGATGCGAACGCTCGGCACGCGGATGGTAGTGCCGTGCTGATGATGACACTGGGAGCGTGTGGATCTGGCAAGGACGCGGAGACCGTCACGGGCGCGGAGACCGACACGGGCGCGGCAAGCGCTGGCGCCAGCCACCCAGCGGCTCCTACTGCTCGACCTCGAGCGCGTGGGGGTGAGGCCGTGAATCTTGACTACCTGGCCTATGACGATTGCTGCCGACTTCGCGGACCTGCGGACCAACATCACCAAGTTGGAGAGCTCGGCGTCGGGCAAGGTGAAGGCCGCGTGGGGTGACCACGGAGAAATGTACGACGAGTTCACCGACATCATGGACGACGCGGACCTCTCGATCGACGAGCTCTTGTACTGGGACGACAACGGGAAGTTGCCCGCCGGCGTCGACCAGAAGCAGTTCGATCCGTTCTTCGCAAGATGATGGCGCGCAACTTCACCGAGGTCTACGAGGCTTACAACACCATCGCGGCGCACGCCAAGACCGAGTGCGGCGTCGACTTCGACGCTTACTGAGAGCGTTGCACGCGCCGGTGGTGACCGACTGCCTTCTCGGTCGAACATCGGCATGGCGGCCACGCTGCGGCGTCCCGGGGCAGTGCGGGCGGGCTCGACCGCCCGGATGGGTGTCGGGTGGTCGAGCTGCTCAGTTGGGGTGGAGTTCCAGGGTGCCGGTCGGGGTGACCAGGTAGGTCCGGTCACCGGGTGCGTGCCACAGGTAGCCGCCGCTTCGGGAGCGCCGATATCGCCACTGGCCGTGGGTCTTGGCCCGGTGATGCCGCCGGCACAGACGGAGCCAGGTTCGCCGGTGAGATGAGAGATGAGTAGAAAAAAGTATTGTAGGAATGGAGATGGAAAGAGAAAAATAGAAAATGCTAAAGAAGATAGAAATGAGAGAAGAGAAGTTCCGGCTGGGCGGGCGGGCTCCGTGGAGAGACGCGACGTAGAGGACGATGGAGACTGAGTAAGCCAGGTCGCAACTGATCGCGGAGAAGATGAGTAAAAACAAATAGAAAAGAAAAGAGGAGAAAAAGGAAGAGAAAAGATAAAAAGTCTATGTAAAGAGTAAGATAAAGATAAAGAAAAAAAAAAGAGAAGAGAAGAGAGAGAAGAGATAGATAAGAAAGAAAAGAGAGAGAAGTAGGGTGATGAGAAAAAAAAGAGAAAAGAGAGTAGAGAAAAGATGAAGAGAGGGAGGAAGAAAAGGTGAAAGAAATAGAAGACGAAAATAGGAAAAATGTACTGAATGTGAATCGGAGAAGCAAAAAGGAAAAAAGAATATAGAAGAAGAAAGAAAAAAAAAAAAAAAAAAAAAAAGAAAGACGAGAAAGAAAAAGAAAAAAAGAAAAGAGAGAAAGAAAAAAAAAAAAAAAGAAAAGAAAAAAAAAGAGAAATAAGAAGAAAGAAAAAGAAAAAAGAAAAAAGAGAAAAAAAAAAGAAAAAAGAAAAAAAAAAGAAAAAAAAAAGAATAAGAAATATGAAGAAATCTGAAATGGAGAAGAGAAGGTGAAATAAAAAAGTAAAGAGAAAGAAGAGAAAAAATAGAGAGATAAATGAGATGGATGAAAGAAGAACAAAGATAAAAGAAATAGAAGGTATAAAGAAGAATATAGGTAGAAGAAGGGTAATAAAGAAAATGAGAGAAAGAAAAGGAAATAGAAAAATAGAAAGAAGAGAAAGAGAGAAGAAAAAGAGTAAAAGAGGAGAAAAAAAAGATAGGGATAAAAAAAATAAAAAAAGAAGAAATACTAAAAGAAGAAAGAGACTAGAAAAAAGAAAAAGACGAAGATATGGTCGAGATGATAGGAATACTAGGAATAAGGATATAAGAAGACAAAGGCGAAGAAAAAGAGAAACTAAGAGAGGTACAAGGACACCGCGTACAAAAGAGTACACGGAAAGGGCGACAAGATCGCAACGTCCCGCTACCACCAGCGGTAGGTAGAGCCATAGACAGAGAAAGTAGGAGAACGGCAAGAAGGATCCTACGCAACACGCGCCGGCACCCGCATGAATCGCCACGCGCGAAACCGGACGACTGCGCGCACTCGCGGACTCGAGGCAGACGTGCATGAGCACGGATGAAACAACACATGCTAGGACACAACTACGTCACCACGATGCTCGACGCTGGAGTAGACCTCCGCGAAGTCCAGATAGAAGCGAGAAAAGAAGAAAGACGCAACACTATGAGCTACGACAGAGAACGAAAGAAAATAGAAAGACAAAAAAACTACATATAAGAAGAATACATGGACTAAGGAAAAAAGAAAGAAAAAAAAGACGAGACGCGCGGATAGCGGCATGTGAGTGAGTAGGCGACGCGGTGGACGTGGTGAGGTGGCGGCTTGCCCCGTTCCGTCGTGGTGACGGAACGGGGCCGACTGCGTCAGCCGAGCTTGATGTGCCCGCGGTACACGTAGACCACCGGGTCCACGATGATGTACTTGAAGTACAGCGGTACGGTCAGCGACAGGCGAACGAGCCGGTCCCCGAGCGCTTGACGATCGGGTGGTGGCAGCGGCGCTTGAGAAATCGAGCGACGGTGGCGTTGATAGTACTTGCCCTCGAAGTGGTAGGTCGTCATGAACGTCCCCTCGGGTCCGCCGTTCATCGACCCGATGAACGATCTCCTGGCCGGTCTCCAACCACACTCCGGACGGCGTCCTCTTGAACCGACGTCACCACGTTGTGTGTACAGGCAGCCCTCGATGTCACCGGTCAAGGTGCAGCCCAGGATAGTGCGTCGAACCTCACCGGTGGCGAGTCAATGCACGCGACCGCGGATCCAGCACAGCGGCTCCGTCGACCTGCGTCGTCCCGGCCGACGGTCGCCGGGGCCATCAGCCCCAGTCCCCAGCACTGCGCTCAGCACGCCCAGCAGCGCCAATCGTAGAATCCTCGTGCGCATGATTCCCCTCCAGCCGTTGGGCATCGGGAGGCGGCGCGGGTTCGACGAACCTGTCCCGTCGGAGGTGCCTGTGTTGGTGAGTGTGAGGAGGTCGAGCGCGGCCTGATGGTCGGCGATGACCCCGAGCGCCTTGGCCTTGCGGACCTCCAGGGAGTCGGTGTCACCCAACGCAGCCAGGGCGACGGCCTGAGCGCAGACCAGGTCGTGGAACCGGGTCAGATCCAAGGTGTTCCGGTGGCCTCCAGCCACGAGGTGCCCGACCACTCCCCCGGCTGACCGTGCGAGAGTCGCACTCCCAGGTGCCGCGGCGGCTGTCCTCGGCCTCCGCCAGCGACTTGAGGATCATGCTTGGCGGCCGCCGAGGCGACCGCGAGGGCGAGCACCACCGGCCCGACAGAGTCGATCCGGCCGGCCAGTGGGTCTAAAGCACCGCCAGGCAAAGCGCGGAACTTGCAGGTGAGGATGGCCGCGCCGCCAAGACGCCGATCGCGTCCTCCCGGCGACCACGCTCCGAGCGCCTCGAGAGCGCGCGCGAGCAGAGAGAGAAGAAAGAAGATGAAAAGAAGAAAGAAAGAGAGAGAGAAGGAGAGAGATCTGCGGCAAGGGAAGGAGAAATCCGCGGCAACGGTCTGCAGGAGTCGGTGTCGAAATGGGAGAACAAGGAAACGAAGCAAGAGAGAGTGCAGGGCTAGAAACTGCTCTGGCTGAACGAGAGAGCAAGGAGGGAGACGGAACTGAAGGAGACGACGACACTGCAGGTGCGAGTGGCACCAAGGAGCGTCTGGACGCGAGCAGACGGACCTACGGAAGCAGGGACGAGCGAGGAGTCGCTGCTGCGCGGCCGCAAGGACGGCCCTCCCTACCGGGCTCGGCTAGAGCGGGTCGAAACCGGCGGAGCGAGTATTTTGCATCCCCGCCTGCGTGGTCATCCGCATCGCGGCGGCGAACGGCTCCGGGGTGAACGCCGCCACCGCCGGTGTCCCGTCGCCACCCAGGGATTCATCGCACTCCAACATCCCGCGGCAAGCCCGCATCACCCCAGGTCGCGACCCCGGTCTCGGCGGTCGCCGGATGCAACACCGCCCACGCGCCGCCAACCGCAGCTTCGACCGACCCGCCCGCCGCTCGGCCGCCTCCGACTCCGTCGCGAGCTCGAGCAGCCACTCCGCATCCAGGTCATCGACCCGGACCGGAAACCCCTCGACCGTCTGCTCGAACATGACCTCAGCCAACCACCGACCACCGACACCGCGGCCCCGAGAACCGGGGTTGTGCACAGACCCCCGGATCACGGTCGAGTAACGATGCCGGCGGGTCGCGAGACGTTCGCTCCGCTCGCTCCTCGACGACCGAAAACGGCCTCCACCAACGGCCTCGACCCCGGCTCACCGGCTCGGCCGTCAGCCGGGCTCCCAGACGGCTGCATCGTGGGCGAAGACGACGCGTTTCGGATCGAAAGCCAACAGCCGCTCCATCCAGGCAGGCGAGACCGGTAGCGGATCGGTGTGCCCCAGGGCGGGTGCGGCGTGGGCCAGCACGTCTGCGCTCCATGCCGACGCGGTGTCGTGTGACTGCCCTGCCAGCACGACCGAACCGTCCTCGCACTCCACCACCACCGACTGGTGCCCATCGACGTGACCGGGGGTCGGGATCACGTGGACGCCGGGCAGGATCTCGGCCTCGCCATCCAGCAGGTCGTAGCTGCTGCCCGGGAAGTCGACCAGGTGCTCCATCGTGTAGTTCCCGGCTTGCGCGACCTCGAGCTCACCCCGCTGGCACATGACCGGCCGGCCGGCCAGCAGCGGGTTGCCACCGCAGTGGTCGAAGTGCAGGTGGCAGTTCACGACGACCTCGATGTCGTCCAGGGCAGCACCGAGGGCGCGGAGTGCGTCCTCGAGCGGGACGCGCTGTGGTCGGTACCAGTCCTCGGTCTCGGCGTCGCCCTGGCCGAGCCCGGTGTCGAGCAGAACCAGGCCGCGGTCGTGCCGAACCAGATAGCCGTAGACAGCCTCGACCCGCGGGAGCCCGGTCCCGGTCTCCTCCTGCGGGCGGACGAACGTGCCGAGCAGGAGCCGTCCGATCTCGTGACTACGCATCCCAGCAACCTAGCGCCGGCAACGCTCTGCCACGGCCGCGATGGTCGGTGGGCCCACCCGGCAGCAGCCGCCCACGTACGCCGCTCCGGCGTCGAGCCACTCCGGAACCAGACTCACGTCGTAGGCGGCGTCACCCGCCCACCGTCGGCCGGGGGCGTCCCACGTCTCGCCGCTGTTCGGGTACGCCACCGCCGGCTTGCCCGTGACCTCGGTGGCCAACCGCACCGCGTCGAGGACGTCGTCCGGCGAACAGCAGTTCACGCCGACCGCGAACACCTGCTCAGCAGATCCGGCGACGGCGAAGGCATCGGTGAGTGGCTGGCCGCCCCTGGTGTGGGAACCCGTGGCGGAGAACGAGACCCAGGCGGGTACGCCGAGCTCGTCCAGCAGCTCGACCAGGACTTCGGCCTCCTCGACGTCCGGGATGGTCTCTACCGCCATGAGGTCAGGCACTTGGGATGCCAGCAGTTCCATCCGGGGCAGGTGGAAGTCGCGCAGCTCCGCGCGGGACAGGCCGTAGCGTCCGCGGTACTCCGATCCGTCGGCGAGGACGGCGCCGTAGGGGCCCACCGAGGCGGCCACCCACCGGACGGCTCCGTCCCCGGCCATGGCATCGCGGACGTCGCGGGCGATGGTCACGCTCCGTCTGATCAGGGCCTCGGCCTCGGATCTCTCGACGCCGCTGGCCACGAAGCCCGGGACGCTGGCCTGGTAGCTCGCCGCGGTGGCGACCTGCGCCCCCGCCTCGAAGTAGGCCCGGTGCACCGCGGCTATCTCGTCACCGTCGTCGCGCAGCAGCCGGGCGGTCCACAGGGCGTCGGAGAGGTCGTGGCCGCGGTCCTCCAGTGCGTTGGACATGCCGCCGTCCAGGACGACCGGGGTCTTCACACCTCCAGTGTGACGTTCACAGGAACTCGACGCCCTGCGCCAGGGGCAGCTCCGTCGTGTAGTTGACGGTGTTCGTCGTGCGTCGCATGTAGGACTTCCAGGCGTCGGACCCGGACTCGCGGCCTCCCCCGGTGTCCTTCTCGCCGCCGAACGCGCCACCGATCTCCGCGCCGGAGGGGCCGATGTTGACGTTGGCGATGCCGCAGTCGGATCCGGTTGCCGACACGAACCGCTCCGCCTCACGGACGTCGAGGGTGAAGATCGAGGACGAGAGGCCCTGGGTGACGTCGTTGTGCAGCGCGATCGCCTCGTCCAGGTCGTCGTACGACAGCACGTGGAGAAGCGGGGCGAACGTCTCGGCCTGCACGATGGCGGTCTGTGCGGGCATCGTGACGATCGCGGGGCGGACGTAGCAGCCGCCGCCGTCGACCGGCGCCGGGTCGCCACCCGTGACGAGGGTTCCGCCGTCCTCGATCGCCTGTCGGATCGCTGCCTCGAACGCCTTCCCGGCGGCCTCGTCGACCAGGGGGCCGACCAGGGTCGAGCCTTCGAGGGGCGAGCCGATGGGGAGTGACTCATAGGCCAGCCGCAGCCGCTCGACCAGCTCGTCGTGGATCGACGAGTGGGCGATCACCCGGCGAAGCGACGTGCATCGCTGACCCGCGGTCCCCACCGCGGAGAACACGATGCCCCGCACGGCCAGGTCGAGATCGGCGGAGGGCGCCACGATCGCCGCATTGTTGCCGCCGAGCTCGAGCAGCAGCCGACCGAGCCGACCGGCAACCCTCGGGGCGACCGCCTTGCCCATCCGGGTCGAGCCCGTCGCTGAGACCAGCGCCACCCGTGGGTCGTCGACGAGGGCGAGGCCGACCGACGCGTCACCGAGCAGGACCGAAGAGACATGCTCGGGAGCGCCCACCCGACGCGCCGCCTCGGCCGTGAGGGCCTGACACGCCAAACCTGTGAGCGCGGTCTTCTCCGACGGCTTCCAGACGACGGCGTCGCCGCAGACCAGCGCCAGCGCGGTGTTCCAGGACCAGACGGCGACCGGGAAGTTGAACGCGGAGATCACGCCGACGACGCCGAGCGGATGCCATTGCTCCATCATCCGGTGCCCGGGCCGCTCGGTCGCGATCGTGAGCCCGAACAACTGGCGGGACAGGCCGACCGCGAGGTCACAGATGTCGATCATCTCCTGGACCTCACCGAGCCCCTCGGAGACGATCTTCCCGGCCTCGATCGACACCAGGGCGCCCAGGTCCTCCTTGTGCTCGACGCAGGAGCTGGCCGAGCTCGCGGACCAGCTCGCCGCGCACGGGCGCCGGCACCGTCCGCCAGGCCTCGAATGCCTGCTGGGCCTGACCAACGACGCTCGCGACCTCGTCCGAGGTGTGCGCCCGCAGCCGGCCGATCTCACTGCCGTCGATGGGTGACCGCGACACGAGGGCGCCCGCGTGGTCGAACGGGTCCTCGACCCCCAGCCGTTCCAGGATCTCGTGGGTGTAGCCCGCGATGTCGCTCATCGTCCGGCCCTCGTCGGGTTCCGGTCCCTCGACCTCGGGATCCGCTCGCCGTGCATGCCTGCCTCCCGCGGAATGCCCATTCTCCATGCCCTCAGCCTCCAATACCCCCACCCTCCACCATCGAGGCTCCGGCGGCCACGACATCATCCTCCGAGACCAGGACGAGAGCGGACGCCGGCCCGAGCGGCACGAAGCTGTCCCGGCTGGTCACCCGGCGCACGCGGCCGTCGTACCCCTGGTCGGCCAGCGCGGCGAGCACCCCCTCCGAGACGCCGCCGCCGGCGCGCGTCTCGTCGACCGCCAGGACGTGGCGGAAGCGCCGAGCGTGGCGGGCCAGGCTCTCGACAGGCAGCGGGGCGAGCCACCGGAGGTCCAGGACCGTGCTCGCCACGCCCTGCTCCCGCAGCCGTTCGGCCGCGCGCATCGACATCCGGACTCCGTTCCCGAACGTGACGATGAGCAGGTCCTCGCCCGCTCCGTACACGGCGACCTCGCCGAAAGACCTCGGCGTCCTCCACGGAACGGCGGGCTGGTACGGCGCGAGCCAGGCGCCGTCGCCTTCGAACAGGTCGCGCTCGTGGTAGAGCGCGATCGGCTCGAGGAACACGCAGACCCGGCCCTCCTCCACCGCGAGCCCGGCACAGGTCCGCAGCAGTGCCGGCGCCTCGGCCGGGTGGGACGGGACGGCTACCACCAGGCCCGGGATGTCGCGAAGCACCGCGACAGAGTTGTCGTTGTGGAAGTGCCCGCCGAACCCCTTCTGGTAGCCGAGTCCGGGGACCCGGACCACCATGCCGTTGCGGTACTGCCCGTCGGAGAAGAAGGCCAGCGAGGCTGCCTTCCCCGCGGAGCTGGTCCTCGGCGTTGTGAAGGTAGGCGAGGTACTGGATCTCGACGACCGGCAACAGCCCGGCCAGTGCGCCGCCCAGGGCGGTTCCGAGCACCGTCTGCTCGTCGAGCAGCGTGTCGAACACCCGCGGGCCGCCGAACCGCTTCTGCAGGCCGCGGGTCACGCCGTAGACGCCGCCCTTCGCCGCGACGTCCTGCCCAAAGACGACAGCCTCCGGCCGCGCCGCGAGCAGGTCGTGCGAGGGTGGCGTTGATGGCACCGGCGAGGGTCACCGGCGTCGGGTCGACCGGGGGCGCCTCCCGCTCCAGCACGGCCGGCAGCAGCCCGCACGGCGTCCGGCCGCCGCACCGCTCAGCGGGGCCATCACCTGGGCGGCGGTGGCCAGCCGGCGGCGTGCCGATCAGCCTCTCTGCCTCCTGCCATCACGGTCTGACGGGCGTGCTCGTATCGGGTCAGGACGTCGGCCGGCGTCAACGCACCGATCCCGACCAGGGTGGCCGCGGTGCTCAGCAACGGGTCACGCTCGTAGTCCCGGACGATCTCGGCGCGCGAACGGTAGCCCAGCTCCACGTCGGACCCGGCATGGCCCATGAGACGGACGGTCCGGAGGTGGAGGATCACCGGTCGACGCTCGTCGCGCACGGTGCGCACCGCCTCTTCGGCCCGCATCAGCACCTCGGCCGGACGGACCCCGTCCACCACCTGGTAGTCGACACCGGACCACCGGGACAGGGCACGCCCGACCCATCCGGCCGGCGTCGGCGTGCTGATCCCGAACCCGTTGTCCTCGCAGACCAGGAACAGCGGTACCGGCAACCTCTGGTCGTGCAGTAGGCCGCCGCGTTGAGTGCACCCACGGTGGTCGAGTGGTTGACCGACGCGTCGCCGAAGCTGGCCACGACGACGGCGTCATGGGGCCAGGGCGACTCGAGGCCGAGCGACGGCTGCCCGGCCGACGGAGAACGCCAAGCCCGAACGCGCGAGGGAGGTGCGATCCGATCGTGGACGTCTGCGGGATGACCGACAGCGCGTGGTTCCCGAACACCTTGTGCCGCCCACCGGAGATCGGGTCGTCGACGGAAGCGGCTGCACCCCGGAGGACGTCCGCGATCGGGGTGGTGCCCGGCACCTGCTGTGCCCGCGCGGCGTAGAAGCCGCCCGAGCGGTAGTGCAGCAGCGCCGGATCGGTCGGCCGGAGGGCCAGTCCCACCGCCGCGTTGCTCTCGTGCCCCGACGGAGCCGATCGTGTAGAAGCCCTCTCCCCGTTCCTGCAGCCAGCGTGCCGCCAGGTCGAGGTGCCGACTCTGGACCTGGGCGTCGAAGCAGGCCAGCAAGCGTGCGGCGTCCACCGACCGGCCGGCCGGGTCCTGCAGTGGGCCAGGCCCCCCGTCGGTCCCCTGCCAGGCGGTGACCCGCCTGACGAAGTGTGCGTCTATCGACTCGATCACGTCGTCGGTGCTCACGACCGGCCGGATCCCATGGACTGGGGCCTGATGATCGTGATGCCCCCGGCACCGGCGTCGGGACTGCCCAGGGCGGCCAGTCTCGCGGGTGCGTCGTCAAGGTCGATGCGATCCCGGATCAGGCGCCCGGGCTGCAACGAGCCGTCCGCGATCTCGGCCAGCATCCGCGGGTACGCCGAGGCGGCCATCCCGTGGCTGCCGAGCAGCTGGAGCTCGGAGCCGACGACCAGTTCCATCGGCACGGCGGGCGAGGCGTCGGCGCCGGCGAGCAGACCCACTTGCAGGTGCCGGCCACGCTTGCGGAGGCAGCGGAGCGAGCTCTCCATCGTCACCCGGCGCCCCAACGCGTCGATCGAGACGTCCGCGCCCCCGCCGGTGATCTCGTGAACCTCTTCAGCCACCGCGACCGACAACGCGTCGAGTGCCGCCGTAGCGCCCAGGGACAGCGCGAGGTCGAGAGACGGCCGAGCCACGTCGACCGCGATGACCTCCGCTCCCCGCGCCACGGCAATCATCACCGCCGACAGGCCCACGCCACCGCAGCCGTGTACGACGACACGGTCTCCCGCACCGACCTCGCCGAGGTCGACCACGGCGCGGTACGCCGTACCGAACCGGCAGCCGAGGCCCGCCGCGCTGTCGAAGTCGAGATCGTCCGGGAGCGCGACCAGGTTGACGTCGGCCCGGTCGATCGCGACCAGCTCCGCGAACGAGCCCGGGTGCGTGAAGCCGGGCTGGAACTGCCGGTCGCACACCTGGTGGTCGCCGCGACGACAGGTGGCGCAGGTGCCGCAGGCCAGCACGAACGGCGTGGTGACGCGGGCACCGACCGACCAGTCGCGGACGTCCGGACCGACCTCGACGACGGTGCCGGCGAGCTCGTGGCCCGGCACGTGAGGGAGACGGATGCCCGGGTCGTGACCCATCCAGCCATGCCAGTCGCTGCGACAGAGCCCGGTCGCCCCCACGGCGACGACCACCCCTTCCGGTGGGCAGGCCGGATCCGCGACGGAGACGATCGCCGGCGTCAGCCGGAACTCCTCGTACACCACCGCCCGCATGACGGTTCTGCTCCCCTCGACCTGGTCAACGTACCCGCCCGTAGCCTGACAGGCCCCCGCCTCGGCTGCTCCGACAAGGCAAAAAATGTTCGGGGCGTCGAAGGGGTGGCCAACCCCCAGGGAGGGGGCGGTTTCCCTCTCCCGGATCGCCTCCACGCCGCGAGAGGATGGGACCAGGAGGTGTCGGTTGATAGAAATCCGGGTGCTCATCGTCGACGACCAGGAGCTGTACCTCGCTGCCATGCGGACGGTGGTCGACGCGACCCACGGATTCGTCGTGGTCGGTTCCGCCATGACCGGCGAGGAGTCCCTCGTGGCGGCCGAAGAACTGCGGCCGCACCTGGTCCTGACGGACGTGAACCTTCCCGGCATCAACGGAATCGAGGCCACCCGCGTGCTCACGGCCAACGGCGACGGTCCCGTGGTGGTGCTGCTCTCGACGTACGACGAGGACGACTTCGATCTTGTCGGCTGCGGGGCCGCGGCGTACGTCGCGAAGGGGGGCTTCGGGCCGGACCGGCTGGCCGAGGTCTGGAACGCGGCAGGCTAGACGTATCCCACACGGCCCCGATCACTCCTAGTTGGCAGCTTCTCGACACTCAAGAGATCGGAGCCGCCATGAGCAGGCAATGGCTGAACGTGTTCGTTGACCAGGCGGGACAATCACCGGCCACGCAATGGGTGAAAGCCAGTGACGTGGCACAGCTCGGCGGTCAGTCGATCCGGATCCTGGAGTCCGACCGCAGCGGTGCCGTCACGATGGAGCATCGACAGCTCGAGACCTACGGCGATGCCGAGGTCTACCTGAAGGTGAACTACCAGAACGGGACGTCGCGCTACCTGTCGGCCCCTCTCCACACCCCGGTCGAAGCCCTGGATGTGGACTCCCTGGAACTGGACATCCTCTTCCTCGTGGGTCCACAGGGCACCCCGTATCGCGCGTTGGTCAACGCCCACTGCGTCTACGAGGTGCTCTGACCGGTCCCGGCATCCGAGGCCGAGGCAGGCGCTTGCGTATCGCGCGGCGAGTCCGTGCCTCCTAGAGTTCGACCAGTGCATCACCCCCTGTCCGCAGGAGCCCGCCATGCCGAACTACTCATCTCTTCGGTCGACTCGGGGACGATCGCGGATCATCGCGGGGCTCAAGCGGCTCCGCACCCAGCTGGAGGGCGAGGGCGGGATCCCGCCCAAGACGCTCGACAGCACGCTGCGACTCGCCACCTGGAACATCCGCGAGTTCGACTCCTCGATGTACGGCGACCGGTCACCGGAGCCCTACTACTACCTTGCCGAGATCGTCTCGCGCTTCGACCTCGTGGCGCTCCAGGAGGTCCGTCGCGACCTGACGGCGCTGGAGACTCTGGTCGATCACCTGGGTGGTCACTGGCGCTTCCTGGTCTCCGACACCACCGAGGGCGAGGCCGGCAACGACGAGCGACTGGCCTACGTCTACGACAGCCGCAAGGTCCGGTTCACCGGACTCGCCGGCGAGCTGGTGCTGCCGCCTGTCGTGCAGGCGGACGGAACCTCGGTCCCGGCCGCCCAGATCGTGCGGACGCCGTTCTCCGCGAGCTTCCAGGCCGGGTGGGTGAAGTTCCAGCTGGCCACCGTCCACATCCTCTACGGCGACAGCAAGGCCGACCTGCCGGCCCGAGTCGAGGAGATCCGGGCGGTTGCCCAGTTCCTGGCCGATCGCGCGAAGGACGGAGTCTCCACCTCTCCGCACCTGGTCATCCTCGGCGACTTCAACATCTTCGACCGCAGCAACCTCACCATGCAGGCGCTGACCGACGCCGGGTGGACCATCCCCAAGCCGCTCCAGGACCTGCCGGGCACCAACGTGCCTAAGAACAAGTTCTACGACCAGGTCGCGGTGCTGCCGGTGCAGCACGAGTTCCTCCCCGCCGGGCCGGCCGGCGTCTTCGACTTCTACGAGAGCGTCTACCGCGAAGCCGACCACGCGACGTACGCCGAGCAGATGCCGGGCAGCTACGAGACGAAGTCCGATGGCACCGCGCGCACGGAGGAGGAGAAGCAGAAGTACTTCAAGACCTACTGGCGGACCTACCAGATGTCCGACCACCTGCCGATGTGGGTCGACCTGCTCATCGACTACACCGACGACTATCTCGAGGGCCTTTCTCCAACGCCGCCCGACCCCGGCACGCCCGTGGATCCCGACAACTGAGCACCCGATCGACCCTCGGGTCATTTCTCGTGGTCACTCGAGGGTGAACTCGAGTGCCCGCTCGCCCACGTCGGCCTTCGTCAGCTTCACCCTGACCGCGTGACCCAACGGCAGCTCGGAGGAGGACACCACCCGAGCCTCGACTGCGGGGTCCTGGATCGTGATCACGCCGCGGCGCTCGTCCTTCTCGTCGACATCGACCACCACCGCCTCGAACGTCTCCCCGACTCGGTCCTTCAGCACCCCGGCCTCGACCAGATCCAGGATCGCGCGCTCGTAGCGGTTGGCCAGCTGGGCGGAGGCCTTCAGCGTGTCCGGCAGGGCGGGCAGCTTGTCGAGGACCCAGGCCGGGACGTCGGTGCCCGCGCACAGCGCGAGGCAGATCTCGCCGGCATACCGGTCACCGAGCCTGCGCAGCGGCGCGGTCACGTGGGCGTACTCCGAAGCCAGCGCGGAGTGCTGCGGCTCGGCGGGCACCTCGCCGTCGAACCCGACGTACCCGCTGCCCCGGAGCAGCCGGGTGCACGCGAGCACCATCGCGGCGTGGTTCGGCTTCGCGGGGTCGAGGGTGCGGATGAAATCCGGGTAGAGCTGCTCCGCCGGCCAGTCGATGCCGAGGCCTCGGGCGGTGCGGTGCAGGCGCTGTACGTCGTGCGCGCCGGCCGGCGGAAGGGTGCGGAGCAGCCCGACCCGGGCGTAGACCATAAGCGATGCCGCCGCGAAGCCGGTGAGCATGGAGATCTGTGCGTTCCACCGCTCCACGGGGAGCATCTCGCGGAACTCCAGGTCCCACCGCTCGCCCTCGACGGCGATCTCCTGCTCCGGTAGCGGAAGCGAGATCCCCCCACGCGCGGCCTCGCGCCTGAGGCGGAGCTCGCCGACCTCCTTCAGCAGCAGGAGCGACTCGGAGGCGGAGCCGTCGTCGATCGCCTTCTGCGCACCGTCGTAGTCGAGCTTGGCGGTCGACCGGACCCGCGCCCGCTCGACGGTGACGTCGGTGCCTTCACCGGTCTCGTCCACCTGGATGGTCCACAGCAGCGCGGGCCGGACCTGGTCGGCGAGGAGCGAACCCGCGTCCTCGGAGATGACCTTCGGGTGGAGTGGCACCTTGGAGTCGGCGCCGTAGAGCGTCTCGCCACGCCGGTTGGCCTCCACGTCGACGGGATCACCGGCCGAGACGAAGGCGGCGACGTCCGCGATCGCGTAGTGGACGACGTACCCGTCACCGGCGCGCTCGATGTGGAGGGCCTGGTCGAGGTCGAGAGCCGAAGCGGGGTCGATGGTCACGAACGGGAGGTCCGTGCGGTCCAGATCGGGCATCCGGGGGTCCGCCGCCGCCCGGGCCGCCGCCTCCGCGGCCGCGGGCGGGAACTCCGGTGACACCTCGAGCTCGGCCTGGATCCGGGCGATCCCGTCCCGCAGGCTCCGGGCCGCCACCCCGTCGTCGGCGTGCCGGACGTGCACCACTCGATCGCTCGCCATGCACCGCACCTTAGTGGCACCCCCTAGCCTTGCCCCGTGCTGATCCTGCTGCCCCCGAGCGAGGGCAAGACCGTCCCCCGCCGGGGCAAGCCGATCGAGCCGGGATCGCTGAGCTTCCCGGAGCTCGCCAAGGTGAGAGAGCGCGTCCTGGCGTCCCTGGTCGACCTGTGCCTCGACGATCCCGGCCGGGCCGCGCGGGCCCTCGACCTCGGTCCCACCCAGCACGACCTGGTCGACCTCGACTCCCGGCTCCGCACGTCCGCCACGGCGCGCGTCGACCGCGTCTACACCGGCGTGCTGTACGACGCACTGGGCTTCGACTCTCTGTCGACCGCGGCCAGGCGCCGGGCCAACAGCCGACTCGCGATCACCTCTTCCCTCTTCGGGCTGCTCCGCCCGAGCGACCGGATCCCGGCGTATCGCCTCTCCGGCGACACCACGCTGCCCGGCCTCGGGACGGTGGCCGGCGCCTGGCGGTCCGCCCTCGGTCCGGCGATCCGGGAAGCGCTCGGCCGCGGACTGCTCGTCGACCTCCGGTCGGGCATGTACGCCGGGTTCTGGCGTCCCACGCCCGACCTGGCGCGGCAGGTGGCCACGGTCCGCGTCCTGCACGAGCTGGAGGGCCGACGCCAGGTCGTGAGTCATTTCAACAAGGCCACGAAGGGGCGGATCACCAGGGCGGTCCTCGAGGACGGCGGGACCCCACGATCAGCGGCCCAGCTGGCGGACCTGTTGCGCGACCTCGGCTGGAAGGTCGAGGAGGGCGAGCCCGGCCGGCCCGGGACCCGGCTCGACGTGGTGGTCGACGAGGTGTGACTACATGCGGCCGGGCGGCAGCACGTCACCCGGGCGCGCGTTGTAGAGCCGCATGGACGCCATCGGCACGGTGCCGTCCTTGCCGCCGTCGAAGTACGACAGGACCGTCACCGCGGCCGGGACCAGCTCCATCCGGAAGACCGCCTCGAGGGGTGCCGTGAGCGCGTGCGCCACCAATGTCTTGATCGGCGTCACGTGGCTCACCGCGACGATCGTCTTCCCGGTGTGCTCCGCGAGCAGCCGGTCGCGGGCCTCGAGCACCCGCTTCTCGACGGCTCGGAACGACTCACCGGACCCGCCGGGCACGGTGTCGAGGGAGCCCAGCCAGGCGTCCAGGTCGTCTTGGTGACGCTCGGCGACCTCGACGAACGTCAGCCCGTCCCACGCACCGAACTCCATCTCTGCGAAGCCGGGTTCCTCCACGACCGGCCGACCCAGCAGGTCGCCGAGGATGTCGGCGGACTCGCGTGCCCGCCGCACCGGAGAGGAGACGAGCACGTCGACGTCGTCCGCGATCGCCGACAGCCAGTCGCCCGTCGCCCGGATCTGGTCGCGACCCTCGTCGCTCAGGCCAGGGTTGGCGCTCGCGAGACCACCGGAGAACCGCTTCTCCGTCGTGTGCGCGGTGACGCCGTGCCGGACCAGGATCAGCGTGGTCGCCACCGAGGGTTCGGCCCATCCGCGCGAACCGGCTTCAGCGACCGCCCCGGGACTCTCGACCTCCTCGATCACCGACTCGGCGTGCTCGGACCCCGGGAGCTCGTCGTCGTAGGCCTCGGACGAGTCGCCGACCGTCGGGGTCGTCACCCCGCTGCGCTTCCCGTCCAGGGCCTCGTTGGCCAGCCGGTCGGCGTGCTTGTTCTGCTCCCGCGGCACCCAGGTGTAGGTCGTCCCGAACGGCGCCAGCCGGTTGGCCTCCATGGCCAGCGGCCGCATGTCCGGGTGCTTGATCTTCCAGCGCCCCGACATCTGCTCGACCACGAGCTTGGAGTCCATCCGGACCTCGATCTCCGCGTCCGGTGCGAACTCCTCGGCCAGCTTGAGCCCCGCGATCAGCCCGCTGTACTCCGCGACATTGTTGCTCGCCACCCCGATCGTGGATCCGTCCTCGGCGATCACCTCGCCGGTATCGGCGTCCTTGAGGACGGCGCCGTACGCCGCAGGGCCGGGGTTGCCACGGGACCCGCCGTCGGCCTCGATCAGGACGGCCGCAGGCGCCCCTGGGCGGCCGAGGTTCACAGGCCGGACTCGGCCGTGCGGACCAGGATCCGCTGGCATTCCTCGCAGCGGATCACGGTGTCGCTGGGCGCCGTCCGGATCACGGCGAGCTCGGCGTTGTCGAGACTCAGCCGGCAGCCTCCGCACTGGCGGGCGCGCAGTGCGGCCGCACCGACGCCGCCCTTCTGCCCACGCAACCGGTCGTAGAGCGTCAACAGGTCGGCCGGGATCCCGTCGACAGCGGGTGCGCGGTCCCGCCCGAGTGTCTCCAGCTCGGCATCGATGGTCGCGGCCTTCTCGTCCCGTGCGGCGACCAGCGCGCCGAGCCGTTCCCCGGCCGCCGTGGCCTGCGCCGTCAACGAGTCGAAGGCCTTCTGCGCCTCTTCGGCCCGCTCCATGACCTCGAGTTCTTCGTCCTCGAGGCTGGTGATCCGCCGCTCGAGGGAGACCAGCTCGTGCTGCATCCGCTCGAGGTCCTTGGGGTTGGTGACCAGGCCCTGGTCCATCCGCTCGCGGTCCCGGACCCGCCGGGTCTTGACCTGCTCGACGTCGGCGTCGATCTTCTTCTGCTCCGCAGCCAGGTCGTCGACCACGATCTGCGCGTCGCGGACCTGGTTCTCCAGATCGGCCCGAAGCCGCTCCGTCTCGGCGATCTCGGCCAGCTCGGGCAGGTTGGTGCGCTGGTGTCGCAGCAAGTCGGCCCGGGAGTCGAGCTCCTGGATGTCGAGCAGCTTCAGCTGGACGAATGGGTCGGCTTTCAGGGTCGGCTCCTTCAGATCCGGAACTGCCAGGGGTCGGTGCGGATGGTGCTCACGCGGGTCTCCACCGTATCCCCCAGCGCCTGCACCACCTTCGCCTGCACCACCGGCAGCCAGGTCCACTCCGCCGCCCAGTGCGCGACGTCGACCAGGGCGGGCCCGTCGTGCTCGCGGAACTCGCTGGCCGGGTGGTGGCGCAGGTCGCTGGTCACGTACACGTCGACGTCGGCGGCGCGGACGTGGTCGAGCAGGAAGTCGCCCGCTCCCCCGCACACCGCGACCCGGCGCACCCGCGCTCCGGGGTCGCCGGCGACCCGGACGCCGTGGGCGGTCTCGGGGAGGGCCGTGGCGACGCTCTCGGCGAAATGCTGGAGCGTGGTCTCCGGGATCCTCCCGATCCGGCCGATGCCGGAATCCGCGAGCCCGGGATCGGCGAGCTCGAGGACGTCGTACGCCGGCTCCTCGTAGGGATGGGTCGCCAGCATGGCTGCCACGACCGCCGCGCGCTCCGACCGCGGGAGCACACACTCGACCCGCACCTCGTCGACCACCTCGATCCGCCCCACCTCGCCGACCGTCGGGTTCGCCCCGCCGAGCGGGCGGAACCGTCCCTCGCCAGGCGTGGAGAACGACGCGTGGTCGTAGTCGCCGATCCGCCCGGCACCCGCCAGGGCCAGGGCTTCCCGGACCGCGTCGGCCGACGCGGTCGGGACGAAGACGACAAGCTTGTCCATCGGTGGTCCCGGCGACGTCGCCAGCGGGCTCAGCTCCTCCAGACCGAGGGTGACGGCCATGGCCTCCGAGACACCGTCGACGGCGCGATCGGCGTTGGTGTGCGCCGTCAGCAGGGCACAGCCGGCGCCGGCGAGAGTGGCCAGGGTCCGGCCTTTCGGCGTGGTGGCCGCGAAGCCGTGCACCGGCTTGAGGAAGAGCGGGTGGTGCACGACCAGTAGGTCGGCGCCCCAGTCGGCTGCCTCGAGCGCGACCTCGGGCGCGGGATCCACGGCGAACAGCACCTTGGCCACGGGTGCCTGCGGGTCGCCGTACACGAGTCCGACGGCGTCCCACTCGTCGGCCGTGCCGGGCGGGTACCAGCCGTGGACAAGGTCGACGACGTCCTTCAGGCTCGGCATGGCCCGAGACTAGACAACCGGAAGGCAACCAGACGAGGGCCCGGACTCGTCATACCCGGTGACCCAGCCCAACGACCGAGGGAAAGACCAGTGCCCGCCAAACGCCTGGACTTCACGGAGTTCGTCATCGCGAACCGGCCGAGACTCTTCCGCGCCGCCCGCCTGCTGACCTCCGGCGACGACGGGCACGCCGAGGACCTCGTGCAGCAGACCCTCACGAAGCTCTATGTCCGCTGGCAGAAGGTCCAGCGGACGGAGGAGCCCAGGCACTACGCCTACCGCACCCTCACCAACACCTACATCGACCAGACCCGTCGGCTGTGGCGACGCCGCGAGACCGTGGCTCTCCTGGACAGCGACCGACGGGTCCCACCGGCAGACCACGCCACCCGGGCCGTCGTCCTCAGCGCACTCGACGGGCTGCCGCCGCGGCAGCGGGCGGTCGTCGTGCTGCGGCACTGGCTGGACCAAGACGTCGCCACGACCGCCCGGATGCTCGGGTGCTCCGAAGGCACCGTCAAGTCGCAGAACGCCAAAGCATTGGCCCATTTGAGACAGGCCCTGGGCACTCTTGCCCCGGCCGCACCAGGGAGCGCGTCATGAACGACCTCAAGGAACTCCTCGACCTCGCCGCCGGTGGCGACCGACACCCGCACCTCGACCCTGCCGCCGACGTACGTCGCGGCGAGACGGCGGTCCGGAGGCGGACCACCGCAACGGTGCTCGCCGGGACCGGCATCGCGGCCGCCGCCGCCGTTGCCGCGCTGACCCTGACGGGTCCGGACGCGACCGTGGTGGAGGACGTCGAGCCGGCCGCGCCGCCGGCCGCGTCGCCGGTGCCCGCGGATGACGACGCGTACGAGTTCCAGGTCGAGGCACCCGGGGCGCTCGACCACGACGGGGGCCTGTACAAGCTCGAGCTCCCGGAGTTCAGCTTCCGTTCGGAGCCCGGACCCGCAGGGGAAGAGATCCGGCACGGCGCCCGGACGTTCACCGTGGTGGAGCGGGCCGACGGGAGTGGGGTCGTGTGGGTCGCGACCAGGGAGTCCGAGCAGCCGGGTTTCCTCGTGATGGACTTCAAGTCCGACAGCGACCTGACCGCGGTCCAGAAGGTGAAGGTCCTGGACTCGATCGGGGTCGGCATCCTGGCCGAGCCGGAGTAGCTCGGCCAAGAGGGCGCGGCTAGTTCACCTGACGATCGCGGCCTTCCCAGTAGGGCTCGCGAAGCTTGAACTTCTGGAGCTTCCCCGTCGCCGTGCGGGCGAGCTCGTCACGGAACTCGACCGACGTCGGCGCCTTGAAGCCGGCCGCCTTCTCCTTGCACCACGTGATCAGCTCGGACTCCGTGGCCTCCTCGCCCTCGGTGAGCACGACGAGGGCCTTGATCGTCTCGCCCCACTTCTCGCTGGGTACGCCGATCACGGCGACCTCGGCGACTGCCGGATGGGAGAAGAGCACGTCCTCGACCTCGATGGAGGAGACGTTCTCGCCACCGGTGATGATCACGTCCTTCTTGCGGTCGCTGATGCTGAGGTAGCCGTCGTCGCCGATCCAGCCGCCGTCGCCGGTGTGGAACCAGCCGCCCTCCAGGGCCCGCTCCGACTCCTCAGGCTGGTTCCAGTAGCCCTCGAGCACGACGTTGGACCTGGCCAGCACCTCGCCCTCGCGGTCGACGTCCAACCGGACCCCGAGCGCGGGCGCCCCCGCGCGGACCAGGTGCTGAGCGCGTTCCTCGGCCGACAGCCCGTCCCACTCCGCGCGGGTGCGGTTGACGGTGAGCAGCGGCGAGGTCTCGGTGAGTCCGTAGATCTGGATGAACTCCCAGCCGAGCTCCTCCTCGACCCGGGCCACCGTCTTTGTGGGCGGCGGCGCGCCGGCCATGATGATCCTGGTCCGGTCGCGCCCGGGGATCTCGCCGTCCCAGTCCTGAGCTGCCTCGAGGACGGCTGCCGCGACGGCGGGAGCCGCGCACATCACGGTCACGCCGTACTTCTCGACGCGGCGCAGGATCTCCGCACCATCGACCTTGCGGAGCACGATCTGGGGGACGCCGAGTCCGGTCATCGTGAACGGCATGCCCCAGCCGTTGGCGTGGAACATCGGCAGCGTGTGCAGGTACACGTCGCGGTCAGTGATGGCGGCGTGCAGGCCGAACGTCACCGCATTGACCCAGATATTGCGATGCGTGATCTGCACGCCCTTGGGTCGCGCGGTCGTGCCGGACGTGTAGTTGATGCAGGCGGTGGCTCCTTCGTCCGGCTCCCAGGGCTGCGGCTCGACGCCCTCGGGTGCGAGGAAGTTGTCGTCGTCGCCGAGGACGAACCGGTGCTCGGCCTTGACGTCCGCGAGCGCGTCGTCGAGCTCCGGGTCCACGAGGAGTACGCGGGCGCCGGAGTGCTCGACGATGTAGGACACCTCGTCGGGGCGCAGCCGGAAGTTGACGGGCACGAGCACCCGGCCCGAGCCGGCCACTGCGAAGAACGACGTGAGCAGCCGGGCGCTGTTGTGGCTCACCACTGCGACCCGGTCTCCCGTGGCGATCCCGAGACGGTCGAGGAAGGCCGCCTGCCTTCGGGCCAGGGCGCCCAGCTCGGCGTACGTCAACTCACCGAGCGACGTAGCGGGTTGGTCGGGTTCGTCGACGACACCGGTGCGGTCGCCGTACACCGTGACGGCGCGGTCGATGAAGTCAGAGATGCTGAGTGGGACGAACATGCAGACCTCCTCCGATCCCTTGCCACTGTAGTGAGCCGCGGCAGGTCCCGAGGCGGGCGGGACAGCAGGATCGACCAAGGCGCGCTCCCGCGCGACGAGCGGTACATGAGAGTCGTCTCATGAAGCCCTCACGCGTGTCCCACGATGGGCCGGGACCGTGCCGTCATGAGCGCGTGGTGGAAGTACCTGGTGGCGTTGGGCCTGGTGGTGCCGATCGCGGCGTACGTCGCCGGGTCGCTGATGGCCTCAGCCGACAGCCCACGCCCGCGCGAAACGATCGTGATCGAGGACCAGTCCGGCGATCCCAGCCGACCGGGACGAGCCTCTGACGACGCCAAGCGGGAAGGAAGCGACAAGGGACGCGTGGAAGACGGTGACGACGAGTCCGGCCCCCGCGATGACAGTGACGACGACGGTGACGACGACCGTGGCACCGACGACGGCTCTCCGGCCGGTGGGGCCGGAACGGCCAACGCCAGCGAGACCCGCGGTGCGGACCCCTCGGCCGGTGGCGGCGGGAACGGCGGGGTCACCAACGGGGCCACCGACGACGGGAACAGCCGCGAGGGGGGCGGCGGCGGCGCGCCGGTCGAAGACAATGTCGATGGCGACAGTGCCGCCGACTCGGTCAGTGCCGACACGTGATGACGACGTTCGGCAGGGTCCTGATCGGCCTCGCGCTCGCAGTGCCGATGGCGGCGTACGTCGTGGGGTCGCTCGCAGGATCGTCTGCCGAGGAGCCGCGGCCGCGGGACCCGGTGCAGATCTCGGACGTCACCGAGTCCCCCACCCCGGGGAAGCGTGAGTCCACGCCACCCGATGATCAGGGTGATGACGACGACCGTGACGACACCGACGACGACAGCGACGACAATGGGGCCCGCGTCGTCGTGCCGCAGCCGACCCGGGTCGACGGAGGGGACGACGCCCGCCCGGAAGGACACGATGACGACTCGCGAGGTGGCGACGACGACGGCGACGACGGAGACGACGACGACGGCGGAGGCGACGACTGAGCCGCGGCCGCGTGAGCGCCGAGCGTTCGCCCAGTTCTCCGTCCGCACCCGGATCACCGTTGTCATCTCGCTGCTCACGGCCGTCGCGATGGCCGCCGCCGGACTGCTGGTCTACGCGCTCGAGTCTGCCCGCATCGAGCGGGACGTCAATCAACAGACCGACCAGGAGATCGCGGAGTTCCGGGAGCTCAGACGGGACCCGGCGACGGGAGAGCCCTTCACGAGTGTCCAGCGCATCCTCCGGGTCTTCCTCACCCGCAACGTGCCCGACGACGACGAGATGCTGGTCGGGTACGTCGAGAACGTCCGCCCCCTCCGCACCCAGAACAGGTACGGCGAGCAGATCCTCGACGACCGCGCGTACCTCGACGCCGTTGCAGAGCTCAGGAACGAGGGCGGGACGAACGTCATCCACTCCGACGAGTTCGGCGAGGTGTGGCTCACGGTCGTCCCTGTGGGCAACAACGCCGACCGCGGCGCGCTGGCCATCGTGAACTTCCTCGACGACGAGCACTCCGAGCTCAACCGGACACTGCAGACCTACGCCATCGTGGCGCTGCTGTCGCTCGGGATCATCACGGCGATCGCTGCGTTCCAGTCGGGCCGGCTGCTGGCTCCACTGCGCACCTTGGAGGGGACCGCTCGCGACATCACCGCGACCGACCTGTCCCGCAGGATCCCGGAGATCGGAAACGACGACATCACCGCCCTCACCCGGACATTCAACCGGATGCTCGACCGGCTCGAGCTCGCGTTCGTCGGGCAGCGACAGTTCCTCGACGATGCCGGGCACGAGCTCCGGACGCCGCTCACCGTCCTCCGCGGCCATCTCGAGCTGCTCGACCACGAGGATCCGGAGGAGGCCGCGGAGACGACCGCAGCTCCTGCTCGACGAGCTGGACCGCATGTCCCGCCTCGTCGGTGACCTGATCCTCCTGGCCAAGAGCGACCGCCCCGACTTCCTGGAGCCCAGCAAGGTCAGCCTGGAACGCCTCACTCACACCCTCCTGGCGAAAGCTCGTGGCCTGGGCGACCGGCAATGGCAGCTCGACGGCGCGGGCGAGACCATCGCCACGATGGACGAGCAGCGCATCACTCAGGCGGTGCTCCAGCTGGCTGACAACGCCGTGAAGCACACCGGTGAGGGCGACGAGATCGCCATCGGCTCGTCGGTCCACGGCGGATCGGTGCAGCTCTGGGTGCGGGACACCGGTGACGGCGTCCCGGACGCCGATCGCGAGCACATCTTCGAGCGTTTCGGCCGCAGCACGGTGCCCGAGGGCGATGAAGGGTTCGGCCTGGGGCTCTCGATCGTGCGGGCCATCACCGAGGCTCACGGAGGAACCGTCGAGGCCCAGGACGCCCGCCCGCAGGGTGCCCGCTTCGTGATCACACTCCCCAGGACAGCAACGGAGGACCCATGGCCCGCATCCTGATCGTGGAGGACGAGGCCCGGATCGCGTCGTTCGTGGCCAAGGGCCTGCGTGCCGACGGCCACGTTGCCACGATCTCCGTCGACGGCCCCACCGGTCTCGACGAGGCGCTGAGCGGATCGCACGACCTGGTCGTCCTCGACATCGGACTGCCGGGTATGGACGGCTTCGAACTGCTGGAGCAGCTGCGTTCCCAGGGATCCAGGGTGCCGGTCATCGTGCTCACCGCCCGCGACTCGGTGACCGACACCGTCACCGCCCTCGAGGGTGGCGCCGACGACTACATGCCCAAGCCGTTCCGGTATGCCGAGCTCCAGGCCCGGATCCGGCTGCGCCTGCGCCGGTGTCGGGCGAGCCGGCCGGCCGCGAGGACGCGCTGGATGCCGGCGGCGTCCGCCTGGACCTCCGCACCCGGAAGGCCGAGGTGGGCAACCGGTCCGTGGACCTGTCGGCCCGCGAGTTCGTGCTGGCCGAGATCTTCATGCGCAACGCCGGGCAGGTGCTGTCCCGCGAGCAGCTCCTGGACCATGTCTGGGGCTACGACTTCGACCCGGGCTCGAACGTCGTCGACGTCTACGTGGGGTATCTCCGCCGGAAGTTCGGCGCCGACACCATCACCACCGTCCGCGGGATGGGCTACCGCTTCAGCGCCTGAGCTTCGAGCTCAGACGGGCCTTCGGCTGGCGTTCGAGGACCGGCTGGAGCGCCTCGGAGATCGCGTGGGGCTCAGGTCGATCCGCCGGGTTGGGTTGGAGGGAAGCGAACACGACCTTGGCGACCTCCTCGGGCACTCCAGCCGGCAGCTCGTAGGGCTCGGAGGCGACCTGGGGGAACCGCGCCTCGAGCTCGGTCGCGTCCCGGTCACCATCGTCGAACGGCCGATAGCCGGCGACCGCCTCGAAGAGGGTGGCGCCCAGGCCCCAGACGTCGCTGGCGAAACCGGGCGTGCCCGTGTCGGGCGGTTCGGTCTGCTCGGGGGCCATGTAGGCGTCGGTCCCGATCGGAACCGTCAGCTCGGCCGCGGCCACTCCCGACCTCGCCACCGAGAGGTCGATCAGCCGGGCCGGCGCACCCATGATGATGTTGCTGGGCTTGATGTCGAGGTGAACCACGTCGACGTACCTCAGGTAGTGAAGGGCCGAGGCGATGTCGATCGCTAGCGGCAGGTACTGCTGCTGCTGGAGCGGCCCATACCGTCGGATCAGCGTCGAGAGGCGCGGTCCGTCGATGTGCTCGAGGACGACATGCGGACGCTCGCCCTCGAGCTCGTGCCGGAGGCCGCGAACGACCACCGGATGGTTGACCCGGTCCAGCGCCGCCACCTCGCGCCGCAGGCCCCTCAGGCTCGACTCGTCGCTCACGCGGTCCGGCCGTAGCACCTTGACCACGACCGGTGCGTACGTGATCTCGTCGAACGCCAGATAGGCCTCGTACGACGACCCACCACCGAGCAGCCGCATCGCGGTCAGCTCGGTGGTGATCGCCGCACCCTGGTCGAACTCCCAGGTCTCCTTGCCCACGGTCGACCCCTCCGGTTTCCTGAGCGGTCAGCGGGTGTCGTTGCGCGACCCGTCGTTGGTCTGGTTGCCCGACCAGTCTCGCTTCTTGCCACCCTTGCCGTCACGGGTCCAGTCGCGCGACCTGTCGCCGCGGCTTCGGTCCCGGTCCCGGCTCACCCGGCTCTTGCGGCTGCCGGTGTTGTCCCGGGACCTGCTGTTGGTGCCGGCACCGGTCCGACTGTTCGAGCGGGTGTCCCGCTGGCCGGCCCGTGCGTTGGTGTCGTTGTCATCCTCGTCATCGACGAGGACCACGTCGGCGGTTTCCTCGTCCCGCTTGACGGCCTGCCCATCGTCCTGGGCGTACGCCGTTGCGACGGGCAGGGCGAGGAGCCCGGTCGTGACCAGGCCCGCCACCGCGGTGGTCGCGATCGAGAGCGTCTTCATCATGGTGTCCTTCCATTGGTGGAACCTTCGATGAAGACATTGCCGATCACCCGTGAGCCGGCGATGAGCACGGCATGAGAGGGCTCTCATGCCGTGCTCTCATGCCGCGCGACAGCTGTCCGTCAGACCGGCCAGTCAGCCGTGGCCACCGCGCCTCCCCGGACCTGTGCCCTGAGGCGCACGTCGTGCGTCCCCTTCTCGTACAGCTCGTAGCGGCCCTCGGCGAGCTCGCCGAACACCAGACAGGGCAGCTGCTGGTCGCCGACCGGCCGGTTGACGACGGCAACGTGCGGGTGGTGGGAATGACCGTCGGGTCCTGAGCCCGCCCCCTCGGGCCGGAGCTCGACCTCGACGCCCGTCATCGCGGACGGCATCGCGACGACCAGGGCGCCGACGTCGCCCCCGATGTCGAGCAGCACCGAACCCTGGCCCGCCCAGGCGTTCTCGACCTCCGTCGCCGTGGTCATGACGCCTGCGTGGTGCCGGGGATGGTCTGGTAGCCGCCGCCGGGCAGACCGAGGTACGGGAAGGAGCCGGTCGTCGCAGCATTCGTGTTCGTCGTGCCGTCGGTCACCGCACTCGCTGCGGCGTCGGGCACGTACGACGGGTCGACCAGGGGGATGGTGAGGCCCGCGATCGCCCGCAGCTCGATCGTGACCACGTCGTCGTCGAGACGCCTTCCGTTCGGGAACCCCGCCGGGTCACCCGCGACCAGTCCGAGGTTGTTCGGCTGGTCCGTCGGTGGGATCGCGACGTTGAGCCGCACCAGGTCTGCCTCTACCGACCCGGTGAAGTTCTGGAAGCCCGGGACGATGCCCTGCGGGATCCCCGTGAGCAGGATGGCGTTCAGGTCGGCCCGGGGCTTCTTGTAGGCCGCCAGGTTCGGGAACACCCCGGGATAGAGCGCTGGCAGCAGCTTCGCCAGTTCCGGCCGGTTCACGTACTTGGCGAACCTGCTGTCCTGCCGGGGCGGAAGGGCGTTCCACTCGTCCTTCTCGGCCATCGGCACGATCACCTCGTTGAACAACGGGTTGGCCAGTCGGGACACCTGCTGCCACGGCCCGGTCCCGTCGTACCTGCCCTTCTCCTTGTCCCACATCCGCGACTTGCGCCGGCTCGCCGTGGCCCAAACCCCGATCACCGACTCGGGCTTCATCGGGTCGTCGGGCCGGTTCCGGTTGCGGGTGATCGATGCGATCGGCACCTGGATGGCGATCGTGTGCACGTTGAACGACTGGACGGCATTCACGCCGTTCATCTCCGGCATCGAGATCACATGGGCCTCGTTGAACGGTCGGAGCGCCCCGAGGTCGAAAACGCTGCCCGAGGTCGACGTGGAACGCGTCGGCGCGCTGGCCCGCGAAGACCTTGTGGCCGGCGGTCGGAGTACGGACGGCCTGGCCGGCCAGCTTCGCGTAGTTGGGCGTGCTCCGCTTGCCGACGTTCACCGGAGGACACGGGATGTTCTTGCCGATCTGCCTGGCACGGCCATCACGGATCCGGGTCACGTTGTAGAACTGCGGCCGGTTCCAGGTCGGGTCGAAGATGCTGTTGATCTGGCCGGTGTTGTAGAGGAACGTCTTGGGGTTGCGCACCCGGGTGAAGAACTTGAACTGGTAGGTCACGTCCGCCCGCGCTCGGCCACTGTTGGAGACGTGGATCTCGTAGAGAACGTCGTCACCGAACTCGTAGAAGTTGGGTCCTCCGTCGGGCTTCTGCAGGGGGATGAAGTTGGCGATCAGCGTGACCGACCCCGGACGGTCGGGGCTCACGAACGCGTAGACGTCCGTGCTGTCGGCCACCGGGTCCTTGGAGATCTCGGGCGCTTCGCGGTGCGACGACATCTCACTCGCCTCCCGCCGCGTTGAGGATCCGCGTGACCAGGTCGCGGTCGTTGACGATGACCTCGCGCTCGCCGACCAGGAGCCGCAGCTCGTTGGAGCGGTGGTCCTTCACATAGGCCACCACCGTTTCCCGTGCGCCGTTGGGCTTCGGGCGGGTCTCCGCCGCCGTTGCGTCCGTGGACAGTGCGACGGTCCCCGCCGCCGCGCCCGCCCCGGCCGCGGCCAGGAACTTCCTTCTGCTCGTCTCGCTCATCCGCTTCCCTCCCATGGGTGAGGCGGACCTCCGTGTGAGGTGCGCCACAGGCGGTTCGGAGCGGACCGTGCAACCGGATTGCGGCCTTTCAGCCGAGATGCTTCAGCGCCTCCCGGCGGCTCAGGCCAGCCAGGCGGTCCCCCAGGGAGTCAACCTCCTGGCGGACCCAGTCCGGATCCGTCTTGGCGTACTCCCGCAGCGCCCAGCCGATCGCCTTCCTCAGCCAGAAGGAGCGGTCCTCGACATTCTGCTGAATCGCGTAGCGCAGAAGGTCGAGGTCCGTGTCCGCCTTGTGCCGGAGCTGGCAGAGAACCGCGCTCCGGCGTACCCACAGGTCATCGTCGCCGGCCCAGGCCCGGATCGTCGGCGTCGCGTCGGGGCGGTGGCCGGCCAGAACGCCGCCGACCAGGTGGCTGGCGATCTCGTCGACGTGGTCCCACCACGCCCCCGTGATGACCAGGTGTCGGTGCAGCCGGAGAGCGTCCTTGTCCAGCCATTCCCGGACTTTCCTGTGCCGCGCGAGTGCCGTGGCGGCATACCGCTCCTCTCGGTGAGTGGCCTCGTCCCACGCCACTCGAACCGTCGCCTCGTGTTGCGCACGCCCCTCAGGGTCGTAGGCGCGGAGGAAGGGGCGCAGCAGCGCCTTGAGCTCCGGCGAGCCGATGCCGTGGAACGGCATCGCGGACTTCATGTACGCCTGCTGGGCCACGGCGCGCTCGGAATCTCCGGCCGCGCGCATCGCGGCTCGGAGATCGGCGATCAGTTGGGCATCGCCTGGCACCGGCCAACCGTAGCGAGACGTGCGTGGCTCGACCGCCCAGACGTGTCGGGTGGTCGAGCCGATGGATGGTGTCAGCCTGGGACGCCGCAAGCAACGGGTGAGTTGGGGGCGCCCGGCGGCCCTGTTGCGGCGCACAACTCACCCGATGTGAAGCCGAGAAACCAGAACGACCCAGTCGGCTGCCCAGACGGTTCAGCTCGGTGCGCGCCAGTCGTCCGGCGGGTCCTCACCCACGAGACCGTCTACCGCTTCGCGAAGCAGGTCGGCGTGCCCGGTGTGCCTGCCGTACTCCTCGATCAGGTCGCACACCAGGCGGCGCAGGTTGGCATGACGCCCATCGGGCGCGGCGGCGTGGATGAGCTGGTCGAGCCCGCCGTCGTTCAGGGCGGCGTCGAGCCTCGCTCGCGAGCGTTCGACGGCACCGTCGTACAGCGCGTAGAGCTGGTCGGGCGTGTCATCGGCCGCGGAGGTGAACTCCCAGTCGTTGCTGCCGTCCCATCCGGTGGTGTCCCACGGCGCGCCGATCGGCTCCCCACGTAGCTTCTTGGTGAACATGTAGTCCTCGTTGGCAGCGAGATGCTTGAGCAGGCCGCCCAGGGTCAGCGACGAGGCGCCGATGCGGGTCTGCAGCCCGGCCGCATCGAGACCGTCGGCCTTCCAGCGAAAGGTCATGCGCAGGCGGTCGAGCGCCCCGACCAGGTGCTCGAGCTCGGTTCCGGCGAGGGGCGGTTCCCAGACGGGTGGTTCCCACGAGGGTTCGGTGGTGGTCATGGCGCCACGGTAGGACCCATTGCGGACGATCTGCTTCCGCAAGTATGACGGCTGTCAGATCGCGGACTGCTCAGCCGCGACCAGGTCCATCGCCAGCCGCCGCACCGACCGCAGGACATGGTTGGTGGCGACCACGTGGGCGCGGGTTCCGATGACCAACATCCGGTACACGCGGCCACGCACGCCGGGAAACGCGGCATAGGACTGGGCGCGCACCTGCGTGCTCCGCTCGCTGACGTCAGCGAGCTCGAAGGTCAGCAGGTAGCGGGCAAAGCGGTGCCGTCCGACCAAGGTCATGCGTTCGGCGTCAATGCTGTCCGCCACGCTGAAGCCCGTCGCAGGTTCAGTCCCCAGGAGCCTCCTGAGCAGACTCGGCTCGGCGGTGACAAGGGAGGAGGCGACATAGTGCTGCAGAGCGGTCCACACCAGCTCCCGCGCGGCAGGAATCCTGATCGAGTGCTCGTCGACGTACGGCAGCTCGTCGTCGCCGCCGAGCTCGCCCGGCGAAGACCTCAGCGGCGCCACGCAGCCAGCCTCTTCATGCCGGCCTCGGGATCGGGTGACTCCGCCTGCGCCCAGACGCGCCGCCACTGGGCGACGTCGGGCCCGGAGGGGTCCGGGGTGGCACCGGAGGCGGCGCGGCGCCGCGCCTCCCACCACGTCGAGCGGTCCTCGTCCAGGAGGGCGGCAACAGCGTCCTTGATGCGGGGGGCGAAGTTGCGCACGGACTCCTCTGGCCCGGGCACCAGCGGTTCCCCGAACCGGATGGTCAGCTGGCGCCTGCCGGCGCTCGGCCAACCCTGCCCCCGAGGCATCGCCGCGAAGGTGCCGCGATGGGCGACGGGGACGACGGGGACGCCGTACTCCTTGGCCAGGAAGGCCGCGCCCAGCCGGAAGCGGCCAACCCAGCCGTCCTGGGAGCGGGTGCCCTCCGGGAAGATCACCAGGCTCCAGCCGTCGGCGAGCACCTCGCCAGGCGTGGCGGAGAGGGATCCCCCGCGTCGGTCGATCGGGAAGGTGTTGAACAGCAGCGCGGAGCCGACCGCCCGCCACCAGGTGTCGAAGAAGTAGTCGGCGGCCGCAGCCACGGCCGTACGACGCCGCCACTCGTCGGGGAGCGACAAGAGGATCAGCGGGGTGTCGAGGTGGGACGCGTGGTTGGCGACGAAGATGACCGGACCCTTGGTCCGGGCAAGGATGTCGAGTCCTTCGACGCGGGTCCGGACCTGCGAGCGGAACACCGGCTCCAGCCCCGCCTTCTGCGCCACCTCCCGCGCCACCTGGGCTGGCCGTCGGCGGGACCAGTCGGTGGGGAACACCGTGGACCTGGCGGCGGGAACCCACGGCTCGGCAGACCGCGGCACCTGCGCCCGCCGGCCCCAGCGCCAGCCGCGCGCAACTTGGCGTACATCCTCGACCCCCTCCTTGAGGAAGGCCACCTCAACCACCGCTTCCCATCAGTGCACGTCCGCGATCAGGTGGGGCGGGTTGTGGAGGTAGGTGATGGACGGGCTACTGCCCACGGTGCCGGACGCCATCTCCAGCGCGTCCGCCAGCGTGCTCGCCGCCCGGAACCCGAGCCGCGACGCGACCCGCCTGTCGGCCCCGACCCAGATCACCTCGTCGACGTGGTCCATGGCGTGCGCCGCCCAGTACCACATGTAGAAGGGGTGGACGCCGTGGTAGGCGTGCGAGGTCCGGTAGAGGTGGATGTACCACGGGTCCGTTGCGAACTGCTGCTCGTACTTCTCCCCCACGACCGCCGGGTCGGTCGACTCCGCGAGGACCTCCTCGTAGAAGTCGACGTACGACGGGTGGTGCAGCTGGTTGAACCCCTCGTTGAGCGGGTGGTAGAGGATCACCGCTCCGCCTCGGCGCACGACGGGCTGGCCGCGGTAGGAGTTGAAGTAGTAGCCCAGGCCCATACAGGTCGCGAGGATCGGGTTCATCGTCGAGTTGACGTTGTAGGGGCCGAGATAGGGAACCCCCATCACCAGCACGTCCGACTGCCCCTGCACCTCCACGAGCTGCTGCCGGTGCACCGCCGAGATCGTCCGGTCGTGCACCGCCTCGGTGTCGCCGGCGTTGATCCCGGTCAGGCCGTAGGCGGCCCGCAGGTCGTGGAACATCCGGTGCCGCAGCCGGCGCGGAGCAACGGCGAGCCCGCGGCGCATCCCGAGCATCGTGCCCTGGTCCTTGACCGACCACTCCCACTCCCGCTTCATCAGGAAGTCGTAGGGCGACGGGAAGACGTTGTTGTCGAGCGTGGTCTCGATCTGGAAGATCCGCAGGTGGTCCTTGAGCATCCGGCCCATCCGCCACGCCGAGTGGTGCAGGTGGGACTTGGTGTGGTCCATGAACGAGTGCGACAGGACCATCGTCTTCGCGTTGTGGTGGTGCCGCAACGACTTGTACGACGCCAGCCCGATCGGCACGGACTTGTGTCCCCCGTCCATCGCGACGAGGTTGACGTTGACGTAGACCAGCAGGTCGGACTCGGCGGCCCGCCGGTTGATCTCGACGTCCTCACCCATGTCGGTCAGGCCGACGTGCAGCAGGTTGTCGTGATCCTCCGCGTCGTGGTTGGTGAGCAGACCCTGCGGGTGGAAGGACCGGAAGACCCGCTCCCCGACGATGTGCTTGAGCTCGGCATCCGTCATCCGCCGATGCAGCGCGTTGGCGGCGATCAACTCGACGTCGTCCACGCCGGCGTCGGCCGCCATCGTCAACACCTGCTCGATGATCCGCTGCCGGATGTCGGGCTTGCGCATCGTGGGCAACGGGATGGACAGGTCGTCGAAGGCGATGGTCAGCCTCATGCCCGGCCGCAGCAGCGACGGCAGCGGCTCGGAGTCGACCGGGTTCAGCAGGGCCTCCCGGATCGCCTCCTCGACGTCCGGCACGGTCGGCAGTGACTCGGGTGGATAGATCACCCGGGTCCCGAGCGGGAATTCCTCCAGCCGGAATCCCTCCCCCTCGTGGACGATGAGAGGAGGTGTTCGGTCGTCCACCTCGAGCACGAATCCTGGACGGCTCACTGGTCAGTTCTCCTCGGGTCGAATGCCACCTTGACCGTGCCGAGCCGGCCGGCCGCGTGGGCGTGGTCGAGCGCCTCCCGCCAGCGGTGCAACGGGTAGCTGGCCACGGTCTTCGCCAACTGGCTCATCGGGTCGCCGGCGACCAGCTCGGTCGCCAGGTCGAACGCACTTCTGCCGTCGGCGCGCTCCTCGCGCTGTGCCGAGGCGTAGGAGCCGACCACCTCCAGCTCGCGGAACCAGGCCGCGGACAGGTCGGCGGCGGCCGGCATGCCCGAGAGTACGACGCGGCCGCCGGCACGGGTTGCGTGCAGCGCGGTCTCGAGAGATGACTTGCTCCCGACCGCGTCGACGGCGATGTCGACGCCACCCAGCAGGTACGGCGAGGAGTACTCCGGCTTCACCTGGAAGGCCCCGGTCGTACGGCGGACCCGCCGCAACACCTCGGCGGGAGCCACCACCTCGGTGGCGCCGAACTCGTGGGCCAGCTCGCGCTGGTGGCCGTGCTTGGCCACGACGATGATCTCGCCTGCCGACGTGAGGTTGCGCAGGGCCAGGGTCGTGAACAGGCCGACGGAACCGGCACCGCTGACGAGCACCCGGTCGTTCGGCCCGACCTGCGCGGTCAGCGCGGTGTGCACCGCACAGGCCACCGGCTCGATCAGGATCGCCTGCTCGTCGGAGTAACCCTCCGGCACCGGACGCAGCTGGCTGCGATGGGCCGACAGCTGCTGGCCCCAGCCGCCGCCGGTGTCCTTGCAGAAACCGGTCTGGAGGCCGGGCGAGAGGTGACCGACGGTGATCCGGCCGCAACGGTTGGTGGCACCTGTCGAGCAGGCCTCGCACGGGTCGACGCCGCGGGCGGCGCACGTGAGCACCGGGTCGATCACGACCCGGGTCCCCGCGGACAGATCCTCACAGTCGTCGAGGAGGTCGGCGACCACCTCGTGGCCGGGAACGAACGGCATCGAGACCACGGCGGAGAAGTAGAGGCTGGTGCGCCCGGACAACGCGCCGAGGTCGGAGCCGCAGATGCCCGAGAGCCGCGTCCGCAGCCGGGCCCAGCCGGGCTTGGCCACGCGAGGCTCCTCGATCGTCACCAGGCGCAGCGGCGCCGCGAATCCGGAGAGGACGCCGGGCATCCGGCCGCCGACCGCCCGGCCGGCGACGTGCCGCGGCAGTGACCGGAACATCTCGAGCGCGAGCATCATCCGCGGTCACCCGCCGGGTTCAGGGTCCGGGCCGTGGCCCCGGAGCTCGGCCAGTCGGCGATCGGCCAGCGATGCTTGCGCGCATGCCTGAAGAGGGACACGTCGGGACGCACCGCTACCGGGTGCCCCACCGCCGCGAGCAGAGGCAGGTCCGAGTGCGAGTCGGCGTAGCCGTACGACCCCGCGAGGTCGACGTCGTTCTCGCCGGCCCACTGATGCATCCACGCCGCCCGCGACTCGCCCACGAGCGGCGAGGCCTCGAGGAACCCCGTGCAGACGCCGCGGTCGTCGACCGCGAGCTCGGCAGCCTCGATGTGGTCGAAGAGCGGGATGAGCGGGCGGGTCAGCGGCCGGATCGCCCCGGTGATCAGCACCGTCTTGTGCCCGGCGGCTCGATGCTCACGGATCCGGCGTACGGCGGCCGGGGCCAGCCGGGACAGCACGTGGTCGCCCAGCTCCGCGTCGGCCACGGCGTCCAGGTCGGCGAGTCGAGCGCCGGCGTACTCGCGGTAGACCGAGCGCAGGAAAGCGCTGCGTTCCTTGCGCTCGGCACGCACCAGGCCGGGCACCCGGGAGGCGATCCGGCCGAGCTCGGCGAACCGTTCGCCACCGCTCAGCTCCCGCAACCGCATCCACAGGTAGGTCTCGATGACGTTGGAGGACAGCAGCGTGCCGTCCATGTCGAAGAACGCCCCGACGCCGGGGGCCGGGCCCTCAGGCTCGTCGTCGGGCACCGCGATCCGCTTGAGCGTGCCTGCGACCGGCCGCTTCCGCGCCCGCCTGACCTCGTCCATCCGCCGGATCGGCTCGGTGACCGCCGGGCAGTGCACCTCCCGCAGGTAGTGCGGCCAGTCGACGACGGCCGTGTCGAACGCGAACCGCGCGCGGTCGGCGTCGTCGAGTGAATCGAACAGGCCCAGGGTGTTCGTATCCGAGAAGCGGAGCTCCGCCTGGGCGTACTCCCGGTAGAGGTCGAGGTATCGCCGGAGGAACTCCAGCCGCCGGCCCTGCTGGTCGAGCTTGCGGGCCAGGTCACGGGTGCGGTCGCTCCGGGGCGCGTGGCCGATGACGTAGTCGGCCACCTTGTGTGCCCGCTCGCTCGTGGTGAGCAGCCGCTCGACGGCCTGCGCGCCGGGGAACCGCCAGTCCGGCAGTCGGGCGGCGCCGCGGTCGCCCGCGACGAACGGGTGCTCGTCGAAGTAGGCGCGCACGTTGTCGTAGAGCTGGCGGAACGTCAGTGGGTTGCGATCGCCGGAGGACACGTGGAAGTACGCCGCCTCGCCGCGCTCGGCCGGGTGGGCCAGGACCGCCACGATGGCGGCGACGACGTGGTCCACCGGGACGATGTCGACGATCGTGTCGGCCGCGGCCGGGAACTCCGGGAGCTCTCCGCGCCCATAGGCAAGGATCAGCGGCTCGGCCATCTTGAAGCCCTCGATCCAGCCCACGTGCGGGCGCTCGAGGGCGGACTCGATGATGCTGGGTCGCACGATCGAGACCGCGCTGGTTCGGGCGTGCTCCTCGACGACCCTCTCGCCCATCGCCTTCGTGAAGGTGTAGCAGTCGGTCCAGCCGAGACTGCGCGCCCGCTCGGTGCCGATCCGGACCAGCTCGTCCTTGACCCATTCCTTGCGGGCCGCCTCGGTGGCGGCGGCCGCCGTCAGCAGGCCGGCCCGGCTGTGCTCCTTCTCGGCCCGCTTGCGCTCGGCGGTGAGCAGGGCACTGCCGCGCGAGCGGTGTTCGACGACTTGTCGCTGGCCGAGTCCCCACGCGAGCTCGGCCTCGAGGTCGGCCTCGTGCGGCACCGGGCCCTCCGGGATGCTGCCCCGCCGGCGCCCCGCAACGTACGCCGTCGAGATGTGGACGTAGTGCACGTGGTCGCCGACCTCGCGCACCCGGGCCAAGAGCTCCCTGGTGCCGACGACGTTGGTGCGGAAGCCCTCGTCGACCGGGGGGTCGAAGCTCACGTCCCCGGCACAGTGGACCACCGCGTCGAGGTCCTTCGGCAGCTCCGGCGCCTGGGCGAGGTCGCCCTCGATCACGCGCAATCGGCTGCCCATCAGCTCGTCGACACCGCCCGCCGCCTCGGTCACCTCGGTGAAGATCGGCTTTCCGAGCTGGGACCGGACCCGGGACTCCGCCGACGTCGACCCCTTGGCCCGCACCAGCACTGTCACGTGCACACCGGGCACCTCGCTCAACATCAGGTGCAACAGAGCCTCGCCCACGAAACCGGTCGCGCCGGTGATCAGCACGCGCTGTCCGTCCAGCCGCTGGGCGATGCTGCCCCGGTCCGCCATGTGGTGTCCCTCCCGATCGGCTCAACCCAGTGTGGGCGCAGAGGGGATCGAACCCCCGACCACCTCCTTGTAAGGGAGGTGCTCTACCGCTGAGCTATACGCCCGGTGGCTCGACGACGCCGGTCGTCGAAGCGGGCACAGACTACGCGAGCGGGACCTGCGCGGCGGGACCGGGCACGGCAGCAGGTCGGGCGCATTGAGGCCCAAATGAAAAGAGTCGAGCCGCTGGCGTCTCGGGTCACCAGCGGCTCGACAAGTAGAGGATAGACGGCGAATCGGGAAACGCAAAGCCCCCTTGATGAAAACTTGATCAAGTTGTCTAGGCCAGGGCCTGGAGCTGGGCCAGATGCTCGTCCAGATCCCGTCCCTCAGGAGGGGCGTTGTGCACCGCCCAGCGCAGGATTCCGTCCTTGTCGACGACGTACGACGAGCGCCTGGCGCTGCCCTTGACCTCGTCGAAGACATCGTAGTTGCGGGCCACCTCGCCATGCGGCCAGAAGTCCGACAAGAGCGGGAAGTTGAGCCCGTCCTGGTCGGCGAACGCCCGCAGCGCGTACACCGGGTCGCACGAGACGGCGAGGATCTCGGTGTCGAAGGTCAGGAAATCCGCCAGGCGCGCGCGGATGGCGGCCATCTCGCCCGTGCAGACGCCGGAGAACGCGTAGGGGTAGAAGAAGATCGCGACGGCCTTGGTGCCCCGGAACGACGAGAGGGTGACGTCCTGGCCGAACTGGTCCCGAAGGGTGAAGTCCGGGGCCGGGCCACCGAGGGCCAGGCCCGAGGATGGGGTCGTGGTCATTGGTCCCGTTCGGCGAGCTCGCGCTTGAGTACCTTGCCGGTGGCGTTGCGGGGAAGCTCGTCCACGAAGACGATCTCGCGTGGCACCTTGTAGCGGGCGAGGTTCTGCTTGACCCACGCTTTCAGGTCGTCCTCGGAACCGTCGCCGTCACGCGCCACCACGAAGGCGCGGAGCCGCATCCCGTAGTCGGAGTCCTCGACGCCGATTGCGGCGACCTCGACCACCGAGTCGTGACGTGACAGACAGTCCTCGACCTCCTTGGGAAAGACGTTCTCCCCGCCGGAGACGATCATCTCGTCGTCGCGACCCTCCACATAGAGTCGGCCGTCCTCCCCGAACCGGCCGACGTCCCCGGAGGACATCAGCCCGTCGACGAGCTCCTTGTGGCCGCCGCCCGTGTAGCCCTCGAAGAGCAGTGAGTTGCCGACGAAGATCCGCCCCGCTTCGCCGTCTGGCACGGGCTGGCCGTCCTCGTCCAGGATCTTCACGACCGTGCCGTACGGCGGCCGACCGGCCGACGAGGGCGCCTCGCGGAGGTCGACCGGGTTGGCGATCGACGCGTAGGCCACCTCCGTCGACCCGTAGATGTTGTAGAGGTTGTCGCCGTACGTGTCCATCCACTCCAGTGCCAGGTCGCCGGGCAGGGACGATCCCGAGGCGGCGACGCACTTGACCGACGACAGGTCGTACTTGTCATTGACCTCGTCGGGCAAAGCCATGATCCGCTGCAGCATGACCGGGATCACCACGAGAGAGTCGCACTGTTCGTCCTGGATCGCCGTCAGGCAGTCCTCCGGGTCGAACTTGCGGCGCAGCACGATCGCCGAGCCCAGCAGCATCCCCAGGGCCAGATGCGCAAAGCCCCACGTGTGGAACAGCGGGGCCGCGATGTGGGTCCGCCAGCCGTAGCGCAGCGGCAGCCGCGACAGCATCGAGACCGCCGCGTCGATCCCGGCCTCGTTGCGCGGCGCGCCCTTGGGCGTGCCGGTGGTGCCGGAGGTGAGGATCACGATCCGCGAGTGGTGGTCGGGCGGGCTGCGGTCGCTGGTCGGGTACGACGCCACCAGGCCCTCGAGAGTCTCGGCGTCGGAGTCATCGTCGGAGTCATCGTCGGAGTCATCGGCGGGGTCATCGTCGGGGTCGTCGGCGCCATCGGAATCGGTCCAGCCGAGGATCCGCCGCTCGATCGAGGCCGAGGCGAGTAACTCGGTGAACTCCTCGTCGTGGATCACCACGGCCGGCTGCTCCCGCTCGAGGACGTCGACGAGCTGCGGACCCGCGAACGCAGTGTTGAGATACAGCAGGTCCGCCCCCAGCTTCGCGCCCGCCACGGTCGCGTCCACGAACCCCCGGTGGTTGCGGCACATGATCGCGATGCCGTCTCCCTCGCCCACACCGCGCTCGGACAGGGCATGTGCGAGCGCGTTGGAACGGGCGTGCATCTCACCGAACGTCAGCGACCCGAGCTCATCGATCAGCCCGACCCGGTCGGGTGCCCTGGCCGCGAGGGCGGCGAACCCGCCGGCCGGCCCGGTGCCCCAGGCCTTGATCGTCGTCGCGATCCGGGCCAGGGTCGCGGGCGAGTACGGGCGGATCACCCCCGCTTCCGCCAGCACCTTCAGGCTGGTTCCGGCGGCGGCGGTCCGCCGCATGATGCTGGTGATCAACGTGAGTGCTCCGAGACGTCAGGCCGGTGACTTGGGAGTGACCAGCCGGGTGGCCGACCAGTCCTTGCTGACCGACATCGTGGTGGTCTGAGCGAGGCCGGCGACGGGTGCCGCCTCCGCGATGTCCGTCGCGTCGACCGCACCGGGCCTCCCGATCTTCGGCGTGAGCAGCCAGATGGCGCCGCCTCCGACGAGGTCGGTCAGTGCGTCCACGAGCCCGTCGACCAGGTCGCCGTCGTCGTCGCGCCACCAGAGCAGGACCGCGTCCACGACGTTGCCGTAGTCGCCGTCGACCATGTCGGCGTCGATCCTGTCCTCGATCGCGACCCTGAGCTCGTCGTCGGTGTCGGAGTCCCAGCCCAGTTCCTGGATGACCATGCCGGCCTTGAAGCCGAGCCGGTCCGCCGGTCCGGTCGCAGGTCCGTCTGTCTGGGTGGACCCGCCACCCGCGGTGGAACTCACTGACTCCTCCATCTATCGATAGGCCACCCGACACGCGGGCGGCACGGTGGGCAGTAGTCCAGCGGAGATAGCGCGGCGACGCAACCCTGTCCACCCGTCGGAGGGCCGACTGGTCTACCCGTGGGTAGATTTTCCCTCCGTACGCCGCGTGCGACGATGGCGGGGTGACCGCAGAGACATCTGACACCACGGGCGACCACAAGGGCGACACCACGGGGCCCCCGCGCTCGGGACCGATCCCGGCCGTCATCCACGAAGGGCTGCCTACCTACCTGCCCGACATCGACCCCGACGAGACCAGCGACTGGCTCGAGTCGTTCGATGCCCTGGTCGACGAACGCGGCCGAGAACGCGCCCGCTACGTCATGTTGCGCCTGCTCGAGCGCGCCCGGGAGATGCAGGTCGGGGTCCCCGCCCTGCGCAGCACCGACTACATCAACACCATCCCGCCCGAGCGTGAGCCGTGGTTCCCAGGCGACGAGGACATCGAGCGCCGGATCCGTGCCTTCATCCGCTGGAACGCGGCGGTCATGGTCTCCAGCGCGAACCGGAAGGGGCTCGAGGTCGGCGGTCACATCGCGACCTACCAGTCCGCGGCGAGCCTGTACGAGGTCGGGTTCAACCACTTCTTCCGGGGCAAGGACCACCCCGGTGGCGGAGACCAGATCTACATCCAGGGACACGGCTCCCCCGGCATCTACGCCCGCGCCTACCTCGAGGGTCGCCTGACCGAGGACCAGCTCTCCCGCTTCCGCCAGGAGGTCCAGCACGGCAAGGGCGCCGGCCTGCCGTCGTACCCACACCCGCGGCTGATGCCGGACTTCTGGGAGTTCCCGACCGTCTCGATGGGCCTGACCGCGCTGAATGCGATCTACCAGGCGCGCTTCAACCGCTACCTCGACAACCGCGGGATCAAGGACACCGACGACCAGCGGGTCTGGGCGTTCCTCGGCGACGGCGAGATGGGCGAGCCGGAGTCGCTCGGCGCGATCGGCCTCGCCGCTCGCGAGGAGCTCGACAACCTGGTCTTCGTCGTGAACTGCAACCTGCAGCAGCTCGACGGACCTGTGCGTGGCAACGGCAAGATCATCCAGGAGCTCGAGTCGATCTTCCGCGGTGCCGGCTGGAACGTCATCAAGGTCGTGTGGGGACGCGAATGGGACCCGCTGCTCGCGCGCGACGTCGACGGCGTCCTCGTGAACCGGATGAACAACACCCCCGACGGCCAGTTCCAGACGTACTCGACCGAGAGCGGCGACTACATCCGGGAGCACTTCTTCGGTGTCGACCCCCGGCTGCGCCAGATGGTCGAGCACATGACCGACGAGCAGATCATGAAGCTGCCGCGCGGAGGCCACGACTACCGCAAGGTCTACGCCGCCTTCGACGCCGCCACCAAGCACGTGGGCCAGCCCACGGTGATCCTCGCCAAGACGATCAAGGGCTGGACGATCGACGCTCTGGAGGGCAAGAACGCCACCCACCAGATGAAGAAGCTGACCCAGGACGACCTCAAGAAGTTCCGGGACCGGCTCTACCTCCCGATCTCCGACCGCGATCTCGAGCGGGCCTACGAGGACACCGGCGCCGCGCCGTTCTTCCACCCCGGCGAGAACGCGCCGGAGATGGAGTACATGATGGAGCGCCGCCGGCAGCTCGGCGGTTCGCTCCCCAAGCGGGTTGTCCGGGCCACTCCGCTGAAGCTCCCCGGCGACGAGATGTACGACGAGCTGAAGCAGGGCTCGGGCAAGAACTCCATCGCCACCACGATGGCCCTCGTCCGCCTGCTCAAGGACTGGATGAAGGACCCGGAGATCGGCAAGCGGATCGTGCCGATCGCGCCGGACGAGTACCGCACGTTCGGCATGGATTCGATGTTCCCGAGCGCCAAGGTCTACAACCCCGGCGGTCAGCGCTACGAGTCCGTGGACCGCAAGTTGTTGCTGTCCTACAAGGAGTCGGTGCAGGGCCAGATGCTGCACGAGGGGATTTCCGAGGCCGGCGCGGTGGCGTCCGCGACGGCAGCGGGGTCGGCGTACTCCACCCACGGCGAGCACATGATCCCGTTCTACATCTTCTACTCGATGTTCGGCTTCCAGCGCACCGGCGACTCGATCTGGGCGATGGCCGACCAGCTCGCCCGCGGCTTCCTGATCGGTGCGACCGCCGGCCGCACCACGCTGACGGGTGAGGGGCTCCAGCACGCCGACGGCCACTCGCCGCTGCTGGCGACGACCAATCCGGCCGTCGTGCACTACGACCCCGCGTTCGCCTACGAGGTCAGCCACATCATGCAGTCCGGCCTCGAGCGGATGTACGGCGACGCCACGCAGATCGGCGGTGAGGACGTCATCTTCTACCTCACCGTCTACAACGAGCCGGTCCAGCAGCCGAAGGAGCCGGACGACGTCGACTCCGACGGCATCCTGAAGGGGATCCACCATGTCTCGACGGGCGAGGGTGAGGGGCCGCGCGTGCAGCTGCTCGCCTCCGGCGTCGGCTACCCGTGGGTCCGCGACGCCGCCCGGATGCTGCGCGAGGACTGGGGAGTCGTCGCCGACACGTGGTCGGTCACCTCCTGGAACGAGCTGGCGCGCGACGCCGTCTCCGCCGAGGAGTGGAACCTCCTCAACCCCGCTGAGACACCCCGCACGGCCTACGTCTCCGACAAGCTCGCGGATGCCGCGGGGCCCGTGGTCGCCGTCTCGGACTACATGTGCGCGGTGCCGCTCCAAATCGCCCGCTGGGTGCCGGGCGACTACCGGGTCCTGGGCGCCGACGGCTTCGGCTTCGCCGACACCCGGCCGGCCGCGCGGCGGTTCTTCCACATCGACGCCGAGTCCGTCGTGGTCCAGGCGCTCCAGGCCCTCGCCGACGCCGGCGAGATCGACCGCGGGAAGGTGTCCGAGGCCTTCGCGCGGTACCGGATCGACGATCCGACCGCCGTCGCCGACCGCAAGCAGGAGGGCGGCGACGCGTAACGGCACCGGTGGTTGAGGTGCGAGGAGCGCCAGGGACGAGCCTCGAAACCCCCGGAAGGGACGCAGGGCGTCAGGCGATCGTGGTCTCCGAGAGCGTCGCCTCGGTCTCTCCGGTCTTCCGCAGCAGGGCCCGCCAGCGCGCCCGGGAGTATGTCGCGGGCTGCGTGGACCGGATGAACTCGTGGACCACCTTGGCGAACCGGTGCGGGTGGTCCTTGTGCGGGAAGTGGCCGGCGTTCGGGATGACCACCACCTTGGCCTTGGGCGCCAGCATCGCGGCGTTACTGGCGTGCCGCACCGGGAGCACCCGGTCGTCACGGCCCCAGACCACGCACATCGGCATCGCCTCGGTGAGATAGGCGCGGTCGGCCATGCTCACGATCTGGCCACGCCAGTCGATGACGGCGCGGACCACGTGCCGGATCGCGTGCCGGGCGCGCGGGTCCTTGAAGGTGTCATAGATGTCGGCGACCTCGTCGAAGTCCCGGGCCGGCTTCCAGGGCGTCCGGGACAACGCACGCAGGCCGGCCATCCCGACGTGTCGCACACCAGGCAGGGTAAGGACGCTCATCGCCTGGTGGAACCCCGGGGTGGTGATGGCACGGATCCCCGTGCTGACCTCGGCCCCGAAGCCACCGGAGGCCACCAGCACCATCCGCTCGGTCCGCTCCGGGAACTGGTAGGCGAACTGCATGGCCACGCCGCCACCGAAGCTGTGGCCGACGACGGTGACCTTGTCGATCCCGAGGACCGTCAGGAGGTCGCGCATCCCGTTGGCGTACCCGCCGAGGCTGTAGTCGCCGCGCGGCTTGTCGGACAACCCGTGCCCCAGCAGGTCCGGGGCGATCACGGTGTAGCGCCTGGCCAGCGAGTCCAGCACCGGCTCCCACGTCGTGTGGTCGCAGCCGAGCCCGTGGAGGAGCAGGAGGACCGGGCCCTTGCCCACCTTCACGTACGCCCGTCGGTGACCGTGGATCGTGACGTACTCAACCTCGTGCTCAACCTCGTGCAGGTTCCCGGACACTGAGCCTCCCAGATCGGTCGTCGGTCCAGCAGTGTTCCCGGATTCAATCAGAACTCGTTGCAGTTCGGGAGCGGGAAACCCTGATTCACCGGGCTTTCGGGAAAATTCCGGCGTCGACTAGCGTGGCTGCGTGTCTCCTCCCGCGGCGTCCCGGCCGCACAAGCGGGCCGCGAGCGCGCTCCAACGGTCCACCGGGGCCCTCAGCACTGCCGCTACCGGCAGGATGGAGACCGATCTGCCCTGGTTCCGCGAGCTGAGCGCCGAGGACCGCTCGTGGATCGGGCTCATCGTGCAGGCCGGCATCCGCGGGTTCGTGGACTGGTACCGCCAGACCGGGGAGCCGGTCCCCGGCGGCACCGTGCTGGCCGCATCGGTGTTCGGAGCGGCGCCGCGTGCGCTGGCCGGGGTCATCAACCTGCAGCAGACCGTCGACCTCGTCCGGCTCTCGATCGAGGTCGTCGAGACCAACATCGACGACATCGTCGACCCCGAGGACGCCGCCGACGCCCACGCGGCGGTGCTCCGGTACGCCCGCGAGGTCGCCTTCGCCACCGCCGAGGTCTACGCTCGCGCGGCCGAGGTCCGGGGCGCCTGGGACGCTCGTCTCGAGGCGCTCGTGGTGGACGCGGTGCTGCGTGCGGAGACCGATGAGGCGGTGCTCTCCCGGGCCAGTGCGCTGGGCTGGTCAGCCACGGGCGACGTCGCCGTGGTACTCGGCGCGGCTCCGGCACAGCGTGCCCAGACCGACGTCTTCGACGAGGTACGCCGCGTGGCGCGGGATGCGGGCATGGACGCGCTGTGCGCCACCCAGGGTGAACGCCTCGTCATCGTCCTGAACGGGGTCGGCGACCAGCGGAAGGCGGCCGAGGTGGTGGTCGACCTGTTCGGGGCGGGGCCGGTCGTCGTCGGCCCGGTTGCGGAGGGCCTCAGCCATGCCCACCTCTCGGCCCGGGCCGCGTTGTCGGGACACCGTGCGGCGCCCGGCTGGCCCGATGCACCCCGACCCGTGTGCAGCAGCGACCTCCTCCCGGAGCGGGCGCTGGCCGGTGACGGTCACGCCCGCCGGCACCTGGTCGACGAGATCTACCTCCCGCTGATGCGGGCCCGCGGCACCCTGATCGACACGCTGACGGCGTACTTCGACCACGGCTCCTCGATGGAGGGGACGGCCCGGGCGCTCTTCGTGCACCCCAACACGGTCCGCTACCGGCTCCGGCAGGTGGCCGAGCTCACCGGCTACACCCCGTCCATGGCGCGACACGCGTTCACCCTCGAGATCGCCCTCGTGCTGGGCCGGCAGTCCGGCCGCACCGACGAGTCTTTGTAGGAACCCTACAAAGGATCCGCGGGGAGATCGTGGGCGCCGAAGGCGAGCCCGACCGCCTCGACCCGGCACAGTGGGTCCCGTGCTCGTCATCGTCGCGCCCGGTCAAGGCGCCCAGACTCCCGGATTCCTGCAACCCTGGCTCGAGGACAAGACCTTCGCCACCCGCATCCGGTGGCTGTCCACGGTCGCCGGCATCGACCTCGCGCACCACGGCACCGAGTCCGACGCGGAGACCATCCGCGACACCCAGATCGCCCAGCCGCTGCTGGTCGCCACCGGCCTCGTCGCCGCGCTCGAGCTGTTCCCGCATCCCGCCGACGCGTTCTCCAAGATCGGCGCCGTCGCCGGCCACAGCGTCGGGGAGATCACGGCCGCCGCGGGCGCCCGCGCAATCACGGCGGAGCAGGCGATGGTCCTGGTCCGCGAGCGGGGCCGGGCCATGGCCGAGGCCTCCGCCGTCACGCCGACCGGCATGACCGCGATCCTCGGTGGTGATCGCGACGAGGTCCTCAAGGCCCTCGCCGAGCACGGGCTGACCCCCGCCAACGACAACGGGCCGGGTCAGATCGTCGCTGCCGGGACCCTCGAGCAGCTCGAGGCGCTGGCCGCCGACCCACCGGCCAAGGCCCGATTGAAGCCGCTGAGCGTTGCCGGCGCGTTCCATACCGAGCACATGGCTCCTGCCGTCGGGCACCTCGGCGGGGCTCGCCCGGTCGGTGTCCGTGCACGACCCGCGAACCCCCCTCATCTCCAACAAGGACGGCCTCATCGTCCATCACGGGGTGGACGTCCTGACCCGGATCGTCGGCCAGATCGCCAGCCCGGTCCGTTGGGACCTGTGCATGGACACCATGCTCGACCTCGGCGTGACCGGCATGCTCGAGATGCCCCCCGCCGGAACCCTCACCGGCATCGCCAAGCGGGCGATGAAGGGCGTGGAGACGTTCGCCCTGAAGAGCCCCGACCAGCTCGACGATGCTCGCGCGTTCGTCCAGGAGCACGGCGAGGCGTCCCTGATCGAGACACGCCGACCTGGCGGATGGTGGTCTCCCCGGCCAAGGGCACCTTCCACCAAGCCCAGGAAGCCGCGGCCAGCGACCTGCTCGCCCCCGGGACCCCCATCGGCGACGTCGCCAGCCTCCGGGACCGCACCCGGGTGGTGGCTCCGCACGGCGGCCAGGTGGTTGAGTGGCTGGTGGAGGACGGCGACCTGGTCTCCCCCGGCCAGCCGTTGCTCCGCCTCCACCCCGAAGGAGCCACGTCGTGAACACTCTCTCCAGCACGCAGGGCGCGGCGCACGCCGCGATCCTGGGCATCGGCGGCTACCGCCCGTCGCGCGTGATCCCCAACTCCGAGGTCATCGAGGCGATCGACTCCAGCGACGAGTGGATCCAGCAGCGCTCCGGGATCCGGCAGCGCCGTTGGGCCACGCCCGAGGAGACCGTGCAGATGATGAGCGTGGCGGCGGCCCGCAAGGCAATCGACCAGGCAGGCATCTCGCCCGAGCAGGTCGACTGCGTGATCGTGGCGACCGTCACCCACCTGCTCCAGACCCCCGCCATCGCGACCGCGATCGCCCACGAGCTCGGCACCAACCAGGCCGCCGCCTTCGACATCTCGGCGGCGTGCGCGGGCTTCTGCCACGGCGTCGCGCTCGCGTCAGACATGGTGCGCGGCGGCAGCGTCGGACACGCGGTCGTGATCGGCGTCGAGCGCCTCAGCGACCTCACCGACCTCTACGACCGGGGCACCGCGTTCATCTTCGCAGACGGCGCGGGCGCGGCCGTGATCGGGCCGAGCGACACCCCTGGCATCGGGCCCGTGGTCTGGGGCTCCGACGGCGAGCAGTTCGACCTGATCCGGCAGAAGGAGGACTGGCGCGACGTCGTCGGCTCTCCCGACGTCCCGGGCAGCGGAGTCATGCCGCATCTCGTCATGCAGGGCAACCCGGTCTTCCGCTGGGCGTCCTTCGCCATGGCCAAGATCGGCCAGCAGGCCCTCGACCGGGCCGGGATCTCGGTCGACGAGCTCGACGTCTTCGTCCCCCACCAGGCCAACATGCGGATCATCGACGCCATGGCGCGCTCGATGAAGCTGCCCGAGCGGGTCAAGATCGCCCGCGACATCGCCGACCAGGGAAACACCTCGGCGGCCTCCATTCCCCTCGCCCTCGAGCGCATGGTCGCCGACGGCGAGGCACGCAGCGGGGACACCGCACTTCTTGTTGCGTTCGGTGCCGGCCTGGCGTACGCCGCCCAGGTCATCACCGTCCCGACTGACCGTTTCACCCCACCCACCGAGAGGAACACCAGCAGATGGCAACCACTGAAGAGATCCGCGCCGACCTCGCCGAGATCGTCAACGAGGTCGCCGGCATCGACGCCGACGACGTACAGCTCGACAAGTCCTTCGTCGACGACCTCGACGTGGACTCGCTGTCGATGGTCGAGGTGGTCGTCGCTGCCGAGGAGAAGTTCGGCGTGTCCATCCCCGACGACGAGGTCAAGAACCTGAAGACCGTCGGCGACGCCGTGGCCTTCATCGAGCGAGCCCAGGGCTGACGATTTCGTCGGTCGAGCCTGTCGAGACCTGAGGAGTTCCATGACTGCGAAGCGTGTCGTCGTCACCGGCCTGGGGGCCACCTCCCCCGTCGGAGGCGACGTGCCCACCACCTGGTCCGCCCTGATCGAGGGCCGGTCCGGGGTGGCCGCCCTGACCCAGGACTGGGCCGAGCAGCTCGGCGCGAGGATCGCCGCCGAGGTGGCGGTCGACCCCCTCGAGGTGCTCGACCGCGTCAAGGCCCGGCGCCTGGACCGCTCCGGCCAGCTCGCGCTCATCGCCGCGAACGAAGCCTGGGCGGACGCCGGCCTGGCCGATGCCGACGTCGACTCGGAGAGACTCGCGGTCGCCATGGCCTCGGGTATCGGCGGAGTGCAGACACTCCTGTCCAACTACGACGCACTGAAGGAGAAGGGCCCGCGCCGGGTGTCGCCGCTGGCGATCCCGATGCTGATGCCCAACTCCCCGGCAGCCAACATCGGGCTGGCCCTCGGCGCCAAGGCGGGCGTCCACACGCCGGTCTCGGCTTGCGCTTCCGGCAACGAGGCCATCGCCCTGGGCATCGACATGATCCGGCTGGGCCGGGCCGACGTCGTCGTGTGCGGCGGCACCGAGGCCGCCGTCCATGCGCTGCCGATGGCTGCCTTCGGCCAGATGATGGCCTTGTCGAAGCGGAACGACGACCCGGAGGCCGCCTCGAGGCCCTGGGACAAGGGTCGCGACGGGTTCGTCCTCGGCGAGGGGGCCGCGGTCGTGATCATCGAGTCCGCCGAGCACGCCGAGGCCCGTGGGGCGACGGTGTACGCCGAGGCGGCCGGTGCCGGCATCACCGCGGACTCCCACGACATCGCGCAGCCGGACCCGGCTGGTCTCGGGGCCACCCGGGCCATGAAGCTGGCGTTGCGCGAGTCCGACCTGGCGGCCGCCGACATCAAGCACATCAACGCACACGCGACCTCGACTCCGCAGGGCGACGTGGCCGAGGCGGGCGCGATCCGATCCGCGCTCGGAGACGCGGTCGGCGGCGTTGTGGTGACCTCGACCAAGTCCATGACCGGGCACCTGCTCGGTGCCGCCGGCGCCCTGGAGTCCGTGGCGACGATCCTGGCCCTCCGGGAGCGCACGGTGCCGCCGACGATCAACCTCGATGACCCTGAGGATGTCGGGCTCGATCTCGCGGACAAGGTGCGTGACCTGCCGGCAGGCGATGTCGCCGCGCTCAACAACTCCTTCGGGTTCGGCGGGCACAACGTCGCGCTCGCCTTCCGGAGCGTCTGATGGCGAGCTCGACCACCGAGAGCCCCGCCACGCAACCGCCGGCCAAGCCGGCCAAGCTCCCCCGCGAGCAGGACCCACGCAACCCGGTACACCGGCTCACCGCCCTCCTGGACGAGGGCACGCTGGAGCTGATCACGCCCGACGACGACTCCGGGATGCTGGCGGCCGTCGGCATGGTCGACGGCACGCGGGTGGTGGCCTTCTGCTCCGACGCGACGGTCATGGGCGGCGCCATGGGCGACCTGGGCTGCCGCGTGGTCGTCGACGCCTACCACCGGGCGATGACCGACGGGGTCCCGATCATCGGGCTGTGGCACTCCGGTGGCGCCCGGCTGGCCGAGGGCGTGCTGTCGCTGCACGCGGTCGGCAGGATCTTCCAGGCCATGACCCAGGCGTCCGGCAAGATCCCGCAGATCAGCGTGGTCCTGGGCCCTGCCGCCGGAGGCGCGGCCTACGGTCCCGCCCTCACCGACGTGGTGATCCTCGGCCCCGAGGGTCGGATCTTCGTGACCGGACCCGACGTGGTGCGATCGGTCACCGGCGAGGACGTCGACATGCTGCGCCTCGGCGGTCCCGAGCCGCACGGTCGCCGCTCCGGCGTCGTCCACATCCTCACCGACTCCGAGCGCGAAGCGCTCGACCGGGCTCGGGGCGTGGCCTCGCTTCTCGGCTCCCAGGGAAGCCTGATGCTCGACGCGGTCGAGGACCGTGACCTGGCGGCCCTGCTTCCGGAGTCCAGGAAGCGCGCCTACGACGTGCACCCGCTGGTCGAGTCGATCCTCGACGAGGGCACCGCCCAGGAGCTGCACGCGCGCTGGGCACCCAACATCGTGACCTGCCTGGGGCGCTTCGGCGGGCGCACGGTCGGGATCGTGGCCAACAACCCGCTCCGGCTCGGCGGGTGCCTCGACTCACTCTCCGCTGAGAAGGCGTCTCGCTTCGTGCGGCTCTGCGACGCCCTCGGGGTACCTCTGATCGTCGTCGTGGATGTGCCCGGTTACCTTCCCGGCGTCGGCCAGGAGTGGGACGGCGTCGTGCGCCGCGGGGCGAAGCTGCTGCACGCCTTCGGCGAGTGTGTGGTCCCCCGGATCACCCTGGTGACCCGCAAGACCTACGGCGGTGCCTACATCGCGATGAACGCGAGGTCCCTGGGTGCCACCAAGGTCTTCGCGTGGCCGGGTGCGGAGGTCGCCGTGATGGGAGCGGTCGCCGCCATCCGGATCCTGCACCGGCGCAAGCTCGCCGAGATCTCCCCCGACATCCGACCACAGGTCGAGACCGAGCTGGCCGCCGAGCACGAGCGGCTCGCGGGCGGCGTGGACAAGGCGGTCGAAATCGGCGTGGTCGACGAGGTGGTCGAGCCCGACGTCACCAGGTCCGCGATCGCGCGGGCGATCGACTCGGCGGTCCAGGCGGACGGCGTACGCCGAGGGGCGCACGGCAACATTCCCCTCTGACTCGACGTGTGACACCACCCCCGCTACCGCCCCCGCCGACGCCGGCTGCGTAACCCACCCCATACCTCCGCGTTGAACCGCAGGAGAGGTGAGAGCGCATGAGGCGGATCGCGGTGGCGGCGCTCACGGTCGGCGCCCTCCTGGGCGGAGGCCTGGTGGCCCCGACGGAAGCGTGGGACGGCGACTACGGCCGGCTCCGGGCGGGCGACAAGGTGCTCAGGGACGGCTGTCACGCCTACCGGTACTACTACCGGATAACCCCAAGGACCCCCGAGTGGGCCCTCGAGACGTTCCTGCGGGACCCGTCCAGGGACACGATCGCGTCCAACGCCCTGGACAACTTCACGGATCCCCGGCGCGGGCACAGCCGGTTCCGGATCTGCCGCAACGTGACCCGGCCCGGGAAGTTCAAGATCCGCGGCAAGCTCACCCGGTACAACGGCTCCGAACAGACGGTCGTCTGGATCCGGCCGGTCGTGTTCAGGATGCGCCGCCCTGGCTGAGTCGGCTCACACCACCTGGTGCAGCCAGCGCACGGGCGCACCCTCGCCGGCGTGCCGGAAGGTCTCCAGCTCGTCGTCCCACGGCTTGCCGAGGAGCTTGTCGACCTCGATGAGGAGGTTGGTGTCGCCGAGCGCCGACTTCACGACCGCCGCCTTCAGACGGTCCTCGGGGATCATGATGTCGCCGTGCAGCCCCGTGACGGCGTGGAAGACGCCCAGCTCGGGGGTGTAGGAGTAGCGCACCCCCTCCGACGACGCGGTGGCCTCCTCGGTGATCTCGAACCGGAGGTGGCTCCAGCCGCGCAGCGCGGACGCCACTTCCGCGGCCGATCCGGTGCCGCCGGCCCAGGAGAGCTCGGCGCGGTAGGTGCCGGTCTGGGCGGGCTGCGGGATCCAGTCCAGGTTCACGGCAACGCCAAGGACACCGCCGACGGCCCACTCGATGTGCGGACACAGAGCAGACGGCGCCGAGTGGACGTAGAGAACGCCCCTCGTCGTCGCGGTGCGGGTAGCAGTGCGTGCGGTCACCGTGACCTCCTTCATCTCCGGCGTTGAGATACGCCTTCCCCAGCGGTCTCTGTCGGAGTGATGGATCACGAAGTCACACGTGTGTAGTTGTGGCACCCATTGTGACCCATGGGGCACCTGAATACCAGTGAAACGAAAGGGTTTCGAGGCGTCGCTGTGCGCTCGCTCGACGCTCATTGGGCGTCCCTGGGGCGCGCCACCTTGCCGCTAACCGTGCCGGACGAACCCCGGGTCGACGATGTTGGCGACGTCCTGGACCGCTCCGAGCAACCGGCCGTCTCCGACGACCAGGGGCCCCTCGACCACGTCGAGGACCACGCACGTCACGTTGTCCTTCCCGCCGGCCAGTAGCGCGGCCTGGGTGAGGACCGCGGCGGCTGAGTGCGGGTCCGCCAGCGCGAGGACATCCTCGATCCGGTCGGCACAGACCAGGTCCGAGAGTCCGTCGCTGCACAGCAGCAGCCGGTCGCCGGGGCGGGCATCGAGCGGCACCAGGTCGATGTCGACGAACTCGGCGAGATCGTCGGCGGCCGCATGGAGCGACCGGAGCACCACGCTGCGCCAGGGATGGACCGCCACCTCGTCGGGTTGGAGCTGCCCGTTGTCGATCAGGAGCTGGACGTACGTGTGGTCACGAGACACCTGCTCCAGCGCACCGTCCCGGTAGAGGTACGCGCGGGAATCGCCGACGTGGCCCAGGACGATCCGTTCCCCGTCCGTGACCAGGGCACAGAGGGTGGTGGCCATGCCGGCCCGCTCGGGGTGGTCCTCCACCCCTTCCGTCAGGACGAGTCCAGCCGCCGCGACGCCGTCGCGGAGCACCGACTCGGGGTCGTCACCGAAGCGAGAGAGCGCAGTCGCGGAGACGACGTAGGCCGCTGTCGCGGACGCGACCTCACCGGCGGCGGCGCCGCCGACGCCATCTGCCACGAGCGCGACGTAAGGCCCGACGAACGCCGAGTCCTCGTTGTCGGCGCGCACCAGACCGACGTCACTCACACCTGCGCCCGAGAAACGCAACACGGAGAGCCTCCTCCCAGATGCCGGAAGTAGACCGCCTCGACACAGGTCTGGTCAAGACTTTGACCATCGTGTCGCGCTCCGCCTTGGCGCTCAGCCGAGCTCCTTCTCCAGCTGGTCGGCCCGCTCGGCCGCGTCGGTGATCTCGTCACTGTCGATGGCCTGGGTGCGGTGGAACCACGCGAGTGCGTCGTTCCCGCGACCCGCCTCCAGCAGGGTGTCGGCGTAGGCGTAGCGCAAGCGGACCACCCACGCCGCGCGGCTCTTGGAGCTGAGCGGAGCCAGCTCGAGTGTGCGCAGCGCAGCGTCGAGCTGCCCGAGATCGCGCCTCGCGCCGGCCTCCACCAAGGTCATCTCGGCCTTCGCCTCGGGGGCGAAATTCGCGACGGCGGGGCTCTTGGCGAGCTTCAGCGCCTGCTCCGGCTGACCCAGCGCCCGATGGCAGTCAGCCATGATCGGGAGGTAGTCGGTGGCGCCGTTCATCCGCTTCGCCGCTCGGAGGTCCGACAGTGCTTCGGCATAGTGACCCGCGGCGTACGCCGCCTCACCGGCCGCCTCCCGCACCACGGCCAGGCGGCCGGCCCGGGCTCGAGCGGCCAACGTGTGCTGATAGGCAGTCTCGGGGTCTTCGTCCACGAGCATCCCCGCGGCCGCCAGGTGTCGAGCGACCCTGGCCGCGAGCTTCTCCGGCAGACCCTTCAGCTGCGCCGCCACCGAGCGGTCCAGCTCGCGGCCGGTGATCTCCTCGGGGAGGTCGGGGCCGTCATACCTGGCCTGTTCCTCACTGCGCGACTGCTGATCGGAGGCCGGCCGCTTCCAGTCACCCTTGCGCGTGGGCCGCCCACCGGTGCTTCCACCGCGACCGTCACGACCCTTGCTTCCGCCCGGACCCGACCTGCCGGCGCCCTGGCGCGGCTTGCCGCCACCCTGCCGGGATCTGCCTCCGGCCCCCGACGGACGCTGATTGCGACGCTCCTCGGCCACGGCTTCCTTCTCTCTCGAATCGGATCCAAATAGCGTAAAGGCCACCCGACTGGGTGGCCTCTACGAGGGGTATGTCCGGCGGCGTCCTACTCTCCCACAGCCTCTCGGTTGCAGTACCATCGGCGCTGAAAGGCTTAACTTCCGGGTTCGGGATGGGTCCGGGTGTTTCCCTTTCGCTGTGGCCGCCGTAACTCTGTGTCAAAACCCTGCACCCGTGTTGGTGCCCCGTGAGGGGTGGGTGGGGTTTTGAAGTCTTGTGTGTGTGTGTGGACGCGAGTACATCGTCACGGTGTTGTGACCGTGGTTGGTTGTTGTGGTTGTGATGTGTTTGTGGGACAAGCCCTCGGCCTATTAGTACCGGTCGGCTGGGCATTGCTGCTGTATACCTCCGGCCTATCAACCCAATGTTCTGTTGGGGGCCTTACCCACATGGTTGTGGTGGGAAACCTCATCTTGAAACGTGCTTCCCGCTTAGATGCATTCAGCGGTTATCACTTCCGAACGTAGCCAACCAGCCGTGCCCCTGGCGGGACAACTGGCACACCAGAGGTTCGTCCATCCCGGTCCTCTCGTACTAGGGACAGCCTTTCTCAAGTTTCCTGCGCGCGCGGCGGATAGGGACCGAACTGTCTCACGACGTTCTAAACCCAGCTCGCGTGCCGCTTTAATGGGCGAACAGCCCAACCCTTGGGACCTACTCCAGCCCCAGGATGCGACGAGCCGACATCGAGGTGCCAAACCATCCCGTCGATATGGACTCTTGGGGAAGATCAGCCTGTTATCCCCGGGGTACCTTTTATCCGTTGAGCGACCACGCTTCCACTTGCCGTGGCCGGATCACTAGTTCCGACTTTCGTCCCTGCTCGACATGTCTGTCTCACAGTCAAGCTCCCTTGTGCACTTACACTCGTCACCTGATTGCCAACCAGGCTGAGGGAACCTTTGAGCGCCTCCGTTACGTTTTAGGAGGCAACCGCCCCAGTTAAACTACCCATCAGGCACTGTTCCTGAACCAGATCATGGTCCAAGGTTAGACATCTAGTACGACCAGAGTGGTATTTCAACGTTGACTCCACCCCCACTGGCGTGGGGGTTTCACAGTCTCCCACCTATCCTACACAAGCCGAACCAAACACCAATACCAAATTGTAGTAAAGGTCCCGGGGTCTTTCCGTCCTGCCGCGCGTAACGAGCATCTTTACTCGTAGTGCAATTTCGCCGAGTCCATGGTTGAGACAGCGCCCAAGTCGTTACTCCATTCGTGCAGGTCGGAACTTACCCGACAAGGAATTTCGCTACCTTAGGATGGTTATAGTTACCACCGCCGTTTACTGGGGCTTAAGTTCTCAGCTTCGACCCCCAAGAGGGGATCTAACCGGTCTCCTTAACCTTCCAGCACCGGGCAGGAGTCAGTCCGTATACATCGTCTTACGACTTCGCACGGACCTGTGTTTTTAGTAAACAGTCGCTTGGGCCTGGTCTCTGCGACCCTCCCCGCTGCCGGCCGCGTGGGCCATGACGGGTCGGGTCCCCCTTCTCCCGAAGTTACGGGGGCATTTTGCCGAGTTCCTTAACCATGGTTTGCTCGATCGCCTCGGTATTCTCTACCTGATCACCTGAGTCGGTTTGGGGTACGGGCGGCGCATAGCTCGCTAGAGGTTTTTCTCGACAGCATAGGATCACCCACTTCGCCCACTGGGCTCCGTGTCACGTCTCGGACTCGTGATCGAACACAGCGGCCCGGATTTGCCTGGACCGCGTCCTACCTGCTTACCCGTACTCAACCATCGGTACGGTTGGGCTACCTTCCTGCGTCACCCCATCGCTTGACTACTACCGGTTCGGGTCCCACGCTCTGCCCGACGGCTCCACGCCCGAAGGCATGGTGGCCGCTGGTTTCGGATGGTTAGCATCACCGGACTCGTCATGGGCGCTACGTTGCCGGTACGGGAATATCAACCCGTTGTCCATCGACTACGCCTGTCGGCCTCGCCTTAGGTCCCGACTTACCCAGGGCAGATTAGCTTGACCCTGGAACCCTTGATCAATCGGCGCACATGTTTCTCACATGTGATTCGCTACTCATGCCTGCATTCTCACTCGTGTCGCATCCACCCCTGGATCACTCCGGGGCTTCCCTCGCGACACGACGCTCCCCTACCCATCCACACACCTGAACCACCGGAACGTATCCCGACGGCTGGGCTACACGTGTGAATGCCATAGCTTCGGCGGATGACTTGAGCCCCGCTACATTGTCGGCGCGGAATCACTTGACCAGTGAGCTATTACGCACTCTTTCAAGGGTGGCTGCTTCCAAGCCAACCTCCTGGTTGTCACTGCGACTCCACATCCTTTTCCACTTAGTCACCGCTTAGGGGCCTTAGCTGATGGTCTGGGCTGTTTCCCTCTCGACTACGGAGCTTATCCCCCGCAGTCTCACTGCTGCGCTCTCACTTACCGGCATTCGGAGTTTGGCTAACGTCAGTAACCTGGTCGGGCCCATCGGCTATCCAGTGCTCTACCTCCGGCAAGAAACACGCAACGCTGCACCTAAATGCATTTCGGGGAGAACCAGCTATCACGAAGTTTGATTGGCCTTTCACCCCTATCCACAGGTCATCCCCTCAGTTTTCAACCTAAGTGGGTTCGGTCCTCCACGCGGTCTTACCCGCGCTTCAACCTGCCCATGGATAGATCACTTCGCTTCGGGTCTTGATCGTGCTACTCAACCGCCCTCTTCGGACTCGCTTTCGCTACGGCTACCCCACACGGGTTAACCTCGCAACACAACGCAAACTCGCAGGCTCATTCTTCAAAAGGCACGCCATCACCCACCCCGCCCCCAAAGGGAACGACCAGGCTCTGACGGATTGTAGGCACACGGTTTCAGGTACTATTTCACTCCCCGCCAGGGGTACTTTTCACCTTTCCCTCACGGTACTTGTCCGCTATCGGTCACCAAGAAGTATTTAGGCTTAACGGGTGGTCCCGCCAGATTCACACGGAATTTCAGGGGTTCCGTGTTACTTGGGAAAACACTCCAGAGCCTCATCCTTACACCTACGGGACTATCACCCTCTACGGCGCCACTTTCCAAGGGACTTCAACTTCAGACAAGGTTTCTCACTCCGCCACCGGCCGGCAGACCGACACGAATGCTCCCACAACCCCCCAGATGCAACCCCTGCCGGGTATCACACACCTAGGGTTTAGCCTCCTCCGATTTCGCTCGCCACTACTCTCGGAATCACAATTGTTTTCTCTTCCTATGGGTACTGAGATGTTTCACTTCCCC
>CAVTEY010000010.1:170000-491244 GCA_963733895.1 uncultured Actinomycetota bacterium
CCGTTCCACGGGGTTGTCGTCTCGGGGCCGGAGGCCCGACCGACCGGTCTTGCCTCCCGCCGCTCCGAGGCGACGCACGAGAACATTAGGCGGCGGCGGGGGTCGGGTCAAATCCATTCCGGGTGAGCCGGACCACAGGGCGCCTGCGCAGGTCAGAGGCGGTTTCGACCGTCGTCGGCGACGAGGCCGCGAGCCTCGCCGACGGCGCGGCAGCCGGCCAGCCGCAACGCCTCCCCCAGCTCCTCGCGAAGCGCGTCGTGCATCCGAGCGACGATCGGCCTCACCGCCCGTCAGCGCCAGGAGTGGGGTACGGCCCAGGAACACCGCGTCGGCCCCCAGCGCGAGTGCGGCCAGGATGTCCAGGCCCGATCGGAGGCCGCCATCGACGTACACCGGCACCGCGCCCGCCACCGCGCGCACCACGCCGGGCAGGCAGAGGGCGGTGCTGTCGGTCCGGTCCAGTTGACGCCCCCCGTGGTTGGAGACCCACACGGCTGCCGCGCCCGCCTGGACGCAATCGCTGGCATCGTCGGGCCGAACCACGCCCTTGACCACGACGGGAAGGCCGGTGGTGGAGCCGAGCCAGGTCAGGTCTGCGCGAGAGAGATCCTGTGCCTTCTCGCTGCCCGCCGCGGTGTCGTATCCCGGGTCGAAGTTGACCCGCAGCAAGCCGGGGTCGACGTGATCCCAGATCACCTCGGCGTCGGCCGGGTACTTGGTCCCGACGACCGGGGTGTCGACGGTGAGCACGATGGCTCGAGCGCCCGCGTCGACGGCACGCGCGAGCATCGGCTCGGCCAGGGCCCGATCGGCCGGCAGGTAGCACTGGAGCCACCAAGCGACGCCCGTGGCGCCGATGTCCGCGAATGGCGTGCCGGCGTTGCTGGAGACGACCATGAGCACGCCGGCAGCGGCCGCGGCCCTGGCCATGGCCAGCTCCCCGTCGGGGTGCACCGCCCGCTGCAACGTGGTCGGGGCCACGCCCCACGGCACGGCTCCGCGCGTCCCGAGGAAGTCACATCCGAGGTCGACGTCGGAGACGTCGCGCAGCACGCGGGGACGGAACCGTAGGGCCTGCCAGGCCGCCACCGCCTCCGCTGCCGAGACTCCGGAGCGTGCACCCTGAACGACGTACTCGAACAGCGGTGGAGACAGGAGCTCGCGCGCTCGCTCCTCGAGCGTGCCCAGCCAGAGGTGCTCCATGGCCCCAGTCTCCGACAACCCAGTCTCCGGCAACCTAGTGGCCGGCAACCTCGACACCGGCGAAGTTCTTCTTGCCGCGGCGCAGCACCAGCCACGACCCGCCGACCAGGTCGTCGGTCGCGGGCACCAGGTCGGGGTCCTCGACCCTCACGTTGTTGAGGTAGGCCCCACCCTCGCCGATGGTCCGGCGGGCCTCGCCCTTGCTCGAGGCGAGTCCGGACGCGACGAGCAGGTCGACAATGCCCGGCATGCCGCTTTCTGCATCGACGGTGGTCGCACCGGCCTCGCGCAGCGCCGCGGCCAGGGTCGGGGTGCTGAGGTCGTGCAGGTCGCCGCCACCGAACAGCGCGGCCGAGGCAGCCTTGATCCGCTCGGTCTCCTCGGCGCCGTGCACGAGCGTCGTCAGGTGCTCCGCCAGGGCCTTCTGGCCTGCTCGCAGGAAGGGCTTCTCGGCGGTCTGGGCGGCGAGCTCCTCGATCTCCGAACGGTCGAAGAAGGTGAAGATCTTCAACAGCTCGACGACCTTCTCGTCCTCCGAGTTGAGCCAGAACTGGTAGAAGGCGTACGGCGAGAGCATCTCCGGGTCGAGCCACAGCGCCCCGGCCTCTGTCTTGCCGTACTTGGTGCCGTCGCCGCGGGTGACCAGAGGAGTCGCAAACGCGTGCGCGTGGCCGCCTGCGGCGCGCCGGACCAGCTCGACCCCGCCGGTGAGGTTGCCCCACTGGTCGGACCCGCCGAACTGCAAGGTCACGCCGTGGTCGCGGTAGAGGTTCAGGTAGTCCATGGACTGCAGCAGCACGTAGCTGAACTCGGTGTAGCTGATGCCGCTCTCGAGCCGGCTCTTCACCACGTCCCGCGCCAGCATCCGGTTGATCGGGAAGTGCTTGCCGATCTCGCGCAGGAAGTCGATGGTCGACAGCGAGGCGGTCCAGTCGTAGTTGTCCACCATCGTCGCGGCGTTGGGGCCGGAGAACGCCAGGAACGGCTCGATCTGGCGGCGCACCTTCTCGACCCACTCCTTGACCGTGTCGAGGGAGTTGAGGATGCGCTCGCCCGAGTCCTTCGGATCACCGATCATGCCGGTGGCGCCGCCCACGAGGACGTACGGCGTGTGGCCGGCGTTCTGCAGCCGGCGCGCGGTCACGAGCTGGACCAGGTTGCCCATGTGCAGGCTGGGCGCGGTCGGGTCGAATCCCACATAGAACCGCACGCTTTCCTCCCCCAGCGCCTGACGCAGGGCATCGAGGTCCGTCGAGTGCGCGATCAGTCCGCGCCACTCGAGGTCGTCGAGGAGGGTGGCATCGATGGGCACGCGTGAGCCTTTCTGAAGCGGGTACGTCTGGGTCCAGCCTGCCGTATCCCGCGTGCGGGTGCCCAACGGGTTTGGCGGGGCGGGTGCTCTCGTCCATGCTCGTTAGGATTCCGCGGGAAACGGAGGCCCCCACGTTGATCGCAGACAGGTACACGCTCCTGCGGGAGATCGGGCGAGGCGGCATGGGCGCCGTCTGGCTCGCCCGCGACGAGGTGCTCGGCCGCGAGGTCGCAGTCAAGCGCATCGGGATGGCCCCCGGTGGGCAGTCCGCGGACCTCGAGCGGGCCGAGCGCGAGGCCCGCCTGGCTGCCCGGCTCAACCACCCGCACGTGGTCGCAGTATTCGACCTCGTCACCGAGGGCGACGAGCGCTGGCTGGTCATGGAGTACATCGACGGCGTGACCCTGGCCACCCTCGTCCGCCGCGACGGAGCACTCACTCCCGACCAGGTCTCCCCGCTGGTCCGGCAGGCCGCCGATGCGCTCGCGGCCGCGCACTCTGCCGGCATCGTGCACCGGGACGTGAAGCCCTCCAACATCCTGGTCACCGAAGACGGCCAGGTGAAGCTCTCCGACTTCGGGATCGCCCGCGCCGAGGCCGACGCCACCCTGACCCAGACCGGCCTGGTGACCGGGTCCCCCGCCTACCTCGCCCCGGAGGTCGCATCGGGTGATGTGGCCACCGACGCCAGCGACGTCTGGTCGCTCGGCGCCACCCTGTTCCACGCCCTGTCGGGCCGGCCGCCGTACGACGTGACCGACAACTTGATGGGCGCGCTCTACCGGATCGTCAACGAGGAACCGCCGCGGCTTGCGAACGCCGGGTGGCTGGCGCCGCTGCTCGACGCCACGATGACCAAGGACCCCGCTCAGCGCTGGTCGATGGACCGGGTCCGCGAGTTCGTCACCCTCGGGCCGACCGGCACCGTCGTCCACCCCGTCCCGCCATCCGTGGCGGAAACGGCCGACCCGACGCGCACGGCGGTCCTGCCCCAGGCGGTGCCACCGGTGGAACCGCCTGAGGCGGGCCCGACCGAGAGCCCGAACGAGAGCCGCCGCCGCATCCCGCCCGCCCCGGTCCTGGTCGCGGCCGTCATCGTCCTGCTGGTCGGCGTGATCGTCTGGGCGGCCCTCTCCACACGGGACCCAGGGAGCGGGTCCGCGGCCGAGCCGCGAGGCGGCAACAGGTCACCGTCGCAGCAGCAGCAGCAGTCGTCGCAGGAGCCGGCAGCCCCGACCGCCGAGGACATGCAGGCATTCATCGAGGACTACGTGGCCACCGCGTCGAGCGATCCGGAGTCCGCCTTCACCATGCTCACTCCCGAGTTCCAGGAGCAGAGCGGCGGGCTCGAGGGCTATCTCGACTTCTGGCAGGGACAGGTCGACACGGCGAAGCTGCGTGGCCCGGTCTCCGCCGACCCCGAGACCCTGACCGTCGCTTACGAGATCGAGTACACGCTCCTCGGGGAGGACGGCGACGAGGGCCCCCCGGACCCTCCAGGCGAGAAGGGGCCCAAGGGCCCCAAAGGCGACAAGGGTCCCAAGAGCAAGTCGACGGACCAGGTGAGCCTGACCCTGAGCTTCGACAAGGGCGTCTACAAGATCGCAGACGAGAACTGACGGGGTTCAGGACTCGACGAGGCCGGACTCATAGGCCGCGATGACTGCCTGCACCCGGTCGCGGACACCGAGCTTGGCAAGCAAGGTGGCCACGTGCGTCTTCACCGTGCCCGGCGCCACGACCAGGGTCTCGGCGATCTCGGCGTTGCTGAGGCCCTTGGCGAGGAGCAGCAGGACCTCCCGCTCCCGGGCGGTCAGGGATTCAACGCCCGGTGCCGGCGCACGGCGCGCCGCATGGTCGCGGAAGTGCTCGACCACCGCCGTCGTCACGGCCGGATCGAGCCGCCCCTCACCGCGAGCCACCGCGGCAACTGCCTCGAGAAGGTCCTCGGCCCGCACGTCCTTGAGCAGGAAACCGCTGGCCCCCGCGGCCAGGGCAGCGAACACGAACTCGTCGGAACCGAAGGTGGTGAGCACCAGCACCCGGGTCTCGGGCAGCTCGCTGGTGATCCGCCTGGTGGCTGCGATGCCGTCGAGCACCGGCATTCGGATGTCGAGGAGTGCGACGTCGGGCTGGGTTCGCAGCGCCTCCGCGACGGCTTGCGAGCCGTCAGCCACGGCGGCCACAACAGTGAAGTCGTCGCGGACGCCGAGCATGGTGACGATCCCGTCGCGGATCAGGTGCTGGTCCTCCGCCACCAGGATCCGCACCTGCGTCATCGCCGCTCCCCTGTAGGCCGAAGGGGCAGCACCGCCATCACCCGGAACCCCCCGTCGGCGCCTGGTCCGGACTCGAACTGGCCACCCAGGGCGGTGGCGCGTTCTCGCATCCCGGCGATCCCTCTCCCGGCACCGTCGGCGCCGGAGACGGGGACGTCCGACCTGTCGTTGTGGATGCCGACCTTCAATACGCCCGTCTCCCGCTCGAGAGTCACCCGCGTGGGAACCGGACCGACGTGGCGCACGATGTTGGTGAGTGCTTCCTGGACGATGCGGTACGCCGCCAGCCCGGCCGCGCCGCCCGGGTGCGGCGCATCCGCTGGATCGACGAGGCCAAGTGGCCGGCAGGTCAGCTGCACGGGAAGACCGGCATCGCGAACCCGATCGACCAGGGCCGGGATCTCGGCGAGCCCGGGGAGGGGAGCCGTCTCCTCGCCCGATCGGTCGCGCATGACGCCGAGCATCGTGCGCAGCTCGGCCAGGGCGGCGCGGCCGGCCTCTTCGATTGCCTCGAGGACGGCACCGGTCCGGCCAGGCTCGGCCCCGAGCCGCAAGCGCTCCGCGCCGGCCTGCACGACCATCAACGAGACGGAGTGCGCCACCACGTCGTGCAGCTCGCGCGCGATCCGGTCGCGCTCCTGCTCGGCGCTCTCCGCCGCGGCGGTGCGCGCCTCGACCTCGAGCAGCGCTGCACGGCCTGCGTGCTGCGCAGCCACATCTCCCCGTCGGCGTACGAACGTCCCGGTTGCCCAGGCGCCAGCCCAGAGCAACCAGGGCCAGAAGTCGTCACCGTCACCCTCCTCGAGCGCCAGCCAGGACGCCACGGTGAGGGCAAGGGTGACCCCTCCGACGACGACCGCACGGAAGCCCCGAGTGCGGCTGCCCGCCGAGTAGAGGGCGACGAGGAGCGGGAGTATCGCGAGCTGGGGAGAGAACGGCCCGGTGGAGACGAGACTCATCAGGAAGTGGGCTGCGGTCACGACTACCGCGACCACGCCGGCGTACGACCCCCGCCAAGCGAGTGGCACCGTCGTCGGCACGCTCAGGATCAGCAGCAGGCCGTGCGGTGTCATCTCGGGGTTGGGGACGATCTCGGTGACCAGGACGACCGTGAGGAACAGGGCCAGGCCCGCGTCGAGCGCGGTCCAACCGCCCGGCGAGCGTCCTCTGCTCCACCAAGAAGTCGCTACCGGAGCCGGGTCGGTCACGCGAAGCAATCTAGTCGCGGCCACGACCGTCCGCATCGGCCTCGTGGGAGAGTCATGGCTGCGCTTCCTAACCCGAACGGGCGAGGGCAAGTGCAGTCCCGCGGGCGATGTGGGGCGGGACCTGCGTCCCTAGCGTCGAGCCATGAACATTCTGAGGAAAACATTCATTGTGGCCGCAACCACCTGCGGAGCTGCGTGGTTGCTCAAGATGGTGGCCATCGTCGCCACCGGTGGCGGAAATACCGAAGCCGCGATCGTCGGCGTCCTCTGGACGATCGGGATGCTGAGTTTCCTGCTCGCCGCGGGAACCGGAACGGCTCTCCTGCTGGGTCGGGCGCCGGTCTGGGCCCGGGTCCTCGCAGGAGTCGTGGCCGTCCCCGTGTCGTTTGCCCTGCTGGACTACCTCGACCTCGCGCTCAAGGCGGTCTACACGTCGGACGGATGGTTCCGCGACGAGCTGGCACTCGTTGTCGCCGGTGTGGTAATGGCAGCGATCGGCGTCGGACGGATGGGTGCTGGCCGGCTCAAGACGTGACGCCGGGCCCATTCGCTCGTTCAGTGCATGTCCGGCTCGCACAGTGGGTACGCGCCGTCTGGTGCGACTAGAAGGGTGACCATGAAGACGTTGATCGGCCTGATCGTTCTCGTGTGGCTCGTGATCGGAGCGGCCGCCGCGTTCCAACGCGGCTACTTCGGCGATGACGAGGACGTGAGCTGCAAGGACGCCAGCGAGACCGCCCTCACGATCGTCTCTGGCCCGTTGAACTACATGGGCGTGAACCCGAAGGTCGACTGCAACGTGCCCGAACCGAGCTGACCGCGTGGGGAGGGTGGGGCTCGAACCCACGACCCAAGGATTATGAGTCCTCTGCTCTGACCAACTGAGCTACCTCCCCGGCGGCGGCGAGCCTACCCGTCACCGGCGGGGCGTCACGAGCGGCGGGTCGATGCGTTGCACCTCGTGCATCCGCTCCACGGGCTGGAAGCCGAAGTCGGTGTTGGTGCGGTACATCGCATGGTTCTCCGGGTCGGTCCAGGTGTGGATGCTGCGACGCCCGGGGTGGTCTCGCAGCACGATCCGGAGCGTGGCGAGCTTCAGGATCGTGCCCAACCGGTGTCCCCGGTGCCCAGGCATGACCAGCGTGTCGTCCTGGATCGCGGTGTCTTCGCCTCGGCTCAGGAACAACTGGGTGTACCCCGCGAAGGCGCCGTCCGGCCGACGCGCCGCCGCGACCAGCTGGTCGTAGGACCGGGCGGTGCGTTCCTCCTGCGACCGCAGTCGCGCCTCGTCGTACACGATCGGCTGGTAGTCGACCTCGCCCACCGGCACGTCGGTGCTCATCTGGGTCTTCATCGCGCAGTACGCCGCGACGTACGCATCAGGGCAGCGGTTGCCCCAGGTCACCACGTCGTACCCCTCCGCGCGGCCCCGCACCTGCGCGCGAAGCCGCTCGAGATCTGCCTCGCCCACGGGCAGCCGCAGCACCAGATGGTCCTCGAGATGGACGGTCTCGAAACCGACGGCCCGGGCGAACGCGTACGCCGAGGTCGCGTCGGGATCGGCGCCGGCCGGGACGTGGACCTCACCGCAGACGGTCGAGCGTCCCTCGCCCCTGCGCCTTCGGTCCGCCTCGTCCCACAGCAACCGGCCTATCCCCCGGCGTCGGTGCTCGTCGAGCACGTTGACCTCGACGTCGGCCACGTGCTGGTTGTCCTCGACCGAGCCGCCGAGCTCGCAGGTGCCGACGGTGCGCCCCTCCTCAACCGCGGCCAGGAAGGTACGCCGGTAGTAGCGGTCCGGCGTCCGGGCGGAGGTCCGGAGCGACTCCCAGCCGCGAGTGACGGCATCGGGCCGGTCCTGGTGGATGGAGGCTCGTTCCGTCTCGAAGTACGCGCGGAGTGCTGCGTCGTCGTGCGGGTCGATCTCGATGATCTGCACCATGCGCTGAAGCCTCCCTGAGGACGGGGGTGCCGGCAACGAATTTCGTCGGCTGCTGGCATGCTCGGCACATGGACACCGAACCGCTCGAGGCCCTTCCCGAGGACTGGAACCGCGCCCTGTGCATCGTCGCGCATCCCGACGACATGGAGTTCGGCGCCGCCGCGGCCGTGGCCCGCTGGACCGCCCAGGGCAAGGACGTCGCCTACTGCATGGTGAGCAGCGGCGAGGCCGGCATCGACGGGATGCCACCCGAGGAGTGCCGTCAGGTGCGGGAGGCGGAGCAGGTCACCTCGGCCGGAATCGTCGGCGTCCACGTCGTCGAGTTCCTCGGTTTCGCCGACGGCATCATCGAGTACGGCGTCCCGCTGCGACGCGAGGTCGCCGGGGTGGTCCGACGGCACCGCCCCGACATTGTGGTCACCGGGAACTTCCGCGACAGCTGGGGCGGTCGCAACCTGAACCAACCAGACCACATCGCCGTCGGGAGGGCCGTCATCGACGGGGTCCGTGACGCCGGCAACCGCTGGGTCTTCCCCGAGCAGCTCGACGGCGACCTCGAGCCCTGGGGCGGCGTGAAGTCCGTGTGGGCCTTCGGCTCGCCGCAGGCGACCCACGCTGTCGACATCACCGACACCTTCGACTCCGGCGTGGCCTCGCTCGAAGCCCATGCGGCCTACATCGACGGCCTCGGCTGGGAGAACTGGAACCCCCGCGAGTTCCTCGAAGGATTCGCCCGCCAGTCCGGGCAGCGCCTCGGAGTCGCCTTCGCGGCGCCGTTCGAGGTGATCCCATTGGGCTGGGAATGAGGTCGCCAGGCGGAGAGTCGAGATGAGTGACCCCTTGTCCACCTGGAAGGACGGTGCCGTCAAGGACGCCATCATCGGCTACGTCGACCAGACCTGCGCGGATGATTCGCCGAGCTGGGTGCCGGCCGAAGAGCGGATCGCGGTCTTCGACAACGACGGCACTTTGTGGTGCGAGAAGCCGATGCCGATCCAGCTCGACTTCATCCTCCGTCGGCTCGCCGAGATGGCCGAGCTCGACCCGTCCCTGCGCGACCGGCAACCCTGGAAGGCCGCCCACGAGCGCGACTACGCCTGGCTGGCGAACGTCATGGCGGAGCACTACGCGGGTGACGACACGAACGTCAAGACGCTCGGGGCGGGCGTCGTGGCGGCGTTCGCGAACATCACCGTCGACCAGTTCGAGGAGCACGCCGACGCGTTCCTGCGAGGCGTTCGCCACCCCACGCTGGACCGCGGCTACCTCGAGTGCGCGTACGCACCCATGGTTCAGCTCCTCGCGTACCTGCGGGCAAACGGCTTCGCGAACTACATCGCCTCCGGAGGGGGTCGCGACTTCATGCGACCGATCAGCCAGGAGGTCTACGGCATCCCCCGCGAGGGCGTGATCGGCAGCGCGGTCGCCCTCGCCTACACCCCCGGCGAGCACGGGGGTGCGATCACACGGCAGATGGCCGCCGACTACCTGGACGACGGGCCCGAGAAGCCGGTGCACATCTGGACCCGCACGGGACGACGCCCGGTGCTGGCTGCAGGCAATTCCAACGGTGACATCGAGATGCTCGACTACACCCAGCACCAGAACAGGCCATCCCTGCGGCTCCTGGTGCTGCACGACGACGCCGACCGCGAGTTCGACTACGTCTCCGGTGCCGAACGAGCCCTCGACCAGGCGGCCACCAGCGGCTGGACAGTGGTCAGTATCAAGAACGACTGGGCCACGGTCTTCTGACCTGAGGGTTGCCCCTCAAGACCCGTCTGTATTGGTCTCGACGTCAGCTTGTCCCGTGGCGACGCGGCGGTGGCGTCGAACGCTGACGAACACGACGGCGATCGCGATGGTGGTCACCAGCCCCGAGATGATGAACGACGCCAAGGGAAAGTCGCCGAGTGCCAGGCCGATCTGGTAGGCCAGCAGGCAGGTGTAGACGCTCCACAGCGTGCCGCTGACGACGGACCACCTCAGGAAGCGCCGGTAGGCGATGTCCGACAGGCCCATCGTCGCGTTCACCACGAAGCGCATGCCTGGCAGGTATCGGCCACCGACGATGAGGACCGGAGCGCTCGAGTCCATCATGTCGAAGGCCTGGCGGACGCGGTCGTTCGCCTTGGCCCGGGCGAGCTGGGGTTCGATCCTGCGTGAGTACTTGCGGGACAGCCAGAAGAGTGTGGAGTCGCCGACGATCGCGCCGAGCGCACCCATGATGATGATCGGCAGGAGGTCGAGCTTGCCTTGGGCGGCAACGGTCGAGGCGGCATTCAGGGTCGTCTCTCCCGGGAAGATCGGGATCACGGCGTCCAGGGCGATCAGCAAGAACACCGAGAGGTAGGACCACCAGGGGTTGTCTGGGTCGACGACCGAGATGCCGTCGCTGTGCACCATGTAGTTGACCGCCGCGATCACACACAGCACCGCGGCGACGGCCACCGCGAGCACCTTGGCCTTCGTCGACCGCGGGAGGCGGCGCCAGCGACCGCCGAGGGACTTCAGCATCACTGGAGACCCGTGCCACGTGTGCCCGCATGATCGGCCGCTGGACGGTCGCCGGTGTCAGTCACAGCCTGAGCATGTGCCCACCGCCCGAACGACGCATCACCCGCATGAGGTGACCGCCCCGCGTCACAACGACGAACGGCCTGACTCGCAAAGACGCAACTTCGCAGGTCAGGCCGTTCTCTGGCTCCCCCGGTTGGACTCGAACCAACAACCCTCCGGGTACCGGCCGCCGGTCCGCATAGGTTCCCATCGGGCTGCCGGAGGCGGGGATTCCGCTCGACACCGCTCCCGAGGTCCGTCCAGATCCGTCGAACTGCCGTCGAAACTGCCGTCAGAACTGCCGTCCGCCTCCCCTGGGTTGCGCCAGAGGAGGCGGGGAAACCAGGCCAGGCCGGCATGCTCGGGCTCACGACGGAACCGGCCGGGCTCAGCTGTCGAGGGGAGCGAGCTCCTGGGCACTCGTAGCACTTGCCGCCCATCCTGGTGCCCCACGGCCCGATCACTTCCATGCGTGCGGTCGATACACCGCACAGGGTCTCGGTGGATCCGGGCTCGGCGGCGTGGGACGGGGACAGCGGCATCTTGGTGGTCGGCCGGCCGCCGGCTCTTGTTCTCGTGCCGCTTCCTGCGGGCCACAGCTTCGTAGTCAGGCATGGGATCCAGCGTGGTCGACCGGACCGCCGGCACGAGGCAGGCGCGCGCCACCCGGATCGCGGCATGAGCGTGCGATTCGGGCCCAGTTCTCACGGTGCGGGACTCAGGCATGAGCTCAACTGAGGCGATGGAGTTTGCAGTCCGCGGGGGTGGCGTTCGCGGCCTCGTCATCGGCCCAGGGATCGGGCAACGGAGAAGGCTCTCAGCACGGCCTCGGGTTGCTCGAAGGCGGGGTCGTCCGCGGCGTCTTCGATGACGTGCAAGGGCCATGCGTTGCGGACGCTGGCTCGCTGGGCTACGGCCAGCCGGGTCTGGCGGTCATGACGCCCCCAGATCAGGGTCGTGGGGACCGAGATTCTCGCGAGCTCGTCCTCGGGGATGGCACGCCACCCGAGCTGCGGCATCATGATTCGAAGCGCCGCCTTCTGGTCGGGTGAGTTGGCGCCTTCGAGGGCACATGTCATGAGTGGCTCCCAGAGCGGCCCAAGCTGGTCCTGCAGTCCGTTCATGTCGACGAAGCACTGCCGGAAGAACCGATCACGGCTGCCGGCCGTTGGCCTCGCGAGGAAGTTGATCAGCGTGAGCGTGAAGAGCGGCGATGGTCGGAGACGGCACAGTCCGAACGTGTCCACCAGGACAAGCCCACGGAGCTTTTCGCTGTGCGCGATGGCGAATCGCGCCCCGATGGCGCCGCCGAGCAGGTGACCAACCAGGCAGGCCGGCGACGCGCAGGTCCGTTCGATGAGTTCTCCCAGCCACGAGAGCACACGGTCTGCGTCGAGTGGCGCGTCGCCCAGCAGAGAGCCTCCGTGACCCGGAAGGTCGGGGACGATCACGCGGTTGGTCTTCACAAGCTCCGGAACCACCCGAAGCCACGTGAAGGCGAATTCCCCTGGACCGTGCAGCAGGACGATCGGCGGGCCGTCACCCCCGATGAGCACCGCGGTCGAGATACCAGCCAGCATCAGCCGTCGCTCCGCGACCGGGGTCGCGTCCAGCAACTGCTCACGGGCGCGGCGGTCGCCACTTTCGGGGTCCCTGTTCCTTACATCAGGATCACTCATCGCAATGACCTCCCAAGTGGACCTTGAGTCGCCGACGTTAGGCCGCGCGTTAACGTCAGCGCATCCGATAGAACGCCCATCTGGGGGAGACCGGCGTGGGTAGGTCTGTGTAGAGCCAGCCGGCCGCATATCGACCCACTTCGCCGGCAGCCAATGCCGTGAGAGTGCGTCCGTACGGGGCATGTGAGTGCGTTCGTGATGGGGCGTGCCCGCCGCGCTCGCACCCACGGGCGTGAGCGTGTCTCACCCGAAGGAGAGACCCGGACGGCCACGCACTTGGTTAGTACCCGGTCGGCGGCGGAATCACGCACCTGAGCGCGGCAGAGGAGTCCGGAGGGTGCGCGTCCGTCGCGTGTTGCGGTGCATTCGTCTGGCTTCTGCCGTCGCGCCTCGGTGTCGAGCCGTTGCGCGACTTCTCGTTGAGGAGGAGCGTGGTGAGGCGGGGGTCAACCGAGCCGACCACCAAAGCGACGGAAGGCGCAGCGATGACCCGCTTTGGCATGATCTCAGGAGCCGCCGCCGTCCTCGCGGCGTTGGTGGCTCCAACCATCGGCTTCGGGGTCCCGGCCTCAGGGGCAGGCCCGTGGGAACCTGAATCCGACGGCTTCACAGAGGACATCGAAGACTTTTGCGGCGTCACCGGCTTGACTGTGCGACTGGTCAGCACCGTGGAGGGTCGGGTCAAATGGGCACCACGCGGCCCCGACCGGCTGCCCTACCGCCAAGCCCACTTCACCTCAACCGACGTCTACACGAATCTCGCGACAGGCGAGTCGGCCACGGAAGTATCGAAGGACAACGAGAACTTCCTCCACGTCACCGACAACGGCGACGGCACGCTGACAAACATCCAGAGTCACGAGTTCAACAAGAAGATGTTTGACGAGGCCGGCAGCTTCATCGGTCATCGCATCGGCCGTCTACTCATCGAGATAGTGGTTGACCACGCAGGCACGCCGACGGACCCGGACGACGACGAGTTCGTCTCTATCAGCGTCGAGAGCAAGGTCAACGGCGACAACCTCTGCACCACCATGCTGCGGGCGAGCCCGCTTCCGGGTGAATGGCGGGTCCTGTCATCGGCATGGAGCGGTCGGATCGCGGCATGTGATGGCGTAGTGACTGAAGAAGCCGCCGCCCTGGCACGGGGGGGAGAACCAGGACGGCGGTTCCGGGTCGGTGGGTCAGGGGATGGGGGTGCTCGCGGAGCATGGCCAGAAGTCGGCTGGCGCTGCGGCGTACCCGAGGGAGTTCAGTGTCCCGTCGTCGAGAACTCCCACGGCGCCCAGGGATGCGCACAGGTCATCGGCCGCGCCCTGGTCGTCGGGTGGTGCCTGCACGATGGTCGCGCCTAGGGGAGCGAGGAGGGCGCAGGTTCCGTCGAACGAATTGGTAATGCGGGCGTTGCCGAGTGTGTTGATGGGGCCGTTGTAGAGGACGTCGGAGTAATTAGTGCTGTCCGCCAGGGTGTCGTCCCAGCAGGCGCCGATGGGGTCGGTGAACGTGTCGATGGTGAACGGTGCCGAGGTGGCGGCAGCGTGTCGTCCGTCCTTGAACCTGACCCTGACGGTGAACGTGTAGGTGCCATCGGCCAGTCCGGTGAGAGTGACCTGGGCTCTGGTCGGGTTGGCTGCCGGCTTGGTCAGCGCGCCGCAGGAGACGAAGGCGTGGGTGGTCGCGGTGTCGACGGTGCAGACGCGTGAACGGATGGCCCGGGGCCACCGGTTGATGCTGTACCCGAGCGACACGCTGTTGTCGGCGTTGACCGTCGGACCGGAGGTGATGGTCACTTGTGGCTTCGCGGCTGCGGCTGGACTGGTCGGGATCAGCAGCATCGCTGCCGCCGTCGCCAGGGCTGCGCCGCTCACAGCCAGCGCTCGGGTGGGGATGAACTTCATGCGTCCTCCATCTCGGGGGTGGGCTTTAGCCCGAGACGGGTACTCACAAGGTCCCACTCCCGACGGCGACCGCACATCCCCCCACCCGGGACCCTCAGCGGTAACTAGACACAGTGCTCAGCCGCCCATCCCTGCATCGGCAGGTCCGAGCGGATTGCGGCATGAGAGTGCGTCGTCGCGACGTTCGGTGGGGCGCCTCCGGGCTGTTGTGCAACGTGGTGGCGGCGGCGGCGATCTCACCGCGTTAGGGCGCGCGATCCGCTTCGTTGCCGGCGGGCTCGTACGTCGTGATCTCGATGACGTAACCGTCGGGATCAGGGAGATAGATCGACCAGGCGACGGCGTAGTCGCCCTCCTCGTAGTCGATACCGCTTGCGTTCAACTGTTTCTTCGCCGAGTCGAGACCAGGACGCGAGGTGCGGAAGCCGACATGACGTACCGGGTCCTCGGATCGCGCCTCGAAGCCGTCCGTCCGCGAGAACAAGGCGACCCCAGAACCGTTCGCCTCGAAGACAGCCGGATATTCGCCCCACGTCGCCTCATGCGCTCGCGTCAGACCGAGGACGCCTTCATAGAACTCGATCGAGGCGGCCATGTCCGAGACGGCCAAACCCACGTGGTCAAGCGCGTCTAGTTTCATCGCGATCACTGCCCTTCTCCGACCGGATGTGCAACGAATGCTGCCCCTTCAAGTGCACTTGACGTCAAGGTGCTTTTGCCCACGACGCTTCTGACCGCACGCGCCAGTGGCACGCCAGCCTCGGCGCCGAGGCGTTCGCCGATTTCAGTGCACTATCCGCGGCATGAGCGGACGTTTGGCCCACCACTGAGTAGGTTGAGGCATGACCCGCGACGAGAGCATTCCTACGGCAGACAAGCGCCCGGATAAGCACGACTTTGACACGCTGTCGGGCAACTCCTGGTCGGTGCACGGCGGCAACCACGCCGACGAAACCACGGGCGCGATCCGCACTCCCATCGTGATGGCTAACTCGTACCGGTTGCCACAAGATCCCAGCACGATTGACGACCCCGGCTTCGAGGGCTTCGTATACACGCGCGAGCACGGTGCCAACCAGCGCGGTTTGGAGGTGAAACTAGCCAAACTGGACCACGGCGAAGCGGCTGCGGTGTTTGCGACCGGCATGGCCGCCCTGCACGCCGCGTTCCTCACTGTGCTGAACCCTGGCGACCACGCCATCGTGTCCAACGTCGTCTACATGCGCGTCGCCGGACTCTTCGAGAACGTGCTCCCGAACAAGCTCGGCGTCAAGGTCGACATCGTCGACATCACCAACCTCGACGCCGTCCGCGCAGCCGTACGACCGAACACCAGACTCATCCACACAGAAGTCATCGCCAACCCAGACCTCCGCATCGCTGACGTGTCAAGCCTCGCGCGGATCGCTCACGACGCAGGTGGAGTTCTCACGATTGATTCCACGTTCACCCCACCTCCGATGATGCGACCCCTCGAGCACGGCGCTGACTTGGTCATCCACTCGCTAACGAAGTACTACAACGGCCACGGTGACGCGATGGGCGGCGTGGTCATCGGGAACCGTCCCCTGGTGGAGGAGATTCGCACCGGCGCTATGTGGCACGCGGGCGGAGCCATCTCACCTTTCAACGCCTGGCTCATCATGCGTGGCTCTACCACGTTGCCCCTACGTCTTCAGAGGCAGTGCGAAAACGCCCAAGCTGTCGCCGAGTTCCTCGCGGAAGACCCCCGTGTCGTCCATGTCAGCTATCCAGGACTTGCCAGGCACAAGCAGCACGAGAGTGCGGTCAATCAGTTGACCGGCGGTTTCGGTGGCGTGGTCTCCTTCGCGCTGGGCGGGACACACCAGCACCGTCTCCGGTTCGTCAACGACCTGCGGCTCATCACCAGCGCCGTGAGCCTTGGGCACGACGAGACCTTGGTGGCCTACGAGGAGTACCCCGAGGGCGCTGCCGCCGCATTCGATGCGCCGTTCCGTGAGCACGGCCTGATTCGGCTCGCTATCGGCTTGGAGGCGAAGGAAGACCTCACCGCTGACTTGCGAGCGTCCCTCGACACCGCCTACGACGACGGGCGCTGATCCCAACCGCCGCTCGTACACCTGGTCCGCACGTATCTCGGCAGATCCGGCCTTTCGACGTGCCGATTGGCGGCGGAACGACGCACCCTCATCGCGGCATGAGCGCGCGCTCGCCGTTCAGTCGGCGGAGGTAGCCGTGGCAAGCATGTGTGGGCTGAGCCCGAGTAGTTCGGGCACGCGTTCGATGGCGCGTGCTGCATCGAGTACAACGTTCCAGGACGTGGGGTCGTCGAAGCGCTTCGCCATGTCGTCGCTGGAGAGCGGCAAGCCTTCGACACCGACGAGGTCGTCAAGTTGTAGGCCTGACTCGGCGATTTCGTCTACCAGATCATCTGGCCGATGGGTGTAGCCCAGGAAGCCGCCGGGCACGACTGGCGGGAGGTTCCCGGTGCGTTCGGACTCGGGAAGAAGCGACAGGACGTCTGGAAGGTGCTCATACAGACGCTGTTGCAGGACCCCGTCAAGGCGGGCGGCCCACCGCGAGATGGTGGCGATGAAGATGGGTCCGCGATCGCGGACGACGCGGCGGGCTTCTCGAAGAGTCCTGATCCGATCGGCCCGTTCGCGCAGGTGATACATGGGTCCCAGGAGGAGGACGGCATCGACCGAAGAGTCAGGCAGGTCCAGGCTCCGGGCGTCGCCGACAGCGGTGCGGACCAGCGGGTGGCCCGACATCTGGAGTTGCTCCACGTGAAGATCCATCACGTCGCGGTGCTCTACCTCGTAACCCAGTTCGGCGAGCCACACGGCGTAGCGGCCCGGTCCGCCTCCGATGTCCGCTACGACTGCGGGTGCCGCTGGCAACCGTCGCAGGACGATCTCCTGGGTACGCACGAACTCCAAGACCCCCTTGGGGGCTGCGAGCCGGCCGCGCTCGTCGCCTTGGTCGTAGTGGGCCTTCATCTCGGCGTCCGCGTGTTCCACACCATTGACTCTGCATGAGCGGAGCAAGATGGTCACCACCTTCACATTTCCGGCGACCGCTCATCGGCATGAGCGGACGCGTGGATGGCGGCAGATTCGGGTGCTCGCCAGGCTGCACAGGCACCGCGCCACCAGGTGACCTGCCTACGTCTTGCCGGTCGGCCGCAGCTCATCACCATGGACGTCGTGCCGGCCGTCGTACCGGTGTCCGTCGGCGGCCTGCTCGAGTTCGGCGTGCTGCCCGTGCTCGTGCTCGGCGTGGCGGTGGCCGTCCTCGACTTCCTCGCGCGTCGGCTTCTGGACGTTGTCGGCGTAGACGATGCCGTGCATTCGACGGCGCAGCCGCCGACTCGACGCGCGGCCCGGGGCGGGCACGCCGTTGTGATCCGCCGTCCCCTCGGGCTGCTGCTCGGGGTCTCGGTCGCGCGCGGTCAGGACGTAGGCGCGGTCGGGTGCCATCGGGAGGTGACGTTCGCTGTAGCCGCCCTCGGCGGAGCGCATGATGACGCCGGATTCGTAGCCGTGCAGGAGCATCTCGCGGTCCGAGCGCTGCAGCGAGATGCACCAGCGGCGCGTGATGAGGAAGGCGAGGACAGGCAGGATGAATACGGCGACCCGCATGAAGTAGGTGATCTGATTGATGCTGGCGTGGAAGGTGATGGCGATGTTGTCGTTGCCGCCCGCGGCCCACAGCAGCCCGTAAAACGTCATCAGAGCGACCATCGTGGCGGTCCGGGTCGGTACGTCGCGTGGCCGCTGGAGCAGGTGGTGCTCGCGCTTGTCGCCGGTGACCCAGGCCTCGATGAAGGGCAGCAGCAGGAGGATCGTGAACATCAGGCCGGGCAGCACGATGATCGGCAGGAAGACGTTCCACGAGAGCGTGTGCCCCCAGAGGTGGCTCTCCCAGCCGGGCATGATCCGCAGCGCTCCATCGGGCCAGCCCATGTACCAGTCGGGCTGGGAGCCAGCGGTGACCTTCGTCGGGTCGTAGGGTCCGTACTTCCACACCGGGTTGATGGCCAGCAGGCCACCCATGGTCGCGGTGATGCCGAAGACGATGAAGAAGAAGCCGCCGGCCTTGGCGGCGTACACCGGGAGCATCGGGAAGCCCACGACGTTCTTCCCGGTGCGGCCGGGGCCCGGCCACTGGGTGTGCTTGTGGTAGACGAGTAGCACCATGTGGGCGGAGATCAACGCCAGGATCAGGCCCGGGATCAGCAGCACGTGCACGATGTAGAGACGCGGGATGATGATCTCACCTGGGAACCCACCGCCGAACAGGAAGAACGACACGTAGGTCCCCACGACAGGCATCGCCTTCACGAATCCGTCGGCGGCCCGGATGCCGGTGCCGGACAGGAGGTCGTCGGGCAGGGAGTAGCCGGTGAACCCTTCCAACGTCCCGAGGAGCAGGAGCAGGCAGCGATCACCCAGTTCAACTCGCGCGGCTTGCGGAACGCACCGGTGAAGAACACGCGCAGCAGGTGCACGAACATCGCCGCGATGAACAGCATCGCGGCCCAGTGGTGCATCTGGCGCACCAGCAGGCCACCCCGCACATCCATCGAGATGTCGAGCGTCGAGGCGTAGGCCTGGGACATGTGGATGCCGCGGAGTTGGTCGTAGGAGCCCTCGTAGGTGACCTCGGCCATCGAAGGCTGGAACCACAGGGTCAGGAACACACCGGTGGCCAGGAGCACCACGAAGCTCCACAGCGCGATCTCGCCGAGCATGAACGACCAGTGGTCGGGGAAGACCTTGCGCAGGTTCTTGCGGGCGAGGTGGCCAGACCGAGCCGCTCGTCTGCCCAGGTCGCGACCCGAGCCGAGGGTCGAGGTCGGCTGGCCACCGCAGCGCGGCGTCCGTTGGTCCGGGCGAGGCTCATGACGACATCCCTCACTTCGTGGAGACATACCGAGTAGAGAGGTTCGACGCCGAAATCTACGCAAGATAAGAAGGTTGCGCGGTGGTGCGCGCGTCCGGCGTCCGGTGCGAGAGGATCGGGCACGTGGTGGAGAAGGCGAGTGGGTTCTCGATCGGGGAGCTGTCCCGGCGGACCGGCGTGCCCGTTGCCACGTTGCGCACCTGGGAGACCCGCTATGGACAGCCCCGCTCCCGGCGCCTCACCGGAGGCCACCGCCGCTACGACGAATCCGCGGTTGAGGCGGTGCAGCTGATGGTGCGACAGCGCTCATCCGGGCTCAGCATGGGCGCCGCAGCGGCCGCGGTCGGCGGGGATAGACCTACCGCCGCCTCCGTGTTCGCGGGCCTCCGGGCGGCGCACACGGAGCTCCCGGTCCACGTGCTGACCAAGCGCACCTTGCTCGCCCTGACGAGGGCGGCCGAGGACGAGTTCGTCGCGCGCGCGGGCCGTGCGGTCTTGTTCGCTGCCTTCCAGCGGGCCAGCTTCTTCGAGCAGTCGCGGGCACGATGGGTCGAGCTGGCCCGGACCGCCGAGTTCGCCGCCGTACTCGCGGACTTCCCGGAACCGGACGTGGTCTCGGGCAACCTTCACCTGACACCGGTGCCCGTTGATGCGCCACTGCTGCGTGAGTGGCTGCTGGTGTGCGACGGCCCCGGCTATGCCGTATGTCTGGTCGGCTGGGAGCAACCGCTGCCACCCGGACTTCCCGACCAGCTGCGACAGTTCGAGACCGTGTGGACGGTCGACCCCAGGGCGGTCCGCACCGCGGCGACCCTGACGGCGCGACACGTCGAGCCCCACCTCCCCCGCGAGGGTGCCGACAACCTGGCGAGGCGTCTGGCGGACCAGCCCGCGCCCGCATCGGTCGATCTCGAGCGCGCTACCTCGCTGTTCCAGCGCCTGGTCGGCTACGTGGACTGACCCCCCACGCGGACGATCAGGTCGATCCCACTCGTCTTGGCGAGGTTTTTGGCGAAGTTTCCAATCCATCTGCGCATCGGCTGCGAACACCTCCCGGAGGGAGCCGGATCAGCCGGCACCGCCGATGCACGACTCGACCAGGAAAGGGAGCTGAGCATGTTCATCCGTATTGCCGCCATCGGTGTCACGACGCTGCTGGCGGCCGCGACTGTTTTCGCTGTACCCACGACCGCCAACGCGGCCCCTGCATCCGGAACGACCAGCCTTGCGGAAGTCCTCGCCGCCGACGGCAACAGGTTCGACCGCAACCACCACGACTTCGACATCGTCGACCGCGCCGTGCGCACGGTGCTGAAGGCGAAGCCGAACAGCCCGGTCGGCCTGCTCGCCAACGGCAACAAGAAGGCGACTGCGTTCATCCCGACCGACCGGGCGTTCATGCGCCTGGTGAGGAGCCTGACCGGCGGCATGCCCACGTCCGAGAAGCGGACCTTCCGCGCCGTTGCCTCCGTCGCCGACGTCGACACGCTCGAGACGATCCTGCTCTACCACGTCATTCCCGGCGTGAAGATCACCTCGAAGCAGGCCGCCCAAGCGGACGGCGCGGCGCTCACCACCGCGCAGGGCGGCATGCTGCGGGTCAACGTCTGGAAGAACGGCCGGATCTTCCTGCGCGACAAGGACCGTGACGCGCGCAACGCCGAGGTGCGGCCGGGGCTGCTCGACCTCAACAAGGGCAACAAGCAGATCGCCCATGGCATCAACCGGGTCCTGCGGCCGATCGACCTGTAGCGCGGTCGCCAACCTGATGCACGTCGACCCGACCCGGCGCGCCACCCTCGAACGGCGAGCCGGCAGCCACGGGGTCGACGAGGCGGGTCCGCCGGGTCGGTCCAGACCCGGCGGACCGGCCAAGGTCACTCGTACGCGTACGCGCAGGCCGACTAGGTCCCGCTGACTAGTGCCGGCCGCGCCGACGAGGCGTGCCGCGAAGGCCGAGGGGATCAGCTCGGAGAAGGTTCTGCGCAGGGCACGCGAGAAGGCCCAGGTCAGGACCGAACGGCGTGGCTTCCCAGCGATCACCTTCTGGTCTCTCAGCACAGTCACGCCCACCGAAACCCAGTGGTGCCCAAACGAAACGGTGGGCACTACTGGCCTAACTGGGCCCGACTGGGGATCTCCGGCCGCCTCCGCGGATGCTCCCCTACCGCTCGGCCTGACCCACCTACCAGGCCGCTGCCCGGTCTGTGAGTGGCACATCGAAACCCAGGGCCACGCCCCCCACTGCACCCAGGCAGGCCCGTCGTGACCGCCTTCCCTGCCGCCGACACAGGTGGAGCTGCCAGCGTGATCGTCGAGGCACACGTCACCGGCGCACCCCGCGGGCGCTCAAGACCAGCGTTGACGCTGCGAAGGCCAACCCGTCGGCTGTAACGCTGGCATCGGCTGGTTCCGCGTTGTCGTCCTTCGACACCGACGTCGACAACCTCATTGGCGACATCGAATCGACCTGCTGACTGCGCTCAGGAAAATCGACCACCGGCGGACGGCTCGGAGCCTCGAACCTAACCCGCGGATGAACTACCCCGTCGGCGCGTCGCGAAGCGCACGCTCATGCCTGCGGGTTCAGGCGGTCAACGCAACACCTCGGCTAGTGCTTGTGATGGTGTCTTGAAGCCGAGGGTCTGTCGAGGTCGTCCGTTGAGCTCTTGGGCGATGGCGTCGAAGTCGTGTTGGGTCAGGGTGCGGAAGTCGAGTCGTCGGGGCAGGTACTGGCGGAGCAGGCCGTTGGTGTTCTCGTTGCTGCCGCGCTGCCACGGCGACTTGGGGTCGCAGAAGTAGACCTGCATCCCGGTCGCGGTGGTGAACCGTTGGTGCTGGGCCATCTCGTGACCCTGGTCCCAGGTCAGCGATTTGGCCAGCCGGGTGGGCAAGGTGGTGACCGCGGCCGCGAGGGCATCGGCGACCGCATCGGCCTTGTGGTTGCCGTCGGGGAGCGCGACCAGGATCAGGAACCGGGTCGAGCGTTCGACCAGGGTGGCGACCGGGCTCATGTGTTTGCCGAAGACCAGGTCGCCTTCCCAGTGGCCGGGCACGGCACGGTCCTCGGCTTCAGCTGGTCGTTCGGAGATGTTCAGGATCCCGGGCCGGCCGCCGCGCCCGTCGGGCAACCGGACGCCCTGCGGACGTCGGATCACCCGGCCGGTGCGCAGGTAGGCGGTCAGCTCCTTACGCAGCGCACCGCGGGACTGCACGAACAGGGTGCGGTAGATGCTCTCGTGGGACACCTGCATCTCCGGGTCGTCTGGATGGCTGATCTTGAGCCAGCCGGCGATCTGCTCCGGCGACCAGCGACGCCGCAGCTTCTCCTCCACGATCGCACGCAACACCGGGTTGGCCGCCAGCTTGCACGCCTTGGGCCGCGTCGCCCGGACCCAGGCGTGACGGTCCGAGAGGTGCGCGCGATACCCCGCCCGGCCACCGTTCACGGCCACTTCGCGGCTGATCGTCGACGGCGCCCTGCCCAACCGGTCCGCGATCACTCGCAGCGATAGCCCCGCCGCCAGGCCGCGCGAGATCTCCTCCCGCTCGCTCAGACTCAACCGCCCCGACGACCGACGGCGTGGATCCGGGCGGATCCCGCCACACCGCTGCAGATAGGTCCGCACCGTGCTGGTCGACAACCCCAGTTGCCGCGCGGTCGGTTTGGCCGCATGACCGGCCCGCAGCCGCACCCAGATCTCATCGACGTCTGCCGGCGACAACCTCCGATAACCACGCGCCACCACAACCTCCTCGAATCAAGGAAGTGTTGCGCTGACCCATTGAGAGCGCCCCGAGATCAGGTCGTTTCGGCCCCTTACGATCTGCCAGTGGCCAACCGCGCTAGTACCAAGAACCTGCTGACCAGCATTGCGGCCTTTCTGGCGTTCACGGTGCTCGCGCTCGCCGCGTTCGGCCAGTTTGGCTTCGGTGTGGTCGAGCTATGGGCCTGGCTGGTGGTCGTCGCGGTGGGGGTGCTGCTCATCGTGCGACGGTTCAAGAACGCGCGTCGCGCCGCGCACAATGTGGGGCCCATCATTGACCACCCGCGTCCTGGCCAGCGACACGTTGACGACCTTGATCGAGCGGTCAGACGGGCTGGGTCGCCCCGTCCGCTGCCTGCCCGTTCATCGGACGACTGCTGAGCTACCTTCAGGGTCCGACCGGCGGGGTGCCCGCCCCGGCGCTAGCCGCAGGCGCACTGGGCCGGACGCACCGGACCTCCCCGACGGCATCGGGGAGCTCCAGCTCCTCGGGTGTGCGCCCCAGGCCAGAGACACCGGTCAGGAGGACCGATCACGGCATGGGGAGCCACTTCGCCAGCGACGGCCGCGGCGAGAAGTCTGTCAGCTCGTCCACCGTCTCCGCCTGCGCCTGGTCGGACCCCGTGGCCGTACGCCGGGCCTGGCGCTCGTGGCCCTCGTGCCCCTCGTCCCCGTCGGAGTCCTCGGGGCAGAACGGCTGGGCGCCGTCCAGTGCGGTGTTCCAGTGCGACTGCCACATGAAGCACTGCCGGTAGCCGTCCGGGATGTCCGGCGAGTCCTGCGCCGCAGCCAGGGCCGGCCGGGCTGGGGCGAGCTGCGAGGCCGGCGTCGTGGCGTACCGGTCCACGTCGACCGGGATCGCGTGACCGGCGCTCGAGGTGCCGACGATCGCGACCACGGCCATCGCCGCGGCGGCGCCACCGGCGGCCGGGGTCCACCACCAGCGCGGACCCTCGAGGGCGTACTGGTCGGTGCGGGTGGGGTGCTGCTGGATGTTCCGGTTGCGGTTCATGACGTTCTCCTGAGGCTTCCGCCGGAACCCTGCGTCCCGGGCATCCCCAGTTCTGCCAACCACCGGTACTCACCCCGCGCCGAACCGGTACCGATCTGGTACATCCGCGGTTGACGACCCCCACGGGGCGCGAGGACATTCGACAACGTGGGTATCCAGGTCCTGGGGCCGCTCACGCTCGACGACTCGGCGCCACGCCTGAGCCCCCGCGAGACACTCGTCCTCGCCGCCCTCACCGCGGCCGGCGACGAGGCACTGGCCGCCGATCAGCTCGCCGAGGCGGTCTGGGGGAATGAGCCACCTGCCTCCTGGCACAAGAACCTCCAGACGTGCGTCGTCCGGCTCCGCAAGGCCCTCGGCCCCGACGCCATCACCACCACCGGTCACGGGTACCGGCTCACCCTCCCGGCCGACGCGGTCGACGCCCGCCAGTTCGAGACGCTCGCCAACCGCGGCCACGAGCTCCTCGCCCTCGGCGAACCCGACCGCGCCGCGTACGCCCTCTCCCAGGCCCTCGCCCTGTGGCGCGGCCGCCCCTACGGCGAGCTTGAGGAATGGGAGCCCGGCAGCCTCGAAGCCGCCCGCCTGACCGAGCTCCGCCTCGACGCCCAAGAGTGGTGGCTCGAAGCCAGCCTCGCCGCCGGCCACCACCGCGACGTACTCGCCCAGGCCCAGGCGCTCGCGAACGCCGCGCCCCTGCGGGAACGCAGGTGGGAGCTCCTCGCGCTCGCCCAGTACCGCGCCGGCCGCCAAGGAGAAGCACTCGCCACCATCGCCGGCGTCCGCCGCCGCCTCGTCGACGAGCTCGGCGTCGACCCCGGTCCCGACCTCGACCAGCTCGAGCGGGCCATCCTCCGACAAGACCCCGCCCTCGACACCGCCGAAGCCCGGGCGCGGCCCAGCGAGGCCTGCCCCTACCTCGGCCTCATGCCGTACGACGTCGACGACACCGAGAGCTTCTTCGGACGCGACCGCGACATCCGCGCCTGCCTCGAGCGCCTCGAGCACGAAGGCGTCCTCGCCGTCCTCGGCCCATCCGGCTCCGGGAAGTCCTCGCTTGTCCGCGCCGGCATCGTCGCCACCCTCGCCCGCACCGGCCGGCACAGCGACGTCATCACACCCGGCCGGCACCCCGTCGGCGCCCTCCCGCCACCCAAACCCACAGGGAAGCCCCGGCTGCTCGTCGTCGACCAGGCCGAAGAGCTCTTCTCCCTCTGCACCGACCCCGCGGAGAGGGAGCGGTTCGCCCAACTGCTCGCCGACCACGCCAGCGGGGCACCCCTGGTGCTCGTGCTCCGGGCCGACAGGATGGGCGACGTCTCCGCCCACCCGCGGCTCGCGCGCCTGGTCGAACGCGGCCTGTACGTCCTCGCCGCCATGACCCCCGACGAGCTGCGGGAGGCCATCGAAGGGCCCGCCCGGCAGGCCGGCCTCATCATCGAGCCAGGACTCGTCGACCTCCTCGTCAACGAGGTCGAGAACGAACCCGGCGCCCTCCCCCTCCTCTCCCACGCCCTCCGCGAGACCTGGCTACGGCGCGAAGGACGCACGCTGACCGTCGCCGGCTACCAGGGCTCGGGCGGGATCCGGGGTGCGGTCGCCCAGTCCGCCGAGCAGCTCTACGACGACCTCGAGCCCGGACAGCGCAAGGCGCTGCACGACCTCCTCCTCCGGCTCGTCTCCCCCGGACAGCAGGGCGAGCCCGTCCGCGCCCGCGTCCCCCGCCGACAAGTCGTCGCCGCCCCCGATCAGGACCAGCTCGTCGACCGGCTCGTGAAGACCCGGCTCGTCACCAGCGACGACGGAGTCCTCGAGATAGCGCACGAGGCACTCGCCCGCGCCTGGCCGCGGCTCCGCGGCTGGCTCGAGGACGACATCGAGGGCCAGCGGATCCTCCACCACCTCTCGACCACCGCCGGCACCTGGGACGACCTCGACCGGCCGGCCAGCGAGCTGTACCGCGGCGTCCGCCTCGCCCAGGCCCTCGAGTGGCGCGACCGCCCCCACCCCGAGCTCAACCAGACCGAGACCGCGTTCCTGGACGCCTCCGCCGAGCTCGCCGACGCAGAACAAACCGCCGCAGCCGAACAGGCCCGCCGGCAGACCCGGCTCATCCGCCGCCTGAGGGCCGTCCTCGCCGGTGCCTGCGCTCTCCTCCTTATCGCCCTCGCCGCCGGCGGGTACGCCGCCTACCAGCAGGACAAGGCCGAGGACAACGCGGAGACCGCCCGCCAAGCCGCGAAGACCGCCCGCCAAGCCGCCGTCTCGGCGGACGCCCGACGGATTGGCGCACGCTCCCAACTCACCGACGACATCAGTCTCTCGCTGCTGCTCGCGGCCGCGGGCGCGCGGCTGGACGACTCGCCCGAGACCCGGAGGAACCTGGTGACCGCGCTGGCCGAGCGGCCGCGGCTGGTCCGTTCGGCGCCGCCCGGAGGCCCCTTCCTGGAGGCTTTCGACGTGAGCCCCGACGGCCGCTGGATCGCGTCCTCGGACGGCCACAACCGGATGAACCTGTACGACACCGCCACCAACAGGCTGCAGCGCAGCTACGACGCTCGTCGTTGGGCCGACGGGGAGCAGGGGTTCCTACTCGGGGCCTTCAGCCCCGACAGCAGCCAGCTCGCCGTGATCCTGCAGGCGGGGAAATCCACCGCGCCCGTGCGCCTGCTGGACCCCAACACCATGCGGCCGACGACAAAGCTCGATACCCTCGGCGGCAAACCGGTGTGGGGGGTCAACGTCGCGTTCAGCGCCGACGGTCGCTATCTGGCCGCCACCGTGACAACAGTCGACTGGTACGAAGAGGATTCCAGCGACGCCCCGGCCGACGCCGTGATCTGGGACCTCCACTCCCCGTCCGCGTCTCCCATCCGGGTGCCAATCGGAAACTACACCCAGGGGTTGGCGCTCAGCCCGGACGGCCGGACCCTGTACGCCGGCTGGCCGCTGACGGCGTACGAGGTGGCGACCGGGAAGCGGATCTGGCGGCGCGAGGACCTCAGGACAGGCTACGGCGCCCTCGACGTGAACGCCGGTGGGACCCTGCTCGCGCTGGAGCGCCAGCGGTCGGGCGGATGCGGGGGCCGGCCTCCTGGTGCGTGCCTCCACCGGCGCGACGGTCCACACGCTGCCTCGACGGGCCTGCGAGATCCGGTTCTCGCCCGACGGCACGCTCGTCGGGTCTCTCTATGATGGCGAACTCCACGTCTGGGAGACCGCCACCGGCCAGCCCTTGCAACAGGTGCACACTATCGACCCATGGGGCGTCGGCTTCAGCCCGGACAACGACCTGGTCTACACCGGCGGTGGCGACTCGGTGCTGCGCACCTGGGACCTGTCCGTGAAAGACACCTACCTACAGCGGACGACCCAGGTCGACGACAGTGAGGTTTTCACCCAGGCCGACCTCTCGCCGGACGGGCGGCGCGTGGCCTACCGCTGGCTCGACGACACGGGCACGGGGTGGGTCAGGTTCGTCGACACCGCCACCGGAGAGGCGACCCCTCCCACCACGCTGCCGACCCAGTTCTTCCCCTATCCCTTCGGCGAATGGCATCCCGACGGCGGCCAGTACGTCGGGTGGTGCGCCTCCGATGCCGGGCCGTGCCCGGAGCGCGGCGTCGTGACGATCCTCGACTCCACCACGGGCGAAGTCGTCGACAAGGCCCAGCTCTTCGACGACGACATCTACGACCTGGCGTTCGTCGACGGGGACCGCAGGTTGCTCGTGGGCAGCTCCAACCACACGTCCAGCCTCATCGACACCGACACCCTGCTACCGACGGGCGAGACCTTCGACTTTGCTTCGGAAGCCCTTGCCCCGATAGGTGACGGGAGCACCGCGATGGTCTACGAGAACACCGGCGCGGGTTTCGCCGGGCACGTTCGGGCGATCGACGTGAACACAGGAGACGTCCTGGCGGAGGGGGACCTGGACACAGGCGTCTGGGCATCCGTTGCCGCTCCGGACGGCTCGAGCGTCGCGATGGCAGGGAACTCGGGCGAGATCGTCACCATCGACGTCTCGACCGGAGATGAACGGCGGCGATCCACAGGTCTCGGTGCCGGAGTGGAGGTGCTCTTTCTCGACTACTCCGACGACGGGGAACTGTTGGTCTCCGGCGCCGACGACGGCGGGGTCAGCCTGTGGGACGCCTCCACGCTGGACCTGCTGGGCACCGTGTACCCCCCGCACCAGGGAGAGCCGGTCTCGGCCGGGGCGCAGTTCATCGGCGACAGCGACGTGGCTATCGCGTCGTACGACGGCCAGGTCTACCGGTGGGAGACCGACCTCGACCGGGCCCTCGACTTCGCCTGCCAGATGGCTGGACGGAGCCTGACCGAGGACGAGTGGCAGCAGTTCCTGCCCGAGCAGCCCTACCGCCAGGTGTGCCCCGAGACCTGAGAGTGAGTACCGGCAGGCACCCCGGCGTCAGGCACGCCGGCGTCGCGATGACGCTCAGGCCCACGCCCGACTGCTGACGCCGCGACCTCCTCCGACCTCACCATCAGCCGTCCTGACCACCGGAGGACGCTGACGGGCCAGGCCGCGAAGCCCAGCAGAGGGGATGGCATATGGCGCGGGCCGTCATCTCGGGTGGGAGCCGCGCGGGCGGCCACCGAACCGACATGGACTGGAACGGCCTGGCTGGGCTGCCGTCTGGGCGACTACGCCCCGAGTGCGGAGGTTCTCTCAAGGGAAATCCCCAACGGAACTCCCGATGAAAGTCCGATCCCCGGGCCCCTCAGTTGCAGACTCGGGTCCCGGCGCTTCCCGAATGTTGAGAGTCGCATCATGCCGGAGTCGACGTGTGCCCGACTGCACCACGGGGCCGCCGCGTGAAGTGCACTCACCTGCCGCAATCCGCGCGGTCATGCCGATGTGAGGACCCTTCCTTGCCAGTCCGGTGCTCCGCGATCACACTCAGAGCCGGACGCGGCAACTGCGCCGCCAGGGCCCGAAGGAGGCCGCATGGCTGAACTACTCATTCTCGATTTCGACGGCGTTGTCGAGGCTGACTACCTCGAGGTCAACAGAGAGCTCGGCCTGGACCCGAAGACCGGTGCCGGTGACTGGCCAGCAGGTCTGATCACCCACGTTCTGCCGTGCGGTTCGCGTCGGCCGCGCGAGGGTAACCCTGTCCCAGAGGCGATGCGACCGCTAATGCCGCACTGCGCGCTCGGAGACGCACGGTACTGCCGCAGGGGCCAGGCTTCCGGCTGACCGGGGTTGGTAGCCAGGACACGCCAGCACCACAATGCAGAGATGCGGCGGGTGACCATAGCGACGGGTGTCGAGCTGGTTGTCCACGAGTACGGCGACGGGGACCCGGTATTGCTCCTCCACGCCTGGGGCGAGACGCATCGGATCTTCGACCGACTTGTGCCGCTCCTTCCCGACACCCTGCGGCTCCTCGTGCCCGACCAGCGAGGTGTCGGAGACAGCACGAAGCCTATGGACGGATACACGCTCATGGCCGCTGCCTCGGACGTGATTGCGCTGCTCGACGTGCTCGGGATCGACGCATGTTGGCTGGTCGGGACGTCCAGCGGTGGATACCTCGCCCAGCAGGTCGCGCTCCACCATCCCCAGCGAGTGCGCGGCATGGTGCTCATCGGCTCCCCGAGCAACCTGCAACAGCCCTTGCCGGTGGCCCTCCTCGAGCTGCTGAGGTCATTCCACGACCCTGTGACTCGGGATGACATGGACGCGCTCCACGGCGCGCTCCCGCTGCACGGGCCGGTGCCGGAGACGTTCATCGAGGACCAGATGTCAGCCGCGCTTACTATCCCCAAGCACGTTTGGCAGGCAACGCTCGACGGCCTGTTTGCCGCGGTTCCGCCCTGCCAGAGCGGCTCGATAGGAGTTCCGACCCTGATCCTGTGGGGCACTGAGGAGGACGTCCTTCCAGCCGACCAGGCGGACGAGCTTCTGGTCGCCATCGAGGGAAGCCGCCGCGTGACATACGAGGGCACTGGCCACCTCGTGTTGTGGGAACAGCCCGAGCGCGTCGCCAAGGACGTCACCGCGTTCATCGCCGCCCGATCGCAATGAACAGGCGCGGACTAGCTGCCGAGCCAATGGCACGGGCACCGCACGGATCTGCCGCATTCCGCGCGGGCACGAGGGGCTAGGCGCGGAAGTTTTTGACGGTGGCCACCCCGCCGGCAGGCCCACCGTGCTGCATGCACACGGCCGGCTGCACGACCACCCCATCGCCACCCGCCACGACTAGCAGTACGGCGTGCCGTTCCCCGCTGGCATGATGGCGACCCATGCCGTTGACACCTGATCTGGCGAGATCTCTACTTGGGGGACCGAGACACAACGACGCGCCCTGGGGGTAAGGAGCACAGACATGGGTCTCGGCAGGATCAGCGCAGCAGTCGCGGGTGGCGCCGTGGTGGTGGCAGCAATTGCCGCACCCGCGCTTGCGGTCAACACCATTCGTGGAACTGATGGTGCGGACGTCCTCGAGGGCACGTCGGGTCGGGACCGCGTGTTGGCGGGCGGCGGCGCGGACGTCGTCTTCACCTACCGGGGCAACGACTCGGCGGCGGGCATGGGTGGAGCCGACCGATTCCACATGGGGACAGGCAACGACTCCGCCGAGGGAGGCGCCGACCACGACCAGTTCTTCGGTGGACCCGGCAACGACCACTTCTTCGGCGGCAACTTCCACTTCGGCACCCTGGAAAGCCACGACGTGGCCTACGGCGGCCCTGGTGACGATCGCCTGACCGCCGCCTACATGGAGGGCGGCCGAGGCGACGACGCCCTCGAGTTGTGGACCGACCCACGGGTTGGGGTTGGCCCCGGACAACGAGCCTCGCCGGCCCGGGCGCTGACGTCGTGCGCATGGTCGACTTCGGCAACCGACAAACGATCGGCCGCGACGTGGTGAAGTGTGGGCCCGGGAAGGATCGCGTTCGCTATGTCGGTTGGGATCCGGACCCGGAGGACAAGCTGATCGGCTGCGAGAGCGTTCGTTAGACGCGCCCCACCCAACTGGAAACGCCCTGTCATAGCGGGGACACATGCCGTGAGCCGCAGCCGACACCAGCATGCCGAAATTCTTCGCGACGAAAATCTGCGGAATGTTTTTGACGACGGCCCCGCCTCCGGCAGCCTTGCTCCTGCCGTGTGTGTCCGGGGTTCACCCCCCGGGGGTGGTGGTGGGGCGTGACCCGTTGGGGTGCAGTGGATCGGCTGCGGATGTGGTCGTGTTGTCGGCTTCGAGCCGGTGGGTGCGGCGTTCGTTGTCGGATGCCGCGAACTCGGCGAGAGCGACGGTCAGGGGGTCGTCGGCGGGGTCGGGTGGCCGGGTCGACGGGGTGAGGCGGAGCTCGCGGTAGGTCTCGACTGCGCGACGGATCGCTGCTTCCCTCATCCACACGGTTCCGTCGCCTGCGGCGTCGTCGACGAGTCGGGCAGCTGCTCGGCCGACCGCGACGGCCGCGGCATCGTCGGCGAGCAGGCGGCCGTCGCGGCGGGCAACGGTGAGGGCCCGGTTGAACGCCGACTCGACCGACCCCGGTCGTCGTGAGCGGCGTGGTGTGCTCATCCGGTGCCTCTCGGCCGTTGTCCTGGCGGGGTGGTCGGGGACTGAGGCCGACGCTGCCCCGTTGCGGTGAGGGTAGACCCGTTCGGGGTGGTTTGTACCTACCGTTGTCGCATGTCGTTCGGGTGGGTGGTGCGGGGGTTGTGCCGGGAGGTCGACCCCGAGGTGTTCTTCCCGAGCCCGGGTCGGTCCGCGGAGCCGGCGAAACGGGTGTGCGCACGGTGTCCGGTCAGCGAGGAGTGCCTGGCCTGGTCGCTCGAGGGGGAGTTCCCGCTCGAGGGGGTGTGGGCGGGGTTGACGAAGCAGCAGCGGAGCCGGTTCGGTCACGGCGGCACGCCGGCCAACGTTGAGGAGCTCCCTACGAGCGCGGGAGTCCGCACAGAGTCCGCAGGAAGTCCGCAAAACGTGCATCCAAGAGTCCCCATGAATCCCATGCAGTAGCAGCATAAGTGCAGGTCAGAACCGCTGTTCGGCGGTAAACGTGCAGGTCAGCGACACCCCCTGCGCACTTCATCCGCAAGTTCATCCTCCGCGCTGCCCGCCTCGAGGGTCTGGTCGAGCTCGGCTCCATGACCCCACAGGCCGCGGCGTTCCTCGAGGCCTCCGTCCCGGCGGGCTCAACATCCTCGTCGCCGGAGGCACGCAGGCTGGCAAGACCACCATGCTGAACTGCCTGGCCGCGGCGATCCCGGGCGGCGAGCGTGTGGTGTCCACAGAGGAAGTCTTCGAGCTGTCGATCTCGAGACCCGACTCGAGTCAGGGCAATGAGGAACCGCGGTGCGGGCCTGCGTCGTCTCGCTAGCGTGGTGCCATGACGTCCTTCCCGCCGCCCGAGTCCCGCGTCCGGCCGCCCGTGCGGGCCAGTGAGGTCACTACCCTCCGCACCTTCCTCGACTACCACCGTGCCACCTTCCGCTGGAAGTGCGCCGGCCTCACCCAGCAGCAGCTGGCCCAGCCGCTGCAGCCGTCGGAGATGACCCTCGGCGGGATGATGAAGCATCTGGCTGTAGTGGAGTCGAGCTGGTTCGAGGAGGACTTCGCAGGCCGCGAGCTGATGCCACCGTTCGACACTGTCGACTGGGACGCCGACCGCGACTGGGAGTGGCATACCGCCCGTGACGACACGCCTGAGGAGCTCTTCGCGCTGTTCGGCGATGCCTGCCGTCGGGCCGACGCCGTGATCGACGAGGCGCTTGCGGACGGCGGGGTCGGGCTTGATGGACTCTCGGCCGCGGAGGCCTCGGGCGGCGGCCGCTTCAGCCTGCGGTGGATCCTCGTGCACATGATCGAGGAGTACGCACGGCACAACGGCCATGCCGACCTGATCCGGGAGGCCATCGACGGCCAGACCGGTCAGTGAGAGGCGGCGGCATCGTCATGCCCGGAAGCGTCCCCCTGACAGTGAGACTCCTGAAGACACCCCTGAGACTTCGGTTAGTCAAACAGTCTGTAGTTCCTGATTGTTTGTGCTTCGCTTCCCGCACCCGGACTGGGTGGCCCTGCAGGCCCGCCAGTCCGGCCTCGAGGGCACCGGCGAGATCACTTCCGCGACCTCGTCAGGAGAGCCTGCGGATGCGTCCGAGTCGCGTGATCGTGGGGGAGGTACGGGCCGAGGAGTGCATGGACCTCCTGCTAGTGATCGTCTTGCATTCCGGATTGCACCAGTCCCTGTTTGCAGATCCGTTTGCAGATCGGGCCGTGCCCAGCTCACTGCTCGGGCTCCGGGTCGTCGTCCGCCGCGGCCTCGCCCACCAGACCGGTGGCGCTGGTGTTCGCCGTCGAGACGAGCGCCGCGCCTGCGAAGGCGACCACGCCGGTCTGGTCGAGGCGTCCCTGCTCGTCGCGGTGCCACACTCGCCCGGCAGTGTCGCGGACGGTGAGCGCCACCCGGAAGTCACCCCCGTGCTCCTTCTGCTCGCGCTCGCCCTCGCGCAAATCGCGCGGCCACTCCACGAAGGTCTCGTCCGGCGGGATCAGTGAGCGTTTCATCGTCTCTCGGCGGCGGCCGTCCGGCCCGTGGATGTCCACGGGTCACGTCATAGACAGGTAGCGGGCTGTTGTTCACCACGAGCGCGCCCCATCCGCTCGGATTGAACATGGCAGCGAGGGACGGGGTGCTGCCCGGCGGCTCGTGGCGGCTCCACGCCGCCACGAGGTCCGCCTGCTCGGCGCGCTCCGCGGCCATCCGCCGCTCCGCGTCACGCTCGTCCCGCTTGCGGTCGCGGTCCCGCTCAACCTTGAGCAGCCCGCTCGACTTCCACACCGCGATGATCGCCGCGATCAGCGCCGCCACCGTCGCCAGTGCAGTGACCCACTCGGCCCGCTCTCCGGCGTTCAGCTCGGTCAGCCAGTCCATGCTCGGAGTATCGCGGCGCGCGCGGCCCACCGCGGGAGGGCACGCCGTACGGGTGGGCTCCTGCACCCGGCAGGGGCGAGGTCCGGTATGGCGCGGGAGGCGGCACCTCCGGGTGCCGCCTCACGAACTGCCGTCGGTCAGCTCTTCTGCTCGACGGGGTCGAAGAAGAACGGCTGCACCGGTGGGGTCGGTTCCGGGGCCGGCACGTCCCGGTGTTCGGCATCACCGGCGTCCCGCTCCTTGCTCGCTTTCCTGGTCGTTGCGGTTCTCCGCAGGAGCCACGGTGCCCACGGCGGGTCGAAACGCGCGTATCGAGCCTCACCCACGTCCAGACCGACCGGTTCCAGGGCGGCGAGCAGCTGTGCGGTCCGCTTCTCATAGGAGCCGCGCGACCCGCGCCCGGAGGAACGAGGTCGTCGTCCCGGTAGCTGCCTGAGCGCGACCTGCAGGCAAGTCCGGTCGCGCGAGCGGGTCGTGGGGTCCGGGCCGATGTGCGGTCTCCGTTTCGCTGATCGCCTCCCGCAGGTCCCGTACGACGGGGTGGACGCTGCCGCCGAGACGGGCCATCGCCGCGGCGGCGGCCTTTCCGAGACCGGAGCTCGCCCCCGTCACCACCACCGTCTTCCCGCGCAGGGCGTCAGGTCGCGGGTCGTCCTTCTCCCAGGTCATGTGGCGCAGCCCGTAGCCGATCTTCGAGTAGCCGGGCACGACCGTCCGGTCAGGACGGTGCCAGGGTGTTGGTCAGCAGGCGGGTCATGCGTTCACCTTCAGGTCGGCGAGGACGGCGTGGGCGGCGCGGCGCCCGGAGGCGAGAGCGCCCTGGATGGAGCTGGTTTCGCGGTGGTCGCCGGCGACGTACAACGTCTCACCCGCGCCGGCGAACCGCACCGGCCTGGTCAGCGGGTGCGGAGCCGGCATCCCCGGCAACGCGTGCGGGAGGTCGTAGGTCGCGACGAGCTCCCACGACGACGTGTCGGTGCCGTGCAGGCGTGCGAGTGCCTGCCGCACCTCCCGCCCGTCGGGGTCGCGCGGCACCGAGCCGTGCACCATCGAGCTGGAGACCAGCGCGCGACCAGCGGGGGAGTAGTCCGGCGCGGCGGCGGAGATCACGATGGTGTTCGCGATCGGCGACCGGTCGGCGTCCAGCAGCAGCATGCCGGTGGCCTCCGGAAACGCCGGCGCCGAGTGGTAGACGGTGGTGACCCCCCGTGGCGCCGGCGCCGTCACCAGACGCGGCAGCAGCCGCGAGGCCGTCCACGCGTCGGTGGCCACGACGACCGCCCGCGCCCCCACGGGCCCGTCATCGGTGTCGACGCCCCGGCCCGTGACGCGGTGCACTTGGGTCTGCAGGCGGAGCTGTTCCCGGGCGAGCGGCCGGGCCAGCTGCATCGGCAGCCGCTGCATGCCGAGCGCCGGGACGGTCGACCGGCCCCGGACGAACATCCGCACCATCAGGTCGGTGAACCGGCGCGAGGTGGTCATGTCCTGCTCCAGCAGCACCCCGGAGAAGAACGGGCGCAGGATGCCGTCGACGACGTCGGGTGGGATGTGGGCCAGGCGCCAGGCGTCGGCCGCGCTGACGTCACGGCGCTGCTTGAGCCGACCCACGGGGAGCGTGGCGCACCGGGCGGCGTAGAGCCCGACCGCCGCCTTGCCGCGGATGCCGCCGACGGGGAGGCCGAGCGCGGTCGCGGCGCCACTCAGGCGCTGGACCGGGTTGACGACCGTGACCCGCTCGCCGTTCAGGTGGATGCCGACCGCGGGGTCGAACGCCTTGAGGTCGAGCGCGCCCAGGTCGACGTGGCTGCGCAGCGCGGGGTAGGCGGTGTTGAGCACCTGGAAGCCGCGGTCGAGGATGAACCCGTCCACGTGGTCGGTCCGGACGCGCCCGCCGACTGCGTCATCGGCCTCGAGGATCCGTACGTCGAGACCTCGACCGGTCAGCTCCCGGGCACAGGCCAGACCGGCCAGGCCGGCGCCGACGACGACCACGTCGTGGCTGCTCACGCCCGGCCACCGTGGGCGTGCCGGAACAGCGGGGGAAGGTAGCGCACCATCAGAGTGGACCACGTGAGGTGGGTCAGCACCGGGGCCTGCAGCCCGCCGGACGCGCGGCGCTGCAACCCGAACAGGGTGCCCATCACGCCGGCCGCGAGCATCAACGCGGGGTTGCGCGTGGACGCGGTGGTCAGCGTGTAGACCGCGGTCGAGGCGACCACGGCATGGCCGGGGTCCAACGCGGCGTACATCGCACCCCGGAAGAAGATCTCCTCGCCCAGGCCGTTGGCGAGGGTGGTGGCCACGACGAGGGGGCCCTGGCCCTCCTCGGCGAACTGCAGCACGTTGCCGATCGCCCGGTCGAGCACAGGGATCCGCCTGGCGACCAGGGCGCAGGCGTAGAAGAACCCGAACGCACCGACACCGGTCGCGACCGGCGTGACGACCGGGCGGCGCAGGCGCTGGTCGCGGCTCTGGATCCAGCCCAGATGCAGCGGCCCCGACACGACACCGCCGGCGGTCCAGGTGGCCGCGACGGCGGAGGTCATCGCGTAGAACGCCCGGGAGTCCGGCTTCGTCGACAGCGAGAGCCCGAGCAGCCCGGTGCCGAGCACCGACACCCCGGCGACGACCCGGCGCCGACGCCGCACGACGGCCGCGGTCTCGAGGTGCTCGACGGGCACCACGTGGGTGATCGGGAGGGGCAGTCGCGCCTCGAGCAGGCGTCGCGCACGCCGCCAGCGGCCAGCGTTGCGCACCGAGGTCATCGAGAGTCCCGCCGCGCGGCGTGCTCGGCCAGCGCGACGCGGACCGCGTCGTCGTAGCCCATCGGCTCGAACGGGACCACCCGGGTGATGCTGTCGTCGCGCACCACGACCTCGTTGCTCATCGAGTCGATCAGCGACCGTCCGGTCTGGGTGTCCACGTCGGTGACCAGCGCCAGCCACCGCGACGAGAGGCCCGGGGTGAGCAGCGGGACGGGCACGATCGCCAGCGGCCTGTTCTTGATCCGGGCCACCCGGCGCAGCATCGTGACGTACTCCAGCACCTCGGGCCCGCCGATCTCGAAGACCTGGCCGACCGCCCGGGGCTCGTCGAGCACCCCCACGAGGTAGCGCACCACGTCCGCGACGGCGATCGGCTGGGTCCGGGTGCGCACCCACTTGGGCGTGACCATGGCGGGCAGATGGTCGACGAGCTGGCGGGTCATCTCCCACGAGATGCCGCCGCTGCCCACGATGATCCCGGCCCGCAGCACGGTGACCGGGACCCCGGCCTGCGCCGAGCAGACCCTCGACCTCGCGCCGGCTGCGCAGGTGCGAGGAGAGCTGGTCGGACTCGCTGCCGAGACCACCGAGGTAGATGATCTGCTGCACCCCGGCCTCGGCGGCGGCCTGGCCGAACGCACGGGCCGCCTCGGCGTCGAGCCTCTCGAAGTCCTTGGAGTCCAGCGAGTGCACCAGGTAGTAGGCGGCGCGGCAGCCCGCGAGGGCCTGGGGCAACGTGTCCGCGTCGTGCACGTCGCCGTACACCGCCTGACCCTCGCCCGTGTAGGAGTCGGGGTGCCGGGTCATGGCGCGCACGCCGTGTCCGGCCTCGGATGAGCGCCGGGCAGAGGCGTCGGCCGACGAAGCCGGACGCCCCCGCGACCAGGACGGGTCCAGACGAGGTCACTGGCCCTCCTCGGGGTGCGCAGGTCGCAGGGGCCGGGCAGGCTGCGGACGCTGGTGGCCGAGCTCGCCGCCGATGCGACCGCCGTAGGGGCGGCCGTGGTCGGCGTACTCCTCACGGTAGAACGACATGGTCCAGTCGCCGATGTTGAGCCGGGAGGCGGTGCGCAGGAGTGCCGTGTCGACCCGTGCGCCGTTGACCCGGGTGGTGCCCGGACGACCGAGGCGGACCAACACGAACTCGTCGGCGGCGTCGTGTCGCACCTCGGCCTCGAACGGGTCCAGTCCGGCCAGCCGGATGTCGCAGGCGGCGTCGGAGCCGATGGTCGTGACGTCGCCGCGCAACCGGAACACCTCCTGTCGGTCACCCGGCAACGGATGCGCCGCGGGAGCCATGATCAGTCGGGGGTTTCCCCCGCCGCGGGGATCATGCGTCGTGGTGACCGGCGGCCGCGCGCGCCTGCGGAACGTCGGGGCGAGGGGGAACAGCGTGGCCGGGGGCGCCAGCTCGGCCGGTGGCAGGGCTCCGCCGGCCGGGGCCTGCGCGCGGCCCCGGACCAGCGACCACAGCCCTGCTCCCCGCTCCACCCGGATGTGACGTGACCCAGTCACCCGGCGCTGCAGCCACCAGGTGCGCGGCACCCCCAGGGTGACCAGCGGGCCCGCCGGGGCCACGACGGTCAGGGAGACACCGTGACGGGCCAGCCCGTCCGCGATGCCCCGCACGGTCGACGCGTCGGACCTTCCCGCGAACAGGAACGGGTCGCTGACCCGCAGCTGGAGGAGTTTGCCCGAGCCCGTCAGCGAGCCGCGGATGGTGCGGGCGCCGGGGAGGTCCAGGGTGAACTCCAGGTCGGCGTCGACCGTGAGATCGGTGGGCATGGCTCAGGAGCCGCCCTCGATGTTGTCCTTCGTGGTGATCTGCAGGGTGCCGTTCAGCTTCCAGGTGGCGCGCGGGGCATCGGGTCCGGTGTCGCGCGGCACCTCGACCGCCATGTCGATGAAGCGGTAGTTGATCGCGGCCTCGCGACCGGTCAGGAAGGACCACATCTCGCGGCCCAGGTCGGTCCAGTCGACGACCTGCTCGGTGCTGATGTCACTGCTCATGGTGGATCTCCTCGGGTAGAAGTAGGCAATTGTTGAAGTTAGACACTTTCTTCAACAACTTGTTTAGGTTTACGATCACATAGTGGACCCCGAACCCCTCTCTCCGCAAGCCCCCATCGAGACGAGCACCCTCACCATCGGCGACCTGGCCCAGCGCACGGGCGTGGCGCCGGCAACGCTGCGGGTGTGGGAGTCCCGACACGGCTTCCCGCGACCGAGACGTCGCGACAGCGGGCACCGCCGCTACGACGAGCACGACGTCGAGCTCGTCACCCAGGTGCTCCGGCGCCGGGACAGCGGCATGCGGCTCGAGGTGGCCATCGCCGGCGTCGCACTCGCGGACGCCGCCACCCTCACCCAGCCGGGAGCACCGTCGGTGTACGCCGCAATGCGCCGCCTGCACCCGAACCTCCAGCCGCAGCGGCTGAAGAAGTCCACGCTCCTCGCGCTCTCGTGGGCGATCGAGGACGAGTGCTGCTCACGGGCGGAGCAGCCGACGATCTTCGGTGGCTTCCAGAAGGAGCAGTACTACCGCGGCGCCGAGGAGCGCTGGACCGAGCTGGCCCGGATCGCCCGGTCCACGATGGTGTTCGCGGCGTTCTCCCAGGAGCCCGACCCGGTCGACCGCACGACGATGGTGGACCTGCCCGAAGGACGCGCCGATGCGGCGCGAGTGGGTGGTGGTCTGCGACGCCCGTGACTACCCAGCGATGCTGACCGCGTGGGAGCTGCCGGGGCAGTCGACGGTCCCCGACCGGCTGCGGCTGTTCGAAGCGATCTGGACCGTCGAGCCGGGCGCCGTACGCGACGCCGCACGCGCCTGCGCCCAGGCCGCCCAGCAACTCGGCCACCCCGAGGGGGCACCGCTGCTCTACGAGCTGGCCGACAACCCCGCCCCGCCGCCGGTGGCGCTGCTGCAAGCGGCCTCGCTGCTGAACCGGGTCGTGGCGTACGTCGACCGGGCCCACTGACCCCCCGCCCCCGCGAGCTGTAACGCGGGCTTATGGGGTTCGCCTGACACATCCGTGGGTGGCTAGGAGGGCCGGTTTCTGCGCGTTTGGTCAAATCTCAAATGCTTTCAGGTTCGGAGATCCACGATCTCCGAGCCTGAAATTCGTAGCGGGGGCAGTGTCCTGGCTCAACACATCCCGGACGGGTGCCTCACGACATACCGGACTGATGTCCCACGACATGCCGGACACCCGCCGCAGGGTCGGGAGTGTCGAAAGCGCGCCTGGTCATCACCGCTGTCACCGTCGAGAACCGTCCCGTCGCCGAGGTCGTCCGCGAGTAACGCGTGGCCTGCTCCTGGGTCTATGAACTGCTGGCCCGCTGCCGCGAGGAGGGCGAGGCCGCGTTCGAGCCGCGATCACGCCGTCCGCTCACCTCGCCCGCTGCGACAACGGCCGCCAAGGTCGAGCTGGTGCTGCGGATCCGCAAACAACTGGTCGAGGCCGGCCTGGACGCCGGCGCCGACACTAACCCACGCTTCGCCGGATCGGGGGTGACCGCACCTCGAACCGGATGTAGGAGGACCGCGGACCGGCGCGGATGAGGATCCGATTGATGGTGCCCCGCGACAGGGTGAGGTGGTGGTGGTGGCCGAGCAGCCCAACGAGTGCTGGCAGTCCGACTTCACCCACTCCCGACTCACCCAACCCGACGGCACACCCCGCCCCGACACCGAGATCATCACCTGGCTCGACGACCACGCCCGCTACGCCCTGCACCGGTCGACGTCCTCCTCGAGGAACAGCCGACGCCGGCCGAGCTTGAAGGACGGGATCTCGCCGCTGTCGATCAGCCGGAACAGGCTGGTCCGGCCGATGCTGAGCCGGTCCCGGGTCTCCTCGAAGTCGAGGACTCGGGCCGGCTGCTGGGTGGTGGTCATGGATGCTGGTCCCCTCTCGGGTGTGTGTCCTCCCCCAACCTTCTGGGGCTGTTGCCGAATGTGCAAGAGGTTCAGCGGATGGCCTGTTATCTGGTACCGTCGCGGCCTATGGCGACCGAATCAGACAACAGACCCGAGACCGCGACGCCGCTGCGACAAGTGCTCGCCGAGTCGGTCCGCTGGCACCGGCAGACCCAGGAGCTCACCCAGAAGGACCTGGCCGCGATGATGCAGGCGCTCGGCTTCACTTGGACCCCGCACACCGTGCACAAGGTCGAGGCGAACCAGCGCACCCTGGCCGCCGACGAGCTGGTCGGCCTCGCGCTGGTGCTCCAGACGCCACTGGCGGACCTCCTCCTCGGAGCACCAGCCGACGTCCTGGTCGGGCAGACACCCTTCGACCCGGTCTGGGTGATCAACTGGATCGTCCAGAGCGAGGACACGTTCCGGCTCGGTGACCACCGCGACCTCGAGGGCCTCTCGCCGGCGGTGCAGGCGATGCACGGCGAGGTGGACCCCCGGCTCCGGGCCTGGGTCCAGCAGGAGATGGAACGGTGGGCCGAGGGCCGCCGGCTGCTGCGCCAACCGGTCACCGCGGCGGGCCTCCGTCAGCACCGCTCGGTGCTGTGGCTGCAGCTGGCGGTCGGCGAGCAGGCCGTCCTCGACGCGCTCGGCCAGCTCGACGAGGACACCTCGCCACAGGTCCCCTTGGTGACCCAGCACCGGACCATCGGACGGGTCGAGTCATGAGCGGCCGGCGTGGCAACCGGGAGGGCACCGTCTACCGGCGGTCGACCGGGAGGTGGGTCGCCGAGATCCGGTGGGTCGACGAGCTCGGCAACCGCCGGCGGGCCTCGGCCACCGCCACACCCAATCCGAGGCCCGGAAGGCCCTGCGGACCCTGCAGCGTGAGGTGGCCGAGAACACGACGCCCGGGGAGCGAACCATCACCGTCGAGGGGTACTGGAGCCGGTGGCGGACCGGGCCGCTGCTCTCGGCGGACCGGAAGGCCAGCAGCGTCGAGCTCTACACCTCGGTCATGCGGGTGCACATCCTGCCGGCGCTCGGCAACGTGCGGCTGTCGAGGCTGACCGCCGGCCAGGTGGAGACCATGCTGGCGGGGATGACCCGGCACCGGGACAGCCGCACCGGGAAGGCCGGGGAGCCGGTGGCCGGTCAGACCCGGCGGACCGCCCACACGGTGCTCCGGCTGATGCTCGCCACCGCGGTCCGGGACGGGGTGGTGGGCCGCAACGTGTGCGACCAGGTGGACCGGCCGAGGATCGACACCCCGGAAGCCGACTACCTGACCGCCACCCAGCTGCGGGAGGTGCTGGCCGCCATGAGTGGCCACCGGCTGGAGCCGCTGATCCTGCTGCTGGCGACCACCGGGCTGCGGATCGGGGAAGGGCTCGCGCTGCGGTGGTCCGACCTGGTCCTCGACGCCGATCCGCCTCGGCTGCGGGTGACCGGCACGGTCCGGGTGGTCGGTGGCCTCACCCAGCGGACCCCGCCCAAGAGCCTGCGGGGCCGGCGGAGCCTGCCGCTCTCGCCGGTGGTGGTGGTGGTGCTCCGGGCCTGGCACGCGGTGCAGTCCGCCGAGCGGCTTCGGGCCGGCACCGCGTGGCACCGCAGCGACTACGTGTTCACCACCACCTCAGGGCGGCTGCTGGACCAGCGAAACGCTGCCCGGTCCTACGCACGGGCACTGGCTGTGGCCGGGGTGGAGCTTCCGGCCCGGTTCCACCTGCTGCGGCACACGGCGGCGTCCATCATGCTCGCCGACGGTGCGGTCTCGGTGCGGACGGCCTCGGAGGTGCTGGGCCACGCCACCACCAGCATCACCGCCGATGTGTACGGGCACGTGGCCCAGCAGGCGAAGATGGCGGCGCTCGACGTGATCGCCGGTGCCCTCGACGCTGGCTGAACTGCCGTCCAAACTGCCGTCCGACAACAGCAGAGGCCCAGTCCCGAGCCTGGGACTGGGCCTCTGACCTGCTGTTTCTGCTCCCCCGGTTGGACTCGAACCAACAACCCTCCGGTTAACAGCCGAATGCTCTGCCAGTTGAGCTACAGGGGATCGCGTGCAGCGGGGCACAGGTTAGCAAGGCCGCCGACGCACGAGAAAATCGCCGGTCTCCCGGCGACTCACGCCGGGCCGACCTCGTCCTGGGCGGCGGCGAGGGCGGCCGCTGCAACCTCGCGCACGGTCGGATCGTCGGGGTCGACACCCTCGTCGTACTCGTAGAACCACGTCAGCGGCCGATCCCCCCGTGGGGCTCGCCGGGCGATGACGCGCAGGCCGTCGCGGCCGCTGATGGGCACGTGCCGCTGGAGTACGACGCTCGCGGTCACCCGCTCCCGGACCAGCTCGAGCAGCCGGCCGGGCTCCTCGATGGCGATGGCGTGGTCGATCCGTTGGTCCCCCCAGGTGCCGACCTCGCTCACCCGCAGCAACGAGGTGTCGCTGTCCCAGTCGGCGGCTTCGACCTGCTCCCACGGGAGGCGGGTGCCGTCGACGTACAACGCGTCTCGGGTGCCGACGACGGCGTCGTCGGACCGGGTCTGCGCCCAGGCCAGCACCTTTTCCCCCGCCGCGACAGAGACGTCGGGGCGCTTCCGCCGTCTCACTCCGCCGCGATCTTGAGGTCGAGCAGCTTCCGGCGATGCGCCTCCAGCGCGGTCAGCTCGCCGAACATCCGGTTGTAGTCGGCCGGCTGCTCCACGGGATTGGTGCGTTGAAGCCGTGACTTCACCTCCGCGATCCGGCGCCGGGCCGTGAGCTCGCGGAGCGAGTAGAAGTGCAACGCGATGTAGGACTCGGTGGGCTCCCGCATGATCGGCTCGACACCCAGGGCACTGATGGCCGAGGAGACAGCCGGGTCGCCCGCCTGGTCTCGGAGCCGAGTGCCCCAGCCGGCGTCGTTCGCACCAGCAGCGGCGCCACCCGATCCCGCGACGAGATCCCACACGGCTCGATAGGTCGGGTGGGTGAAGTCGTTGCCCTCGACGTCGGTGGCGGTGCGGCCGATGGCGGCCGGATGCTGGATCACCAGCTTCAGCGTCTCCCGCTCGATGGCGAACCGGGGGTCCCGGAGGTCGGGGAGCTGCCGGCCGGGCTGTTGCGCGGGCTGGCCGGCCAGCTGCTCTGCCGCCGGCGCGGCCGGGCGCTGCTCGGGCCGACCAGGCGGCCGGTTGGCGGCCCTTCGGACCTCGACCCGCGCCTCCTCCATGTCGACGCCCACCATGCCGGCGAGCTCGCGCGCGAAGGCATCGACCTTCGACTTGTCGCGGATGCTCGACACGAGGCGGGCGGCCTCCCGCACCGCGTCGACCCGACCGTCGGCCCGGTCGAGGTCGTACTTGCCGACCACGTTGGCGAGCACGAAGCGGTAGAGCGGCACTCGTCGCGCGACCAGCTCGCGCACCGCGGCATCGCCGTGCTTGATCCGGAGGTCGCAGGGATCGAGGCCGTCGGGCTCGACCGCGACGTAGGTCTGGGAGACGAAGTTCTGGTCGCCGTCGAACGCGCGAAGCGCTGCCTTCTGTCCAGCGGCGTCACCGTCGAAGGTGAATATCACCTCGCCGCGGAACTCCTCGTGGTCGTGGAGGAAGCGCCTCAGCACCCGCGCGTGGTCGTCGCCGAAGGCCGTCCCGCAGGTCGCGACCGCGGTCGGCACCCCGGAGAGGTGGCAGGCCATCACGTCGGTGTAGCCCTCGACGACCACGGCCTGCGAGGACCGCGCCATGTCCCGCCGTGCCAGGTCGATGCCGTAGAGCACCTGGCTCTTCTTGTAGATGGGCGTCTCGGGAGTGTTGAGGTACTTCGCCTCGATCTTGTCGTCGTCGAAGATCCGGCGGGCACCGAAGCCGATGGTGTCGCCGCTGGCGTCCCGAATCGGCCACAGCAGGCGGCCGCGGAACCTGTCATACGCCGACCGGCCCATGGCGACCAGCCCGGCGGCGACGATCTCCTCGTCGCGGAACGATTTCTGGCGGAGGTGCTTGAGCAGCGCGTCGCCGTCGCGCGGGGCGAAGCCGATCCCGAACCGGTCCGCGGCGTCCTGGTCGAAGCCGCGCTCGTGGAGGAACTGTCGAGCCACCAGCGCGTCCGTGGTGGCCAGCTGGCCGGCGTAGAACTCCTGGGCGACGCGGTGGGCCTCGATCAGCCGGCTGCGGGCCGGACCCTTCGGTCGGTCGTCGCGGGCGTCGCCATCCTCCCGCCGCAGCTGCACGCCGTACTTGTCGGCGAGCCGCTCGACTGCTTCACCGAAGCTCAGCCCGTCGATCTTCATCAGGAAGGTGAAGACGTCGCCGCCTTCCTGGCACCCGAAGCAGTTGCCGGTGAGGATGTTGTCTTCCAGGGTGAAGGCGTGCCCATCCTCCACCTCGGCGCAGAACACCTCTTCCTCGCGATCTGTGGGCTCGACGGACTGAACGACCCAGCCTCGACGCGCGAACTTCTTGTTTGCGCTCACGAACCGCTCGCGATGGCTGTCGAGGAGGAAGAAGTTCTCCCTGAGGTCCTCGTTGACGAAGTGCACCCGATGGAGCTCCGAGGCATCCATGCCGGGGAAGCCCACCCGGAGCTGAGTCGTGATGCCGTAGGTGCCGATCCCGAGCCGCGTGCACACGTCCCGCACGAACTCGAGGTCGCCACGACTGGCGGAGTTCAGGATCACGGTCCCGTCTGAGGCGACACAACCGTCGGCTGCGAAGTACCCGGCGAGCCAGCCGTACAGGTAAGAGACGGACTCTGTGAGTGGTGGGAGCTGCTTGAAGAACGCCGGGAGATGGTGAACCAGCAGGTTTTCCCCACTCGCTGTCGTCACACTGTTCGGGAACCACTTGAGCATCGCGAGGTCTTTGGGCGGGCACAGCAGGGCCATGCTGCCCGTGCCGCTCCGCGTCCCGTCCCCGTAGGTGAACCCGTGGGCGATGCCGAACGGTGAAGGGGTCGTCCGGAAGATGCTCGAGCGCGGGAACTTCGAAACCAGCCTGTCCCCCCGCTTGAGGCTGGTGGTCAGAACTTCGCGTCGGTTCTTCTGACTCTTACCAGACCGGATGAACCATCGGTGCCCGTCCGTGGCGAAGAGCTCCTTCGTCTGACGATTGCGCGTCAGTGTGATCTTGTGCAGGGGCTGCACGCCAAAGGACTCGAACGGCGCGTCGACCCATTGGCCATGGGCGCCCAGGATCCGGTGGGTTGCGCCAACCAGGTCGCGGATTGGCCGCGCGCCCTCCCATGTGAGGACCCTCGTCTCCCCAGCCAGGCAGTGGAAGAACTGACGAGCCGGGGTGACGTGGAATGACGGGGACTTCTCGTCGTGGAACGGGCACAGGCCCTTCAGCGAGCCCCCACCGGCCCGGCGCAGCGTGACGTAGGAGGAGATGACCTCGTCGATGCGCGCCTTCTCGCGCACTTCGGCGATGTCGTCATCGCGAATACGGCCGGCCACGTGGCGGAGTCTACGACCCCGCGAGGACGGTGCCGGGGCGCAGTCTCCGATGCCTCGTCAGTGCGCTCGCGTCGGTCAGTGAGGCCACCTGGTCGATCACTGCCCGGCGTCGTCCGGCGTCGTCGGTGGCGCCGTGCCAGTCGTCGGCGAAGGGCGGGTCGAGTGCCTCCGCGCCGGCGTCGAGCAGGGCCTCGACGAGCTCCCCGAGGAGCTCCCGCTGCCTGGCCATCGCGGCCACCCGGTCGACGGCCTGCATGACGTAGTGGGCGGCGATCCCCTTGAGCAGAGCCATCTCCAGGCGGGTGCGCTCGGGGACCACGAGATCCGCGGCGTGCCGCACGAAGGGCTCGTCCCCGGTGGCGAAGGTCGCGCCCTGCACGGCCCCGCAGAACCTGCCGATCAGGTCACTGGTGAGGTTCTTCAGAGCCGCGAGGCTGCCTCGGCTGGCGTCGTAGGGGGCGTCGGGCCACCCGCCCACCTGCCGCAGGCCGGCAAGCACCTCGTCGAGCACGTCGTCGGAGACGCCGGGGACGTACCAGTCGCGGACCGCCGACCACACCGCCGGCCGGTCCAGGCGGGTCAGGTCGATCCGACCGGCCACGATGCCGTCCTCGACGTCGTGCACCGAGTAGGCCACGTCGTCGGCGAGGTCCATGACCTGTGCCTCCACGCACTGGCGGGTGCCGTCGACCCCGCGCCGCAGCCAGCCGAAGACCGGGGCGTCGTCGTCGTACACACCGAACTTGCGCACCAGCCGTGGCGAGCCGTCCGCGTGTACTCCCTGCGGCTCCTCGGACTGCGAACGCGACCAGGGATACTTGGTGCAGGCGTCCAGCGTGGCCCTGGTCAGGTTGAGGCCGACCGAGCGGCCGGTGTCGTCGAAGGTCTTGGCCTCGAGCCGGGTGAGCAGCCGGAGCGTCTGGGCATTGCCCTCGAAGCCGCCGCAGTCCTCGCTCATCTCCGCCAGCACCCGCTCGCCGTTGTGACCGAAGGGCGGGTGGCCGAGGTCGTGGGCGAGGGCCGCGGTCTCCGCGATGTCGGGGTGGCACCCCAACGCCCGGGCCAGGTCGCGGGCCACCTGCGCGACCTCGAGGCTGTGGGTGAGCCGGTTGCGGACGAAGTCGTCGCTCCCCGGTCCCACCACCTGGGTCTTCGCGGCGAGCCGCCGGAAGGACGCCGCGTGCAGCACCCGCGCCCGGTCCCGCTCGAACGGCGTGCGCTCCGGCGCCGCCACCCGCTTGGGTGGTTCGTCGACCACGCGCTCGCGCGAGGCCGCGTCGTAGTGCTGCAGGGAGTCCATCGGGGAGGACTCTATGCGGCGTCGCGCGGGCCCTTCGTCAGTACGTCGTGACGTGCACGTGGTCGTAGTGGTTCGCCGTGGTGGAGCCTCGGTCGGACATGCCGCGCCAGCCCTCGCCGCCACGCTCGACCGACCAGATCTGCTGGCTGTAGATGACGTAGCTGACACCGAGCTCTGCGTAGTGGGCACGGACGAACTCCGCGACCTCCCAGCCGCGGTCGCCGCTGACCATGATGTCGACGGCGATGCCCTGCGCGTGCTCGCCGTCACCACGGAATGTGCCGTAGGTGGTGATCTCCGGGAAGTTCGCGCAGACCGCCTCGTGCACCTTCACGATGTTGGGGCTGACGCCGCTCTCGACCGAGCTTCCGTTGGTGCAGTCGCCGGTCACACCCATCTCGGCGACCGGCTTCTCATCGGAGAGGTATCCGGTGGTGACCCAGCGCGACTTGCCCTCCCAGACGATCTCGTCGCGCCCGGCGGCGTGCCGGCCTGTGACGAGGATCTTCTTCCCGGCCTCGGCCACGCCGACCTGCTGCGCGTCCTTGCCCGGGGAGGTCCACAGGTTCAGCTCGACGGTGCTCCACAGCTTGGTGTCGGCCTGGCGAACCGCCTTCAGGGTGGCCACCCGGGACAGGTTGACGTTGAAGGCCTTCTGCAGGTTGGTCGACTGCACGCGGGAGCTCGACCGGGACACGACGTTGTCGCGGTCGCCGGTGGTGCCGGTGGCGCCGGCGAGGCTCGAACCGCTGCTCGCGGCGATCAGGTCCTGTGTTTCGGGATTGGCGGCCAGGACCCCGAGACCGACCGTGGACGCGGTTGCGAAAAGGGCGAGGGGTCCGGCGATGAGTGTCGCTTTGGGCAAAAAACGGCGGGCATTGGTTTCCCGCTTGTGGCGATGCTCTGCCACAGCGCTGATCCTTTGCTGTTGCTTACGGGGGTACGCCCGACTCCACTTGTGGCGGACGTCGAGCGGTCACCGCACTAAAGCACACCGAGAGCGGACTAGCCAAAGACAGGTAGTCATTATGGGGGGTGTTCCCCATCACCAGACCCGAGATCGGCCCGAGATCTCGCCGTTATCCGCCCGTGACCTCGGTGGCGTCCTCCTGAACGTGCGACCCGGTGCCATCGGTGTCGTCGAGCCAGCCGTCGGGCACCACCACCCGGTGTCTCGGGGAGCCCTGGCGTCCCCGCGGAGTGCCGAGCTCCTGCACCGGGAAGGGTTCCTCCGGGTCGAGCTCTGCAAGCAGTACGTCGAGCGCGGCGAGAGAGTCGACCAGGGCGAGGGAGTGTCGCAACGAGCCACCCGCCCGGAACCCCTTGAGGTACCAGGACACGTGCTTGCGGAACTCCGTGCAACCCCGCTCCTCGCCCAGGTGCTGGCTCAGCAGCTCGGCGTGGCGGCGCATCATCGTCCGCACCTCCCCCAACGACGGCAGGGTGCGGACCCGCTCCCCGGCGAACGCGGCGGCGAGGTCGCGGAAGAGCCACGGCCGGCCCAGGCAGCCCCGTCCGACAACGACGCCGGCCACACCGGTCTCCTCGACCATGCGGACCGCGTCGGCGGCCTCCCAGATGTCGCCGTTGCCGAGCACCGGGATGTCGACGTGGTCGACCAGGGTGGCGATGGCGTCCCAGTCCGCCTGTCCCGAGTAGGCCTGGGCCACGGTCCGGCCGTGCAGCGCGATCGCGGCGATCCCGGACTCCTGGGCGATCCGTCCGGCATCCAGATAGGTGAGGTGGTCGTCGTCGAGGCCCTTGCGGGTCTTCATGGTGACCGGCACGTCGTACGGCGCAGCGGCAGCGACCGCCGCGTCGAGGATCTCGGCGAGCAGCCCGCGCTTCCACGGAAGGGCCCCACCGCCCCCCTTGCGGGTGACCTTGGGCACCGGGCAGCCGAAGTTCAGGTCGATGTGCGCGACGCCGTACTCGGCGCACAGGATCTCGGCGGCCTTGCCGACGTAGGCGGGGTCGGTGCCGTAGAGCTGGACGGACCGCACCGACTCGACTTCGTCGAAGACCAGCATGGACCGGGTGACGGCGTCGCCCTCCACCAGGCCGCGGGAGGTGATCATCTCGCAGACGTACAGCCCAGCGCCCTGCTCGGCGCACAGACGGCGGTACGCCGCGTTGGTGATGCCCGCCATCGGCGCGAGGACGACCGGGGTGTCGACGCGCAGGGACCCGAGGGTCAGCGAGGTGGGCAGGGCAGTCATGCCGCCATTGTCCCGGCAGGGCCGGATCGTGCCCAATTGCGGGCGGTCAGCCGTTACCGCCGCCGTTGCCGCCGCCGCCGCCGCCGTTGCCGCCGCCGCCGCCGTCGCCGCCGCCGTTGCCGCCGTCCTGCTGCTTCTTCTTCGGCGGCTCCGGCTTCTCGAGGTCGCCGGTCCAGGTGATGGGGTTGAAGTCCTCCGTGGGCCGGAAGCTCACCGCGGTGAGCTCACCCCGGTCGGGCGCGAGGTAGACCATGCAGAACTTGCCGGTGTCGCCGTTGCCGAACTTCTTCGGGAACGTCCCCCGGGGGCACGGCTTGAACGTGCTCTGAAACGTCGAGGCCTCGATCAGCTTGTTGTCGCCGTCGACGGCGTAGAGCGGGACCTCGTCGCCACCGAGGTCGGTGTCGCCGACGTTGGTCACCGTGGCGTACACGAAGTAGGGCGAGGTCTGCCTGGTCTCGGGAGTGATCCGCCAACCGACGAACTGCTTGAAGTCCGCGTCCACCAGTCGGGTGACCTTGATGTCGAGGGCTCCCACCTCGTCCTGACGCGGCTCGTAGGCGACGGTGGCGGAGTCACCGACGCTCAGCTCGCTACCCTGTGCGGTCAGCTCGATGCCCTCCGGCACCCCCTCGAGATAGGGCGTCTCCTCGGTCGCGGGAGTGCCGCCGGTCGTCTCCCCGTTCTCCCCGGACTCCCCCGGGTCGTCGCCGTCGTCGGAACAGCCCGAGAGCAGCAGGACCGCGGCGAGACCCGCGGCGAGCAGCGGGCGCAGGCCGCGCGGGAGTACACCTCGAATCATGCGGGCCATTGTGCACGAGGGCGCGGTCAGCACCCGGCAAGCCGCTCGGCGAAGTAGGGGGTGATTGCGTCGAGGCTGATCCGCTCCTGGCTCATCGAGTCCCGCTCGCGGATCGTCACGGCGTGGTCGTCAAGAGTCTCGAAATCGACGGTCACGCAGTAGGGCGTCCCGATCTCGTCCTGACGGCGGTAGCGACGCCCGATGGCGCCGGAGTCGTCGAACTCGACGTTCCAGCTGCGGCGGAGCTCGGCGGCCAGGTCACGGGCCTTGGGAGACAGGTCGGCGTTGCGGCTCAGGGGGAGCACGGCGACCTTGACCGGCGCCAGCCTGGGGTCCAGCCGGACCACCGTCCGCTTGTCGACTCCGCCCTTCGTGTTCGGCGCCTCGTCCTCGGAGTAGGCGTCCATCAGGAACGCCATCAGACTGCGGGTGAGACCGGCCGCCGGCTCGATGACGTACGGCGTGTACCGCTCGCCGCTCGCCTGGTCGAAGTAGGAGAGGTCCTGGCCGGAGAACTCACTGTGCTGGGTGAGGTCGAAGTCGGTCCGGTTGGCGATGCCCTCGAGCTCCTCGAAGTCGCGGGCCGAGAACCCGAAGCGGTACTCGATGTCGACCGTCCGCTTCGCGTAGTGGCTGAGCTTCTCCTTCGGGTGCTCGTAGTGCCGCAGGTTGTCCGGGTCGATGCCCAGGTCGACGTACCACTGGGTGCGGGCGTCGATCCAGTACTGGTGGAGCTCCTCGTCCTCGCCCGGCTTCACGAAGTACTCCATCTCCATCTGTTCGAACTCGCGGGTGCGGAAGATGAAGTTGCCCGGGGTGATCTCGTTGCGGAACGCCTTGCCCATCTGGGCGATGCCGAACGGCGGCTTCTTGCGACTGGTCGTCAGCACGTTGGCGAAGTTGAGGAAGATGCCCTGTGCCGTCTCCGGGCGCAGGTAGTGCACCGCGGACTCGTCCTCGATGACCCCCAGGAAGGTCTTGAGCATCATGTTGAAGTTGCGGGGCTCGGTCCACGCGCCGCGGGTGCCGCAATTGGGGCACGCGAGAGTGGCGAGGTCCACGTCGTCGGGGTTGTCGATGCCCTTCTTCTCCGCGTACTCCTCCTGCATGTGGTCGGCGCGGTAGCGCTTGTGGCAGGACTGGCACTCGGTGAGCGGGTCCGTGAACGTGCTCAGGTGACCGCTGGCCTCCCAGGTCCGCGTCGGCAGGATCACGCTGGAGTCGAGGCCGACGATGTCCTCGCGCGCGGTCACCATGCTCCGCCACCACTGGCGCTTGATGTTCTCCTTGAGCTCCACGCCGAGGGGGCCGTAGTCCCAGGCCGAGCGGGTGCCTCCGTAGATCTCGCCGCACGGGTACACGAATCCCCGGCGCTTGCAGAGGGAGACGACGTTGTCGAGGGTGCTGGCGGGGGGCTTGGCCACGGGATGCCTTTCGGTGGCCGGCTGGCTGCCGGTCTGGGGCCTCAGCCTAACGACCTGGCATCGGGCACATTCAGGTCGGCTCCGGGATCCGCGGCCTCATAGGCGCTGGGCTCGTCGACTGCCCGGCTGAGGATCGGCACTGCGTGCAGCTTCACGCCGTACGCCGAGAGGGCGCGGCGGTAGGCACCGACGTTCTCCCACGTCGTCACCAGGACCCACAAGGACGGGTCGTCGACGTTCCGTCCGACCTGGCCGGAGACGTAGCCGGGACGCTCCGCCAGCGTCGCCCGGGCTCGTTCGAGGTCGTCCCGGAACGCGTCTGCGTCGTCCTCGGCAACCCGGAACCTGTTCACCACCAACACGGTCCGAGCCTAGGCCTCGGCGTGCTGTTGACAATCGTTCTCACTACAACTGAGAATGGTTCTCATGCACAGGTTCCTCGCCGTCGCTCTGCTCGCGACCTCGCTCTCGGGGTGCGCGGCGTTCGGCGACGACCCTGACGACGGCCTGGAGATCGCGGCGGGGTTCTACCCCCTCGCCTGGGTGGCAGAGCAGGTGGCCGGCGAGCCGGTGGACCTGCTGACCACCCCGGGCGCGGAACCCCACGACTTCGAGCTCACCATCAAGGAGACGGTCACCGTCGCGGACGCCGACCTCGTGGTGTTCGAGCACGGCTTCCAGCCGGCGGTCGACGCAGCTGTCGAGCAGGCGGCCGAGGGCGACCTTGTCGACGCAGCCGAGGTGGTCCCACTCCGTGCCGGATCCGAGCACGAGCACGAGGCGGACGATCACGGACACGAGGACGGTGTGGACCCGCACTTCTGGCTGGACCCGCTCCTGATGGCCGACCTCGGCGACGCGGTCGCGGACAGCCTCGCCGGGATCGAGCCGGCCCGGGCCGCCGAGTTCCGCGCGAACGCGGCTGAGCTGCGCGGCACTCTGGAGCGCCTCGACCGCGAGTACTCCGAGGGACTGGCCGACTGCGCGCGGGACACCGTGGTCGTCTCGCACGACGCGTTCGGCTACCTCGAGCGGTACGGCATCCACCTGGAGCCGATCGCCGGGCTCTCCCCCAACGCCGAGCCCACCCCCGCTCATCTCGCCGACCTGCAGGACCTTGCCAGTCGTGAGGGGATCACCACCGTGTTCGCCGAGACGCTCGGCAGCCGCAAGATGGCCGACACCCTCGCCGGCGACCTCGACCTGCGCACGAGCACCCTCGACCCGATCGAGGGCGTCGGCGACGACAGCGACGAGACGTACGTGACCATCATGCGGAGCAACCTCACCAACCTGAAGGCGGCCAACGAATGCTGAGGTCCTCGACTGACGCCACCCCTGCCGCGGCCACCACCGACCCAGTGCGCGTGACCGAGGCCGCCGTGGCCATCGGCGGCCGCCCGGTCCTGAGGGGCATCGACCTCACCGTGCGCGCCGGAGACTTCCTGGCCCTGATGGGTGCCAACGGATCGGGCAAGTCCACGCTGGTCCGGGCAATGACCGGGCTCCGCCCGCTCACCACGGGTCACCTGGAGCTGTACGGCACGCCCCTCTCCGACTTCCACGAGTGGCACCGGATCGGCTTCGTCCCCCAGCGCACCGGCGCGGCGGGCGGCGTGCCCGCCTCGGTGTGGGAGGTGGTGGCGTCCGGCCGGCTGACCCACCGGCGACTGCTCCGGCCCCTGTCCCGGGCCGACCGGTCCGCAGTCGACGAGGCACTCGCCGTCGTCGGCTTGGCCGACCAGGCTCGGCAGGGGGTCTCCCAGCTGTCCGGCGGCCAGCAGCAGCGCGCCCTCATCGCCCGCGCCCTGGCCGGGGCCCCGGACCTGTTCTTCCTCGACGAGCCGACAGCCGGCGTCGACCTGCCCAACCAAGGTGCGCTCGCCGCCGCTCTGCGCACCCTGAAGGAGCGCGGCAGCACGATCGTGCTGGTCGCCCACGAACTGGGGGCCATGGCGCCGCTGGTCGACCGCGCGGTCGTGATGCGCGACGGCCGGATCGCCTACGACGGCGCCCCGCTCGCCGATCACGAGGTACACCACCCGCACTTCGGAGAGGCGCACACGCACCATCACGCCGACTCGGGCCGCCGAGACCACGCTCCCCACGTCGCCTCACCGCTGGACGGAGGCGCGTGATGGAGCTCTTCGGGTTCGACTTCATGCAGCGTGCGTTGCTCGCCGCGCTGTTCACCGGCCTCGCCGCGCCCGCGGTCGGCACCTACCTCGTGCAACGCCGGCTGGCCCTGATGGGTGACGGGATCGGGCACGTGGCCGTCACCGGTGTCGCCCTGGGGTTGTTGACAGGCGCCTCGCCGCTCTGGACGGCGGTCGTGGTCGCCGTGCTGGGAGCGGTCTTGATCGAGGTGATCCGCGAACGAGGCCACACGAACGGCGACGTGGCGCTGGCGCTGCTGTTCTACGGCGGTCTCGCGGGTGGTGTGCTGCTCACCGGCCTTGCGGGCCAGAGTGCGAACCGGCTCCAGGAGTACCTCTTCGGGTCGATCACGACGATCTCCACCACGGACGTCTGGGTGACCATGGGTCTCGCGGCGGTCGTCGTCGTGATCTGCGTGGGCCTCTCCCCCCAGCTCTTCGCCGTCGCCCAGGACCAGGAGTTCGCCCGAGTGACCGGCCTGAACGTGCGCTTCTACAACCTGCTCGTGGCCGTGCTGGCCGCCGTCAGCGTCACGGTGGCGATGCGGACCGTGGGGCTCCTGCTCGTGTCGGCCCTGATGGTGGTGCCGGTCGCGACGGCCCAGCAGCTGACCCGCTCGTTCCGCACGACGCTCGGCGCGGCGATGGCGATCGGGACGGTCGCGTCCGTCGGTGGCCTCGTGGTGTCCGCGTTCGCGTCCTTCGAGGCCCGGGTGCAGCCCGGTCCGACGATCGTCCTGCTGGCCCTCGCCATGTTCGCCGTGACCTGGCCGCTGGGCGTCGTACTCCGGGCCCGAAGGCGGGTCCGGGCGCCGTTCCCCGAGGTCGAGCCGGACCGCCACGAGGTCACCGACGAGCACCCGCACGTGCACGGTCCCGAGTGCGGTCACGTCGCCGTCCGCCACGGTGACCACGTCGACTACGTCCACGACGGCCATCGCCACGCAGAGCACGGGAAGCACTATGACGAGCACTGACCCGACCTCGCGTCCCGCCTCCGTCCCGGGCGGTCGGCCGACCCGGCAGCGGCGCGCGGTCGCGCAGGTCCTGGAGACCTTCTCCGACTTCCGCTCCGCGCAGGAGATCCACGAGCTGCTCGGGAAGCGCGGCGAGACGGTCGGCCTGGCCACCGTCTACCGCACGCTGCAGCGGCTGGCCGACGCCGGCGAGGTCGACCTGCTCCGCACCGAGGACGGCGAGGCGATCTACCGGCGCTGCTCCGACACGCATCACCACCACCTGGTCTGTCGCGGCTGCGGGGCGACGGTCGAGGTGGAGGGGCCGGCCGTCGAGCGCTGGACCCGCGCCATCGCCGAGGAGCACGGCTTCGCCGACGTCAGCCACGCCCTCGAGATCTTCGGCACCTGCCGGAACTGCCGCTGACCTACAGGGGCCGTGCTCAGGCGGAGCCGTAGCGCCGGTCCCGACGCGCGTAGATGTCGATCGCGTCCCAGAGGTGCCGCCGGTCGACGTCCGGCCAGAGCACGTCGGTGAACACCAGCTCGGAGTACGCCGCCTGCCAGAGCATGAAGTTGGAGAGCCGCTGCTCTCCCGACGTGCGCCAGACCAGGTCGGTGTCGGCCACCTCCGGGACATAGAGGTGTCGGGCGAAGGTGCGTTCGTCGACCTTGTCCGGGTTCAGCCGTCCGGCGGCCACCGCCTGCGCAATCGACCGGGCGGTGTCGGCGAGCTCGGCCCGGCCGCCGTAGTTCACGCACATGGTCAGCGTCAGCACGTCGTTGTCGCGGGTCAGCTCCTCAGCCACCTGGAGCTCGCGAATCACGGACTTCCACAGGCGTGGCGCCCGGCCCGCCCAGCGCACCCGCACCCCCAGCTCGTGCATCTCGTCGCGGCGACGACGGATCACGTCCCGGTTGAAGCCCATCAGGAAGCGCACCTCGTCGGGTGACCGCGACCAGTTCTCCGTCGAGAAGGCGTACGCCGAGATCGCTCGCACCCCGATCTCGATGGCCCCCTCGACGACGTCGAACAGTGAGTGCTCGCCCTGCTCGTGACCTGCCGTCCGGGGCAGGCCGCGCTCCTTCGCCCATCGCCCGTTGCCGTCCATGACGATGGCGACGTGGCGCGGCACGAGGGCGCGCGGGATCGGTGGCGGTGTCGCCCCCGACGGGTGCGGGGTCGGCTTCCGGACGGCGCGCTTCACGACGAGCAGCCTAGGGCGCAGCGGTCTCGGCCAGCTCGACCACCGATCGGGTCACCGCTCGACGTACGCCAGGGAGCGCAGCCCGCGCTCGAGGTGCCAGGCGAGGTAGGCCGCGACGACGCCGCTGGCCTCCTTGAGGTGTCGCGGGTCGGCGGCCTCGACGGTCCCCCAGTCACCGGCGAGGAGGGCCCCCAGGACCGTGATCGTCCCCGTCGCCGGGTTGGCCGAGCCCGGGACCCGGCAGTCGGCACAGAGGACGCCACCGGAAGCCGGGCTGAACCAGCGGTGCGGGCCCTCTTCACCACAGCGAGCACAGTGGTCGAACGACGGTGCGTAACCAGCTACAGCCAGCGACCGGAGCAGATAGGAGTCGAGCACCTGGCTCGGACCACGCTCTCGCGCGGCCATCGCCCGCAGTCCGCCCACCAGCAGCAGGAACTGCTGCGGGGACGGCTGGCGCTCCTCGGTCACCAACCGGTCGGCGGTCTCGAGCATGACGGTGCCGGAGGTGTAGCGGTTGTAGTCGAGCCCGATCTCGCCCGAGAAGGGGGTCAGGGTCTCCGCCTGGGTGACCACGTCCAGGTTGCGTCCCTCGGCCAGCTGCAGGTCGACGTGGGTGAACGGCTCGAGCCGCGAGCCCCAGCGCGAGGTGGTGCGGCGCACTCCCTTGGCGACCGCACGCACGCGGCCGTGCTGGCGAGTGAGCAGGGTGATGATGCGGTCGGCCTCCCCCAGCTTGTGGGTGCGCAGCACGATCGCCTCGTCCCGGTAGAGAGGCACTCCCCTAGTGTGCCCTGCTCACGAACTCGTACGGCGCTGCCGTCGCGGCGTTTTCCAGCAACCCAGGGCGAACTCGGCAGCGGCGCGGTCGAGACGCTCGGGACGGGTCCGCCACTCGAGGATGCTCCGGGCACGCACGAAGGTGGCGTTCGGCATCTCGTCGGCCAGCATGGCGGCGTCGGCGGCCGGATGGATGGGGTCCGCCGGATGTCCGACCACGAACGCGGGTGCCTGGATCGCGCGGCGCTCGCGCGACGAGGGGGCGATTCGTCCGAAGAAGAGCCCGTGCACCACGGCGGCCACCGACTCGGGTCGCTGGTCGCAGGTGTCGAGCCAGATACCGGCCCAGAACGGCACCAGCCCACGTGGGATCGGCCGGGTGAGCATCCGCAGCCCCGTGACCGTGAAGGGCAGGAAGCGGGCGGCGAACATCAGCGGGGAGAAGGCCAGGATCCCGGCTTCGACTGCGTTGTTGAGCACCGGCATCTCGATGATCAGCCCACGAACCCGCTCCGGGGCAAGGATCGCGACCTCGAGCGAGACGTTCGCTCCGAGCGAGGTCCCGCCGACGACCGCCTGCGGCGCACCGAGGTGGTCGAGCAGGGCCACCACCTGCTCGCCGAATGCCGTCATCGAGTAGGCGTGCGGGTCGGCCGGTCGGTCGGACCTGCCATGCCCGAGCAGGTCGAGGGTGACCACGTGCAGCCCTTCGGCGGCCAGGGCGCGGGCCAGCGGCTGGTGCATCCGGCGCGGCATCAGCTGCCCGTGCAGGAGTACCACCCACGCGTCGCCGCCGCCGTACTCGGTGTACTCCAGCCTGTCGCGGGACGACTCGGTGTCGATGAAGAACTGGCCGATCCGTTCGGAGACGAGCATGCAGGGAATCTAGCGGGCTAGGCGGTGTCACCGACGTTCGCCTCCGGGAGTCGTTCGTCACCGGTCGCTCGCGCATAGCGTCGCGCGAGCACTCGCAGATGATCGACCAGGGCGGGTGGCGCCGTCACCGAGAAATCAATGCCCAGCATGCCGATCCACACCGCGACAACCTCCAGGCTGTCGCCGCCGGTGACCAGGATGGACTCGGTCTCGGTCACCGCCTCGACCGTGCCGACCGCGGGATTGATCCGCGCCAGGACCTCCTCGGCCGAGGCATGGACGCGGATCCGGGTGTGAACCGCCCACCCGGTGCGCGCCACCTCCCGGACGACGAACTCAGTCAGGTCGCCCGGGAAGGGCTGCGGGGCGAACCGGCGTCCGCCGGGCGTCCGGAGTCGCAGCCAGTCGACGCGGTACGGCGCCCACACGCCCGTCGCGGGTCACGCCCGACGAGGTACCAGCGCCGCTGCCAGCCGACCAGGTGGTAGGGCTCGATCTCGCACCGTTCCTGGCGGTAGTCGCACCGCAGCCCCTGATGGTCGCGGATCGCAGCGGCCAGCTCACTCAGCACCTCCGCGTCGACCACCGGGTCATCGACGTTGGAGTCGGTGTTGACCGGGCCGGCGCTGGTCGCCAGGCGCAGTGCCGTCAGCCGGCGACGCAGCCGGTCGGGCAGCACATGCTCCAGCTTCGTGAGCGCCCGCCCTCCGGTCTCCTCGAACCCGGCCATCCCGGTGGCGGCACGCAGGCCGACCACGACCGCGACGGCCTCGTCTTCGTCGAGCAGCAGCGGCGGCAGCTTGGCTCCGGCGCCCAGCCGGTAGCGACCGCCGGGGCCGCGTACGCCGTCGACCGGGTAGCCGAGGTTCCGCAGGCGCGCGACGTCGTTGCGCACCGTTCGGTCGGTGACGCCCAGCCGATCCGCCAGCTCCGCTCCGGACCACTCGACGCGGGACTGCAGCAGGCCGAGGAGGGCCAGCATTCGGGCGGAGGTCTCGCGCACGTCGGGCTCCTCTTCGACGTTTTTCCACGTGGTCGGTGAGATGTCTGAGGCTTCAGGAAATAGCGGAACGAACCGTTCCGGAATCCATCCTAACGTCGTGGCTGTCAGATCAACCAGACGGGAGAATGACCATGACCAGCACCGCCACCGCCGAGATCCGCCCCTTCCGCGTGGAGTTCCCGCAGGCCGACCTCGACGACCTCCACGAGCGCCTGCAGCGGACCCGGTTCGCGCCGGCGGCGCCCGGCGACTCCTGGGACTACGGCACGCCGGAGTCCTACCTGCGCGACATGGTCGAGCGCTGGAAGGAGTTCGACTGGCGCGACGTCGAGGCCCGGATCAACGCCCACCCGAACTTCCTGACCGATATCGACGGGCAGACCATTCACTTCATCCACGTCCGTTCCGAGGTTCCGGACGCGCGGCCGCTGCTGCTCGCGCACACCTACCCGGGCTCGGTCCTGGACTACCTCGACATGATCGAGCAGCTGACCGACCCGGTCGCCCACGGCGGACAGCCCGAGGATGCGTTCCACGTCGTGGTCCCCTCGATGCCCGGCTTCGGCTTCTCCACCCCCGTCGATGACGGCGTCTGGACGATGGCGCGGGTGGCGCGCGCCTACGACTCCCTGATGCGCCGGCTCGGCTACGACTCCTACGGCATCCACGGCAGCGACGGCGGGGCCTTGGTCTCCCGCGAGCTGGCCGTGCTCGACCCGGAGGGGTTCCTCGGCGCGCACGTACTGCACCTGTTCTCCTTCCCGTCCGGCGCACCCGGCGAGATGGACGGCTTCGGGGAGAAGGAGTACGCCGCGCTCGCACACCTGCAGTGGTTCCAGAGCGTCGGCGGCTACAACTCGATGAACGGAACCCGTCCCCAGACCGTCGCCGCCGGACTCGCGGACTCGCCGGTTGCCGTCCTCGCCTACAGCGAGCTCTTCGAGAGCTTCGGCAACGGCACCAGCCTGGTGCGGCCAGAGCAGGTGCTGGCGCAGGCCACTCTCTACTGGCTGACGAACACCTACGCCAGCGCGGCGCGCTACCACTACGAGGAGCAGCACTCCGGGGCCGAGCCCGCGGTCAGCCAGGGCCGAATCGGGGTTGCCGTCTTCAAGGACGACTTCCAGACGATCCGGACCCTCGCCGAGCGGGACAACGCGAACATCGCGCACTGGTCGGAGTTCCCCCGCGGTGGGCACTACGCCGCGCTCGAGGTCCCCGAGGATGTCGTCGCCGACCTGCGGGTGTTCTTCGCCGGGGTCTAGACCGGGCACCGGGCAAGGATTCCTATCGAGCCGGTGCCGCCTCGATCACGAAAACGTCACTTCCGGTCGTCACCGTACGGGTGAGGTCGAAGCCAGCCGCCTTGAGCAACGAGCCGTACTCGTCCGTCGTACGTTCCCGACCGCCTGCCATGACGAGCATGGTCAGGTCCGAGAACGCCGTCCGAACGGGGTCCGGAGACTCGTCCAGCAGTTGCTCCACCAACAGCAGGCACCCGTGCGCCGGCATCGAACGCCGGCAGGCACGCAGGATCTCGACGGACTCTGTGTCCGGCCAGTCGTGGATCACGGACTTGAGGAGGTACGCGTCCCCGCCCTCCGGGACAGAATCGAAGACGTCGCCTCCGACCACTCGGCAGCGCAGCGACACACCGTTTGCCGACAGCAGCTCGTGCGCGCCGGCCACGACATCGGGCTGGTCGAAGAGCACGCCATCGACCGACGGGTAGCGAGACAGGATGGCCGCCAGCAGCATCCCCCGACCGCCGCCGACGTCGACCACCGTGCCGAAGCGACCGAAGTCGTAGGCACTGACGACGTCATCGGCCACCGCTTGTGACAAGGCCGTCATGGCTTCGTCGAAGATCTCCTGCTCGTCGGGGCGCTTGGCGAGGTAGGCCCAGACCGACTCCCCATGGACAGCTGCAAACGCGCTCTCCCCGGTACGGATGCTCCGCTCCAGCGAGCCATACGCCCGCCAGTGGAACGCCCGGCCGACCAGTCGCGCTCGGCCGGCGACGGAACGCGGCGCATCTGTCCGCAAGGCGTGACCGAGCTCGGTGTTCGCGAACGTCCCGTCGCCATCACTGACATACAGGCCGACGGCGGTCAGTGCCCGCATCAGGCGGGCCAAGGAACGTTCGTCCGCTCCCGCGGCCTCGGCCAGCTCGGCCACGCTTCTCGGACCGTCGGCCAGCAGGTCGCACAGCCCCAGGGTCGCGGCCACGTGCACCGCCTGCGAAGCCTGGTAACCGGCGACCAGGCGGTGTAGCTCTCGGGCAGCATCCATGGGCCCAACCTATGAGTCAGGTCGGTGACATGGCGTCGGGAAGAGCGCCCATCTTGCCGGGTCCGGCATGCGTAGATCTGTGTAGGTCGCAGAGTCGCTGACAAACGTCCGGAAACGGCCCCTGGTGTCACATCCGACTTCTGGCCGGTGTCCATAGGTCAAAACCCAGACACCCCGGAGGAAGACATGGCCAACCACTCCCGAGTCCCCAAGACGCAGATCACCGGCATCTACGGCGGATTGCTGAAGGTAGCGATGCGGAAGATGCTCGGCGAAGTGCCGGAGTCCGCGGAGGTGATGTGGCAGAACCCGAGGGTGTTCAAGGACATGATGGGATTCGGCCGCAAGGCCGAGAAGTGGGACCTGATCGATCCGAACCTGGTGGCGTTCGCGACCATGGCTGCGGCCAGTCAGGTCGGCTGTGGCTTCTGCCTGGACCTCCACTACTTCCTGGCCCACCACAAGGGGCTCGACGAGGCGAAAGCACGGGAGGTGCCGCGGTGGCGGGAGTCCGATGCCTTCACTCCTTTGGAGCGCCGAGTGATGGAGTACGCCGAGGCGATGTGCCAGACCCCGCTGACCGTCACCGACGAGCTGTCCGCCTCGCTGCTCGAGGACCTGGGGGCGCCGGCGCTGCTGGAGCTGACAGTGAGGATCGGCGTCATGAACCTCAGCGCACGGAGCAACATCGCACTCGGGATCGGGTCGCAGGAGTTCTCCGCGGCCTGCGGCCTGCAGCCGCTCGCAACCCCTTCCGCGGACGTAGCCTCCTCGGCATGAACGACGACCCGTTCGTCACCTACCGCGGCCTGCTGTTCTCTGTCGCGTACGAGATGCTGGGCTCGGCCGCCGACGCCGAGGATGTCGTGCAAGAGACCTGGTTGCGGTGGGCCGACATCGACGACGCGACCCGGGCCGAGGTGCGCGAACCGCGCGCCTACCTGATTCGGATCGTCAGCCGGCAGGCACTCAACCGGCTGCGCACGCTTGCCCGGCAGCGCGAGGACTACGTCGGGGAGTGGCTGCCCGAGCCGTTGTTGACCAGCCCGGACGTGGCCGAGGACGTGGAGTTCGCCGAGGGCCTCTCGATCGCGATGCTCGCCGTGCTCGAGACACTCGGGCCGACAGAGCGCGCGGTCTTCGTGCTCCGCGAGGTGTTTGCCGTGCCCTATGACGAGATCGCCGAGGCTGTGGGCAAGTCCTCCGCAGCGGTCAGGCAGACGGCGCACCGGGCCCGGCAGCACGTGGCCGCACGTCGCCCGCGGATGGCGGTGAGCCGCGCCGAGCAGCAGCAGGTCGTGGAGCGGTTCGTCGCCGCCCTCACCACGGGTGACGTGCAGGGCCTGATGGACGTCCTCGCACCTGATGTCGTCGTGGTCGGGGACGGCGGTGGGCTGGCCCCCACGGTCCGGAAGCCGGTCACGGGCCGGGAACTGGTGGTGTCGTATCTGTCCCGCTTCGCACAGTTCGCGCCGGACGTGGAGGTCGCCATGCTGCTCCTCAACGGCACCGTGGCGGCCCGGATCGACCCGGCCGGCGAGCTCGACACGGCGGTCGCCTTCGCGGTCGAGGACGGCCGGATCGCCCGCATCTATGCGATCCGGAATCCGCACAAGCTGGAGCGGCTCGACGAGGTGGCCGAGCTGCGGCGGTGACGGTTTTGCGGTTTTGGGATGGCGACTGCACGTGTCAGGACGTCTCATGCACGTCGAGAATGGCACCGTCGGCCGGCGCCTCTCCGGATGCCGTGTCGTCACGCGGCGCGGCCGGCGTACCGGAGGCGATGGCCTCGAAGTAGCGCAGCATCTCGACCGGGAACGGCAGCACCAGGGTCGAGTTCTTCTCCGCCGCCACCTCAACCATCGTCTGCAGGAGCCGTAGTTGCAGCGCGGCCGGTGTACCGGCCATCGCGGTGGCGGCCTCCGAGAGCTTCTGGGACGCCTGGAACTCGCCGTCGGCGGTGATGATCCGGGACCGGCGCTCGCGCTCTGCCTCCGCCTGCCGCGACATCGATCGCTTCATCGACTCCGGCAGTGCCACGTCCTTGATCTCCACCCGGTCGATCTCGACGCCCCAGGAGGCCGCCGGACTGTCGAGCATCACCTCGAGGCCCTGGTTGAGGTGCTCCCGATTGGACAGCAGGTCGTCCAGCTCGCTCTTTCCGATGATCGAGCGCAGCGAGGTCTGCGCCACCTGGGAGATTGCGAACTCGTAGTCCTGCACCTGGACGACGGCCCGCATCGGGTCGATCACCCTGAAGTAGACGACCGCGTCGACCCGGACCGTCACGTTGTCGCGGGTGATGCCGTCCTGGGCCGGCACCGGCATGGTCACCACCTGCATGTTGACCCGGGTCATCCGGTCCACGACGGGGATCAGCATCGTCAGTCCCGGCCGCCTCACCTCCGGCTGCGCGCGACCCAACCGGAACACGACGCCGCGCTCGATCTGCTTGACCACGCGAGCGCTGGTAGCCCAGACCACACCAGCCAGGACGAGCAGCGATCCCAGGACATACAGCAGGACGTCCATGACGACCTCCGGGTGCGAGGAGACCTCTCTTCGAGAGTACGCCGGCCCCGGGTAGTCGCTACGCGCTCACCGGCGTGGACAGGATCCACTCGTGGCCGAACGGGTCGCGCACCCGGCCGGCCCGGGCGCCGTACTCACGGTCCTCGACCGGGAACACCACCATCGCCCCGGCAGCCACGGCTGCGTCGGCGATGCGGTCCGGGTCGTCGGTCGAGACCTCCATGATCGCACCGGCCTTGCCCGAGGCCTCCGGAGCCGGGTCCACGTCATCGCCGTCCTTGAGGCTCACCCTGGTGCCGAACACGGTCATCACAGCGTGCAGCACCGTGTCGCCGTCGGCGTGCCTCGGCCCCGGCTCGGCGCCGAACGCACGTCGGTAGAACTCGAGCGCCTCGTCGGCGCTGCGGACCACGAGCTTCGTTGTCAGATCGGTCATGCGCGCCACTCTGCCCGAATGCGTGGCCGGTCTTCTTGAACGGATGGGAAGTCAGCCGGCCCGGGGCACGCTCCGATTGACTGCGGAGATCACTGCCTTGAGTGACGCAGTGACGATGTTGGGGTCGAGCCCGACGCCCCACAGGACCTGGTCACCGACCGCGCACTCGACGTACGCCGCCGCGATCGCGTCGCCGCCCGACGACAGGGCATGCTCGTGGTAGTCGAGGACCCGGACGTCGAAGTCCTGCGGAAGCTCGTTGATCGCGTTGACGAACGCGGCGATCGGGCCGTTGCCCTCGCCGGTCAGCGATTGCGCGCTGCCGTCGACGTAGACGTTCACCGAGAGCTGGTCCTTCTCCCCCGCCGCGGACGACGTGTGCACGGAGTTGAGCCGCAGCGGCGCCTCGCGGTCGAGGTACTCGGCGGAGAACACCGCCCAGATCTCTTCGGGCGACATCTCACCGCCGTCGGCGTCCGTGCGCTCCTGGACCACCCGGCTGAACTCGATCTGCGCCCGTCGAGGCAGGTCGAGCTTGTGCTCGGCCTTGAGGATGTAGGCGACGCCGCCCTTCCCGGACTGGCTGTTGACCCGGATCACGGCCTCGTAGGTGCGGCCAACGTCCTTCGGGTCGATGGGGAGGTACGGGGCCTCCCACTCCAGGTCCGCGACGTCGACGCCGGCGTCGCCGGCGCGCCGGTCGAGGTCCTCCAGCCCCTTCTTGATCGCGTCCTGGTGACTGCCCGAGAACGCGGTGTAGACGAGGTCTCCGGCGTACGGGTGACGCGGGTGGACGGGCAGCTGGGTGCAGTACTCGACGGTCCGGCGGATCTCGTCGATGTCGCCGAAGTCGATCTGCGGATCGATGCCCTGGCTGAAGAGGTTCATCCCGAGCGTGACCAGGCAGACGTTTCCGGTGCGCTCGCCGTGCCCGAACAGACAGCCCTCGACCCGATCGGCACCTGCCATCATCGCCAACTCGGTGGCGGCCACGGCCGTGCCGCGGTCGTTGTGGGGGTGCAGGCTGATCGTGGTGTGCTCGCGTCGGGTCAGCTGACGGGAGAACCACTCGATCTGGTCGGCGTACACGTTCGGCGTCGACATCTCCACCGTGGCCGGCAGGTTGAGGATGATCTCGCGGCCGTCGTCGGGCTGCCACACGTCCGAGACCGCCTCGCAGACCTCGACCGAGAACGGCAGCTCGGTGCCGGTGAAGATCTCGGGGCTGTACTCGTAGCCGATCAAGGTCCTGTCGAGGTAGTTCTCGGCGTGCTTCATCACCAGCTCGGTGCCGCGGACGGCGATGTCCTTGATCTCGTCCTTGCTGGCGCGGAAGACCACCCGCCGGAAGAGCGGAGCCAGGGCGTTGTAGAGGTGGATGTTGGCGTGGTGCACGCCGACCAGGCTCTGGACGGTGCGCTCGATCAGGTCCTCGCGCGCCTGGGTCAACACGGAGATCGTGACGTCCTCGGGGATCTTGTCCTGCTCGATGAGCTGGCGCACGAAGCTGAAGTCGGTCTCGCTCGCCGACGGGAAGCCGACCTCGATCTCCTTGTAGCCCATCTGCACGAGCAGCTCGAACATGGTGTGCTTGCGCGACGGCGTCATCGGGTCGATGAGCGCCTGGTTGCCATCGCGCAGGTCGGTGCTGAGCCACCGGGGTGCCTCGGTGACGGTGTTGGTGGGCCAGGTGCGATCGGGCAGGTCCACGGGTGGGAAGGCGCGGTAGCGGTGCAGCGGCATGCGGCTCGGCCGCTGGGTGTTGCTGAATCCGGAACGCTGGGGAGTCATGGGTCCTCGCTCTGCTGAGTCGGACAGGAGCGCCGGTCGCGCAGCACCTCCGCAGCGAGGGGTCCGGCTCTCAGACCTCGCTGCGGCTACGAAGAAGCAGGCAACGCATCATGACTGGCCCAGACTATCGCAACCGGATCGGACGACTGGCGGGCCGCGCGTTTCCGGACCGCCACGGGGGGTAAGGAAGGCCATGGCAACGACAACCCGACTTGTCGAGGCGATTCCGGAACAGGTGTGGGACGTGCTGGCGGACGGCTGGTTGTACCCCCTCTGGGTCGTAGGCGCCTCCAGGATGAGGGAGGTCGACGACGCGTGGCCCGATGTCGGCACCCAGCTTCACCACTCGGCCGGTACCTGGCCACTCCTGGTCGACGACACCACCGAAGTGACCGACGTCGACCCCGGTCACCACTTGACGTTGCGCGCCCGGGCCTGGCCGGCGGGCGAAGCGGCGGTGACGCTGCGGCTGAGCCCGGTCGGCGGCAACACCGAGGTGACGATCGAGGAGGACGCCGTGTCCGGCCCGGGAACCCTCGTGCCCTCTCCGGTGCGCGTCCTGTCGTTGAAGTGGCGCAACGAGGAAGCGCTGAAGCGACTCGCCTACATCGCCGAACGGCGGAGGTGAGAGAGGGCGTGCCCCGTCACGGGTACGACGCCGTCGTCGTCGGCGCCGGTCCCAACGGTCTGGTGGCCGCCAACTGCCTCGCGGACAGGGGCTGGTCGGTGCTGGTGCTCGAGGCCCAGCCCGACGTCGGTGGCGCGGTCCGGAGCGACGGGGAGCTCGAGGCCGGGTTCGTGCACGACACATTCAGCGCGTTCTACCCGCTCGCGGCGGCGTCCCGAACGCTCCGGTCCTTCCGGCTCGAGGAACACGGCCTGACCTGGCGCCACGCTCCCGCCGCTCTGGGTCACCCGCTGCCGGACGGCGACTGGGCGATCCTCCACCGGGACCGCAGCATCACCGCCGCCCTCATCGAGCAGGGGCATACCGGGGACGGCCAGGCCTGGCTCGACCTCTGCGGCCAATGGGACCGGATCGGTGAGCAACTCCTCGAAGGCCTGCTCACACCCTTTCCTCCCTTGCGAGCGGGGCTGCGCGGTGTGGCCAGGTTGCGCGGCGTCGGAGGACTCGAGTTCGTTCGCACTCTCCTGACCCCCGCGGTCGAGCTGGGGCGGGGCCGGTTCGCGGGCATCCGGCCCCGCCTGCTGCTCGCCGGAAACGCCTCGCACGCCGACATCCCCCTCGAAGGCACCGGCTCGGGCCTGATGGCGGTGCTGCTCACCATGCTCGGACAGACCGTCGGCTTCCCCGCGCCCGAAGGCGGGTCCGGACGGCTCACCCAAGCCCTCGCCGACCGCCTCCGGAGTCGAGGAGGCGAGATCCGGTGCTCAACGCCGGTCGAGTCGATCGCGGTCATCGGCGGTCGGGCCCGGGCCGCGCTCGCGGCGGACGGCGCGACGTACGCCGCCCGGCACGCCGTGATCGCCGACGTCGCCGCACCCCACCTCTATGGCCGTCTGCTCGCGCCCGCCGTCGTGCCCGGCCGGGTCCGGCGTGGAATGCGCCGGTTCCAGCTGGATCCGTCGACGGTCAAGGTCGATTGGGCCCTCGCCGGGCCGGTGCCCTGGGCCTCTCCCCCGCCGCACGCGCCCGGCACCCTCCACGTCGCTGACTCCGTGGAGGAGATGGCCGAGGCGCTCGCTCAGGTCAACGCCGGCGCGGTGCCCGCTCACCCCTTCCTCCTCGCCGGGCAGATGACGACGACGGACCCGACCCGATCACCACCCGGCACCGAGTCCATGTGGGCCTACGCCCATGTCCCACAGGTCACCGTCCGCGATGCGGGAGACGGCGGGATCCGCGGCTATTGGGACCGGGACGACTGCGAGCGGTTCGCCGACCGGATGCAGGCGAGGATCGAGCGTCTGGCACCCGGTTTCGGATCACGCATCCTCGCGCGACGCATCCTCGGCCCGCGCGAGCTCGAGGCGCGGAACGCCAACCTGATCGGGGGCGCCATCAACGGCGGCACCGCCCAGCTCCACCAGCAACTGGTGTTCCGCCCCGTCCCCGGCCTCGGCAGGGCCGAGACGGGGATCCCCGGCCTGTACTTGGGATCGGCTTCGGCACACCCGGGCGGTGGCGTCCACGGTGCGCCCGGGGCGAACGCGGCCCGCGCGGCGGTATTCCACACCCGCCTGAAAGGCAGGCGGGGGTGACCGGCACCAGATCCGCTCCCGCTCAGGAGACCGTCGACTTCGGAGGACTGGAGATCGGCTTCGACCACCGCCTGCTGCGACCGAGGGCCTGGACCGCCGAGCAGTCCCGGTGGGCGGCCGAGCTGCTCGACGAGGCATCGTACGGTCCGGTCCTGGAGCTGTGCACAGGGGCAGGGCACATCGGGCTCCTCGCCGTGACACTCCGTGCCCGTCCCCTGGTCTGCGTGGACGTCAGTCCCGTTGCGTGCGACTACGCCCGTCGCAACGCGGAGACCGCCGGGTTGGGAGCGCTGGTCACGGTGCGGGAAGGCACGATCGACGACGTGCTCGACGTCCGAGAGCGGTTCGCACTGGTGATCGCCGACCCGCCTTGGGTCCGGCGCGTCGACACCGGGCGATTCCCCGAGGACCCCCTGCTTGCCATCGACGGGGGTGACGACGGCCTCGACGTGGCGCGCGCCTGTCTCCGGGCGGCGGGGCGGCACCTCCTGCCCGGCGGAAGTCTGGTTCTCCAGCTCGGCACCCTGGAACAGGTGACCACCGTGAGCGACGGGCTCCCGGCGTACGGCGCACTGGATCTCGTCGAGACCCGGTCGTATCCCCGTGGCGTGCTGGCGCGCTTCGACGCCTCAGGGCCGTGACTTCTCCGGCAGCAGCTTGTGGGTCCCGTCGCACCAGGGGGCAATCGCCGACTTGCCGCAGCGACACACCGCACTCACCGGGCGCGACGTGCGATGAACCTCGCCCTCGGCGTCCTCGACGACGTGGTTCCCCCGGAGCAGCAACGGTCCGCCGGGGCACACGACGACGTCCGGATGGTCCCGTCGCCTCTCACTCATTGCGCTCCCCATACGTCGAGCAGGTGTCCGGCCACCCGGTCCTCGAGGTCCAGGCAGGTGAAGGCGCCGAAGAAGACGTCGGCGGTCAGCTCCTGCTCTCCCTCCAGCAACGCCCCGCAAAGGACGCGCACGGCAAGCTGCTCATGCACTGAATCCGCCTCCACGTGCTCGCTGTAGTAGCGCACCAGCTCGTCCGGGAAGCCGAGTCGCTCCAGGCCCTGCACCATCCGGCGCGACGGCATCGAACTGGTCGCCTCGAACGCAGCGAAGTGCCCCAGGGCGGCGCCGCGATGACGTCGGTGCAGCCCGAACAAGGACATGGCGTTGTTCTGCTCCAGGATCTCCAGCGGCGCCTCGTCGACGTAGGCGCCGTACTCGGTCCGGAGCCCGCTGGCCTCCATGCCGAGGGCGAACAAGTGTGAGTGGAGCCGGTTCGGATCGCCCGCGCCGTACTCGTCGTACAGGATCTCCATGAGCGCAGCCTTGGGACGTGCCGCCAGCCGCGGCACGACCCAGCTGATGGGATCGGCCTCCCCGAGGTGGTAGACCGAGCGCATCCGGAGCAGATCACGCACCTGCTCGGCGTCGGCATCGGACTGCACGTAGGCCGCGATCGACCTTCCATCGTGTGACTCGACGTAGGAGAAGAAGTCGGCGGGGAAGTCGCCCTCCTGCTGGTGCCCTCCGTATCGGGCCCGTAGACGGCGCTCGAGGTCGAGCTCGAGCGAGGCACGCAGACGGAGGACGTCCGGTTGCCACTCGAGAGCGTCGTCGACTTCTTCGAAGCCGACGTAGTGAAGCTGGTACGACGCCCACAGGGCGATCGCGGCGTCGTCCTCCGACTCGGGCCCGACGTCGGCCAACGCCGGGACGTCTTCTGCCGGGAGCTTCCATGCTGCGAAGAGCGCCTCGGACAGAGATCCGCGAGGTTTGGGGATCAACACGTCTCGTCGTACCCAACATCGCCGCCTTCGATGCTCGATCGGCCAGATCGCCCGGGGCGCGCGCCGTGTGGCCACCCGTCCCGCGGGGTACGCAGGGGCATGTCACACGCCCGCGACACCGAGGCCGAGCGAACACCGGACACGCCGTCACCAGGTCCCGAGGCCGACCCGGACGCCGGCAAGGTCGACTCCCCGACCGATCTGGACAAGCGGGCGTGGTGGTACGTCTTTCGCAAGACCCTGCGGGAGTTCTCTGACGACCAGTGCACCGATCTGGCGGCAGCGCTCACCTACTACGCCGTGCTCGCGATCTTCCCGGCGGCCATCGCGCTCACCTCACTCCTCGGGCTCGTCGGCCAGGGCAGCAGCGCCGTCGACGAGGTGCTCGGCGTCGTTGACGACCTGGGCGGCTCGTCGGTGGTCGACAGCGTGCGACCCACCCTCGTCGAGCTCAGCTCCAACCAGGCGGCAGGCCTGGCGCTGGTCCTCGGACTCGCCGGCGCGCTGTGGTCGGCAAGCGGGTACGTAGGCGCCTTCGGCCGGGCCATGAACCGGGTCTACGAGGTGGGTGAGGGCCGCCCGATCTGGAAGCTGCGTCCGGCCATGCTGGTGCTGACGGTGGTGCTCGTGGTCCTCGCCGCCGCGGTCCTGCTCGCCCTGGTCCTCACCGGACCGGTCGCAGAGTCGGTCGGCGACGCGGTCGGCCTTGGATCGTCGGCGGTCCTGGCCTGGCAGATCATCAAGTGGCCCCTGCTGCTGGCGGTCGTGATCGTGATCGTGGCCCTGCTCTACTACGCGACACCGAACGTCAAGCAGCCGAAGTTCCGCTGGATCAGCGTCGGGGCCTTCGTCGCGATCGTCACCTGGATCCTGCTGTCGGCGGCCTTCGGGTTCTACGTGGCGAACTTCTCCACCTACGACCGGACGTACGGCGCGCTCGCCGGGGTCATCGCCTTCCTGCTGTGGCTCTGGCTCACGAACCTGGCGCTCCTGTTCGGCGCGGAGCTGGACGCCGAGCTCGAGCGTGGCCGGGAGCTGCGCTCCGGGATCGCGGCCGAGAAATCCATCCAGCTGCCCCCACGTGACACCCGCAACATCGAGAAGGCCGAGAAGAAGGAGGCCGAGGACCTACGCCGAGGACGGGCTCTGCGTGCCGGCCGCCACCGCACCGGCGACAAGGAGGACTGACGTGGCACTGCTGTCCCTCTGGCAGGACCGGCATCCGCGGCCACCGACGCCCGAGGCCTCCGTCGCCGGCGAGTACGACGTCGTGGTTGTCGGAGGCGGCCTCACCGGTCTGACGACCGCGCTCCTGATCGCCAGGGCAGGAAGGTCGGTGGCGGTGCTCGAGGCTCGACACGTGGGGGCGGGCACCACCGGCGGCAGCACAGCCAAGGTCAGCCTCCTGCAGGGCACGCAGCTCTCCAAGATCGCCCGCCGCCACTCCGCCGACGTGGTCAGGACGTACCTCGCGGCGAACAGGGAGGGCCAGGCCTGGCTCTCCCGGTTCTGCGCGGACCACGACGTCGACACGCAGCGGCGAGCGGCGTACACCTTCGGGTTCGGCGAGCGCGGCGCGGCGTCGGCGCGCAGGGAGCTGGACGTGGCTCGCGCGGCCGGCTTGCCGGTCACCTGGCTCGACCGCCCGAGCCTGCCGTTCCCGACCTCCGGTGCGGTCGGGCTGGACGATCAGCTGCAGCTCGACCCGGTCGAGCTGCTGGAAGCCCTCAGGCGACAGACCGAGGCTCACGGCGGCACCATCATCGAGGGCGCGCGGGTGCGGCACGTCGCCGGCCGCGACCCGGTCGCCGTCGTCACCGACGTCGGCAAGGTGTCCGCTGGCTCTGTCGTCCTGGCCACGAACATGCCCATCCTGGACCGCGGTGCCTTCTTCGCGAGGGCGGCTCCGGCTCGTTCCTACGGTCTCGCATTTCGTACGCCAGGCCCAACAGTGGACGGCATGTGGCTGTCGGCCGACTCACCCTCGCGGTCCCTGCGGGACGCGCCCGCGGAGGACGGCAACGTGCTCCTGGTCGGCGGTAACGGCCACCCCACCGGCCGTGGCGGGTCGACCGTGCAGCGTCTCGACGACCTGCGCTCCTGGACGGCGGAGTACTACCCGGGGGCGACCGAGACCCACGCCTGGTCAGCACAGGACTTCGTGCCTCATCACGCCCTGCCGTACGTCGGGCCGCTCCTGCCGAATCACGACGAGATCCTGGTCGCGGGCGGGTACTCGAAGTGGGGCATGACCAACGCGGTCGCGGCATCGCTCGCGCTGTCTGCCCGGATCCTCGACGGGCACGTCGAGTGGGCGGAGGCTCTGCTGCCCTGGAGATCCACGGAGCTGCGCGGACTCGCCGACGTGCTCAAGATCAACGGAGAGGTCGGCTTCGAGATGACCCGTGGCTGGATCCGCCCGCTGTTCCGTCCCGGTGTCGGTGCGGCACCCGGCGAGGGCGATGGCCACGTACGGCTCGACCACGTCGGCGCGCCGACCGCGAGCGCACGGGTCGACGGCGTGGACCACCGAGTGTCGGCGGTGTGCACGCACCTCGGTGGGATCGTGGCCTGGAACGACGCCGAGCGCAGCTGGGACTGCCCTTTGCATGGATCGCGATTCGACCACGACGGTGAGGTGCTGGACGGACCGGCGACGTGTGGGCTCTCGCGTCGCTAGCTCTCGCGATGGCTGATGGAGCGCCTTCAGCCCGCCGGAGCTGGCACGAGGCGCTCCACCCGCGCCGGGCCGATCAGACCTTCCTTGCGGGCCACGAGCGCTGCCAGGCCCACGGTGGCGACGGCAGCCAGGATGTTGATCGCAAGCATGGAGATGCTCTTGACCAGGACGAAGGTCTCCAAGGACTGCGACTGCAACAGCCACAAGGTCATCGTGGCCTTCCCGAGGCAGAGCACCGCCCACAGCATCGTGAGGTGCCAGAACAGCCGCCGGATCCGGGGTCGGAGGGACAGCTCGCGGTCCATCGGGTAGAAGTCGCCGGCCAGGCGCGCCACCAACGGCCGGGCGCTGGCCAGGGACAGCAGGAACGTCGTCCCGATCACGCCGTCACTGATGATCGGCTGGAGGAAGTACAGAAACGTGCTGTCGGCCACGATCGCGAGGACCGTCCGTCCCGTCATCACGATCGCAGTGAGGATCAGCAACCCTGAGGTACGGCGCCGGGTGAGCGCACGCCAGGCAATGGCGCCGTACGACCACGCCAGGGCGGCGATGATTGCCGTCCACACCCCGGCAACCACGAACCAGACGTAGAACAATGTGGCGGGGATGACGCAGGCGATCAGCAGGCTCATCGAGACCCGCTTGACCACCGTCACCAGTGGCGGGCGCCGCTTGGCCTCCGCGTTGGCAGCGGGTGAGGTCAGCGGGGTCGCGGTCAGGGTTCCGACAGAAGCCAAGATGGCCTGTCCTGCCGACCCGGAGGTCGGACGTGAGAGTTTTCACCTCGAAATGACGAAGTGGTCTCGACGTCGACGAATTCCTCGGTGACCCCACACTACGCGGCCGGGTCCCTCGCGGGAGAAAGAACGCCGAAGTCAGGCGTGAAGACCACCTTGACCATCCCCTCCTTCCCCGCCTGGAGGGCGGCGTAGCCCTGGGAATGGGCGTGATGCCGGCATCCGCGAGGCAGGTACCATCGCGGGCAGTCTCGGCCGATCGGCCGTCCGCCACGAGGGGAGCATGGCGTTGCCGCACGTCGTACGCGGTGTTGCCCTGCTCCTCGTCGTGTTCCTGGCGGCGTGCGGAGAGGAGAGCCAGGGAAACGACGTCGACCCGGACCAGGTGGACGCGGTCGGCTCTCCCGAGCTGGGGGCTTGTCGAGTGCTCACACCCGACGACGTCGAACTGGCCAGCAACGCGACCCGGACCGTCGACTGCGCCGAGGAGCACACGGCTGAGACCTACGCGATCGGCCAGCTGCCAGAGGAGTTCGACGACGCGGACTACGACGACGAGAAGATGGGCGCCTTCGCCTACGAGACCTGCAGCAAGAAGTTCATGGCCTTTCTCGGGGCGGACGAGAGCATGGTGATGCGCACCGTGGTGAGCTGGGCGTGGTTCCGGCCCTCGGAGGAGGCCTGGGACAACGGCGCCAGGTGGTACCGGTGCGACGTGGTCGGCGGCGGTGACCAGAGCGAGTCCTACGTCGACCTGCCGAAGACCGCGGAGGGACTCCTGCTACGGCAACGCGACAAGTGGATGGTGTGCGCCGCCGGGTCGTCCGTCGCGGGCTCGGTGAAGATCCCGTGCACGGAGGATCACAGCTGGCGGGCGGTGACCACGATCCAGCTCGGCGAGAACGGAGAGCCCTATCCGGGAGATCGCGTCGTCGAGGTGACCACCCGCGACTTCTGCTCCGACTCCGTAGGAGCCTGGCTGAGCTACCCCGTCGACTACGACTTCGGTTACACGTTCTTCCACGAGGCCGAGTGGGAAGCCGGCAACCGTCGGTCGGTGTGCTGGGCGCGCACGAACAAGTGAGGCACAGACCTCTGAGCCGCCACCTCGCGACCGCTTTCGCCGTCGTCCTGCTGCTCACCGGCCTGCTCACCGGCCTGCTCGCCGGCTGCAGCGCCTCCGACGAGGATCCACCCGAGTCCGACCCTGCCTCATCTCCGACCAGCGAGGCTGCCGTTCCGACTCCTGCCCGCGCGGCGCCCCCGCCGCCTCCCGTTCGGGCCTGCTACGCGCTCGCGTACGACGAGGCAGTCGCGCCCACGAATGACCGACGGGACCGGTCCTGCGACCGCGAGCACACCTCGGTGACCTTCTTCGTGGGCGAGCTGGACACCGTCGTCGACGGCCACCTGCTTGCCGTCGACTCCAAGACGGTGCAGGCGCAAGTGGCCACCGTGTGTCCTCGACGATTCGCCGAGTTCGTCGGGGGTACGCCCGAGCAACGTCGACTGAGCATGCTGCGCTCGGTCTGGTTCACACCGAGCCTCGAGGAGTCAGACAAAGGGGCGAACTGGTTCCGCTGCGACGTCATCGCCGTCGCCTCCGACGGGAAGCTGGCGCTACTGAGCGGGCGGATGGAAGACGTGCTGGCCCGAGAGGCTGACCGAGACCGCTATGCCATGTGCGGCACCGCCGCACCCGACCAGCCGAACTTCCGGCGCGTGATCTGTTCCTCCGACCACTCCTGGCGCGCCATCTCGACGGTGACCTTCGAGGCTGCGCCCTACCCGGGCGTGGAACGCGCTCGCGCCGCCGGCGAGACCCCGTGCGAGGACGCCGGCCGCGCCGTCGCCGACGACGCCTTGAACTTCCGGTGGGGCTACGAGTGGCCGAGCGGCAAGCAGTGGGAGTCCGGCCAGACCTACGGCATCTGCTGGGCACCCGACTGACGGTCGGCAGGGCAACCCGGTAGATCCTCATCCACCCTGTGAGGGCAGATCTACCGAGATGGCCCCCACGGGACAGTCCGGGCGGCAGCCAACGGGCGCCCCTGTCCAGCCGCGGGCGAGGAGGATGCGGGCAATCGCGGCCGCCAGTCGACACGGGTACAGCGCTTGCTTCCACCAGACCCGGACGGTGAGCGTACCTGCGACAGCGGCCTCGACATCACGATCGAGATCGGCCCATCGATCCGCTGAGCGCTCATGTCCCAGCCGGCCGTCCAGCTCGACGACGGCACCGAGGCCGAGATACTCCACGTCCCGATAGCAGACCCCGCGCCCCGTCGTGACTCGTCGCTGACGACGACCGGTGGGCAGCTTGTGGGGTCGCTCCACACGAACGAGGTAGTGCCGTTCGAGCACGGAGTAGGCACCTGCGGCCACGTCCTCGAGGATGGTGAGGAGTAGGCGTCTCCGTCGCAGTCGCGGAAGGTGAGCCAGCGCCGTCACCAGTCGGGAGGCCGTCGAGATCCGCTGCTGACACGCGTCGCCGAGGATGCCGACTCCGACACTCTCCTCGGGGGCTCGGGAGGCGACTGTGAGGAGGGCGTGCTCCACGCGGAGTCGGGGTGGCGACAGGTTCATCTGCGCCTGACGATCGAAGTCCACGACCCTCGTCACATGGATTCCGCGACACGCACCCACACTCCGGGTATGCGATGGCGACCTCGACCCGATCCTGTTCGTGGTGCCTTCGTCCGGTCGTGCGTGCTCCATGTGCCAGCAGCGCGGAGTCACCGGCCAGCGCAGCCGGCCAATAGAAGAGAACGGCGGCCCACGCCCTCTGCTCATCGGTGAGCTGGCCCGTGTGGTTGACGTAGACGCCGTCGTGGACTCGAGCCCAGAGTCGGCGACGCAGGCACCGCGCGACGTCCTTGTCCGCACCCCCTGCCTCGAGCACCTGGCAACGTGAGATCACGCCGCACTGGAGGTCGAGCAGCACGGCGACTGATTCCGGTTCCATGAGCGGAGGGTCTCCGTTGGCTCGCCAGTCCGGGGCGCGAGTGGCGGCCGGCTGTGGACGGCCGTGGCCGGTTGGCGCGGTGGGGACGAGGGCTGGCCCAATCCAGGTAGAAGTTCATTCACGTGGTGAAGGGAGATCTACCGAGACCCGCCCGGGTCCAGCGTCGACCTCAGAAACCCAGCTTCCGGAGCTGACGCGGGTCGCGTTGCCAGTCCTTGGCGATCTTGACGTGCAGGTCGAGGTAGACCGGGGTGCCGAGCATTGCCTCGATCTGCTGGCGGGCGACGGTGCCGACCTCCCGAAGCCGGGAGCCGCGGTGGCCGATCACGATCCCCTTCTGGGAGGACCGCTCCACGTAAAGGTTGGCGTGGATGTCGAGCAGCGGCTTGTCGTCGGGGCGGCCCTCGCGAGGCCCCATCTCGTCGACCACCACCGCGATCGAGTGCGGGAGCTCGTCGCGGACGCCGTCGAGGGCGGCCTCGCGGATCAGCTCCGCGGCGATCATCTCCTCGGGTGCGTCGGTGAGCTCGCCGTCCGGGTAGAGCTGGGGGCCTTCGGGCAGGAGCCCGACCAGGAGGTCGGCCAGCAGGGAGACCTGGTCCCCCGCCACGGCGGAGACCGGCACGATCTCCGCCCAATCGGTATTCGTCTCCTGACCCAGGGCCTGGATGTCCAGCAGGTGCTTGCCAATCCGCTCCGGGCCGGCCAGGTCGGTCTTGGTCGCGACCGCGATCTTGGTGGTACGACGCACCTTGGCGAGCTCCCCGACGATGAACCGGTCTCCCGGCCCGACCTTCTCGTTGGCCGGGAAGCACACCGCGACCACGTCGACCTCCGACCAGGTCGAGCGGACCAGGTCGTTGAGCCGCTCGCCGAGCAGGGTCCGCGGCCGGTGCAGCCCGGGGGTGTCCACCAGGATCAGCTGCGCGTCCGGCCGGTGCACGATCCCGCGCACCACGTTCCGGGTCGTCTGCGGCTTGTCGGAGGTGATCGCCACCTTGGTCCCGACCAGGGCATTGGTCAGCGTCGACTTGCCCGCGTTCGGCCGACCGACGAAGGAGGCGAAGCCACTCCGGTGGCCCTCCTGCGTTGACTGGCTCATCCGCTGCCTTCCCGCGCCTCGTCGTACTCCGCCCAGATCTGCTCGTCGCTCTTTCCCGCTGCCTTGCCGGCCCGCCAGATCGGCCCCGGGTCGACGGCCCGCGGCTGCCTGCGGCCGACCCCGCGCCAGTAGCCCATCACGTCGTACGCCGTGTTCGGCAGCCGCCGCTCCCGCATCAGGTGCTTGCGGATCGCGCGCATCTGGGCGGACTCCCCCGCCATCCAGAAGTAACCGTCGCCTTCGGGCCACTCGATCGACTTCACCAGACGGGCCAGGGCGCTCTGGCCCGGACCGGGCGGCTCCAGCCAGGTCACGTCGGCGCGGTCGGGGAGGTACCCGGTCAGGTCGTCCGGCACCTCCGCCCAGATCCGGATGTTCCGAGGTCTGAGCAGGTCGACGCGCACCGTCTCCGCGATCCTGGCCATGGCCGGCATCGCGGTCAGGTCGCCGACCAGGAGCACCCACGCCGCGCCGTCCGGCATCGCGAAGGAGCCCCTCGGTTCGGTGATGGTCACGGTGTCGCCCACGCAGTCACGGCTCGCCCACTCGGTGACGAGGCCGACCTCGTGCACCACGACGTCGACGACCAACTCTCTGTCAGCCCAGGAGCGCACGGTGTAGTAGCGGCTCTGGAACTGTCCCGGCACCACCAGCCCGACCCACTCGTCGGGGATCCCGGTGCTGGTGAAGCCCGCCAGTCCGCTACCGCCCAGAGACAACCGGACGAGATGCTCCGAGACCTGCTCTCGGCGCAGCACCTCGGCGGAGTACTGCCGGGTCCGGGTGCTCACCCGGCAAGGCTAGTCACCAGGTCGGGCGCAGCGGGAACCCGTCCTTCCCGTCGTCTGTCGTGCGCACGGCCAGCACGTGATGCAGCTGGATGTCGTTGCGCTCGAAGCCCAGTCGGGACCCGGCCATGTAGAGGCCCCAGACGCGGGCCGTTCCCTCGCCGACCTCGGCGACGCAGGCGTCCCAGTACTCCTTCAGGTTGCGGCACCAGCCGGCGAGGGTCAGGGCGTAGTGACGGCGGAAGTTCTCCTCGTGCATGACCTCCAGCCCGGCGTTCTGGGCCTCGGTGATGATGCGCCCTGAGCCGATGAGCTCGCCGTCGGGGAAGACGTAGCGGTCCAGGAAGGCGCCGATGTCCTGCCGGTGGTTGTGCGGCCTCGTGATGCAGTGGTTCAGCAGCCGCCCCTCCGGACGGAGCCGATCGCGAAGGAAGGAGAAGTACGCCGGGTAGTTGCGGACGCCGATGTGCTCGGTCAGACCGATCGAGCTGACCGCGTCGAAGCCGCCCTCGAGCACGTCGCGGTAGTCGAGGTGTCGGACCTCCGCGAGGTCACCGAGCCCTTCCCGGTCAATGGCCTCCTTCGCCCAGGACGCCTGCTGACGCGACAGGGTCACGCCGAGAGCCTTGACGCCGTACTCCCGGGCGGCGTGCCGCACCATGCCACCCCAACCGCAACCCACGTCGAGCAGCCGCTGCCCGGGCTGGAGGTCGAGCTTGCGCGCTACCAGGTCGTACTTGGCGAACTGAGCTTCCTCGAGCGTCGCGTCCTCGGTCGGGAACACGGCACAGGTGTAGGTCATCGAGGGCCCGAGCACGTACTGGTAGAACGTGTTGGAGACGTCGTAGTGGTGGGAGATGACCTCGGCGTCGCGCCCCATGGAGTGCCGCACCCCCTCCATGGCCCGGCGCCAGCGCGGCAGCGCCTCTTGACGCGGTGGCGGCGGAGGCTTGAGGTTGCCGAGGCCGAGGCTCCGGACCAGTGTGAAGGCCTCCGAAGGGGACGGGGTCCGGAAGCGGACGTTGTTCTGGATCAGTGCCAGAGCGTCGTAGGGGTCGCCAGGATGCACTCCGTGGAGGAGCAGGTCACCCGCGACATAGGCCCGGGCCAGGCCGAGGTCGCCGGGCGCGGTCATCAGGTAGGACAACCCGCGCCGGTTGGTCAGCTCCAGGCCGATCGCGGCGTCTTCGGGCCCCGTCGAGCTTCCGTCGTACGCCGTGAAGCGAACGGGCATCCCGTCGCGAAGCAGGGACGCCACCGCGTCCGCGATCCTGACCGTCCCTCTGGACTGGGTCATCGTCGTCGCACCACCTTGTCGTAGAGGCTCGTGAGCCGGTCATCGGGGTCGTACTGCGCCTTGATGCGGGCCAGGTGCGGCCCGTCGTACAGCTGGTCGAAGGTGTCCCGGTCGTAGAACGCTTCGGAGTAGAGGGACTTGTGGCCACCGAGCTCACGCACCTTGGCCTCGATCGCCCGGTTACGGGGCGCGTCACCCGCATCCGCCCCGACGTGGACGGTCCCCCAGAAGCCGACGTTCACGTAGGTCTGCTCCGGGTCCAGCGGGTATGAGGGCCAGGCACGCGTGGTGCGCAGCGGGCAGAGCCACACCGGGCGCATCCCGACCTCCTCGTCGAACCACGCCAGGAACTCCGGGAGCCGGTCGACCGGGATCTCCACGTCCTGGATCACGAACTCCCGCTCCGGACGCCCGGCCCTGCGGTCGAGGAAGTCCGCGACCTTCAGTCGGCGGGCCAGCGCGATCAGCCGCCAGTAGACGTCGGAGCGCCGCCACCGGCGCGGCCACAGTCGACGGACCACGGGATGCTGGGCACCGAGGGCACCCGAGCACCAGAACCAGTCCGTGTCCCAGCGCCAGAGGTAGTCATGCATCGTGAGCCTGTCGGTCTCTCGCTGCTGGAGGGACCGGTAGTACACCTGCTGTCCGGTGTAGTCGCTCACGTCGATCGCCGAGCCGCTGGCGTCCCAGGCGGCAACGGTCAGATACAGCTCGCCCGGGGCGAAGACGACCCCGTCGAGCCCGTCGACCCGGGTGCCGTCGTACTCGCCGGTCTCGACGATCTGCGCGATCGTCTTCGCCAGCACTCCGGCGTCGTCGAACCGGACGTGTCGCAGGGCGACGTGGGTGGGTACCTCCTCGAGGTCGATTCGCAACCGGGTGGCGTAGCCGAGGGACCCGTAGGAATTCGGAAACGTGTCGAAGAGGGCCTCGCCCGGTCGAGTCGTGACCACCTCGCCGGCACCCGTGAACACGTCCATCTCGACGACCGACTCGTGCGGCAGCCCGCTGCGGAAGCTGGTGGCCTCGATCCCCAGTCCCGAGACCGCACCCCCGAGGGTGATCGTGCGCAGCTGCGGGACGACTTGTGGGATCAGGCCATGCGGCAGCGTTTCGTCGACAAGGTCCTCGTAGGTGCACATGCCCTGCACGTCGGCGGTGCGCCCGACGGTGTCGAGCTCGATCACGCCGGTGAGGGCCGAGACATCGAGACCACGGGTCCCCGCGGCGCTGCGCGGCCGGAACAGGTTGGACGTGGGTTTGGCCAACCGCACCGGCTCGCCGGGTGGAATGGCGGCGTACGACGCCCGCAGCCGTTCGACGGCTGCGAGGTGCTGGTCCTGCCCACCCCTGAGAGGCACGGGCCCAAACCTACCCAATCAGGTCCGGATGGAGTCGAGGACCGTCCCCCGGTGGTCACCGCGGTGGACGACCACGCCGGAGCCACCCAGGTCCGCCAGGGCGGAAATGTCCGCGGGCGACACCCGGTCGGCCTCGGTGAGCACCACCCCTGCCTCCAGGCCGCGCGACCCCGAGGAGACGGCCATGCCGACGCACACCTGCAACGCCGACAGGTGCAGCGAGGGCAGGTCGACGGCGGCCGCGGCGTAGGTGCGGCCGTCGGTGTCACGGACCGCCGCGCCCTCGGCGGCTCCGACCCGGGCACGGGTGGCGCGGGCCAGGGTCACCAGCTTGGTGTCCTCCGCAGACAGGTCACTCATGCGCTGCCCCCTCGACCGATTCCTCCACTGGCTCCGGTTCGGCGACGCTGATGAGTACCGTGCCGATCTTGTTGCGGCGACCAGACGCTTCCTCGGCCTCGAACCGCAACCCGTGGGCGACGACGTGCGAACCCGGGATGGGTACCCGGCCGAGGTGCTTCGCCATCAGGCCACCGACGCTGTCGACGTCCTCGTCGTCGACGTCGAACCCGAACAGCTCGTCGAGATCGTCGATCGGGTACCGCGAGGAGACCCGGGTGGACCCGGAGGGGAGCACCTCGACCTCGACCTCGTCGTCGTCGTACTCATCCGCGATCTCCCCGACGATCTCCTCCAGGATGTCTTCGATCGTGATCAGCCCGGCAGTGCCGCCGTACTCGTCGACCACCACCGCGATGTGCTGACGGTCGGCCTGCATCTGCGCCAGGAGCGCGTCCACCGGCTTGGAGTCCGGCACGTAGTGCGCCGGCCGCATGACCTCCTCGACGCGCTGGGTGAACTCCACGTCGGGCGCCTCGAAGTCGCGACGGACGAGGTCCTTGAGGTAGGCGAATCCGCGGACGTCGTCGAGGTTCTCCCCGATGACCGGGACCCGCGAGAAGCCGCTGCGCAGGAACAGCGACATGGTCTGGCGGAGGTTCTTGTACCTCTCGATGTAGACGACGTCCGTGCGCGGGACCATCACCTCGCGGGCGCTGGTGTCTCCGAGGTCGAAAACCGAGTGGATCATCTTGCGCTCGCCGGACTCGATCACTGCCGACGCCTCGGCCAGGTCGACCAGCTCGCGCAGCTCGGTCTCCGTCGAGAACGGGCCCTCCCGGAATCCACGGCCCGGGGTGATCGCGTTACCGATCAGGATCAGCAGTTTGGGGAAGGGGCCCAGGACGGTCGTCACCCCTGAGAGCGGAGTCGCCGAGAGCAGGGCGACCCGCTCCGGATGCTGCCGGCCCAGGGTGCGAGGCGCCACCCCGATCACGACGAACGAGACCACCAGCATGATCCCGATCGCGGTCAGCGCGGCCGGCCAGAATCGACCCGTCCCAGGCGTTTCTGACCAGCTGGGTGACGATCACCGTCGCCGCGATCTCGCACAGCAGGCGCAGGAACAGCGCAGTGTTGAGATATCGAGCTGGGTCCTCGAGCAGGGTGTTCAGCCGGCGGGCACCCGGCCGCTTGTCGGCGAGGAGCTCCTCCGCCCGCGCCTTGGAGTACGTCGACAAGGCGGCGTCGGCGGCCGAGAACAGGCCGGCCAGGAGCACGAGGGCGGCCGCGATGATGACCAGCCAGATGTCGGTGCTACTCATCGGCGATCGAGCTCGTCGAGCAGTGCATGGAGCATGTCGAGATGATCATGCCCGCCATGCGGCGAGCAGCTCGTCCTGGAGGCCGAACATCTCCGTGTGCTCCTCCGGCTCCGCGTGGTCGTAGCCCAGCAGGTGCAGGATGCCGTGGACGGTGAGCAGCTCGATCTCGGCGTCGGTCCCGTGGCCCGCCGTCGACCCCTGGCGCTCGGCCACGGCGGGGCAGAACACGAGGTCGCCGAGCACCCCTTGCTCCGGCTCCTCGTTGACCAGGCCGGGCCGCAGCTCGTCCATCGGGAAGGCCAGGACATCGGTGGGGCCCTCCTTCTCCATCCACTTCTCGTTGAGCTCGGTGATGGTTGCCTCGTCGACCGCCTTGATGCACAGCTCGGCCTGCGGATGCACCCTCATCCGGTCCATCACGAACCTGCTCAGCGAGGCCAGCCGCTTGACGTCGAGCGTCGCTGCCCGGACTCGTTGAGCACCTCGATGCTCATCGTCGGCTCATCGTTGGCTCATCGCTGGCTCTTCGTCGCTGACCAGCGACTCACGTGCGGGGACCCGGCTTCTGCGCCTGGAAATCGGCGCGGGCGTCGAACTCGTCGTACGCCGCGACGATGCGCCCGACCAGCTTGTGGCGGACCACGTCGTGGCTGGTGAGCCGGTTGAACACGACGTCCTGGACCCCGTCGAGGATGCCCTCGACGACCTTGAGCCCGGACTTCGGCCGCGCCGGGCAGGTCGATCTGGGTGACGTCGCCGGTGACCACGATCTTGGAGCCGAATCCGAGCCGGGTGAGGAACATCTTCATCTGCTCGGGCGAGGTGTTCTGCGCCTCGTCGAGGATGATGAAGGCGTCGTTGAGCGACCGGCCGCGCATGTAGGCCAGCGGGGCGACCTCGATCGTCCCGGCCGCGAGCAGCTTCGGGATCGAGTCGGGGTCGATCATGTCGTGCAGGGCGTCGTACAACGGCCGCAGGTAGGGGTCGATCTTCTCGCTGAGCGTGCCGGGCAGGAACCCGAGCCGCTCCCCGGCCTCGACAGCCGGGCCGGGTGAGGATGATCCGGTTGACGTTCTTGGCCTGCAGCGCCTGCACGGCCTTGGCCATCGCCAGGTAGGTCTTGCCCGTGCCGGCGGGGCCGATGCCGAAGGTGATCGTGTGCTTGTCGATGGAGTCGACGTAGCGCTTCTGGTTCAGCGTCTTCGGGCGGATCGAGCGGCCGCGGTTGGACAGGATGTTGAGGGAGAGTACGTCGGCCGGTCGCTCGGTCGTCTCGGCGCGCAGCATGTGCAGCACCCGCTCGACGGTCTCGCCGGTGACGCCCTGGCCGGTGCGGATGATCGTCACCAGCTCGTCGAGGAGCCGCTCGGCGAGGGCGACCTCGCCGGGCTCGCCGTTGAGGGTGATCCGGTTGCCGCGGACGTGGATGTCGGCGTCGAATGCCTCCTCGATGATGCCCAGGTGCTCGTCGCCGGGCCCGAGCAGGCTGACCATGTTGATGCTGTTGGGGACCACCACGATGTGGCGGGTGCTGGTCGGATCCCTTCACCCTGTTGCGTGTCAGTCATGAATGCCCGATCGGGCGGTCCTTTCGGTCGGCTGTGTGAGCGCATCCATGTTACGGGAGTGAGGAAGGTTGGCCCACCGAGTTGTCAGCGTGGTGTCGGCTGACTTCGTCACGGACGGGTGACCTGCAGGATGCCCGAGGCACATCTCGTCGGTGGTGCCCTCACCCCAGAGACGTAGCGGTCCGGCTGGCCCTCGAACGACGGCAGCTCGTCGCGCAGCCACTGCACGTGCCGGCAGGTCACCTTGACCTGGTCTCCGATCTCGAGCTTGACCGGCTCGACCGGCTTGGCGCCCTGGTTGTCGAAGTCCCAGACCGGGATGTCGAGCACGGTGCGGGCGCGCGGGGTCTCGGGATTGACCTCGATCCGGATCGATCGGCCGAGCAGGTGCATGTGTCCGGCGCGCCCATGACGGTCGTCGGCTCCCGGACCGTGCGGGTGCACGACTGCACCTCGCCTGGCTTCAAGGCGCCGGCGCACAGGAAGTGCAGAGCGTCCGCGGTGGAACCGGGTCCGGCTCCGAAGCGCTCCTTCACGTCCGCCAGCGCGGCCGCCCGGTCGCAGAGCGCTCCGTCGTCGTGCTCGGGCCGGCACGGGAGCTCGACGGGACCGGGCAGCAGCATCGTCTCGACGCCGGTCAGCTCGGCATCAGGTGGGGCGAGGCGGAGCTGCGTGGCCGAGGTGTCAGGGGTCGTCGCCGGCGAGCAGGTTGTAGTGGACCTGCATCACGATCCGGGAGCCGCGGTCGAGCTCGACACCGTATCCGGCGCGGAACACCGACTCCTGGCCGCCGGGCGCCCACGCACCGAGCCACGGAGCGTCGTCGACGTCGCCGAACTCGTCGAGACCGGTGCCGCCGAAGCAGGTCCAGCCCTGCCCGGGCTCCTGTGCGTCGATCGCCTCGGCGCTGGCGACCTGCTCCGGCGGGACCCGGAACAGGATGACGTGGTGCACCACCTCGGCGTTGCCCGGTTGCACGTGGGTGCCGGTGAGGTAGGCGTCCCGTTCGAGCTCCGGATCCAGCAGGAAGCACCGGTAGTCGTCGGTGCCGACGCCGGTGGGCGCCGACGGCGTGTAGGGCTCGGACATCGTGAGGTCCAGGCGCTGCTCGCCCGGCCGCAGTGGCTTGGCTCTCGTCGGCTGCGCCCCGCCGTGACCGTCCGAGCCGTGGGAGTGCTCGCTCGTGGTGGGGGCGGTGGCCTCGGGCTCGGCCGTCCCGTCGTCGTCCCCGCCGCCGCAGGCGGTCAGCAGGAGCACCGCCGCCAGCGCGGCTGCGCCGCGCCCCCTGGTCATGAGCACATACTGTCACCGGCCACCGAGCCGCCGTACGCTGTGCCCACGCGCGAGTGAGGGGGTCCGATGACCGACCGCAGACCGGACCCTTCCGGCGACCCCGGCCACAGCCAGGTCGGCGCCGACATCTGGCGGCCCCTGGAGATGCCTGACGACGTGCGGCGGATGGGCCTGACCCGCAACACGGTGGAGGGTGCCTGGGTCGAGTTCGCTGCCAACCTCAACCCGCGCAAGCCGTCGCACCGGATGGTCGCCTGGATCGTGCTCGCCATCTTCGTCGTCCCCGTGCTGCTGTCGATCCTCGACCTGCTGGGCTGATCCGGGAGCCTCTCCCTCGGATCAGCCGGGCGGCCAGGTCATCGGCCGTCCGCCGAGGACGTGCAGGTGGGTGTGGAACACGGTCTGCCCGACCCCCGGCCCGGTGTTGAACACCATCCGGTAGTCCTCCACGCCGTCCGCCTGCGCCACCTCGCCGCGACATCGACCAGCCGGGCCACTGTCTCCGGCTCCGCCGCCGCCAGCTCGGAGGCATTCGCCTGGTGGGAGCGCGGGATCACGAGGACGTGCGTCGGCGCCTGCGGGTTGATGTCGCGGAACGCCACCACGTGGTCCGTGGTGCGCACGACGTCGGCGGGCACGTCGCCGGCCACGATCTTGCAGAAGAGGCAGTCCTCGTTGCTCATGCCCGCCATGCTGGCACAACCGCTCGGGCGGCGATTGCCGCGGGCGCGCCGCGGTAAACCCCGGGACTGCCTCGCGCGTGGCACTAGCGTGATGACCCATGCGATCGCGGTTCCGGGGGCTCGTGCGGTGGTGACGCGGGAGCCCACCTGGGACGCCGACGCCGCACTGGAGAACCTGTACGCCGCCCACTGGCGGCAGCTGGTCCGGCTCTCCGTGCTCCTGGTCCGCGACTTCGCCACCGCCGAGGAGATCGTGCAGGACGCGTTCGTGGCGGTGCACGGTCGTTGGTCGAAGCTGCGTGATCCGGACAAGGCGCTGGCCTACCTGCGGCAGGCGGTCGTGAACCGGTCGCGCTCCGCGCTGCGGCACCGCGCCGTCGTCGCCCGGCACGCGGCCAGGGAGGCGGCTCCCCTCCCTCATGCTGGTGCCGACCAGGCCACGCTGTCCGCCGCCCGCAGGGACGCAGTCCTGGACGCCATGAGGGAGCTGCCGGAGCGGCAGCGGGAGGTCCTGGCCCTGCGCTACTACCTGGAGATGTCCGAGGCGGAGATCGCCGAGGCCATGGGCATCAGCCGGGGCGCGGTCAAGAGCCACGCCTCGCGCGGGTCCGCCCGGTTGCGGACACTGCTCGGCGACTACCTGAAGGACCGGTCATGAACGACCACCTCCACCCCCACAATCCCCCGGACGACGAGGACCGGCGCCTCGCCGAGCTGCTGTCGGACGCCGTGTCCGAGGTCGAGCCGAGCCACGCCCTCGACTCGATCCGCGCGCGCACCAAGGTGACCGGGATGCGGCGCAGCCGTCCTTATCTCCTGGCCGCCGGCGGGGCCGTGCTGGCCGCGGCGGCGGTGACCACAGCCATCGCCCTCGTCGGGAACAACCTCCCCGGCGACAGCACCGACCCGGACCCGGCGGACCAGAGCACGGCCAGCGGCCCGGAGGATCCCGACGTGAGCGAGTCGGCGTCCGCGGCCCCTGTTCCGACCGGCGTGGCCGCCGTCCCGGTCTACTTCGTGGGTGACACCCCGGAGGGACCACGGCTCTACCGCGAGTTCCAGCGCGGCGAGGATCCCCTGTTCATCTCGGCCGCGGCGAGCGTGGCCGGCACGGCGTACGACCCGGACTACGGATCCCTGTGGCCACCCGGCGTCAGCGTCTCGGGCGTGGACGTGACCGGACAGGACGCCGACGCCCGGATCGAGGTGAGCGTGGAGGGTGCGCCCGCGGACCTCCCCACCGGGATGACCGACGAAGAGGCGGCCCTGGCCCTCCAGCAGGTGGTGTACAGCGTCCAGGGCGCCCTGCAAGAAGGGCGGGTGCCGGTGCAGTTCCTCGCCGACGGCGCACCCACCGACCGGGTCCTGGGCCAGCCGGTGACCGACCCTGTGAGCAACGCACCGACGCTCGAGACCCTGGCGCTCGTCTCTCTCACCGACCCGGTGGAGGGACAGGTCGTGAGCGGCGACACCCTTGAGGTCTCCGGTGTGGCCAACTCGGTCGAGGCCAACGTGTTGTGGGAGCTCAGCAGCAGCGATGGCGGCTCCGGCAGCGGCGGCTACTTCACCGCGGACGGCTGGATGGGCAACCAGCTCTTCCCCTTCAGCGGCTCGGTGGACGTCTCCGACCTCGACCCCGGTGAGTACACCCTGACCGTCTCCACCGACGACCCCTCGGGCGGCGCCGAGGGCGGCGGACCGCACACCGACTCCCGCACGATCGTCATCGAGTAGGCGCGAGCATGAACACGCGACGTCCCTGGATCCGCCTGATCTCGATGGTCGCAGTCTCGAGTGCCCTGGCCGCCACCCTCAGCGGGTGCGGCGAGGACGACGCCGATCCCGTGGCCACCGCGTCTGACACCCCGTCCGAGCAGGCCGAGCCGAGCGAGCCGCCGACGACGTCTCCGGCCACTGGTTCCGTCGACGTCGCCGGGCACGGAAGGGAGCACCGTGCCGGCGTACTTCGTGGCGGACACACCGCAAGGACCGCGGCTGTTCCGTGAGTTCCGGAACCTCGATACCGGCGACGCGCTCCAGTCGGCGGCCGCGCTCGTGACCACGGGCCACGCGCTCGACCCGGACTACCGCTCCCTGTTCCCGAGCTGGGCAGTTCGCCGAGGTCGCGTACGACGAGCAGCGCGGCGTGTTCGTCGTCGAGCTCGCCGGCGACGCGTATGCGACCCGAGCTCCTGGCATGACCCGGGCGGAGGCCGGCCTGGCCGTGCAGCAGCTCGTGTACACACTGCAGGGCGTGGCCCAGACGCGGGCACCGGTGACCTTCACCCTCGGCGGCAGCCCGACCCCGATCTTCGGGATCGACGCCGGCGACGGGATCTCGAACGCCCCGGCGCTGAGCGTCCTCGGGCTGGTCAACGTCACCGCGCCCGAGCAGGGCGGCTCCGTCAGTGGCTCCTTCACCGCCAGTGGTGTGGCGAGCTCCTTCGAGGCCACCGTGCCGTGGCAGATCCGCCGGGGCGACGAGGTCGTCGAGACCGGCTTCGCGACCGCCGAGGGCTGGGCCGACAAGCTCTACCCCTGGGAGACCGAGGTCGATGTGTCCGGCCTCCCTCCGGGCGACTACACCTTCGTCGCCATGACCGACGACCCGAGCGGTGGCACCGAGGGCGGCGGGCCGACGGAGGACAGCAAGAGCATCACCGTTCGCTAGCGTGACGGCGTGCGCCTGACCCAGCAGCAGCTCAACCGGACCCTGCTCCAGCGGCAGCACCTGCTGGAGCGATCGTCCACCGGCCATCACGAGATGGTCGGGCACCTCGTCGGCCTGCAGGCCCAGGAGAACCTGCCGCCGTACCTCAGCCTGGCCGCCCGGCTGCGCGACTTCGATCCAGGCGACGTGACCCGGGCGCTCGACGACGGGTCGCTGGTGCGGCTGCTGTGCATGCGCGGGACGATCCACCTGCTCACCGCCGACGATGCGCTGACGCTTCGGCAGTGGACGCAGCCCTGTCAGGAGCGGGAGGGCAGGTCGAGCCAGAACACCAAGCCGGCACTCCACCTCGACCCCGACGCGGTCAACGCGGCGATCTCGAAGGCGCTCGTAGACGGACCGCTTCCCGTGAAGGCGCTCGGGGAGGCGCTGGCCGACGAGTTTCCCGGGGTGCCGGCCAACGCCCTGGCTCACCTCGCCAGGGTCAATCAGCCGCTCGCCCAGCTGCCTCCGCGCGGCGGCTGGAAGCAGTCCGGAGGGGTCGTCTACCAGTACGTCGACCGCTGGCTCGACCGGCCGTTGCTCGAACCGGACCCACCCGAGATCGTCCGGCGCTACCTGCGTGCCTTCGGGCCGGCCTCGGCGGCCGACGTCACCGCATGGTCGGGGGTGACCGGCATGGCAGCCGTGCTCAAGGACATGGACGACCTCGTCCAGCACGAGGACGAGAACGGCAAGCGGCTCTTCGACGTTCCCGACGGGGTTCTGGCCGAGCCCGACGTGCCCGCGCCGGTTCGGCTGCTTGGCACCTACGACAACGTGTGGCTCTCTCACGCCGGCCGCGACCGGGTCACTGTGAAGGAGAAGCGCTCTCGCTGGATGGACGTCAACGGCGCCGGAGGCAGTACCTTGCTGGTCGACGGCTGGCTCGAGGGGCTGTGGCGCATCGAGGACGGCAAGCCGGTCGTCATCGGGGAGTTCCGGAAGCTCTCTCGCGCGGAGCAGCGGGAGCTCGAGGGTGAGTTCGCTCGCGTCGAGGCGTTCCTGGACCAATAACCACGTGACCCGCCTGGGTCCGGCTCCTAATGTCTGTGTACATGGAGGTCACGTTCACGAAGGTCGACGGAAAGCGGTACTCCGTGGCGATCGAGCGTGAGCACGGCCCGGCACTCGTACCGCGCTTCGCTCCGGGATACGACGACCTGATGCCGCACGACATGGCGCACTTCCTCGTGGAGGAGCAGTTCCGGATCGAGCTAGGCGTCTTCGGGCAGCTCGCCGCTGGCGGCGGCGGCATCTTCACGCCGGCACCGGCGGACAACAACGCACGGTTCCAGCGGAGCACGCGACGGCTCGCCGCGATCGGGCGTGACGACATGGCGCGCTCCGAGCGGCTCGTCGTCGTCACGGTAGCGGAGTGGGAGCGCGGCATCGGACGGCGGAAGCACCAGCCGCACGGCCAACTGGACGACATCGTCCACGATGTCGAGCCCGCGCGCCTTCGCGCCTCGATCGCGCGACTGGACCACGTCTCAAGGCAATGGAAGGCCCTCCAGTTCGGCGGGCGGCTGACCTTCGAGTGGCCCAGGCGGTTGACGTTCGACGCCGCCGGATCGCAGCGAGGGCGTCGGCGCTCACGCCAGCGGGCGACAGGACGCCAGTCGCCGTGACGCGTGCTGTCGAGGCCGACTACCTGGTGGTGGGGGCCGGGGCGATGGGCATGGCGTTCACCGATGCCCTGATCGACCACGCCGAGGTACGCGTCGCCCTCGTCGACCGCCGTGACGGTGTCGGAGGTCATTGGCTGCAGGCCTACCCGTTTGTGCGTCTGCACCAGTCATCCAGCTTCTACGGCGTCGCATCGACGGTGCTCGGAGGCGGGCGGATCCAGCAGCACGGGCCCGAGGCCGGACTCCACGAGCGGGCCGACCAGCCGACGATCTGCGCCTACTACGACGACCTGTTCTGGCGGACCGGATGCTCGGGTCGGGCCGGGTCGAGTTCTTCCCCGGCTGCGACTACGTGGGGGACCGCACGCTTCGTCTCGCTCGACTCGGGAGAGCGCTTCGAGGTGCCGGAGCGGCTGCCGAATCGTCGACGCGCGCTACCTCGCGCCCGACATCCCGGCCGAGACGCCGCCGAGGTTCGGCGTCGCGGAGGGTGCCGACGTGATCCCGGTCAATGACCTCGTGCGACGCGAGGAGGCTCCGAGCCAGTACGTCGTCGTCGGCTCGGGCAAGACCGCTACCGATGCCTGCGTCTGGCTGCTGGGGCGCGGCGTGGACCCCGACGCCATCTGCTGGGTGAGGCCGCGCGATCCGTGGATGCTGAACCGGGCAGTGATCCAGCCGGATCCCGTCATCTACCTCGGCATGGTCGCCGACACGATGCAGGCCGCGGGGGCAGCGGCGTCGCTGGACGACCTGTTCCTGCGGCTCGAGGACGCCGGCATCATGCTGCGCATCGACCGCTCGGTGACGCCGACCATGGCCAAGGCGCCCACCCTCGGAACCTGGGAGCTCGAGCTACTACGCGGCATCGAGAACGTCGTGCGCCAAGGTCATATCGACGCGGTTCGACGCGGCAGGATCGACCTCGCCGACGGGTCCGTCGCCATCGCGAACGACGCCCTGGTGGTGAACTGCGCGGCCGATGGCCTGAAGATGCCACCACGGATACCGATCTGGGGGCCGGAGGCGATCACACTGCAGCCGATCAGAGCCGGGTTCCCCTGCTTCGGCGCGGCGTTGGCCGGGTACGTCGAGGCGACCCGCGAGGACGATGACGTGAAGAACAGGCTGGGCCAGCCGTCGTCGTACGGCAACACCCTGGCTGACTGGGCAACGATGAACGTCCTGGGCATGCGGAACTCGACAGTCGTTCGGCGCCGAGCCCGACATCAGGGCGTGGTCTGACCGGGTCGCGCTCAACCCCTCGCGTATCCCACCGGAGTACGGCGACTCGTCGGAGCTCGACGACGCCGTCGGTCGGCTACAAACGCACGCGCGGGCGGGGATCGCCAGGCTGGCCCAACTGCGCGAGCAAGCGCCCGGCTGACGGCCCGACCGCAGGGCGGACCAGTCGCCGTTCGGACATCGGCCATGACCTGGCGCCTGTGACGATCGCCACGATCGAAGCGGAGATGTCACACATCGGCGCTGGGTGACGTCTTCATGTCATGACCGACCCAGAGACGACCCGGTTGGCTGAGGCCGCGGCGGAGTTCGAGGAGCTGCGGCCGCGCCTCATCGGCGTCGCGTACGGCCTGCTCGGCACCCTCGCCGAGGCCGAAGACGCCGTCCAGGAGGCCTGGATCAGACTTCAGGGCAGCGACCTGGAGGTGATCCGCGACCTCGCCGGCTGGCTGGTCACCACGACCTCGCGGATCGCGCTCGACACGCTCCGCTCGGCCCGGACCCGTCGCGAGAAGTACGTCGGGCCCTGGCTGCCCGAGCCCGTCGAGAGCACTCCGGGTCCGGCCGACTCGGTCAGCCTCGCCGACACGGTGTCGTGGGCGATGCTGGTGGTCCTTGAGACCCTGAGCCCCGCGGAGCGGGCCGCGTTCGTGCTCCATGACGTGTTCGGGCTGTCGTTCAACGAGATCGGTCAGGCCCTGGGCAGAGCACCAGCCGCCTGCCGCAAGCTCGCGTCCCGCGCTCGGGAGCATGTCGAAGCGCGGCAGCCGCGCTTCGACGTCGACCCGGAGGCCCACCGCGAGGTCGTCGCGGCGTTCGGCCGCGCGACCGCGTCCGGCGACCTCGAGGGTCTGCTGAGCCTGCTCGACCCCGACGCGGTCCTCATCTCCGACGGTGGCGGCGTGACGGAGGCCGTGCCGAGTCCGCTCCACGGCGCGCTGCAGATCGCGGAGTTCCTCGCCGGAGTCGGCGCCAGCAGGCTTGGGCTGACCCAGCGGTCGAGCGCGGTCAACGGCAGTCCGGCCTTGTTGATCTTCGAACAGGGCCAGATCAGTTCGGTGCTCGCCCTCGGCATCCACAAGGGCCGCATCACCACCATCGACGCGATCCGCAACCCACACAAGTTCCACGGCCTGCGAAACCTGACGGCAGGCCACTAGAGAAGGGAGAACACCATGGAGACCCGTTTCGACATGTTCAGCTCGGAGCTCATGACCCACTTCTTCCGGAGGTTCAACGGTGCGTCGCAGGTCGCCACCGAGTCAGCGCTCCCGAAGACCGTGCAGGAGCTGGTGCGGCTCCGCGCCAGTCAGATCAACGGCTGCGGCTACTGCACCGACATGCACACGAAGGACGCGCTGGCCGCGGGCGAGACCCAGCAGCGGCTCAGCCTCGTCGCCGCGTGGAGAGATGCCACGGTCTTCACCGAGGCCGAGCGCGCCGCCCTCGCCCTGGCCGAGGAGGGCACCCGCCTGGCCGACGCCGCCACCGGTGTGAGCGACGACGCCTGGCAGGCGGCGCGCAAGCACTTCGACGAGGAGCAACTGGCCGCACTGATCGCCGTGATCGCCATGATCAACGCGTGGAACCGCCTGAACGTGATCGCGGGCACTCCCGCGGGCGGCTACGAGCCCGGCCAGTTCGCCTGACCCCATGCGGTCAGACCCAGCGGCTGCTGCGGGCGAGTAGAGCGGCCACCGCGGCGACGCCGGCGGTCGACGTACGCAGCACCTCGGCGCCCAGCCGGACGGACTTCGCCCCGGCATCGACGAAGGCAGCGACCTCCTCATCGGTCAGCCCACCCTCGGGTCCGACGACCACGACCACCTCGCCCGACGCCGGCACGGGCTGGGAGGCAAGCGCGACCGGCGCGTCCTCGTGGAGTACGACGGCCAGGTCGGCGGAGCCGACCAGCGACACGACGTCGTCGGTGGACGCGAGCGGGGAGACGGTCGGCAACCACGAGCGTCGCGCCTGCTTGGTGGCCTCGCGCGCGGTGGCGCGCCAGCGGGCAAGAGACTTGGCCGCCCGCTCGCCGCGCCAGACCGCCACGCATCGTGCGGCGGCCCACGGCACGATCGTGGCGACCCCGATCTCGGTGAGCAACTCGACCGCCAGCTCGCCGCGATCGCCCTTCGGGATCGCCTGTACGACCGTGAAGGCGGGCTCGGCAGCGGACGTCGAGGCCGCCGAGGCCACCGTGACGGTGAACTGCCGCTTACCCGTGGCTGCCACCGACCCGACGACCGACGTGCCCAGTCCGTCCGTGAGCACCACAGACTCGCCGACGCGGAGGCGGCGTACCGCGACGGCGTGGTGAGCCTCGTCGCCCTCCACGGTCACCGTCGACCCGACAGCAGCACCGTCCAGCGATGGGACGAGGTGGACGGGCAGCGACATCAGCGGCCCATCAGCGAACGGTCAGTGCGTGTTGAAGGCATCGCGCAGTCTGCCGAAGACCGACCTCGCGCCGGGCCGCACCTGGCCGCTCGGCTGCTCCTCGCCGCGGAGGGCTGCCAGTTCCTGGAGCAGCTCCTCCTGCCGGGGGTCGAGCCGGGTGGGTGTCTCGACGATCACCGTGACGACGAGGTCACCGCGACCGCCGCGCAGGCCGGGCACTCCCCGGCCACGCAGCACCCGCTCCGATCCGGACTGGGTGCCGGGCCGGAGCTCGAGCTCGAAGGTGGTCTCGACGCCCGAGTCCGCACCCTGCTCGACGTCGGCCTCGAGCGTGGGCAGGGTCAGCGTGGTGCCGAGCGCCGCTGCCGTCATCGGAACAGTCACCGTGCAGTGCAGGTCGTTGCCGTGCCGGGTGAACGTGTCATGGGCAGCGACATGGATCTCGACGTAGAGGTCGCCGGCAGGCCCGCCGCCCGGACCGACCTCACCCTGTTCGGTGAGCTGGACCCGGGTGCCGGTGTCCACGCCGGCGGGGATCTTGACGGTGAGGTTGCGTCGAGAGCGGACCCTGCCGTCACCCGAGCACTCCCGGCAGGGATCCGGGATGATCGTGCCGAAGCCGCGGCACGCCGCGCACGGCCGCAGGGTGCGGACCTCGCCGAGGAACGAGCGCTGCACCTGCGCGACCTCGCCCTGGCCCCGGCAGGTCTCGCAGGTGATCGGCCGGCTGCCGGGCGCGGCACCGTCGCCGTGACAGGTGGTGCAGACGACGGCAGTGTCGACCTTGATCTCCCGATCGACGCCGAACGCCGCCTCGGCCAGCTCGACCTCGACCCGGATCAAGGCATCCTGGCCGCGGCGTACCCGCGGCCGGGGACCGCGGCCCTGGGTGGCTCCGGCTCCGCCGAAGAACGCATCCATGATGTCGGTGAACGAGAAGCCCGCACCCTGCCCGAAGCCGCCGACACCGCTGAACGGATCGCCGCCGCGGTCGTACGCCGCCCGCTTCTGCGGGTCGGAGAGCACTTCATAAGCGCGGGAGATCTCCTTGAACCTCTCCTGCGTCGCGGGGTCGGGGTTGACGTCGGGATGCAACTGGCGCGCCATCCGCCGGTAGGCCTTCTTGATGGTGTCGGCGTCCGCGTCGCGGGTGACACCCAGAAGGTCGTAGAGATCCTGGCTCAAGTTCGGTCCTTCACGGTCGTGTGGGTCATGCCTCGTCGAGGATCCTGGACACGTAGCGCGCAACAGCCCGCACCGCGGCCATCGACCCGGGGTAGTCCATGCGCGTCGGGCCGACGACGCCCAGGGTGGCCATCGCCTCGTCGCCCGCGCCGTACCCCGTCGCTACGACGCTCGTGGAGGCCAGCTCCTGGTAGGGACCCTCGTGCCCGATGCGCACCGTGATCGCACCACCGGTCTGAGCCTCACCCAGCAGCTTCAGCAGCACGACGTGCTCCTCGAGCGCTTCGAGCAGCGGCCGCACCGCGGTGTCGAAGCTCTCGCCGAAGCGGGCCAGGTTGGCCGCTCCACCGACGGCGATCCGCTCGTCGGAGCGATGATCCGACATCGCCTCAACCAGGGTGTCGACGACCGCCGCCGTAATCGCCGCGTCGTGTTCGGGTACGACGGCCCGCAGCGCCGCCGCGGCGTCGGAGATGGTCTTGCCCGTTGCCGCCACGTTCGTCCGTGCCCGCAGATCGCCGAGCTCGGCCTCGGAGAGCTCGGCCTCCAGCTCGAGGAGCCGCTGCTCGACCCGGCCGGTGCTCAGGATCAGCACCAGCAGCAGCCGGTTCGGAGACAGGGCCACGAGCTCGACGTGGCGGACGGTCGAGCGGGAGAGGGTCGGGTACTGCACGACAGCGACCTGGTGGGTGAGCTGGGAGAGCAGCCGAACCGAACGTTGCACCACGTCGTCGAGGTCGACGGCGCCGTCGAGGATGGTCGCGATCGCGCGCTTCTCGGCGCCGCTCATCGGCTTCAGGGTGGTCAGCCGGTCGACGAACAACCGGTAACCCTTGTCGGTCGGCACCCGGCCGGCGCTGGTGTGCGGCTGGGTGATGAACCCTTCCTCCTCCAGCGCAGCCATGTCGTTGCGCACCGTCGCCGGGGAGACGCCCAACCCGTGTCGCTCGACCAGCGCCTTGGACCCGACCGGCTCCTCGGTGGCCACGTAGTCCTCCACGATCGCCCGGAGCACGGCAATCCTGCGGTCGTCGTGCACGCGCTCGCCTCCCTCCGTCGATCGTTGGCACTCCTGAATGCCGAGTGCCAAGACTACTAGGACGACCGGAGCGGAACCGCCTCCTGCCGGGGCCTGTCGTTTCTCCGCGGGATTAGGTTAGGCTTACCTAATCTCAGAGGGAGGCGGCTATGACCCGAAGCGAGCATCCCCACCCGGCTCGACTGGCGGCCTTCGCGCGCAGCATCCTCGCGTGCCCCTCGTCCGTCGAGCTCGTGGTCGACGGAGTGCCGGATGCCGTCGAGGGCCGCGAGTTCCTGGGCGCCGAGGATCCCACGGGGGAGCCGATGTTCTCGTGCCTCGTCGACTCCCCGCTCGCCCGCGCCGGCGCCGCCCACCGGGCAGCGCTGCTGACCCTGGGCAGCGCGCTCGGCCCGGTCGGCTCGTCCGACCGCGACGCCACCCTGACCCTGGCCGGTCGGCTGGAGACCAGGGATCGCCAGGACTGCCCGTGCTGTGAGGAGGTCCGCGACGTGGTCGCCCTCGACCTCAACTTCGTCCTGCTGGCCCGACCCGAGCCGGCAGCGGAAGGCGGTCCCGCGCGGGACCGACAGCTGCGGGTGCCGCTGGAACACACTTCCGGCCCCCGACCCACTGCCTCAATCGTGGCTTCCTGCAACGCTCGACCGAGCACGCGTACGAGAGCCACCAGGACGACCTGCGCCGCGCCATCTCGGCGACCACCGGCACTCGGCTCGGCGACGTGGTCGGGGTGACCGTCCGCAACCTGCTCCCCCACCGGGTCGACGTGGAGTGGGTCGACACGACCGGATCCCATCGCAGCGAGCTGACCTTCCCGTTCGGGCGCGCACGCAGGCCGAGCTCGGGGAGATGCTGCGCCAGAGCCTGCACGCGCAGTTGTGCTGACTGGCACCTGTGCTGACTAGGCTGCCCGGGTGACGTTCATCGAGGTCGCGGAGCGGGTCTGGGTCGCGCGGCACGAGTGGTTCGATGTCAACGTCTCCCTCGATCGGAGGCGAGCGCGGCCTGCTCGTCGTGGACACCCACGCGTCGGCACTCGCCGCACGCGCGGTCGTGGACGACGTACGACGTCTCGGTGCGGGCGACATCGTCGGGATCTTCAACACCCACGAACACTTCGACCACACCTTCGGCAACGGCGAGTTCCGTGCGGCGTACGGCGAGATTCCGATCCACGCGCACGAGACCGCCGCCGCCCACACCCGCACCGCGGGCGAGCGGGTCAAGCGGCGGTACGACGAGCAGCCCGAAGACCCGCGCCGCGAGGAGGTACTGGCGACCGAGATCGTCCCCGCCGACCAGACGTTCTCGTCCGCCGTCGTCGTGGACCTCGGCGACCGGGCGGTGGAGCTCGTGCATCCCGGGCGCGGGCACACCGGCGGCGATGCGGTGATGCGGGTACCGGACGTCGACGTGGTCGCTGGCCGGGGACCTGGTCGAGGAGTCCGCACCGCCGTCGTTCGGCGACGACTCGTGGCCGATGGACTGGCCCTCCAGCCTCGACATCGTGCTCAGCCTGATGACGCGCGACACCGTCGTCGTCCCGGGCCACGGTGCCCCCACCGACCGGGAGTTCGTGGAGCAGCAGCGCAACGAGATCGGCATCGTCGCCGAGACCATCCGGGACCTGGCCACCCGCGGCGTGCCGGTGGAGCAGGCGGTGGCGGCGGCGGAGTGGCCGTACCCCCCGGAGCGACTGGAGGCGGCGGTCCGCCGCGGGTACGAACACCTCCCCCGCAGCCAGAAGCGCCTGCCCCTGGTCTGACGGTCGGACGCGCTTTGCCCACGGCTGGAGTGGGTACGGGCCGCATGAGCGAATCCGACGAGCCGAGCAGAACGAGCGACCGAGGCCGAGCGAGGGCATCACCGACGACCAGCTCCCCGAGGACCTGCAGCCCTCCGAGGACAACCCACTCGCCGAGCCGCTGTCGGAGGAAGAAGCACCGGACGACCCGAACGAGCTCGACATGTTCGGCGGTAGACACCGACGACTCCCGGGACGACTCCCGGGACGACTCCCGCGACGACTCGACCGACGACTCTACTGACGACTCCACTGACGACACGACTGACGACTGAGCCGGACTCGCGGGCGCAGGTCCACGGCCCGGGAGAGCTAGGGGCCTAGCGTGGTCCCGGTGACCGACCGATACCACTCCGACGTCCTGGCCGGCGACTGGAAGGCGCCCCCGCGCGGGCGGGCGGTCAAAGTGCCCGCCGAGCTTGGCGCCGTGGTCGAAGAGGTCATGACCGACTTCTGCGGCGAGATCGTGGCCGTCGACCGGGACCTGCACACGCTCACCCTCGAGGACCGCCGCGCCGTACGCCGCACCTTCCCCCTCGGCCCCGGCTTCCTCCTTGACGGGCGTCCGGTCGTCCTGACCCCGCCGCCGCGCCCTCAGGGGTCAGCCCCGCCCGCCCGTACGGCGTCCGGGTCGGTCGCCGTACCCGCTGCGCGCGCCCGGGTCGCGCGGCAGAGCCGGATCTACGTCGAGGGGCGACACGACGCGGAGCTGGTCGAGAAGGTCTGGGGCGATGACCTGCGCCTCGAGGGCGTCGTCGTCGAGTACCTCGGCGGCGTCGACGACCTGGGCGACCACCTCCGGGACTTCCGGCCCGGACCCGGTCGACGCGTCGGGGTCCTCGTCGACCACCTCGTGCCCGGGTCGAAGGAGACCCGGATCGCGGACGGCATCGCGCGGTCCCCCCTCGGAAAGCACGTGCTCGTCGTCGGCCATCCCTTCGTGGACGTCTGGGCCGCGGTGAAGCCGGACCGGCTCGGCCTGGACCGTTGGCCCGACGTCCCCCACGGAGTCGAGTGGAAGAAGGGCGTCTGCAGCCACCTGGGCTGGCCGCACGGTGACCAGGCCGACATCGCCCGTGCGTGGCGGCACATCCTGTCGAAGGTCGGCTCCTACCACGACCTCGACCCGGCCCTGCTGGGCCGGGTCGAGGAACTGATCGACTTCGTGACTGCCGCCTGACCCCCTGCCGGCCGGTCAGTCTGCAGGTCGGTCAGCGCTCGATGTCGATGTCACGCCGGGGCTGTACGTGGCCCTCGACGTCCTCATCGTCGTTCGTGACCGTCATCCGGACGTGGCCCTCGAGTCGCCCTCGGACTCCACGTAGACGTGTGCCCTCAACGTCGTGGGTCTGGTCGCCAGGGAGGATCTTCTTGTTGTCGCTCATGGCCTTCTCCTTCGCTTCGTGGACCCCGTGGCCCGATGACTGGATCCTGCTACGCGCGGACCGGTTGTTCCGTTCGCGCGCTGACACAACGGGCGGGCACTTCAGGACACCCGCTCGGCGTTCTCACTGACGGCCTGCAACACCGCCTTGACCTGGAACGGCGTGAGGTGGGGGTGCTTGCCGAGCAGCAGCGTCACCATCGCCGCGACGTGGGGTGCGGCGAAGCTGTTTCCCGTCGCCACGATCGACCCGCCGCCGGCCCAGGCCACGTCGACGTCGATCCCGCGGGCGCCGAACTCCACCGGCGGCCGCGGGTTGTAGGCGAGGCCCATCGGGTCCGCGCCCTCCCGCGCCGCGACCGAGACCACTGACGAGTACTGCGACGGATAGGTCGGCCCGGGCTGGTTGTTGGCCGCGCTGACCAGCACCGTCCGCCTGAAGTACGCCGCGTCGGCCACCTCGTGCAGGGGCGCGAACATCAGGCTCGCTCTTGCTGGACAGAGAAAGGTTGGCGACCGCCATCTCGTGGTCCACCGCCCACGCGATCCCGGCATGGAAGAGCGCACCGCGGCCCTTGAGGTTCGCGCCGAGCACCCGGACGGAGTGGATCTCGGCGTCGGGGGCGAGCGACCTGATGATCGCCGCGCACGCCGTGCCGTGGCCGACCAGGTCCTCGTGCGGGCCCGTCCACGGCCCGGTGGCCCTCAGGCGCCTCCGGGTCGGCCTCCATCGCCACCGAGCCCGCGACCCCTCCGACCCGTGGATGGTCGGCGTCGACGCCGCTGTCGATGACCGCCACCTTGACACCGGCGCCGGTGGAGCCGCCGAAGGCCCACTCCCGCGCATCGGCCAGCGGCAGCGCGCGGACCGTCGCGAGCTGCTGATTGTCGAACGCGGCCGACCACGCGGGCAGCAGGCTCATTCCCGCTCCGGCGGTCGGTACGCCTCGACGGCAGCGAGGACCTGCCGCCCCAGGGCCTCGAGCGGCTGAACCGGCAGGCCCTGTCCGCGCGACCCAGATGGTCCGCCAGCTGGGTGGCGAGGGTGCCCAGCACGGCGAGCGTCCAGTCGGAGACCTGGTCGACCGTGGGGTCGAGCACCTCCAGGACACCCAGCGCCTCCCCGTCGCTCGTCGAACAGCGGCGCGGCGAGCACCGACATCGGGACGTAGTTCGTCGACTCGGCGATGTCGCGGGCGAACCGGGCGTCGGCCTCGACGTCGCGGACCGCGATCGGCTGGCCGGACATGACGGCCCAGCCCGCGATGCCGCGTCTGACCGGGAGCTCGACACCGAGGATCTCGGCGGCGCCCTCACCGTCGGCAGCGACGAAGGTCAGGGTCGTGCCGTCGTCATCGACGAGCGCGACACGAGCAGGCGGCCGCGTCGAACAGGGACCGGACGGCTGCCACGGACCGGGGTCAGGTCGCGGGCCGCTGTCCACGGACGTCCTCGAGGGCTGCTTGACTGTCGCGCATGGAGTGGTCGCTGTTGTCCTCGCTGGACGAGGGCGAGCGACGCGAGCTGCTCGCCACCACCCGACGCCGCACGTTCGCGACAGGGCGAGGTGGTGGTGCACGAGGGCGACCCGGCCGACAGTCTGCACCTCGTGGAGTCGGGGCGGATGGCGGTCCGGGTGACGACGGCGGACGGCGAGACCGCCACGTTGAACGTGCTCGGGCCCGGTGACTACTTCGGTGAGCTGTCCCTCCTGGACGGCAAGACTCCGACCCGGTCGGCCAGCATCGTCGCACTGGAGGCCGCGGAGACGCGGTCGTTGTCGGCCACTCACTTCCGCGAGCTGCGGCACCGGCACCGCGGGGCCGAGCAGTTGTTGCTGGCCCTGCTCGCGCGGCGGGTCGAGGAGCTGTCGGCCCGGCTGCTCGAGGTGATGTACGACGGGCTGGACCGGCGGGTGCATCGGCGGCTGGTCGAGCTCGCCCGCCTGTACGCCGACCGCCCGGACGGCCCGGTCGTCGTACCGCTGACCCAGGAGCACCTCGCCGAGCTCGTCGGAGGCACTCGGCCGAGCGTCAACCAGGTGCTCCAGCGGCTCGTGAGCGAGGGCATCGTGGAGCTCGGCCGCGGCCGGATCGTGGTCCTCGACCGGGGCGGGCTGGCCAGGAAGGCTCGCTGAGTTCACGCGGGTACGCCCGCGAGGGCCGCGTCCAGCTGGCGGGTCCAGGCGACTGCGCCGAGCCGGTCGAAAGTCGCCCGCGCGTCGGCCGACAGGTCGACCGCCTCGTCGGCCCGCCCCTGGCGGGTCAACCATGCCCCCAGGTCGGCCTGGCACCGAGCCACGGTGGGCGCGGACTTCCAGCTCTGCGACTCGGCGAGCGCGGTCCGCAGGTGCGCCTCGACGGTCGTCGGGATCCGCGCCGTCCTCGATGGCCATCAGGCCCAGCAGTCGGTCCGCTGGGCGCGCAGTCCGACGGGGAGGTTGTTGTCGTTCTCGCCCTGCGCCATCACCGCGAACAGCTCGTCAGGGCTGGTCGGTCGCCCGCCGACCACGCCACCTCGGTCACGACCTGCCAGAGGAAGGTGAAGTCGTCGAACAGGCCGCCGACTGCGCGTACATGGCGCGGGCGGCTCGACGGCCAGTTCAGCCACGTCCGGCGGCCCGCGCGGGGCGCAGGCCGCATGATGGCCCGCACCGCGGCGCTCGCCTGCACCGCCGGTCGTCCTCGCCTGGGCAGAGTCCAGGTCGGGCGAGGGCACGAAGGCCTCCGCCCGGGCATCTGGAGTACTGGCAGCGGACCAGCTCGAGCGTGGAACTCGTCGGGACGCTCAGGAGGCGCTCGTCCAGGAGGGCCATGGCGTCGTCCCACTCCCCGCTCACCAGGGTCGCCAGCATCAGGTTGATGCTGGCGGACGCTGATCCAGGTCAGGTCGCCCGAGGTCGTGCTCGCCGCCACCGCCTCAGGCCGTACTCGGCCGCGCGCTCGGCGTCGTCGTGGGTCCAGTCGGCGTTGAGGTTCACCAGCGCCCGGGCCAGGGCCTCATGTCGTGATTGTCGCGCGCCAGCGCGGCGGCCGACTCCGACAGCACCCGCCCGAGGCTGCGGGGGCCGGAGACGGTGTAGTGCAGACCCAGGCTGATGTAGCTGTGCGCCATCGGACGTGTCCCCGACCCGCTCCGCCAGCCGGGCGTGGTGGTCCGCCGCCTCCCTGAGGTCTGCGCCAGCCCGCAGCAGCGCGCCGACCTTGGCCGAGGACAGCAACAGCTCCACCTCGAGAGCGTCGTCGCGTTCCTGGAGCGCAACGAGCCGCTCGTCGGCGAGGGCGTAGGCACGCTCGAAGTCGAAACGCCCGCGGACCAGGGCCCGCGACAGGGTTGCCGTCGCGCGCCCCGCCCAGCGGGTCGCCCAGGTTGTCGAACGCGTCCCGGGCACTCGTCGCGTGCTCGATGGCGCCGTCGTGGTCGCCGGAGCGGTCCAGCTGCTCTGCCAGTTCGGACTGGAGGGCGGCGGCGAGCGCCGGTCGGAACATCGGTCGAGCGCCACCTGCAGGTGTGCGGCCGCCTCGCCGGTGCCCCCAGTCCATCGCCCTGGTCGCGGCCCGCCGCAGATGGCCGACCGCGGCCACTGTCAGCTCGTCACGATCGGGTTCGCCGGGCACCGCGTCGAGCGCCTCCAGCAGGTGCTGGGCGACGATCGGCGACACTTCACCTGCCGAGTTGTCCCCTTCCTCGAGGATGCGGGCGACCACCAGGTGGCTCGCCTTGCGTTCGCGCCGGGAGAGCGTGCCGTACGCGACCTTGCGAACGCCGGCCTGGACGAACCGGTACTGCCCGAGCTCGGCGCTGAAGCGGTCCGAGTCCTGGCGGAGCAGCTGGAACCGGACCAGCCCGGCCAGGGCGCCGTCGAGGTCGGCGACGTCGGGACACAGCCCCGCGATCGCCGTCGCGGTGAACGAGTCCCGATCACGCTGGCCCGGTCGATCACCCGCCGTTGGGCCGGTGGCAGGGTGTCGAGCCGGGCAGCGATCAGTGCCTGCAGCGAGGCCGGTGCGCCGATCGCGTCGAGGTCGAGGTGCTCCGGGTCCGGCGAGCACGTACTGCCCGCCGCGAGGCAGGACGAGGTCGCGGTCGATCAGGGAGCGGACCGTCTCGACGGCGAACAGCGGGATTCCCTCCGCGCGCTCGACGAGGGTGTCGCGGACCTGCTCGGGGAGGCCGACGACCAGCCCGTCGAGCAGTTCGCCCATGTCGCGTGGCGTGAGCGTCTCCAGGTGCAGCACGGTGACCCGTCGGTTCGTGGCGAGCGCCGGTCGGCCCTCCAGGAGTGCCGGGTCGAGCCAGGAGCAGGACGAAGAGCGGGAACGAGCCGACCGCGAGCACGTGCTCGAGGAAGCTGAGCATCCCCTCGTCGGCGTGCTGCGCGTCGTCGATCACCAGGACGACCGGCTTGTCGTCGCCGACCCTGCGCAAGAAGGTGGTCCAGGCAGAGAAGAGATCCTCGCGCTTGAACGTGCCGACGGCGCCGATCCCCAGCAGCGCACCGATCCGGGGGCCCAGCCACTCACGCTCGTCCGGGTCGGCGACGAAGGTGTCGAGACCCAGCGCGAGCAGCTCGGCCTGGTCCTGGTCGTCGTCCACCTGCCCCTCGCCGCCGGCGCGCAGGATCTGCAGCCGGCCGCGGATGGCTTCGGCGAGGGCGTAGAACGCGACGCCCTCGCCGTAGGCCAGGCATCGGCCGCGATGCCAGCGCACCGTGGCCTGGAGGCCGTCGATGTACTTCTCGAACTCCCAGTCCAGCCGGGTCTTCCCGACCCCGGGCTCGCCGTCGACGACGAGCAGCGCGGGCCGGCCGGTCTCCTCGACGCCGTGGAAGAGCTCCTTCACCAGCCGCAGCTCGCGGTCGCGGCCGATGAGCGGCAGCCTCCAGGCCGTCGGCACGCTGGACGCCTCCGACTCCGGCGACGACGGCCCGCGACCGACCAGAGCGGGACCGGGTCGGCCTTGCCCTTCAGCCGGTGGCTGCCGACGTCGACGTACGTGATCGCGGACGAGGTGAGCAGCCGGGTCGTCTCGTCGACCCAGACCTGGCCGGGCGACGGCGGCGGACTGCACGCGGGAGGCGGTGTTGACGGCGTCGCCGGCCACCATGCCTTGCTGCTCGGCGCCGATCGTCACCGCGACCTCACCGGTGACGATGCCGACCCGCATGCGAGGTCCGGCAACGCCCGAGGTCCGCGCCCGATGCGCCTCGATCGCGTTGACCAGCTCGAGGCCGGCGCGAACGGCCCGCTCCGCGTCGTCCTCGTGGGTGGTCGGAACGCCCCACACCGCCATCACGGCGTCGCCGATGAACTTCTCCACGGTGCCGCCGTAGCGGCGCGATGATCTGCCGGCACTCCTCGAAGTAGCGCGGAGAGCAGGTCCCGGACGTCCTCCTGGTCGCGGGTCTCGGAGAGGCTCGTGAACCCGACCAGATCGCCGAAGAGCACGCTGGTGATCCGGCGCGAGGCCACCGGCGCGGCGCGGTCAGGCGCGGCAGAGACGGCCGGGTCCTGGGTGGTGCCGCAACTGGAGCAGAAGCGGGCCCCGGGAACCATCTCGGCCCCGCAGGAGCTGCACGTGTCGACCTGGAGGTTGGCCCCGCACGTGAAGCAGAACCGTGCCCCCTCGGGCTGCGCCGCGGCACGGCAACTGGAACATGTGGTCACCACGCGTATCTCGATTCCTTCAGCGCGAGCCCCGAGCCTGCGAGAAGGATGCCACATCAGCACCCGTGCCGGACCGAATCGACCTCGCCTCGACGGGCCGAACGGCGTCGGGCGGCCCTCAGACGGCCAATCGCCGCGACACGACCTCCTCCGCCGCTTGCCGCGCCTCGCCCACGCCGGTCACGGCGGCCAGGAAGTCATGCCGCTCGAGCGCGAAGAGCTCCGTGTCGGTCACCGCGGTCACGGTCGCTGTTCGCGGTACGTCGCGGAGGAGCCCGATCTCGCCGAAGAAGTCGCCGGCACTCTCGGTGCGCAGGAGACGATCGTCCTGACTGACCTCGACGATCCCGGAGGCGATCACGTAGAAGCGGTCGGACGCCTCGCCCTCCAGGAGGATTCGATGCCCGGCCGGAACCGACACCGGCGTCAGCTGGTGGGCCAGCGTCTCCAGCGTCGCGGGCGACAGGGGCGCGAACAGCGGGATCGACCGCAGCAGGGGCAGGGACGTGGGCTCGGTGAGCCGGGCGTCCAGCCGTCGCATCCGGGGCAGCGTGGTCAGCGTGTACGTCGCCACCAGCAGTCCCACCACCGCCATCGACTCCTCGAACCCGATCCAGCGGATCAGGAGGGGGGCGGTCAAGGCGCCGAGCGCCATGGCCCCGATCAGCCCGCTCTCGACCGCGCCGTAGACGCGGGAGATGACCTTCTCGGGCGAGATCCGCTGCGGGATGGTCTCGAAGCCGAGGTTGACCCACGGATCAGCGAGGCCGATGACCGCGAGCGCCGCGATCGCCGTAACCGGCGAGGGGAACACCGCGAGCACGATCAGCGGCAGTGCCCAGCCGAGCACGCCGATCGCCATGTCCCGACCGAGCCGACCCTTCGCCACGCGGGCCAGCACGATGACGCCTCCGACGGTGACCGCACCGCCCATGACGGCGTCGAGGTAGCCGACCCCCTCGGGGCCGGTCTCGAGCATCTCGATGGCGATGATCACCATGAACACCGTCAGCGCGCCCCACACGAATCCCTGGGCCGCGGCCAGCAACGACACGGTGCGCAGGTCACCGTCGCGAGCGACGGTGGAGAAGCCGGCGGTGATCGTGGTCAGGAACCCCTCGTCCTCCTCCTCGGGCTCACCGTCGGCCGCGTCGCCTGTCGCTTCATCTGGCACCCGGATCGAGGCCACGAGAGCGAAGGACCACAGATAGGTGGCCACGTTGAGCCAGAAGACCGGCTCGACGTCGTACAGGCCGACGAGGAGGGCACCGAGCGCGGGACCCGCGAACGTGGCGATGTTCTCGAGGTTGGCGGCCACCGCGTTCGACGCGGTCAGCTCGTCGGGCCGGTTGACCAGCTTGGGGATCAGCCCCGCCTGCGCGGACCGGAACGGCGCGCCGACCATGGCCGTCAGCACTCCCAGCCCGTAGACGAGGAACGCCGGTCCGTCGACGGCGACGATCACGGCCGCAGCGGAGACCATGCCCGCCCGGACCAGATCGGTGACGATCATGAAGGTCTTGCGGGAGACCTTGTCTGCGACCGCCGCCCCGAGCGGACCGGCGATCGCCATGGCCACGAACCGTGCCGCCGTAAACGCGCCGACAGCAGCGGCGCCCCCTTGCGTGTACGCCCACACGGTGAGCGCAGTCGCGTAGGCCCAGTCGCCGGTCACGGAGCCGAAGAAGGCGAGTTGCACCCGTCGGAGGTTGCGGTTCGCGAGTACCCGCCTCAGTGAGTCCCGGGCCGTGCCCTCGGACGTCTCTGCCATCACAGCCTCCTGGGACTCGCCGCTCTCCGCTGAGAGCAAGCGTCAGCCTAGAGGCGTGTCGCGCCCGGCTCTGTCGGTTTCCCGACACTCGCGCCGTTGGCGTGCCTCCCAAGTCTCGGGCGGCGCGCAGCAGGCCACGGACTTGGGGGACACGCCATATGCTGGGCGACCCAGGAACACGATCTGCTCGACCGCCCAGGAGGCGTCGTGACCGAGTCCAACGACCGACCACCGGCCGAGCCCGGTGATGACCAGCCCACGAGTGGCGAGCCGGCCGCCCCCCACGAGCAGCCCGCGCCGCCCCCGCCGCCCGCCGAGCAGCCCCCGCCGTACGGCCAGCAGCCAGGACCGCAACCACCGCAGTATGGCCAGCAGCCACCACCGCAGCCGGCCTACGGCCAGCAGCCGTACGGTCAACCGGCGTACGGCCAGCAGCCCTACGGCCAGCCTCCGCAACCGTACGGCCAGACTCCTGGACCCGACGGGCTCACGCCCGACGAACGTACGTGGGGCGGCGCCGCCCACTGGAGCGCCCTGGTCAGCGCCTTTGTGGCCCTCGCGTTCCTCGGCCCGCTCCTGGTGATGCTGGTGAAGGGCAACGAGTCGCCCTACATCCGGCGGCAGGCGGTCGAGGCCCTGAACTTCCAGCTCTCGATGCTCATCTACGCGGCCGTCGCATTCGTGCTGCTGTTCTTGTTGATCGGGTTCATCCTGCTGCCGATCGTCGGCATCTGGTGGCTGGTGTTCACGATCATCGGGTCGGTGAAGGCGGCCAATGGCGAGCTCTACCGCTACCCGCTGACCATCCGGATGGTCAGCTGAGCCACGCCCCCACGCCGATCCCGGTGTCGGTCACGGCACCGGTCACGGCACCAGGTCGCGCAGCGCGGCGTCGGCGAGCAGCCGTCCCCGCGCGGTGAGGACGACCCGGCCGCCTTCGGGCTCCAGCAACCCGCGTCCCACGAGCGCCGGAAGAGCGGCTCGGCCGCCGTCGTCGAGGACGTCGACCGGCAGTCCGTCGCGCAGCCGCAGCTCCAGCAGCACCCGCTCCACTCGACGGCTCTCCGCGTCCAGCACCTCGCGGGCCTGGGCGGGGCTGAGACCCTCGGCCAGCCGGCCGGCGTACGCCGCGGGGTGCTTGACGTTCCACCACCGCACACCGTTGACGTGCGAGTGCGCGCCGGGGCCGACGCCCCACCAGTCGCCGCCGGACCAGTAGAGGAGGTTGTGCCGGCATCGACTCGAGGCGTCGCGGGCCCAGTTGGACACCTCGTACCACTCCAGGCCGGCGCCACCGAACCGTTCGTCGGCGTGCTGGTACTTGTCGGCGAGGTCGTCGTCGTCCGGCCGCGGCACCTCGCCCCGCCGGATCCGCCGGGCCAGCGCGGTCCCGTCCTCGACGATCAGCGAGTACGCCGAGACGTGGTCCGGTGCACAGGCCAGAGCAGCCTCGATCGACGTCTCCCAGTCCGCCATCGACTCGCCGGGCGTGCCGTAGATGAGATCCAGGCTGACCTGGTCGAATCCGGCTCGACGGGCCCAGTCGACCACCGCGGGAACCCGCAACGGGTCGTGCGTCCGGTCCAGGGTGGCCAGGACGTGTGGTACGGCCGACTGCATGCCGAAGGAGATGCGGTTGAACCCGACGGAGCGAAGCTCCTCGAGGTCCCAGAACGCGACGCTGTCCGGGTTCGACTCGGTGGTCAGCTCCGCGCCCTCGACCAGACCGAACTCCGCCGCGATCGCCGCCAGCACCGACCCGAGATCGGCCGAGGCGATCAGGGTCGGGGTACCGCCCCCGAAGAACACCGTCGACACCGGGAGGTCACGATCGCCCAAAACCCGGCGGGCCTGGCGGATCTCGGCGATCGCGGCCTCGGCGTACGTCGCGCGGGAGGCACCCGGCTCGTCGCCCAGCTCCTCGGCCGTGTAGGTGTTGAAGTCGCAGTACCCGCAGCGCACCGTGCAGAACGGCACGTGCACGTACAGACCGAACGGCCGCCGCCCGACACCTTCCAGCGCAGCCTCGGGCAGCGCGCCATCCGGCGGGGCCGGGTCACCGGCGTGAAGGGCGGACGGCATCCGACCAGTCTTGCACCTGTGGGAAGGTGCTGTGATCAGGCGTAGAACGCGTCGATCTTGTCCTTGTGGTTGTCCTCGACGACGTTGCGCTTGACCTTCATCGACGGGGTCAGCTCGCCGGACTCGACGGTGAGGTCGTGGTCGAGCAGCTCCCACTTCTTGATGGTCTCCCAGCGGTTCAGCCGGGAGTTGAGCTCGTCGACGTAGCCGCCGACCATCGTCTGGACCTTGTCCGAGCGCACGATGTCGGTGTAGGACGCGCCCGGCCATGCCGTTCTCCTCGGCCCAGCCCGCCATCGCGTCGGGGTCGAGGGTGATCAGCGCGACGCAGAAGTTGCGCTCGCTGCCGAACACCACGAACTGGCTGGCGTACGGGCAGATCGCCTTGAACTTCGACTCGATCGCGGGCGGCGCGATGTACTTGCCGCCGGAGGTCTTGAACAGCTCCTTGATCCGGCCGGTGATGGTCAGGAAGCCCTCGGCGTCGATGCTGCCCTTGTCGCCGGTGTGCAGCCAGCCGTCGTCGGTCAGCGTCTTGGCGGTCTCCTCGGGAAGGTTGTGGTAGCCGTCCATGACGCCGGGGCCCTTGATCAGGATCTCGTCGTCCTCGCCGATCTTGACCTCGCTGCCCGGGAACGCCGGGCCGACCGTGCCGTACTTGTACTGGTCGGGGTGGTTGACGAACGAGCCGGCGGAGGTCTCGGTCAGGCCGTAGCCCTCGAGGATCAGGATGCCCGCGGCATGGAACCACTCGGCGATGTCCTGGTTCAGCGCCGCGGCGCCGGAGATGAAGAACCGAACCCGGCCGCCGAAGCGGTCGCGGATCTTGCTGAAGACCAGCTTGTCGAAGAGGCCGTGCTGCAGCTTGAGCGAGCAGCGGGACGGACTTGCCCTCGGCCTTGAGCCGGTCGACCGCGAGCCCGACCTTGAACGCCTGGTTGAAGATCTTCTCCTTGGCGCCGCCCTCGGCCTGCTGCATGGTGACGATCCGGCCGTGCGCCTTCTCGAAGATGCGCGGAGCCGCGCCCATGAACGTCGGCTTCACGACGCCGAGGTTCTCGACGATCTTGTCGACCCGGCCGTCGATCGCGGTCGCGAAGCCGCAGGCGAGCTGGGTGGAGAGCAGCACCTTGCCGAAGGAGTGCGCCATCGGCAGCCACAGGAACTGGAGGTCGTCCTCGTGCAGGATGTCCTGCACCTGGATCGCGGCGCCCTCGTAGACCCACGAGCTGTGCCGCAGCCGGACGCCCTTGGGGCGGCCGGTGGTGCCCGAGGTGTAGATCAGGGTCGCGAGCTGGTCGGGGCCGATCGACTGGGCGGTCTCCGTCGATCACGCCCGGGTGCTCGGCGAGGTACTGCGTCGCCGAGCTTGGCGAGGTCGTCGAGGCCGATGACCCAGTCGCCGTCGGTGGTGCCGTCGAAGGTCACGACCTTGCCAGGTGCGGCAGCTCGGACTTGCGGTCCTTGAGCTTGGCGATCTGCTCGTCGTCCTCGGCGAAGACCACGCGGCACTCGGAGTCGCTGAGGATGTAGGCCGTGTCCTCGGCGTTGGTGGACGGGTAGACCGTGGTCGTCGCGCCGCCGGCGCACATGATCGCCAGGTCGGCCAGGATCCACTCGTAGCGGGTGTTCGACACGATGCCGACCCGCTGCTCCGACTCCATCCCGAGCGACAGCAGGCCGGCCGCCAGCCGGCAGACCTCGTCGCCGGCCTGCTGCCAGGTCACCGACTCCCAGGACTCGCCTCTGGGGTAGCGGAACGCCTCCGAGTCGGCGGCTCTTCGCGACCCGGTCGAGGAACTGGACCGCAACGTTCTGGGTGAGGCTGTCGACGAAGTTGGTGTCGGTACTGACCGGCATGACACTCCTGGCTTGAATCGGGGGATGCCCGTTGCGGCCGCCTGGCCGAAACGTCTTTCGCGAGTAACCTAGATCACCGGGTTACGGACGGGTAGCCAGTCCCACCAATGGTGCGGCTCGAGCCGCGTTCAGGCTCGCGACGCGGCGTACTTCTCGGCTCGCTGGCGTGCCTCGGTCACCAGCCCCTCGACCCGCAGGAGTTCCGGGAGCAGTGCCTGGTCCGTCGTGAGGGCGCGGAACATGGTGGTGACCGTGACGCCGTGCCCGGGCCGGTGCACGACCTCGATCTGGTCGCCGGCTCCCAGCACACCCTCCTCGACGACCCGGAGGTAGGGGCCAGGACGGGCGTCGGCGGTGAACCGCTTGACCCAGGCGGAGTTGTCGTAGCCGGACATGCCCATCCAGTCCTTGAAGTCGTTGCACGGGATCCGGACCGACGCGACCTCCAGCAGCGCCGTGCCGATCCGCCACCGCTCGCCGACCTCCGCCTCGTTGACGTCGATCCCGGAGGTCGTGAGGTTCTCCCCGAACAGCCCGTCCCGGATCGGCATGCCCAGCTCCTCGGCCCAGCGGTCGAGATCCTCGCGGGCGAAGGCGTAGACGGCCTGGTCGACGCCGCCGTGGTGCTCGATGTCGGACACCTGGTCGCCTTCGAGGCCGAGCGTCCTGGCAGCGACCCGACCGGGAACCGGTCGCTTGTCGATGGAGGTCCGGCCGATCCCGGCCCAGTCCCGCTCCTGCGGCCGACCGACGTTGACGGAGAGGAGAGCGCTCACGCCCGCGATCCTCTCAGTCCTGCACGGCCTTCGCGATCGCAATACAACTGGTGATCCAGTCCCGCTCGTCCGGTGTGAGGGCCCGCTGCTCGCGGAGGGCGTCCTGGACCGCCCAGCCGGCGTTGAGCACCATCCGGACCACCACCCAGTCGCGGGCCCGGTCCTCGTCGAGCCCGCCGGCGTCGACGAGGGCGTGGAAGCGACGCCGGACCGCGGCCCGGACATCGCCGGAGGCCACCACGTCGTCCCAGCGGTTCCACAGCATCGGTGCGGGCTCGTAGTGCGGGTCGCCGGACATCGGCTTCGGGTCGATGACCAGCCACGGCTCACGCTCCGCGGCCAGCACGTTCTCGTGGTGCAGGTCGCCGTGGATCATGCGGCCGGTGCTGGCCGGGTCGGCGACCAGGTCCCGGCCCAGCGACAACGCCTGCTCGACTAGCCGGCGCGGCGGGGCCAGGTCGCGGGGCAGGGCCGCGAGCTCGTCGAGCCACCTGTCGACGTACGACGTCACGGTGCGCAGCTGCGGCAGCGCGGGGACGTGCATCCGCGGGTAGAGGCCGGCCACGATCTCGCAGGCCTCGTCGTCGCGGACGGTCGAGCAGGTCCTCGTGGTGCAGCCGCTCGAGCAGCAGGGCGCGGCGGTGCGGGTCGGCCCGAAGCAGCCGCACCGTGCCGTTGCCATGCCAGTGCTGAAGAGCGAGGTGCTCGAACTCCGACTCGTCGTCGCCCTCGAACGTCAGCTTGAGGACGGCCGGCGTGGCATCTGTCGTCCGCACCGGAACGACGAGCGAGCAGTAGCCATGCATCGGCCAGCCGTCGGGAGTGAGCTCCCACTCCGCCAGCACGTGCTGGGTGCGGGCGCCGAGTCCGTCGACCCACCCGGCCCAGTCGGGTCCGCGCTGAGCCATGCCCAGCACGCCGTCCGGAAGCCTCATCCCCCGATGATCGAGCCTGTGGCGTTCACTTCTTGGGCTTCTCCCCCGTCGGAGCGTTGGACAGCGCGGCGATGAAGGCCTCCTGGGGCACCTCGACCCGGCCCACCATCTTCATCCGCTTCTTGCCCTCCTTCTGCTTCTCGAGCAGCTTGCGCTTGCGGGTGATGTCACCGCCGTAGCACTTGGCGAGCACGTCCTTGCGGATCGCGCGGATGTTCTCGCGGGCGATCACCCGGGCGCCGATGGCGGCCTGGATCGGCACCTCGAACTGCTGACGCGGGATCAGGTCCTTGAGCTTGCCGACCAGCATCACGCCGTAGGAGTAGGCCGCGTCCTTGTGCACGATCGCGGAGAACGCGTCGACCGGCTCGCCCTGGAGCAGGATGTCGACCTTGACCAGGTCGGCCGCCTGGTCGCCCGTGCGGCTCGTAGTCGAGGGAGGCGTAGCCCTTGGTGCGGGACTTCAGCTGGTCGAAGAAGTCGAAGACGATCTCGGCCAGCGGCAGCGTGTAGCGCATCTCGACGCGGTCCTCGGAGAGGTAGTCCATGCCCTGCAGGTTGCCGCGCTTGGTCTGGCAGAGCTCCATGATCGTGCCGATGAAGTCCGCCGGGCTGAGGATCGTCGCGCGCACGACGGGCTCGCGGACCTCGGCGATCTTGCCTTCGGGGTACTCGCTCGGGTTGGTGACCTCGTACTCGGTGCCGTCCTCCATGGTGACCTCGTAGACCACGTTGGGCGCGGTCGAGATCAGGTCGAGGTTGAACTCCCGCTCGAGCCGCTCCCGGACGATCTCCATGTGCAGCAGGCCGAGGAAGCCGCAGCGGAAGCCGAAGCCCAGCGCGCCGGAGGTCTCCGGCTCGTAGGCCAGGGCGGCGTCGTTGAGCTGCAGCTTCTCGAGCGCGTCGCGCAGCGTCGGGTAGTCGTCGCCGTCGATCGGGTAGAGCCCGGCGTAGACCATCGGGTTCGGGTGCTTGTAGCCGCCGAGCGCCTCGGTCGCGCCGTGGTGCTGGGAGGTGACGGTGTCACCGACCCGGGACTGGCGGACGTCCTTCACGCCGGTGATCAGGTAGCCGACCTCGCCGACGCCGATCTCGCCCGCCTTGACCGGCTCGGGGCTGATCACGCCGACCTCGAGCATCTCGTGCACGGCGCCGGTCGACATCATCTTGATCCGGTCGCGGTGGGTGAGCTTGCCGTCGATCACGCGGACGTAGGTGACCACGCCGCGGTAGGTGTCGTAGACCGAGTCGAAGATCAGGGCCCGGGGCGGCGCGTCGGCGTCGCCCACCGGCGGCGGGGTCTGCTTGACGATCTCGTTGAGCAGCGGTCTCGACACCCACGCCGGTCTTCGCCGAGACCCTGAGCACGTCGGCCGGGTCGCAGCCGATGATGTGCGGCGAGCTCCGCGGCGTACTTCTCCGGGTTGGCCGACGGCAGGTCGATCTTGTTGAGCACCGGGATGACGTGCAGGTCGGCGCCGAGCGCGAGGTAGAGGTTGGCCAGCGTCTGCGCCTCGATGCCCTGCGCGGCGTCGACGAGCAGGACCGCGGCCTCGCACGCCTCGAGCGACCGGGACACCTCGTAGGTGAAGTCGACGTGGCCGGGGGTGTCGATCATGTTGAGCACGTAGGTGCCGGGCTCGGCGCCCTCGGCGTTCCCTCCGGCGACCGTCCACGGCATCCGGACGGCCTGGCTCTTGATGGTGATGCCGCGCTCGCGCTCGATGTCCATCCGGTCGAGGTACTGCGCCCGGGCGCTCCGTTCGTCGACGACACCGGTCAGCTGCAGCATCCGGTCGGCCAGCGTCGACTTGCCGTGGTCGATGTGCGCGATGATGCAGAAGTTGCGGATGATCGCGGGATCGGTGTGGCCGGGCTGCGGCGCGGTCTTCAGGGGCACAGGGGGCTTTCGGAGTGTGACGTCGAGGGTCGCGTCATTCTTCCACGCAGGTGGCCAGTGCCCGAATCGGTTCGACGCGGCGTCACCGCTCGGGAAGGATGACCCGCCATGACGACCTACCCCGCGCCCTCCGGGCGGACCGCCCGCCGGCTGGAGTGGCAGTTCCTGCCGCCACACGTCCGCGTCGATGGTCGAGGAACGCTGCGGGTCGCCCGTCGTGGAGGCCGTCTCGCAGGGCGCCGGCTTCACGCCGGGCTTCGCGTCCGTCCTGACCTGCGCGGACGGCTCCCGGCACTTCGTGAAGGCGGCGTCGGTCAAGGCCCAGCGGATGTTCGCCGAGTCCTACCGCGAGGAGGCCCGCAAGCTCGCCGCGCTGCCCGAGTCGGTGTCGGCGCCGCGGCTGCTGTGGTCCTACGACGACGACTGGGTCGTGCTCGGCCTCGAGTACGTCGACGGCCGCAGCCCCCGCCGCCCGTGGCGCCAGCGCGACCTCGACGCGTGCCTCGACGCCATCGCCGTGGTCGCCGCGGAGCTGACCCCGCCCCCGGAGGGGCTGGCGCTGGACACCTTCGCCGACGAGTTCGCGGACCTGGTCGGCTACTGGGACCACGTGCGCGCCACCCAGCCCGACCTGCCGCACCTCGAGGAGGCCGCGGCGCTGGCCGGCGCGCTTCGCCGAGGTCACCGCCGGCGACACCCTCGTGCACACCGACCTCCGCGACGACAACTTCATCCTGGGCTCCGACGGCCGGGTCTGGATGTGCGACTGGAACTGGCCGGTCGTCGGCGCCGACGTGGCTGGACTCGCTGTTCGTGCTGATCGGGCCGCGCGGCGACGGCCTCGACGTCGAGCAGGTGATCGCCGAGCGACCGCTGCTGCGCGACGTACCCGCCGAGCACATCGACATCGTGCTGGCGCTGCTGGTCGGCTACTTCTTCAAGCAGCGCGACGAGCCGGTGCCGCCGACCTCGCCGTACCTCCGCGACGCACCAGTCGCTGGCAGGGCGACGTCTGCTGGGCGTGGCTGTGCGAGCGCCGGGGCTGGGCGTGACGTTCCGCACCGCTCGACTGGATTTGGGGCGCTCCGACCGCCCGCTGCTAGTCTTGCTCGTCGGTCTGGCGCCCGTCTCGCGCCGACCCGAACCGAACTTCAGCACCACCTCCGAACAACCACACCTACGACGAAGGCGCAGTAGTGGCGAACATCAAGTCCCAGATCAAGCGCAACCGGCAGAACGAGGTCCGGCACGAGCGCAACAAGTCCGTGAAGACCGGCCTGAAGTCCGCCGTGCGCAAGTTCCGCGAGCTCGCCGAGGCCGGCGACAAGGACGCCGCGATCGCCGCCGGCCGCGACGCCGCCCGCAAGCTCGACAAGGCCGCCTCCAAGGGTGTCATCCACAAGAACCAGGCCGCGAACCGCAAGTCGGCGATCGCGAAGAAGGCCGCCTCTCTCTGAGCTGACCGCTTTCACAGCTGACCCGGCAGAGACTTTCTGCCGGGTCAGTGTCATTTCGAGGTCGTCTTTCGAGGTCATGTCGAGCGCAGCGCGGTGACGGTGAGGACCAGCCGCTCGAGGGTGTACGACGCGTCGCTGGCGGCGCCCTTGATGTCGGCGTCGGCCTGGGCGATGGCCCGGATCGCCCGGGCGATGCCGGCGTCGGACCAGCCGCGGGACTGGTCGCGGATCGGTGCGCAGCTTCCACGGCGGCACGCCCACCTCGCGGGCCAGGTCGGCCTCCTTCATCGCCCGCGGCGCGACCTTGTAGCGGGCCAGGCCGCGGGCGCCGCCGGCGAAGGCACTGGTCACCAGGACCGGCGGGGTGCCGGCGTCGAGGGCCCAGCGCAGCTCCTCGAGGGCGGCCGGTCGCCGGCCGTAGAACGCGGCGTCGGCGACCGCGAACGACTTCGCCTCGGCCCGGCCGCCGAAGTACTGCTTGACCTTGTCCGCGGTCAGCGACTCCCCGGGGAAGTCGCTGGTCAGCTGGTGGGCCGCGGCCGCCAGCGAGCGCAGGTCCTGGCCGACGGCCTGGACCAGGAACGCCGGCGGCCTCCTGGTCGATCGTCGACCCGTGCCGGACCGCACCTCGGCGGCGACGAACGACGGGAACTCCGAGGCCTTGAGCTCACCGGACTTCGACTCGGTGACCGGTCCAGCTTGCGCAGCTTGGTCAGGACGCCCGAGCCCTTCTGCCCGCCGCCGTGGACCAGCACCAGCGCGACGTCCTCGACGGGCGCGGCGGCGTAGCCCAGCAGCCCGTCGACCGACTCGTCGGGCAGGTCCTCGAGGCCGCGGACCACCACGCAGCGGGTGCTGGAGAACAGCGACGGCGCGGCCAGCTCGCCCAGCGTGGCCAGCGTGAGGTCGGCGCCGCGGGTCTCGGAGAACTCCGCCTCGCCGTCGTGGCGGCGGACCGCCTCGCGGACGGCGACGACGGTGCGCTCGTTGAGGAACTCCTCCTTGCCGGTCACCAGCGTGACCCGGCCGAGGACGTCTGCTGCCCGGGGACCTGCCATGGTGCGCCCAGCCTGCCACAGGCCACCCCCGTCAATCCGTGGAGGTGGCGAGCACTTCGCCGTCCCGGACGACGACCGCCAGGTCGCCGTCGAGGTCGGTGCGCAGCACCTGGGCGCCGGTCGCCGCGAGCGCAGCCAGGGTCTCTGGCGCGGGGTGGCCGTAGTCGTTGTCCTCCCCGGCGCTCACCAGCGCGAGCCGGGCGCCGAGACCGAGCAGCAAGTCCAGGTCCTGGTAGCGGCTGCCGTGGTGCGGCACCTTCAGCACGTCGACCTGCAGGTCCGGGCAGCGCCCGGGCCAGCGCCGCCTGGCCCTCCGGCTCGACGTCGCCGGTGAGCAGGATCCGGACGCCGCGCACCTCGGCCAGCAGCACCACGCTCGCGTCGTTGGCCGTGCTGCCGTCGCCCGGACCCGGTCGGCGGGCCGGGCAGGCGGCCAGAGCACCTGGAGCGTGACGTCGCCGACCCGGCGGGTCGACGCCGTACGGCGCACGCGTCGGTCGAGAGCCCCCGCGCCTTCGCGTCGGTCGCGACCGTCGGCGACTCCCTCCGGCGGGTCGAGCAGCGCGTCGGTCTCGATGCGCGCCCACCTCGCGGCCCGTCGAGCACGCCGGCCAGCCCGTCGACGTGGTCGGCGTGGAAGTGGGTGAGCACACCAGCGGGACCCGGCTGATGTCCAGCCGGTCGAGGCAGCCGTCGACCGCGGCCGGGTCGGGCCCGGCGTCGACCACGACGCCGGCGCCGCTGCCGGCCCGGAGCACCAGCGCGTCGCCCTGGCCGACGTCGCAGGCCGCGAGCACCCAGCCGGCCGGCGGCCAGCCCGGCGTCGGCGGCGCGGACCAGCACGGCGACCACCAGCAGGCAGCAGCAGCCGATCCCCGTGCCGGCCGGCGGCAGCAGGCGCGGACCGGCGCCAGCGACCGCGATCAGCACGGTCAGCACACTGAGGACGCCAGCGACCGGACGCCGGTCCCCCAGCCGACCGCGGCGGTCGGCAGGTCGGCGCCGCGCGCGGGCGACCGCGACGATCCAGGCGACGCACAGCGCGGCGAGCGTGCCGAGCGACCGCACCGGCCCACGGCGCCAGACCAGGCCGACCAGGCCGCCGGCCAGCCCGAGCACGGTGGCCGGTCCGACCGCCGGGCGCGACCGCCAGGTTGGCGACGACCGCGACCAGGCTGACCTGGCCCGAGATCGCGGCGACCAGCGGCGTGCAGGCGAGCTGGGCGGTCGCCGGCACCGCGATCGCCTCGGCCAGCCAGCGCGGCAGCCAGCGGGCCAGGGCGTCGCGCCAGCCGGGCGCGAGCAGCAGGATGCCCGCGGTCGCCAGCGACCGAGAGCGCGAACCCGAGCTCGGTGGCCAGGCCGCGGATCGACGAGCAGCAGCGCGACCACGGCCGCGCCGAGCGCACGGGCGCCGCGCTGCGCGGCCGTCGGTGCCCATCGCGAGCAGCGCGACCGTGCCCATCGCGGCCGCCCGCACGCACGCTCGGCTCGGTGCGGGCGAGCAGCACGAAGCCGACGATGCCCAGCGCCCCGACGGCGTACAGCCAGCGGCCGCGCACGCCGCACCACCGGGCCAGCGACCAGCAGGAAGCCGACCACCAGGGTCAGGTTGGTGCCGGAGACGGCCAGCAGGTGGGTGAGCCCGGTGGTGCGGAAGTCGTCGGCGAGCGCCGGGTCGAGCCCGGCGTCGTCGCCGTCGACCAGCGCCGGCACCAGCGCGCGCTGGCTCGGGCGGGCGGTGGCCGACGGACTCGCGGATCGACTCTCGCACCGCGTCGGCGCCGCGCCACCAGGCGTCGGGAGCGGTCGAGCACCTCCGGATGGCCCGCGCAGACAGGACTCCGGCCAGTCCGTCACCGTCGGGCGGCGAGAGCAGGCCGACCGTCGCGCACCGTGCTGCCGAGCGCGACGCCGGCCCAGCTCCCGGCCAGCCGAGCACCAGCACGGGCGTGCCGAGCTCGTGCACGCGCCCGCGACCGGTCACCGCCGCGCCGACCCCGCACCAGCACCTGGTCGCCGTACCGGCCCGCGACCGCGCGCGGGTCGGAGGTCACCGGTCAGCACCAACGTCGCGACCGCCCGCTCGCGGGCAAGGCGGCCACCGGGCTGCGCGCGACCTGCTCCTGACGGAGCAGCGCGCCGCGGCGACCGCCGAGAACACCACCAGCAGGCCGCACCACGTCAGCAGCCGGCGGCGCCCCACCGGTGGCGGCCCACGGCCACGCACGAGTGCCACCACGACCGGCGCATCGCCGCCACGAACCATGCGGGTACCAGCTGGCCGCACGAGCCCACCGACCCACGCCGCAGCCCCAGCAGCGGCATCCGCAGGTCCGGAACCTCCCGACGCTCCGGAGCCACGCTCAGACCGTGACGTGCGGCGCGATCGTGGCCAGCGTCGCGTCGCCGATGCCGTCGACCTCCAGCAGCTCGTCGACCGCGGTGAAGCCGCCGTGCTCGGTGCGCCAGGCCAGGATCGCCTGCGCCGTCACCGGCCCCACGTCGGGCAGGGTCTCCAGCTCGGCCTGGTCGGCGGTGTTGAGGTTGACCAGCGGGTCCGTCGACCGCGCCAGGCGGCAACGGCGCGGCCGCTGCCGCCGCGCCCGTCGGAGCCGCTGTCCCGACCAGGATCTGCTCGCCGTCGACCAGCAGCCGGGCCAGGTTGAGCGCGGTCAGGTCGACCCGGGGCGGGCGCCGCCGGCGGCCTCCAGCGCGTCGACGACCCGGGCGCCGGCGTCGAGCACGACGATGCCGGGGCGGCGGACCTTGCCCGCGACGTCGACGGTGACCTCGCCGCCGGCGGCTGCCGTCGAGCCCGCGCGGCCTCCGCTGGCATGGGCTGGGCCGGCGCGGACGCCGACCGGGGTGGCCAGCCCACCGCGCGGGACTCGCGACGGACGGTGCCGCCACCTCGTGCGGGTCGCCGCGGATCACCCACCAGCAGGTCACCGCCAGCCCGACCGCGACCAGCACCGCGACGAACGCCAGCTGGGCCGGCCCGAGCGCGACCCGGCCGCGCAGGGTCGCCGGGACGACGTCCGGCACGCGACGCCCGCCCGGCGCGACGCGTGCCGCCCCGGGCGCGGCACGAGCGGCGCCGGCTCGTCGAACTCGTCGGCCATCTGGTCCAGCCGGCCAGTCCGCCGGCTCGATCGGCTCCGCGGGGGGCTGCGAGCGAGGCCGGACATCCGGGTGTGCGTGAGCGGCATCGCGTAGTCCCCCTCGTCGCGGGAGGGGCGCGGCCCGGCCGGTGCGTCCAGGCCACCGCGCACCCCGGCCAGCTCGGCGCTCAGCAGCTGCAGTCGCCGGGACACGGCCTCCTGGTGCTCGGGGCTCGGTCGACGGTTGCGCATGCACCGACGTTAGGAACGACGCGACCGACCGCGGAAGCGACGCGTCGCCGCCTGTGGAGATCCGCGACCGCAGCGGTCGGTGTGAACGGTTGGCGCGGGTCAGGCCTCGGTGGAGCAGCGGGGCGACGCACACCGCGAGCATGCCCGGGCCGACGTGGGCGCCGAGGACGGCGCCCAGCTCGCCGCACCAGACCTCGCGGCCGGCGAGGTTGTCGGCCAGCCGTCGGCCAGTCGCTCGGCGAGCTGCGCGGCCCGCTCCGGGCTGGCGAGGTGGGCGACGCAGACGTCGACGTCGTCGTCCTCGGCAGCCTCGACCGCGAGCTCCTCGAGCCGGCCGAGCGCCCGGGTCGGCGGTCCGCACCTTCTCCAGCGTCGCCACCTGCCGTCGTCGATCTGGAGCAGCGGCTTGACCGCCAGCGCACCGCCGAACAGGGCGGCCGCGGCGCCGATCCGGCCGCCGCGCCGGAGGTACTCCAGCGTGTCGACGTAGAACAACGAGGACGAGGCCTCGGCCCGCGCCCGGGCAGCGGCAGCCGCCTCCTCGGCCGACCCGCCCGCGTCGAGCACGTCGGCCGCGGCGAGCGCGGCGAACCCGGTCGCGACGCCCACCTGCCGGCTGTCGACCGCCGTCACCGGGATCGAGGCGTCGCGGGCCGCGAGCTGCGCGGACTCGAACGTCCCGCTCATCTCGCCGGACAGGTGGATCGAGACCACCGCGTCGCGCCGTCCCGGGCGGCCTGCTCGTAGACCTCGAGCATCACCGCCGGCGCCGGGCGCGAGGTGCTGACCGGCCGGAACTCCCGCAGCGCCTCCGCCACCGTCTCGGGGGTCGCCCCGTCCGCGCCCTCGTCGTAGACGTCGGCGCCGATGACCACCTGGAGCGGCACGACGACGATCCCGCGCTCGGCGGCCACGCTCCGGCGGCAGCGTGGCCGTGGAGTCGGTGACGACCACGACCGACGACATGGCCGCAGGTTACCGGTCGGTCGGGGTGGCGCGGTGTCAGCCGGTGACGACGTTGACCAGCTTCGGCGCCCGCACGATGACCTTGCGCACCTCGCGGCCGTCCAGAGCGCCGTACGACGTCCGGGTCGGCCAGCGCCAGCGGCCTCCAGGTCGGCGTCGGAGACGTCCGGGGACACCTCCAGCCGCGCCCGCACCTTGCCCTGGATCTGGACCACGCAGGTGACCGCGTCCTGCACCAGCAGCGCCGGGTCGACGGCGGGCCAGCCCGCCCGGGCCACCGTCGGCTGGTGCCCCAGCCGCTCCCACATCTCCTCGGCGGTGTAGGGCGCCACCAGGGACAGCAGGACAGCGACCGCCTCGACGGCCTCGCGCACGGCGGGGTCGGCCGGACCGCATCCGGTGTCGATGGCCTTGCGGGTCGAGTTCACCAGCTCCATGACCCGGGCGACCATCACATTGAAGCGGCGGCCGTCGATCAGCTGAGCGGCCTCGTGCACGGTGTGGTGGGTGACCTTGCGCAGCCCGACGTCGCCGGCCTCCGGTGAGGTGCCGACCGGCGAGGAGACGTCGCCGGCGCAGCCGCCAGGCGCGCTGCAGGAAGCGCAGGGATCCGGCGGGTGACATGTCGGCCCAGTCGATGTCGTCCTCCGGCGGGCCGGCGAACACCAGGGTCAGTCGCACCGCGTCCACGCCGAACTCGGCTAATTGGTCCCCCAAACTGACGCCGTTGCCCAGCGACTTGCTCATCTTCTTGCCCTGGTTGATGACGATGCCCTGGTTCAGCTGGGCCGAGAACGGCTCGCCGGAAGTCCACCATCCCCATGTCGTTCAGCACCTTGGTGAAGAAGCGCGCGTACAACAGGTGCAGCACCGCGTGCTCGACCCCACCGATGTAGATGTCGCACGGCATCCACTCCCGCACGGCCTCGACGTCGAACGGACCGTCCAGGTACGTCCGGCGAGCAGAAGCGCAGGAAGTACCACGACGAGTCGACGAACGTGTCCATCGTGTCGCTGTCTCGTCGCGCCGGCCCTCCGCACTCGGGACACGCGACCTCGACCCACTCCTTGGCGCCCGCCAGCGGCGAGACGCCCTTGGGCTTCAGGTCCGCGCCGCGCAGCTCGGGCAGCTCGACGGGCAGCTCGTCGTACGGCACGGCGACCTCGCCGCACCGGTCGCAGTGGATGATCGGGATCGGGACGCCCCAGTACCGCTGTCGGCTCAGCAGCCAGTCGCGCAGCCGGAAGTTGACGGTCCCGGTGCCGGAGCCGCGCTTCTCCAGCCAGGCGATGATGGCCGCCTTCGCTTCCTCGACCCCCATCCCGTCCAGGGAGATGCTGTCGTTGGCGGAGTTGATGGCCGGGCCGTCACCCGTGTAGGCCTCGCCCTCCCACCCTTCGCGGGGCTGCACGGTGCGGACGATCGGCAGGTCGAACTTCGTCGCGAAGTCCCAGTCCCGCTGGTCCTGCCCGGGCACCGCCATGATCGCGCCGGTGCCGTAGTCGGCCAGGACGTAGTCCGCGGCGTAGACGGGGATCTGCTGCCCGGTCACCGGGTTGGTCGCGTGCACGCCCAGGAAGACTCCGGTCTTCGGACGGTCGGTCGCCATCCGCTCGATGTCGGACTCCTTGCGGACCTCGGCCAGGTACTCCTCGTACGCCGGCCGTTGCTCGTCGGTGACCAGCTCACCCGCCAGTGCCGCGTCGGCCGCCACCACGAAGAAGGTCGCCCCGAACAGGGTGTCCGGCCTGGTGGTGTAGACCGTGACCGTCCGCCCGTCCTCGGTGGCCGGGCCTCCGACGTGACCACGAAGTCGACGTGGGCACCCTCCGACCGCCCGATCCAGTTGCGCTGCGCCGTGATCACCCGTTCCGGCCAGGTGGGCGCCAGCACGTCCAGCTGGTCCAGCAGCTCCTGGGCGTAGTCGGTGATCTTGAAGTACCACTGGGTCAGCTCGCGCTTGGTCACCTCGGCCCCACAGCGCTCGCAGCGGCCGGCCACGACCTGCTCGTTCGCCAGCACCGTCTGGTCGTTGGGGCACCAGTTGACCGGGCTGTTCTTCCGGTAGGCCAGCCCACGCTCGCGGAACTTCAGGAACAGCCACTGGGTCCAGCGGTAGTAGTCCGGATCCGAGGTGTGCAGCCGGCGGGACCAGTCGAAGCTCAGGCCGTACTTCTGGAACGACCGGTACTGGGTCTCGATGTTGTCGTAGGTGTACGTCGCCGGGTGCTCGCCGTCCCGGATCGCGGCGTTCTCGGCCGGCAGGCCGAAGCTGTCCCACCCCATCGGGTTGAGCACGTCGTAGCCGCGCTGCCACCAGTAGCGGGCCACCACGTCGTGCAGCGCCATCACTTCGGCGTGACCCATGTGCAGGTCGCCACTCGGGTACGGGAACATCGTGAGTGCGTAGCGCTTCTCGGCATCGGGTGCCCCGCCGCCGGCCCGGAACGAGTCCAGGCCGTCCCAGACCTTCCGCCACTTCTCCTCGACGGCCGCGACGTCGTACGTCGCTGCGTCCCGCTCCTCGGTCATCGTCCCGCTCTCCTCGTCGATCCTGCTTCCCGGCATGAAAACTGGCATGAAAAAACCCCTCGCATGGAGGGGTAGCCGCGTGATCCGTTGTCGATCAGCGCGGCTGGCCAAGAAGGAGTGACGTCATGTTCATGGGGCCATGATAGCGGCCACCGCCGCCCGCTCGCGACGTGGATCAGCGGGCTCCCTACGATCGCGGCATGACTGTCACTGACATGTTCCGCCTGGACGACAGGGTCGCGATCGTCACCGGCGCCTCGTCCGGGCTCGGGGTCGCATTCGCCCAGGGGCTGGCCGAAGCCGGGGCCGACGTGGTGCTCGGTGCCCGTCGCGCCGAGCGGCTCGCCGACACGGCCGGGTTGGTGCAGGCGTCGGGCCGACGCGCGCTCGCGGTGGCCACCGATGTCTCTCGTCCCGAGTCCTGCACCGCCCTGGTCGAGGCAGCCATGACCGAGTTCGGCCGGGTCGACGTGCTCGTCAACAACGCCGGAGTCGGGACCGCCGTCCCCGCCACCCGGGAGACGCCGGAGCAGTTCCGGCAGGTGATCGACGTCAATCTCAACGGCTGCTACTGGATGGCACAGGCCTGCGGTCGGGTGATGCAGCCGGGGTCAAGCATCATCAACATCAGCTCGGTCCTGGGTCTCACCACGGCCGGGCTCCCCCAGGCGGCGTACGCCGCGTCCAAGGCCGGGCTGATCGGGCTGACCCGCGACCTGGCCCAGCAGTGGACCGGCCGCAAGGGGATCCGTGTGAACGCGATCGCCCCCGGCTTCTTCGCCTCGGAGATGACCGACCAGTACCCCGACGGCTACCTCGAGTCGCAACGGGGGCGGATCCCGGTCGGCCGCCAGGGTGACCCCGCCGAGCTCGCCGCGACAGTGGTGTTCCTCGCCTCGGAGGCCGCCGGCTACGTGACCGGCCAGACCCTGCCGGTCGACGGCGGGATGACCATCACCTGACCGGCACCTGCTCGGCACCTCACCGGGGGTCCCCTAGAGTCGGGCTGTGCCTGCGCCGTACGTCCTCCTCAGTGGTCCCAGCAACCCCCTCGACCTCGGTCTCCTGGAGACCGCCCGCGCCGTCGGCCGGCTCCTGGCCGAGCGCGGCTGGTACGTCCTGACCGGCGGACTCGGCGGGGCGATGGCGGCCGCTGCCGAAGGAGTCGACGAGGTGGGAGGCACCGCGATCGCGATCCTGCCCGGCACCGACCGGGCCGACGCCTCACCCGGGCACACCATCGTCCTGCCCACCGGGTTGGGTGAGATGCGCAATGCGCTCCTGGTCAGGGGCGCCGACGCGGTGCTGGCCATCGGCGGCTCGTGGGGGACGCTCTCGGAGGTCGCGCTGGCCGCGAGCACCGGCGTCCCCGTGGTCGCCGTCGGGTCCGACCTGTCCGGACTGCCGGGTCCGGAGGTGCGGTTCGCCGAGACGCCGGAGGCTGCCGTGGAGCTGCTCGCCAAAACACTGGCGTCCTAGCTCTGGAAGTCACCGAGTTCCTCGTGCTTTCATGGGTGGGCAAGCTTGCACCTGGACCCCGTGCCTATGTGAAGAGCACCGGGGTCCTCTGTGTCTCCCGGGCGCGTCGAGTCTGGGGCATTTCCAACCCGGCCCGGCGCAGAGGACGACTCCTCGCCCGTGCCTCCCCCCACTTGCGCCGGGTGGGGAGTTGTCGTGCGGGCTCACGTTGAGCGACAGGCGTAGTGAGCCATCGCATCCGTCCGACAGATCTTCTGCGCGATCGCCGGTCCCTTGAGACACTGGGGTCGCCGGGATGGGACAGCAGTCCTCACTCCCCCCGAGGAAGCACCCGGGTATTCGGCCGGGCACCCATCGCGGCACAGGCGCCCGCCCTCGCTCCCTCCAAGTTGAGGGCGGGCGCCGTCACATCCGTCTGGCGCGGTCCACCGCGGCGCCGACCGGCCACTCTCCCTCGGTCACGGAGCCGCCGACGACCGATTCCGCGACGCGATCCCGGCGCGGACCGGCTGCTAGCCTCCTCACGTGGCCGCTGGGAGATCGTGGGGAGCAACGCTCACCCGGGGGCGGCCCCGGGTCTACCTGCACCTCGGCCCGATGAAGACCGGCACCACCTACCTGCAGCAGCTGATGTCGGAGAATCGCGAGGCCCTCGCGGCCGCCGGCTACCTCTTCCCGGGACGACGGTGGACCGACCAGAGCCGGGCAGCCCGCGACGTGATGAAGCGCCAGCAGGCCACGTCGGATGAGAACTCACCGTGGCGGGCGATGGCGGCGGCCATGGTCGCACATCCCGGGGAGGCGTCTGTCTTCTCGATGGAGTTCCTCAGTTTCGCCGACGCCGAACGGGCCGCCCGCATCCTGGAGCCGTTGGAGGGCGCGGAGGTGCACGCCGTTCTCACCGTGCGCGACACGACCAAGGTGCTCCCAGCCCAATGGCAGACCAGCTGCCGCAACCGGGGCACCATTCCGTGGCCCCGGTTCGTCAACGGCGTGCAGCACGCGCTCCGGCCCGATGCGTCGTCGAAGAGCAAGTCGGCACGCGTGTTCCAGCGCACCCAGGGCATCGTGCGGATGCTGGGCGTGTGGGAGGCGGCGGTCGGCGCCCGGCGGCTGCACGTGGTCACCGTCCCGCCTCGCGGCTCGGACCCACGACTGCTCTGGGACCGGTTCGCCCAGGTGATCGGGGTGGACCCTCAGGTGTGCTCCCGCGAGCCGGTGTCCAGCAACGCGTCCATGGGCCACGCCTCGACCGAGATGCTGCGGCAGTTGAACCTCGAACTGGCGGACCTGATCCAGCGGGACTACGAACGAGTCGTCCGTGGCCCGCTACGCCCGGTGCTCGGCGCGCGGACGTCGCAGGAGGAGCCGATCCGCCTCAACCGGCGCGGTGCCCGGTTGGCCGCGCAATGGAACCGGCGGGTGCGCGAGGCGATCGCCGACAGCGGCGCCCGGTTCGTCGGAGACCAGTCGGACCTGCCGATCCAGCCCCCCGACCCCTCGCTCCCCGAGGCGCTGCCTACGCCCGACCCGGAGGCCATCCTGGCCGCGGCCGTCGCCGCCCGGGACGGGCTGCTCGACCTCGAGGCCAACCTGGCGGCCCGGGTGGCTGAGCGCGCGCCGGACCGTTCCCCTGACGGTTCATCGGAATCGTCTGACGGGCCAGCTGACGAGCCACCTCATGGGGGGCCGGGGGACTCGGCCACGCGCCACCCGACCCCGACACACGACGCCAACGCGATCCTGGAGGCCGCCGCGCTGGTCCGCCGGTGCGTGGACCTGTCCCATCGCGCCGCCCGGCGCGACCGGGTCAGCTGAGGCCTACGAACGCCTCCACGCGACTGCCCCGCGCGACGGGGCCCCGGCCGAGGAGCCCGCCGCGGCCGATCGGTAACCTTGGACCTCGGCCCAGCGCACGAGCACAGGACCAACCAGCCCGGGACCGACCAGCACGGGACGGGCCTGCCCGGAGCAGGCCCGCGGCGCTCCACGGAAGGACCAGATGCGCAGACTGCTTCCCCAACGTCGCCCGGACCGCCCGTCACCCTCCGCCGCACAGCCGGATCGGGACGAGAGGGCACCGAAGGCGGCCCGCCTGCAGGTGGCCCGGGTCCGCGGCAAGCTGCGCGAGACCCGCCGCGAGTTGCGCCTGGTCCGCCGCGATCTCGAGAAGGCCCGCGCCCAGATCCGCGAGGGCGTGGTCGAGCTCCCTGAGCATGTCGAGGAGGTCATCGCCCAGGTCCGCGAGGAGCACCTGACCTTCCTCAACATCTCCAACCTGCGCGACCTGGCGGTGCTCGTGCGGGACCTGGACCGGCGCGAGGTGCCCGGGCTGATCGTCGAGGCTGGCACCGCCCGCGGCGGCTCGGCCATCGCCATGGCGGCGGCCAAGTCGCCGACGCGGCCCATGAAGGCCTACGACGTCTTCGGCATGATCCCCCCTCCGTCGGAGCACGACGGCGAGGACGTCCACAAGCGCTACGCGAAGATCGCGGCGGGCGATGCCAAGGGCATCGGTGGCGAGGTCTACTACGGGTACCGTTCGGACCTGCTGACCGAGGTGGCCGAGTCGTTCGATCGGCTCGGCGTCCCGCTACGGCCGCACCACGTGGAGTTGGTCCCTGGCCTCTTCCAGGACACGATCGACCTCGACGAGCCCGTGGCCTTCGCCCATCTCGACGGGGACTGGTACGAGTCCACCATGACCTGCCTCACCCGGATCGCCCCGTTGATCTCGCCCGGTGGCCGGATCGTCCTGGACGACTACTACGCCTGGTCCGGCTGCCGGACGGCAGTGGACGAGTACTTCGCGGGCCGTGACGACTTCAAGCTGGTCTTCCGCGCTCGCGTCCACGCGGTGCGACGAGACTGATCGGTGTTGACCGACCGTGTGCTCACAGACCGTGTGCTGACCGACTGCTGAAGGAGAGAGGACATCCGTGAAGCGCCTTTCTCGGGTCCGCCTGCCCGGATCCCTCCGGCCCCACGCGCTGAAGGAGAGAGCCCGCCGCAGCGTCCCGCCGGGCCTCGGGACGGCCCCGACGCCCGGCCGCAGGGCCGGTCACCCCGACAGCGACGGCCTGGTGGCCGCCGTACAACACGGGTCGCCGCTGTACGACGCCCTCGTGGCCCGGACCCGAGCCATGCTGCGCTCGGGCGATGCAGCAGGGGCTCAGTCGTTCGCGGAGTCCCTCCGGGCAGTGGCCGAGACGGAGGCCGTCGGCCGGCTGCTCTGCGGGATCGTGGCCTTCCACCGGGGGTTCGTGGCGCTTGCCTGGGATCGCCTGTCGGACCTCCCCCCGCAGACCTGGGCGCTCCATGCCCCTCAAGAGTTCGCACGGGCCGGGCTGTCGACTGCCCCCGAGCAGGCACTGGCGGCGATCCGGCAACTGCCAGCCGCCACGCCCGATCTCCTGCCCCCGGACGTGTACCTCACGCTGGTCGGTCCCCTGCTCGCGATCCGCGAGACGGGAGCGGCGCGGGAGCTCCTGACGGCGGCCGAACGAGCGGCGGCGACGCGGGCCGAGGGTGCGGACGTCGCGCGGCGGATCGAGGGACTCCGGGCCTGGGCTGGCGCCGATCCGGATGACAACGTCGCACCCCGGGCCGGACACCCCGTGTTCGCGGTGCTCGACTACCGGCGCCCCGGGGCGCTGGACGGCTCGAAGAACATCGGCGACCACGTGCAGAGTGTCGCCGCCCTGGCCCACCTCGTGCGCCATGTCGGGGTGAGCTACACGGGCGACCCGGACCTGGTGGACCTGCTCGGGCAACTGCGCGAGCGGGTCCGGCCCGACCTGGCGCTGACCGACACCGACGCGACCGTAGAGGTCATCTGCGTCCAGCGGGACGCATCAAGCTTCCAGTCCGTCCCGGAAGGCACGTGGACCCTCTGCTTCGGGTGGTACATGCACGCGATCTTCGGATTCCGCCACGACTTCCCGCTGAACCCCGGGCTGCGACCCCTCTTCGTCTCGTTCCACTGCAACGAGCGGAAGCTGCTGACCGAAGGCGTCGTCGAGTACATGAAGCGGTACGGACCGGTCGGCTGCCGGGACTGGACGACCGTCTACCTGCTGCGCTCCATGGGAGTCCCCGCGTTCTTCTCGGGATGCCTCACCACGACCATCAGCACCCTGTTCCCCGCAGCGGCACCGGGTAGCGCGACCGGCAGGGTCGCCTACGTGGACATCCCCCGGGGCGAGGTGCCGCCGGGCGCGGCGGTGTACAGACACGCCCTGGAAGAGGTCCGGTCGCGGTCGTTCACCGCGAACTGCCTGGCCGCGATCGAGCGCCTCGAGACCTACCGACGGGAGCACGCGGAGGTCGTCACCTCCCGGCTGCACGCCTATCTGCCCGTGCGCTCGCTCGGCGTGCCGGTGGACTTCCGTCCGGGCAACCCGTCGGACGTCCGCTTCGACGGTCTCGCGAACATCAGCGACGCCCAGTTCGACCTGATCCGCAGCGACCTGCTGGAGCAGTTGGCTCCCGTCGTACGGTTGATCCTCGATGGCGGCTCCGAGGACGAGGTGTACGCGCTGTGGCGCGAGCTCACCGCCAGTGCCGTGGCGGATGCCGATCGGTACGCCGCCGAAACGCCGGACCCGTCCGTCGACCTGGGCGCGCTCGCCGACCAGCTCGACACGATCCGGCGCGCAACGGTGTCCCGACCCGCCACCAGCCCGCTGCCGGCCACTGCGGGAACGGACCACACCGTGCACGTCGCGATCGAGCTGCCGGCCGGTGAGGCTCCCCGGCTAAGTCCTCTGCTGCTCTCCATGAGCGCCCACAGGTCGCGGCCCGTTCACGTGTGGGTGCTCTGCGACGGCGACCGGCCACGCCTCCAGCAGGAGCTGGCCGCCGCGCACCCCGACATCGACTTCAGCTGGCTGGTGACGACCGGCCTGGGCGAGGGCCTGCGCACCGTCACCGGGCGACGCCCCGCTTCCCTGACCGGGCTGCTGCTCGGCGATCTCCTTGCCGACGTCGGGACGCTCGTATGGCTGCCGGTGGGCGCCGTCGTCGACGGCGACGTCGCGGAGCTGTCCGGAATGGACTTGCAAGGTCACCTGATCGCGGCGCCGACCGTCGCGAACGACCGGCGTCGCAGCGGCTTCCGGACCCTGCACCGGGCCGCCGCCCGGCTGCGTGGCAACACGCGGCCGGCGCAGGAGATGCTCCGCAACGCCTATGCGCGGCACACCTTCGACTTCGACGCCTTCGGCACCGACGTGATGGTGCTGGACCTGGGCAGGATGCGGTCAACGGGGTTCGGTCAGGCGGCCGCCTCGGCGGCCCTGGCCTACGGGCTCGATGCCCGTGAGGCCTGGCACTACCTGTGCGGTCCGGACCGCGCGGTGATTCCCGCGACGTGGGCCTGGGTGCCGACGCACGATCCGGAGGGGCCGGGGGCGCTCACGTTCTGGAACCGCGACGCCAAGCCGTGGGACGAGGACTTCGCGCCCAGCCAGGACCGCTGGCTGGCCTACACCTCGACCGACTGATCAGCTCATCGATCGGGCACGGTCCTGATCGGCACCCGTCGGCTCAGCGGCCGCCGCTCGGGGCCCGGGCCGCTGGACGCACACGACCGCGTCAGGTTCGAACCCCACCTCGATCGCCGGGTTGGTCGCCGACGCTCGGTCGGGCTCCGGCCGGGACACCCGGGTCTCCCACACCGAATTCCGCCAGACGAATCGGAGCCTGATATGGGCCGACTCACCCACGGCGTCCGGCCCGAGTATCTCCCCCAGGCCAGCGCGGCAGTCGACACTGAAGGCGCCCCCCTTGCGGGCCACGCGGACCGGCAGGTCGACGACCGCGCCGCTCACCTCACGCACGGCCGCCAGCTCCACCCGAGCGTCCGCCAACTCCTTCGGGTCGCCCACGTCAACGGCGAGCTCACCGCTGACGTGGAGCACGGTGTCCGCGTCGTGGGTACCGACGGGTGACGCGTTCCCGGTACGGCTCCGTCCGGCAATGCCTGGCCGCCCCACCGTCAAGCGCGTCGCGAGGAAGCTCGCCGCGTCGAGGCGGGTCCGGAGCGGTCGCTGTCGCACGACCGTGTCGAGGACGGTGGCCCAGTCTGCGGCAAACCGATCAAACCCGTGCCCGCGTGCGGTCTCCAGCGCTTCCCGGCCCAGCCGTTCGACCAGCTCGGGAGAGGTGAGTAGCGTCATCACTCGCTGCGCCATGAGCTCGATGTCCCCGTCGGGCACGAGGAAGCCGTTGACGCCGTCGACGATCTGCTCGCGCGGCCCGTATCGGATGTCGTAGCTGATGACCGGGCAGCCGTGGCTCATGCTCTCGAGCGTCGAGAGCGGGTAACCCTCGTTGACGCTCGTCATCAGGAAGGCGCTCGACCGGCCCAGTGCCTCCCGGGCGCGCGGGTCGTAGCCCATGAGGATGATGGAGTCCTGCAGTCCGCGGGCTTCGATCAGGGATTCCAGCTTGTGGCGGACGACTCCCTTGCCATAGATCTCCAGACGGGCGTCCGGGAGCTGCTGGAGCACCTTCTCGAACACCCGCACCGCATGGGACAGCCGCTTCTGGGAGGCCAGCCGGGCCACGATCGTGACCAGGCGGGGATCGCGCGGGGCGTCCGGCTCCTGTACCGGCATCTGCACCGGGCTCGGCACGACGAAAAGGTTGTTGGTCGCACCGCGGCGCCGCTCGAGGTCCTCACGCTGGCGACGGGTGAGGGTGACGACGGCGTCCAGGTCGCTCATCTTGTCGAGCAGGAGCTGACCCATGGGCCCGACCCGCGCATCCCAGCGCCGCCCGCCGTCGGTGTGTACGTTGTGCATCACCTGAATGGTGTGGACGTGGGGCGCCCATATGGGGACGAGGTGCGGAGTGAGCACCCGGGTCTCGAGGAAAACGAAGGAGCGCTCGTCACCGGTCAGGTCCAGGACCCATTCCCGGAACCACTGGCGCAAAGTGAGGCTACGGTCGACCGTCTGCGCGGTGGGCGAGATCAGCTGGACGTCCCGTGGCCAGCTCGAGGGATCACTGAGTGAGAAGTGCGGGATCCGAAGGTACGGCGTCCCGTCGGGACGCAGGTAGTCGTAGATCAGGTCGTCGCGCCCAGGCCCGCGGTACACCCGCCGCCACGGGCTGCCGTCGAACCGGGTCGTCTGGCCGATGAGCCGCCGGCTGAGGTCCGGCAGCGGATCATGCAGCGGCTCCGAAGAGGGGCGCTCGTGCTCGCGGTAGTAGTCGTAGATGGTGTCCAGGCTCATGCCGGGCAGCAGCTGGCCTCGGTCCAACATCGAGGCCCGTCGTTTCTCGAGGTCGGGCACCGGCACGAACGACAGGATCCGAGGTTCCAGCCCGGCCTCACAGAACATGCGGTTGCGCTGGAGCAGGGCGCGTGTTTGGCCCCCGCCGTCCGCCTTGACCTCCCACGTGGCGGTCAGATAACGGCCCGACGGGAACTCTGGCGCAGTCACGGCCACTACCGTACTTGTCGACGCACCCCACCGGCCGCCGCCCACGCACGAGAGACGTGCCATAACCGCACATACCTCCGAGGTGCGTGTTCGGTGGAGCTGAGGGGACTCGAACCCCTGACCCCCTGCATGCCATGCAGGTGCGCTACCAGCTGCGCCACAGCCCCAGACTCGTTGCCCGTCGGACAACTCGCGGAATCTTAGCCAACTCCCGTCCGGGAAACGAAATCCGGCGGCCCGGGTGCTGTCACGTTGTACGCCGCGAGACGCAGTCGGCCCTCGACGCCGGAGTCGGCGACCTCCGCCCAGCCGCAGTTGACCAGCGCCTGGAGGCCGCCGGCGGACTTCTCCGGCCAGCCGAACAGGGCGACGAGCGTGACCTTCAATGCCCCTCCGTGACCCACGACGACGCCGCACTCTCCCGGGGTCACGGCCGCGAGCGCGTCGGACAGGCACTCACTCATTCGCGCCACGACGTCGGCCGTGGTCTCGCCTCCCGGCACGACGTCGTAACGGCCGGCACGAAAGGCGCGGTACTCCTCGGGGTGGGCCGCGGCGTACTCCGCCATGGTCAGGCCGGTGCGCTCGCCGAGGTGGTACTCGCGCAGTCGCTCGTCGAGGCGCAGGTCGAGGCCGGTCTCCTTGGCGACGTACTCCGCGGTCTGGCGGGAGCGGGCCAGGTCGGAGGACCAGACGAACGCCGGCTCGAGGGCCGCAAGGACTGGCGCGACGTGCGCCGCCTGGCGGTGCCCGGTCTCGTCGAGCTCGACGTCGGAATGTCCCTGCGCGCGGCGCTCGGCGTTCCAGGCGGTCTGGCCATGGCGGAGCAGGATCAGGCGCCGGTCAGCCACCGGAGGTCACATCGGCGGGCAGCTCGATGACCGGGCAGTCGCGCCACAGCCGCTCGAGCGCGTAGAACGCACGCTCCTCCTCGTGCTGCACGTGCACGACGATCTCGCCGTAGTCGATCAGCACCCAGCGGCCGTCCCGCTCGCCCTCGCGCCGGATCGGCTTGGCCCCGATCTCGCGCAACTTCTCCTCGACCTCGTCGACGATCGCCTTCACCTGGCGGTCGTTGCTGGCGGAGGCGATCACGAAGGCATCGGTGATGGCCAGCTGGTCGCTGACGTCGAAGGCGATGATCTGCTCGCCGAGCTTGTCCGAGGCGGCGCGAGCGGCAGCCCGGACCAGCTCCATGGCGTGGTCGGTCGCGGTCATGCGGGTCGATTCATTCGGAGTCCTTGGCGGGATACAGGTTGTGCTTGGCGATGTACTGGACGACGCCGTCGGGCACGAGGTACCAGACCGGTTCCCCGCGCCGCTTGCGTTCACGGCAGTCGGAGGAGGAGATGGCCAGGGCCGGGATCTCCACCATGGTGATCCGGTCCGCCGGGATCGAGTCGAGGGTCGCGGCGTCCATCTCGTAGCCGGGCCGGGTGCAGCCCACGAAGTTGGCGAACTCGAACAGCTCGTCGGCATCGCGCCAGGTGAAGATGTCGGCCAGCGCGTCGGCGCCGGTGATGAAGTAGAGCTGGGCGTCGGGCAGCTGGTCCCGCAAGTCGCGCAGGGTGTCGATCGTGTACGTCGGGCCGACCCGGTCGATGTCGACGCGGGACACCCGGAAGCGGGGGTTGGCCGCGGTCGCGATCACGGTCATCAGGTAGCGATGCTCGGGCGGCGACACCTCGCGATCCGACTTCTGCCAGGGCGCACCGGTCGGGACGAACACGACCTCGTCCAGGTCGAACCACGCCTGCACCTCGCTGGCGGCGACGAGGTGGCCGTGGTGGATGGGGTCGAACGTGCCGCCCATGACCCCCACCCGGCGCGGGTGGGGAGGGGTGGACTCGCGCGCGGCGTTCAGCTGTGCTCGCGCCCCCCGCCGAAGACGACCAGGGCGCCGAGCAGGAGGAGCAGGACGAGCAGGATCCCTCCGCCGACCGCCCAGTTCAGAGCGGTGTTGACTTCCTCGTGGGACTCGGCGGCCATGACGGTCAGCGACATGGCCGACAGCCTACCGGTTTCGAGACGCTCGCTGACGCTCGCTCCTCTACCCAGGGGGTTTCGAGACGCTCGCTGACCCTGGCTCCTCGCCCAAGGGTCATCGGACGTGGCGCTGGCCGGCACGACGTACCTCGTTGGAGTTGTCTCAGGCCGGGGCTTCCCAAGCCACCCGCCCAGACGTCCGGGCTGCGGAGTTCCAGGCGTTCGCCCGGTAGTCGCTCAGGTCGAGGAGCGAGCGTCAGCGGGCGTCTCGACCTGGCGCAGAACGTGGGCCCAGGGGTCGCCACCCCGACTCCTGGGGCCCACGACTCGCGCGGGTGAGCGATGTTGCCGCGGAAGGCAACCAATTGGCCGATGATCGCGTCTACCCACCGGGAGGGACGCGCTCGGCGTCCCGGTTGGAAGGATCATCGTGCTCCGTCGCCACAAGCGTCTCGTCGCAACCATCGCCAGCGCCACCCTCGCGCTCGGCACGTCCACCCTCGCGGGCACTCTCGCGGGCGGGGCAGCCGCTGCCCCCGAACCCGGGGTCTCACCACTCGATCTCTGGGCACCCGACCGGATCGTGACCGGCTCCTACAACGGCCGGGTCTACACCGACTTCGGCCTCCGGCTGGTCGCCGTCGGCGAACCCTTCGAGCTCTGGTCCACGCGCGCGTCGTACGCCGACCCGATCGTCACCGAGTGGCGCTCGAGCGCGGGCGACGTCGAGCTCCCGGAAGGCACGATGCAGGACTTCTCCGGGCTCGAGAAGTTCCTCGCGATCTCCGTCCGTCGGGTGTCGGACGGCACCGTGGCGCACTACCGCAGGAGCAACGTCTGCCTGAACGGCTTCTCACAGCGGATCAGCCCCGAGGCACCCGCCACGTCGCCGTACCCGTGGGGCTGCGCGTGGAATCCCTACACCCTGGGTTCGGTCATGGGCGTCGAGGAAGGCCACGCGGTGTCGCTGATGGACGAGTGGGGACGACCGTTCCGGCTCGAGCGCGGCAAGTACGACGTCACCATGCTGATCCGCCCGGCCTACGCCACCATGCTCGGGATCGCGCCCGAGCAGGCGAAGGAGGTGACCCGGCTGATCGTGAAGCGGGAGGGTCCCGACGACTTCCGCACCCAGCGTCGTTCCGCCGGCTCACCTGACGCGCAACCGGCCTCGCACGAGCCGCGCCAGACGCGGGCGGTGCCCCCTCCGGGTGGTCCCGCCCCCGACCTGCGCTCGCTGCCCGCCTTCGACGTCCAGCTCAACGAGAAGGGCACGGCGCTGCGCTTCGCAGCGACCGTGTGGAACGCCGGCAACAGCCCGATGGTGGTCGACGGCTTCCGGGGCGAGAACGAGGACCACATGGACGCCTACCAGTACTTCTACGACAGCGAGGGCAACCAGGTCGGCGACCCGCTGGCGGTCGGCGAGATGCATTGGCACGCCGAGAACCACCAGCACTGGCACTTCGAGGACTTCGCTCGCTACCGCCTCCTGAAGCCGGACTCGACGCAGGCCGTGAAGTCCACCAAGCAGTCCTTCTGCCTGGCCAACACCGACGCGGTCGACTACACCGTCGACGGCGCCAACTGGACGCCGGAGAACACCGACCTCGGCTCCGACTGCGGCGGTTCCGGCGCGATCTCGGTCCGTCAGGTCCTCGATGCGGGATCTGGGGACACCTACCTCCAGTACCGCTACGGCCAGGCGTTCCCCATCAAGAACGTGCCGAACGGGGTGTACGACATCGCCGTCGAGGCCAACCCGCTCGGCAACCTGGCCGAGTCCGACGAGACCAACAACGTGTCGCTGCGCCGGATCAGGATCGGCGGCAAGCCGGATCGGCGCTGGGTGAAGTCCTTCGCGGTCGGCATCATCGAGGAGACCATCCCGGGCGGGCTGCGCGTCCGCTGACAGCAACCGCGCAGGGACACCTGCGCTGATAGAACAGGCCCATGCCCATCTGGCTGGAGGCCGGCGGCTGGGGACTGCTCGCCGGCGGCGCCCTGGTGATCGGCGCGACCATCGCGTGGTTCATCAGGGTGCCGCAGCAGGTGGTGGCGGGCGTGATGGCGTTCGGGGCCGGAGTGCTGATCTCCGCACTGGCCTTCGACCTGGTCGACGAGGCGGAGCGCACCGGCGGGCTGAGGCCGACGGCCGTGGGCTTCCTCGCCGGCGCGCTTGCCTACGTGGGCGCCAACGTCTACCTGGCCCGCAGAGGCGCCCGGCATCGCAAGCGGTCCGCGGCCATGATGCCGTCGGAGGCGCAGCAGTCCGGGAGCGGTACGGCGATCGCCGTCGGCGCGCTGCTGGACGGGGTGCCCGAGTCGGTGGTCCTCGGTCTGTCCCTCCTCGACGGGGAGGGAGTGGGGATCGCGGTCCTCGCGGCCGTCTTCATCTCGAACCTGCCGGAGGGCCTCTCGAGTGCGGCCGGGATGAAGGCCAGCGGCCGGTCAGCGACGTACGTCTTCGGCGTCTGGTTCTCGATCGCCGTCGCCTGCGGTCTGTCGGGGATGGTCGGGGTCCTCGCCCTCGAGGATGCCTCGCCGGCGACGATCGCACTGATCACCGCCGTCGCTGCCGGCGCGATCCTGGCGATGATCGCCGACACGATGATCCCGGAGGCCTTCGAACAGACCCGGCTCTACACCGGCCTGATCGCCACCGTCGGCTTCATCCTCGCCTTCGCGATCAGCCGCTCGGCCTGATCACTTGCGCTTGGTGATCTCCTCGGTCGCTGCGGGCAGGACCTTGTGCAGGTCACCGACGACGCCGAAGTCGACGAGCTCGAAGATCGGGGCCTCCTCGTCCTTGTTGACGGCCACGATGGTCTTCGAGGTCTGCATGCCGGCGCGGTGCTGGATGGCACCGGAGATGCCGGCGGCGACGTACAACTGGGGAGACACGGTCTTGCCGGTCTGGCCGACCTGGTAGCTGTGCGGCATCCACCCGGAGTCGACGGCCGCGCGCGAGGCGCCCACGGCGGCGCCGAGCGGCGTCGGCGAAGTTCTCGATCGGCTCGAAGTCGCCGCCGGTGCCCCGGCCACCGGAGACCACGATCGCGGCCTCGGTGAGCTCGGGACGGCCGGTGGCCTTCCGCGGCTGGGACGCGACGATCTGCGCCGTCTTCGCGGCGTCGGAGATGGTCGCCGCGAACTCCTCGACCGCGGCCGCACCCTCGGCCTCCTCCGGCGCGGCGGCGTTCGGCTTCACCGTGATGATCGGGGTGCCATGGGTGACCTTGGCGGTGCACCGTGAAGTTGCCGGCGAACACGCTCTGCGTCGTGCACCGGCGCCCTCCTGCGACGTCGACGGCGTCGGTGATCAGGCCGGACTCGATCTTGATCGCCAGCCGGCCCGCGATCTCCTTGCCCTCGAGCGAGGACGGGATCAGGATCGCGTCGCCGGCGACGGCCTTCTCGACCAGCTGCTGCAGCGCCTCGGCCTTCGGGGCCACGAGGTAGCCCTTGATCTCCGCGTCGTCGACGACGTAGACCTTCTCCGCGCCGTACTTCTTCACCTTCTCGGCCACGTCCGTCGGACTTGTCGGAGGCGCCGATGAACACCGCGGACGGCTCGCCGAGCCGGCTTGGCGATCGTGAGGAGCTCGTAGGTGGGCTTCTTGACCTCGCCGTCGACGTGGTCGACCAGAACCAGGATCTCAGACATGCTGCAACGCTCCTCAGATGAACTTCTTGGAGGCGAGGAACTCGGTCAGCGCCTTGGCGCCGGAGCCGTCCTCGTCGGTCACGATCTCGCCGGCGGTGCGCGGCGGCCGCTCGGTGGTCTCCTCGACCTGCGTCCACGCGGCGGCCAGAGCCGACCTGGCCCGGCCTCGACGACCGAGGTCGGACAGCGAGTAGGTCTCCATCGGCTTCTTCTTCGCCGCCATGATCCCCTTGAACGACGGGTAGCGGGCCTCGCCGGACTGGTCGGTCACCGACAGCACCAGCGGCATGGTGCCGCCGATCACCTCGGTCGCGGCGTCGCCGTCACGCTTGATCCGGACCTGGTCGCCCTGGGTCTCGATCACCGACGCCAGGGTGACCTGCGGGAGGTCGAGGCGCTCGGCCAGCATCGCCGGCACCACGCTCATCTCGCCGTCGGTCGAGGCCATGCCGCACATCACCAGGTCAGCGGCGCGTCACCGGTCTTCTCGACGGCCTTGGCCAGCACCAGGGAGGTCGCGATCGCGTCGGAACCGGCGATCGCGTCGTCCGACGACGTGCACGCCCTGGTCGGCGCCCATCTGCAGCGCCTTGCGGACCGCGTCGACGGCCTTCTCGGGGCCGACGGTCAGGCGCGGTGACCGTGACGTCCTCCGGGTTGTCGGCCTTCTCCTTGATCTGGAGCGCCTGCTCGACGGCGTACTCGTCGAGCTCGGACAGCAGCCCGTCGACACCGACCCGGTCAACCGTGTTGTCGGACTCGAACTGCCGGTCGGCGGTCGCGTCGGGCACGTACTTCACACAGACGACAATGTTCATGGTGTGTCGGCCGTTACCGGCCCCTCCTGTGCACTCGTGATGTCGGTTCGCGAGGTTACTAGCGGGAAACCTGCGCGTGGAACACGTCTCGCGGTGGGGTCCCTCACAGGGAGGTCTGGGTCACACGCGGCCGGATCCAGCGGGTCAGGGCCGGATGATCCGCTCCAGGATCGCGGCCCACGACCAGCCAGACGATCGCCGCCGATGCCCCAGTTGAACAGGGCGTTCTTGGTCTCGGCGTTGCTGCCCCGTCGAACTGCTTGATGCCGTCGTCGCGGCGAGAAGACGCCCGAGGTCGACGGCGTCCGCGCCGTCGAGCACGAACTTCACCAGCGCGTTGTCCTGGTTGAAGTCCAGCGCGATGCAGAGCGCCCCAGCGCCAGGAACAGCGCGGCGACCACGACACAGCAGCCAGACGACCTGGGCGAGCGCGGGTGCGTACGCGATGCGTGCGTTCACGACCTTCATCCTGTCTCCCCCTTGCGCTTGCTCACCGGCCCACGAACCGGGCCTTGCCCGGCCCGTTCTCGACGAAGGATCCATGCCGATCGCGCGGTCCTCGGTGGCGAACAGCGCCGCGAACTGCTGGCGCTCGATCTCCAGGCCGGTCTCGAGGTCGACCTCGCTGCCCGCGGTCGATGCCCTCCTTCGCCGCCCGCAGGGCGTACGCCGCGGCGCCGGCGAACTGGCCGGCCCAGGCCACCGCCTCGGCGTACACCTGGTCGGCGCGCGACGACCCGGTCGACCAGGCCGATCGCGAGCGCCTCGTCGGCCTTGACGAAGCGGCCGGTGAAGATCAGGTCCTTGGCCTTGCTGGGCCCGACCAGGCGGGTGAGCCGCTGGGTGCCGCCGGCGCCGGGGATGATGCCGAGCAGGATCTCGGGCTGGCCGAGCACGGCGTCCTCGGCGGCGAACCGGACGTCCGCGCAGAGCGCGAGCTCGCAGCCGCCGCCGAGCGCGTAGCCGTTGACCGCGGCGACGACCGGCTTGGGGATCCTCGCGACCGCGGTGAAGCGCCGACTGGAGGCCGCCGGAGCGCTGGACCATGTCCGTGTAGGACATGTCGTTCATCTCCTTGATGTCGGCGCCGGCGGCGAAGACGCGCTCTCCGCCCCAGACCACGACCGCCTGGACGTCGTCCCGCTCGGCCGCCTCGGTGGCGGCGGCCCGGATCTCCTCCTGGACCTGCGCGTTCAGGGCGTTCATCTTCGGCCGGTCGAGCCGGATGGTGCCCACGCCGTCGGTCACCTCGAGGCGGCAGAACTCCCATGGAGTTCCTCCGGGTCGCTGATCAGCCTCGGTCGCGCTCCTGGAGCCGTGGCGGAGCGCTAGCGCCGGAGAGCCTAGTGCGCCCATCTCACGTGGGGCTGTGGGCAAGAATGCGCGGGTGAGCCCGAACACATGGCGATGGCAGCACCGCGACGAGACCGCGCCGGTCTGGCCCGGCCACCACCAGCCGCTCGGGGCGACCTGGTCGCCGACCGCCACGAACTTCGCCTCTGCGTCGCCCGAGGCGACCGCATGCTGGGTGTGCCTGTTCGACGACGACGGCACCGAGACCCGGCACCAGCTCACCGAGCACACCCTCGGCGTGTGGCACGGCCAGATCCCCGACGTGCCGGTCGGCCAGCGCTACGGCTTCCGCGCCGACGGCCCGTGGGACCCGGCGCACGGACGGCGGTTCAACCCCGCCAAGCTGCTGCTCGACCCGTACGCCCGGGCCATCACCGGCGACGTCGACCCCGGGCCCGGCGACGCTGCCAGTCGACGAGCGACCCGCGCGACCGCGACGAGGTCGACTCGGCGGCGCGATGCCGCGGTCGGTGGTCGTCCACGACGAGTTCGACTGGGAGGGGGACGGCCACCTGCTCACCCGCTGGCGGGACACCGTGATCTACGAGCTGCACGTCAAGGGCTACACCCAGCTGCACAACGAGATCCCCGAGCACCAGCGCGGCACGTACGCCGGGCTCGGCAGCGACGACCGTGACCCGCTACCTCCAGGACCTCGGGGTCACGCGCGGTCGAGCTGCTGCCGGTCCACCACTTCCTGACCGAGCCGCCCGTCGCGCAAGCGCGGGATGGCGAACTACTGGGGCTACAACTCCATCGGCTTCTTCGCCCCGCACGCGGCGTACTCGCTCCGGCGGCGAGCGCGGCGCAGCAGGTCACCGAGTTCAAGCAGATGGTGAAGAACTTCCATCGCGCCGGGATCGAGGTGATCCTCGACGTGGTCTACAACCACACGGCCGAGGGCGGGCCGGACGGGCCGACGTACTCGTTCCGCGGGCTGGACGACCTCGGCTTCTACAAGCGCGCCGGGCACCGGCGGCGACGCCTACTGGGACGTCACCGGATGCGGCAACACCGTCGATGCCGACCAACCTCGGCGCGCTGCGGATGATCCTCGACTCGCTGCGCTACTGGGTGACCGAGATGCACGTCGACGGCTTCCGCTTCGACCTGACCTCGGCGCTGGCGCGCACCGGGCACGACATCGACATGCGCGGCGCGTTCCTGACCGCCATCCAGCAGGACCCGGTGCTGCGGTACGTGAAGCTGATCGCCGAGCCGTGGGACGCGTCGATGGACGGCTACCAGGTCGGGTCGTTCCCGCCGCCTTGGGTGGAGTGGAACGACCGCTACCGCGACACCGATGCGCGACTTCTGGCGCGCAGCGGTCAAGCGGCATCCGCGACATCGCGTCGCGGCTGGCCGGCTCCTCGGACCTGTACGCCGACGACGGGCGGTCGCCGTACTCCTCGGTCAACTTCGTCACCGCGCACGACGGCTTCACCCTGCGCGACCTGGTCTCCTACGACCAGAAGCACAACGAGGCCAACGGTGAGCGCAACCGCGACGGCACCGACAACAACCGGTCGTGGAACTGCGGTGTCGAGGGCGAGACCGACGACGAGGAGATCATCGCGCTGCGGCACCGCCAGGCGGCCGAACCTGATGGTGACGCTGTGCCTGTCGAGCGGCGCGCCGATGCTCACGGCCGGCGACGAGCGCGGCCGCACCCAGCGCGGCAACAACAACGCCTACGTGCCAGGACAACGAGGTCTCCTGGATCGACTGGCGGCCCGACGACGCGTGGCTCGACCTCTACGAGCTCACCAAGGCGGCGCTGCGGCTGCGCCGCGAGCATCCGGCGCTCCGGCAGCGGCACCACTTCGACGGCACGCCCACCATCGAGGGCGGCCCGAAGGACCTGGCCTGGCTGCACCCCTCCGGGCGGGAGATGGCCGAGGGACTGGGACGACGACGACACTGCACGCGTCGGCATGTTCCTGTCCGGCGACCCGCTCCGCTCCCCCGGCCCCCGCGGCGAGCAGCAGCGCGACGCGTCGTTCATGATCTGGCTCAACGGCAGCACGAGCCCATCGACGTCACCCTGCCCGAGAACGAGTGGGTGCACTCCGGCGAGGTGGTCCTCTCCACCGACCCCGACCTGACGGCCGGCACGCCGGTGAGGCCGGCGACATGCTGGAGTGCGGCGCCCGCACGGTCGTGGTGCTGCGCCAGACCTGACCGACCGCTGCTACGGCAGGGCGACGACGCCCAGCTCCGCGGGCGAGGCCAGGAGGTCGTTCTTCGGGACCACGCGCACCGTGTAGCCGAACGCGCCGGTGTTGTCGAGCTCCACCGTGCCGTCGAACCGGTGCCGGCCGCCCTCGTAGCCCTCGGCGATGACCAGGGACTCCACGGTGGTGTCGACCAGGTCGTCCTCGCTGTTGATGACGCCGTGCACCAGCTGGACGTCGACGTCGTCGGGCGACAGCTCGCCGAGGGAGACGAAGGCGCGGACGGTCAGCGCCGCGCCGACCTCCGGCGCGTCACCGACGCCGAGGCTCTCGACGTGCTCGACGCGGACGCCGCTCCAGCCGGCGCGGACCTTCTGCTTCCAGGCGGCGAGCTCGCTGGCACCCTGGTAGTCGGAGTTGAGCCGCCGCGCCGGTGTGCGCGGCCGGCGCGTAGAGCTCGCGCACGTAGTCGCGGACCATCCGGGTCGCGAGCACCTTGGGGCCGAGCGACTTCAGGGTGTGCCGCATCATCTCGAGCCAGCGGGTCGGCACGCCCGTCGTCGTCGACGTCGTAGAAGCGCGGCGCGACCTCGTTCTCGATCAGGTCGTAGAGCGCGGTCGCCTCGATGTCGTCGCGGCGGTCGGGGTCGTCGACGCCGTCGGCGGACGGGATCGCCCAGCCGTTGTTGCCGTCGTACCACTCGTCCCACCAGCCGTCGAGGATCGACAGGTTGAGGCCGCCGTTCAGCGCGGCCTTCATGCCGGAGGTGCCGCACGCCTCGTACGGGCCGCAGCGGGTTGTTCAGCCACACGTCGCAGCCGGGGTAGAGCGGCTGCGCCATCGCGATGTCGTAGTTGGGCAGGAACACGATGCGGTGCCGCACCTCGGGGTCGTCGGCGAACTTCACCATCTCCTGGATCAGCTTCTTGCCGCCGTCGTCGGCCGGGTGCGCCTTGCCCGGCGATGATCAGCTGGACCGGCCGCTCGGGGTGCAGGAGCAGGCGCTTGAGGCGCTCGGGGTCGCGCAGCATCAGCGTGAGCCGCTTGTACGACGGCACGCGGCGCGCGAAGCCGATCGTGAGGACGTCGGGGTCGAGCGCGGAGTCGATCCAGGCCAGCTCGGCGCGGGCCGAGCCGCGCTTGGCCCACGACTTGCGCAGCCGGCGCCGGGCGTCCTCGACGAGCCGCTCGCGCAGCACCCGCTTGGTCGCCCAGATGTCCGCGCCCGGGATCTTGTCGACCGCGTCGCAGAGCGGCGTCGGTGTCGTCGGCGTCGCGGGTCGATACCCTGGTCGGCGGCGAGCTCGAAGACCTCGCGGCCGACCCAGGTGGGCGCGTGCACGCCGTTGGTGATCGAGGTGATCGGGACCTCGGCCTCGTCGAAGGCCGGCCACAGCCCGTTGAACATGCCGCGGCTGACGTTGCCGTGCAGCTGCGAGACGCCGTTGGCGCGCTGCGCCAGCCGGAAGCCCATCACGGCCATGTTGAAGACCCCGGCGTCGCCGCCCTCGTAGTCCTCCGCGCCGAGGGCGAGGATCCGGTCGACGGGTACGCCGGAGTAGGGCTGGCGCCGCCGAAGTACTGCTCGACGAGCTCGCGCGGGAACCGGTCGATGCCGGCCGGGACCGGGGTGTGGGTGGTGAAGACGGTGGAGGCGCGGGACGACCTCGAGTGCGGTGTCGAAGTCGAGGCCGGGGCCGGCCTCGGCGACCGTGAGCTCGCGGATCCGCTCCAGGCCGAGGAACCCGGCATGGCCCTCGTTGGTGTGGTACACCTCCGGCTCGGGCGCGCCGGTGATCCGCGAGTAGGCGCGCAGCGCGCGGACGCCGCCGACGCCGAGCAGCAGCTCCTGGCGCAGCCGGTGCTCGCTGTTGCCGCCGTACAGCCGGTCGGTCACCTCGCGGAAGTGGTCGGGGTTCTCCTCGATGTCGGAGTCGAGCAGCAGCAGCGGCACCCGGCCGACGCTGGCGACCCAGATCCGGGCCGCCAGCTCGGCGCCGCCGGGCATGGTGATCGTGACGAGCGCGCGCGAGCCGTCGGGCTCGTGGAGCAGCGACAGCGGCAGCTCGTCGGGGTCGAGGACCGGGTAGGTCTCCTGCTGCCAGCCCTCGCGGGACAGCGACTGCTTGAAGTAGCCGTGCCGGTACAGCAGCCCGACGCCCACGAGCGGGACGCCGAGGTCGCTGGCCGCCTTCAGGTGGTCGCCGGCGAGGATGCCGAGGCCGCCGGAGTACTGCGGGAGCACGGCGGTGATGCCGTACTCGGGCGAGAAGTAGGCGATCGCGCGCGGCGCGTCCGCGCCCGCCTTGCGCTGGTACCACCGCTCGCCGGAGAGGTAGCGGTCGAGGTCGGCCTTCGCCGCACCCAGCATGTCGAGGAACGCCGGCGTCGCCGCTCAGCTCCTCGAGCCGCGCGCGGCCGACGGCGCCCAGCAGCCGCACCGGGTCGTGGCCCGTGGACTCCCAGACGTCCGGCGTCCACGGCCCGGAAGACGTCCTGCGTCTCCGGGTGCCAGGACCACCGCAGGTTGCCGGCGAGGTCGCCCAGGGCAGCCAGCGGTCGGGCAGGACAGGGCGGACGGTGAATCGTCGGATCGCGCGCACCCGACGACGGTAGCGCCCACTCTGGAACGATCCAAGCTCGCAGGCGACTCTCGTCACGCGCTCCCGGCGGTGTGCGGCCGGATCGCGCGCTCGGCTTGCGCGCTCACCTCGTTTCGCAAGTGTTGAGGCATGGTCGGACGCATCCCCGTCATGAACGTCATGCCCGTCGTCGACCTCGGTCGACAGCCGGCGAAGGCGACCCTGGGCGAGCCGTTTCCGGTCTCGGCGACCGTGTTCCGGGAGGGACACGACAAGCTCGGCGCGGAGGTCGTGCTGACCGGCCCCGACGGCGTACGCCGGCCACCGGTGCGGATGATCAAGCACCCCGACATCCCGGACCAGTACGACGCCTGGGTCACGCCCGACGCCGAGGGCCGTGGACGTTCGAGGTGCACGCCTGGTCGGACCCGATCGCGACCTGGCAGCACGCCGCGGGGCTGAAGATCCCGGCCGGGGTCGACGTGGAGCTGATGTTCACCGAGGGTCGGCTGCTGCTCGAGCGGGTCCGCGCCGGTCTCGAGCCGGCCGACGCCCGCGGGGACGGCGTACTGCAGGCCGGCATCGAGGCCGCGCCGCGACGCCGACCGGCCGACCGAGGCCCGGCTGGCCGCCCTGCAGGACCCCGAGCTCGAGCGGCTGCTCGCGGCCAACCCGATTCGCGAGTTCGTCACCATCGAGGGTCCGTTCCCGGTCGTACGCCGACCGGACCTCGCGCGCTCTACGGCAGCTGGTACGAGTTCTTCCCGCGCTCCGAGGGCGCCCCGCGCGACGAAGACCGGCAAGGTCACGACCGGCAACTTCGTGACCGCCGCGAAGCGCCTGGACGCCGTCGCCGAGATGGGCTTCGACGTGATCTACCTGCCGCCGATCCACCCGATCGGCGAGGTCAACCGCAAGGGCCCCAACAACACGCTGACCCCGGGCCCGGACGACACCGGCTCGCCGTGGGCGATCGGCAGCAAGGACGGCGGCCACGACGCCATCCATCCCGACCTCGGCACCTTCGAGGACTTCGACGCGTTCGTCGCCCGGGCCGGCGAGCTCGGCCTCGAGGTCGCCCTCGACCTGGCCCTGCAGGCCGCGCCCGACCACCCGTGGGTCGACGAGCCACCCGGAGTGGTTCACCACCCGCGCCGACGGCACCATCGCGTACGCCGAGAACCCGCCCAAGAAGTACCAGGACATCTACCCGGTCAACTTCGACAACGACCCCACCGGCATCTGCCGCGAGGTGCTGCGGATCGTGCGGCACTGGATGTCCCACGGCGTCCGGCATCTTCCGGGTGGACAACCCGCACACCAAGCCGGTGGCGTTCTGGGAGTGGCTGCTCAAGGAGGTCCGCCGTACCGACCCCGACGTCATCTTCCTCGTCCGAGGCGTTCACCCGGCCGGCGATGATGCGCGGGCTGGGCTCGGTCGGCTTCCACCAGTCCTACACGTACTTCACGTGGCGCACCGCGCGCTGGGAGATCGAGGAGTACCTCCGGGAGCTGTCGCACGAGACCGACCACCTGATGCGGCCGAACTTCTTCGTGAACACGCCCGACATCCTCCACGCCTTCCTCCAGTACGGCGGCCCGGCGGCGTTCAAGATCCGCGCGGCGCTGGCGGCCACGTCGTCGCCCAGCTGGGGCGTGTACGCCGGGTACGAGCTCTTCGAGCACGTCGCGGTCAAGCCCGGCAGCGAGGAGTACCTCGACTCGGAGAAGTACCAGATCCGGATCCGCGACTGGGACGCCGCCGCGGCGGAGGGCCGCACCCTGGCGCCGTACATCACCCGGCTGAACGAGATCCGCCGCGCGCACCCCGCCCTCCAGCTGCTGCGCAACATCCCCGTGCACAGCGGCGACGACGAGAACGTCCTGGTGTTCAGCAAGCAGGCCGACGAGGACACCGTGATCGTCGTGATCAACCTCGACCCGCACGCCACCCGGGAGACCACGGTGCACCTCGACCTGCCGGCGCTCGGCATGGACTGGCACGACTCGTTCGTGGTCCAGCGACGAGATCACCGACCAGACCTGGACCTGGGGCGAGCACAACTACGTGCGCCTCGATCCCGCCCACGAGCCCGCCCACGTGCTGAGCGTCAGGAGGCCCCGGTGACCGAGACCGGCTCGATCACCGGATCCCCACTGACCGAGAGCACTCCGCACGACGACACCCCCGAGTGGTTCAAGACCGCCGTCTTCTACGAGGTCCTGGTGCGCTCGTTCCGGGACTCCAACGCCGACGGCACCGGTGACTTCCGGGGGCTGATCGAGAAGCTGGACTACCTCCAGTGGCTCGGCGTCGACTGCCTGTGGGTGCCGCCGTTCTTCACCTCGCCGCTGCGCGACGGCGGGTACGACGTCGCCGACTTCACCAACATCCTCCCCGAGTGCGGGACCGTCGAGGACTTCCACCAGTTCCTCGACGAGGCCCACAAGCGCGGCATCCGCGTGATCATCGACTTCGTCATGAACCACACGAGCGACGCGCACCCGTGGTTTCAGGCCAGCCGATCCGACCCGGACGGCCCGTACGGCGACTTCTACGTCTGGTCCGACACCGACGACCTGTACCAGGAAGCCCGGATCATCTTCGTCGACACCGAGCCGTCCAACTGGACCTGGGACCCGGTCCGCCAGCAGTACTTCTGGCACCGCTTCTTCTCCCACCAGCCGGACCTGAACTTCGACAACCCGAAGGTCCACGAGGCGATGATCGAGGCGATGGCCTTCTGGCTGGACATGGGCCTCGACGGGTTCCGGCTCGACGCCGTGCCCTACCTCTACGAGCGGCCCGGCACCAACGGCGAGAACCTCCCGGAGACCCACGAGTTCCTGAAGCAGGTGCGCAAGTTCGTCGACGACGAACTACCCCGGGCGGGTGCTGCTGTGCGAGGCCAACCAGTGGCCGGCCGACGTCGTCGAGTACTTCGGCGACCTCGAGAGCGGCGGCGACGAGTGCCACATGGGCTTCCACTTCCCGGTGATGCCGCGCATCTTCATGGCCGTACGCCGCGAGTCGCGGTTCCCGATCTCGGAGATCCTCGAGCAGACGCCGCCGATCCCGGACGGCTGCCAGTGGGGCATCTTCCTGCGCAACCACGACGAGCTCACCCTCGAGATGGTCACCGACGAGGACCGCGACTACATGTGGGACGAGTACGCCAAGGACCCCCGCATGAAGGCCAACATCGGGATCCGCCGCCGGCTGGCGCCGCTGCTCGACAACGACATCAACCGGATGGAGCTGTTCACCGCCCTGCTGCTGTCGCTGCCCGGGTCGCCGGTCCTCTACTACGGCGACGAGATCGGCATGGGCGACAACATCTGGCTCGGTGACCGCGACGGCGTACGCACGCCGATGCAGTGGACCAGCGACCGCAACGCCGGCTTCTCCTCGGCCACGCCCGGCAAGCTGCACCTGCCGCTGATCCAGGACCCGGTCACCGGCTACCAGAGCGTGAACGTCGAGGCGCAGCTGGAGAACTCCTCCTCGCTGCTGCACTGGACCCGCCGGATGATCCACGCCCGCCGCGGCCATCCGGCGTTCGGGCTCGGCTCGTTCACCGACCTCGGCGGCTCCAACCCGAGCATCCTGTCCTACGCCCGCGAGCACGCACACGACGGCGAGGAGGACATCATCGTCTGCGTCAACAACCTGTCCCGCTTCGCGCAGCCGGTCGAGCTCGACCTGCGCCGCTGGGAGGGCATGGTCCCCGTCGAGCTGGTGGGCGGCGTCCCGTTCCCCCGGATCGGCGAGCTCCCGTATCTCCTGACGCTCGGTGGGTACGGCTTCTACTGGTTCCGGCTGACCCGAAGCCGGCCCGAGGACGGAGCTCCCGCATGAGCGACCAGCCGACCGACGACCCCGCGAGCCCTGATCGCGCCGTTCGTCGAGGGCGCCGGTGGTTCGGCGGGCAAGGGCCGGCCGTTCAGCCTCACCCGGTCGCACCGGCTCGGCGAGGTGCCCGGCGCGTCCGCGCCGGCCGCGCGTCGCGATCGACCTGGTGCGCGCTCGAGTACGAGGACGGCGACGTCGAGTACTACCAGCTGCCGCTCGCGTTCTACCCCGAGCCGCAGGGCCATCTCGAGCCACGCGCTGGTGGGCGTCTGGGCCGACGAGGACTTCGGCACCTCGCCACGTCTACGACGCGGTCGCACGACCGCGCACGCCATGGCCTGCTGGCTGCGCTCGTTCGACGCCCAGGCCGACGAGGGCCGCTGCGAGTTCCACCGGCTGCCGGGCCACGACCTCGACCTCGACGACGCACTCGACGCTGTTCAGCGGCGAGCAGTCGAACTCCTCGGTGCGCGTTCGGCGAGGACTCGCTGATGAAGGTGTTCCGCAAGATCACCCCGGGCACCAACCCCGACATCGCGTCCACGAGGTGCTCACCCGCGCCGGGTCCGACCACGTCGCCGCGCTCTACGGCTGGCTGGAGGACGACGGCACCCGACGGCGTCGCCGGCGAGAGCGGACCAGCTGCACCTCGCGATGCTGCAGCAGTTCCTGCGCACGGCCAGCGACGGCTGGGACCTGGCGCTGGTCAGCGTCCGCAACCTGTTCACCGAGGCCGACCTGCACGCCGACGAGGTGGGCGGCGACTTCGCGGGCGAGTCCGCCCGGCTGGGCATCGCGCTCGCCGAGACCCACGAGACCCTCGCCGAGCACTTCCCCACCGAGCCGTGCTCACGCCCGACGCGGTGACCGAGCTGGTCGACGGCATGCACCGGCGGCTCGACGACGCGCTGGCGTCGTGCCCGAGCTCGAGGAGCACGCCGACCGGCTGCGCGACGACGTTCGACCACGTGCGCCGGATCCGCGACCTCACCCGTCCAGCAGATCCACGGCGACCTGCACCTCGGGCCAGACGCTGCGCACCGTCACGGGGCTGGAAGATCGTCGACTTCGAGGGCGAGCCGGCCAAGCCGCTGGCCGAGCGGCAGCGGCCCGACTCCCGCTGGCGCGACGTCGCCGGCATGCTCCGCTCGTTCGACTACGCGCCGCGTGTCGTCGAGCGCACCGCGTCCGAGCACGACGCCGATCGGCGACGAGCAGCGCCAGTACCGCGCGGCCGAGTGGTCCGCGCGCAACCGCGAGGCCTTCCTCGAGGCGTACGCCGGCGAGCGACTCTCGGTCGACGAGGAGGCCCTGCTGCGGCGTACATCGCCGACAAGGCCGTCTACGAAGCCGTCTACGAGACCCGCAACCGCCCGTCGTGGGTGTCCATCCCGATGGCGGCCATCGCCCAGGATCAGATGTCTAGGGATCGAGGAACCGTGACCACCACCGTCAAGCCGGTCGACCGCCACGAGCTCGAGCTGCTCATCCGCGGCGAGCACGGCCACCCGCACGCCGTCCTCGGCCCGCACCCCCACGACGGCGGCGTGACCGTCCGGGTCCTCAAGCCGCTCGCGTCCAGCGTCGTCGGTGGCCTACGGCGACACCACGGCCCGGCTCGAGCACGAGTTCGAGGGCATCTGGGCCGGCGTCGTCGCCGACTCCGAGGACGTGCCCGGACTACCGGATCGAGGTCAGCTACGACGCCGGCCCGATCGTCCTCGACGACCCCTACCGGTTCCTGCCGACGCTCGGCGAGATCGACCTGCACCTGATCAACGAGGGCCGCCACGAGAACCTCTGGGAGGTGCTCGGCGCCCGGGTGCACCGCTACGAGACGCCGTTCGGCGACATCGTCACCGGGACCGCGTTCGCCGTCTGGGCGCCGTCCGCGCGCGGCGTACGCGTGAAGGGCTCGTTCAACAGCTGGGACGGCCGCGAGCACCCGATGCGCCAGCTCGGCAGTCCGGCGTGTGGGAGCTGTTCGTGCCCGACGTCGGCAGCGGCACCGGCTACAAGTTCACGATCCTCGGCGCCGACGGCGCAGTGGCGCGAGAAGGCCGACCCGATGGCGTTCCACACCGAGGTCCCGCCGGCCACGTCGTCGGTGGTCTTCGAGTCGACGTACACCTGGGGCGACGAGGACTGGATGGACCGAGCGCGTCGCTCGAGCACGCCGGTACGCGAGCCGATGTCGGTCTACGAGATGCACCTCGGCTCGTGGCGCAAGCACCTCGACGGCGAGGCCTACTCGTACGCCGAGATCGCCGACCACCTGGTCCCCTACCTCACCGACCTCGGCTTCACCCACGTCGAGTTCCTGCCGGTCATGGAGCACCCGTACGGCGGCTCGTGGGGCTACCAGGTCACGTCGTACTTCGCCCCGACCGCGCGGTTCGGCGACCCCGACGGCTTCCGGCTACCTCGTCGACCGGCTGCACCAGGCCGGCATCGGCGTGATCGTCGACTGGGTGCCCGCGCACTTCCCGAAGGACGAGTTCGCGCTCTCGCGCTTCGACGGCACGCCGCTCTACGAGGACCCGAACCCGTCGCGCGGCGAGCACCCCGACTGGGGCACGTACGTCTTCAACTTCGGCCGCCGCGAGGTCCGCAACTTCCTGGTCGCGAACGCGCTCTACTGGCTGGAGGAGTACCACATCGACGGGCTGCGGGTGGACGCCGTCGCGTCGATGCTCTACCTCGACTACTCCCGCGAGCCCGGCGAGTGGGCGCCCAACGTGCACGGCGGCCGGGAGAACCTCGAGGCGGTGCAGTTCCTCCAGGAGATGAACGGCACCGTCGGCAAGCGGGTGCCCGGCGCGATCACCATCGCCGAGGAGTCGACGTCGTGGCCCGGCGTCACCAAGGCCACCTCCGAGGGCGGCCTCGGCTTCGGCCTCAAGTGGAACATGGGCTGGATGCACGACTCGCTCGGCTACGTGCAGCACGACCCGGTGCACCGGTCCTACCACCACAGCGAGCTGACGTTCTCGATCGTCTACGCCTGGTCGGAGAACTTCGTGCTGCCGATCAGCCACGACGAGGTCGTGCACGGCAAGGGCTCGCTGCTGCGGAAGATGCCGGGCGACCGGTGGCAGCAGCTGGCCAACCTGCGCGCCTACCTCGCGTTCATGTGGGCCCACCCGGGCAAGCAGCTGCTGTTCATGGGCGCCGAGCTCGGCCAGGAGTCCGAGTGGGCCGAGGCCCGCGAGCTCGACTGGTGGCTGCTCGAGCACCCGGAGCACGCCGGGGTGCACGCGCTCGTCCGCGACCTGAACCGCGTGTACGCCGAGTCCCCGGCGCTGTGGGCGCGCGACGACGACCCGGGCGGCTTCGGCTGGATCGACGCGAACGACGCGCAGCGCAACGTCTTCTCGTTCGTCCGGCGCGGCACGTCGGGCGACGGCGCGGCCTCCGGCGACCTGGTCTGCGTCGCGAACTTCGCGGCCGTCCCGCACGGCGACTACCGGCTCGGCCTGCCCGCGCTCCGGCGACGTGGGAGGAGGTCGTCAACACCGACGCCGAGCGGCTACACCGGCTCCGGCGTCGGCAACCTCGGCACCGTGACCGCCGTCGAGGGCGACTGGTCCGGCCAGCCGGCGTACGCCGACATCACGGTGCCGCCGCTCGCCACCGTCTGGCTGCGCCACGTCACCACCTGACGTCTGCGTAGGGTGTCTGCGTGAGCGAACAGCCGACCGTGACGACCGTCGCCGACGGGGTCGCCCGGATCTCGTGGGACTTCCGCGGTGCGACCGCGACGGGCTGTGGGACGCCGTCGACGTCGTACGCCGCGAGGTCGAGGCCGCGCTCGCCGCGCACGGCCGGGTCGAGGCCCTGATCGCGCGCCGACGACGACACCGGCCAGCGCGTCGCCACCTGGGCCGGGATGCGCCGCGAGGGCGTGATGCGCGGGGTCAGGTCGGGGCGACGGACCGGATCGTCTACGCCCGGCTCGAGACCGACGCCCCGGCCAGCGAGCCGGAGGGCTTCCGGGCGCTGCTCAACTCCTTCCTCCCCCGCAAGCGCGCGATCAGCCAGATGCTGATCCGCGACCCCGACGACCGGGTGCTGCTGTGCCAGCTGACCTACAAGCAGGACTGGGACCTGCCCGGCGGCGTCGTCGAGGTCGGCGAGTCACCGCAGCTGGCGGTGAGCCGCGAGGTCTCCGAGGAGCTCGGCCTCGACATCAAGGCCGGGACCTCGTGCTCACCGACTGGCTGCCGCCGTGGGGCGGCTGGGACGACGCGCTCTGCCTGGTCTTCGACGGCGGCGTCCACGCGCCCGCGCTGGCCGAGGAGATCGTCCGCGAGGAGCGCGAGATCCGGGCCGCCGAGTTCTGCACCGTCGAGCAGGTCCGCGAGCGGGCCGCCGACTTCACCGCCCGACGCGTCGAGGCCGCGCTCGCCAACCTGGGCCCGGCGCGCCGGCGTACACCGAGTCGGGCCGCTAGCGACTACCTCTGCTCGGCCGCGATCCGCAGGATCGCCTCGATGGACCGGTCCACGTCGTCCTCGGTGGTCGACCAGTTCGACACCGCGATCCGCATCAGGCGGCGGCCGTGCCAGGTGGTGCCGCCCATCCAGCAGGTGCCGTCGCGCTGGATGGCGGCGATCACGCGGTCGGTGCGCTCGTCGTCGCCGAAGCCGACCAGCACCTGGTTGAGCACCACGTCGTTGGCGATCTCGAGCCCGCCGGCCGCGAGGCCGTCGGCGAACCTGCCGCGCCAGCGAGCAGCAGCGGTCGACGAGGTCGGCGACGCCGGACCGACCGAGCTCCTGGAGCGCCGCCCACACCGTGAACCCGCGCGCCCGCCGCGACGAGCCCGAGCACCAGGTCGCCCAGCTCGGGGTCGCCGGTCGAGGTCATCAGGTACGGCGCGGTGTACGACGTCGCGGCCGAGTGCACCTCCGGGCGGGACACCAGCGCGAACGCGGCGTCGTACGGCACGTTCAGCCACTTGTGCGCGTCGGTGCTCCACGAGTCGGCCAGCTCGATGCCGTCGTTGAGGTGCCGATGGCGCCGGACTGGCCGACGCCCAGAGGCCGAACGCGCCGTCGACGTGCGCCCAGCCACCCACCTCGTGCACGGCGGCGCAGGCGGCCGCAGGTCGTCGCAGGCCCGGTGTTCACGTTGCCGGACTGCAGGCACACGATGACCGGGCCGGCCGGCCCGTCGCGCCAGGGCTCGCGCAGGGCGTCGCCACGTCGATCGCACCGTTGCGATCGGTGTCGACGAGCTCGAGGTCCCGTCCCCGAGCCCGAGCAGCCGCAGCGACCGGTCGATGGTCGCGTGCCGCTCGGCGTTGGCGACGACCCGCACCCGCGGCGCGCCGTTCAGGCCGTCGCGTGGCCACGTCCCAGCCGGCGGCGGCGAGCACGTGGTGCCGGCCGGCGGCCAGGCCGATCGTGTTCGCCTCCTGGGTGCCGGTGACGAAGCCGCACGACGCGGTTGGCGGGATGCCGAGCAGCTCCTTGACCCAGGCCCCGGCCGCGGCCCTCGGCGGCGCGCGCAGCAGGCGACAGCACGCCGGTGAAGCCGTTCTGGTCCCAGCCCGAGGTCAGCACGTCGGCCGCCGTCGACGCCGCGCGAGGCCCCGCCGATCACGAAGCCGAAGTAGCGCGGGCCGGTCGTGCGCGACCAGGCCGGGCTCGGCCGCCGCCGCCAGCCGATCGACGACGGCCTCCGGCGCGGAAGGGCCGCTCGGGCAGCGGCCCGCCGAACCGCGCCGTCAAGCACACTCCTCGTCGACCGGGACCGCCGACCGGGCGCGTCCGCCGATCGTCGCCCGGTAGTGCGCCGCCCGGCCCGCGGCGTCCGACAGCAGCTCTGCTGAACTCGTCCATCTCCGCGAAACTAGTGACCGAAGAGGTGGGCCCACAACGCAGGCGGTCAGTGCTTAGATCGAGCATGGGCACCTTCGTCTTCGACTTCGCTGAGGGAAACAAGGACCAGAAGGACCTGCTCGGGGGCAAGGGCGCGAACCTCGCCGAGATGACCAACCTCGGGCTGCCGGTCCCGCCCGGGTTCACGATCACCACCGAGGCCTGCCGGGCCTACCTGAGCCGAGGGCAGCGAGCCCGACGAGCTGGCCGCCGAGGTCAGCGAGCACCTCGAGGCGCTGGAGAAGACAGATGGGGCGACCGGCTCGGCGACGCCGGACGACCCGCTGCTGGTCAGCGTCCGGTCGGGCGCGAAGTTCTCGATGCCCGGGATGATGGAGACCGTCCTCAACGTCGGGCTCAACGACGAGTCGGTGGCCGGTCTCGCCGCGGCAGAGCGACGACGAGCGGTTCGCCCAGGACTCCTACCGCCGGCTGCTGCAGATGTTCGGCGCGCACCGTGCTCGGCCTCGACGCGCGAGCACTTCTCCGACGCGCTCGACGAGGCGAAGGAGAGGCGCGGCACCGACGCCGACCTCGACCTCGACGCCGACGACCTGCAAGGAGCTCGTCGACGACCTTCAAGGGGATCGTGGAGGAGCACGCCGGCCGGGAGTTCCCGCAGGACCCGCGCGAGCAGCTCGACCTGGCGACCCGCGCCGTCTTCGACTCCTGGAACACCGACCGCGCCCGCCTCTACCGCCGGCAGGAGCGGATCCCCGAGGACCTCGGCACCGCGGTCAACGTGCAGGCCATGGTGTTCGGCAACCTCGGGATGGACTCCGGCTCGGGCGTCGCGTTCACCCGCGACCCCGCCAGCGGCGCCCAGGGCGTCTACGGCGACTACCTGCAGAACGCCCAGGGCGAGGACGTCGTCGCCGGCATCCGCAACACCGTGTCGCTCGCCGACTTCGAGAAGGTGGACCAGGGGTCGCACGACGAGCTGATCGACGATCATGAGCGCGGCTCGAGACGCCACTACCGCGACATGTGCGACATCGAGTTCACCGTCGAGAGCGGCAAGCTCTGGATGCTGCAGACCCGGGTCGGCAAGCGCACGCCCGAGGCGGCGTTCCGGATCGCGGTGCACATGGTCGACGAGGGGCTGATCGACCTCGACGAGGCCCTGCTCCGGGTGCACCGGCGCCCAGCTGGCCCAGCTGATGTTCCCGCGCTTCGACGAGAAGGCCGAGCGCACGCTGCTCGCCAAGGGCATGAACGCCTCCCCCGGCGCGGCCGTCGGCAAGGCGGTCTTCGACTGGGCCACCGCCGTCGAGTGGGCCGAGCGCGGCGAGGACGTGATCCTGGTCCGCAAGGAGACCAACCCCGACGACCTGCGCGGCATGGTGGCGGCCCGGGGCATCCTCACCAGCCGCGGCGGCAAGACCTCCCACGCCGCCGTCGTCGCGCGCGGCATGGGCCGCACCTGCGTCTGCGGGGCCGAGTCGCTCGACGTCGACGCCAAGGCGAAGCGAGTTCACGGTGCGCGGACGGCAAGACCGTCGACGAGGGCGACGTGATCTCCATCGACGGCACGACCGGCGAGGTCTTCGCCGGCGAGGTGCCGGTCTCCGACTCCCTGGTCGTGCGCCACTTCGAGGGCGAGAAGATCGCCGACGACCTGGTCTCGGCGGTCGCCCGGATCATGGCGCACGCCGACGGCGCCCGGCGGCTGCGGGTGCGCGCCAACGCCGACACCCCCGACGACTCCGCCCGCGCCCGGCGGTTCGGCGCCGAGGGCATCGGGCTGTGCCGGACCGAGCACATGTTCCTCGGCGACCGGCGCGAGCTGGTCGAGCACCTGATCGTCGCCGACGACGAGCACGACCCAGGCAGAGGCCCTCGACGCGCTGCTGCCCCTGCAGCGGGAGGACTTCACCGAGATCCTCGAGGCGATGGACGGGCTGCCGGTCACGATCCGGCTGATCGACCCGCCGCTGCACGAGTTCCTGCCCGACCTCACCGACCTGTCGGTGAAGGTCGCGCTCGCCGAGGAGCGCGGCGAGGCGGACGAGCACGACCGCACGCTGCTCGCGCCAGGTCCGCAGGCTGCACGAGCAGAACCCGATGCTCGGGCTGCGCGGCGTCCGGCTGGGCATCGTGATCCCGGGACTCTTCCGGATGCAGGCCCGGGCGATCCTCGAAGCGGCGGCCGACTGCACGCAGTCGGGCAGCCGACCGCTGCCGGAGATCATGATCCCGCTCGTGGCCAGCGTCCGGGAGCTCGACATCGTCCGGGCGGAGATCCTCGAGGTCGCCGAGGAGGTCCAGCGGGACCGCGGCGTCCGGCTCGAGTTCCAGGTCGGCACCATGATCGAGCTGCCGCGCGCGGCGTTCCTCGCCGACCGGATCGCGGGGTCGGCCGAGTTCTTCTCCTTCGGCACCAACGACCTGACCCAGATGGCGTGGGGCTTCTCCCGCGACGACGTCGAGGCCGCGTTCTTCGCCCGGTACTTCGAGCACGGGATCTTCGACGTCTCGCCGTTCGAGTCCCTCGACCAGCTCGGCGTCGGCGGCATGGTCGAGATGGGGACCACCAAGGGCCGCGAGACCCGTCCCGACCTCAAGGTCGGGATCTGCGGGGAGCACGGCGGCGACCCCCGCTCCATCCACTTCTTCGACCGGGTCGGGCTCGACTACGTGTCGTGCTCGCCGTTCCGGGTCCCGGTGGCGCGGCTGGAGGCCGGGCGGTCGGTGCTAGAACAGCGCTGACGCGAGCTTCTGGCGGCCGCGGAGCACTCGCGGGTCGTCGTTCCCGACGGCACCGAAGAGTCCGAGCAGGTGTTCGCGGGCCCGGTCCCGGTCCTCGTCCGCGCTGCGCCGGACCAGCTCGATCATCCGGTCGAATGCGTCGTCGACGTGGCCGCCGAGCATGTCCAGATCGGCCACGAGCGTCTGGGCGTCCACGTCGTCGGGGTTGGCAGCCGCAGCCTCGCGGGCGGCCGGCAGGTCCACGCCCTGGGTGCGCTGGAGCACCTTGGCCATGGCCAGGCCGGCCACCGCCTCGGCGTCGGCCGGGTTGGCATCGACGAGCTTCTGGTACTCCGCAACCGCGAGGTCGATGTCGCCCTCGCCGAGCGCGTCCTGTGCGGCGGCGTAGCGCGGGTCCACGGCCGGTTCGTCGTCCGTCTCGTCGGACGCCGGAGCCGCGCCGGTCCGCGGCTGGTGCCGCCCCGTCACCCCCTGCGCAGTGAACTGCTGCATGACCTGGGTCAGGGCGGTGCGCAGCTCTTCCAGTGGGACGACGTCCTGGAGCAGCGGCATCGGTCGGCCGTCGACGATCACCACGACCAGGGGAACTGAGGGGATCTGCATCGCCTGTGCGATCTGCGGCGCGGCGTCGATGTCCACGAGACCGGCGAGGAACTTGCCCTCGAACTCGCCGGAGAGTGTCGCGAGGTCGTCCGCCAGCCCGCCGCTCTCCGGCATCCGGGTCCGCGAGTAGAACACCAGCAGCACCGGAGCCGTCGTCGACGCCTCGATCGTGGCCTGGAAGTTCTGCTCCGTGATGTTCACCGCGTACGGGGACCCACCAACCGGGGCGTCGGCGCCGGCCGGCGCGCCGCCGGCGCCACCTGCGGGAGCCGCGGGCTTCTTGAGCCCGGATAGGTCGATCGCTCCGGGGCGGCTGAACGGCTGCTGCGTCATGCCGGCAAGTCTAGAGAGCCCACGACGTCACGTGTTCGTGGGCTACCTGCTCCGAATCGGTCATGGGAGGCTTCGGGAACGGGCCTGGGCTCCAGCTTGTAGTGAAGCCGCACCACCAGGGCGGACCACAAGCGCACCGGCCAGATCGACGGGGCGACCCACAGCGCGCCACCACTTGCGGGTGAGGAGGTCGAGTCCGGGCAGCACACGCCCACCCTAGGAGGGTGCTGAGCAGTCTCCTAGGGAATGTCAGAAGCGGGCCGGCTCGCGGTACTCGCCCCACTCGGCGCGCAACGCGTCACAGATCTCGCCCAGCGTCGCCTCGGCGCGACAGGCCTCCAGCATCGACTCGATCATGTTCTCGTGGGTGCGCGAGACCTCGACCATCCGGGCGACGGCGGCGCGGGCGGCGTCGTCGTCGCGCGTCGTACGACGCTCGGTCAGCGCGCGGACCTGCTCGAGCTCCACCTCGTGGCTGACCCGCATGATCTCGAGGTCGTGGGTGACGGAGTCCTCGTGGCAGTTGACGCCCACGATCCGCTTGTCGCCCTTCTCGAGTGCGACCTGGTACTGGAATGCCGCCTCGGCGATCTCGGACATGAACCACCCGTCCTCGATCCCCCGCAGCAGACCGCGGGTCATCGGCCACTCGGCGGCATCGGCGGCACCGGTCGCCGAGCGCATCCGCTCGGCGAGCTTGTCGGTGTCGGCATGGGTGAGGGCCGAGCCGCCCATGGCCAGGACCTTGTCGAAGATCAGGTTGGCCTCGGCCTCGAGCTCGTCGGTGAGCGCCTCGACGTACCACGAGCCCCCGAGCGGGTCCGCGACGTTGACCACGCCGGTCTCCTCCATGATCACCTGCTGCGTGCGCAGCGCGATCTCGGCGGCCTGCTCGCTCGGCAGCGCGAGGGTCTCGTCCAGGGCGTTCGTGTGCAGGGAGTTCGTGCCGCCGAGGACCGCGGAGAGCGCCTCGATGCCGGTGCGGACGACGTTGTTGTAGGGCTGCTGTGCGGTCAGCGAGACGCCAGCGGTCTGGGTGTGGAACCGCAGCGACTGGGCCTTCTCGGTCTTCGCGCCGTAGACGTCGCGCATCCAGCGCGCCCAGATCCGGCGGGCCGCGCGGAACTTCGCGATCTCCTCGAAGAAGTCGACGTGGGCGTCGAAGAAGAAGGACAACCCGGGGGCGAACACGTCGACGTCGAGGCCGCGCGAGAGCCCGAGCTCGACGTATCCGAAACCGTCGGCCAGGGTGAACGCGAGCTCCTGCCCGGCGGTCGAGCCGGCCTCGCGGATGTGGTAGCCGGAGACCGAGAGCGGCTTGTACGCCGGGATCTCCTCGACGCAGTACTCCATCAGGTCGCCGATCAGGCGCAGGTGGGGTTCCGGGCCGAAGATCCACTCCTTCTGGGCGATGTACTCCTTGAAGATGTCGGTCTGCAGGGTGCCGTTCAGCTTGCCGGTGTCGACGCCCGCGCGCTCGGCGGCGACGATCATCATGCAGAACACCGGAACCGCCGGACCGCTGATCGTCATCGACGTGGTGACCGCGCCCAGGTCGATGTTGTCGAAGAGCGCCTCCATGTCGGCGGCGCTGTCGATGGCGACACCGCAGTGCCCGACCTCGCCGAGGCTCATCGGGTCATCGGAGTCCCGGCCCATGAGGGTCGGCATGTCGAAGGCGACCGAGAGGCCACCGCCGCCACGGCCGAGGATCATCCGGTAGCGCTCGTTGGTCTGCTTTGCGTTGCCGAACCCGGCGAACTGGCGGATCGTCCAGGCACGGCCGCGGTATCCGGTCGGGTAGAGGCCGCGGGTGAACGGGAACTCCCCCGGCCACTCCGACTCGTCGGTGCCGTACGCCGGCTCCACCTCGACCCCGCTCAGCGTCGTGAAGTCGACGTCTCGGACCCGGGACGCTTCGTAGCGGGCCTGCCAGCGATCGCGCGCGTCGGAGCCCTCGGGAGCCGGGCCGGTCGGCGGGGCTGTCGAGCCTGTGGAGGTGACCATGACCAAATGGTAGGACGTCCAACTAAATCCGGCCAGTCGAGAAGCCCTCTCGGGGTCGTGTCAGAATGTGCGCACCCCCACCCACACGGCGCGCTGAAGAGGGAGTTTGCGTTGGCCGACCCGTCGCATGACTTCTCGGGGCGCCGCGTCTTGGTCACGGGCGGCACTCGCGGCCTGGGGCTCACCCTTGCCCATTCCTTTGCCGATGCGGGCGCGAAGGTCGTGGTCACCGGCCGGCAGGCGCTCACGGGCTACTACGACGCGGATCTCTCCCGGTTCGAGTACCAGCAGCTGCGGCTCACCGACAGCGACTCCATCGCGGAGGTCGCCGCCCGCATCGGGCACCTCGATGTGCTCGTCAACAACGCCTCGGCGCACATCCCGGCGAGCGTGGACCCCTCCGAGCACCAGTTCCTCGCCCACGCCACCAGGCTTGGCCTGATCGGGCCGTTCGCCTTCACCAGCCGCCTGCGCTTCCGGCTCGGGCAGAGCACCCAGCGCGCGGGCGGCTCGGTGGTCAACGCGCCGGGGACCCACCAATGGTTCGAGCTGGCCCACGGCGACCAGGCCCGCGGCGAGCTGGCCCAACTGACCGAACGGCTCGGGGTCGACTGGGCTCGCGGTCGGGTCCGCGTCAATACCGTGAGTGCGCTCCTGGTCCTGCCCCAACAGTCAGGGCTGCGCGTCCAGATCGACCGCAACTCAGGGCCGCTGCTCACCCGCACCCTTGCCCCGCGTGCGGGCACCATGCGCGACGTCCGCAACGCCGTGCTGTTCCTTGCCAGCGAGGGGGCGGCGGGCGTCACGGGCCAGGACCTCCGGGTCAACGCGCGGCACGAGCGCGGCGCCTGAGCCTCACCGCGTCCAGCGGTAGACCTGCCCGTCTCGCACCTCGACCGCGACCGGTGGCCGCACGGCTGCCTGCTCCCGGAGGTGCGCGAGGACCTTGCTCCGTCCCCGCAGGCGCACCCGTCCGTCGGTCCACTGGACGTACGGGTGGAGCAGCACCCGGAGCTCTCCCCACTCGCCGTCATCAATCGCCGCCCAGGCGGCCGCGGTCGGCGACGGAAGCTCGGGGACCTCGTGCAGCATCTTCGGGACGCACATCCGCCAGGCGTCGGTCACCAGCTCGCGCATCTCCTCGTGGTCGAGCCTCGACAGGTGCGCGCACACCCACTGGTAGCGCAGATCCGACGTCGGCGGCAGGAAGAACGTCTCCGGGTCGGAGGAGATCAAGCCGTCGCGCTCGGCCTTGGGGAAGCCGAAGCCCATGGTCAGCTCGTCCCGGGAGAAGGCGACGTAGACGATCTGCCTGACCTTGAGCTTCCACCGCCCGCGGACCATGCGCTCATAGGTGCGCGGAAGGGCAAGTCCGACGCGTCGTACGTCGTCGGCGGTGGTCACATGCGCTGCGCCATGGAGAGGCCCTGGGCGGGGTCGGCCATGGGTCAGAAGTCGCCCGCGGCGCGACGGACGGGCGTCAGCAGGCCGGACAGCGCGGCGAGCTGGCTGTCGGAGAGGGCGCCCAGGGCGAACTCGGAGGCGACCAGGTCGCGGGTCGCGGTCTCGACGAGGGCGCGCCCGCGGTCGGTGATCTCGGCAAGCACCGCACGGCCGTCGTCGGGGTGTGGCTGACGCCGGACCAGTCGGGCGGCCTCGAGCCGATGCACGATCGAGGTGACCGAGGTGGGATGCACCTGGAGCCGCTCCCCCATCTTGCCCAGTGGCAGCGCGCCCCGCGACGAGAAGACCAGGAGCACGAGTGCCTCGTAGCGGGCGAAGGTCAGGCCGTGCGGCTTCAAGATCGCGTCCAGCTGGCCGATCACGAGCTGCTGGACCCGCATCAGGGACGTGACGGCGTGCATCGCCGGCACCGCTTCCCAGCGCTCCCCCCACTGCCGAGCCGCCTCGTCGATCGGGTCGAACGGCAGCCGGGCACCGGTGGGCATGCGGGAACCCTATCCGGGAGCGCCGACGTCAGTTGACCACGCGCGGGCCGCGCAGGCCCGAGCGCTGGACCACTCGCTGGATCGCCAGGTCCCGCATGTCGGGACGCCCGACGTACCTGATGTCGCGCAACCCCTGCTCCTGGGCGGCCGACTCGAAGACGAAGTGGCCGTACCCGCAGATCCGTCCGACCACCGGCTTGACCACGGTGATGTCCAGGATCCGGCTCAGCGGCATCGTCGCGAGGTGTTGGGACAGGACGCCGTGGACGCGGAACACCCGCATGTTGGTGACCACGAACCGGTCCCGGTGCTCGCGAAGCGCTCCCCACGCCGCGTGCAGCAGCAGCCCGAACGCGAGCACGAGCACCACCCAGCCGAGCTCGACCCGGACGAACGGCGACCACGCCAGGAAGCCGAGCCCGAGCACCGCCTCGATGATCGGCCGCACGTACGCGGCCCAGTGATGCATCACCTCGTCGACGATGACCTCGCCCTCCTCGCGGAGCAGGTGCTTGGCGATGTTCGGGTCGCCCAGCGACCTGATGAGGCTCATGGCCCGGTCCGGCTCAGCACTGTCCCCCTCGACATGGCGGATTCAGCTCAGGGCGCCGACGAAGTCGATGATCGCGCTGAAGAGCTGCTCGGCCAGCGTCCAGGCCTGGCTGGCGCCGTCCTTGGCCGCCTGAGCGAGCCCGTTGGGGTCGGTGAACATCCAGAATCCGAGGAACACGACCACGACAGCGAGTACCGCCTTCTTGGCGTTCATCGCGAAACAACTCCGTCCTTGCCCGAGGGAAGCATGGGTCGAAATATGTCTAACAGGTGCGAAGGTCGGGACGCGAGAGGCGCGCCCGACCCGGCATGCCACCGGCGGCGCTCACTCGGTGAAGGCATCCAGGAGCGTGTCCGCGGCGGCATATGGGTCGGAGTCCCCGGCCACGACGGCCGCCGCCAGGTCGTCCAGCTCCGAGCGACCGTGCACGTCCCCCCAGCGCCCGCGCAGCGCGGTCACCGCCAGGGCCTCGATCTCGTCCCGCGCGCGCCGGGTACGGCGGGCCTCCAGCTCGCCGGACTCCTCGAGCCAGGCGCGATGCTTGTCGATCTCGACGACCACCTCGTCGAGCCCTTGCCCTGTCGAGGCCACGGTCTTGACGATCGGTGGCCGCCACCAGCCCTCGGGCCGCTCACCCAGGGCCAGCATGGAACGCAGGTCGCGACGGACCTGGTCGGCACCGTCCCGGTCGGACTTGTTGACCACGTAGATGTCGCCGATCTCGAGGATGCCGGCCTTGGCAGCCTGGATGCCGTCGCCCATGCCGGGCGCCAGCAGCACCATGGTGGTGTCGGCCAGACCGGCGATCTCCACCTCGCTCTGGCCGACTCCCACGGTCTCCACCAGGATCACGTCGCAGCCCGCCGCGTCGAGCACCCGCAGCGCCTGCGGGGTCGTCCACGCGAGGCCGCCGAGGTGACCGCGGGAGGCCATCGACCGGATGTAGACCTTCGGATCCAGGGCGTGGTCCTGCATCCGGACCCGGTCTCCCAGCAAGGCACCGCCGGAGAACGGTGAGGACGGGTCCACGGCGAGCACCCCCACCCGCTTCCCCGCCTTGCGCAAGTGGGTGACCAGCTCGGACGTGGATGTCGACTTGCCCACTCCCGGCGACCCGGTGACGCCCACCACCTGGGCGTGACCGGCGTGCGGCGTCAGGGCAGCCATCACCTCGCGCAGCAGCGGGGACTCGTCCTCGACCAGCGAGATCAGCCGGGCCACTGCCCGCGGGTTGCCGTCGCGGGCACGTGCGACCAGCTCCGGGACGTCGCCGGAGGACCTGCGGCCCACCTAGGCCGTGTCTCCCGATCCTCGGCCGTCGCGAGCGTCGTCCAGCGCGTGCGATTGGCATGGCGGAGGAGCGAAGGCGGGGTGGATACCCCGTCGAGCCGACGAGAACGCAGCCAGCGTGCGTGATGGGCGGCGCGCAGCAGGCCATGGGATTGGGGGACACGGCCTACGAGACGCGGACGATCAGGGCGTCGCCCTGGCCGCCGCCGCCACAGAGCGCGGCGGCGCCGGTGCCGCCACCGCGTCGCTTCAGCTCCAGCGCGAGGTGCAGCACGATTCGGGTGCCGGACATCCCCACCGGGTGGCCGAGGGCGATGGCACCGCCGTTGACGTTGACCTTCTCGTCCGGGAGACCGAGCTCGCGGGCGGCGGAGATGCCCACCGCGGCGAAGGCCTCGTTGAACTCCACCAGGTCGAGATCGGCCGGGGTGATGCCCTCCTTCTCGCAGGCCTTGGCCGTCGCGTTCGCCGGCTGCAGCTGGAGCGTGGAGTCGGGGCCGGCGACCTGTCCGTGTGCGCCGATCTCGGCCAGCCACTCGAGGCCGAGCTCCTCGGCCTTCGCCTTGCTCATCACGACGACAGCCGCAGCGCCGTCGGAGATCTGGGAGGAGGAGCCGGCCGTGATGGTGCCGTCCTTGCTGAACGCCGGGCGCAGCTTGCCGAGGGACTCCGCCGTGGTGTCGCCGCGGACCCCCTCGTCCTGGGACACGAGCACCGGGTCCCCTCTGCGCTGCGGGATCTCGACCGGCACCACCTCGTCGTCGAAGAGGCCGTTCTTCCATGCCTCCGCGGCCTTCTGGTGCGAGTTGGCGGCGAACTCGTCCTGCTCCTCGCGGGTCAGGTTGGCCGCTGCCGCGTTGCACTCCTCGGTCAGCAGCCCCATCGCCTGCGACGTCACCTGGTCGAACAGGGCGTCGTACGCCATCGAGTCGACGACCGTGACGTCGCCGTACTTGAAGCCCTCGCGGGACTTGGGCAGCAGGTGCGGCGCGTTGGTCATGGACTCCATGCCGCCGGCGACGACGATCTCGTGCTCGCCGGCCCGGATCAGCTGATCGGCAAGGGCGATCGCGTTGATGCCGGACAGGCACACCTTGTTGATCGTGATGGACGGCACCGTCATCGGGATGCCCGCCGCCACCGCGGCGCTCCGCGCGGGGTTCTGCCCGGCGCCCGCCAGGATGACCTGGCCCATGATCACGTAGTCGACCTGGTCGGCGGCCACCCCCGCCTTCTCCAGGGCGCCCTTGATGGCGACCCCTCCGAGGTCGGCCGCCGACTTGTCCTTCAGGCCGCCGAGTAGCCGGCCGATCGGGGTACGCGCCCCCGCGACGATGACAGAACTCGATCCAAGGGAGCCGGACATGGTGCCTCCTGCACGTGCTCGGGGTCCACGGGGCGTGCCCCGGTGTGGTGATGGCTTCGACCCTACCCACCCGCCTCGGCAGGCGGCAGGGGGCCGGGCTTGAGTCAAACCTCACACGCACTCGCGCGCGACCGGGGGTTCGTACGACCATGTGCGCCATGAGCGTTGGCCCCCCGGACGACACCGTCCCCGAGCACCTGTTCACCGCGATCGACCACGTCGGGATCGCCGTGCCCGACCTGGACGAGGCCATCGCGTTCTACCACGACACCTTCGGCCTGCACGTCGCCCACGAGGAGACCAACGAGGACCAGGGGGTACGGGAGGCGATGTTGGCGGTTGGTGACTCCGACTCGTGCATCCAGCTGCTGGCGCCCCTCTCCCCCGACTCCACGATCGCGGCGTTCCTGGATCGCTCCGGCCCGGGCATCCAGCAGCTGGCCTACCGGGTCACCGACGTCGAGCAGGTGAGTGCGATCCTGCGGGACCGCGGCCTCCGGCTGCTGTACGACGCCCCGAGGCGCGGGACGTCCGGCTCGCGCGTCAACTTCGTCCATCCCAAGGACGCCGGCGGCGTCCTTGTCGAGCTGGTGGAACCGGCCACCCCGTGACACCCGCCCCCACCTCTCGTTACCCACCGGTAATCTGACCGGAGACGGCCCGAACCCAGGAGCAGACGTGCAGCACATCCTCGACGCCATCCTCGCCGGAGACACCGGCAGAGAGGACTTCGCGACCCTCGACCTGCCCGAGTCGTACCGGGCGGTCACCGTGCACAAGGACGAGGTCGACCTGTTCGAGGGCGTGGACAGCGCCGAGAAGGACCCGCGCAAGTCCCTGCACATCGAGGACGTCGCGCTGCCCGAGCTCGGCCCGGGCGAGGCCTACGTGGCGGTGATGGCGAGCGCGATCAACTACAACACGGTGTGGACCTCGATCTTCGAGCCGGTCCCGACCTTCGGTTTCCTCGAGCGGTACGGCCGCCTGTCGCCGCTGGCCGAGCGGCACGACCTGCCCTACCACGTCGTGGGCTCCGACCTGGCCGGCGTGGTCCTCCGCACCGGTGCGGGGGTCCATTCATGGGCACCCGGTGACGAGGTGGTCGCCCACTGCCTGTCCGTCGAGCTCGAGATGCACGAAGGCCACAACGACACCATGCTCGACCCCGAGCAGCGGATCTGGGGGTTCGAGACCAACTTCGGCGGGTTGGCCCACATCGCACTGGTCAAGTCCAACCAGCTGATGCCCATGCCCGGCCACCTCACGTGGGAGGAGGCCGCCTCCCCCGGTCTGGTCAACTCCACGGCGTACCGCCAACTGGTCAGCCGCAACGGCGCGGGGATGAAGCAGGGTGACAACGTCCTGATCTGGGGGGCATCCGGTGGCCTGGGTGGCTTCGCGACGCAATACGCCCTCAACGGCGGCGCGACCCCGGTGTGTGTGGTCTCCAGCGAGGAGAAGGCCGAGATCTGCCGCCGGATGGGCGCGGAGCTGATCCTCAACAGGTCCGAGGAGGACTGGAAGTTCTGGAAGGACGAGCACACCCAGGACCAGAAGGAGTGGCGCCGGCTGGGCGCCAGGATCCGCGAGCTCACCGGCGGCGAGGACGTGGACATCGTCTTCGAGCACCCCGGGCGCGAGACGTTCGGCGCCTCGGTGTTCGCGGCACGCAAGGGCGGCACGATCGTGACCTGCGCCTCCACCAGCGGCTACATGCACCAGTACGACAACCGCTACCTCTGGATGAACCTCAAACGGATCATCGGCTCGCACTTCGCCAACTACCGCGAGTCGTGGGAGGCCAACCGCCTGATCGCGAAGGGCATGATCCATCCCACGCTCTCTCGGACCTACGGCATGGACGACGTCGGCCAGGCCGCCCTCGACGTCCACCGGAACGCCCACCAGGGCAAGGTGGGCGTGCTCTGCCTGGCCCCGGAGGAGGGGCTCGGCGTCCGTGACGAGGAGATGCGCGCCACCCACCTCGAGGCGATCAACCGCTTCCGCGGCGTCTGATCGCCCCACCCCGCTCAGGTCGGCCGTCCGGTGGTCAATCAGCGGGCCGGGGTGGGTTGTTGACCATGGATCGGCGACACTGGTGGCCGACGCTGCACACGATCGGGAAGAGGTAGCACCACCATGAGCGACCAGGGCCTGTCCATCTTCGACGACGAGCCGGACGAGGCCAACGGCGACACGGCCGATCGGGCCACCGAGGAGTCCGCGGTCGACCAGGAGAAGACCCAGGTGATGCCAGCGGTGAAGAAACAGGGTGGGACCAAGCCTCCGGCCAAGTCGGCCGCGCCCGAGCCCTCCGCACCACCCCGGCCCGCCGCATCCCGGGGCAAGCGGGCCGCGCGGCCGGCGTCGGCCGCGGGAGACGACACCCAGGCGATGCCCGTGACGCAGGCCGCGCCGACGCCCGCCCCGCCGACGCCCGCCGCGCCGACGCCCGCCCCGCCGACGCCCGCCCCGCCGATGTCCGCCCCGCCGACGCCCGCCGCGCCGACGCCCGCCCCGCCGCCGACGCCGGCACCACGCCCGCGCAATCGACCCCGGCGCCCTCGCGCCCGATCCCTCCACCCGCGATGCCGGCGGCGGCGCCCGGGTTCCCGGTTGTCCGACGAGGCGGCTACGACAAGGACGCTGTGGACTCCCGGGTCCGCCAGCTCACCCAGGAGAAGTCCGGGCTGAGCAGCAGCCTCACGGAGTCCGAGAAGCGGGTCCTGCAGCTCGAGGGTCAACTGGAGGAGGCGACGAAGCAGCTCGCCGAGAACCAGAGTCCGTCGTACGCCGGTCTCGGCGGGAGGGCCTCGGCCATGCTGCGCCTGGCGGAGGAGGAGGCGTCCGACGTTCGCACGGCGGCCGAGCAGGACGCGGTGGAGATCCGGGAGCAGGCGACCAGGGATGCGAAGGCGATCCGGGCCGACGCGAGCCGCGAGGCGGAGGACATGCGCCTCGTGCAGCTCCAGGAGCTCGACGAGACCCGCAACCGCACCCTCAAGGACGCCGAGCAGGAGCGGGCCATGGCCGCGTCGGAGGCCGGAGACCTGATGGCTTCGGCCAAGCGGGAGTCCGACCAGGTCCGCCTGGCGGCTCAGCAGGAGGCCAATGAGCTGCGCATCACGGCGAAACGTGAGGCGGAGCAGGCGCGAGCGGCAGCCGACCGGGAGGTCCAGGAGGCCCGCCGCACGCTGGCCGTGGAGAAGGAGCGGCTGGCCAAGGAGGCGACCGACCACCACACGAGCGCGACCGACGAGACGAAGCGGCTCGTCGTCGAGGCCGAGGAGCGGGCGACGGCCGCGGAACAGCGCGCCCGGGACGCGATCGGCCAGGCCACGGCCCACCGGCAGCAGGCGCAGTCGGAGTCCGAGGCGCTGTTGACGCGCGCGCGCCGGGAGGCAGAACAGATCGTCGCCTCGGCGCGCACCCAGGCCGAAGCCGTGACCTCGTCGGGCAACGCCGAAGCCGAGCGCGAGCTGGCCGGCGTCAAGGCCGAGATCGACCGGATGACGAAGCGGCGCGACGCCATCGCGGCGCAGCTCAGCACCTTGCGTGACGTCGTCGCCGGGTTCGGCGAGGACGACAAGAGTTGAGCAAGGACGCGCCTGCCGACGAAGAGGCAGCCCCCGCCGGAGACCCGCCGATCGAGGAGGACGCGGCGACCCCACCGGAGGCCCACGACGACCTCGGTGAGCCGGGTGACCCGTTCCCGCGCCACTCGCCGTTCTACATCGGGTTCTTCGGTGGTCTGGGGGCGCTCCTGGCCTTCTGGCTGGGCAGCCAGCTGCTCGCGATCAGCTCGGTCCTGATCCTCGTCGTCGTCGCCATGTTCCTGGCGGCCGGGCTCAACCCCGTGGTCGAGTTCTTCGTGCGCCGTGGTCTCAAACGCGGCTGGGCCGTGCTCGCCGTCATCGCCATGTTCCTGGCCGCGCTCGCGCTGTTCATCCTGGCGATCGTGCCCGTGATCAGTGACCAGGTCGCGGCGCTCACCGACAACGCCCCGGACTGGTTCGCCGAGCTCAAGCGGAACGACCGGGTCCAGGAACTGGACGACAAGTACGACATCATCCAGCGCGCCGAGGACTACGTCGCGCAGGGCGACTACGCCTCCAGTGTGTTCGGCGGCGTACTCGGCGTGGGCCTCGCGGTGCTCTCGGCCCTCTTGAACGTGTTCATCGTCGTGGTCCTCACCCTCTACTTCCTGTCCTCGCTGGAGACGACAAAGTCCGCGCTGTACCGGCTCGCCCCGATGTCGCGACGCGACCGGGTCACCAAGCTCGGTGACCGGGTGTTGCGCAGTGTCGGTGGCTACGTGTCCGGGGCATTCATCGTCGCGATGTGCGCCGGCATCTCATCACTGGTCTTCCTGTTCATCGTCGGCCTGAGCGAATACGCCGTGGCGCTGGCCTTCGTGGTCGCCCTGCTCGACGTGATCCCGATGATCGGCGCGACCATCGGCGCTGTCATCGTCAGCGCCATCGGCTTCGCGGAGGACTGGAAGATCGGCGTCGCGTGCGTGATCTTCTACCTGATCTACCAGCAGGTGGAGAACTACGTGATCTACCCGCGGGTGATGTCGAAGTCGGTCGACATCCCCGGCGCGGTCACCGTGATCGCTGCTCTGGTCGGCGCAGCCCTGCTGGGCGTCGTCGGAGCCCTGCTGGCCATCCCCACCGCCGCGGCGATCCTGATGCTCACGCGCGAGGTGTTCGTGCGAAAACAGGACGCCCGCTAGCCTTCTGGGGATCAGTCTCCCGTGTGTGACGTCTCCCGCTCGCCGAGCTTGACCGCAACGACGCCGGCCAGGATGAGCAGCCCACCGACGAGCTGGACCGGCCCCGGGAGCTCGCTGAGGAGCACCCACGCCCAGGCGACGCCCGCGAGTACCTCGGTCAGGGCGACAAAGGACGCGACCCGCGACCCGAGCCGGCGGATGCCCGCGATCCCGGAGGTGTAGGCGATCGCCGCGGTCACCAGACCGAGCAGCGCAAGCGGCACCCACCAGTCGACCGTGTGGCCGGCGTACGTGACGGATGCATCCGCGGCCCGCATGGGGAGGAGTCCGAACAGCCCGAGCAGGCCGAGCGCCGCCGTACCCGTGACGAGCCCACCGGCGGCAAGTGTCAACGGCGGGAGCCCGTTGCCCTCGTCCGCCGAGATGATGAAGTAGGACGCGGCGCCCACCATGGCGGCCAGTGCCCACAGGACACCCGGAAGGCTCAGGTCCGCACCGGACAGCAGGTCCAGGACGAGCACCAGCCCGAGCGCCGCCAGCCCCGCGCCGACCAGGGTGATCGGACCCGGGCGCTGGCCTTGGCGCAGCCAGAGCCAGACGACCACGGCGGCTGGCGCGGTGTACTCGATGAGAAGTGCCGGGCCGACCTGCATGTGCTGGACCGCGGAGAAGTAGCAGAACTGCGCACCCGCGACGGCCAGCATGCCGAAGCCGGTGATGAGGCCCGCATTCCTGCGGAGCAGGTACCAGCGGCCGTGCAGCGCCCGGATGCCGAAGGGCGCCACGATCACCGCGGCGAGGCCGACGCGGATGAGGACGACGGCACCGGCACTCCAGCCCGCCTCCATCAGCGGGCGCGCCAGCGCACCAGACAGGCCGAACGTCACTGCGGAGAGCAGGGCGAACCCCAGGCCGCTCGCCGTGCGGGTACGACGAGCCTTCTCCACGGTGTCATGAGCCATAGTGGTCATGACACATGACACTACGTCAGTGGGTGTAAGGTGTCAACATGACTTTCACTCATGACACTGAGTGTTCGCTCCAGTCCGCGGTGGCGCTGGTGAACAGCGCCGTGGCTCCGGACACGATGACGTCGCTGGAGGACCTGGACGCGTTCTACGCCGAGCACGGGTACAGCGGCTCGCGCACCGGGACCAGACGGAGCTGGCGGCGGTGCGGGCGCTCCGGGCGCCGCTGCGGAGCCTCCTCACCGCTGAGCGGGACGAGGCAGTGGAGATCGTGAACCGGATGCTGGCCGAGCATCGGGCAGTGCCCCGGCTGGTACGCCATGACCAGCAGGACTGGCACCTGCACGCCACCGACGACAACGCGCCGTACGCCACCCGAATCGCGGTCGAGACCGCACTCGCGATGGTGGATGTGATCCGTGCCGACGAACAGTCGCGGCTTGGGATCTGTGCCGACGACGACTGCGAGGGTCTCGTGCTCGACCTCTCCCGCAACCGCTCCCGTCGCTTCTGCAGCACCACGTGCGGGAACCGGAACGCGGTCGCGGCCTATCGAGCACGGCAGGCCGACGGGCAGGGCTGAGTCGCGCCTCGCGACCTCACGCCCTGATCGTCAAGGTCGCAGCAGGTAGAGGTGGAACGCCACGCTGTCGACCGGAAGTACCTCGACGCTGCCGAAGCCGGCTTCGCGCGCAAAGTGCCGGACCGTGTCGGGGCGGATGAGCGTGCCGGTGGCGGCTGAGCCGGGCTCGGTCATGCTCGCCGGCAGGCAGTGCAGCAGGCTCCAGCCGTGGTGCCGCCGCTCGTCCTCGTCGGCCGGTCCGTTGTACGCGTCACCGCAAGGCTCGTCGGCGACCAGCACGACCCCACCCGGGCGCAGGACCTCCCTGGCGATGCGAAGTGCCTCCACCGGCCGGGCGAGGTCATGCAGCATCTCGAACATCGTCGCCACGTCATAACCGGCGCCGGCCAGCGTGGCAGCGTCCCGAACCTCGAACCTCACCCGGTCCGTCACCCCCTCGGCCACAGCCACGCGCCGGGCGGCCTCGATCGAGCGGGGATCGAGATCGACGCCGTCGACCGTCACCCCCGGATATGCGTGCGCAATGCTGACGCTCGACCAGCCGATGCCACACCCGAGGTCCAGCACCCGAGCGCTGCCGTCGTCGAGTCGCTCCGCAAGGTCCGGGACGGCTGCGAACCAGCTCCCGATCTCGGCCCGGTAGATCGGCCTGGTGCCCATCGCCTGGCCCTCGGCCACATCCGGGCCGTAGTCGGCGTACGGGATGCCCTCGCCGGTGCGAAACGACTCGACCAACCGTGGCACCTGCGCCAGGTCGGCGATCAGTGACCGGACCGTCCCGGCGACACCGTCCAGCGCGTCGGGATCGAGCAGAACGTCGGCATGCTCGGGCGGCAGCCCGAACCGCCAGTCGCCGCCGTCGTTCGTCGTCGTCAACAGCTCGGTGGCACCCTGCTGCTCGAGCCACTCGCGCACGAGCCGCTCGTTGGTGCCGGTCCGCCCAGCCAGTTCGGTGGCGGTGGCAGGCCCGTCATCAGCAAGCGACCGGTAGAACCCCAGCTTCACTCCCAGGTACGTCGAGGCGATGTCGAACGCGCCCAGGGTCGCGTCGTTCATTCGCTGGACGAATGCCTCGCGAGTCACCAAACCCCTCCTAGAGCGACGGCGCCGGCCGCGTGAAGAACACAGCGGTTCAAGCCGCTCGGCCGGCCGGTCCCGATGATCCTTGCATGGCTGCCGCAGGGCGGCGTACGGCGGCGGGCGTCACCCAGGGGTGGTGACGCTTTGCGCTCGGTGGGTGTCAGGTCGCTATGAGACTGTCGGCCAGGTCATCGAGACTCGTTGCCTCCAGGTCGAATGAGTCCCCCGCACTCGGAGGGTCCCCGACGGGACGTTCGACATAGGCAGTCCTCATGCCCACAGCCTGCGCACCTCGAAGGTCCCAGGCATGGGCGGCGACCATGAGCAGACGGTCCGGGGAGCACCCGCGTTGGCGATGGCGAGTCGGTAGACGTCGGGATGGGGCTTGTAGCTGTGCGCATCTTCGGCCGAGAGCACCTGGTGCCAGCGAAGCCCGGCGTGCGCGCTGATGCGGGTGAGCGCCGAGCGGCTGGCGTTCGACAAGCCGACCACCGGGAAGCGCGAGGCGATCCGATCCAGCGCCGGGACAGAGTCGTGCCACGGTTCCAGGCGCTGCCCGGAGGCCGCCAGCGAGCGAACCGCACCGAGGTCACTGATGTCGGCTTCGGCGGCGACGCGGGTCGCCGCCTCGAGGTCGATTGCTGAGCTGCCGGCGTATGGGCGACGGCCCGCGAGAACATCCTGTTGCTGCTCATCGACGTACCTGTGCCACACCTCGAGGAGCTCACTCGTCCTGGCGTCGTCGACGTCGGGGAGCAATGTTCGGAGGCCGCGCCTGATCCCGCCGGGCTCATCGACCATGGTCCCCAGAATGTCGAAGACGATCACGTCGATGTCGTGGTGCGAAGTCACGAGAAGTGATCATAGGTATCGCTGTCGCCCCGAAGGAGACCCGATGACGGACGAGACCCGGGACCCCTACGTCCTCGCACCCGGACACGCGCCCACGCCATTCACCGCGGACGAGATCCGGGGTGGCTGTCCGGCCGGGCGGACCATCAGGCTCCGGGTCGACGTGGTCGGCGAGAGTACGTTCCATCGGGTCAGTCGCTTCGTCGAATGCGACGAGGCCGGCGCCACCATCGAGCGGTCCCGGCAGTCGCTCGACGGCTCTCCACTCGCCGATCCCGAGGTGGATCGGGTGACCTGGCGCGACCTGCAGGCCCACGCCTCGTTCCCCGTCGAAGGCACGACGATCGAGTCCGAGCGGATCGAGACCGCGATCGGCGAGTTGGACTGTCTGCGCTACACGGTGCGCGACGGCGCGAGCGAGGAGGTCTTCTGGTTCGCCAGAACCCTGCCCGGCATCCCCATTCAGTACCTCACCCGAACGGACGGCGAGGTCGTCACGACCGTTTCCGTGGTGGGCAACACGATCCCGTGAGCGGCAGCGTCGGGATCCGAGCGGCCCCAATTGAACGAAAGGTGCTACTACAAACGTGCTATAGACAGGCGGTTCCGCAGGGTGGACCGTGATTTCTGTCGGCCTCGGGAGCGTGATTTACATCGGCCCCTGGAGGTCGCTATGCGTCACTGGTCTGTGCGTTTCGCCCTCGTCGCCGTATTCATGGGGAGCCTGGTTTCGCTCGGTGCCCCCTCATCGACCGCTGCGCCGACCGTAGACGGACGGGAGTGGCGGGAGCTGTCGAGACGACCGGCCTCTCGTGGTCTGAGGTCGCGTCCGTGTGTCCCACCGACGGGGAGACCCCGTGTTCGGGCACGGTCCGCGGCCGCAACCTCACTGGTTGGACCTGGGCCACGGCGGGCCAGGTCCGTGACCTGCTGGACGACCACGCACCGGGACTCACGACGGCCGATCCCCCGGTGGTGACCGGCATCGACGGGTTCTGGGGAGGGATCAGCTTCCTCGGCGTGATGCGGTGGACGACGTACTCCTCCAGCACCTACTCCTACTCGGAGTCGACCAGTGGTTGGACCGCCTCGACGGACGACGCGTCAGGGCTCCCCATCGGCGGGTTCGCCGCGTACTCCCACCGACTGGCCGGCACCACTGCCACCGGCAGCATCGGCCTCGGCACGGCCGCCGACGCGGCCAGCTCGGTTCGTGGAGTCTTCCTCTGGCGCCCCGCTGGCGTTGACTACACGGCGCCAGTTGTCGCGCCCACGGTGACCGGGACGCTGGGCAACAACGGTTGGTACCGCTCGGACGTCTCCGTGAGCTGGACCGTGACAGACACCGAGTCGCCGATCACCTCACGCGTCGGTTGTGACCCGTCGACGCTGTCAGTGGACTCCGACGCGACTGCATTCGCCTGTACGGCGACCTCAGCCGGTGGCCAAGGGTCCGGATCGGTCACCGTGAAGCGTGACGCCACGCCGCCGACCATCACTTGTGGAACCGCCCCGACCTTCGAGCTCGGCCAGTCGATCGCGACGGTCGGTGCTGTGGTGACCGATTCGCTCTCCGGCCCGCCGTCGGTCTCCATCAGCAGGCTGGTCTCGACAGCTGTCGCCGGCACGCACTCCAACGTGCTCACAGCCACTGACCGGGCCGGGAACTCACGGAGCCAGACCTGTCCCTACTCCGTGGCCGTGCCCCAGTGCCAGGGCAAGACACCCACGATCGTAGGAACCGCCGCCAACAACGTGATCCGGGGGACTGCGGGCGCCGACGTGATCCACGGGCTCGCCGGGGTCGACCAGATCGACGGTCTCGGAGGCAACGACACGCTCTGCGGTGGCGAGCACCCGGACGTGATCAGGGGCGGTGACGGAGCCGACACGGTCGATGGCGGTGGCGGCAACGACGACATCTCCGGCGGCGCCGCGGCCGACACTCTCGACGGCGGCGCGGGCTCAGACTCCATCCGTGGTGACGACGGCGCCGACCGTTGCACCAGCGGTGAGGTCCGGATGTCGAGCTGTGCCGTGATCTATTGAGCGGACGTACCTCGTCCTGGTGCGGGCAGCACCGATCGCACGACCCGATTGAACCTGTTTGTCGCCGGGCGCCATGGCTCCACATCGGTGACGTCCCAGGAGTAGGTGGGCACACCGTCCTGGACCAGGGTGGAGAGCTCGGGAATCGACAGCTCGGCTGCTGACCACGAGTAGAGGACCCCGAGCCGTGGCTGGATCATGCCGAGGTCGAGGATCCGCCCGAACCCGTGCTCGTTGTCGATGTACCACTGAAGATCTCTGGTCAACGGATAGCGATCGGGCATCACCCGCGAGAGCGAGACGAAGATGCTTGTGATCGTGAGTCGCGGGTCGCCCAGGACGGGGCCGAGGGGCCCCAGCCAGCTCAGCGCCAGCCGGGGTGCGGCGACGAGGGCGTGCGCGAAGAGGACCCGGACCAGGATCAGGTTGAGGAAGAAGCGCTCGGGGTGCGTCTCGGACTCGGCGAGCTCGCGGTGGTCGAGGTATGCCGCCACGATGCTTGCGTTGTGAGCCCGGTACCACCTGGTGGCCGACGGCTGCTGGGCGAACTCCAGGCAGCAGGAGGCGCTCCATGACGACATCGGGCCGGTCAGGCCCAGCACGTGCGCGCGCGCCTCTGCGGTGTCTCGGAGCAGCCGCTCGTTGACTGCCCGCCACCAGGGACTGCCGGGCACCTCAGCGTCCAGCGGCTCGAGGAGCCCACGACGCAGCTGCCAACCCATGAACCCCAGTGCCGCCCGGCGGTACGGCAGATGCAGCTCGGGCCGACCGGGCTCTGCCTCATACAGAGACCGCATCAACGCCAGCCGCCCCGCCGGATCATCACGCACCGAGGCGACGAGGTCAGCGGCGTACTCAATCGCGGTCGGCATACATCATTCTCAGTCGGTCCCGGCGAACCACAACCCCGAGCCCGGTCGACGCGGGCGACCCAACGCCTACTCTCTAGCATGGACGTTTCCGTTTGGGCCACTGCCGCCATCGGCACCTTGACGGCCATCATCGGTGCCATGGCGGGGCCTTCGATCCCGCTGATCGCGCAGCGGTTCCAGCCGAACCAAAAAGCACGCGAGGCGCTTTCCATCGAGCTCCAGATACTGGCTGACATTGACGCGTCTCGAGAGTCGTTCGCGAGTCGGGACCAGCTGGCCGAGCTGATCGAGAGGCGCCTGGCCCAGTACCTCGGACGAGATCACACCGGCGCTCAAGTGACGCCGAAGACTCAGTAGGGCTCGTCGCCGTACCGCGTGTGGGCGCGTACCCACCTCCCGGATCGCGGCATGAGAGTGCGTTTTCAGATGCTCCCAACGCGGAGCACCATGAGGCCATCTGGACCCCCTGTGACGTCGGTGGGCCTCCATATACTCAGCGCGTGGCTGAGTGCGAGCAGTTTGTCGAGCGGGACTTGCGTGGCGCGCGGTTCGTCGAGTGCGATCTGTCGGACGTGGTGATGCGCGGTGTCGACATCGCTGGGATGGACATCGATGCCCCTTGGTTGAGCGAGGGCCCGGGGTTGCGGGTGAACGGGGTCGACGTAACGCCGTTGGTCGAGCAGGAACTGGATCGCCGCTTTCCTGGCCGCAGCGAGCGACGGGCGGAGAGCCCGGCTGGTCTGCGAGAGGCATGGACCACCGTGGACCAGGCGTGGGACGCGGCGATCGAGCGTGCGGCGGCGCTGCCTGCCGGATCCGTCGACGTCAGGATCGATGATGAGTGGTCGTTCGCGGAGACACAGCGCCACCTGGTGCACGCCATCGACGTCTGGCTGGGCAAAGGCGTGCTGGGGCTTGAGGAGGCTGACTTCCATCCCCTCGGTCTCCCGCACGGCAGCAGTGTCTCGGAGGCCCGGTCTTATGACGACGTCCTGGCCGCACGCGCGGACCGGGCCGCGATGGTGCGCGACTTCCTGGCCACCGTCACCGACGAGGTGCTCGACGAGGAACGCCGCAACCCGCACAACCCCGCTGACGCCGAGACGGTGCGCCAGTGCTTGCACGTGATCCTCGAAGAGAGTTGGGAGCACCTGCGATTCGCGCTGCGAGACCTCGACGCGATCGCACACACATAAGCACGACCGCTCATCAGAATGAGCGAACGGCCCAGGCACCAGCGCCCCAGACACCGCGCGGATCAGCCGTCCAGGAACTGGCGAAGCACCGCGAGGAACGTCTCCGGGCGCTCGGAGTGCACCCAGTGACCGGCGCCCTTGATCGTCACTCGCCGGTTGCGCGGGAACCACCGATGCATCGCCTCCGCGTGCGCCTCCGTGATGTACGGCGACCGGTCACCGCCGACCCAGAGCACGCGGCCGTCGTACGTCGTGCCGTCCAGCCGGTCCGCGGGCCACCCGCCGAGCTCGAGCAGGTGGTCCCCGAGGACCTCCAGGTTCATCTGCCAGCGCCAGCCGTCGGCATCGCGACGCAGGTTCTGCAGCAGGAAGCTCCGGACCCTGTCATCGGGCACGTCCGCCTTCATGGCCGCGTCGGCGTCGCTCCGGCTGTCGAGCGAGGACAGGTCGAGCGCGCGCATCGCCCGCACGTAGCCCGTGAACTCGCGGGTGTTGTCGTAAGTCACCGGAGCCACGTCGACGACGCACAGCCGCGCGACCAGCTCCGGGTGTTGCAGGGCCAGCGTCATCGCGATCTTGCCGCCCATGGAGTGTCCGACCAGCACGACGGGGTCTTCTGCCGAGAACAGCCCCGCCACCCGGTCGGCGTAGGCGAGATAGTCGACGTCGCCGGTCCAGGCGGACCTCCCGTGGTCGGGCATGTCCACCAGGAGCACCCGAGAGGTCTGGGACAGCTCCTTGCCGATCTGCATCCAGTTCCGCCCCTGCCCGAACAGCCCGTGGCAGAACGCGACCGGGGGGCCCGTCTCCCCGAGCTCGATGACATTGAGATCTGGGTCAGGCACCGCACCAGTCTGGCAGCCGGCCCGGCCGAGCCCGCGCGGCGACCCCGAGCGCCCGTCAGCCGCGGTAGCGCAGAACCACCAGCGCGACGACGTACACCGCGCCTCCGAGCGCGCCCAGCTGGTAGTACGGCGAGCCGTCCTCGCCCTGCGCGATCTCGACCACGAACATCACGATCACGGCGCACAGCACCGCCATGCCGGCGAACAGCGACGCCGACCGGTCGAGCTGGTTGATGCGTTCGTCGTTGCGGTTGCGCAGCCCGGCGATGGTCTCGCTCCAGCGGGCCACGACGAGGAACGCCAGCCCGATGACCGCCATCAGCGCAAACCCGAAGATCGCGAACCCGAGGTCATCCCCGACCAGTCCCGCGACCAGGTAGGCGACCCCGATCAGCAAGGCCACCCCCGGAATCGCCCAGCGAACCGTGTTTCTTGACTTGGTCTCAGTCGTCGGCATCGAAGACCCCCTCCACGTTGGTCTCGAAGAACCGGGCCAGCGCCATCGCCAGTGGCAGCGACGGCAGGTAGCGCCCGGTCTCGATCGAGTTGATGGTCTGTCGCGACACACCCATCGCCGCAGCGAGGTCGGCCTGGGACAGGCCGCGCCCTGCGCGCAGGTTCTTCACGACGTTCTTCATGATGTCAAGTCTGCTTGACATCATGCCTGATGTCAAGCGAGCTTTACATCAGCACCAGCGCCGGAGCCCGGTCCTGCTCAGCGCCAGGTCACGCCGCACCACGGCGATCTCGTCGTCCCATCGGCGACAGGCCAGCCGGAAGTCCTTCCCGCGGTACTCCACAGCCAGCACCGCGGAGCCGTAGTGCTCGACGTAGTCCGCGCACTCGCGCCAGCGCGCGCACTCCTCGGCGATGGCGAAGTCGAAACCGACCCTGGTCCCGTCCCACTGCGCCCGGTTCTTCTGGGCCGCCGCGAGCCCCGCGGCGTGCGCGCGCCCCACCAGCAGGGCGGCGTACCGCTTGGCGTCGATGGTGGGGATCAGGCGCTTGCTTCGTGAGAACGAGTCGAGGTTGTCGAACTCCACCGCGTCGAACCCGTCGTCCGCACACCCGTCGATCCAGCGACCGACGATGCGGGCCAGCTTGTGGCGCTTGGGCTGGGTGCGGATGTCGAGCAGCCACTCACCCCAGGCCTCGTCGACGACCGGCCGGCCGGCCTTCTTCAGCACCAGGCCCCAGTGCCGACGCCAGAACTTCCGCTCCTCCCGCTGGGTCTGGAAGCCGTTGACGTAGCAGACGTTGTAGCGCCCGGGTGCGGGCTGCGCCTGCCGGTCCCGGACGACGATGCCCACGTGGCCCGGCACGGCGCGGGCACCACCGAGCTGATAGTCGAAGTTCGTGGCGCTCGGCGGCGCGACCCTCTCTCCGGCGTACGACGGCACGGCCACCGCCGGCGCGAGCATCGCCAGCAGCGTCGCCGGCAACGCGACCAACCAGATGCCGTGAGTCATGGCTCAAGCGTCGCACCCGCAGGTCGACTCAGAAGTCGAACCCGCCGAATGCGTCACCGATGCCGTCACCGATGCCGCCGATCCCGTCGCCGATGCCCTCGCCGATGCCGCCGATCCCGTCACCGATGCCTTCGCCGATCCCGCCCAGCATGTCGAAGCCGCCGAACCCGCCGAACAGCAGGCCGGCGAACATCCAGTCCATGGGAGTGAAGGCACCGAAGTAGCCACGGGCGTACGGCTGGTAGGCCCGGCCGCCCTGCCAGTAGGGCACTCGCTGGGACCCCACCATCACCATGCGGGCGTCCGGTTCGGCACCGGCGCTGACGCGCTCGGCGTCCAGGGCGCAGGCGGGGACCTCACGCTGGGCACCGCCGGGCGGCGTCCATGTGACGTCGACCACCGACAGCCCGTGGCGGGGGTCGAAGAAGCACGGTGGCCGGCGGGTGGGAAGGGGCTCACCGGCCACCCGGGCGCGCACGCACGCGATGGCGTAGCGCCCGTCCTCGAGGATCTCGGTCACGTGCTTGATGTGCTCGGGCTCAGTGATCGACTCACCAGCGGTCTTCGCGGACTCGTAGGCGTCCAAGGCGCGCTGGTAGTCGGCGTTCTGGCCGGTGTCGAGCTCGTGGCCGGCGAGCTCGAAGTCCAGCTCCTGCAGCTCGACGCCGAGGGCCGTGATGTCCTCGAACGCCAGCTTCTTGACCGGCTCCAGCTCGGCGGCCTTCTTCTCCAGAGCGCGGCGCTTGCTCACCTTGCTGGAGTAGGCCACCGCGCCCACGATGACCGCGAGCACGAGCAGCACGACGACGAGGGTCATGGGCACAGCGTACGTCCGCCGTTCAACGCTTTCGAGGGTCGGTGACCGATGGCGGAGCGGACGGGCCGACCGGAGCCCTCAGGCAGTGCTGTAGTCGCGGAAGCCGCGCTTGGTCTTCCGACCCAGGTAGCCGGCGGTCACCAGGTGCTCGAGCAGGGGCGCCGGCGCGAAACCGGGCTCCCGGAACTCGAGGTAGAGCTCGCGCTGGATCGCCAGGGACACGTCGTTGCCGACCACGTCGAGCAGCTCGAACGGGCCCATCGGGAGCGCGCATCCCTGCTTCATCGCGACGTCGATGTCGTCGGCGGTGGCGTAGTGGGCCTCGAGCATCTTCACGGCGTCGTTCAGGTAGGGGAACAGCAACGCGTTCACGATGAAGCCGGCCCGGTCGCCACAGGAGACCGCGGCCTTGCCCACCTTCTCGCACAGTGCCCGGGTGGTCTCGGCGACCTCGTCGGCGGTGGTGACGGTCGACACCACCTCGACCAGCTTCATGATCGGCGCCGGGTTGAAGAAGTGCATGCCGACCACTGACTGGGGCCGGGACGTGGCCCGGGCGCAGGCGATGATCGGCAGTGAGGACGTGGCCGTCGCGAGGATCGCGTCGGGCTTGCAGATCTCGTCGAGGTTCTCGAAGAGGGTGGTCTTGATCTTGAGGTCCTCGGCGATCGCCTCGACGACGATGTCGACGTCCTTCAGGTCGTCCAGCGCGGTGGTGCCGGTCAGCCGGCCGAGGATCTCGGCCTTGGCGGCCTCCTCGAACTTGCCGCGCTGGATCGCCTTGTCGAGCGACCGCTCGATCGTGGCCCGCACCCCGTCGACCTTGTCCTGGGAGCGGCCGACGTAGAGGACGTCGTACCCGGCCTTGGCGAAGACCTCGACGATGCCAGTGGCCATGGTGCCGGTCCCGACGACGCCGACGAGCGAGATGTCGTGCCTCAGCTGCGGCCTGTCGTCCGCCGACGGGGTCTTGTCGTCGGGGACCACGATCGGGGAGTCCTCGCCCTCGTAGGTGTAGAAGCCGCGGCCCGTCTTGCGCCCGAGCATCCCGGCCGTGACCATCTGCTTCAGGATCGGCGCGGGCGCGTGCAGGCGGTCGCGGCCCTGGCGGTACATCGTCTCGAGGATCTCGTACGCCGTGTCGAGACCGATCAGGTCGAGCAAGGCGAGCGGGCCCATCGGGTAGCCGCAACCGAACCGCATGGCGGCGTCGATGTCCTCCCGCGTGGCGTAGTGGCCCTCGTACATGGCGACCGCGTGGTTGAGGTAGCCGAACAGCAGGGTGTTGGCGATGAAGCCGGCCTTGTCGCCGCAGACCACGGGGTTCTTGCCGAGCTTCTTGACCAGTCCGGTCACGTCCTCGAGGACCTGGTCCTCGGTGACGACCGTGCGGACGATCTCGACCAGGTTCTGCACCGGCGCCGGGTTGAAGAAGTGGACGCCGATCACGCGCCCGGGCCGGGTGTTCGCGGTGGAGATCTCGGTAACCGACAGCGACGAGGTGTTGGTGGCGAGGATCGCCTCCGGCGCGACGATGTCGTCGAGCTTGCGGAAGATGTCGGTCTTGATCTCCAGCGACTCGACCACGGCCTCCACCACGAAGTCGGCGTCCGTGAGGTCCTTGAGCGAGGTGGAGAACGTGATCTTGCCCAGCAGCTCGGCCTGCTCGGCCTCGGTCATCTTCTCCCGCTTGACCGCCCGGCCGGTCGAGTGCTCGAGGTGCTCGCGCCCCCGCTGGAGGGCCTCGTCGTTCTGCTCCACGCCGATCACCGGGAAGCCGTTGCGGGCGAAGACCTCGGCGATGCCGGCGCCCATCGTGCCCAGGCCGATGACGCCGACGGTGCCGAACGTGCGCGCGGAATCGCTGGAGGTGCTGGTCATGCCCGGCATCATTCCACGGCGGTTTCGGAGCCCCGACGTGTGTCCGCTCACAGCCTTGCGTTGGTTGAGGTGCGAGGTTTCGAGACGCGCGCTGCGCGCCCTCCTCAACCCACATCTCCGCGAGCCTCGAAACCCCGTGACTGCGGCAGCTGCCGCTAGTGACCCGTGTAGCCGTCGAGCCCCTCGCGCAGGAAGTCTGCATGGCCGGCGTGCTGGGCGTACTCCGCGGTCAGATACGAAAGCAGCCAGCGGAGCGAGAACTCGTCGCCCTTGATCGTGCGCCCGGTGGTGTCGAGAGAGGCCGCGGCGACGATCTCGCGGGAGCGCTCGCACTCGCGGTGCCAGCTGTCGAGCGCGTCCTGGAAGTCACCCGACAGGTCCTCGAAGTCCTGGTCCGGATCCTCCGGCGTGTAGTAGAGCATCGGAACGTCCTCGCCGGCGAACTGGATCCGGAACCACCAGCGCTCCACGCCCGCCAGGTGCCGCACCAGGCCGTGCAGGCTCATGGTCGAGGGTGGCGAGGACCGCTCCGAGAGGCGCGAGGGGTCGACCCCGGCGCACTTCTGCTCGACCGTGCGGCGGTAGTAGTCGAGGAAGGCGACCAGGGTCTCCTTCTCGTCTCCCACCTTCGGCGGCGGGACCCGGTCGTCGTCCGCCATCCGCTGGGAGACCGGGAGATCGTTCGGCTCGGGCAAGGCGGGCTCGGCGTCGGCGTGCGGCATGCCGCTCAGCCTGCCACGGCAGGTAGATTGCCTGCCCGTGAGACTCGTCGTTGCCCGCTGCCAGGTCGACTACGCCGGGCGGCTGACCGCCCATCTCCCGATGGCGACGCGAGTGTTGATGATCAAGGCCGACGGCTCGGTGCTGGTGCACTCCGACGGGGGTTCCTACAAACCACTCAACTGGATGTCACCGCCCTGTTCCCTGCGGGAGGGGAGCACCGAGGACGGCAAGGTCGAGTGGACCGTGACGTCGCGGGCCAGCGCCAAGGGGCCGGACGACACGCTCCGGATCCTGATCGAGGAGATCCACCACGACTCCTCGCACGAGCTCGGCCTGGACCCCGGGCTGCAGAAGGACGGCGTCGAGAAGCACCTCCAGGAACTCCTCGCCGAGCACCCGGCGACCCTGGCCGCCGGCCTGACCCTGGTGCGCCGCGAGTTCCCCACTGCCATCGGACCCGTCGACCTGATGTGCCGCGACGCGGCCGGGCTCAGCGTGGCGGTGGAGATCAAGCGACGTGGCGAGATCGACGGCGTCGAGCAGCTCACCCGCTACCTCGAGCTGCTCAACCGGGATCCCCTGCTGGCACCGGTGCGCGGGATCTTCGCGGCGCAGGAGATCAAGCCCCAGGCGCGCGTGCTGGCCACCGACCGCGGCATCACCTGCGCGGTCGTGGACTACGACGCCCTCCGGGGGCTCGACGACCCGAGCCACCGCCTGTTCTGACCGCGCTCAGCTCCCGTTGAGGTCGACCCCACACTCGTCCTTGGCGTGCTTCGCGATGTTGTCAGAGGCGTCCTGGACCTCCTGGGAGCCGATCTTGCTCAGGTCCTCGCTCAGGGTGGCCAGCTTCGCGGGGTCGAAACCCTCAGGGATCTCCCCGTTCGCGATCCCCTCGAGGTCGCTGAGCTCCACGCCGGCCTCCTCGAGCGCTGCCTCGAGGTCCGTCACCGCCTGGTCAAGAACGTCCCAGTCTGCGGCGACTTCGTCGGGGGCATCGTCGGCGATCTCGTGAATCGTGTCGATCGCCTGGTCGAGACCTTCCAGGTCGCCCCCTTCGAGGCTCGAAATGTCCTTGTCGGCCTGCTCGATCGTGTCGCAGTAGCTGTCCGCGTCACCACCGCTGCCCCCGCCGTCACCGTCGTCCCCGCACCCGGCCAGGAGCCCTGCCGTCAGGGTGGCCGCCGCCACCAGTGTCAATCCACGCTTCACAGTGCCTCCCGTCGTCGCGGCGCACGCTGCGCCGCAGCAAGCATGCCCCACCGACGGGCCCCGGCGCATGGCCACCCCCGGCTGTCAGCCCGAGACCAGCGCCACGACCTCGTCGGCGACGCCCCAGCTGAGCGTGACCCCGGCGCCGCCGTGGCCGTAGCAGTGGACCACGCCTCCGTCCCGTTCGACCCGTACGACGGGGCGCGCCGGGCGCAAGCCGACCTTGTGCCGGAGCACCCGGGCACGGCGGACCTCCGGGACCAGGGCAGCCGCCCTGGCCAGGATGGCGGCCGCGGTGTCCGGCGAAGGGGTGCGACTCCAGTCCCCTTCACCGTCGGTGCCGCCCAGCACGATGTCGCGCGAGCGCGGGATCACGTACGTCGGCCCGTCGGCGTCGAGCCACCAGCGCTCCAGCCCGACCTGCTCGACGCACACCACCTGGCCGCGGACGGGCGTCACCGACGGGTCCGAACCGAGCAGCCGCGCACCCAGCCCGGCGCAGTTCACCACCACGTCCGCGCCGATGGGCAGTGCGGCCAGGTTCAACCTGGTGAGGGTCCCGCCGAGCGCGGCGACCCGGCCGATCAACCAGCCCAGGTAGACCGCCATCTCCGCGACCGGCGAGACGAACGTCCACCCGTCGACGTACCCGTCTGGCAGGGACGTCTCCCGGTCCAGCCCCGGGACGGCCGACCGCCACCACGGGTCCTCCCGAGGCGACGGAACACCTCGGTCCCTTCACGCATCCGGATCCCCGCATCAGGTTCAGTGCGCGCCAGCCTCTCGAACTCGGCGTACGACGACGCCGACCAGGCGGTCACCCGGTCCTGCGGGAGGGCGCGGTACGGGTACCACAATGCGGCCGCCACCGCCGACGTGGTCTCCAGCGGCAGGTCCCGCGCCACGACATCGACCCGGTGTCCGGCCTCGAGCAGGCGAACGGCGCAGGTCAGGCCGACCACCCCCGCGCCGACCACCATGACCCGCTCGTCGCCCATGGTCCGAGTGTGGCGTACCCACGCGTAACCCGCGTCGCGCCGAGGTCGTTGAGCCGGTGACGAAAGGATCCCGATGGCCCGCCTCGCCCGTCTCCTGCTCCTTCTCGTCGGTGGCTCCCGGACTGGTCGCCACGCTCGTCGTCACCACGCTGTCGTCGCCCGCGGCCGCGGCCCACGAGGAGCGGCCCGCCGAGTTCCCGGACGGGCACCGGCGCGGTCCCGCGGTTCCTGGGCTTCGACAACCCCAGACACCGGGTCGTCTGCAAGCCGGACAGCGCCCGACGAATCGCGGCGATGCCGGCGGGCAACGGCCAAGCACCGCAACAGGCACCTGCTCGAGCGACTGCCGCTTCCGCTCGATCCAGTCCGCGATCAACAGCATCGAGAAGCGGCGAACCTCGGTCTACGTGCTGCCCGGCGTCTACCGGGAGCGAGAAGTGGGCCAGCGAGCGGCGCAGCGACTACTGCTCCCACCTCGAGACCCGCCTCGACGGCCCCGCTCGGTCGGCCGCAGTACATCGGCAGCCTGTCGTCGGCCGGCCCCGGTGCCGACGCCCGAGGACGACGGCGCCGACCGACCCGATCGCACTGTCGTACGCCGACCAGCGGCGCTGTGCGCACAACCTGAACCTGATCGCGCTGTTCGGCGACAGCACGCCGGGCAACGAGTCGATCCGGTGCGACAGCAGGTTCTGCGGCACCCAGATCGTCGGCACCGGCCGACGGATGACCGACGTCCTGATCGACAACCGGTTCCGCAAGCTCAACGCCATGCGCCTCGACCGCGCCGGCGGCGCGTGGTCCGCAACATCACCGTGCAGCAGGCGGAGTTCAACGCGATCTACGTCCTGGAGACCGACGGCTTCGTGCTCGACCGGATCACGGCGCGCGGCAACGACGAGTACGGCATCCTCGCCTTCGCCAGCGACCACGGCCTGATCCAGCGCTCGAACACCTACTACAACGGCGACTCCGGCATCTATCCCGGATCGGGCTCCGACCTCAACGCCGACAACGACGAACTCGAGGTCGACCCGCTACGCGATCGAGATCCGTCACAACCGCAGCCACCACAACACGCTCGGCTACTCGGGGACTGCCGGGCAACTCGATCTGGGCGCACCACAACGACTTCTACACGCAACGCCACCGGCATCGCGACCGACTCGCTGTTCCCCGGGCCACCCGGGCCTCCCCCAGGACCACGCCCGCTGGAGCCGCAACCGGATCTACTCCAACAACGCGAACTACTACACCCGGTACGTCGACACCGGCGTCTGCGCCAAGCCGATGGAGAGGCGCGGCTACATGGGCGGCACGGTGTGCCCGGTGATCCCGACGCCGGTCGGCACCGGCGTGCTGATCGCCGGCGGCAACTTCAACTCCACCGACCACAACTGGATCTTCGACAACTGGCGCTACGGCACCATGCAGTTCTGGGTGCCGGCGCCACTGCGCGACGAGATGGACCCGGCGAAGCTCTACGACACCTCGCACCACAACCACACCACCCACAACCAGATGGGGATCAAGCCGAACGGGGACGTCGCGCACAACGGCGCCGACCACTGGTGGGACGACGAGGGCGAGGGCAACTGCTGGCAGGACAACACCTACTCCCGCGGGGAGCAGACCGACAACTTCACGCTTCCGCCGCCTTCCTGCGCCGACGGCGGTTCCCTGTTCTCGCCGGGCGCGCCGGTGAAGGATGCCGGGTTCCTGTCGTGCAGCCAGTACGACCGGAACGACCCGACCCTCCGGCACCCGCCCGGCGTGCGAGTGGTTCGACAGCCCCAGCCGTCCGGAGCAGGGCACCGCCGCGCCGTCCGCGACGGGGATCCAGGGCTCCGACAACCTGACGGCCGCACCGCTGCTCGCGCTCACCGGACTGGTCCTGCTGGTCGGGCTGGGCCGCCGGGGTCGAGGCCGGCGTGCTGCGTAGGGTCCTCCTCGCCCTCGCCGTGCTGCTCGTGCCTCGTGGCCGGCGGCGGAGTCGCGGTGGCGCGGAGCGCCCCGGACCTGATCGGCCAGAGGCCGGTCGCGGTGCGCGGTACCGAGGCGACCGGCGTGTTCCAGGTCGCCGACCGAACCATCCGGCAGGTCCGGTACGACGACGGCGGGACACTGCGCTACACGTTCCGGCTGACGAACGAAGGCCGGCTGCCCGTCACCGTGCTCGGCCTGTCCGACGACCAGCCGGAGCCGCGCCTGTTCGGTCTCGCCGGCCTCGCGAGGGCCGACGGTGGATTGCATCCAGATCGCGCCCGGCGAGTCGGCGCCGGTCACCCTCGACGCTGAGCATGGGCGGCTGCGAGACGCTGTCGGCGCGCGCGGGCTCCTTCGTCTCCGAGGTGGTGGTGCACACCGAGCGGCCGGAGGTCTCGACGACGAGGTCACCGTCCGCTGCCCGAGGAGATCCACACCGGATCGCCGCGCGAGGCGTTCTGCCCGGAGTCGACCGCGACGTCCCGGCCCCCCGGCTGAGCCCTGGTCAGGCCCCGGCTTCGCGCGGGGCCGTGGGGTCGGCGTCCGGCCCGCCCTGCTCGCGCGCGACGTACTCCTCGATGTCCTCGATGTCGTCGGCGTTGCGGGTCACCACGGCGAGCAGGTCGCTCATGGTGGCGACCTCCTCGACCTGCTCCTTGATGAACCACTGCATGAACTGCTCGGACGCGAAGTCCGACTCCTCGCGCGCGATCGTGAGCAGCGCGTTGATCTGCTCGGTCACCCGCTTCTCCTGCTTGACGGCGAGCGAGACCGGCGCGACCACGTCACCGAACGTCGAGCTGGGCGCCTCGACGCCGGGGATCACGACGTCGGCATCGGTGTCGAGGAGGTACTGGACCATCATCATGGCGTGGCCCGCGCTCCTCGAGCGCCTGACCGTAGAAGAACGCAGCCATCTGCGGCATGGTCAGGGCGTCGTAGTAGACCGCGCAGGCGAGGTACTGGTTGTGTGCGGCGAGCTCGTTGCCGATCTGGGTGTTGAGCTGCTCGACGAAACGTGCAGCGGGCACTGGCACTCCTAGGGTCGGTCCTGGACTACGTGGGCATCATGGCAGGGCTCGTTCGACCCCTTCATCCAAGGACAGGCTCACCTCAAGCGGCCTTGGCCAGCTTCTTCTTGCTGACCTTCTTGCCGTTCACGGTCACCAGCCTGCGCTTCTTGACCGTCAACCCATCGGGCAGGGTGCCCTCCTTGAGCATGCGGATCGGGCACCGCTTGCATCGATCCTTCGACACGCAGCACTTCGACTTCGGCAGGCGCTTGGCCTTGATCTTGGCCGTGGTCTTGGCCGTGGTCTTGGCCGGGGTCTGGGCCTTGCCCTTGCTCCTGGACACGGCCGGGAGCGTAGCACGAGGCAAGGCTTACCTAACCTTCCGCGTCCACGCGCGGCCCCGGCCGTGCTCAGGGAGTGCAGGCCATGTTCACCCGATCCGCGGGTTCACCCCACGGCTGACTCAGGCGAGCCCGTTGGCGCGACGGATCACCGCGACGATCCCGCCCATGATCTCGGTGAGTCCGAAGTCCTTCGGGGTGTAGACGGCGGCGACGCCAAGCTCGAGGAGCTTGCGGCCGTCGGAGTCGGGGATGATCCCGCCGACGATGACCGGGACGTCGTCCAGGCCCGCCTCGCGCAATCCGGCGAGCACGTCCGGCACCAGCTCCATGTGGGAGCCGGACAGGATCGAGAGCCCCACGCAGTGCACGTCCTCGGCCACGGCAGCGGACACGATCTGCTCGGGCGTGAGCCGGATGCCCTGGTAGACCACCTCGAACCCGGAGTCGCGGGCGCGCACGGCGACCTGCTCGGCCCCGTTGGAGTGCCCGTCCAGGCCGGGCTTGCCCACGAGCAGCCGCAACCGGCCACCGAGCTCCTCGCCGGTGACGCGGACCGCCTCCCGGACGGCGCTCAGCTCGGCGCCGGCCTCGGCGACCACGGCGGCACCGGAAACGCCGGTCGGGGCGCGGAACTCACCGAACACCTCGCGCAGGGTCCCGGCCCACTCCCCCGTGGTCGCGCCGGCGCGGGCGCAGGCGAGCGTGGCCGCCATCAGGTTGGTGTCGGACTTGGCGGCCTCGGCCAGCGTCGACAGGGAGTCGGTCACCTCTGCCTGGTTGCGCTGCGCCTTCCAGTCATCGACGGACCGGATGGCCGCGGCCTCGGCCTCCGGGTCGGGGGCCTGGATCGCGGCGTCGAGGTCGGCGGTGAGCGGTGAGGCCTCGGTGGTCTCGTAGACGTTGACCCCGACGACCTTCTCCTCCCCCGACTCGATCCGGGCCCTGCGCGCGGCATGCGCGGTGACCAGCGCCTGCTTCATGTAGCCGGACTCGACGGCCGCGATCGCGCCCCCGATCGCCTGCACCCGGTCCATCTCGGCCCGGGCACCCTCGACGAGGTCGCGCACCTTGGCCTCGACGACGGCCGACCCCTCGAACAGGTCGTCGTACTCGAGCAGGTCGGACTCGAAGGCCAGCACCTGCTGGAGCCGCAGCGACCACTGCTGGTCCCACGGCCGGGGCAGCCCGAGCGCCTCGTTCCAGGCCGGGAGCTGGACCGCGCGGGCGCGGGCGTTCTTGGACAAGGTGACGCCCAGCATCTCGAGCACGATCCGCTGGACGTTGTTCTCCGGCTGGGCCTCGGTCAGCCCGAGCGAGTTGACCTGGACGCCGTACCGGAACCGGCGCATCTTCGGGTCCTCGACGCCGTACCGCTCCCGGGTGATCTCGTCCCAGAGCTCGACGAAGGCGCGCATCTTGCACATCTCCTCGACGAACCTGACGCCGGCGTTGACGAAGAACGAGATCCGACCGACTACCTTCTCGAAGTCCTGCTCGGAGACCTGGCCGGAATCCCGCACGGCGTCCAGGACGGCGATCGCGGTGCACAGCGCGTAGGCGAGCTCCTGCTTCGGGGTCGCGCCGGCCTCCTGCAGGTGGTAGCTGCAGATGTTGATCGGGTTCCACTTCGGGATCTGGTGGACGGTGTAGGAGATGACGTCGGCGATCAGGCGCAGCGAGTGCTCCGGCGGGAAGACGTAGGTCCCGCGCGAGAGGTACTCCTTGACGATGTCGTTCTGGGTGGTGCCGGCCAGCTGGTGGGCCACCTCCTCGGGCGAAGCTTCCGGGTTCTGCTCCTCGGCGACCACTTGGTACATCGCCAGCAGCCACATCGCCGTCGCGTTGATCGTCATCGAGGTGTTCATCTCGGTGAGCGGGATGTCGTCGAAGAGCCGGCGCATCTCACCCAGGTGGGGAACGGGCACCCCGACCTTGCCCACCTCGCCGCGCGAGAGCGGGGAGTCCGGGTCGTACCCGGTCTGGGTCGGGAGGTCGAAGGCGACCGAGAGCCCGGTCTGGCCCTTGGCGAGGTTCCCCCGGAAGAGTGCGTTCGACGCGGCGGCGGTCGAGTGCCCGGCGTACGTACGCATCACCCAGGGCCGGTCCTTCTCGGGCCGCTTCTCGAGGGCGGGGTCCTTCTCGGTCATGGATCGAGCGTATTGCGTCGGCTACCAGGAAGTAACGGACAGCCGTGTGGGGTTGTCCACAGCCGTGCGCCGCTCGCGGACGGTGCGCGGCAACCGTTCCGAGGCCCTACGCGGACGCGCTCTGGTCCTCGAGCTCGACCACCCGGATCAGCCGGGACAGGTGCAGCAGCCGGCGCACGGACGGTCCCGCCCCACGCAGGGACAGGTGATGGCCGGACCGGGCGGCCTCACGCGTGGCGTACGCCAGGACCCGGAGCGCGGTGACGTCGGCGGTGGAGACGTCCGTCAGGTCGACGACGACGTCCGCGTCATGGCCCTCGAGGAGCTCGTAGATCGCGTTGCGCACCTCCCAGGTGCTGCGAACGTCGAAATCGCCGCTCAGCACGAGCGTTGCACCGTCGGTCTTGATGTCCATCTCGGCTCCTCCCCCGAAGTCCCGATACGCCGGACCGGTGGCATCTGTTAACCACTATGACGCGGCTCACCCAACATCGGTTGCCTCGGCGCCGTGAATCGCCGAAATCGAGGCCGGTGGCGGGGGCGATCCGGCCGCGACCGACGCGGCGCACGCGGCTACGCTCGCGACCATGGTCAACCTCACGCGCATCTACACCCGGACCGGCGACGCCGGCCAGACCAGGCTGGGCGACATGAGCACGATCTCCAAGAACGACCTCCGGTTGCAGGCGTACGCCGACGTCGACGAGGCCAATGCCCACCTCGGGGTCGCACTCACGGTGGGCGACCTCGACGAGGACGTCGTCGCGGTGATCACGCACGTGCAGAACGACCTGTTCGACGTCGGCGCCGACTTCTGCGCGCCAGTGGTGGAGGACCCGGAGTTCCCGCCGCTGCGGATCGAGCAGGAGTACGTCGACCGGCTCGAGGCGTGGTGCGACAGCTACAACGAGGACCTCCCCAAGCTCCGTTCCTTCATCCTCAACGGCGGCACCACCGGCGCCGCCCATCTCCACGTCGCGCGCACCGTCGTACGCCGGGCCGAGCGGTCGGGCTGGGCGGCGCACGCCGAGCACGGGGAGACGATGAACGTCCTCGCGATCAAGTACCTCAACCGGCTCTCCGACCTGTTGTTCATCCTCGCCCGGTACGCCAACCGTGAGCGCGGTGACATGCTCTGGGTGCCCGGCGGCGAGCGTTAGCGGCGGGTCAGAAAAGGCGCCGGTGAGACCACTCGTCCGCTCGCCTGGACGGTCCGGGGATCGAGAAGCGACAGCGTGGCCCGTGCTCGAGACAGCCTCGTTTGAGCAGGTCTGGAATAGCTGCTCAGCGTCGCGTTAGGTTGCGAGCCGGACGCGTCACGGTTTCGGGCGCACGTCGACAGGAGGCGGGATGTCGCCACAACCGGTGATCGCCGTGGTCATCGATGCGCCGGACACCCGGGCAGCGCTGGGACTCGACCTGCGGCGGCGGTACGGCGCGGACTACACGATCCTGGAACTAGGATCGGAGGATTTCGATCCAGCCCTAGTGGAGGTGGACGACCTCGCTGTGGTCATCTCGACAGTGGAGCTGGCCGACCAGGTGACGGGTGTCGAGCTGCTCGGCGGCGTACGTCGCACCCATCGTGATGCCCGCCGAGTGCTGCTCGTCGATCGTGGCCAGTGGGCCAGCCATCCCGTACGGCGCGCGATGGTGCTCGGCGAAGTCGACGGCTACCTTTTCGCCCCGTGGATACCGCGCGAGCTGTGGCTCCATCTTCCGATGGCGGAGTACCTCGCCGACTGGAGTCGCACCCAGACACCAGAGATCGCCGCGGTCACCATCGTCGGTCAGCGTTCGGACGAGCGGTCGCACTCCCTGCGCGACATCCTCACGCGGGCGAGTGTGCCCTTCGCGTTCCACGAACCCGACTCCGAGGAGGGGCGCGTGACGCTTGCCGACATGGGACTCGACAGCTCGGTGCTCCCTGTCGTGAAGTTCCACACCGACGAGGTCGCGGTCAATCCGAGCGACATCACCATTTCGGAGATGCTCGGCTTCCGGACGTCGCGGCCGGGGCTCACGTGCGACGTGGGGATCGTCGGGGCGGGACCGGCCGGGTTGTCGGCGGCGGTGTACGCCGCGTCGGAGGGTTTGTCCACCATGATCATCGACCCGAGCGTGCCCGGAGGACAGGCCGGGACGAGCTCGCGGATCCGCAACTACCTAGGCTTCCCGCGTGGGCTCAGCGGGAGTGAGCTGACCAACCGTGCGACCGAACAGGCCTGGCTCTTCGGAGCCGAGTTCCTGCTAGCGCGGCGCGTGGAGCGACTCCACCGAACGGAGGGGGGATACGTACTGAGCCTCAACGACGCCACCGACGTCACCGCCCGTGCTGTCGTGCTCGCGACCGGCGTCGAGTGGCGCCGCCTCGGGGTGCCCTCGGTGGAGGCCTTCCTGGGGGCCGGGGTCTTCTACGGCGCGGCCGGCTCAGAGGCCGACGCCCTGCGCGGGGAGCAGGTGTACGTGATCGGAGGCGGAAACTCCGCCGGCCAGGCCGCCGCACACCTTGCCCGGCACGCCAAGAGCGTCACCATCCTGATCAGAGGCGAGTCACTTGCCGCCTCGATGTCGGACTATCTGATCAGGGAGCTCGAAGCGATCGAGAACGTCGCCATCCGCGCCACGACCGACGTGGTCGGGGCGTCGGGGCAGACGAGGCTGGAGCGACTCACCCTTCGCCAGCGCCAATCCGGGGCCGAGGAGCAGGTCGACGCGGCGGCGCTGTTCGTGATGATCGGCGGCCAGCCTTACACCGACTGGCTCCCCGAGGAGGTCCAACGCGACGCACACGGATATGTCCTGACCGGCGTCGACGTTTCGGCCTCGCTTCTCGCTCGTGCGCCACTGTTCCTCGAGACCAGCCTGCCAGGGGTCTTTGCCGTCGGCGACGCCCGCCATGGGGCCACCAGGCGGGTGGCGCCGTCGGTGGGTGCCGGCGCCATCGCGATCAGCCTGGTGCACGAGTACCTAGCCGAGCACGACTAACCAGTGCTGCTCCCATTCCGCCCAGTAGGACGCACTCGACTCGCACTACGCTCGATTGGTGGATGAGGGTGCGCTTGCCGTCCTCCTCCAGAGGCACGCGACGGCGCATGAAGTTCCTGGGGTGGCACTCGGGATGCTCCGGCATGGGGAGCCGGTCGCGGCGTACGTCGGTGTTGCAGACATGCGAACCGCGAGCCCGGTGACGGCGTCCACACGGTTCGGGATCGGCTCGCTCACCAAGACGATGGTCGCCTCGGCGCTGGCGGTCCTCGACGCCGAGCATCAGCTGTCCCTGGACGATCCGGTGGCCATTCACGTACCGGAGTTGAGGCCGTGCCCATGGGCGGAGTCCGCGACGCTTCGCGACTTCATGGCGAACCGGTCGCCGGTGCCGCTCCGAGCGGCCCTGGAGTTCGGGTTCGAGAAGCATGACGGAGTCGACGACCGGGCCTTGGCCCGGCTGGTGGAGGAGATCGCCGGGGAGGCGCCGTCCGGCGAGCACTGGTCCTACGCGAATGTCGGTTGGTGCGTGCTGGGTCGGGCGATCGAGACCGTGACGGGGGTCGTCTGGGAGGAGGCGATGCCTCGGCTGCTTGCGCGGGCCAGGCTTTCCGAGACGACGTGGTCGTCGTCTGCGATCGTCGACCGGGCGGTCGGGCATGACGCGTCGCCCGGAGGACCGATGCCGGTCGAGCCTTTGCTGTGCCGCGCCTTCAGCCCTGCGGGCGCCACCGTCGCCTCGACCCTCGAAGACATGCTCCGGTTCGCCGCGTGGCATCTCGCCGACTCTGTGCCGGCGCCGTTGCGGGTGGTCCACGCCGACGTCTCGATCCACGGCTGGTTCGACGCGTGGGGCCTGGGACTCGGCCGGTTCGACTGGGACGGCGTCGAGGTCTGGGGCTGGGACGGCGTGGTGAACGGGCAGCGGTCGGTCCTGCGCCTGCTCCCGGACCGAGACGGTGCCGTGGTGGTCCTCAGCAACGGCAGCGCCGGGCGAGCAATGGCGCGCTCGGTCCTGGCGGATGTGGTGCCCGCGTGGTTCGGGGTCAAGGTCGCGACCGGGCGCCCGCATCGATCCCCCGACCTACCCGAGCAGCTCACGACGTACACCGGTGCCTACGGCTGGCCCGATCGCCGAGTCGACGTGACGGAGTCCGCCCGCGGGTTGGTCGTCAGCGAGGACGGCATCGCCAAGGAGGCCGTGCCGCTCGACCGGAGGACGTTCCTACTCGACCGCGACCACCCGGACACGCCCACCATCTCCTTCGACGACTTCGACCGGGCCGGGAGACCGGGCGTGCTCTACGACATGGTGTGGGGACTCGGGCGCCTTCCGCACGCCGCAAGGCAGCGAGACCCGACAGGCGCGTAGATGTGAACGCAGCTCTACTGTGGTTCAAGAGCTGTTCCCCACGGTCTAGTCGTGCAGTGTGTTGTGCGGGGTAGTACCGGGTGGAGGATTGGTGGCAATCGCGCCCGGGGACCCTGAGGGACATCTGAAGAGGTCCCGAGCGATGAGTCCCAGCACGACCCCGGGTCTTCAGGCACATCCACCTTCCGCGCGCGACAAGGAGGCACCTTGAAGCTCTTGCTCACGTCAGGCGGCGTCACGAACCCGAGCATCCACTCGGCCCTCGTGCAGCTTCTCGGCAAGCCGGTCTCGCAGTGCCACGCCCTGGTCGTCCCGACGGCGCAGTGGGGTCACCCGATGTGCGGACCGGCATCGGTGCGGGGCCTGGTGGCCGCCGAGCCCGACTTCCGGAGCTTCTCCGGCCTGGGCTGGGCGTCGCTCGGCGTCCTCGAGCTCACCGCACTGCCCACCATCGGCGAGGAGCGGTGGGTCCCCTGGGTCCGGGACGCCGACGTGCTCCTGGTCGACGGCGGCGACGCGACGTACCTGTGCCACTGGCTGCGAGAGTCCGGGCTGGCCGATCTGCTGCCTTCGCTGCGCGACACGGTCTGGGTGGGAGTGAGTGCCGGAAGCATGGTGATGACGCCCCGGATCGGGGAGTACTTCGTCGAGTGGCCGTCCGCTACGGACGACCGCACCCTGGGGGTCGTCGACTTCTCGATCTTCCCGCACCTGGACGCTTTCCCCGGGAACAGCCTGGCTGACGCAGAGCGCTGGGCAGCCGACATCGGCGTCCCGGCCTACGCCATCGACGAACAGACCGCCATCAAGGCCGTCGACGGATCCACCGAGGTGGTCTCCGAAGGGCGCTGGACAAAGCTCGGGTCATAGCCGCAGGCATTCGTGACCTTGTGTCGGTGGACGTGACCTCGTCGACTGCAGCGCTACCTATATTGCCCGCCCATGCCGCAGGTGGTCGCGCTGCGGCCTTCCGGATCTGGGACGATCCGCGCACCCGCGAGGTGCGTCTTACCGCCGCCTGCGAAGCGCACTCATTGCAGGTTTGCGGGTCGCGGCCAGTCCGGTCGCCCCGGTGCCGGGATCGTCGACCGGACGGAGAATCTCCTACGCCGACGGAACCCATCGCCGCAAGATTGACTATCAGTAGGTAAGAAGCGCCAATACTGCCTGCGTGAGGGGGCGCCCGTGACGGGTACCGAGGACCACGTTGCGTCATTCGTCGCGTCGCGGTGGCAGGCCCTGGTGCGTTACGGATTCATGCTGACCGGGGATCGCGCCGCGGGAGAGGATCTCGTCCAAGAGGCTCTGCTCCGATGCCTGCCGTCGTGGGGTCGACTCGATCCCCACGGGGTGGAGGCCTACGTACGCAAGGTGATGGCCCGACTCGCCTGGAAGGCACGCCGACATCCCCTCAGGATGTCGTCGACGCCCGGCCAGGCTGAACCCACGACGGCGGACATCGCCGATGCGTCGTCCGAGCAGTCCGACCTGCGACGGGCGCTCCTCGGCCTGCCGCCACAACAGCGGGTCGTCCTGATTCTGCGCTACTGGCAGGACCTCAGCGAGGCCGAGATCGCGGAGCTGCTCGGATGCCGACAAGGAACGGTGAAGAGCCGGGCAAGCCGTGCCTACGCCCAGCTGCGGCAAGAGCTGGGCTGGTCCGTCGACGCTTCAATGACGAACGACACGGCGATTGTGAGAGGAGACGTTCGATGAACGATCCAGCAGACAACCGAGCGACACACCTGCGGGAACGACTGGACCGGCTCGCGAACAGTGTCTCGGCGGGTGGCGGCACGGAGGGCGCCCAGCTGTACCGGCGGAGCCTGGGACGCCGGCGCCGGCGCGTAGTCGCCACCACGGCCCTGGCCGCCGCGGCGACCGCACTTGTCGTCGTAGGCGGTGCGATCTGGCTGCCGGCAGTGAACGATGCCGGCGCGCCCCGCCCCCAGGACGGCCAACCTCCGGTCGCAGGGCAGGACAGCGCCGACGCTCGCGCCGGGGTGCTGGCCGGCGTCGATGATCCAGGTGGACGAACCGCCGGCCAGACGGTGGAGGTGTCCCAGGCCGAGGCGGAACGCCGCTGCACGATCGTCTGGCACCAGCTCTGGGGCCCCGGGGTCGCCACGGTCGAGCTGAGCGACGACTCCGGCCCCTGGTTCGAAGGCGATGCGGTCAAGATCGCGAACGCGCAGGAGTTCGACTACAGCCCCTTCGACGTATCGAACACGGATGGGCGCTGTGTCATCCCGCAGGCCGGTCTGGAGGACGCTGTCGGCACTGTCGGGCTTCCCATACCCGCATCCGAGGATCCGGCCGGCATTCGTGCGGCCTGCGGCCAATACCTCGGCTGGGACTTCTCCGACTGGCGGCTGATCGTCGCTGATCGCGCGGAGGACCGGTTGGCGGCGCTGCTTCGATCGCCCGATGGGTACATCTCGAGATGCCAACTCGACAGCTGGTACTTGAACGATCGTGGTGCCGTCGACAACGACAAGGTGTTCGCCGACCCCGACGGCGGGTTCATCCCGTTCGTGGAGATCACCACCCCGGAGAAGTTCCAGGACGAAGCCGACGCCTTCGGGGACTACCGGATCCAACCGTCGTTCGTGTTGGGGTGCCAGCACAAAGCTCCTGGCCGCTGGGAGGCCGATTGCCTCGGTGCGGGTTTCGTGTCCGGCCCCGAACCGATCGCGCGGATCGTGGTCACCGACGTGACGGGCACCGAGCACGATATTCCGGTGGTTGACGGGTGGCTCGCCTTCGCGGGGACGGTCGTCAACCACGCCGACAACCGCAATTCTCCGGGAGAGCTGCACTTCAAGGTGTACGGGGCCGACGGAACCGTCCTTGCTGAGTACGACGAGGCCGACTGAGGTCCGTACTGCCGAGACGCACCTTCGGGTCCGATTCCGAACCCGAAGGTCGTCCCCCGAAACGCACTCACATGCCGCGATCAGCGCGGTTGCGAAGGCGCGTCATATCGCCGCGAAACGGCGGTATCGGTCCGCGAAGCGGCTGGCTGTCGGAGTCCCCGCGATCCCTATGACGATGAGGTGGTCGTGGCGAGAAGACGTCGCGCTCGACGACCTAGGTCGCTCAGATCCACCCGACCCTCCTCGGCCGCCGCCGCCAGACGCGCGGCAAGGTCCAATGCCTCATCGAGCTCGGGTGCAGCGACGGCCGATTCCTGTCCCATATCGCGAAGAATCGTGACCTCTGTCCGGGAGGCGATCAACGGGTCGGCGACCCCGTCGATCCAGACTCGAGTGCGGCGGCCATCCCCGCGCTCCTCCCCGGTGATTCGCTCCAGGGCGAAGATGCGGTCGGCGCGCGCGAACTTGCCGAAGCCCAATGCCACCATGCGGGAGTCCGATGCCACGCAGCCATCTTGTCACTGCCCACCGACCTCTGGCCCGGCGTACAAAGCTGGCTGGTGGCCGTCTTGCGTCACACCGCCGCGACTCGACGTCTTGGACATCCGAACATGCCATCACTCGGTAGGCGACGGCTCAGTCTGCTGCAGACGCGCATCTGATGCATGTGCGCGCCGCCGGCCTCGCGTCGAGCCGGGCATTCGCGATCGGCTGTCCACACCGTTCACAGATACCGTATGTGCCGCTCTCCAGCCGCTGGATTGCCGCCTCGATCTCGGCCAAGTGACCCCGGACCTGGATCACGAGCGCTGCAACCTGCGACCTCTCGAACGCGATCGTCGCACCTTCAGGATCGTGCTCGTCATCGGCGTTGCTGTCACGGGAGGCCGTCACCACCTCATTGAAGTCGGCGGTCAGGGCCGTGAGGCGCTGGAGCGCCTGCTGTCGTTCCGCCTCAAGCAGCTCGCGAGCCCCGTTCATCCGACAATGCTGTCACCGCTTGGTGCCATGCAGGCGACTGGCCTCCTGGGGATCCGCACGTGCTGCGGTCACCGCTCGCCCGGTGACACCAGCCACGCCCTGAGGTACAGGAAGTCGTGATCGGTGTACGTGGCGGGCAGGACCTCCGACGTCGCGGCGCGCAGATGAGCTGCGGTGCCGTATGCGTGCTGGACCGCCGGCGTCTGCGCCCCTCCCCCGTCGGTGCGTGTCCACATGCCCGCCGGCGCGCAACTGCCGACCTTGTTCATGTCACCGGCCGCGATCGTGGGTCCGCGCCCCACCCGCACGGCCAGCATGTCGGTGAACTCCGCGCACTGCCTGAGGACGGCGGTCCTTGGCTCACTCGGAGAACTCAGGTGGGTGGTGCACACCGTGACCGACTTCGCCGTCGCGACGCAGAGCCAGCGGCGCTGCTCGGGATCGATCGACTGGGTGCTGAACCGGCGGTCGACCGTTGAGGTGACCTGCGCCGCAGTGAGCAGGGCGTTGCCGAACACGCCCCGCCCGCTCGGGGCACGGCAGGGCAGCGGCCGTCCGCCGTACAGCACGGTCGAGAACCGCCGGTGGTAGCCGGTCCGCTGGGCGATGCGGGCCACGTCGCGGCTGCAGACCTCATTGAGCGTCACCGCGTCGGGTCGGTGTCCTCGAATGACCGTGATCGCCTCGCGGATCACCTCGGGGTACTCCAGGCAGGGGGCCAGTCCCGACAGGCACAGGTTCATCTGCAGCAGCGAGAACGGCGCGCTCCCAACCGGCGGCGAGGTGGACGGTGCGGAGGTGTCGGTGGTCGCGGGGGAGCATCCCGCCAGTACGCCGACCAGGCAGGCGGTGAGCAGACGAAGCAGCCCCATGCGAAGGCATCTCCTGGCCGCGGGCACGCGGCATTGCGCCATGGGTCCGGTATAGCACCGATGAGGGCTCCGTCAGCTGGTGCGCGATGCCCGGCTCGGCCTCCTTCGGACGGGTCGAGCCACAATTCCGACCAGATGCTCCGCGTGCAGCGTGTGCTTGAAGTGGCTCTCGGCCGCGTTGTCTCGTCCAGTTGGGGTCAGGCCGATTGCAGTCGACGGATCAGCAGGTAGCCCTTGCAGCCCAAACACAGCCCGGTGGAGGCGTTGAGGGCTGCTACGCCGAAGGCGAAAGCCGTCAGGCTGTAGCCAGCGACGTCGACGCCAACCGCGAAGAAGGTCAGCGCCAGAGCCGTGAACACGAATCCGAAGAACTGGGCGAACCTCGGCGGCCGAGCGTCCTCCAATTCGGCCGGTGCTCCTATCCGCGGCCAGATGAAACGGGCATAGATCTGCGCCCACAGCGACCACTGAAAGCTGACGAACGCGGTGAACGCAAACACGGCGGCCTGGGAGGCGAGCAGGCCGAGGCCCAATGGTCGAGCAACGTCAACGATGAGCAACACGACGGCGAGAATGCTGGCAGTTGCCCCGGCGCTGAATCGCACAAGGCGCGGATCGACCTGGGCGCGGAGCGGGCAGACGCTAAGGCTGCTACCGGGCATGAGGGTCTCCGGAAAGTAGGCGCCACCTGATCCGATCCAGAGTAGGCCACTCGGTCATCCAATGTTGAACACGAGTGCGTCCGCGTCTTTCCGCCGCCTACGCAGCAATGTGTTGAGCGCGTGCGCATGCACGGGGTCTGTCGATGAGCGGGACCACCCCATGCCGGGTCTGCCGTTGAGCGGGGCTATCCGTTTTGCGCTTCGCCTCGCTGGTCATGAGTCAGCGCGGGCACCCGGATCACGCGCTTGTCGGCTCTTCGAGCCGGCCTGGCATCCGCCACCCGGTCGCCAGCCGTGAGGGGATCAGCGGCTGACTGTCGCCGAAGAAGTCACAGAACTTCATGATCAACGGGTCCCAGGCCTGCGGGTCGATGTGGTTGCTGCCCGGCAGCCGTACGGCGTCGGCCACGTGGGCACGCAGGACCTCGACGTGGATCGCGTGCGCCCTCGACGAGTCGTTGTCGATCGGGTAGTGGCCCGACACCCGGCACTCGAGCTGGATCGGGCACTCCGCCACCCGGTCGGGGACGACCAGGTCCGACGGCTCGCGGGTCAGCCCGGCGACCTCGAACTTGCGCGGCTCGTAGCGGTAGCCGGTCTCGCGCTTGTGCGACGACAGCTCCGGGGAGCCGGTGAGCAGGGCCAGCCGGTCGACGTGGTCGACCAGGTCGGCCGAGGCGAGGTTGAGGACCGCCTCGCCGGTACGCAGGAGGTTCTGCGTGGTGCGCGAGGACGCGGCCAGGCCGAGCATGGCGTTCTGCCCCAGCCACCAGGCCGAGGACATCGGCGCCAGGTTGGTGGTGCCGTCGGGGTTGGTGGAAGAGACCAGCACGACGGGGGTTCCGTAGTAGTGGACCTTGAGCGGTACGACGCGGTGCATGCCCCCGAGTCTGGTGCACGGAGAGACGCGGTTCTAGCGGGAATCAGACACCGAGGGCTTTGCTCGAGAAGGCGTGAACCTGGTCGTACTCGTCCCTCCCAGCACGTCCCTGGCTCGAAGGCCTCGAGCGGGACGTCCCGATCTGCCGCGATCCGCGCCTTCGATGGGGCGGGTCTTACGGCCACCTGTCGGCACACTCGAACGTCCGCACATGCCGGATGTGGTTAAGCGTCTCGATGGTCTTGTCGTTGCCAGTGAGCGTCGCCGATTGCAAATCTCCTCGTCGTCCGTCCCCGTGGGTCGGACACAAACGTTACGATCTCGTGGTCGGATGGTTCACAGGCGATGGGAGAGCCAGATGTCAACCAAGGAACCGGCCGAGTTCGAGATGATTCCCGTTACGCCCGAGTCCCGCATCTACCTCGAGGCGCTCGAGTCGTACGGCCTCCTCGAGGGCGAGCAGGGTGAGCAAAAACTCCCAGACAGCGTCCGGGAAGTGCTCAATGGCCTCCACCACGTGTTGGGGGGTGGAGCGGTGTCCGTCGAGATCCAGTCCGACGGCACCTCCTCGATCGTCGACGAACTGGGCACTGCGTTGCAGGACGCGGAGGGCCGCACCTGCGGCGGGTTCGCCGACACGGGTGTGCATTGTCCGTAGCCGTTACCGAATTCGCGTCCAGCCGTGAGTAGCGAGGTGATGCGCTGCGCGTTCGGTCGCCTCGCCGCTCTTCGTCTCGACATCGAGGTTGACCGGCTCGTCGTACGAGCGCTGAAAGCCGCTGCGCCGGAAACTCGCCGGGTGCTGGTCCAGGCCGGGTTGGATGCCGGCCTCCGCCGCGAGGACACAATCAACCGTGCCGCCACGTGCTTCTTCACGTCCTCGGCGTTCAACCTCTCCGACGACCTGTCCGACGGTGACTGCGACTACCTCCCCCCGGCGCCCGCGCAGGCAGTCGTGCTGATCCTCAATTCCCTGTTCGTCGCCGCCCTTCGCGACCTCCACCTGCCCCCGAATGTGGAGGCGCAAGTCCTCCAAGACCTGGTCGCCGCGGAGGAGGCACAAGTACTCGAGACCATCTCGACATCGTGGGACGCGACGCGGCTCCGCATCGTCACAGACGGGATCGCCGGCTCCCAATGGTCGGCGTACCTACGCGTCATGTGGGCTGGCACGCGGATGGAGCAGCTCTCGTCCGACGTCGCCCGGAACTTCGGCAGAGTGGCTCTCCTTGCCGGTGACATCATGACGGCCGATCCCCGCTACACCACCATGCCGGGGGCGGACCGGCGGTCTGTACTTGAGGACGCTTTGACCAGCCTGCATGCCCTCGAGTCGGTCGACACCCAGTTCACCCAGTCCGTCGTCGCCGGTTGCGGGCCTGTTCTTGCGGAGGCATTCGCCGACGTGTCAGGGTCTGACACCCTATCGACCAGGTAGCTCGCACCACGGGTCAACCATGCAGGAGAACGGTTCACATGCTTCCGTTCCAGTGAGGCACCTTGTGTGGCTGACCCGGCGTGGTTGGGCTCATGTACACCAGGAACGATCGCCCACGGAAGTTGGAGCGCTGTCCGCGCCGAGCGGCTCACGCATCAAGAAGGGCGCTCCGGCTCATGCCGCGATCCAGCCTTTCGGCACATGCGGCCTTCCGCCGCAATGGACGCGCGGTCGCGCGGCGCAACGCCATGTGAGAGCCACCATCCGTGCACAGGTGGGACACCTGCCAACGTCGTCCACAGGCTTCGACAGCCTGATCGAAAATCGTCGGTGCTGAATGGTTGAGTCGTCCCCATGACGAGCACACCGCACCCAAGGCAGGCGTCGTCGACGCCCGGTGTGCCAGCCGTGCTCGAGGACATGCGCGGGCAGGTGCGCGCCCTGGGTCAGACCCTGTGGGCGGCGCGGCCGCCCAGCGAGTTGGCCGACACCGTCGGCGCGATCGAGGCGTTGAAGTCAACCCTCGATGCCGTCGAGCTCGGCGTCATCGCCGAGCTGGAAGCCACCAACCGCCTCAGGGATCACGGCTGGGCTTCGACGCGTGACTTCGTCAGTGCCGTGTCCGGTGGGCACCACGGCAGCGGGCCGAAGCTGGTCCGCCTCGCCCAGGACCTGGACACCGATCTCCTCGAGCCCGTCGCGTCGGCCATGTCCGATGGTTGGCTCTCCACCTCGCAGGCGGTCGCGATCACCCGCGCGATCGATGCCCTCCCCTCCGCGTGTGACGGGTCGCGGGGCGTCGCCCTGCTCCTCGACGAGGCCAAGCGGCTCAACGCCTCGGAGCTGGCCAAGGCCGGCAAGCACCTGGTCGCCGTCCTCGACCCTGAGGGGGACGACCGCCGCCTCGAGGCAGAGATGGATCGTGAGGCGAGGTGCGCCCACCTCCGCCGCTACCTGACGATCACCGACGACGGGGCGGGCGGAGCCTGGATCCGGGGTCGGTGCGCGGCGGAGGACGCCGCCACGATCAAGTCAACGCTGATGGCCCTGGCCGCGCCTGACCCGTCGGCCGGTCGCACCTGCGACCCTGCGACCTGCCAGCTCCCTGGTTGCGGTCACGACGGACGCGACCCACGCGACCACGGCGCTCGCCTCCTGGATGCGCTGACCGAACACTGTCGGCGGGCCCAGACCGCCGACCTGCTGCCCCACCAGCACGGCGCCACGCCGCGCCTGACACTGCTGATGAACTACGCCGACCTCCTCTCGGGAATGGGTGTGGCCACGACGGAGGACGGCATCGAAGTGCCGCCCAGCGCGGTCCGTCGCCTCTGTTGCGACGCCGACGTGATCCCGGCAGTGCTCGGGTCGGACAGCGCCGTGCTCGACGTCGGAAGGTCAAGTCGCCTGGTCACCGCCCCGATCTGGAAGGCACTCGTGGCCCGCGACCGGCAGTGCCGGTTTCCCGAGTGCCGACGTCCACCACTGATGTGTCACGCGCACCACGTGCAGCACTGGCTCGACGGAGGTCCGACGAGCCTGGACAACCTCCTGTTGCTGTGCGGCCACCATCACCGTCTGGTCCATGCGGGGCCGTGGCGGATTGAGTGGAGCCCCACCGGTGAGGCGTCCTTCACTGCGCCTCAGGGAGCGACTCGAGGACTCGCAGCCGGACCTCGACCACCTCCACGCGAGTAGGGCGTCCGGCGGCGCCCCGGTGTCACGTAGGCGTGGCCGACTCCTGTGCCGGTCGCCGGACCGCGAATACGGCCACCGCGGCCGGCGCCATCAGGACCCCGATCGCCAGCAGGGCATCGAGCGTTCCCACCCGGTCGGCCAACGCCCCGACGAGCGGCGGACCGGCCAGGAAGGCGGCGTAACCCATCGTCGCGACCACGCTCACCCGCGCCGCGGCGCGAGCGGGGACATCGGCGGCAGCGCTCATCCCGACCGGGAACCCGAGGGAGGCGCCGAGGCCCCACACCGCGATCCCGACTCCCACCACCAGCCAGTGCCCCGCCAGGACGACGAGCATGATGCCGGCAGCGGCAGCGGCTGTGGTCGCCCACAGCACGGGCGCCCGGCCGAACCGATCCAGCAGGATCGGCCCGAGCAGGCGGCCGACGGTCATCGCGGACACGAAGATGGAGAGGCCGACCACGCCGACCCAGTGGCGCGCGTCATGGCCGTCGATGAGGGCCAGCGTCAACCAGTCGTTGGCGGCGCCCTCGGCCGTGGCGAACGCGAGCACCATCACGCCGATGGCCAGGGTTCGCGGCTCGCGCCAGGCCGAGCGCCCGGCCGGTCGATCCGGATCCGGCGGGGTCGAGGGCAGGAAGTCGGCTGCGGCGCGGACCACCAGGAAGCACGCAAGCACTCCGACGACGCCCCAGTGGACCGGCATCGGGACGCCGATGGCGGTGACGGGGATGCCGATCGCGGCGCCGGCGATGGTGCCGATGCTCCAGCCGGCGTGGAAGCGGGGCATGATCGTGCGGCCCAGCCGCTGCTCGACGGCCGCTCCCTCGACGTTCATGGCGACGTCCCAGACGCTGGTGCCGACGCCGTAGCCGAACAGGCCGATTGCCACCAGCGGCACGGAGGCGATAGTCGTCCCCGCGGCGGCGACCAGCAGGCTGGCGGCGACCAGGACCCCGCCGGCGCGGACCACTGTCGCCGCCCCCCACCTCTCGATCAGCCGACCGCTGGCCGGCAGGGCGAGCACCGAGCCGAGCGCACTGGAGAACAGCAGCAGGCCGAGGCCGCCGTTGGTGAGCGAGAGATCCTGGCGCACGTCTGGCAACCGGGACACCAGGCTGGCGAACGCGAAGCCGTTGACGACGAACGCGAGCGCGACCGCCCGCCGGGCAGCGACGTGGTCGCTCACAGTAGCGAGCTCACAGTCCTTCGGTCGGCCGTGGCGGCCCGGCCTCGAGCCAGGACTGGAAGCCCATCAGGGACGAGGGACCCATGGCGAGCTCCACGTCGCCGTCCGGAGTGACGCACCAGAGCACGACGTGGTCCGGATAGAGCGACATCTGCTCCACCCCCTCGAGGTCCCGACGACCGCCGTACGAGATCGTCGAACGCTGCCAGACCTGGTTGGGCCGCGGCGAGAGGGAGAACAAGCGGAACCACTCCAGCGCATCACCTGAGTAGCGCCCCAGCCCGAGAATCCAGCCGCGCCCGGCCCTCTCGGACCGAGCGCGGTAGCTGAGCTCGAACGCCGCTCCGCGACGCGACAGGAGACGACGCCGGATGACCAGGGCGATGCCGTAGAGCACGACCAGACCCAGCAGGACACCGGCTGCATAAGGCAGCCACTGCCACAGCGGCATCCGTCACTCCCGGGGGACTCGGCACCCGCTTCTGGACACGGGGTGCGCTCACGGTAGCGGCCGAGGCCGAGGGGGACCAATCAGCCCCCGCTCCCCTCCATCCGCTCCTTGCGCTCCTCGAGCAGGCGCCTCGCCTCGTCGTAGTTGCTCTCGAAGGAGATCTCGGCGTGCTCGCACAGCAGCCGGACCTGGTTGTCGGCAACCGAGATGAAGCCGCCGTCCACGGCGGCCACCCAGTGGCCGTCGTCGACCGTGCGTACGTCGACCTGGCCGGAGTCGAGCACCGACATGATCGGCGTGTGGTTGGCCATGATGCCGATCTCCCCATCGAGGGTCCGGGCGTTGACAACCGTTGCCTCGCCCGACCACACCTCACGGTCGGCCGACACCAGCGCCACCTTCATCGTGTTCGCCATCAGAGGCTCTTCTGGATCTCGTCCCAGCGCTTCTCGACGTCGTCCAGACCACCGCACATGAAGAACGCCTGCTCAGCCACGTGGTCGTAGTCGCCGTCCGCGATCTTGTTGAAGGCCTCGATCGTGTCGGCCACCGGGACGGTCGAGCCCTCGATCCCGGTGAACTGCTTGGCGACGTAGGTGTTCTGCGACAGGAACCGCTGGATCCGGCGCGCACGGGACACGATGATCTTGTCCTCTTCGGAGAGCTCGTCGACACCGAGGATCGCGATGATGTCCTGGAGCTCCTTGTTGCGCTGCAGGATCTGCTTGATCCGGATCGCGCAGTCGTAGTGGTCCTGCCCGATGTACTGGGCGTCCAGGATCCGCGAGGTCGAGGTCAGCGGGTCCACCGCGGGGTAGATGCCCAGCGACGCGATCTCACGCGACAGCTCGGTGGTCGCGTCGAGGTGCGCGAACGTGGTCGCCGGGGCCGGGTCGGTGTAGTCGTCCGCGGGCACGTAGATCGCCTGCATCGAGGTGATCGAGTGACCACGCGTCGAGGTGATCCGCTCCTGGAGCACGCCCATCTCGTCGGCCAGGTTGGGCTGGTAGCCCACCGCGGACGGCATCCGGCCCAGCAGCGTGGAGACCTCGGAGCCGGCCTGGGTGAACCGGAAGATGTTGTCGATGAACAGCAGCACGTCCTGCTTCTGCACGTCGCGGAAGTATTCCGCCATCGTCAGCGCGGAGAGTGCCACCCGGAGCCGGGTGCCGGGCGGCTCGTCCATCTGGCCGAACACCAGCGCGGTCTGGCCGATGACGCCGGCTTCCTCCATCTCGGCGATGAGGTCGTTGCCCTCGCGGGTGCGCTCACCGACGCCCGCGAACACCGACACGCCACCGTGGTCCTTGGCGACTCGCGCGATCATCTCCTGGATGAGCACGGTCTTGCCCACGCCCGCGCCTCCGAACAGGCCGATCTTGCCGCCCAGCACGTAGGGGGTGAGGAGGTCGATGACCTTGATGCCGGTCTCGAACATCTGGGTCTTGGACTCCAGCTGGTCGAAGGCAGGCGCCTTGCGGTGAATCGTCCACCGCTCCTTGACGTCGTACTCCTCACCCTCCTCGAGGTTGAGGCACTCGCCAAGCATGTTGAACACGTGGCCCTTGGTGATGTCGCCCACGGGGACCGTGATCGGTTCTCCGGTGTCGGTCACCTGCGCGCCGCGGACCAAGCCGTCGGTGGGCTGGAGCGAGATGGCCCGGACCATGCCGTCGCCGATGTGCTGGGCGACCTCCATCGACAGCGTCCTGGTCTCGCCGCCGAGCTCCAGCTCGCACTCGAGCTTGTTGTACATCTCGGGCATCGAGTCCACGGGGAACTCGACGTCCACCACCGGGCCGATGACCCGTGCGATGCGACCGACTCCGCCGGTGCCCGACTCGGTCTTGTTCTCTTCAACAGTGGCAGTCATGTCTCTCACTCACTCTGTGGTCACTCGGTCATTCGCTGGAGGCGGTCGCGTCGGCCAGCGCGTTCACGCCACCGACGATCTCGCTGATTTCCTGGGTGATGCCGGCCTGACGGGCCTGGTTGGCGACTCGGGTGTACTTCTTGATCAGCTCGTCGGCGTTGTCCGTCGCGGACTTCATCGCCTTCTGGCGGGCGGCGAGCTCGGATGCGGAGGCCTGCAGCAGCGCGAAGAAGATCCGGCTCTGCACATAGCGCGGCAGCAAGGCGTTGAGCACCTCGTCGGCCGACGGCTCGAACTCGTAGAGCGGCAGCACGTCGTCGGCCTCGGGGCCGGACTCGCCCTCGACGACCTCCAGCGGCAGCAGCCGGACGCTGTGCGGTTCCTGGACCAGCATCGACCTGAACTGGGTGTAGACCAGGTGCACCTCGTCGACCGTGACCTCCGCGTCGTCCTCGGCGACGAACGCCCCGATCAGCGCATCACCGATCTGGCGGGCGTTGTCGTACCTCGGCTGGTCGGAGAAGCCGGACCACGACTCGGCCACGGGGCGAGCGCGGAACCGGTAGTAGGCCTCGCCCTTCCGGCCGGCTATGAAGGTGACGACCTCCTTGCCCTCCTCGCGGAGCCGCTCGGCGAGCCGCTCGCCCTCCTTCAAGACGTTGGAGGAGTAGGCGCCGGCCAGGCCACGATCGCTGGTGACGATCAGCACCGCTGCCTTGGTCGGGTTCTCCGGCTCCGTGGTCAGCGGGTGGTCGACGGTGGAGTACGTGGCCAGGGCGGACACGGCGCGGGTCAGCTCGCGGGCGTACGGCGCGGCGGCCCGGGCCCGCTGTTGCGCCTTGATGATCCGGGACGCAGCGATGAGCTCCATGGCGCGCGTGATCTTCTTCATCGACTCCGTCGACTTGATCCGCGCGCGATACTCGCGCAGCGATACGGCCATGGGTGATCAGCCCCGCTTCTGCTTGACGATCTGCTCCTGCTCGAGCTCCTCGTCGGTCACCGGGTCGACGGGGGCCTCGCTGCCGGGCTTGATGGACTCGCCCTCGGAGGTCTCGAACTGGTCGAGGAAGGAGTCGTAGGCCTCCTCGAGGGACTTCTCCGTGTCCTCCTCGAACTTCAGCGTCTCGCGGATGGTCGACAGGATGCCGTCGTGCGAGCGGCGCAGGAAGTCGAGGAACTCGTTCTCGAAACGCAGCACGTCCTCCGTCGGGACCCGGTCGAGACGACCGCTGGTGCCGGTCCACAGAGAGACGGTCATCTCCTCGAGCGGGTACGGCGAGTACTGCGGCTGCCTCAGCAGTGCCATCAGCCGCGATCCGCGGTCGAGCTGCTGACGAGACGCGGCATCCAGGTCGGAGGCGAACATCGCGAACGCCTCCATCGCGCGGTACTGCGCGAGGTCGACCTTCAGCGAGCCGGTGACGGCCCGCATCGCCTTGGTCATGGCCGCACCACCGACGCGCGACACCGACACGCCGACGTCGATGGCCGGACGCTGGTTGGACGCGAACAGGTCGGACTGCAGGAAGATCTGGCCGTCGGTGATCGAGATGACGTTGGTCGGAATGTAGGCCGAGACGTCGTTGGCCTTGGTCTCGATGATCGGCAGTCCGGTCATCGAGCCCGCGCCCATGTCGTCGGACAGCTTGGCGCAGCGCTCGAGCAGCCGGCTGTGCAGGTAGAACACGTCGCCCGGGTAGGCCTCGCGACCCGGCGGGCGGCGCAGCAGCAGCGACACCGCACGGTAGGCCTCGGCCTGCTTGGTGAGGTCGTCGAAGATGATCAGGACGTGCTTGCCGTCGTACATCCAGTGCTGGCCGATGGACGACCCGGTATACGGCGCGAGGTACTTGAAGCCCGCGCTGTCGGACGCCGGAGACGCCACGATGGTGGTGTACTCCAGCGCGCCGGCCTCCTCGAGCGCGCCACGCACCGAGGCGATGGTCGAGCCCTTCTGGCCGATCGCGACGTAGATACAGCGCACCTGCTTCTCCGGGTCGCCGGAGTCCCAGTTCTGCTTCTGGTTGATGATCGTGTCGATGGCGATCGTGGTCTTGCCCGTCGCGCGGTCACCGATGATCAGCTGGCGCTGACCGCGGCCGATCGGGGTCATCGAGTCGATCGCCTTGATGCCGGTGGCGAGCGGCTCGTGCACCGACTTGCGGTGCATCACGCTGGGCGCCTGGATCTCCAGGGCGCGACGCTCGGTGGACTCGATCTCGCCGAGGCCGTCGATCGGGATGCCGAGGGGGTCGATGACGCGGCCCATGAAGCCGTCGCCGACCGGGACCGAGAGGATCTCGCCGGTACGACGAACCGTCTGGCCTTCCTCGATCTTGTCGAAGTCACCGAGGACGACGACGCCGATCTCGCGGGTGTCGAGGTTCAGCGCGATGCCCAGGGTGCCGTCCTCGAACTCCAGCAGCTCGTTGGCCATGGCCGAGGGCAGGCCGCTCACCCGCGCGATGCCGTCACCCGCAGTCGCGACCGTGCCGACCTCTTCCTTGCTCGCCGCCTCGGGCTGGTAGTCGGCGACGTACTTCTGCAGCGCGTCGCGGATTTCCTCCGGACGGATCGAAAGCTCCGTCATCTTCGTCCCTACTCTCTTGTCTCTACTGAAGTCTGGTCGTTGTGCCTGCTGCGGTTCGGTCAGCCCGCCAGTCTGCGCCGGGCGTCGTCGATGCGGCCGGACACGGTGCCGTCGATCACGTCGTCGCCGATCTCGACACGCATGCCGCCGACGACGGTGGGGTCCACGATCTCGTCGAGGTGGATCTCGCGGCCGTACTGCCTGGCCAGCGCTGCGCGCAGCCGCTCTCGGTCCGCGTCGTCGAGCGGCTCGACCACCCGGACGGTGGCCACGCCTTCGCCCGCGGTCTCGGCGGCCACCGAGCGGTAGACCTCGAGAGCGGCGGTCACGGTCCCATAGGTGCCGGCCAGGGCCTGCTTCGTGAAGGTCACCGTCGCCGGCAGCGCCTTGTCACCGAAGACGCGGTCGATGAGCTTCGCCCGGTCATCGATGCTCCGGGCGGGGTTCGACAGCGCGTCCCGCAGGGCCGGGTTCGCCAACAGGGTCTGCCCGACACCGAACAGCTCGTCGGCGAGCTGGCCGGCCTTGGCCCCGGCGGAGTTGACCACGGCCATCTCGCTCAGCCGCTCGAGTGCGTCGGGCAGGTCGCGCTGCGAGGTCCAGCGATGCGCGACGGCATTCACCACCACGTCGAGGGCGTCGTCGCCGATCTTGCTCCCGAGGAGCTCCCTGGCGAGGCCCTGCTTGGCCTCCGCGGGGAGTGACGCGTCCGTTGAGAAGCGGCGCAGGGCCGGGTCGGACCGGAGCAGGACCGCGACCGTGAACAGCTCATCGGCCATGGTCGCGGCGTCGCCCAGGGTCCTGGTCGACCCCAGCTTCTTGCCGAGCTCGGCCAGGGCCTCGGCCGAGGCGCCTCGCAGCATCAGCGCGCCCCGTCCTGACCGGCGGCCTGCGCGGTCTCCAGCGTCTCCAGGTCGGCGAGGAACCGGTCGACCACGCGCCCGCTGCGCTCGTCGTCCTCGAGGCTCTCGCCCACGATCCGGCCGGCGAGGGTCGTCGCCAGCGCTCCGACCTCGGCACGCAGGGTGGTCACAGCCGCCTGGCGTTCCGCCGCGATCTGGCTGTGCGCGTGCTCGACGATGCGGTTGGCGTCGGACTGGGCCTGCTCGCGCAGCTCGGCGATGATCGCCGCACCCTGCTCGCGTGCCTCTTCGCGGATCCGGGCGGCCTCGTGGCGGGCCTCGGCGATCTGGGCCTTGAACTCCTCCTCGGCCTTCCGGGCGTCGTCCTTGGCCTCCTCGAGGTCAGCGAACTGCTGACGGACCGCGTCCTGCCGCCGGGTCATGGCCCGGTTGATCGGCGGGATCAGGAACTTCGCCAGGAGGAAGAACAGGAGCCCGAAGACAGCCAGCTCGACGAGGAACGTGGCGTTCGGGACGAGGAAGTTGCTCTCGAGCGGGACGAGAAGACTCGTAACGCTTGCCATCACTGGATCCTTTGCGTCGGTGGTGCTGAGGGAGGTGCGTCCGTCACGCCGCGCCGAGAACGAAGACGAACAGCGCCATGAACGCGAGGTTGATGAAGAACATCGCCTCGACCAGACCCACGGTCAGGAAGAAGATGGTCTGGAGGCGACCCTGCGCCTCGGGCTGGCGGGCGACACCCTCGATGTAGGACGAACCGGCCAGGCCGTCACCGACACCGGCACCGATCGCGCCGCCGGCGAGGGCCAGGCCACCGCCGATGAAGGCGCCGGCCAGCTTGATGGCGTCCGCGGTTTCTGTTGCAGCCATGTCTCTCCTTGGTAGGGCACCGGGGGGTGCCGTTGTCTCACTTGTGGTGCGTCTCGCTGTGGTGCGTCTAGCTGTCGTGCTTCAGGTCCACGCCTGACCGGACTGGCCGGTCAGTGCGCGAGTGCGGGGGTCTGTTCCTCGTCGGGGGCGCGGTCGGGCTCGTGCTCCTCGCGCTCCTCCTGCTCTTCCTCGTGCGCTTCCTCGTGGTCGTCGTGGCGGGCGCCGGCCATCGCGAAGTAGAGGACGGTCAGCAGAGCGAAGATGAAGGCCTGGATCGCGCCGATGAACATGTCGAACGCCTTCCAGAGCAGGTTGGGGGCCCAGAACGCGAAGATCGGGATGAGCCCGATCAGCGCGAGCATGATGCCGCCGGCGAAGATGTTGCCGAACAGTCGCAGTGCCAGCGTGATCGGCTTGGTGAGCTCCTCGAGAATGTTAAGGGGTGTCAGCACGGGGAACGGCTGGGCGAAGTGCTTGAAGTAGCCCTTCACGCCCTGTTGCTGCATGCCGTAGACCCACACGCTCACGATGGTGATCGCGGCGAGGGCGTAGGTCAGGTTCACGTCCGCCGTCGGGGCCTTCAACAGGTGGCCCGTGCGGTCGTTGATCTCGCTCGGGACCAGCTCCAGCCAGTTCGCGATGAGGATGAAGAAGAACAGCGAGATGGCGAGTGGGGCGACGTACGGGTGCACCCTGCCGAGGTTGTCCTCGACCTGCGTGTTGACCTCGCCGACGACGGCCTCCCAGATCAGCTGCAGCTTGGTCGGGACGTGGTCGTTGGGGTCCCTGGAGAGTCCGCGGACGGCGAGGATCGCCAGCAGCAGCACGATGCCGGCTGCCACGAGGGTCGAGAAGATCGTGTCGATGTTGAACGTCATTCCCATCCACTCGCGGGTGACGTGGTGACCGATCTCGATCGTCGACTCTTCCGACAGGGGCAGCAGGCCAGTCATGGCTTCTTCAGCTCCTTCAGCAGCGGGATCCCGGTCATCAGCAGGGCGATCAGCCGGAAGACGGCGAGCCCGAGCAGGAGACCGATGCCGTCCGGCCAGAACGCAACGGCGACGCCGATGGCGACGACCGACAACACGATCAGGCGAGACATGGTCGACGCGATCATCTGGTTGCGGGTCGGTTGCTCACCCGAGGTGATGATCTTCAGCAGCCAGTACTCCGTGACCAGGTGATTGACCAGGCCCAGCAGGATGCCGCCGGCGATGCAGCCGGCCAGGCGCCACTCGTCGATCTGGCCGAAGATCCAGAATGTCGCGACGAGCAGGATCGCCGCGAGCAGCAGCGTCTTGCGCTGGTCGCGCAACACCTTGAACACCGACGCCCGGTCGCCGGGCGAGATCTCAGCGGGGGTCATCGTCACCTGCTCGCTCATGGGCGGCGCTCACTCTCGTAGCGCGGCGCGCACCCGGAGCCAGAACCCGAGTCCTCCCAGGACGATCCCGAGGCCGACGCCGAGCATGGTGAAGACAGGCGACGTGCCGGCCTGGTCGTCCACCACGAGACCGAGGGCAGTACAGGCGACCACGGCACCGACGAGAAGCCCTCCGAGCCCCACGAGGTCTCGACCCCGCAAGGAATTGTCGGAGCGCTCATCGGCCATCCACCCGGGTCGCTTTCATTGACAGGCAAGAAGTCGCAGGCACGCGGGCCACTCGGGGAAGTCAACCGCTCCAAGTCCGACGACTGCGCGAAAGTACCACAGGGCAGCGGCCCCACGAACCCGGGGATCGGCGTGATCCGGGTGGGCCTCGAATGCGGCCTGCGGAGTGCGGTCGTCATGGGTGGCGGCCGTCCTGTCGTGGGGCTTGTTCGGTGCTTGTGAAAACTAGCACAAAGTCCCGAGGCGTCGGAAACCGGCCCCGTCAAGACGCCGGGTCATGCCTCGTCGTGACTGGCCCGGTGCGGCGAGTGGACGACCGGCAGGACGAAGGTGAGGGCGATCGTCAAGGCGGTCGCCGCGGCCAGGGACACCCACACCCAGGTGGCGGTGTAGAGGCTGGCCAGGACCGTGCCGAAGGCCACCAGACCCGCCCACAGCCACATGATGAACACCGCCCTCCGCTGGGAGTGCCCGATCTCGAGCAGCCGGTGGTGGAGGTGCTGCTTGTCGGGTGCGAACGGGGACCGACCGGCCCGGGTCCGGCGTACGACGGCCAGCAGCAGGTCGACCATCGGCACGATGAGGATCGAGATCGGCAGTAGCAGGGGCAACAGCGTCGGCAGCAGACTGGCCCGCGAGCCGGCTCCGCCCTGGCTGATCTCGGTACCGGAGAACTGGGTGGTCAGGGTGAGCGCGCTGGCGGACAGGACGAGCCCGATCAGCATCGAGCCGCTGTCGCCCATGAACAACCTGGCCGGGTGGAAGTTGTGAGGCAGGAAGCCAGCACATGCCCCGGCGAGGGCTGCGCTGAGGAAGGCGCCGGTCGTGGCCAGGGTGACGTCGTTGATGTTGGCCAGCGAGTAGCTGAAGACGAAGAACGCGAGGGCCCCGATCCCGACTACTCCCGCCGCAAGGCCGTCCAGGCCGTCGACGAAGTTCACGGCGTTGACCGTGGCGACCACGACGACGGCAGTGAGCAGTGCCCCCTGCGCCGGGTCCAGTGAGAACTGGCTGCCGTCCTGCTGCGGGAAGAAGGTGAACTGGATGCCGGAGACGATCAGGAACCCAGCTGCGAGCACCTGCCCACCCAGCTTGGAGAGGGCGTCGATCTCGAACAGGTCGTCCAGCACGCCCACCGCGCAGATCATGGCTCCGGCGACGAGGACGATTCCCGCGTCCCGGAAGACGAAGGGACCGCTGTTGGAGAGGAACGGCAGCTCGCGCCCGACGAGGTAGGCCGCCACCAGGCCGCCGAGCATGGCCAGTCCGCCGAGATACGGGATCGGCTCGTCGTGCACGTCACGGTCCCGGACCGAGGCCACCGCGCCGGTGCGCAGGGCGATCTCGCGGGCGACGACGGTGAGCAGATAGGTGACAGCGGCCGCAACCAGGAAGACAAGGGCGTACTCGCGCACGAGGCGGGCCTACCCCTCGTCCGTGAGGGTGGCCCCGAGTGGCTCGAGAGCCGCGTTGAGCTGGTCGAGCGACAGGGCTCCCTTCCGCAGGATCCGGCCCTGGGAGCCGGTGACGTCGACGATGGTCGAGGCCCGCGTCCCGGGCGTGGCGCCGCCGTCGACCACCACGGCAACGTGCTCGCCCAGCATCTCTTCGGCCTGATCGGCGTCCGTGGCCGCGGGCCGGCCCGTGAGGTTGGCCGAGCTCACGGCCAGCGGCCCGGTCCGCTCGAGCAGCTCGAGCGCGATCTCGTGGTCGGGCATCCGGACCGCGACGGTGCCGCGGGAGTCCCCGAGGTCCCACTGGAGCGAGACCTGCTGGGTGCACACCAGGGTCAGCGGACCCGGCCAGAACTCGTCGACCAGGGATCGGGCGTACCCGGGGATGTCCACGGCGAGCGCGTCCAGAGTCGTGGCGGCGCTGATGAGGACGGGCGGCGGCATCTCGCGACCACGGCCCTTGGCAGCCAGCAGGCTCCGGACCGCGGCGGGGTCGAAGGCATCGGCGCCCACGCCGTAGACCGTGTCCGTGGGCAGCACCACCAGCTCGCCGCGCTGGACCGCGCGACTGGCGGCCGCCAGCGCGGCCTCGCGGTCGCCCTCGGTGGAGGTGGAGAAGCGCTCACTCACGGGGTCATCGTGCCAGTGCGCCGTGCGGTCACGAAGCGCGGCCGTCCGGCCAGGTCGGGGTGATCGGTGATCTGCACCCATCGTCCGGTTCCGGCGAAGACGGCGGGGGCCGACTCGCCCTGCTGGTCGGCGTGCTCGGCGCCGACCAGGCCGCCCGGCCGAAGCAGGGTCGATGCCCGCCGCTCCAGGAGCCGGATCGCGTCGAGCCCGTCCGCGCCGGACCAGAGCGCCAGGGCGGGATCGTGGTCGCGCGCCTCCGGCTCCACGGACTCCCAGGCTCCCAGCGGGATGTACGGCGGGTTGCAGGTGATCACGTCCACCTGACCGGCGAGGTCCTCGAACGCCGTGGAGAGGTCACCCTGGCGAAGATCGACGCCGGTCCCGGCGAGGTTGCGCGCGGCCCAGTCGTGCGCAGCCTCATCGAGCTCGACGGCGTGCACTCGCGCGTCGGGCAGCTCGTCGGCCACGGCCTTGGCGATCGCTCCGGAGCCGGTGCCGAGGTCGACGACCGTCGGGCGGTGACCCGCCGCCCGCGAGATCAGCTCCGCCTGCTCGATCGCCCAGCCGGCGAGGAGCTCGGTCTCGGGTCGGGGCACGAAGACTCCCGGTCCGACTGCGAGCTCGACGTGCCGGAAGTGGGCCAGCCCGGTCAGGTGCTGCAACGGCTCTCGGTCGGCCCGGCGCTCGACCAGGGCGTCGTACCGGCGCTGCTCGTCGGCGGAGACCCGGTCGACGAGCAGCAGGCGGCTCGAGTCGACGCCCAGCACGTGCGCGAGCAGCAGGTCGGCGTCCCACTCGGGCGAGGGCACACCGGCGCCCCGCAGCCGGTGCGCCGCGCTCCTCCTCAGGTGCGGCGCGGTCGGCTCGACCGGGTCCACCACCGGGCTCACGCCTCGATCGCCTCGAGCCGCGCGGCGAGGTCGGCCTCCACGCACGAGTTGAGTACTGGCCCCAGGTCGCCGTCCAGCACCTGGTCGAGGTTGTAGGCCTTGTAGCCGGTGCGGTGGTCGGAGATCCGGTTCTCGGCGAAGTTGTAGGTGCGGATCCGCTCGGAGCGGTCGACGGTGCGGACCTGGGTTCGTCGCGCCTCGCTTGCCTCGGCGTCGGCCTCGTCCTGCGCCATCGCAAGCAGCCGCGCACGCAGGATGCGCAGAGCCTGCTCGCGGTTCTGGAGCTGGCTCTTCTCGTTCTGACAGCTCACGACGATGCCGGTCGGGACGTGCGTGATCCGGACGGCGGAGTCGGTGGTGTTCACGCTCTGGCCGCCGGGGCCGCTGCTGCGAAAGACATCGATCCGGAGGTCGTGCTCGTCGATGCTCACGTCGACCGGCTCCGCCTCGGGGAGGACGAGCACACCGGCGGCGCTGGTGTGAATGCGCCCTTGCGACTCCGTCACGGGGACCCGCTGCACGCGGTGGACGCCACCCTCGAACTTGAGCAGCGCGTACGGCGCCTCCCCCGGCTCGGATGTCCCCTTCGCCTTCACGGCGACGGTCACGGACTTGTAGCCACCCAGGTCGGACTCGGTCGCGTCCAGGATCTCGACCGTCCAGCCCCGTGACTCGGCGTAGCGGGTGTACATCCGCAGCAGGTCGGCAGCGAAGAGCGCGGACTCCTCACCGCCTTCACCGGACTTCACCTCGAGGATCGCGTCCTTGGCGTCAGCTGGATCCCGGGGGACGAGCAGCCGACGGAGGTGCTCCTCCGTGGCGGCTCGCTGGTCGGCCAGGGCCTGCGCCTCGGCGGCGAAGGTCGGATCCTCCCGCGCCAGCTCACGTGCAGCCTCGACGTCGCCACCGAGCCGGCGCCACTCCTGCCAGGTGCCGATGATGCGGGACAACTCGGCGTACCGCTGGTTCAACCGCTTGGCGAGACGGGCATCGGCGTGGGTCTCGGGCGCTGCGAGCCGCTGCTCGAGATCGGCGTGCTCAGGGACCAGCCCCTCCACGGCCTCGAACATCCGGCCCCTCTCTCCCTCGACCACCGAAACCAAAGGGCGCCGGCCCCCGCGCGTAGCGGTGACCGGCGCCTGGCCAGAGCTACTTCTTCTGCTCGGCCTTCTTGGCGTAGCGGGCCTCGAAGCGGGCGACCCGGCCGCCGGTGTCGAGGATCTTCTGCTTGCCTGTGTAGAACGGGTGGCAGTTGGAGCACACGTCGGCGTGGATGTGGCCGGACGTGGCGGTGCTGCGAGTGGTGAACTTCGCCCCGCAGGTACAGGTGACCTCGGTCGTGACGTAGTCCGGGTGGATGTCCTTCTTCATGGTGTGTCCTTTCGCGGCCGCCGGGTCGCCGGGCCGCAACCTGCGGCCGGCGTGAACCGGAACCCAACCACCAATAATGCCACCCCGGGCCAACCGACCGGAAATCCCTGGAGCGGTCACTGCACGGTGCTCGACGAGGCTGGTGCCTGCCTGTCCGGGCCGGCCCCGGCCGGCAGCCGGATGAGGACGCTGGTTCCCGCGCCGACCTCGGAGTCGACCATCATCGTGCCGGCATGGCGATCCACGATCGTCTGCACGATCCGTACGCCCAGGCCGGTGCCGGCGATGTCCTCCCGCACGGCGTTGGACGCGCGGAAGAACCGGCTGCCGAGCCGGTCCATCTCGTCCGCGGGGATCCCGATGCCGTGATCCTTGATCAGGATCGTCGCCTCGTCGCCGGCCAGCTCCACCCGTGCCTCGATCACGTCCCCTTCGTGGCTGAACTTGACGGCGTTGGTGAGCACGTTGAGGAAGGCGCGGTGCAACATCACCCGGTCACCGAGCACCAGGGGCGGGACCTCCGGGGCGTCGAGCTCGATCTCGATCCCGCGCCGGGCTGCGGTCATCCGCACGTCGGTGACCACGTCCCGGACCACGGCCACCAGGTCCAGCTGCTCCAGGTCCGTCCCGGCCGCTTCGGCCCGCGACAGCGTCAGGAGGTCCTCGATGAGCAGGCGCAACCGCGCGACGTTGCGACGACTGGCGTCCAGCATCTTCAGGTGGCGCGGCGCCATCCGCCCCTCGAACTCGTCGGCGACGAGCTCCAGGTAGCCGCTGATGGTGGTCAGTGGGGTCCGCAGCTCGTGAGACACGTTCGAGACGAAGTCGTCCTTGGCGACGTCGAGGTTCCGCAACGCCTCCTGGATCCGTTCCTCCACGGCACTCGCCCGGGCCTGGGCGTCGGCCAGGTCGTTGAGGGACGCTGCGACCGCGCGCACCTCACGCGGACCGGCGGCAGCAGCGCGCACGTCGCGGTCTCCCGCCGCCATCCGCTGCACCACGACCTCGAGCTCGTGCAGCGGGTCCGCGAGCTCCTTCAGCAGCCGCCGCCGCGAGCGGGCGATCACCCACGCTCCGAACAGCCCCACCAGCAGGACGGCCAGGATCGTCCCCTGGAGCCGGAACGAGGCGTCGTCCCGGGCCTCCTGGAGACGTTGGTCGAACGCCTCGGTCGTTTCTGCGTTCGCCTCCCGGAACGCGTCGAACAACTCGATCCCCCGCTGGAAGGCATCCGGCTGGAAGGTGCCCGGACCCCCCGGATCGTCCAGTCGGGGCTCCGCGTAGTCCTCGATCCACGCGCGAGCGGCGGCCTCCTCCTCGACGGCGAGTGCCTCCAGCTCGGCATCATCGACGGCGAAGTCCCGCACCTGCTCCCAATGCCCGGGCAGCCTCGCCTCGGCCTTCCGGTAGTCCTCGACCGCAGCCTGGTCACCGGTGCCTGCCCACACGCGGACCGCTGCCTGCATGTCACTGAGGTCCTGCCGGAGCTCGAGGTTCGCGGACGCCGCCGGTTGCAGCTCGTCGGTGAGGTAGCCGACCGAGCGCGTGGACGCCGCGACGCCGACGATGGCCAGGATGGCCAAGGCCGCGACCAGGATCGCGACCTGGATGATCACCGGCGCGACCAGTCGCGCGACCGGCCTGCCGTCGCTCATGCGGATCGGGAGAGCAGGGCCTGCACGCGCGCAGCGAGCTCACGCGGGCTGAAGGGCTTGGTGATGTAGTCGTCGGCACCGGAGTCGAAGCCGGTCTCGACATCGGACTCCTGGGCACGCGCGGTCAGCAGGATGATCGGGAGGTCGGCGAGACTCGGGTCGGCACGGATCTGCCGGATCGCATCGAGGCCGGACACCCCGGGCATCATCACGTCGAGCACGGCCAGGTCGGGCCGCCCCTGCTTGCAGGCGTCGACCGCTGCGGCTCCGTCGGCAACGGTCACGATCTCGTGCCCGAGCGTGGAGAGCTTGAACTCCACGAGTTCGCGGATGTCCACGTCGTCGTCAGCGACGAGGATCCTTGCCACGACTGCCCCTTCCGACCGGGAGTCGACCGCCGTCGACATCGCTGCGCCCGACACTGCTGTGCGGCAGCCTAGCGGCGAAGTGGGTCAGGAACGCGCAGGCCGGGCCACTCGAATGGCGGCCCGGCCGGCTGGCGGTCAGTCGTCCTGCCCCGATGCAGTCGGGGTCGTTTTCTGCACCTGCATGAGGAACTCGATGTTGCTCTGGGACTTCTTGAGCCGCTCGAGCAGCAGCTCGAGGGCCTGCTGCCCGTCGAGTGCCGACAGCACCCGGCGCAGCTTCCACACGATCGCCAGCTCGTCCTTCGTCATGAGCAGCTCCTCACGGCGGGTACCGGACTGGACCGCGTCGATCGCAGGGAACAGGCGCTTGTCCGCGAAGTCGCGGCGCAGGCGGATCTCCATGTTCCCGGTGCCCTTGAACTCCTCGAAGATCACCTCATCCATCTTCGAGCCGCTCTCGATCAGGGCGGTGGCGAGGATCGTCAGCGAGCCGCCGTTCTCGATGTTGCGAGCCGCGCCGAAGAAGCGCTTCGGCGGGTAGAGGGCGGCCGAGTCGACCCCACCGGAAAGGATCCGCCCGGAGGCGGGGGCGGCCAGGTTGTAGGCCCTCCCCAGCCGGGTGATGCCGTCGAGCAGGACGACGACATCGTGCCCGAGCTCGACCAGCCGCTTGGCGCGCTCGATGGCGAGCTCGGCGACAGTGGTGTGGTCACTGGCCGGGCGGTCGAACGTCGATGAGATGACCTCACCCTTGACCGAACGCTCGAAGTCGGTGACCTCCTCGGGGCGCTCGTCCACGAGGACCACCATCAGGTGGCACTCGGGGTTGTTCGTCGTGATCGAGTTGGCGATCGACTGCATGATCATCGTCTTGCCGGCCTTGGAGGGCGACACGATGAGGCCGCGCTGGCCCTTGCCGATCGGGGCGGCGATGTCGATGACCCGGCCGATCAGGTTCGCAGGCTCGGTCTCGAGCCGCAGCCGCTCGCTGGGGTACAGCGGAGTCAGCTTGGAGAACTCGATGCGGTTGTTCGACTCCTCGGGGTCGGCCCCGTTGACACTGTCGATGCGCACCATCGGGTTGAACTTCTCCTTGCGCTCGCCCTCGCGGGGCTGGCGCACCTGGCCGACGATCGCGTCCCCGCGGCGCAAGCCGAACTTGCGGACCATGGTCAGGGAGACGTAGACGTCCTCGCTGCCCGGGAGATAGCCGCTGGTGCGGACGAACGCGTAGTTGTCGAGGACGTCGAGGATGCCGGCGGCCGGGATCAGGACATCGTCCTCGAGGATCGTGGTGTCGGGCTCGTTGCGCTGCCCGCTGCGGTTGCGGTCGCGGTCGCGACCCCGCCGGCGGCGGTTGCGACCCCCAGCCGTTCGGTCGTCGCGTTGGCCACCCTGGCTCTGGCCGCCCTGGCTCTGGCCGCCCTGGTTCTGCTGGTTCTGGCCGCCCTGGCTCTGGCCGCGGTTGTCGCGTTGATTCTTGTCCGACTGGTCCCGGCCGCGTCCGTCCCGGTCGCGCTGCCGGTCCTCGCGCTGCCGATCCTGGTCGCGCCGTCCCTGGTCACCGCGAGACCGGTCGTCGTTGGCCTCGTCATTTCGGGCCCGGTCGTCGGCGCCACGGTCCTGGCCCGAGTCCTTCTGGCCCGAGTCCTTCTGGCCCGAGTCCTTCTGGCCCGAATCCTTCTGGCCCGAATCCTCTTGGGGGCCGATTCCTTCTTGGGGGCCGATTCCTTCTGGGCCGACTCGTTCGAGGCGCCCTGCCCGCTCTGCGCCGCCTTGATCGCGGCGATGAGCTGGGCCTTCTTCATGGAGCGTGCGCCCCGGATGCCCATGCCGCTCGCCATCGACTTCAGGTCGGCGATCAGCATGGAGTTGAGTCCTCCACCGCGCTTCTTGGGTGCCTCCCCGGCGCCGTCAGGCGCGTCGGGGGCTGCAGCGGTGGACTGGATGGTTTCCGTCACGTGAGGTCCTTCCCACGTATCAGTGCCGACCCGGCGTGTGTGCCGTCGGCCTCCTGGTCATTGCTTCCTCGTCGCCCGGGGCTCCCGGCAGGGAGGACGTCGGACGGGGTGCACAGTGGATCCGCGCAGGAATGAGGAAGGGGTTGCACCGAGCGACTGTCACCAGCTGGTGCTGCGCCCACATCACTGGCGCGACCGCAAGGCTACCACCAGGGAGTCCAATTGTGGCATCGGCCGGGCGACTCGCGGGTCAGCCGATCCTGGCCCCGGAACGGTCGATCTCGAGGTGGCGGGAGAGCCATGCGGACGGGCACCGCCGCCGCAAGGCCTCGGCCCGGTGCCCGTTCTCGGTGAAGGCCAGCACGGTGGGTCCGGCACCCGAGACGACGGCGGCCACGCCGTCCATCCGGAGCGCGTCCACCAGTTCCAGGGAGGCCGGCATCGCGGCGCGTCGGTAGTCCTGGTGCAGGTAGTCACGGGTGGCCAGCAAGAGGTGCTCCGGCTGGCCCGCGAGCGCGGCGACCAGGAGTGCGGTACGCCCAGCGTCGGCAGCGGCGTCGGCGTGCGGCACCTGGTCCGGCAGCAGGCCGCGGGCGAGCTCGGTCGGGACGCCGTCGGGAGGGACGAAGACGACGACGCTGATCCGCGGGTCGACGGTGGACGGCACGGCGTAGAACGACTCCTGGTCGCGCCCGGAGATGACGAAGCCGCCGTACATCGCCGGCGCCACGTTGTCCGGATGCCCCTCGATGCCGGCGGCCAGCCCGAACACAGCGGCGTCGTCGAGCAGGAGCATGCCGCCCGCCACCAGCGCGCGAGCCAGGACCACGCCGCCGACGATCGCGGCCGACGAGGAGCCGAGTCCCCGGGCGTGCGGGACCTGGTTGGAGCACGAAAGGCGCAGCCCGGGCGGCTCGGCGTCCATCGCCGCGAAGGCCGAGCGCATCGCACGCACGACGAGATGTGACTCGTCCCGGGCGACCTCGTCGAGGCCGGCTCCGTCGACCTCCACCTCGAGCCCGGAGCCGACGACCTCGGCGACGAACTCGTCGCGCAGGTCGAGTGCCAGGCCCAGCGAGTCGTACCCGGGTCCGAGGTTGGCGGACGTGGCGGGCACCGTGACCCGGACCGGTCCGTCGACGAAGGTGACCATGGCTCAGGCGAGCCCGGCGACACGCGCCGCGGCCCGCACGTCGGCGTCCACGACGTTGTCGACGATCTCGCCGAGGTCCTCCAGGGCGGTGGCGGTGTCCTTGAGGCCGTGCCCGGTCACGGTCACCGCGATCGTGCGGCCTTCGTACCTCTCGCCCGCTTCCAATTCCTGGAGGAGCCCGGCCACCCCGGCAGCCGAGGCCGGCTCGACGAAAACACCGTCGTTGGCAGCCAGGTCCCGCTGGGCGGCGAGGATCTGCGCGTCGCTCACTGCGGCGAACCTCCCACCCGACTCGTCCCGGGCGGCCTCGGCCAGCTTCCACGACGCCGGGTTGCCGATCCGGATGGCGGTCGCCCTGGTCTCCGGGTCGGGGAACGGCTCACCGGTGACCAGGGGTGCCGCACCCTCGGCCTGGAATCCGCGCAGCACCGGCCGCTTCGTGGCCCGGCCGAGCGCGGCGTACTGGGTGTAGCCCAGCCAGTACGCCGAGATGTTCCCGGCGTTGCCGACCGGCAGCAGGTGGTAGTCGGGGGCGTCTCCGAGCGCGTCCACGATCTCGAAGGCCGCGGTCTTCTGGCCCTCGAGCCGGATCGGGTTGACGGAGTTGACCAGGGCGACCGGGTAGTCCCACGACAGACCCTTCGCCATCTCCAGGCAGTGGTCGAAGTTGCCGCGCACCATGATGATCTGGCCGCCGTGCAGGATCGCCTGGGCCATCTTGCCCGCGGCGATCTTCCCCTCCGGCACCAGCACGAGCGGCTTCAGGCCGGCCCGGGCGGCGTACGCGGCCATCGACGCCGAGGTGTTACCCGTGGACGCGCAGACGACCGCCTCGGCGCCGTCTCGAGCGGCGACCGAGATGGCCGTCGTCATCCCCCGGTCCTTGAACGACCCGGTGGGATTGTCACCCTCGACCTTGAGCCAGACGTCGGCTCCGGACTGCCCCGAGAGCCACTCGGAGCGGACCAGCGGGGTGCCTCCCTCGCCCAGGCTCACCGGCGGCGTGCCGGGTGGGATGTCCAGCAGGTCGCCGTACTCCTCGATCACTCCCCGCCAGGGGCGGGTGGTCATTCCTGCTCCCCTTCGACCCGCATCACCGACGTGACCTCGCGGACGAACTCCATGCTGCGGAGGTCGTCGACGGTCGCCCTGAGCTGCGCGTCGGTGGCCTGGTGCGAGACGACGGTGAGCTGTGCGTCCTCGTCGCGACCCTCCTGGTGGACGGTCTGGATCGACACGTCGTGCTCGGCGAACGCGGTGGCCACCGCGGCGAGCACGCCGGCGCGGTCGTCGACGTCGATCGCCACGTGGTAGCGGGTGAGCGTCTCCCCCATCGGCAGCACCGCGCGATCGGCGTACGCCGACTCGCCGGCACCCCGGGTATCGGCGAGGCGGTTGCGGCCCACGGTGACCAGGTCGCCGAGCACCGCCGACGCGGTCGGCGACCCGCCTGCACCGGGTCCGTAGAACATCAGCTGGCCGGCGGCCTCCGACTCGACGAAGACAGCGTTGTAGGCCTCGCGCACCGACGCCAGGGGGTGCGATCGAGGGATCATCGCCGGGTGGACCCGGACGGCCACGGCGTCGTCGCCCCCGGGGCCGGCCCTGAGCTCGCAGATGGCGAGCAGCTTGACCACGTTGCCCATGTCGGCGGCCGACCTCACGTCGGCTGCGGTGACCTCGGAGATGCCCTCGCGGTAGACGTCGGCAGCGGTCACCCGCGAGTGGAAGGCGAGCGAGGCCAGGATCGCCGCCTTGGCCGCCGCATCGAAGCCCTCGACGTCTGCAGTCGGATCCGCCTCGGCATACCCGAGCTCCTGGGCCTCCTCGAGGGCCTCGGAGAACCCCGCGCCCGAGGTGTCCATCCGGTCAAGGATGAAGTTGGTGGTGCCGTTGACGATGCCGAGGACCCGAGTGACCTTGTCGCCGGCCAGGGACTCGCGCAGGGGGCGCAGGATCGGAATGGCACCGGCGACGGCCGCCTCGTAGTAGAGGTCGCGGCCGGCCTTCTCGGCGGCCTCGAACAGGGTCGGGCCGTCCTCGGCGAGCAGCGCCTTGTTGGCCGTCACGACCGAGGCACCGCCCTCGAGGGCGGCGAGGATCAGGGACCGGGCCGGCTCGATGCCACCGATCACCTCGACGACCAGGTCGACGTCGTCCCGGGTGGCGAGTCCTTCGGCGTCGGTCGTCAGCAGGCCGCCGGGCACGTCGACGTCCCGGGGGGCGTCGAGCCGGCGTACGGCAATCCCGACCAGCTCCACCGGCGCACCCACCCGAGCCCGCAGATCGCCGGCCTGCTCGGTGAGCAGGCGGACCACCTGGGACCCGACCGAGCCGCAACCGAGCACGGCGACCCGCAGCGGACCCCCGCCGGTGACGCCCGTGACTCCGGTGCCTCTGTCGTCACTCACTGACCGCTCCCACATCCGTCGCCAACAGGTCGTCCACAGTCTCGCGCCGGACGACGACCCGTGCGACGCCGTCCCGTACCGCGACCACCGGGGGGCGCAACGTGTGGTTGTAGTTGGAGGCCATCGAGCGGCAGTAGGCGCCGGTGCCGGGGACGGCGACCAGGTCACCGGGGCGCAGGTCCGCCGGGAGGAACTCGTGCTTCACGACCACGTCGCCGGCCTCGCAATGCATGCCCACCACCCGCGACAGGACCGGGGGCGCGGTCGACTCGCGGGAGGCGAGGGTGCAGGAGTAGTCGGCGTCGTACAGCGCCGTGCGGATGTTGTCGCTCATCCCGCCGTCGACCGACACGTAGTGGCGCAGTGCGCCGCCGTCGAGCTCCACCGGCTTGACGGTGCCGACGGTGTAGACGGTGCACATCGCGGGACCGACGATGGCCCGCCCGGGCTCGATGCTCAGCCGGGGTTCCGCGATGCCGAGCGCGCGGCACTCGTGCTCGACGATCTTGCTCATCTCGGTCGCGAGCTGCGCGGGGTCGGCCGGGTCGTCCCGGGTCGTGTAGGCGATGCCGAAGCCGCCGCCGAGGTCGAGCTCCGGCAGCGTCACCCCGAGCTCGTCGGAGATCTGCGCCTGCACGGCGAGCACCCGGCGGGCGGCCACCTCGAACCCGGAGGAGTCGAAGATCTGGCTGCCGATGTGGGAGTGCAGGCCGAGCAGCTCGAGCCCGTCGGCTGCCAGCACCCGGCGGACCGCCTCCAGGGCGTCCCCGTTGGTGATCGAGAAACCGAACTTCTGGTCCTCGTGGGCGGTGGCGATGTACTCGTGCGTGTGGGCCTCGACACCGGGCGTCACCCGGACCATCACCCGGACGTTGCTCCCGAGGTCTCGGGTGATCTCCTCGAGCCGCTCGATCTCGGCGAACGAGTCGATGACGATCCGGCCGACCCCGCTGGCGGCGGCACGGCGCAGCTCGGGGTAGGTCTTGTTGTTGCCGTGGTAGCCGATCCGGGCGGGGTCGAAGCCGGCCCTGAGCGCGACCGTCAGCTCGCCGGGTGAGCACACGTCGAGGCCGAGGCCTTCCTCGGCGATCCAGCGCGCGACGGTCGTGCAGAGGAAGGCCTTGCCTGCGTAGAACACGTCGTACGCCGCGAACGCGTCGCGGAAGGCCCGGGTCCGGGCCCGGAAGTCGGCCTCGTCGAGGACGTAGGCCGGCGAGTTGTGATCCGCGACCAGGTCAGCCAGCGCGACGCCGCCGATCACGAGGTCGCCGTCGGCCTTGTGGGCCGTCGACGACCACAGCGGCCGGACCAGGGCGTTCGGGTCGGCGGGCATGCGCAGCCAGGACGGTCGCTTGAGGGCACCGTCGGCGTGCGCCCACCCGGCTTCGTGCGCCATCAGGTCGGGTCCTCCCGGTTCACGGCCCTACATCCGTTCGGGAGCGGAGACCCCGAGCAGGCCGAGCCCGTTGGCGAGCACCGTCCTGGTGGCGGACACGAGCACCAGCCGGGCCCGGTGCAGGTCGCCAGCCTCCTCGTCGCCCATCGGCAACACCCGACAGGTGTCGTAGAACCGGTGGTACGTCGCAGCGGTGTCCTCGAGGTAGCGGGCCACACGGTGCGGCTCTCGCAGCTGGGCGGCGCTGGCCACCACCCGAGGGAACTCCGCCAGCGCGCGCAACAGCTCGCCCTCCTTCTCGTGGGAGAGGAGCGCCGGGTCGAACGAGTCGGTCGACACCTCGATCCCCAGGTCGTCGGCGTTGCGCAGGATCGAGGAGACCCGGGCGTGGGCGTACTGGACGTAGAACACCGGGTTGTCGCTGGTCGCCTTCGTCCAGAGGTCGAGGTCGATGTCGAGGTTGGTCTCGAGGGAGTTGCGGACCAGTGCGTAGCGGGCGGCGTCGACGCCGATCGCCTCGACCAGGTCGAGCAGGGTGATGATGTTGCCCGTGCGCTTGCCCATCCGCACGACCGAGCCATGGCTGAGCAGGTTGACCATCTGGCCGATGATGATCTCGAGGTTCACCCCCGGCTCGTCACCGAACGCCGCGCACAGGGCCATCATCCGGCCGACGTAGCCATGGTGGTCGGCCCCGAGCAGGATGATGCAGCGGTCGAAGCCGCGCTCCCGCTTGTCGAGGTAGTACGCCGCGTCACCGGAGATGTAGGCGCCGTGACCGTCGGACTTGACGATCACGCGGTCCTTGTCGTCGCCGTACTTCTCGGTGCGGAGCCAGACCGCGCCGTCCTGGTCGTAGATGTTGCCGAGCTCGCGCAGCCGGGCCAGTGCCCGGTCGGTCGCGCCGGACTCGTAGAGGTCGTTCTCGTGGAACCACACGTCGAACGGCACCCGGAAGTCACGAAGGGTCTGCTTGATCTCCTCGAACATGATCCCGACGCCGTCGGCCCGGAGGACCTCGAGCGCCTCGTCGTCTGGCAACCCGGGTGCGTCGGGACGGGCGGCCACGATCTGCTCGGCGATGTCGGTGATGTACGGACCCGGATACCCGTCGTCGGGCGTCGGCTCGCCCCGCGCGGCGGCGAGCAGGGACCGGCTGAACCGGTCGACCTGGGCGCCGTGGTCGTTGAAGTAGTACTCGCGGGTGACAACATGGCCCGTCGCCTCGAGCAGCCGCGACAGGGTGTCGCCCACCGCGGCCCACCGGGCGCTCGCGAGCGTCACCGGTCCGGTCGGGTTGGCCGAGACGAACTCGATGTTCACCTTCTGCTTCTGTCCGGCGTCGGAGCCGCCGTACGCCGTGCCGGCAGCGACCACCTGAGCCGCCACCTCGCCCTGGGCGCCGGCAGCGACGGTGATGTTGAGGAACCCGGGCCCGGCTACGTCGACTCCGGCGACGCCGTCGATCGTGGCGAGGCGTTCGCCGATCTGGGCGGCGAGCTCACGCGGGTTCAGCCCGGCCTTCTTGGCCAGCTGCATCGCGACGTTGGTGGCGTAGTCGCCGTGGCCCTTCTGCCGCGGACGCTCCACCGTCACCGACGCCGGCACCCCGTCGGGCAGGCTGATCTCCCCCTCGTCGCTGAGGGTCGTCAGCACGTCGACGATCGCGGTGGAGAGCTGCTCGGGCGTCACCGGGCAAGCCTATCGGCGGGCGCCGCGGTGCCACGAACCGATATCGGCGGGCGAACGGCCGACGGCAGTCCCGCCGCCGGTTTCGTCGCCTCCCGCGGCCGGTTGTATGGTCATCCCCGCACCCAGAGCCCCCGTAGCTCAGGGGATAGAGCACCGCCCTCCGGAGGCGGGAGCGTAGGTTCGAATCCTACCGGGGGCGCTGTGCGAGCGAAGCTCGCAGAGGAGCCGACCCGTTGGAAGCGCACCGGAGGAGCGAAGCGGGGGAGGGCGCATTGCGACGGGTCGGCTCCTCTGCGAGCCAAGGCAACCGCCAATCCCTGACCAACAGCGCGGCGAGCGAAGCGAGCGTGCGCGAGGGTGACCACGGAGGGTTGGTGGCCTACTAGCAGCCCTTGATGGTGGCGTCCTTGCGGGCGTCGTTGCCGAAGCGGCGGGCCATGCTCACCGAGGGGATCACCACGCTCGCCCCCCCGATGTTGCCGATGCCACCCTGCACCACGCAGGTGCTGATCTTCGACGGGTCGACCTGGGCCACGATCTGGGCCAGCTCGAACAGCTCCCTGGGCGCCACGTTGGTGTCCATGTTCTGCATGACGGACAGGACGCCGCGCTCGATGAAGCCGGGCTTGTCGGCCATGGTGCGCACTCGCGCCTGGATCCCGCGCAAGGTGCGCTGCTGGTTGGCCGACCGCTCGAAGTCGCCCCCGGCCAGGGACTTGCGGATCCGGGAGAACGCCATCGCGCTGGCTCCGCCGAGGTGGATCCTGCCGCGCTCGAAGCCTTGCGGCTTGAGGTGTTCGTCGCTGAACGGACGCGGGTTGTTCACGGTGATGCCGCCGATGGAGGTCACCATCTCCTCGAAGTACGGGAACCGGGTGACGAACACGTAGTCCGGCTGGACCCCTACGAGGTTGCCGACGGTGCGACCGAGCAGTTCCGGCCCGCCGTAGGTGAGAGCGGCGTTGATCCGGTTGGAGCCGTACCCCGGGATACTCACCCACGAGTCGCGCGGGATGCCGATGGCCGACGCGGCACCGGTCTTGGTGTTCATTCCGATCAGCTGGAGCGCGTCGCCCCTGGTCCGCGTCATCAGCTGACCGGGCCGGGCGTCCGACCCGACAGCCATGATCCAGACGACATCCGGCCCGTTGTCGACTCCCTGCGCGGTCCGCAGCTTGACCAGGGACATCTCGGTCGGCTTGACCGCGGAGTCCGGGACGACGACCGCGGCGGTCGCCAGCACCAGCCCGAGAGCGATCGCCCGGAGGGAACGGCGGAAGAAGCGCTGCCTGCTCATGCTGCGCTCCCCCTCGCCACGTCGTACCCGAAGATCCGCCAGCCGGAATTGGCCCGGGTGAGCATCAGCCGGCCCCGGACGCCGATCCGCCGGGAGAGGTCGCCCTCGGTCCGGAAGGCCAGCTGGAACCGGGCGGTGACGGCCACCGGGCGCTTGCGCACCGCGAGTACGTCGAGCCACAGTCGGCTCTGCTTCGGGGTGACCGCGCTGATCCGGCGGCCGATGACCTGGTTGCTCATCAGTGCCCTGTCCTTGTGTGCGGCATCCCGGGCGCCCGGGGTGAACCCCGGGAATGCGTCATGGAAGTCGGTGCGGGGGTACTCGCCGGCGACGTAGGCCTTGTTGAACCAGCGCTGCACGACGTCGGTGATCGAGTTCGCCAACTGCTTGCGGTCGCGTTTGGCCAGCCGGCCCTCCACCTGCGCGATCGTGGTCCGGGTCTCGATCGCGAACGCGGCCGGGTCGCCCGACGGCAGCTCGGAAGCACCATCATCGGCGCCGTCGTCCCCACTGCAGGCCGTCGCCGTGAGCGACAGCGCCAGCAGCATCGAGACGCTCGCGAGCGCCGCTCGAGGATTCAATCTCATGGTGCGGGTACTCCCTGTCATGTTGCTCGTGCTCCACCCTGCCGGAAAGGCCCCCCTCCGCCGCGCATTTGCTGGCGTGTGGGACTAGCCTTGCGACTGACTCCACCACGCGTACCGGAAGAGGCGAACCAAGCCGTGCCGCAGTCCTCAGGCCACCAGTCCTCATCAGAGTCTGGCCAGTCCCCGTCTCCCGACTTCGGAGCCAACGAGTGGCTCGTCGACGAGATGTACGAGCAGTACCGCAAGGACCCCGGAAGCGTCGCCCCCGAGTGGGTGCGGTACTTCCAGACCAACGGCGTGGGCGGCAGCAACGGTACGACAACCGCGCCGGACGCCACGGACGGCCCCGGGAAACGCGCGTCGACGCAGGTCAAGACCGAGGAGCCGAAGGTCAAGCCCGCCCAGGCCGCGCCGACCAAGTCGGAACCGACCAAGGCCGAGCCAGCCAAGGCCGAGCCCGCCAAGTCCGAGCCCGCCAAGTCCGAAGCAGCCAAGGACGGCGGATCGGGCCCGACTCCGGTCGCCAAGCCGCGGCCCGCCGCAGCCGCCGCGGAGCCGGCACGCGGCACCGTCGAACCTGTCGCCAAGGATCCCAAGCCGCCGGCACCCGCGGCGGTCAGCGACGAGCCGACGTACACCGTGCTCCGCGGCGCGCCGGCACGCACCGCGCAGAACATGGACGCATCCCTGTCGGTCCCCACCGCCACGTCGGTCCGGACGGTTCCGGTCAAGCTCCTGTGGGACAACCGCACCGTCATCAACAACCACCTCGCCCGGGCGCGAGGCGGCAAGGTGTCCTTCACGCACGTCATCGGCTACGCCCTGGTCAAAGCGATCAAGTCGATGCCGGAGATGAACGTGGGCTTCGACATGGTCGACGGCAAGCCCACCCAGATCACCCCTGCCCACATCAACCTCGGCCTGGCCATCGACACCAAGAAGAAGGACGGCACGCGCCAACTGCTCGTCCCCTCGATCAAGGCAGCCGAGACGATGGACTTCGCCGCGTTCTGGACGGCGTACGAGGAGATCGTCCGGAAGGCGCGCGACAACAAGCTCGCCGTCACGGACTTCCAGGGCACGACCGTCTCGCTGACCAACCCCGGCACGATCGGGACCAACCACTCGGTGCCGCGGCTGATGAAGGGCCAGGGGACGATCATCGGCGTGGGCGCGATGGAGTACCCGCCCGGCTGGCAGGGCGCCTCCGCGGACGCCATCGCCCGCAATGCCATCGGCAAGATCATGACCCTGACGTCGACCTACGACCACCGCGTCATCCAGGGCGCCCAGTCCGGTGACTTCCTGCGTCGGGTCCACCAGCTGCTGCTCGGCGAGGACGACTTCTACGACGAGATCTTCCGCTCCCTGCGGATCCCCTACGAGCCGATCCGCTGGTCGGTGGACATCGCGACGTCGCACGATGACGAGATCAGCAAGCAGGCCCGGATCCTGGAGCTGATCCACGCCTACCGGGTGCGCGGGCACATGATGGCCGACACCGACCCGCTCGAGTACCGCCAGCGCAGCCACCCCGACCTCGAGGTCGAGTCGCACGCGCTCACACTCTGGGACCTCGATCGTGAGTTCGCGACCGGCTCGTTCGGCGGCGAGGGTCGGCGGTTCATGAAGCTGCGCCACATCCTCGGCATCCTGCGCGACTCCTACTGCCGCACCACCGGCATCGAGTACATGCACATCATGGATCCCGAGCAGCGCCGCTGGATCCAGCAGCGCGTCGAGCAGCCGCACACGAAACCACCGCGCGAGGAGCAGCTGCGGATCCTGCTCAAGCTCAACCAGGCCGAGGCGTTCGAGACCTTCCTTCAGACCAAGTTCGTCGGGCAGAAGCGGTTCAGCCTCGAGGGCGGCGAGACCACCATCCCGGTGCTCGACGAGATCTGCGAGGCAGCGGCCGAGGCCGAGCTCGACGAGGTCTGCATCGGCATGGCGCACCGCGGTCGGCTCAACGTCCTGGCCAACATCGTCGGCAAGAAGTACTCCCAGATCTTCCGCGAGTTCGAGGGCAACATCGACCCGCGCACCGTCCAGGGTTCCGGTGACGTGAAGTACCACCTCGGGGCCGATGGCGAGTTCGTGTCCGGCGCCGGGGACAAGATCAAGGTGTCGGTGGCGGCGAACCCCTCCCACCTCGAGGCCGTCAACCCGGTGCTCGAGGGCATCGCGCGGGCCAAGCAGGACGTGCTCAACCGAGGGGCCGAGTACCCCGTCCTCCCTCTCCTCGTCCACGGCGACGCGGCGTTCGCGGGCCAGGGCGTGGTCGCCGAGACCCTCAACCTGTCCCAGCTGCGCGGGTACCGCACCGGCGGCACCATCCACGTGGTGGTCAACAACCAGGTCGGCTTCACGACGTCCCCCGGCGCCTCGCGGTCGTCGTTGTACTGCACCGACGTCGCCCGGATGGTCCAGGCCCCGATCTTCCACGTCAACGGCGACGACCCCGAGGCGTGCATCCGGGTGGCCCGGCTGGCGTTCGAGTACCGCCAGGCGTTCCGCAAGGACGTCGTCATCGACCTCGTCTGCTACCGGCGGCGCGGGCACAACGAGGGCGACGACCCGTCGTACACGCAGCCACTGATGTACGACCTGATCGAGCAGAAGCGCTCGGTCCGCAAGCTCTACACGGAGTCGCTGATCGGTCGCGGGGACATCACGGTCGAGGAGGCAGAGCAAGTCCTCAAGGATTACCAGCAGCAGCTCGAGCGGGTCTTCACCGAGGTTCGCGAGGCCAGCGCGGAGGCGCCGGTCGAGTGGACGACCGTGCCCGACTACCCGGAGAAGTCCGCGGGGCCGGCGACCACGTCGGTGCCCTCTGAGGTGCTCAAGCGCATCTCGGACGCCTACGTCACGCCGCCCGACGGGTTCACCGTGCACCCCAAGGTGATGCCACAGCTGCAGCGTCGGGCCGCCGCGATCACCGAAGGCCCGATCGACTGGGGGACCGGCGAGATGATCGCGTTCGGATCGCTGCTGATGGACGGCCGCCCGGTCCGGCTCTCCGGCCAGGACTCGCGGCGCGGCACCTTCGTCCAGCGGTTCGCCACGATCATCGACCGCAGGAACGCCGCCGAGTGGACGCCACTGAGCTCGCTGACCGACGACCAGGGACGGTTCTACATCTACGACTCCTTGCTCTCGGAGTACGCCGCGCTCGGCTTCGAGTACGGCTACTCCGTGGCCCGGCCGGACGCCCTGGTGCTCTGGGAGGCCCAGTTCGGTGACTTCGTGAACGGCGCCCAGGTGGTGATCGACGAGTTCATCACCGCTGGTGAGACCAAGTGGCGCCAGCAGTCCGGCGTGGTGATGTTGCTGCCGCACGGCTACGAGGGGCAGGGGCCCGACCACTCATCGGCCCGGATCGAGCGGTTCCTCAACATGGCCGCCGAGGACGCATTCGTCGTCGCCCAGCCGTCCACGCCGGCGTCGTACTTCCACCTGCTCCGGCAGCACTCGCTCGGTGAGGACCACCGACCGCTCGTCGTGTTCACGCCGAAGTCGATGCTCAAGCGGAAGGAAGCCGCCTCCAAGCCCGAGGACTTCACGACCGGTGACTTCCGGGCCCTGATCACCGACGACCAGGCGAACGCGGACGCCGTCGACACCGTGCTGCTGTGTTCGGGCAGGGTGACGTGGGACCTGATGGTCGAGCGCGCGAAGCGGGAGGACGCCCAGCGGTTCGCCATCGCCCGGGTCGAGCAGCTGTACCCGCGGCCGACCGAGGAGATCAACGACTACCTGCAGAGGTTCCCGAACCTCGGGGCGGTCCGCTGGGTCCAGGACGAGCCGCGGAACATGGGCCCCTGGCCTCACTACGCGATGAACGTCTGGCCTGCCCTCGGTCGTGACGTGGAGCCCGTCACCCGCAAGGCCTCCTCGTCGCCTTCGGTCGGCACGGTCAAGCGGCACATGGAGGAGCAGAAGGCACTCGTGGACCGCGCCCTGGCTCCCGTGACGGAACGCGGCGCCGACTACTGATGTACTTCACCGACCGGGGAATCGAGGAGCTGGAGAAGAGGCGGGGCGACGAAGAGGTCTCCCTGACCTGGGTGGCCGACCGGCTCCAGGAATTCACCGACACCCATCCGGAGTTCGAGACCGCTGTCGAGCGGTTCGCGACCTGGCTCGCTCGGGACGACGACCCCGAGGACTAGGCGCAGGGAGCTGTACGTCGGTGACCCGTGCGGAGGAGTGATGCGGGCGGCTGACCCCCAGGTCCGCTAGGCGTTCCCCGTCTCCGGGGGCCCGTCGAGGCACCGGTAGCGCAGCAGCATCACCCCTGCTGGAAACGACCTCGGCGGCTCGACCTGCTCGAACCGGGTGGCTGCTGCGCCCTCGGGGAAGAGCTTCTTGCCCTGCCCGATCACAACCGGACACACCCACAGGTTCACCTGGTCGACGAGGGCCTCGCGGAACAGGGTCTGCAGCAGGTTCGCGCTGCCCCACGTGTGGATCTGCTCATGCCGCTCACGCAGGTCACGAACCTCGGCGCCCACGTCGGTTATCTGGGTGCTCGCCTCCCAGGACAGTTCCGGCGTGCCGCGGGACGCGACGTACTTGGGGACCCGGTCGAAGGCCAGCCCGATCTCGTCGGTCTTGCCCGGCCAGTAGCTGCGGAAGATGTCGTACGTCGTGCGACCCAGCAGCAGTGCGTCAGATGCCTGCACGTCCGCATCCGCCTGTTCGCCGGACTCCGAGTCCCAGAACGGGCGCTCCCAGCCGGCGTACTCGAAGTCCCCGTCCTGCTCGGTGGGGCCACCGTTGGCCTGGATCACGCCGTCGAGCGTGGTGTTCATGTTGACGTGCAGCTCACCCATAGCGCCCTCTCTTCGTCATTCTCGTGGTGTCCATCGGATCATCTCCACGGTCAGCATCCGAACAACACCCCAAGGCGGACAACGCACCTAGCGAGCCACTCCCGAGGCGCCCGCCCCCTCGAGCTCCCGTGCGTCCGGAACGCTCTCCGACAGGCCAAGCCGGCGGTGCACGGCCCGGAGTGGGCGCGGCGCCCACCACGACTTCTCGCCCAGCAACCGCATCGATGCGGGAAGCAGGACCCCGCGAACGAGGGTTGCGTCGATCAGGATGGCCAGTCCGGTGCCCAGCCCGAAGAACTGGATGAAGCTCACACTGCTGACGAGGAACGCGAAGAAGCTGATGGCGATCAGCGCGGCCGCCGTGCTCACGATGCGACCGGTGTGGGCCATCCCGGCCACCACCGCCTCCTCGTGGGCGAGCCCGAGGTCACGCATCTCCTTGATTCTGCTCATCACGAAGACCTCGTAGTCCATGGACAACCCGAAGGCGATGCAGAAGAGCAGCACCATCATGCTGGTGTCCATCGGCTGGGGCGTGAAACCGAGCAGGTCCGAGAAGTGGCCGTCCTGGAAGATCCACACCATCGCGCCGAGCGTCGCACCGAGACCCAGCACGTTCAGCACGAGTGCCCGGACCGGTTGCACCACGCTTCCCGTGAAGAGGAACAGGATCACCAGCGTGGTCACCGCCATCCAGCCGAGGGCGATCGGGAGCCGGCTGCTGATGGCGTCCATGCTGTCGACCAGCTCGGCGGTGGCCCCGCCCACGAGCGCCTCGGACCCGGCCGGGTCTGGCAGGTCCCGGATGGTCGTGACGAGGGAGCGCGCCACCTCGGAGCGCCGGTCGACATCGGTCACCACCAGGATCCGCTCCGCATCGGGTGTCGCGCCCGGCGGCGCGCCTCCCCCGGCGCCCTCTCCAGTGCCGGCGACGAAGGTGCCCAGCCGGGACTCCACACGCTCGACATCGGGCAGGCCGGACAGCTCACCGGCGTACGTCGTGAGGGCCTGGTCGTCGAGCGCGCTCGTCGTCACCACCGAGATCGCGCCGGTGTCGTCACCGCTGAACTCGTCGCGGAGGACGTCGCCGACCTGACGACTCGACGCGCTCGTGGGGAGCACGCGGTCGTCCGGCGTACCGAACGAGATCCCGAGCAGGGGTGCCGCCATCAGCAGGAACAGCGCGAGCACGGGCAGCGCGCTCACCAGCGGGCGCCGCATGACGAACCGCGCGATCCGCGTCCAGAACGGGCTGGGGCCACCGCGGATCCCGCGCACGCCCGGCACCCGCCAGGCGTCGATGCGGTCGCCCAGCAGCGCGAGCGCCGCCGGCAGCAGCACCACCGCGCTGACCGCGGTGATGACCATGACGCCGATGCCCGCGTAGGCGAACGAACGAAGGAAGTAGAGGGGGAACACGAGGAGCGCCGCAAGGGCCACGGCGACCGTAGTGGCACTGAACACGATCGTGCGGCCGGCTGTCTCCACAGCACGGACCACGGAGTCGTGGCCGGTCCGGCCTCCGGCACGCTCCTCCCTGACCCGGGCCACCATCAGCAGGCCGTAGTCGACTGCCAGTCCGAGCCCCAGGCCGATGGTCAGGTTGACGGAGTAGATCGAGACGTCGGTCAGTGATCCCAGCACGGACAGCTCGCCGAACGTGCCGATGATCGCGACGACCCCCACGGCCAGGGTGACGAGGGCCGCGACCACGTTGCCGAACGCGAGCACGAGGAGCACCAGGATCAGGGACATCGCGATGCTCTCAGCCAGCCCGAGGTCCTCCCCGATCTGGGCACCGATCTCCTCACCGATCGCCTCTCCTCCGCCGACGCGGACGGTGGCACCGGAAGTGTCCTCCTGGTAGCGGTCGACCACCTCCGCGGGCTCGGCGCCCACGGGTCCGTCGGCCGTGTTGGCCAGGATGATCGCGTGTTCGCCGTCGGCCGATCGCATCGTCGGAGAGCCGGTTTCGAAGTAGGAGACGATGTCGTGCAGCCCCGCGTCCTGCTCCAGCTCACGGGTGACCGACTCGCCGGTCGACCGCGCCTCGCCCTCGTCGACCGTGCCCTCGGAGGCGGACACGAGGATGACGTAGTCGGCACTGCCGCCGAACTCGTCCTCGAGGAGCTGCGCGGCCCGAGTGCTCTCCGACGCCGGATCGTCGAAGCCCTCGGTCTGCAGCTTGTCGAACGCGCCGACAGCGAGATAGGCGGCCGCGAGGATCGCCACCAACCCCACGGCGAGCACGAGCCCCGCCCTGTTGACCACTGCCGTGCCGAGCCGATGGAACATGACCGTTCTCCCACCTATGTGAACGACGTAAACTTTGTGGATGTAAACATTGCAAGACATGTGGGCGCCTGTCAACATTAATTCCGTGACGACTTCTCGAACCGGCCGCGGCACGTACCACCACGGAGATCTGCGCAACGCGCTGATCCGGGCTGCTGCTGGGCTGGCCGAGCAGGGCGGGCCCGACGCGGTGACGATCCGGGCGGCCGCGCGGGAGGTCGGGGTCACGCCGACGGCCACCTACCGCCATTTCGGCAGCCAGGCGGAACTGCTGGACGCGGCCAAGCAGGTGGCGTTCGACGGCATGTCCCGAGCGATCATCAGGCTCCTCGAGGCGATCTCCGAGGATGGGAACCCGGTCGACATCGCGGTCCGTCGGTTCGAGGCGTCCGGCAAGGGCTATGTGCGGTACGCGCTGGCGGAGCCGGGCCTGTTCCGGACCGCCTTCTGCCGAACCCCGCCCGGCCAGGACAAACCGAGCCTCGGCGACGTGGCGCCGTACGCGATGCTGACCGCGCTCCTGGACCGCCTGGTCGAGGTCGGCCACCTCGATCCGGCCCTGCGGCCGGCGGCCGAGGCCGGCGCGTGGTCCACCGTCCACGGCCTGTCGATGCTTATGATCGACGGCCCGTTCCAGCGCCTCGACGCCGACCAACGCGACGAGGTCATCGACCGGACGGTGGCGATGGTGTCCCGTGGCCTCGCCGGCGGCCCGAAGGCTCGCCCGTGACGCCTATCCTCGAACCCGTGCCCGAACAGGTGACCAAGCCCCGGTCGACCCGCAGCGAGCGCAAGGAGCGCACCCGCCGGGCGATCCTCGACGCCGCGCTCAGGCTCTCCGGCGAGGGCACCCTCGCCGCACTCTCGCTGCGCCAGGTGGCCAAGGAGGTGGGCATCGTGCCCACTGCGTTCTACCGCCACTTCGAGTCGATCGATGCGCTCGGGCTGGCGCTGGTGGACGAGTCGTTCACCTCGTTGCGCGCGATGTTGCGTGATGTACGCCGCAACGGGCCGGCGTTCGCCGACATTATCGACAACTCGCTCCAGGTGCTGGTGGAGCACGTGCACGCCCAGCGCGAGCACTTCCAGTTCATCGCGCGGGAGCGCGCGGCCGGGCCGATCGTGGTGCGGGCGGCGATCGCCCAGCAGATCGAGCTGATCGAGCGGGAGCTCGCGGCGGACCTGGCCGGTCTCCCGGGCCCCGACCGTTGGTCCGCTGGCGACCTGCACGTGCTCGCGAACCTGATCGTCACCTCGGTGGTCGGCACGGCAGAGAACATCATCGCGGCCGGCCCCGACGCCGAGGCGGCGATCGTGGAGCGCGCCCGCGTGCAGCTGAGGATGGTCCTGATCGGCGCGCTCAACTGGCGCTCCCACGACTGACCGAGACGAAAGGCGCGGCAGCGACCTGGCCGCGACCGGCCTAGCCCGGCCCCGGGCGGACCATGACGTCCGGGATGGTCGCGTCGGGCGGCAGGTCAAGCACGTGCACGATCGTGTCAGCGACGGACTCGGGGCGGGTCCACGAGGACGCGTCGTACTCCTTCCCTTCTTGTTGATGCACCTTCTGCTGCATGGGGGTGGCCGTCCGGCCGGGGTAGACAGTCGTCACCCGGACTCCGTGCTCGGCCTCCTCCGAGCGCAACGCATCCGCGAGCGCGCGCAGGCCGAACTTCGAGGCGGCGTACGCCGACCAGGTCGGGTGGGCGGTCAACCCGGAGCCCGAGTTCACGAACACCACGGTTCCGCGTGCCCGACGCAGGGACGGCAGACAGGCGCGGGTCAACACAGCGGGCGCGACCAGGTTCACCTCGAGCTGCTCGCGAAGCCGGGCGGCCGAGAGCTCGGCGACGGGAGCGAGCTCCACCACGCCCGCGCTGTGCAGGACGGAGTCGATCACTTCGGGCAGATCTTCTCGCCGGCCGCCTCGAGGGCGTCCGGGTCGCCGAGGTCGGCCACGATGGCGTCCGACCCCGGGAACCGGTCCACCAGCTCCTGGGCCCGCTCGTCCGACCGGGCGACCAGGATGAGCCGGTCGCCTCGTTCGCTCAGCCGCTGTGCGACCGCGGCGCCGATGCCGGAGCCGGAGCCGGTGATGACGTGGGTAGGCATCAGCTGCACCGACTCATCGCGTGAAGACGATCTTGCCGAAGACCTCGCCCTCGGCCATCGCGGCGAATCCCTCCGTGGCCTTTTCCATCGGGTAGGGCTCGATCGACCAGTGGCCTCGCGCCGGAGGCATCGAGGAGGTTCACCAGGCCGGCCAGCTCGGTCCGGGTCCCCATCGTCGAGCCGATCACCCGCAGCTGGAGGAAGAAGATCCGGGTCAGCTCGGCGTCGTCGAGCTTCGGTCCGGACGTGGTGCCGCACACGACGATCGCGCCTCCGGGACGGAGGGCCCGGATCGAGTGCGACCAGGTGGCCCGTCCGACGGTCTCCATCACGGCGTCGACCTTGAGCGGTAGCCGTTCCCCCGCCTCGAACACGTCGTGCGCGCCGATCTCCAGGGCGCGCTTCCGCTTGGTCTCGTCACGTGAGGTCGCGAGCACCCTGAGCCCTCCGGCCCGCGCCAGCGTGATCAGGGCTGTGGCCACCCCTCCCCCGGCACCCTGGACGAGCACCGTGTCGCCTGCCTTGAGCCCGCCCTGGGAGAAGAGCATGCGGTACGCCGTCAACCAGGCCGTCGGCAGGCACGCCGCCTCCTCGAAGGACAGCGAGGACGGCTTCGGGACCACGTTGCCGCGTGGGACGACCACGCGGTCGGCGAACGTGCCTTGATGACGCTCCGACAGCAGGGACCGTAGGGGGTCGAGTGTTTCGTCGCCGGTCCAGTCGGGATGGCTGATCACCGCGTGCACGAGGACCTCGTTGCCGTCCGCGTCGTACCCCGCGGCGTCGCAGCCGAGGATCATCGGCAGCGCCTCTTCCTTGAGTCCGACGCCGCGCAGCGACCAGATGTCGTGGTGGTTGAGTGAGGCGGCCTTGACGTCGATGGTGGCCCAGCCATCGGGTGCCTCCGGGTCGGGACGTTCGCCGAGCACCAGGCCGGACAGCGGGTCGTCGGACGAGAAGGACTCTGCGTAGACCGCGAACATGTGGCCGAACCTACCGAGTGGCCACCCCGTCAGCTCTGGCGGCCTCCGCGACGGCTGCCGCGACGGTCGGCCCCACCCGGGGGTCGAACGGGGACGGGACGATCAGGTCCTCGGACAGGTCGCTGCCCACCAGCCCTGCGAGCCCGTCCGCGGCGGCGAGCTTCATCCCCTCGGTGATCGCGGAGGCGTTCACGTCGAAGGCGCCCCGGAAGATGCCGGGGAACGCGAGCACGTTGTTGATCTGGTTCGGATAGTCCGAGCGCCCGGTCGCCACCACGCGGGCGTGGCGATGCGCGAGGTCGGGATGCACCTCGGGATTGGGGTTCGCCAGACCGAAGATGATCGCCTCGTCGGCCATCAGGGCGACGGTTTCCTCGGGAACCGTGCCACCGGAGACGCCGATGTAGACGTCGGCTCCGTCCATCACGTCGGCCAGCGTGCCGGAGCGTCCGAAGTTGTCGGCGGTGTCCCTGGCCAGCGCCTCCTTGACCTCCGTGAGATCGGAGCGCTCGGAGTTCAAGACGCCCTTGCGGTCCAGGACCGCGATGTCGAGCACACCCGCCTCGAGCAGGATCCGCGTGACGGCGACGCCGGCGGCTCCGGCCCCCGAGATCACCACCCGGGTCGCGCCCGGGTCCCGACCGGTGAGCGCGAGCGCGTTCTTGAGGGCGGCCAGGGCCACGACCGCGGTGCCGTGCTGGTCATCGTGGAAGACCGGGATGGACAGCCGTTCCTTGAGCCGGTCCTCGATCTCGAAGCACCGAGGCGCCGAGATGTCCTCAAGGTTGATGCCGCCGAAACTGGGGGCGAGGCGCACAACGGTCTCGATGATCTCCTCGACGTCGGTGGTGTCCAGGCAGATCGGGACCGCGTCCACGCCGCCGAACTGCTTGAACAGGACCGCCTTGCCCTCCATCACCGGCATCGCGGCAGCCGGGCCGATGTCGCCCAGCCCGAGAACGGCGGTGCCGTCGGTCACGATCCCCACGGTGTTGGGCACCCACGTGTAGAACCGGGTCAGCGTCGGGTCGGCCGCGATCGATTCACAGACCCTGGCCACACCCGGGGTGTAGGCCATCGACAGCTCGTCCTGACCGGTGAGCGGCACGGTCGAGCGGATCTCCATCTTGCCGCCCACGTGCAGGTCGTACACCGGGTCGCCCGCGTAGGGGTGAGCGTCGCCGGGCGGGTTCGAAACCATGATCTCTGACCTTGGGGGAAGCGGGTTCGTCGGGCTTCAGGAGTCTTGCACAGGCGGTCTTCTTCCTCCGTCGTCGTCCGCGCGCACGAGCAGCCGTTGTGGTCGTGGCCACACCCGGAGCAGCGCCACGGCAATGACGTCGGCGGCGGCAACCGGCCCCCGGTGACGGGAGTCGACGCCTTCGTCGGGACTGTCGCTGAGCAGCCACCAGGCCGGCGCGCCAGTGCGCGTCGTACGGCGCTCCGCCGCGCGCTTGACCGCGAGGGTGCCGTCCGGGAAGCGGGCCAGCACCACCGCCCCGCGACGGACGGTGGCGCCGTACCGGACGAGGAGGCGGTCTCCCGCCCGGATGAGGGGCTCCATCGAGGCCCCGCGCACCCGCGCGAACCCGAATGGCAGCAGCCGTCTCGGGTACGTCGGACCCACAGGTGGAGCACTCGGCACGCGGAGTAGTGTCGCAGCCGAGCCCACGATCCCCAGCTGAGAGGACCAACGGATGTTCGCGAAACTGTTCGCCCCGACCGTCGAGGTTTCCGCCCACTGCGACCTGCCCTGCGGTGTCTACGACCCTGCCCAGGCGCGCATCGAGGCCGAGTCGATCAAGGGGATCATCGGCAAGCTGGCGGACAACGACGACCCCGACTTCCGGACCCGCGCGGTGCTCATCAAGGAGCAGCGCTCCGAGTTGGTCAAGCACCACCTGTGGGTGCTGTGGACCGACTACTTCAAGCCCCCGCACTTCGAGAAGTACCCGCAGCTGCACACGCTGGTCAACGAGGCCACGAAGCTCGCCGGCGCCACCGGCACCAAGGGCTCGATGGACGCCAGCACCGCCGACGAGCTGCTCGCGAAGATCGACGAGATCGCGGAGATCTTCTGGGAGACCAAGAAGGCGTGACGCCACGGCGGAGCCGTGCCGTCACGACTTCGACGTCTCAAGGAAGGCCCGAGCGAAGCGAGGACTTCACCGTTCTCGTAACTCAAGCGGACCCATCAGCGACTGAGCGTGCGAAGTCGCTGTAGCGCCGGGCGAAAGTACGCAGGCGCCAGGACGCAGGCGCCAGGACGCAGGCGCCACAACGCACGCAGCCGACCCAGGTGCCACTCCGGACGCCAAACCGCGGACGACGCCAGCGGACTGGTCGTCGGGGTATCCCATCCCGACGACCGGTCCTACTAGGGTGCAAGGCAGCACGCGACAGTCTCACGGAGGGCGGGACATGACGGCGAACCAGGCCGAACGCGCGGACGTGGAGCTGCGGCTGCCCGCCGACAGCGCCTACGTCTCGGTGCTGCGGACGACGACGGCGGGCCTGGCGGCCCGGCTGGACTTCCCGATCGACGACATCGAGGACCTCCGGATCGCGGTGGGCGAGGCCAGCGCGATGGTGCTTCCGGAGGCACAGGAGTCCTCCGACCTGGAGTGCCGCTTCTTCATGAGCACCGGCTCCCTGACCGTCCAGGTGACGGTCAGCGCAGCGCAGCCTGTCGAACCCGACTACGACAGCTTCGCCTGGCAGGTCCTCAGCACGCTCGCGACGTACGCCGCCGCGGACTCCGGGAACGGGAAGTTCTCGGTGAGCCTGACCATGTCACCCGGCGAAACCGGAGCCGCCCCCTGACATGGAGGACATCACTCGGGACGACATGACGTCGGGGGACGTTGCCGCAGGCGGTGTCGAGGCCACTCGTCAGCGCAGTGCGGAGCTGTTCGGCGTGTTCCTCAGCACCGCGACCCAGACAGCGACCCGGGAGACCGCCCGGGACGCCCTGGTCCATCTCCACATGCCGCTCGTGGAGCACTGTGCCCGTCGGTTTCGCAACCGGGGCGAGCCATTCGAGGACCTGGTCCAGGTCGGGACGATCGGTCTGATCAAGTCGATCGACCGGTTCGACACCGAGCGCGGCGTCGAGTTCTCGACGTACGCGACGCCGACGATCATCGGTGAGATCAAGCGGTACTTCCGGGACAAGGGCTGGGCGATCCGGGTCCCGCGGCGGCTGCAGGAGCTGCGGATGCAGATCGGCTCGGCGACCGCCGAGCTCACCCAGAACCTCGGCCGCTCACCCACGCCGCGCGAGCTCGCCGAGAACATCGGCTGCACGATCGAGGAGATCGTGGAGGGGATCGAGTCCAGCAACGCGTACTCGACCCTGTCCCTGGACGCGAGCGATGACTCCGACGACGCCGGAGTCAGCATGCTCGACGCCCTCGGCGCCGACGATGAGAATCTCGAGCACGTCGAGATCCGCGAGTCGATCAAGCCGCTGCTCGACCGGCTGGACCCGCGGGAGAAGCGCATCCTGCTGCTGAGGTTCTTCAAGAACATGACCCAGACCCAGATCGCCGAGGAGATCGGGGTCTCGCAGATGCACGTCTCCCGACTGCTCAACCGCACCCTCGAACAGCTGCGTGCGTCGCTCGAGGAGAGTCGCTAGAAGCCCGCCGGGCGGCTCAGCGCTCCTCGTTGAGTGCCTCGAGACTGTGCGGGTGCAGCATCCCGGCCAGCACGACGACGGCGACGATGGCCAGTGAGATCGCCACCCAGGTGGTGTCGCCGCCGCGGAAGTTCCACGCGATGCCGAGCTGGATGAGCTGGGCGAAGAGGATCGGTCCGCGAGCCCAGGTCCGACGGCGGGTCAGCTGCCAGGCGCACAACACCAGGCCGGCGCCGAAGATCACGAAGAACAGCGACGTGGTCAGCCCCATCGCGACCCGCTGCCCGGACAGGCTCGCGAGCTCCAGGATCGCGAGCAACAGGAGCAGCCCGCCCTCGACCGCCACCAGGGAGGCCGCCACCACGAGCGGTGGCGGGTTGTCCTGGGCGAATGAGTTCACGGGATCAGGGTAGAGGGCCCCAGAAACCGCGCCGGCGGTGCCGCGCCTGTGACGAATGTGACCCGGCAGGGGGTTGTTTCACGATCAAAGTCTTGCCACGCTTATGGGAGTTGCTCGTGAACGAGTCACTTCACTGTGCCCTCACGAGGGCATCCGCACGACCTACCACACCGCAGGAAAGAGGGATTCCCCAGCCATGGATTGGCGCCACCGTTCCGCATGCCTCGACGAGGACCCGGAGCTGTTCTTCCCGATCGGCAACACCGGTCCGGCCATCCTCCAGATCGAGGAGGCCAAGCAGGTGTGCCGTCGTTGCGAGGTGCGCGAGCAGTGTCTCGCGTGGGCGCTTGAAGCCGGGCAGGACCACGGGGTCTGGGGCGGTCTCAGCGAGGACGAGCGCCGCGCGCTGAAGCGTCGCAACGCCCGTGCCCGGATCCGCACGGCCTGACTCACTCGAGCGGTACGTCGAGCTCGGCCCGGGTGCCGGTCCCGTCCGGGACCTCTCCCAGTGCCAACTGACCGCCGAGCTCGGACTCGACCAGGGTGCGGACGATCGACAGCCCGAGGTTGGTGGAGGCGTCGAGGTCGAATCCCGACGGCAGACCGCGTCCGTCGTCGTCGATCGTGACGTGCAATCGGCCGACGAGCCGACGCGGCGACATCAGGATCGTTCCGCTTCGGGCCTCGGCGTCGTACCCGTGCTCGACGGCGTTCTGGAGCAGCTCGGTCAGCACCATCGCCAGGGCCGTCGCCGCGTTCGACGCCAGGACTCCGAACGAGCCGTCACGGCGCACCCGGACCCGTCCGCCCATCACGCCGACCTCGGTCACCATGCCACCGAGCCGGTCGGCGATCTCGTCGAATTCGACATGCTCCTCGACCGCGTGGCTCAGAATCTCGTGCACGATCGCGATCGACCCGACGCGGCGCACCGCTTCCTCGAGCGCCGACGTGGCCGACGTCGAGTCGATCCGACGCGCCTGGAGCCGCAGCAGGGCCGCCACGGTCTGCAGGTTGTTCTTCACGCGGTGGTGGATCTCGCGGATCGTCGCGTCCTTGGTCACGAGCTCGCGATCGCGACGGCGCAGGGCGGTGACGTCGCGCACCAGGACCAGCGCACCGATGTGATCACCCAGGGGCCGTAGCGGGATCGAGCGCACGATCAGGGTGGCCTCGTCGTTGCCGATCTCGGTGTCGCGATGGGCTCGCCCGCCCAGGACGGCGCTCAAGGTCTCCTCGTCGGGGCGGCGCCGCGGCGGAACCAGTTCCCGGGTCACCTCAGCGAAGCTCAGCCCGGTCAGGTCGCCCGACAGCCCCAGCCTCCGGTACACCGACATCGCGTTCGGGCTGGCGTAGACCACCTGCCCGGTCCCGTCCACCCGCACGAAGCCGTCGCCGACCCGGGGCGAGTCCGCATGATCGCTGCGTGGTCCGGGGGCCGGGAAGTGCCCGTGCGCGATCATCTGGGTCAGGTCCGCGGCGGTCTGCAGGTAGGACAGCTCGAGCCGGCTGGGAGTGCGGACGCCGAGGAGGTTGGTGTTGCGGGCCACGACCGCGACCACCCGGCCGGCACGGCGCACGGGAATGGTCTCCACCCGCACCGGCACGTCGTCGCGCCACTCCGGGTCGCCCTCGCGGACCAGCCGGCCCTGGGCGTACGCCGCGTCCAGCATCGGCCGACGGCCAAGGGGCATGAACGTGCCGACGATGTCGTCGACGTACGCCGTGGGCCCGGTCGTCGGACGCATCTGGCCGCCCGCCCAGAAGCCCGTCCCCGTCCGGTCCGGCAGCCACAGCACCAGATCCGCGAACGAGAGGTCGGCGATGATCTGCCAGTCCGCCTGGAGCAGCTGCAGCCACGCGACATCCTCGTCGTCGAGGTCTGTGTGGCTGCGCACCAGCTCGGTCAAGGACGGCACGGTGGTCAGGGTAGAGGCTGGCCACCAGAGGTGGGGCGTCGCCGAGACCGTGCACCCAGGGGTCGGGACCGGCTGGCAGGATAGGAGCCATGACGTCGTACTGGAAGCAGGTCCTCGCGGACGACTTCCAGGTTCCGAAGGATCGCCCGCTGGACGACCTCACCGCCGAGCTCACCCGGATGCTCGGCTCGACCGATCCCCGCATCCGCGACGGCACCGCCTACCCGGCCCTGGCGACCTGGACCGACCGCGGCGTGTACGACGACCTGCTGTCCGGCCTCGGCGACGGGATGGCAGCCGGGCTGACCGTCGGCCTGGGCGAGAGCGGCACCGACAGCGTGTTCCGGCGCAGCTTCTCGGTACTGCTTCTCGCAGAGTGCGTGACTCGGGACAACGCCGCCGGCCTGCTACCGCCCGGCAAGATTCTCGAGTGGGGCGACCGGGTCGCGACGTGGTACCTCCGCGAGCGGGACCTCCGTGGGTTCGTGCCCGGCAAGGGCTGGGCCCATGCGATGGCGCACGGCGCGGACGCCCTGACTGCACTCGCGGAGTCGCCCCACCTGGGCAAGGCGGAGCTCACCGTTCTCCTCGACGTGCTCGGCGACCGGATCACCTTCCCCGCGGAGTCCCTGCTCGTCCACGGCGAACCGGACCGGATGGCCCTGGCGACGATCAACGTGCTCCGGCGCAACGTCCTTCCTCTGAGCATCATCGAGCCGTGGGTCGCGCGGCTCACGTCCGCGGCAACGGTCAAGGCGGGGACCGCCGATCCGTTCCTCCTGCGCGGCAACACCGAGGCCTTCCTGCGTGCCCTCCACCTGCAGCTCGCGCTCGGACCCAACCCGCCTGCCGTTCGCTCCGACCTGCTGCTCGTCGTGGTCGAGGCGCTGCGCCGGACCAACCCGCACTACCTCGCAACTGGTCGGTAACCTTCGGTCCATGACCGATGCAGCCCTGACCGGCCACGCGGGCGAGCTCGCCGTCGCCGTCGCCCGCGCCCACGGCGTGGAGACCATGTTCACGCTGTCCGGCGCACACGTCTTCCCGATGTACGACGGCGCGGTCAAGGCCGAGCGCCCGATGCGGCTGCTCGACGTCCGGCACGAGCAGACCGCCGCGTTCGCGGCAGAGGCGACCGGCAAGCTGACCCGGGTGCCCGGCCTGGCCGTGCTCACCGCGGGCCCCGGAGTCACCAACGGCGTGAGCGCGATCGCGCAGGCCCAGTTCGCGGGCTCTCCGATGGTGGTCGTGGGCGGTCGCGCGCCGGCCAACCGTTGGGGCAGCGGCAGCCTCCAGGAGATCGACCACACCGCGATCGTGGCGCCGGTCACGAAGTCGGCGAGGACACTGGCCACCGCTGGCGACATGTTGGGCGGGATGGACGAGGCGTTCGCGCTGGCGGCTTCGCCGCACCGTGGCCCGGTGTTCGTCGATGTGCCGATGGATGAGTTCTTCAACTCCGCGAGCGGCAACCTTCCGGTGGCCCGCAGCGAGCGCGGTGACGACCCCGATCCCGACGCCGTCTCCGAGGTCGCCGAGCTCTTGGCCTCGGCCAGCCGTCCGGTGTTGATCCTCGGTACCGACGTGTGGGCCGACGGTGCCGAGGACGCCGCGCTCCGGTTCGTCGAGTCGGCGGGCGTCCCCACCATCACCAACGGGATGGGCCGAGGCCTGGTCCCCGGAGGGCACCCACTCCTCGTCACGAAGGCGCGCGGAAAGGCGCTCGGGGGCAGCGACCTGGTCATCGTGGTCGGCACCCCGCTGGACTTTCGGCTCGGCTACGGCGTCTTCGGCGGGAAGGACGGGGCCACGCCCGCACAGGTGGTGCACGTGGCGGACTCGTCGGGACAGGTTTCGGGTCACGCCCAGCTCACCGCCTCCCTGGCCGGTGACCTGACGTCGGTGTTCGACGCCCTGATGACCGCCCTCGACCAGGTGGTTCGCCGCCCCGACTGGTCCTCGTGGGTCACCGACCTGCAGTCCGCCGTCAAGGCCGCCGCCGAGAACGACGCTGCGCTCCTCGGCGCCGAAGCCGACCCGATCCACCCTGCGCGCATCTACGGCGAGCTCGTTCCCCGGCTCGCGGAGGACGCCGTGGTGATCGGCGACGGCGGCGACTTCGTCAGCTTCGCCGGCAAGTTCGTCGAGCCGAAGCAACCCGGCGGCTGGCTCGATCCCGGCCCCTACGGCTGCCTGGGCGCCGGACTCGGCGCCGCCATCGCCGCCCGCCTTGCCCGGCCTTCCTCCCAGGTGGTGCTGCTGCTGGGCGACGGCGCCGCCGGATTCTCGCTGATGGACGTCGACACCCTCGTCCGGCACAACCTGCCCGTGGTGATGGTGATGGGCAACAACTCCGCCTGGGGGCTCGAGAAGGGCCCGATGCAGATGCTCTACGGCTACGACGTCGTCGCCGACCTGGCGCAGCGCACGCCGTACGACGAGGTCGTTCGGGCCCTGGGCGGCGCCGGTGAGACGGTCACCGACCCGCGTCGGATCGGCGAGGCCCTCGACCGGGCGTTCGCCGCGAACGTGCCCTACCTCGTCAACGTCATCACCGACGTCGACGCGGCCTACCCGCGGAACACCTTCGGGATCTGAACCCCGTGCTGCTTCGCCGCGCCACGCCGCAAGACCTCGCCCCGGTCGGCGAGCTCACGGTGGCTGCGTACGCCCAGTTCCTGACCGGGCCTACGGACGGATATGCCGAGCACCTGCGGGACGCCGCCGGACGAGACCGCGAGGCGGAGCTGTGGGTGGCCGAGGACGATGGCGTCCTTCTCGGCACGGTCACGGTCTGCCCCGAGGGCTCGGCGTGGCGGGAGCTCGCGACACCGGGCGAGGGTGAGTTCCGGATGCTCGCGGTCGACCCGGCCGCGAGACGACGGGGCGTGGGCCAGGCCCTGGTCAACCTCTGCCTCGAGCGGTTCCGCACCACCGGGGCGAGCGGGGTCGTGATCTCCAGCCTGCGGGAGATGACTGCAGCCCACAGGATCTACCAGCGGGCGGGCTTCCACAGGGTGCCGGCCCTCGACTGGGATCCGGTCCCCGGCGTGCACTTGATCGCCTACCGCACCGTCTTCGCAGGATGGCAGGGAGTGACGAGCAGTGGCGACGACTGACCCCGAGGCGCAGCTGACTTTCCTGGTCGACGCAGGCGACACCGCCTCCGCACTCGGCTCAGGCAGCCTGCCCGTGCTGGGCACGCCTCGGCTGCTGGCCTGGTGCGAGGCAGCCTGCTGTGCGGCGATCGAGCCCGCGCTGCCTGCGGGGAGCACCAGCGTCAGCACCCGGGTCAGTCTGGAACACCTGGCCGCGAGCCCGATCGGCCAGGAGGTGCAGGTGACGGCGTCCGCTTCTTACGTCGACGGTCGCCTGTACCGGTTCACGGTCGCCGCGCGTCACGCCGACGACGGAAAGGTGGTCGGCACCGGGGAGATGACGCGCGTCGTGGTCGAGAAGGACCGCTTCATGGCTCGCGTCGATTCGCGCCGATCACCCGGGACTTGAGAGGATGGCCGTTGCCCTCAGGGGCCAGGACCATTCGATCCAGGAGGACACCATGAGCAAGACCGGCCGCAAGCGTCGCGCTCGCAAGAAGAAGGGCGCGAACCACGGCAAGCGCCCCAACGCCTGATCCAGACGTCACGAGCCCCCGAGCTGACTCTCAGCTGGGGGCTCGTTTCCTGTGGTCTCGCAGGCTCGACCACCGATCGGTCAGGTCTCGGTGATCTTGATCTGGACCTCGCGGATCCGAAGCCGGACCCGCTCGCGGAGCGCGTCGGGCGCCGACTCCGTGCAGGAGCGCGCGACGATGGCCTTCACCGTGCGCTCGAGGTCGTATTTCTCCAGGCAGGGGTTGCAGGCGTCGAGATGGATCCGCACGGCCGAGACGTCGGCGTCGTCGAGCTCGTTGTCGATGAGGTAGACGATGCGCTCGAGGAAGTCGGCACAGGCCTGGGACACCGGTTCGTCGGGACGGTAGCTCACGACTCCCCTCCGTCCCTGCCGGCGGCGAGAAGGTCCTGGGTGCGCACATAGTCCGACAACATGTCGCGCAGCTGGCGGCGGCCCCGGTGCAGTCGTGACATGACGGTCCCGATGGGCGTGTCCATGATCTCGGCGATCTCCTTGTAGGCGAATCCCTCGACATCGGCCAGGTAGACGGCCAGCCGGAACTCCTCCGGCAGCCGCTGGAGGGCGTCCTTCACCTGGGAGTCGGGCAGGTGCTCCAGCGCCTGCATCTCGGCCGACTTCAGGCCACTCGACGTGTGGGACTCGGCGCGCGCGAGCTGCCAGTCCTCGACGTCCTCCGCCATGGACTTCTGGGGCTCGCGCTGCTTCTTGCGGTAGGAGTTGATGAAGGTGTTGGTCAGGATCCGGTAGAGCCAGGCCTTGAGGTTGGTGCCCGGGCGGAACTGGTGGAACGAGGAGTAGGCCTTGGCAAACGTCTCCTGCACCAGGTCCTCGGCATCGGCCGGGTTGCGGGTCATCCGCATCGCGGCGCCGTAGAGCTGGTCGAGGAACGGCAGGGCGTCGCGCTCGAACCGCGCGGAGCGCTCCTCCGGGGTCTCGGTGGCCACGTCAACGGTGGCGACCTCGTCGTGGGTCACGGAATCAGTCATCGTCTCCCAGACTAACGGGCGGGTGGGACGGTCCAGCACGGCGAGCACATAGCAAGAACGCCCGGGTCGCGTCCCCGTATTCCACAGGCGGACAGCGTCAGGCGGGCCGCTGGTTCCCGGTGACCTCGCGAACGATCCACTCCAGGGTCGCTTCGACCACGATCCCCATCGCTTCGGCCTGGGAGATCGGCCCCCGCGCCGGCACTCGCAGCCCGTGGTCTGCCGCGGGTACGACGGCCAGGTCGAGCTCGTCCGGAAAGTCCTCGGGACGGCCCATCGTGTCGCGCTCGCCCTGGATCACCAGCGTGGGCACCTGGGCGGAGTGCAGCTCCTGCACCCGGGACTTCTCCGGCTTGCCGGGCGGGTGAAGGGGGAAGGACAGCGCCAGGCAACCGATCGCACCGAGCGACTTCGCGCAACGGGCGGCGGACCGTGCTCCTGCCGAGCGGCCTCCGAGCACGAGCGGGGTCCGGGTCCGCAGGGCCGAGGCGGCCGCGGTCAGGCCGACGTCCAGGGTCGCCGGCGGGGTGGCGACCTTGCGTCCGGCCACCCGCCATGGCTGCTCGAAGAGCACCACGCTGATCCCCTGCCCCGGGAGGTCGTGTGCGAGCGCTACCAGGTCCCGCGCGCCGATCCCGCCGCCGGCGCCGTGACTCAGGAGCAGAGTGGCGATCGGCCGGCGGGAGCGATGCGTGACGAGTCGGCCGTCGCCATGCGGGGTGTCGACGATTCGTTCCGGGGCGGTCATGGCCGTCGTCCCGTTCGTGAGTGGCTCACTCGATGGCCTCCGAGAGCGGGATGGGCTCGACGAGCTCGGGTCCGTTGTTGCGGACGTTACTCACGAGGGTGGACACGGGGAAGGCCTCCAGCTTTCCCGGAGCCGCAGGAACGAGGAGCGAGAGCAGGTCGTCCTTGCTGCTGATCGTGGGATCCAGCCAGCTGGCCCATCGATCGGACTCGACCATGAGTGGCATCCGGTCGTGGATGTGACCGACGGAGTCCTCGGCCTCGGTGGTCAACACCGTGCACGTCCACCGGAAACGTTCGGGATCCTCGTCGTCGCGGGTCGGGTCCTTCCAGATCTCGTAGAGCCCCGCCATGGCCAGGGTCCCGCCATCCTGCGGCCGGATGAAGAACGGCTGCTTGCGGGGCTTGCCGGCCTTGGTCTTCTGCGACGTCGGGTACCACTCGAAGTAGCCGTCGGCCGGCAACAGACAGCGTCGCGACGCGAACGCCCGGCGGTAGGCCGGCTTCTCCGCGACGGTCTCCATCCGAGCGTTGATCATCCGGTTGCCGATCCCCGGCTCCTTGGCCCAGGAGGGGATCAGCCCCCAGCGCAGCACCCGCAGCTGGCGCTCCGGGGGCAGCTCGCTGTCCTTCGACGGCGGGCGCTCGACGACGGCGTAGACCTCTTTGGTCGGCGCCACGTTGTAGTCCGCGTCCAGCGGGGCTGGGGTCCGGTCATCGACGACCTCGAACTCCTCGATGAGGTCCTCGGGGCGCCGACTCGACGCGTAACGGCCGCACATGGGGTCAGGCTACGAGACGCGGCGGGGTCTCGACAGGCTCGACCGGCGGGAAGGCTAGCTGCGCGCGAGCTCGGCGAGGACGGTCGCGGCGCCGGACCCGGAGTCGGGGAGACCCTCGATCCAGACCCGCACTCCGGCGTCGGACGGCTCGAAGTGCCGGACCATGCTCCGCAGCAGCCAGGCCCGCCGTCCGAGGCGACCGTCGCGCGAGGTGATCACCACCAGCCGCTCCGGTCCCAGGCGGCCGATGGTCGCCGTTGCCCCGAACACGGTGCCAGCGGTCCGGGCGACAGCGGCCAGGCGGAGGTCGCTCGCGATCGCCCCCGTGAAAGCACGCTGCCGTCCCGAACGCGGGGAGTTGAGGTCGACGACCACGAGCGCGTGCCGCACCCCGGCCCGGGGATCCTCGACAGGCATGCGGTGGAGCTCGGCCAGTCGCTCCTGCAGATGCGCCAGGCTGGCCAGACCGGTCGCCGGGTCCGCACAGGTGAGGCGGTGCAGGTAGTCGAGGGTGGTCTCGCTCCACGCCACCGACAGGGCGCGGACATCGACGAAGCGGGGCTCCGAGAGGCCGACCACCCGGCAGGTGGTGCTCAGGTCGGCCAGGGCCTCGTCGAGAGAGAGCCCGTCGGACGCACAGACCTCGCCCGTGACCGCGCACTCGTCGGCCGCGGCAGATCCCGAAGCAAGGGCCTCCCCCACCGCCTCGAACCGGGGCGGCAGGGCCGCTCTCTGGTCTTCGGTCAGTTCCGCCCTTGCCCCGGGATCGGCGAACGGAGCCCCCCGCGTGCGCGTCCTGAATACCCCCATGGCACGCCCTCCCCGGTCCGCCCGTACACCGATTGGACGGCGGGGGCGGCAGGTCATGACGCGAAATGCGTGATCTTTTCGACATTGACTCGTTGCACCGATGTGGGCTCCACGTCGCAACGGCTCGACGCGCCCGGGGACGCCGAGCTGATCTCGGCCGTCCGCGGCGGGGAGACCGATGCCTACGGCGAGCTCTACGGTCGCCATGTCGAGGCTGCGCGGCGTCTGGCCCGGCAGCTCGTCGCGTCCCCCGACTCCGACGACCTGGTGTCGGAGGCGTTCGCCCGGGTGCTCGTGGCGCTCCAGCGTGGCGGAGGACCGGACCTCGCCTTCCGCGCCTACCTGCTGACCGCCGTCCGCCGCCTGCATGTCGACCGGATCCGGGCCACGTCCCGCCTGCACACGACCGACGACATCACGGCGTTCGACCCAGGCGTGCCCTTCCGGGACACCGCCGTGGAGGGGTTCGAGAACGCCGCCGCGGCACGTGCCTTCGCGTCCCTCCCGGAGCGGTGGCAGGCGGTGCTCTGGCACACCGAGGTGGAGGGGCAGAAGCCAGCCGAGGTCGCCCCGCTCCTCGGGATGACCCCGAACTCCGTGTCCGCGCTGGCCTACCGGGCTCGCGAGGGTCTTCGTCAGGCCTTCCTCACCATGCACATCACGGACGCCGAGGACGATGCGTGCGGGTGGACGCAGCAGAACCTCGGTGGCTACGTGCGCAACGGCCTGTCCCGCCGGGATGCGGCCAGGGTGGAGAACCACCTCGCGGAGTGCCGCCGGTGCACCGCGATCTACCTGGAGCTCACCCAGGTGAACTCCAACCTGTCCGGCGTCCTGGCGCCCCTGCTGCTGGGCGGCGCCGCCGCCGGGTACGTCGGCACCACGGCCGGGGCGGTCGGCAAGGGCGCCCTCCTGCTGCTCGTCGACCGGGCGCGCGATCTGCTCGCGGCTCATCTGCCCGCCTCGGCAGCAGCGGCCACCACCACGGCGGCTGTCGTCGCCGGCGCCGTGTTCGTCGCTGTCGACGATCCCGCTCCCTCGGTTCGGGCCGCGGATCCGCCGCCGGCGGTGGCGGGTGAGGCAGCGGTCCTCGCCAACGATCCGCCTCGCTTCGAGCGCACCAGGGTGTGGCCGGGTGGCAGCATGGGCGGTCCCGGCGGGAGTGACGCGGCCGCCGCGTCCGCCATCGCCCCGGCGGTCCCGTTCACGTCGGCCAGCGCCGACCCGCCCGGCGACGAGACACCCTCCTCTTCCCCACCACCGCCAGGGGGCGGAGGCCACGGGACCCCGACCGTGGAGCAGCCAGAGCCACCGGTGGCCGGTGCCGATCTCCGGGTCACCGGCCGGGCAACGACCGGTCCGGCCCTTGCGCACCAGGTGGTGGTCACGGTCTCCGGCCTCGCTCCCGGGGGCGGGGCCACCCTGTCCGTGACCGGCCGAGGGCTCACTCTCGTCGTGACGCTCGACGGCCGGTGCGCACCGCTCCGGTCGAATCCGGCCAGCTGTCACGTGACCACCGCCCCGACGACGTTCACGTTCACGGCGGTGGCGGCGCCCGTGACCCCCGCTGCCCTCGTGTTCACGGTCACCCCCGAAGCGGGCACGGTCGACCGCGACCGGACGAACAACCGCACCACGGTGCCATTGGGATCGTGATCGGCAGCGACGTCGTACCCGGCATCGTGTAGGAATGAGGCATGACCGTCATCAGACTGATCGCCCGGCCGATGCTCGCGTCGATGTTCATAGCCGGCGGCCTGCACGCCCTGCGCAACGCGCCTCGGCTCGCCGAGCAGGGCAAGGAGGTGACCGACACGCTGGTGCCTCTGGTGAAGCGGGTCGTGCCGTCTGCTCCCATCCCGGAGAATCCCGTCACCCTGATCCGACTGAACGCAGCCGTCCAGGTCGGTGCGGGCGCGGCGCTCGCCACCGGGCGCGTCCCCAGGCTGGCTTCCCTCGTCCTCGCCGGGAGCCTCGTTCCGACCACGGTTGCCGGACACCAGTTCTGGAACGAGCCGGACCCCACGCAGAAGGCGAACCAGAGGATGCACTTCTTCAAGAACGTCTCGATGCTCGGCGGCCTGATCCTGGCCGGAGTCGACACCGAGGGCCGGCCGGGGCTGGCCTGGCGAGCCCGGCGTGCGGCGCGCGACGTACGCCGCGAGGCCCGTCATCTGAAGGGCACCGCACGCCGCGAGGCCAGGCTGGCGGCCGCCAACCTGGGCTGAGTCCGGTGGACCGCCAGGCCGATACCCTTCCCCGGTGACGACCACCCGGCTCGCCGACCCGTGGCCGGCGCCGCGCGCGAGGAATCCGGTCGACGCCGTGGTGTCCCTCCCGGGCAGCAAGTCGCTGACCAACCGGGCGTTGGTGCTGTCCGCGATCGCTGAGGCACCGTCGGTCATCCGACGGCCGCTGCGCTCGCGCGACACCGCCCTCATGGCGGCGGCGCTCCGGGCGCTCGGCGCGCGGATCGACAGCGAGGGAGACGACTGGTCCGTCACGCCGGGGCCGTTCCGGGCCGACGCGAGCGTCGACTGCGGGCTCGCGGGGACGGTGATGCGGTTCGTGCCGCCCGTGGCCGGCCTGTCCACCGGCACGGTGGCCTTCGACGGTGACCCGCACATGCGGAACCGGCCGGTGGGCGAGGTGTTGACGGCGCTCCGAACGCTCGGTGTCGACGTCGACGACGGCGGGCGAGGCACGTTGCCCTTCACGGTGCAGGGCGCCGGCGAGGTCGAGGGTGGGCCGGTGGTGATCGACGCCTCCGCATCCTCGCAGTTCGTCTCCGGGCTGTTGCTGGCCGGAGCGCGCTACGAACGCGGGGTCGACGTCCGCCACGACGGCAAGCCGGTCCCCTCGCTCCCCCACATCGACATGACCGTGGCGATGCTCCGCGAGCACGGCATCGACGTCGACGACGCCGACGCCAACCGCTGGTCGGTCGCGCCGGGGCCGGTGCGCGCGGTCGACCACGTCATCGAGCCGGACCTCTCCAACGCCGCTCCGGTCCTCGCCCTGGCTGCCGTGTCGGGCGGCTCGGTCACCGTGCGCGACTGGCCGCGGCACACCACGCAGGCCGGGGCCACCCTGCGCGAGATCCTGACCGCGATGGGCTGCGACGTCGACGTCGTCGAACACGGGCTGCAGGTGCGGGGCAGCGGCGCCATCCACGGGCTCGACGTCGACCTGCACGACGCGGGCGAGCTCGCCCCCGCCGTGGCGGCGCTCTGCGCCTTGGCCGACTCACCTTCGCACCTGCGCGGCATCGCCCACATCCGCGGCCACGAGACCGACCGGCTGTCGGCCCTGGCCCGCGAGCTCGGTGGCCTGGGCGCCGACGTGACCGAGGAGCCGGACGGTCTCTCCTTCCGCCCGGCGAGCCTGCACGGCGGCGTCTTCCGCACCTACGCCGATCACCGGATGGCGCATGCCGCCGTCATCGTCGCCGCCGCCGTCGACGGGGTGCTCGTGGAGGACGTGGCCACGACCTCCAAGACCTTTCCGGACTTCGCCGAGTTCTGGGTCGGCTTGCTGTGACGACTGGCCGCTACGGCGAGCACGACCAGGAGCACTACGAGCGGCCCCGCCGCCGCACCCGCCCCCGGACCAAGGAGCGCCCGACCTACGACGACGCCGTCGACGGGGTGGTCGTGACGGTCGACCGGGGCCGCCTCACCCTGCTCGTCGACGGCCGCACGGTGCTGGCGATCAAGGCGCGGCCTCTGGGACGCAAGGGGGTCGTGGTCGGAGACCGGGTGCGGGTCGTCGGCGACACCTCCGGGACCGAGGGGTCACTCGCCCGGATCGTGGAGGTCTCCGCGCGCACGACAGTCCTGCGTCGAACGGCCGATGACGACGACCCGGTCGAGCGGGTGATCGTCGCCAACGCGTCCCAGCTGGTCGTCGTGACCGCGCTGGCCGACCCGGAGCCGCGGCCACGCCTCATCGACCGCGCCCTCGTGGCGGCGTACGACGCCGGCATGGAGCCGCTGCTGTGCCTCACCAAGTCCGACCTGGCCGACCCGGAGACGTTGCTGTCGACGTACCGATCACTGGGGGTGCACTGGGTGGTGACCAGGAAGGGCGGTGACCTGACCGGGCTGCGGGAGCGCCTGCGCGGTCGCACCAGCGTGATGATCGGGCACAGCGGCGTCGGGAAGTCGACACTGGTCAACGCGCTCGTGCCGGACGCCGACCGCGAGATCGGGCACGTCAACGTCGTGACCGGTCGGGGGCGGCACACCTCGACCTCGGCGTTCATGCTCGAGCTGGCCGACGGCGACGGCTGGATCATCGACACGCCGGGGATCCGCTCGTTCGGACTGGCGCACGTGGACCCCGTGCAGCTGATCGGAGCCTTCCCGGACCTCGACGAGCTGACCGAGGACTGCCCGCGCGGCTGCACCCACGGACGGGACGAACCCGAGTGCGGGCTGGACCAGGCGGTGGCCGCCGGCGCGGCCGACCCGGACCGGGTCGAGTCCTTCCGGCGGTTGTTGGCCGCCCGGAGCGCGCCCGCCTATTGAGCCCCGCCTATTGAACGGAGACCCGTGCGAGGGCGTCGACCTGCTCCCACACCGCTCGCGAGCCGGCATCCCCGGTCAGGAAGATCATCACGACCAGCGCGACGGCCCCGGCCGCCACGAGGACGGCGACGACGACGGAGGCGGCACCCTTGGAGTCGCGAGCGCCCTTTCCGGAGGCCAGGGCGCTCGGGCCACCGAGCGTCCACGCGGCCAGCAGCGCCAGTACGAGGAAGCCGAGGGCGAACCACACGAGCAGCTCACCACGCTCCTCGTGGAGGGCGATCTGGTCGGCCAGCGAGCCCTCGTCCAACCCCAGGAACCGGTCGTCGAAGAGGTCCTCCCCGGCGATCTTGGCGACGTAGGTCGCGCCCGCGGTCACGGCCGCCAGGAAGACCATCGGCCACCGGAGAAGCCACCGCCAGCGTGGGACGACGGCGTACGCGAGCGCGGTCACCGCGGCCAAGGGCCCGAGAATCACCACCGCGTGCACGACGAGCGGGTGCAGCGGAAGTCCGTTGAACTCCATACCTGAACGTTAAACCAGAAATCTGGGAATACCCTGAGTCCCGTGCCGACCGATTTCACCGATGACCTGCGCCTCGCGCACGTGCTTGCCGACGACGCCGACTCGATCACCACCGGGAGGTTCAAGGCCCTCGACCTGCACGTCATGAGCAAGCCGGACCTGACGCCGGTCACCGATGCCGACCGGGACGTCGAGGAGGGGATCCGGCGGACGCTGTCGCGGGTGCGCTCCCGGGACGCGGTCACCGGCGAGGAGCAAGGGTCGTCGGGGCACAGCCAGCGCCGTTGGGTGATCGACCCGATCGACGGCACCAAGAACTTCGTCCGCGGGGTCCCGGTCTGGGCCACCCTGATCGCCCTCGTCGTCGACGATCAGGTCGTCCTCGGCGTCATCTCGGCGCCGCAGCTGCAACGCCGGTGGTGGGCCTCGGTCGGCAACGGCGCCTGGACGGGACGCTCGCTGCTCAAGGCCACCCCGTGCCAGGTCTCCGACATACGTCGGCTCGAAGACGCGTCGTTCTCCTACTCCTCGCTGCACGGCTGGGAGGAGCGCGAGCGGCTGGACGACTTCCTCTCCCTCACCCGACGGTGCTGGCGCACCCGCGCGTACAGCGATTTCTGGTCCTACATGCTGCTCGCCGAGGGTGCGGTGGACCTGGCCGCCGAACCGGAGCTCGAGGTCTACGACATGGCGGCCCTCGACGTGGTCGTGCGCGAGGCCGGTGGCCGGTTCAGCGCCCTCGACGGCACCGACGGTCCCTTCGGCGGCAGCGCCCTGGCCTCCAACGGTCATCTCCACGAGGCCGCCCTCGCGTTCCTCGGCGGGTTGCCCGACGGCGACACCGATCCCGATGCCCCACCCGTCCCTCCCGGGTCGGTCCACGAGCTGCGGGACCGGAGGTAGGGCGTGTCTCCCAAGTCTCGGCCGTCGCGAGCGTCGTCCTGCGGGATGCATCGCAAGGCGGAGGAGCGGAGGCGTGGCGGAGCCACGACGACCGACGACAACGAAGCGAGGCGCCCGCGGGACGGCGCGCAGCAGGCCACGGACTTGGGAGACACGCCCTTGAGCCGGATCCCGGTCCATGGACGACGGCACCGAGAGCCGCCGATCCGCTAGCGTTGCACCTGGGGGCATTGCAACGTCGGCGAAGACGGAGGTGGCCATGCGAATCAGTGAGGTGCTCGGCGCCAAGCCCAGCCAGGACGTCATCACCATCAGCCCGGACGCGACGGTTCGCGACCTCCTCGGCCTGCTCGCCGAGCACAACGTGGGCGCCCTCATCGTGAGCACCGACGGAACCAGCGTCGACGGCATCGTGAGCGAGCGGGACGTCGTACGACGTCTGCACGAGGACGACGCCATCCTCGACGGTCCGGTGTCCGGGATCATGACCACCGACGTGCAGACGTGCGACCAGGATTCCGTGCTCGACGACCTGATGAAGGTGATGACCGAGCACCGCGTGCGCCACGTCCCGGTGGTCACCGACGGCCGCCTTACGGGAATCATCAGCATCGGCGACGTCGTCAAGCACCGGATGGCCGAGGTCGAGTTCGAGCGCGACCAGCTCGACAGCTACGTCCACCGGACCTGAGAGGCGCTCATGGACAAGCCCGAGATCGACTTCTTCGACCCCGAACCGCCCGCCGACCTGGTCGTCACCGACATCGCGGAGGGTGACGGAGCCGAGGCGACGTCCGGATCGACCGTCGAGGTGCACTACGTGGGCGTTGCCCATTCCACCGGCGAGGAGTTCGATGCGTCGTACAACCGCGGGGAGCCGCTGAAGTTCCGGCTCGGCATCGGCCAGGTGATCTCCGGGTGGGACCAGGGCGTCGCCGGGATGAAGGTCGGCGGGCGCCGGCAGCTGGTCATCCCGCCGCACCTCGGGTACGGCGACCGCGGCGCCGGGGGCGCGATCGCGCCGGGTGAGACCCTGATCTTCGTGGTCGACCTGGTGGACGTGAGCTAGGCCTCATCAAGGCAGGTCGTCCGGCCCGGACTCCTCCGCGACCCGGGCCGACACACCCCCCAGCGAGACCACGTCGCCCCGCACGAGCTGCCGGCCGCGTCGGGTCTCGACCTCTCCGTTGACCACGACCGCGCCGTCGGCGATGAGCGGCTTCGCCTGCGCGCCGCTCTCGACCAGGTTGGCCAGCTTGAGGAACTGGCCGAGCCGGATCGAGTCGTCCCGGATCGCGACGTCGACGATCATCCGAGGATCACCGCCACCGCGTGGATGACCAGTCCGACCAGGCCGCCGACGATGGTGCCGTTGATCCTGATGAACTGCAGGTCCCGACCCACGTGCAGCTCGATCCGGTGAGCCGCTTCCTTGCCGTCCCACCGTTCGATGGTGTGGGTGATGATCGCCGTGAGCTCCGCGCCGTACCTCTCGACGACGAAGACGGTCGCGTCGGCTGCGAGCCCGTCGAGGCGCTCGCGGAGGCGGTCGTCGGTCGTCAGTTGGTGCGCGAATGCCGTCAGCTCGGTTTCCAGCCGCTCCCGGAGCGGACCACGCGGGTCGCGGAGGGCGCCGAGCAACGCCCGGCGAAGGGCCTTCCACAGCGAGATGCCGGTGGCGGAGAACTGCGGATGGTCGAGGAGCCGGAGCTTGAGGGCCTCGGCCCGGGCCTGGGTGTCTTCGTCGAACAACAGGTCCTGCCCCAGCTGGGCGAGCATCGAGTCGAGGGCTTCCCGGGCGTGGTGACGGGGGTCGTTGCGAATATCGGTCAGCCAGCGGACCACCTCGGTGTGGACCCGGGACGTGACGGCCTCGTTGAGGCGCGGCGGTGCCCACCACGGCGCCCGCTCGCTGAGGACCTCGGCGAAGGTGTCGGGATTCTGCACCAGCCAGCGGTGCAGCTCCTCCAGGGCCAGGTCGACCACCCCGTGGTGGAGGTCGTCGCGCACCACCTCCACGATGAGGGTGCCCAGCAGGGGCGCGAGCGGCTCCTCACGGAAGCGCGGCACCAGGACGGCTTCCACCAGCTCGGCGATGTGCTCGTCCCGCACCCTCCCGAGCGCGATGACGGCGACGTCGGCCACCTCGTCGACGACCCGGCGAGCGTGCTCCGGCTCGCTGAGCCACTCCCCCAGGCGCATCGAGATCGTCGCGGCACGCACCCGATCGCGGACGATTGCCTCCTGCAGGAAGTTCTCCCCGAAGAACTCCTCGAGCCCGCGGCCCAGCTCGTCCTTCCGTCGAGGCACCAGGGCCGTGTGCGGGATCGGGAGTCCGAGCGGGTGCTTGAAGAGGGCGGTGACGGCGAACCAGTCCGCGATCGCGCCCACCATGGAGGCTTCCGCCCCCGCATTCACGAAGCCGAGGAAGCCGTCCTGGTCGAGGGTCAGGACATAGACGGCGGCGGCAAGGACCAGGAGCCCCACCGCCAAGGTGCGCATCCGGCGCAGTCCCTGCCGGCGCTCTTCGTCCGCGGCCGGATTGGCGGTGATCATCGGTATGGTCGCAGTCACGCCGTCCGATTCTTCCCTATCCGGGAAGGGGTGCCAGAATGCCCGCCATGTCACGAACGGTGATCACCTTCGGCACGTTCGACGTCTTCCACGTCGGGCACCTGAGGGTGATCGAGCGAGCGGCTGCTCTCGGCGACCGGCTGGTCGTCGGAGTCTCCGCCGATGAGCTGAACCTGCGCAAGAAAGGCCGCGAGCCGGTCTTCAGCCAGGCCGAACGCATCGAGATCGTGGGCGCCCTGAAGATGGTGGACGAGGTGTTCGTCGAGGAGAGTCTCGAGCTGAAGCGCGACTACATCGTCCGGTACGCCGCCGACGTGTTGGTGATGGGCGACGACTGGGCGGGCCGCTTCGACGAGTTCGGCGACGTCTGCAAGGTCGTCTACCTGCCCCGGACCCCCACGATCTCCACCACCGGGTTGATCGAGAGGATCTCCGGCGCGACCTGACCGCTTCCAGCCGGGGGACTACGCTGGCTCTCGTGGGGCCGGTCCCCTTCCGGCGGGCCACCGTCGCGCCACGACCGCCCGAAAAGAGATAGGGGAACGCATGCGTCGCACCCTCGCCTCCGTTGTCGTGGCGCTGGCCCTCGCGGCCTCGGTTCTCTCGGTCTCGACGAGTTCGGCAGCCTCCTCCGCGGCCGACGACACGAAGCCGACCGCCGGTCACCTGCGTGCTGCCACCACCGACGGGGCGGCGGCACGCACACTCGACCGCGCGGTGGACGCCCTGACCGGCAAGGAGCCGGGCGCCTCGACGACCCTGGCGCTGCGGGACCTCTTCGTCGCACTGCCCTCATTGCGCACCGAGGACAGCCGGAAAGCGCACCGGGCACTGGCCCGCCCGAACGCCTCGAAGCGGAAGTGCTCGACCAACATCTGCATTCACTGGAAGCGGACGGGTGCCGATGCGCCACCCGACTTGGGCTGGGTCGACACCACCCTGCGTGTGGTGAGGAAGAGCTGGAAGCGCGAGATCCGCAGGCTCGGCTACCGCCGGCCGCTCAGGGACGGGCTTCGCGGAGGAAACGGCAGGTTCGACGTCTACCTCAAGAATCTCGGACCCTCGGTCTTCGGCTACTGCGCCCCGGAGCGCAAGGTGCCCGGCCACTGGATGGCCTCCGGCTACTGCGTCCTCGACGACGACTTCGCGCGGTCGCAGTTCGGCAAGAATCCGATGAGGAGCCTGAAGGCCACCGCCGCCCACGAGTTCTTCCACGCCGTCCAGTTCGCCTACGACTACGCCGAGGACGGCTGGCTCATGGAGGCCAGCGCCACCTGGATGGAGGAACACGTCTTCGACGACGTCAACGACAACCGCCGGTACCTCCGCGCCGGCCAGGTGGCGGCCCCGGGGATCGCCCTGGACACGTTCAACCCGAGCCGGTCCTACCAGTACGGCAACTGGGCCTTCTTCGAATACCTCTCCCAGCGGTTCGGAAGCTCCATCGTTCGCTCGACCTGGAACAAGGCCGGAGACTTCCAGGGGGCACCGGACCAGTACTCGATCCGTGCCGTCAGCAACTCGCTGGCTGGGGCCGGCCAGAGCTTCCCTTCGGTGTTCCGCGCCTACACGGCCGGGAACACCATCCCGGGCACGACCTACAGCGAGGGCGTCAGGTGGCCACGGGCGAACGTGCGAACGCGGCACGTCCTCACGTCGGGCGAGCCGGAGGCGTCCGACTCCCTCACCATCAGGCACCTGGCGTCGCAGAACATCACGATCCTGCCCGGGGGCGGAGTGGCCCCTGGATCGACCCTCCAGGTCACCGTCAACGGCCCTGAGCGGGTCACCGACCCGGCGGCGTACGTGCTGGTACACCGGGCGACGGGCCGAATCCTGCGCAAGCCGGTCCCCCTGGCCGCGAACGGCAACGGCACCATCGAGTTCGACTTCAGCACCTCCTCGGTCCGGAAGGTCACGCTCACCCTCGCCAACGCGTCCACGCGGTTCAACTGCTGGCAGAACCAGAACTTCTCCTGCCAGGGCATCCCGACCGACGAGAACGGGCCGTACGGCTACACGGTCCGCGTCGTCTCTCCCGGCTGAGTTTCCACGTCACTTCGTCGATTCGGGCGCGCGGTGGCGCCGACGGGGTGTCTTCTGGATAGTCTGGGCGCTCGAGGGGGACCTCTCCGGCACAACAAGACCAATTCTCGGGAACGCCCTCACCGGACTTTGGGGGTGGTTGCATGACACGCCAGACGGCGTTGGTCATCGAGGACGACCCGGATGTGCGCGGGCTGGTGGTGAAAGTCCTGGCCCACGCGGGCTTCGACGTGCACGAAGCAGCCGCGGGCCGGGACGTCCTGTCCCAGCTCCGGGAGCACCGGCCCGACCTGGTCACCCTGGACCTGGGACTGCCCGACGTCGACGGCCTCGAGATCTGTCGACGCATCCGGGCCTCGAGCGACGCCTACGTCATCATGCTCACCGCCCGGGGGGAGGAGCGCGACCGTCTGGTCGGACTCGACCTCGGCGCCGACGACTACATGACCAAGCCCTTCTCCCCCCGGGAGCTCCGGGCCCGCGTGGATGCCATGCTCCGCCGCCCGCGGCGTCTCGTCGACGCAGGTTCCCACGCTCCGGCGCCAGACCCCCTCGCAGCCGGAGCCGGGCTCGAGGTCTCCCTGGCGCGCCGCGAGGCTACGTACGGCGGCGACGTCCTGCCGCTGACGAGGACCGAGTTCGATCTCTTGGCTCTCTTCGCCGCGCGGCCAGGGCACGTTTGGGATCGCGACTCGATCGTGTCCGCGATCTGGAACTCCGGCCCCGCCGGCTCCGACCACCTGGTCGACGTCCATGTCGCGAACCTGCGCCGCAAGCTGCGCGCGGCCAGCCCCGACACGGCCTGGATCCACACCGTGCGCGGGATCGGCTTCCGGCTCGACCCGCCCAACTGATCGGACGCGACTGGCTCACTCCTCGATGACGTGTACGGCGGCCTCCTCGGCGCTGGCGCCGGCGCCGTCGATGCCCTCGTCCTCCGCGATCAGGTCCTTCTCGGTGTCCTCGTGGGCACCTTCGTCCGGAGCGACGAGCCGACCCGCACGCGCCTCACCGACCTCCCCGCCGACGGGGCCGTCGAGGATGTCGGCCCGTGACTCGGCCTCAGCGTCCTCCCACACCTCGGGCTCCTCCTGACGGAGTCGATCATCGATGGACTCGCCCTCCTCGGCTTCACGCGCCGTCGTGCCCTTGGCGTTCGACCCGCGGAGCTGCTCGGCGGGAGAGATCCCCTCGTCGAGCACGTCGTCCACGCCTCGGTCGTCGAGCGTGTCCTGTGGCTGCAACTGGTCTTCACCCATGCCTACGACGGTACCCACAGCCCATGAGGTCACGCGAGTCGACGTACGTGGCGAGCTCCTCGCGCCTCCTGACTTTGACAGGGAGGTGAGACACCAATGCGACAGCGAATCTTCGGGAGCGTGGACACCGTGCTCCAGGCGCTCGCCGACGGCGCCATGTGGGTGTTCTTCAAGCAGTGCGGCCTGCGCTTCTGAGCGCGGCCGTGCCTACCCGGCCTCTGACAACGCGTCGGTCAGCAACGAGACCAGTGCCTCCAGCTGTACGTCGGCCGAGGAGGACACCTCCTCGTCGGAACCGTCGAGTGCCCTGGCAGCGAGCCCGGCCTTGCTGTCGATGAGCTCCGCGATCCTGGTGTCGATGGTCTGAGCCGCGATGATCCGCCAGGCAGTGACGGGGTCCCCCTGCCCGATGCGGTGCACCCGGTCGATCGCCTGGGTCTGCTCGGCATCGGTCCAGGAGAGCTCGGCCAGCACGACGTTCGACGCGACCTGGAGGTTGATGCCGACGCCCGCCGCTGTCAGCGAGCACACCACGACGGCGACGTCGGGATCGTTGACGAAGGCGTCGATCTGCTTCTCTCGCGACGCCCTCGTCTGGTCGCCGCGGATCGAGGAGTACCGGAGCCCCCGCTTGGTAAGGATCTCCTCGGCCACATCCATCACGTCCACGTGCTTGGCGAAGAAGACCACCTTGCCGACGCTGTGTGCGAGCTGTGCGGCGTAGTCCGCTGCGAGAGCGGCCTTGGCCTGGCCGATGCGCCGCATCATGCCGAACACGTTCTCGCCGGTGGCCGTCGTGGTGTCCTCCCGCTCCCAGGTGGCGACCCGGCGAACGAGATCGTGGTCGATGCCGTCCACGACGGACCCGGAGGTGCGGGTGGCGAGTGCGCTCTCGTACCGCGCCACCAGCCGTGTTGCGAGCTCCCGCTCGGCCTGCCGGATCGAGCGACCGGCATCGTCGTCGAGCTCGACGGGAAGGTCGGCGATGCGCCGGGCGGGGATGTCGGCTGCCACGTCGACCTTGCGGCGCCGGACGATGCCGAGGTCGATCACCGTGTTGCGCGCGGTGGGATAGAAGCCGGGGTCGGCCGGCGTCAGACCGGTCTCCTCGAGCGCGTCCATGAGCGTGGCCAGCGGCTTCTTGTCATCGATCCAGCCGAGGAACTGCCAGATGGCCCGGAAGTCCTCGATGTCGTTGATCAGAGGCGTGCCCGTCAGCGCCATCAGCAGGGGGCGCGCCGTGCGGGAACGGATGCGCTCGGACAGCTCCAGCGCGTGCTGCGACCGCTGCGACGTCTTGTTCTTGATGAAGTGGGCTTCGTCGACGACCATGCCGCGGAACCCGAAGTCACCGAGCCAGCCGACGTGTCGGTCGAGCACCTCGTAGTTGACCACGACGATGTCAGCGAACCCGTCGATGGTGTCGCCGTCGCCGTGGATGACCGTGGCCTGGCGGTTCGGCGTCCACAGGTTCACCTCGCGCGCCCAGTTGGCCTTGACGACGTTCGGGACGACCGCGAGCAGCGGGTAGGCGTCAGCGGCCTGTGCGGCCAACAGCGCCTGGGCCGTCTTGCCGAGCCCGGGCTCGTCGGCCAGCAGGAACGTCCTGTGGCCCGCCGCAGCCGCGGCCACGACCTGCGCCTGGTGCGGCATCAGCTCGAGGTCACCCGGCGCCCGCAGGGAGGACGGCTCAGGCAGGTCCATGCACGAGGAGGAGCCGCCGTACTCGAAGGACCTGAACAGCGGGCCGAGCAGCTCCCAGGTGGCGAGTCGGCGCGGACTGGACCGACGCTGCTCGGCCACCGTGAAGTCGGGGGTGAGGAACGGGTTGGCAAGCTGCCGAGAGACGACCGACTGCGGCACCACGCGACGATCGTTGGTGGCTACCGGGGCTGGCTCCGCAGGGGGGACCTCGTCGGGAGCCGCCTCGATGCCGGCTGACTTCAACATGTCTCGCCTGAGGGACCGTGCCGCGTCCGAGATCTCGGCGTCCTCCGCGAGCAGGGCGAAGAGCGAAGTGTCGCGTGCGGCGGTCTGGGCGAGGATCGTCGCGACCCCGTCGAGGCGTTTGAGCTGCCCGGCGCGGAAGGCCTCGCTGCTGCCCTCGTCCGCCTTGACCCGCGCCCGCTCCTCGCGCACCAGGAGCGCGACGACCTGGAACTTCGTGCGGACCGATGGCATCGCAGACCCGCGGGCCACGGCTGCCTCGACCTCGCGCACGGCACGGGCGAGGACCGGCATGATGCCCTCGTTGTCGAGCACGCCGACCCGTCGCTGGTTGCGCGCGGCACCCTGTTGGGCGCCCCGTTGGGCGCCCCGTTGGTTGCCTGAGCGGCGCTGGCCTCTTCGAGCCAAGTCTTCCTCCTGTTTCGGTGTCCGACCCGATCGTCGTCGGCGGCTGGCACCGCGCGCATCCCGGCCGCCGGAGCGGTGGAACGACGAACGGACTGGCAGCCCGGGCGGCCACTCCGTGACTCGACTCGATCACAGGGATCCGTGACCGATCGACCCATCGGGTCCCGACCGCTCGCCCGTGGTGAGGAACCTACGGAGCCGCTGGACGCGCGACATCACGAGCGTCGGTGACTCCACCAGTGTAGCCGCCCTCACCACGCGAGTGTCGAACTCCGCCGCTTCTCCGGCATGATCGTTGTGGAGGTGGCCAGGTGACCGATCCGTTGAACGAAACGTACGACGTGGTGGTGATCGGCGGTGGCGCCGCCGGGTTGAGCGGCGCGCTGATGCTGGCGAGGGCGCGACGCTCGGTCGTGGTGCTCGATGCCGGCGCCCCGCGCAATGCCCCTGCTTCGGGCGTGCACGGCCTGCTGGGTCACGAAGGGATCGCGCCGGCCGAGCTCGCCGAACGTGGGCGCGCGGAGGTCCGCCGCTACGGCGGGCACGTGGTCGATGCAGAGGTGGCCGCCACCGCCAGAGATGCGCAGGGATTCACCGTCACGCTGGTCGACGAGAGGTCGGTCAGGGCCCGTCGGCTGCTGGTGGCGAGCGGCCTGGTGGACGAGCTTCCGGACGTGCCGGGTCTGCGGGATCGATGGGGTCGGGACGTGCTGCACTGTCCTTACTGTCACGGCTGGGAGGTTCGTGACCAGGCAATCGGGGTGCTGGCCAGCGGGCCGATGTCGGTGCACCAGGCGTTGATGTTCCGTCAGTGGAGCGACGACATTGTGTTCTTCACGCACACCGAACCGCCCCCGGACGACGAGCAGGCCGAGCAGTTGACCGCCCGCGGAGTCCGCATGGTCGACGGCGAAGTGACGTCCCTCGAGATCGTCGAGGACCGGGTGGTCGGCCTGCGGTTGGACGACGGCAGGGTCATCAGTCGCGAAGCGGTCGCGGTCTCACCGCGCATGACTGCCCGCGGCGATTTCCTGGGCCGCCTCGGACTGCGGGCGGTGGACCACCCGAGCGGAGTCGGTGAGTACATCCCTTGCGACGCGACGGGCCGTACCGACGTCCCCGGCGTGTGGGTCGCAGGGAACGCCACTGATCTGGTCGCCCAGGTCGGCGGCGCCGCGGCCGCGGGCGCTGCCGCGGCGACCCAGATCAACGCCGATCTGGTCACCGAGGAGACCGGTCGAGCGGTTGCCAGTCTCCGGCAGCCCCTCCCCGCCGACTCCTGAGCGGGTGTCGGCCACTCGGGAGCCCGTGGGCCTGGCGATCCTCGACGTCACCTAGTTCAGGTGAGGCCAGTGGTTGGGTTGCGCGCGTAGAACCGGTGCCAGACCGGTTGGCAATGAACTCAGGAGGCATTGATGTCTGACAGCGTGAGCCGCCGTGCCGAGTCCAGGTCCACGGGCAGGGGTGTGCGAGTGACCGGCATCATCTTGATCGTCGCTGGCCTGATCTTTGCGGTCGCGGGGGTGGCCGCATTCGTGGTGGTGCAACAGACGCTCTCGGATCAGCAGATCGTCGTCGCCGACGACGCAGACATGTTCGCAGGCGAAGATGTGGCTGGTCCGTTCACTGCATACGCCCAGGCGATGGTGATCGGGGAGCACGCAGAGGAGATTGCCGGAGGGATGACCTACGCGGAGCTGCCGCAGGATGACCCGAATCGACCGACCGTCATGGATGCGTCGTTCCTGCAGGCGAGCTTGTTCACGTCGGTCGTGGCATTCGGTGTCTCGGCGATGGCGGCGGTGATGGGGGTGCTGTTGATCCTGCTCGGCTGGGCGCTGCGGTCGCTTGCGAGGCGTCCGGCGCCTGTGTGACCCGCTGAGTGCCGCATCGCGCAGCGCACAACGCCCCACGTAGCCCGAGGACGTCCAGACCGGCCGACGAGCGGCCGGTCCGGACGTCGGGCTCAGGCGAGGTCGAACCGATCGAGGTTCATGACCTTGTCCCACGCCGCTACGAAGTCGCGGACGAACTTCTCGTTCGCGTCGCCGCTCGCGTAGACCTCCACGATCGCCCGGAGCTGCGAGTTGGACCCGAAGACGAGGTCGACAGCCGTGGCGGTCCACTTGGTCTCGCCTGTGCCGCGATCCCGACCCTCGAAGACGTTCTCGGTCGACGTGGAGGCCTTCCACTCCGTGCCGTCGTCGAGAAGATTCAGGAAGAAGTCGTTGGCCAGCGTCTCTGTCCGGTCGGTGAAGATGCCGTGCGGCGCTCCCCCCGCGTTGGCGCCGAGCGCCCTCATGCCGCCGACCAGGACCGTCATCTCGGGGGCACTCAGCTCGAGCATGTAGGCCCGATCGAGCAGCAGCGTCTCCGGCGGAAGCTTCTCGTCGGCACCGAGGTAGTTGCGGAACCCGTCGGCGCGCGGCTCGAGCACTGCGAAGGCCCCCACGTCGGTCTGTTCCTGCGAGGCGTCGGTGCGACCCGGTGAGAACGGCACCTGGATGTCGACCCCCGCGTTCCGGGCCGCCTGCTCGACCCCGGCGCATCCGCCGAGGATGATCAGGTCAGCGAGCGAGATCCGCTTCCCGCCGGACTGCGTGTCATTGAAGTCCTGCCGCACCTGCTCGAGCTGCTGCAGAACCCGGTCCAGCTCGGCGGGTTCGCTGGCCTCCCAGTCCTTCTGCGGGGCCAGGCGGATCCGGGCACCGTTGGCGCCACCGCGCTTGTCCGTGGTGCGGAAGCTCGCCGCCGACGCCCACGCAGTGGAGACCAACTGGGCGATGGAGAGTCCGGAGTTGAGCAGCTTGTCCTTGAGAACGGCCACGTCCTCGTCCTCGACCAGCTCGTGGTCGAGGGTAGGGACGGGGTCCTGCCACAGCTGCGGCTCGGGCACCCAGGGGCCGAGAAAGCGCGACACCGGACCCATGTCGCGGTGGAGCAGCTTGTACCAGGCCCGGGCGAACGCATCCGCGAGCTCCTCCGGGTTCTCCAGGAAGCGACGTGAGATCTTCTCGTAGGTCGGGTCCATCCGGAGGGCGAGATCGGTCGTCAGCATCGTCGGGAGGTGCTTCTGGGACGGGTCGTGGGCGTCCGGGACCGTCGCCTCTGCGTCCTTCGCGACCCACTGGTGCGCTCCGGCGGGGCTCTTCGAGAGCTCCCACTCGAAGCCGAACAGGTTCTCGAAGAACCCGTTGCTCCACCGTGTGGGCGTGTTGGTCCAGGTGACCTCGATGCCCGAGGTGATCGTGTCTCCCGCGTTGCCGCTGCCGTAGGTGTTGCGCCAGCCGAGCCCCTGCTCCTCGAGAGGAGCGGCCTCGGGCTCTGGGCCGATGTGGTCGTCACCGGTGGCGGCGCCGTGGGTCTTGCCGAAGGAGTGGCCGCCGGCGATCAGCGCCACGGTCTCCTCATCGTTCATCGCCATCCGGCGGAAGGTCTCCCGGATGTCGCGGGCGGCGGCCATCGGGTCCGGCTCGCCGTTGGGCCCTTCCGGGTTCACGTAGATCAGGCCCATCTGTACGGCGCCGAGCGGGCCGGAGAGCTCCCGGTCGCCGCTGTAGCGCTGATCGCCGAGCCACGTGTCCTCCGGTCCCCAGAAGACCTCCTCGGGCTCCCAGATGTCCTCGCGCCCGAACCCGAAGCCGAAGGTCTTGAAGCCCATCGACTCCAGGGCGCAGTCGCCGGCGAAGACCAGGAGGTCGGCCCAGGAGATCTTCTTGCCGTACTTCTTCTTCACCGGCCAGAGCAGCCGGCGTGCCTTGTCGAGGTTCGCGTTGTCGGGCCAGCTGTTGAGCGGCGCGAAGCGCTGGGAACCGTCGCCGCCACCGCCGCGACCGTCCTCGATGCGGTAGGTGCCGGCGGCGTGCCAGCTCATCCGGATGAAGAGCGGACCGTAGTGGCCGTAGTCAGCCGGCCACCAGTCCTGGGACGTCGTCATCACCTCGTAGACGTCTCGCTTCAGCGCTTCGACGTCGAGGGACTTGAACTCCTCCGCGTAGTCGAAGCCCTCCCCCAGCGGGTTGGACCGAGGTGAGTGCTGGTGCAGAACCTGCAGGTTGAGCTGGTTGGGCCACCAGTCCTGGTTCGACCGGGGTCGATCCGTCTCGGCCTCCGGGGCGTCGATAACCGGGTTTTCGCTTTCGCTGCCGCGCTCAGACACGTCGCTTGTGCTCCTGTCGTGATCTTGTTCTGTCAACTGATGGGTACCGCGTCGCACTCGGGACAGACGCCCCAGTAGGTCACCTCGGCCTCGTCGATCGCGAAGCCGTGGGGGTCGGACGCGGTCAAGCAGGGAGCCTCGCCGACGGCACAGTCGACGTCGGCGATGGCACCGCAGGACCGGCAGACCACGTGGTGGTGGTTGTCCCCCACCCGCGCCTCATAGCGTGCCACCGAGCCCGACGGCTGGATGCGCCGGAGCAGGCGGGCAGCGGTCAGCGCCCGAAGCACGTCGTACACAGCCTGATGCGAGACCTCGCCGAGGTCCTGCCGCACGACCCGGATGATCGAGTCCGTGTCCGAGTGCGGGTAGCCGTGCACCGCAGCCAGCACCGACACCCGCGGACGCGTCACCCGCAGCGCCGCTCCGCGCAGCATGTGCTCGAACTGGGAGGTGCTGGACACGCTGGGCAGTATCGATCATTTTCTGGAATGAGTAAAGATCAGGTGCCCACTCGTTCACGCGCCCGCCGCGGAGTCGCGATCACAGCGCCGTGCGCATAGAGTCGGTGGCCGCCAAGCAAGGAGGGTTCCCTTGATTCGCAGGATTGTCCCGTTGCTCGTTGCCATCGCCCTGGGCGTCACCTTGACTGCCGGGCCGGCAGGCGGGCACCCACCCATGATGCTCGGGCCTGGTGACGCGAACGTCCACAACATCAAGGACAAGGCCCTCATCCGGATGTCGAAGTGGGGGTACGTCTACATCGCGGGGCAGCAACACAGTCGCCTCAAGGTCACCTTCGCCAAGGGCGCCAACGCCCTGCGCTACAAGGACACCGGCACCAAGCGGCTCGGCAAGATCCCCAAGAGCTGCCACCGGAAGCCGGCCAGGAGGGGGATCATGGCGCTGTGCAGGATTCCCCCACGGTTCGAGCACAAGAAGATGTTCGTCCAGGTCTGGCCGCGGCTCGGCAACGACCACGTCGACGGTCGTACGCTCCCCCACAAGTTCCGGCTGTGGGTACTGGCGGACGCCGGCAGGGACGTCGTGGTCGGCGGCGCGGGCAACGACTTCGTGAATGGGGCGAAGAACGCCGACCGCGCCATCGGCGGCAGGGGCCATGACTTCCTGAGGACGGGCCCTGGCAATGACCGGCTCTGGGGCGGCCCGGGCAGGGATCGGCTCTCGTGCGCCGAGCACCATGACATCGCTCACCGCGACAGGTTCGACAGCCTTTCCAAGTGCGAGACGGTGCGGCGCGGCTGAGGGAAGCCCTGTCCGTGTGTCCGCACCACCCCGTGACGTCCTCGCGCTGCTAGTCCGCCACGTGCTCCCTGGCCCCGCACCTTTCGGCGTGCCGTCTGTTTCGGATGGGTGATGCGAGGGCTTGCGCGTCGGGAACCAGCGACCCCGCGGCGGTGTAGACAGGGTCGACGGAAGGGAGGGACACCGAACCTGAACACCCGCCCGGAGGACGCCGAGATCCTGGCCCGGGTGCGCGGCGGTGACGGCGACGCGTACGCCGAGCTCGTGACTCGTCATGCCCCGGTGGCGATTCGCACCGCGTCCCTGCTCGGCGCGGGCGACGACGCGGAGGACGTCGTACAGGAGGCGTTCGTCAAGGCGTACGCCGCGCTCGACCGCTTCCGTCCCGGGTGCGCCGTTTCGACCCTGGCTGCTGCGGATCGTCGCCAACGAGACCCGCAACGCTCACCGCGCCTCCGGCCGGCGTGCGGCGCGGGAACGCCGCGCGTGGGAGCAGTCCCAGCCGCTGCTCCTCGTGCCGGCCGGACGACCCGGCCGAAGCGTTGCTGTCTGCGGAGCGCCAGGCAGCGCTGGTGCGTGGACTGGCCCGGCTCTCGCCGGAGCAGCGGCAGGTCGTGACCTGCCGCTACCTCCTCGACCTCGACGAGGCCGAGACCGTGCGCGGTCCTCGGGTGGCCCCGGGGCACGGTGAAGTCCCGACTGCGCCGGGCGCTGGCCAGGCTGCGGGACGCGATGGACGCCGATGTCGAACGAGGCGGAGACCAGGGAGGTGACGCACGGTGGCTGAGGACACGTACGACGACCTGGTCCGCGACCTGGCAGCGCTGGGCCGGGCGATCGACCCGCCCGCGTCTCCCGCGACATCTGGCGACCGCCGTGATGGACCGGGTCGCCGCCCTCCCGCCTCCCGACCCGAACGGTGGGCGGGCGACCGGCAGTTCGCACGCCGCGTCGTGGCGAGCCTCGAGTCACGTCGCCGCCGCATCGCGCTCGTTGTCGCCGCCGTCCTGATCGCACTGCTGGCGACGCCGCCGGTGCGTGCGGCCGTCGCCGACTGGTTCGGCTTCGGCGGCGTGGTCGTGGAGCACGGCTCCCCCGGGCCCGGGCCGGCCCCGCCTCCGCCCGAGGTGCCGGGTGGCCAGTCGCGCTGGCAGAGGCCGGGGATGCGGTCGACTTCACCGTGTGGGTGCCGACGGAGCTCGGGGACGCCCGACGGGGTCGAGGTCTCGGCCGACCGACGGATCGTGTCGATGAGCTGGTCCGGCGATCCCGACGGCGTCGTACGCCTGGACCAGTTCGACGGGAGGTTCGACTTCAGCCTCGCCAAGCGCGCTCCCGACGTCATCTACGCCTCGGTCGGCGGCACGGACGCGCTGTGGTTCGAGGAGCCCCACGAGGTCGTGCTGCTCGAGCCGGACGGCACCCGGCGTACCGAGTCCGCCCGACTGGCCGGCCACACCCTGATCTGGCAGGACGGCGACACGACGCTGCGGATCGAGGGTGAGCTGGCCCTCGAGCGCGCGGTCGAGATCGCCGAGTCCGCCGTGCCCGGTTCCCTGAACGGGAACCCGGCTGGCGTGCGGCGGTGTAACACCTACGACCCCGCCCCGAGGAGGTAGCCGTGCACCGGATCCGCGCATCTCTCATCGTCGCTGTCCTGCTGGTGGTGTCCCTGACGTGGTTCGAGCCCGCTGCCGCGGGCGGGCCGACCAGTGCCCTGCTGTCGGTCCCCGGCGAGGGCAAGACCACGTCGCTCTACTACACCGATCCGGAGTACGACGCCCTGGCCAGCCTGGTCGGGATCGACAGTGCCGCGGGGACCGGACAGGTGGACCCGTCCGGACAGGTTGACCGGACCGGACTTGACCACGCCAACGGCCCCGGCGTCACCGTCACGTGGTTGATCCACGACGTCACCCCGTGGCGGGTCGACCACATCTACCCGGAAGGGAACGGCGCACCGTGGATCGCCACGCAGATCGTCGGCGACGACGGTCGTCCGATCTGGGACAGCCCCGTCGTGTGGCACCAGCCCGAGTCCGGCGCCGAGCTCATGACCCTTCTCGACAAGCTGGGCATGGGTGAGGCCGCCCGCGAGGCCGACGGCTTCAGTGGCGTTGCGGGCGCCGCTGTGCCACCCCCGGCGGAACCCGCATCCGACGAGCCGACAGCGGCGGAGCCGTCCGGCATCGCGGGCACGTGGTGGGCCCTGGGCGGCCTGGTCGTCGGCGTCCTGGCCACGCTGCTCGGGACGCGCCTCCGCAGGCGAACGGCTTCCGAGCCCAGTACATCGTCCACACCCGAGCCTGACCACGCCGACGCGGGAGTCGGGGTCGCCGAGGCCCTGTCCTGGCCGGCGCGACGAAAATAGGAGCGCTCCTGGGTGTCCGGCTAGTCACCTGAGCCGGAACCGCTGGACCCCGAACCGCTGGACCCCGAACCGCTGGACCCCGGACCGCTGGAGTCGCCATCGCCCGAGCCAGAGCCCGGGCCGGAGTTAGACCCGCTGGACCCCGAACCCGACCCCGAGCCACTCGAGTCGTCGCCACCACCCGAGCTCGCGCCCGAGCCGGTCAGTGCGGAGTCTTCTTTGGCTGCGAACCGTGCCGCTGACCGATCGCGTCACTGGTTGGGGCCGGCGATCGCCGATCGTTCCTCACCTCGGCGGATTGACTGCCGGGCTCAGGTGGCTCCATCCAGAGCGGAGGACCCGGGGTCTGTCCCGGCGGCTCGAAGGCGGTCCAGAACGCACTAGGAGCCCCCGCGCTCCTCCGGCGAGGATTCTTCGAGAGCCAAATCCTGGTCGGCGGACCGTCGGCGCTTGACCCGGCGGGCCAACACGAAGAACACGATGGCCACCGCGACGCTGGAAGCAGCGGCGGACACCACGACCGAGGCCAGCGGCGAATCGACCATCGCGGTGCCGACCGCGTAGGCGACGGTGCAGTTGTAGATCGACCACAGGGTCCCGCCCACGGCGGACCACCGTAGGAAGTCCCGGTAGGGGTGTCCAGCGAGCCCCAGACTGGCGTTGACGACGAACCGCATCCCCGGCACGTAGCGACCGAACACGAGAAGTGGCGCCGCGGTAGAGCCGATCAGGTCCATGGCCGCGGCCACCTTCTCGTGCGCCAGCGCGGCGTCCAGCTGCGTCTGGACCACTGGCCGGGCCCAATGTGCCAGCCAGTACAGCGCACTGTCACCGAGTACGGCGCCAGCAGCACCAGCGACCATCACCCACCCGAGGTCAAGCAGCCCCTGCGCGGCCAGTGTCGAGGCGGCGTTGAGAGTTGTCTCACCGGGAAGGACCGCGATGACTCCGTCGCCGAACACAAGCAGGAACACGGTGACATAAGGCCATGGGCCATCCGCGGCCTCGAGCTCTGCCTGGCGTCCATCGAGTGGCTCCAGCGCGACGACCACTGCCAGCAGCACGAGAAGTGCGGCCAGCGCGAGCCCGCTCCACAGCCACAACCTCCGGCGCGAGCTCATCCGCCCTCCGCGAGCATGGCCCTGTCCAGGTGGGTCACGCGAGGACAGCCCCGACACCCAGGACGACGATGCAGAGCGCCCCGAGCGCAGCCAGCAGCGGCCACACCCACCGCAGATAGGTGCCGTACGGCACCCGGGCGAGGGCCAGGCCTCCCATCACCACCGCCGACGTCGGGATGAACAGGTTCATCAGGCCCGAGGCGCTCTGGAAGGCAGTGACCACCAGGTCCGCCTGCACCCCGACGAATGCCGCGAGTGGCGCCATGATCGGCATCGCCACGGTCGCCAGACCTGACGAGGACGGGATCAGGAACGACAGCGGCAAGAACAGCAGGAACACCACGATCGCGAACCCGACAGGTCCCACACCCTCGACCGCCTGCTCGGCCCAGTGCAGCACGGTGTCGGTGATCCCGCCGTTGGTCATGACCACGGTGATCCCGCGCGCGATCCCGATGATCAGTGCGACGCCCAGGAGATCGCGGGCGCCGTTGACGAACGAGTCGGTGAGCGTGACCTCGCTCATCCGCCCCACGACCCCGATCAGGACCGAGAACAGGATGAACAGCGCGGTCATCTCCGGGAACCACCACCACAAGGTGGGCAGCCCGATGCCCATGTCCTCCCACGGGATGACGCCGTACATCATCAGCAGGAAGGCCAGCCCGAAGAGGCCGAGGACGATCTTCTGTCGCCCGGTCATCAGGACGGCCGCGCCCTCGTCCTGCTGGACGCTGAAGTGTGCGTCGTTCGCCTCCTTCATGTCAGCCACGACCGAACGCGTCGGGTCGCCCTTCACCCGGTCGGCGTACCGCATCACGAAGAAGATCCCGATCGCGAGGCCCACGATCAGGATGACCAGTCGGGACAGGAGGCCGTCGCTGATCGAGACCCCGGCGAACCCCGACGCGATCCCGGTCGCGAACGGGTTGATCGTCGACCCGAGGGTGCCGATCCCGCAGCCGAGGAGGACGACAGCGGCTCCGGTCAGGGCGTCGTAGCCGGCCGCGATCATGACCGTGATCACCAGCACGTAGAAGGCCAGGCTCTCCTCCGCCATCCCGTACGTCGACCCCCCGAGGGCGAAGACGCACATCAGGAGCGGGATCATCCACCGTTCACGGCCGCGCAGGCGGTCCACGAGGCGGCCGATGCCGGCCTGGATTGCCCCGGTCTGCATGGTCACGCCGAGGAAACCACCGATGACGATGATGAACAGGGCGACGTCGATGGCGCCGAACAGCGCGCCCTCGTTGTAGTAGCTGATCTTTCCGTCCGCGTCCTCGATCCCGTAGAGACCGTTGATGGGTGCGGTCAGGGAGTCGAGGAGGATGCGTTGCGGGTCGCCGTCGACCTCGGCGTAGGTCCCAGGGATCGGTGCCCCCTCCTGGTCGAGCTCGTAGGCGCCGGCGGGGATGAGCCAGGTGGCAAGCGCCATCAGGACGATCAAGGCGAACAAGATGGTGTAGGCGGAAGGCAGGGTGAAGCGCGGCTTGTGCTCAGCGGGGGTCACGGTGGACTGGTCGCTCATCGGTCATTCTCCTTCGCGGGACGATCCGGGGTCTCGGGCGGGCTGTTCGGTCAGCTCGACGTCTCCCCATGGGCGTTCGGCTTTGGGCACCTTGAAGCCCAGGAAGCCGTAGAGCACGTCGAGCACGGGGCTGAGCAGGTTGAAGAAGCAGAATGGGAAATAGGCAGCGGTTGACACTCCGAGCACCCCGGAGATGTAAGCCCCGCAGGTGTTCCACGGGACGAGGACGGATGTGACGGTGCCGGAGTCCTCCACGGCACGCGACAGCACCTGGGGTGCGAGACCGCGACGGGCGAACTCGCCTCTGAACGTCCGGGCCGGCAGTACGTCCGCGACGTACTGGTCGCCGGCGATGACGTTCAACCCGATCCCGCTCGAGTTGACCGCGAGGATCAGCGACCCTCGACGGCGGGTTCTGGACACGATCGGCATCAGCAGCCGTTGCAGGAAGCCGGCATGCTCCATCACCGCGGCGAACGAGAGCGCGCCGAGCACCAGCCAGATCGTGGTCAGCAAGCTCGCCATCCCACCCCGGGTGAACAGCGCGTCGATGGGTTCGACGCCCGAGTCGCTGACGAACCCCGTGGCCATCGCGCCGAAAATGGCCTCGATGGAGGTGGCGACCGGTCCGAGGCTCGGGTCGTCCACGAATGCCCTGACCGCGTCCCACTGGGTGAACGGGGCAAGGATGCCGGCGAAGAGGGCGGATCCCAGGATGGACAGGAAGGGCGGGTACTTGAACACCGCGAAGACCACCAGGAGCAGCAGCGGCAGCAGGTTCACGAACCTGATCTCGAAGGCGGTGGCCAGTGCGGCACGGGCCGCGTCGGTGCTGATCTCGGCCTCCGGATCCGCGTTCAGCCCGATCACGAGGAAGATGACGAGACTGACTCCCAGCGCGGGGCCCGCGGTCCAGAACATGTTGCGCACATGCTCGCCCACGGTCAGCCCCCCGCCGACAAGCTTGGGGACGAGAATCGTCGTCTCGGAGAGCGGGGTCATCTTGTCGCCGAAGTAGGCGCCGCAGATGACGGCGCCTGCGGCGATGGCCTCGTCGAGGCCCATCACGTTCGCCATCCCGACGAATGCCACACCGAGGGTTCCCACGGTGGTCCAGGAGCTGCCGGTGACCATGCCGACCAGGGCGCAGACGACGGCGGCGGTCAGGTAGAACCACGAGGGGCTGACCAGCCTGATGCCGTAGTCGACGATGGTGGGGATGGTCCCGGCCATGTTCCAGGTACCGATCAGTGCACCGACGGCCAGCAGGATGAAGATGGCGCCGACGGCGGACGTGACCCCGCCCACCGCCGCGTCTGCCACGCCTGCGACGGTGTAGCCGTTCTTGAACGCCATCAGGCTTGCGAAGGCCGCACTCAGCAGCAGCGCCACCTGCAGCGGCCCGTTCGTGGCGTCGATGCCGAACAGCCAGATCGTCATCGCCAGCAGCAGGATCAGCACCACAACCGGCAGAACGGCGTCGAGCATCGTCGGCGCGCGTGGTCCGGGCGGCGCCGGGGTTCCTGCCGCGTCCTGATCGGGAGCTTCCGGCGGTCCAGACATTGACCGGCCTCAGCCGGAGACGTGCGCCGAATGTGTCTGCGCGCCGACTTGCTCGCCACGGTGGTGGTCATCGCCTCGAGCGACGGCGATGAGTCCGATGACCAGAAGAATGAGGACTGCTGCGAACACCCAGCGCGGAAGCTCAGTCATCGTGACCTCCTCACACCGGGTCGCGCACCAGGGGGCAGGTCATGCAGTGCCCTCCGCCGCGGCCCTTTCCGAGTTCGAAGCCCTCGATCGTGATGACCTCCACCCCCGCCTCGCGCATCTTCGCGATCGTGTAGGTGTTCCGCTCGTAGGCCACCACGACGCCCGGCTCCAGGGCGACCACGTTGTTCCCGTCGTCCCACTGCTCGCGCTCCTGCTGGTAGGCATCGCCTCCGGTCTCGACCACGAGGATCTTCGGAACACCCATGGCGTCGGCCACCGCGTCGAGGAAGGACTCGTCCTGCGTGACGTGGAACCTCTGGCCGTTGCTGCCGGGCCGCAGGCTGATCGCGCGCACCTGGTCGACCACCTTCGGGTACGCCGTGACCTTGTCGCGGTCGAGCATCGTGAAGACGGTGTCCAGGTGCATGTGCGCACGGTCCTTGGTCATCACGACGGCGATGACCCGTTCGGCTGCTCCCTTCTCGAAGAGCGCCGCCGCGATCTGCTCGATCATCCGGGCCTGTGAGCGTTCACTCATCCCGATCAGCACGGTCCCGTTCCCGATCGGCTGGACGTCGCCACCCTCGAGCGAGGACCTCCCGAAGTCGTGCGCGTCGAACCGTCCGTCGTCGCCGAGCGGCGGGTACCAGTACTCGAAGTCGGAGTCGCGGAACATCGGGTGGTAGCGGTAGATCGCGGCGACGTTGTACGCCTCGAGCCGGCGCGCCGGCCAGAACATCGGGTTGATCGAAACCCCTCCGTAGATCCAGCAGGAGGAGTCGCGGGTGAACAACGTGTTCGGCAGCGGGGGCAGCACGAACATGCTCTCGTCGTCCAGCGCGGCTGCCGGGAGTGACTGCGACCGGTACTTTCCCGGGTCCAGCCCGGACTCGGCGACGGTGAGGCCACCGATCAGGTGGGTGGCGAACTGGTCCGGCTTCATGTTCGCGAGTACTGCGCGGACCTCGTCGACCAGTGACAGGCCCACGGTGTACTCCGAGGCAACGAGCTCGATCAGCCGTCGGCGGCACTCGTCACTGGCGGCGAGGGCTTCGGCCAGGAGTGTCTGGAGCAGGAAGACTTCGACGCCGCGCTCGCGCATCCTGGCGGCGAACTGGTCGTGCTCGTACTGCGCCCGTTCGACCCACAGCACGTCGTCGAACAGCAGCTCGTCATGGGTGGTGGGCGTCAGTCGGTTGAGGCTGAGGTCCGGCCGGTGCACCATCACCTGGCGCAGGCGGCCCACCTCGGAGTGAACACCGAGCGTCGTCATCTTCGTTGCCTCCTTCACGTGGGGTCAGCCGGCGACGACCTGGGTGCCGGCCTTGCCTTCAACGATCTCCTGGATCTCGCCGAGAGCGCCGATCGCCGCACGCTTCCCGGTCCGCTCGACGAAGCTCGCGGCGGCCTCGACCTTGGGGCCCATCGACCCGGCAGGCAAGTCGAACGCGCGCAGCTCCTGGGGGGTGCCCTTGTCCACACGCCGCTGGTCCGCCGTACCCCAGTTCAAGTAGACGCCGTCCACGTCCGTGGCCATGACGAACAGGTCGGCGGCGACTTCGCGGGCCAACAGCTCGGTGGCGAAGTCTTTGTCGATGACGGCTTCCACGCCGCTCAGTGATGGTTTGCCCGCGACCTCGGTGACGAGAGTCGGGATCCCGCCCCCGCCCGTGCAGATGACGACGATGTCGAGGTCGAGCAGAGCCCTGATGGCCTCCAGCTCGAAGATGTGCTGCGGCATCGGGGACGGCACCACGCGGCGCCACGCCTCGCCGTCCTTGCGGAACGGCCAGCCCTTGTCCTCGGCGAGCGTCTGCGCCTGTCCCTCGGTGTAGACCGGGCCGACGAACTTGGTCGGGTTCGAGAACGCGGGGTCGTCCTTGTCGACCTCGACCATCGTCAGGATCGTCGCGAACCGCTCCGTGGGCGGGAAGTGGTTGCGAAGCTCCTGTTCCAGGAGGTAGGCGATCATCCCCTGCGTCTGGGCACCGAGCACGTCGAGCGTGGACGGCTCGGCATCGGTGTACGCCCCGGCCTGCAGAGCCAGGAGGCCGACCTGGGGTCCGTTGCCGTGGGACAGAACCAGCTCGTGCCCGGCTGCGATGACCGCCAAAGCGGGTGCCGCCTTGCGCACGTTCTTGCGTTGCACCTCGGTGGTCATCGGCTCGCCCCGCTGCAACAGGGCATTGCCTCCGAGCGCCACCACGACTCGCATGCCGGCACCCGCCTCTCAGGACCCGAGGGTGGCGACCATGACGGCCTTGATGGTGTGCACCCGGTTCTCGGCTTGGTCGAACACGATCGAGGTCTCGGACTCGAAGACGTCGTCCGTGACCTCCAGGCCGTCCATCCCGTGGGCTTCATAGATCTCCGCCCCGACCTTTGTCTCGCGGTTGTGGAAGGCCGGCAGGCAGTGCATGAACCGGACCTGCGGGTTGCCGGTGCGCCGGACCACGTCGGAGTTGACCTGGTACGGCCTGAGCAGCTCGATGCGTTCCTTCCACACGCTCTTGTCCTCCCCCATCGAGACCCAGACGTCGGTGTAGAGGTAGTCGACACCACTGACGCCTTCGTCCACGTCCTCGGTCAGTGTCAGCCGGGCGCCGGTCTGCTCCGCAATGTCCCGGCAGTCCTTCACGAGATCGTCCGCCGGCCAGAGGTGCTCGGGAGCGCAGAGACGGACGTCCATGCCGAGCTTACAGCCGCCGACCATCAGGGAGTTGCCCATGTTGTTGCGGGCGTCGCCGAGGTAGCAGTAGGCGATCTCGGTCAGGTGCTTGTCACTGTGCTCGGTCATCGTGAGCACATCGGCGAGGATCTGGGTGGGGTGGAACTCGTCGGTCAGGCCGTTCCAGACCGGGACACCGGAGTGCGCCGCGAGGATCTCGACGTTCTCCTGGGAGAAGCCGCGGTACTCGATCCCGTCGAACGTCCGGCCGAGCACCCGGGCAGTGTCCTTCATCGACTCCTTGTGGCCGATCTGCGACCCGCTCGGCTCGAGATAGGTGACGTGGGCGCCCTGGTCCTTGGCGGCCACCTCGAACGCCGTCCGGGTCCGGGTCGAGGTCTTCTCGAAGATCAGGGCGACGTTCTTGCCGGCGAGGCGTGGCCTCTCGTAGCCGCCGTACTTCGCGGCCTTGAGCTCGGCGGAGAGCTTCAGCAGGAACCGAAGCTCTCCGGGGGTGAAGTCAAGCTCCTTGAGGAAGCTGCGGTTGCGAAGGTTGAAGGGCATGACGCTCCTTTCAGGTGAGTGCCGGAACGGCCGGTGGCGGCGGCAGGGTGGCTGCGGATCCACTCTGCGACCGTCGGCGAATGACGAGCTTGGTCGCCTCCTCCAGCAGGACGTAGCTCAGCGCGATCGCGATGCAGAGACCCCACTGGTCGAACGACAGCTCGCCGGTCCCGAAGATCCGCTCGAGAAGTCCGATGGTGGTCACGGCGACGATGGCCAGCAGGGAGACGCCGTACCTTCGCAGCTGGGCGACGCCCGGCAGCGAGTCCCGGTCGAAGATTGTGTTCACCGGGTCGCGTGCCTCGAGTCCGGCGAGCACGTGGAACAACGACAGGGTGGTCAGCAGCATGGTCGCCCCGATGAGCGGCCCGCCGAGGTCGTCACCGATCACGTAGGCGGCAAGCGAGCCGACCGTCATCAGGGCGCCCTGGGTGCACAGGCGCACCCAGTTGGCCCGCGACAGGACCGGTGCGTCAACCGGCCGTGGCGGCCGCGACATGAGGCCCCGGGTGGGCCGGTCGAAGCCCAGGGCGATGGCGATCGGGATGTCGATGACCATGTTCAGCCAGAGGATCTGCAGTGGGTTCAGCGGCACGCCGTCGGCGATCCCGACAATGCCGGCGCCGATGAAGATCGCGATGTACGCCACCAGCGTCGACATCTGGAACCGCAGGTACTTGACCAGGTTGTCGTACAGCGTGCGGCCGTAGGAGACCGCGTTGACGATGGTCGCGAAGTTGTCGTCGGTCAGGATCATGACCGCGGCTTCCTTCGAGACCTCGGTGCCGGTGATCCCCATCGCGACGCCGATGTCGGCCGCCTTGAGCGCCGGCGCATCGTTCACCCCATCGCCGGTCATCGCCACGATGTTGCCGGAGCGCTTGAGCATCTGCACCAGCCGGATCTTGTCCTCCGGCGCGACCCGGGCGACCACGCCGATGTCGGGCAGTTGCGCGAGCAGATCGTCGTCGCTCAGCGCCGCGAACTCCGTCCCGGTGAGCGCTCGGCCTTCGATCCCGAGCTCGGAGGCGATCGCAGCAGCGGTGGTGGCGTGGTCGCCGGTGATCATCCGGACCCGAATACCTGCGGACCTGCACTCGGCGATGGCGGCCCGCGCTTCCGACCGGGGTGGGTCGACGATGCCCACCATGGCCAGGAGCGTCAGGTCGCGAACCAGCCCGATCAGGTCTCCGCCCTTGTCGAACGCGGCGGGGTCGAAGTCGCGCTGGGCGACCACCATGACCCGTTCGCCGGCGTTGGCGATGCGGTCGTTCGCCTCGAGCGCGAGGTGGCGGTTCTCGTCGGTGACCGGCGCGAGGGTTCCGTCTCCGCTCCGGTAGCTGCCGCCGCGGGAGATCAGAACGTCAGGGGCGCCCTTCACGTAGCACCGGATCACCGGCTGCCCGTCCGTCCCGGTCATCTCGTGGAAGGTGGCCATGAACTTGTACTCCGAGTCGAACGGCACCTCCGCGATCCGGGGGAAGTCACGCCGGGTGGCGTCGATGTCGAGCCCGCCCTTCGCGCCGAGGACGATGAGCGCACCCTCGGTCGGGTCACCGATCAGGTTCTCGCCGTCGAGCACCGCGTCGGCGCACAGGACCATCGGCAGCAGGTAGGGGTCGAGGTCGATCCGGGACCCGCCGACGTGCTTGATCTCGCCCTCGGTGCCGTAGCCCTCCCCGGTCACGGTGAACCGGTTGTGGCCGGGGATGACGAGCTCGCGCGCGGTCATCTTGTTCAAGGTGAGGGTGCCGGTCTTGTCCGAGCAGATCGCCGATGTCGAGCCGAGGGTCTCCACCGCCGGGAGCCGCTTCACGATGGCGTTTCGCCGGGCGATCTCCCGGGTGCCCATCGACAGCAGCGCCGTCACGACCGCCGGCAGGCCCGTCGGGATGGCCGCGACCGCGAGGGCAACGCCGGTGATGAACAGCGTGTCGAAGGACTCGCCACGGATCAGGCCGATCACGACGACGATCACCAGGGCGATCCCGGCGATGAACGCGATGATCTTCGAGAGCCCGTCCAGCTGCTTCTGCAGCGGTGTCTTGTCCGTCTCGGTGTTCGCGAGCATGTCGGCGATGTGGCCGATCTCGGTCTCCATCCCCGTTGCCGTGACGACGAACTCGCCGCGGCCCCGGGTCACGGCGGTGTTCATGTAGACCATGCACGTCCGGTCACCGAGCGGGACGTTCTCACCCGGGACCGGGTCGGTCGACTTGCCCACCGGGAGGCTCTCCCCGGTCAGCGCCGCCTCCTCGATCTCGAGGGTCGCCGCCAGCACGATCCGCCCGTCGGCGGGAATCCGGTTCCCGGCCTCGACCAGCACCATGTCGCCGGGCACGAGCTCCCCGGCGTCGATCTCGACCGCCTGTCCGTCTCGCCGCACCCGGGCCACGGTCTTCATCATCTGCGCGAGCGCCTTGACGCTCTCCTCGGCCTTGGCCTCCTGCCGCAGGCCGATCACGGCGTTGAACAGGGTGAGGCCGAACAGGACGAGCGACGTGCCCAGCTCCCCCGTCACGACCAGGTTCACGACCGCGGCCACCAGCAGGATGATCTGCATGAAGTCGCGGTACTGCCTCAGCCACGCCTGGACCGGCGACTCCTTCTTGGTCGCAGTCAGCTGGTTGGGGCCGTGCGACTCCAGACGAGATCGCGCCTCATCGGCGCTCAGCCCGCGTGCCGGGTCGACGCCCAGTGCCTCCGCAACCGCCGCGGCCTCGACACCGGCCACCTGACTGTCGACATGCTCCGCGACGTGGGACATCGTCAGTCACCACCCGCGATACGCGGGGCGCGTTGCCAGAGCGCCATGCTGGCCTCCCTCAAGGCTCGGGCATCCTGCCGGATGACCCGATTCGAACGATGGAGCGGCCGCCCGGCGCTCGCTACCCCCGTTTCGGGTGAGCGATGTGCCACGAGCCGCCGGATCGCCGAGGCACGCGAGAGCTCGCGTTCGTCCACGGCACACGGCCGATGTCCGAACTGTGGATCACGAGCCTGCCGACGCGGAAAATTGGACCCCTTCGCCTCCCCGATTCGCCGGTTGGAACGGCGTATATTCGCAGCGCTCGCATGAGCGAAGCTGTTCCGGGGCGTGGTCGGTTTCGTCCGCGGCCGGAGCCTGACAGAAGGAGATTCGGCCATGACCGAACAGACCGCGTCGCAGTACAGGTCCGGGGGTCCCGAAGAGCCCAACGCATGGGCCCAGGGCCTGATCTTGTTCGCCGGCGTCATGATGATCATGGCGGGCGGCTTCCATGCCCTCGCAGGGCTGGCGGGCATCTTCGAGGACGAGTTCTACTCAGTCACGCCCAACTACATTTTCGAGTTCGACGCCACAGCCTGGGGATGGATTCACCTCCTGTTCGGGCTGCTCGTGGTGTTCGCCGGGTTCGCGGTGCTCTCCGGCCAGACGTGGGGACGGATTGTCGGCATCATCCTCGCCGTCGTGAGCGCCTTGGCGAACTTCGCCTTCATCCCCTTCTACCCCTTCTGGTCCCTGGCCATCATCGCCCTGGACGTCTTCATCATCTGGGCGCTGGCGGCTCACGGCCGCGACATCACCCGCTGACCGCGCGGCGCTCGTCGTTCGCGGGGCCGTCAGTTGCTGACGGCCTCGCGGACCTGGTCGAGCATGGCTTGCTCGCCCTCGCTCACCTGTTGAGCGCCGAAGCCCATGAAGCCGCCCTCCTTGGCCGCGTCCGCGGCAGCCTGTGCACTCGCGACCATCCAGGCTCCGAACGCCGCCGCCTCCTCGGGTGACGCCTTCGCTGCCACGAGCGAGGTGACCGTCCGCAGCTCGTCGAGCACCTGACTCCCCGCCGCCCCGCCCTTCGTGGGCTTGTAGCCCTTGAGCGGATGGTGACGCTCCTGGGCCATGGCCTGCACCTCCAGCGCCACGTCGGCCAACAGTTGTTCGCGGCTCGGAGGATTGGTGGCGGACTTCATCGTCGCCATCGTTTCCTTCGCCGCCTCGATCGGACCGCCGGGGTCGGCCAGCGAGATCGCCAGACCGGCCACGAACGGTGCGCGCACGATCCTGGTCCACTCCTCCTCAGAGAAGTCGCTCTTCGTCGTCACTGACACTTCCTTTCAAGGGCCCGCGCGTGGATAGGCCGCCGGACTGCAATGACCTCGCCGTCAGTGTCCATCGTGGCCCGTTGGTTGTCACGGGCCTCCATTCACCCGGTTGGGGTGAGCCCCTAGCGGCGAGCACGGGGAAGGGTCTGCTGTCTGCCCGACAGTTCGTCCCGTCCGAGATGGGAGGGTGTCATGCCCCCGACCGGCCTGACCCGGGCAGCGAGCGGTGCCTCGGTCCTCCTGGTACTGCTGCTGCTGGTCTCCTGCGGCGGCGGCGGCGGTGACGGCGGGGACGGCGCCCGCCCCACGGCATCACCGACCCGGACACCGACCGCAACCCTTCCGAGCCCGGATCTGCCCAGCCCAACCCGATCCCCTACCCGGGCCGACGGCACGGACGGACCGACGACCGAGGAGACGTCAGCTCCGGAGCAAGATCCCGCCCCTGAATCCGCCTCGCCCGGGACACCGGAGTCGGCCGCCGAGGGGTCGGCCGAGGACGAAGGCGTCCCGCCCTGGGTGTGGCTCGTGGCGGCCATCGTCCTGGTCGGCGCCGTCGCCATCCCCCTGGTGCTGCGGGCACGGCGACGGAGCGCCTGGCGACGGGACCTCGCCGATGTCGAGGGTGAGCTCACGTGGTTCGCCCGCAGCCTGCTTCCCGAGCTGCGGCGCGCCGGGTCCCGCGAGCAGGTGGCCGGGGGGTGGACCGTGGGCCAGACCCGCGTCGCCGCCGCCGAGGACCGGCTGACCCTCCTCGAATCCACGGCGTCCGATGACGCCGGGCGGGAGCGGGCTCGGTCGCTGCGGGACGCCTCGCGACTGGCCCGCACACGCATGCAACAGCTCACCGGCCCCGGGCCGCACGAGACGTGGGTGCTCGACCTGGACTCGATCATCGCCGACCTGGAGGTGGCCCTGGGGGAGCGTCGGGTCGCCTCACCAGGATGAGAAGGCGAAGTTCAGAGACATGGCTGAGATCGTCCCGCGCTGGGAATGGCGGACCTTCGCACGTCGCATCCCGCGCGCGGATGCGGTTTTCGATGCGATAGAGCCGACCTCCGTCGAGGAGACCGACGAGCTCTACCTGCTCGCGCCGCCGGGTGGCGACAACGTCAAGGTCAGGGACGGACTGATGGACGTGAAGGTCCTGCTGGAGACCGATGCGGCCGGCCTCCAGCGTTTCGAGCCGGTTCTCAAGACTCCTTTCCCGCTTGACACAGAGGCCGCGCAGACGGTCTTCCAGGGTCTGCGACGCCCGCTCCCGGAGATCCCGCCCGACGGGCTGACCCTCGACGCGCTCATGGCCGCAGCGGGAGCCGGTGCTACGGGCGGCCCGCGTGCACTTCGTGTCCACAAGCAGCGGGTCCGCTACTCCGTCGCCGGCTGCCTCGCCGAGCGGTCTTTGTTCGAGGCGGAAGGACGGCAGACGACGTCGATCGCAGTCGAGTCAACTGACCCCGCGGACGTCGTTGCCGCGCTCGAGGCGCTCGGCCTTCGCCACTATCGCAATCTGGACGTCCCGACAGGGCTGCGGATGCTGGTCGATCAGGTGCCGGAGCGCTACGCGGTCATCGACGTCGGCACGAACTCCATCAAGTTCCACGTCGCGGAACTCGACGCGGGTGGGCGGGGCCCGTGGCGCACAGTCGTCGATCGCGCGGTCGTCACCCGGCTCGGCGAGGGTCTCGAGGCGACCGGCGAGATCGGCGCCGAGCCGCTCGAGCGAACCGCACAAGCGATCACCGGGATGGCTGACGAGGCTCGCGGCCTCGAGGTCCGGGCCATCGTTGGAGTCGGCACGGCCGGCACCCGGATGGCAGGCAACCGGGTCGAAGTCGTCGAGACCGTTCGGTCTCGCTCCGGGCTGTCGCTGGAGGTCCTCTCCGGGGAGGACGAAGGGCGACTCGCCTATCTCGCCGTCGCCGCGGGCGTCGGGCTCGGCGACGGGGCAATTGTCGCGTTCGACACGGGCGGCGGCAGTTCGCAGTTCACGTTCGGCCGGGGGACGACCGTCGATGAACGGTTCAGCCTCAATGTCGGTGCCGTTCGGTTCACTGAGCGATTCGGGCTGGCGAAGGCTGTGTCTGCCGACGTCGTCGCCGACGCCTCGGCGGCCATCGGGGCTGAGCTGGCGCGCCTCGACGGGCGACCAAAGCCGGCCGGCGTCGTCGCGATGGGCGGCGCCGTGACGAACCTGGCAGCGGTGAAACACGGCCTGGCCACCTACGATCCGGACGTCGTCCAGGGGACGCTCCTCGACCGGGCCGAGATCGATCGACAGATCGAGAGCTACCGAAACCTCGACGCCGCCGAACGACGGACAATCGCCGGGCTGCAGCCAGCACGTGCCGAGGTCATCCTCGCGGGCGCCTGCATCGTCCGAACCATCATCGACAAACTCGACTGCGACGCGTTCACGGTCAGCGACCACGGTCTTCGGCACGGCGTGCTCATCGAGCTCTTCGGGCCGGAAGGGACGGAAGACGACTCAGCCGGAGCGTGATGTCGGATTCCTCGGCGAGCTCGACATTCCCAGCAGTCTTGCCGCACCTTGGGAGTCGACAAGGTTGTTGTAGACGGGTCGGCGTGGAGGAGACGTTCGTGAAGTGGAGATGTCGCATCGACGATTCCCCGGTCGCGTGGCCGGAGCTTCACCGCCGCGTCCAGGCCGCCTTCAACGGCATGCTCGTGCCGTGATCGCGCAGGTACTGCGGTACGCCGCCTTCCCGGCGAACGATGCCGGCGGCAATCCTGCCGGTGTGATGCTCGACGCCCACGGGATGAGCGACCCGCAGATGCTGGCCGTGGCCGCCGAGGTCGGGTTCTCCGAGACCGCGTTCCTCTTCCCCGAACCGCCCTCGACTGATGGGGACGATCACTCCGGAGAGGTGTGGCAGGCACGGGTGCGCTACTTCAGCCCACTTGCCGAAGTTCCGTTCTGTGGGCACGCGACCATCGCAACCGCCGTCGCCCACGCCGAAAGGCACGGCACCGGCCGCCTTGATCTCGACACCCGTGCAGGGCTGGTGCCGGTCGCGATCCGGCGACAGGACGATCGGCTGCTGGCAACGTTGACGAGCGTCACCCCATCGACCCAGCCAATCCCTCCAGAGCTCCTCGGCCGGGTCCTCGGCACGCTGGGCTGGTCCGGGGACGTCCTTGATGTCTCGCTGCCGCCGCGGGTGGCGTTCGCGGGGGCACAGCACCCGGTCCTCGCCGTGCGGAGCAGACAGGTGCTGGCCGACCTCGACTACGACTATGAGGCGCTCGCGGCGATCATGGCCGAACACGACTGGACCACGATGCAGCTGGTCCAGCGCGAGCGGGAGGACGTGTTCCACGCCCGCAACCCGTTCCCGCCCGGCGGGGTGGTCGAGGACCCGGCCACCGGAGCGGCCGCGGCCGCTCTCGGTGGCTACCTCCGGGAGCTGGACCTCGTGCCGTCGTCGCGGCGGGTCACCATCAGACAGGGTGAGGACATGGGCCGCCCGAGCCTGCTGATCGTCGACATCCCCGAACAGGGAGGCATCGACGTCACCGGCTCAGCCACGCGGCTCTGACTCCGTGACCGGGATCAGGCGACATCGGGGCCGGCGAGCTCTCGCTCGAAGTGGGCCGCGGAGCCCTCGGGGACGTCGTACTCCCACGCCCGGATCATCATGTGTCGATTGTCGCCCGACGAGTCCGCGCCCGTCAGTTGTGCAGACGGGTTCGCGACCGGCGGCGGGGCGGTCAGAGAGCGGTGGCCGTACGACGTCGGCGCCGCAGGCCCAGCATGTACGGCAGGCCGGTGCCGGCGACCGCCAGCGTCCTCCCGAGGCGCCCGACGCATGCGATGGAGCCGGCAAGCGGAGGAAGTGAGCCCGTGAGGTCCGCGAGGTCCACGAAGAACGCGCGCACCGGCCCGATGCCCTCGACGTCCTGGGACACCTCGTGCGCGGGACCGGGCAGCGGGGCGTCTCCGGTGCGGTAGAGCTCCTCGGAAAGGAGCACGTACTCGGGGACCTCGACAGGGTTCTTCAGCAGGCGATGCACGAGGATGACGTCGATCCCGACGAGCTTGCGCCGATGCCTGATGGTCTGGGTGGCCACCTCGCCGACGTGCGCGACGAACTTGAGCTTCAGGTTGTTGGCCTGGGTGCAACCGTCGCAGGGGCACAGGTTGGTCGCGACGTACTTCCGCTCGAGATGGAACGCCCGGTGCATGGCCATGGCGGCCTGGAGAGTCAGGGCGACCGTCGCGTCACCGTCCGAGCGCGTCAGCCCGACGCGAGAGAAAGGCTGCGTCACCTTCGATCTCGATCAGCTCGAAGTCGGGGGCGGCGTCGATCACCTTCTCGAGCAGCCTCGCAGTGTTGACCTCGGCGTGCGCGAGGCTCATCCGGTGCGTGCGCATGTAGTCGGTGTAGCCGCCGATGTCAGCGATGAGGAGGAGCGAAGGCTCAGACGTCATGCGAGACCCTACCAACGACACCGGATCTCGACGTGACGCTGAACCAGTCGCGGAGCCGACTGCTACCGAGGCGGTCGCTCGACGTCATCCTGCGGCGTGAAACGGTCGAGCATCGAGTCGACCACCGTTCCCGCCTCGCGGGCGCTCGGCGTGTAGCCGAGCACGACCGGGAGGAAGTGGTCGGAGCGCAGCGCCTGGAGTCGGAGCTCGCTGCGGGCTCGCACGGAGGCCGTCCGACGGCTGCGCCGGAGCAGCGCGATCTCGCCGAATCCCTGCCCCCGGCCCGAGCGTGGCGATGACGTGTCCGTCCCCGATCACCTCCGCCTCGCCCGACTCGATCACGAAGTAGCGGTCCCCGACGTCGCCCTGGTTGAACACGACGTGGCCGGCGGGCACCTCGACCGGTTCCAGGCCGCGAGCGAGCTGCTCGATGGCGGGCAGCGGCAGGGCGTTCAACATGGTCACGGCCTGCAACAGCCCGATGTCGCGGTCGCGCACGCCGATGGACCGGTCCATTCCTCGCAGCCGCTGCCACGAAGCCACGGCGAGGACCGGACACAGCAGGCCGACGATCACCAGCGCAGGACGTACGCCGGCCTGGTCGACGACCAACGAGGCGACGATCGCCCCGACGCCGATGGACAGGGCGACCAGGCTCTCCAGCACTCCGAAGACCCGCGCCAGCACCTCGTCTGCGGCCAGCCTGGCCAGGAGCGTGAATCCTGCGAGATCGATCAGCGCGTTGCCGACGCCCACGGACGCCAGCAGGCCCAACGCCGCGACCTGCTGTGGGAAGACGCCGATCAGCGTGACCGGGACACCCCACAGGGCCACGCCGACGGCGATACCACGCGCCCAGACGCCGAGTGCCGACCAGCAACGACGCAGCGAGCGAACCCAGGACCGCCCCCGCGCCGATGGCAGCGGTGAGGACGCCCACGCCGGGTTCGCCGGTCCCCAGCAGATCGATCGCAACCACCACGGTGAGCACGGTCAGCGCACCTCGGGTGAATGACTGCGCCGCAGCCAGGCCGATGATCAGGGCCAGGTCGCCGCTCCGGCTGACGACCCGAATACCCTCCACAGCCGAGCGTCACCAGGTTGGTCTCTGTCGGGGCGGATGGGCGCGGAGGCGCGTCGTACCGCAGCCGCAGCAGCAAGGCTGCAGCCCACAACGAGGCGCCCGCTGCCACCGCGAACACGACGGTCACACCGGTGAGCTGGAGCAGCAACGCTGCCAGCAGCGGACCCACCAACGTGGCCGCGGAGTCCAGCAGGCCACGGACCACATTGGCGCTGGCGAGCTCGTACCCGGTGTGGCACAGCGACGGGAGCAGTGCCGAGTGCGCCGGTCGGTAGAGGGTGGCAGCGATGGTCGACAGCACTGCCAGCGCATAGACGATCGCCGTCGGACCTCCCACGCCGACGACGACCGCAGCCGCACCGGTGGCGACGCCACGCAGCACGGACACCAGGATCAGGACGCGTTCCCTGCGCCCCCTGTCGGCCAGCGGCGACAAGCAACGGGGCCAGGATCGCGGACGGCGCCATGCGAAGCAGTCCCACCAGCCCGACGGCCGTCGCGCCACCGTCCCGGTAGGCCACGATCCCGAGCCCCACGGTGAACGCCCACTCCGCCGTCCAGGCTCCGAGGAAGCTGAGCTGGGCGCGCCGTAGGTTGGGGTTGCGGGCGTTGCTGGTGAACGCTGCCGCGGCCCTGCCGAGCCTGCCCCGGACTCTCGGATCCGCCACGCGTTGGCTCGACTCTCTCTTGGCGCAATCGCCGAGCCGGAGGGGTTGCCGCCGATCGCTGGTGACATGAATGCGGGCCGAACCGCGGCGCCACTGAAGCGATCCTACGGCGACCTTGGACGGTGGTGGCTCAGGAGTCGACCGCCCGAACTGCCTGCTCCCCGGCTCGGTTCACAGCGACCAAGGACCCGCCCAGAGCGGTCTGCCGGTAGAGGACGCTGCGCCCGGAGCGCCAGCTGGTCACCATGCCTGACTCGCGCAGTACGGCGAGGTGTTGGTTGACCGAGCCGGCACTCTGGCCCACGCTTCGGGCGACCTGTGTGGTCGACATCGGAATGTGCACCAGCGTGAGGATGGTGGCGCGACTTCGTCCCAGGAGCGCAGCCAGGCGATCGCCCTCGGGTCTGGACGCCTTCATCCCCTCCCAGACCCGACCCACCCCGCGGGCGGCGTAGGTGAGTTCGAAGGCGCCAGGTTCTGAGTGAGACACCACCAATCGCGGCCACACGAAGACCGAGGGCACCAGGGTCAGCGCGGCACCGCGGTAGGTGGCGTCCGCAAAGTGGGGTTTGTCGATGCGAATCGCGCGACTGTCCTGGGCCAACGTGACCTCGGGATGAAAGTCGGACAACAGTCCGAACAGCCCAGCGCGAAGCGACATTGCGCCCCGATGGGACACGTCGTCCTCCAGCACCCCGCACATACGCGGCCACCACGGCGTGATCGCCACCTGCCAGTACGTCGCGATCGCTTCGGCAAGCAGCGCGGGCGCCCGCCGGCCCGCCGCCAGCAGTGACACCACCTGCCGGGGCAACGGACGCCCCTCCCAAACCTTCGCGAGGTCCTCCTCAAGCACCTCGGTGGCAACCGCGGCCAGGGCCTCCAGCTGGGCCTGCAGGCTTGTCTCCGGCCCTGTCGCACGCGGGTACAGGAATTCCGGTGCCCATCTGCTCTGCGGTACCAGTGCGAGGAGCAGCTCGATGTCCACGTCGTCCAGCAGGGGGCGGACCTGCCGCAACCAGGGGCTGTGCGGGTGCGCCGGGCGAGGCTGGGCCAAGAGCCGCAGACTGGCACCTACCTCGGCCAGCGGCGAGAACGCGAACCTGGTGTTACCGAGGACGTCCGCGGTCAACCGGAACTCGATCACGCTCACTCCTTCGTCACCAGGGGATCGCCGCGAGCCACGCCGGTCAAACCTGTCCTCGGCTGCACGGACCTGGCAACGGTTACGGCCCAGCCGAATGGTTGCCGCGTCTCGCCTCGGCCGCAAGGATTCCAAGCATGGACGACGTTCAACAGCTGACCGTCCTCAACGGCCGGTTCATTTCCGCCTGTCGCGCGGGTTCCTGGAACGATCTCAATCAGATCCTCTCCTCGCGCTTCCGCTACGTGGACGGTGTGACCGGCAGTCGCTGGGAGATGGACCGCTACATCGAGGACCTGCGCGCCCACCCCAGTCCGCAGCTGTCCATCGACCAGGTGGTCGTCCACCTCGCCGGCGACACCGCCGGCGTCTCCGCCCGCACCTCCAACGGAACCGGCCGCCACCACCGCTACCTGGACGTCTACGCCCGCGAATCCGGTGAATGGAAGTGCGTCCAAGCCTGCGTCTGGCCGGCCGAGAGTGACCTCGTCCTTGGCTGAGCCAATGGGCGGATGCACGCACGGTTCCCCAACCCGACGCGAACCGCCGCGTCGCCAAGAAGTCCAGAAGGAGCTCCGGCATGACCGACGACACCACCGACAGCGGCCCGCACCCCTCGCTACGGAGCCTCGACCGGCTGGTCGGGACGTGGGCCGTCTCCGGCCCCGGGTCCAACGGAACGGTGCGCTACGAATGGATGGCCGGCGGCGGATTCCTCGTCCAACACATCGACCTCACCGCAGACGAGGGCGACACCCACGGCGTGGAATACATCGGCTTTGACAAAGACACAAAGTCCCTGCGTTCGCACTTCTTCGGCAGCGGCGGGGAAATCCTCGAGTACACCTACGACCTCACCGGCGACACACTCACCATCTGGTTCGGCGATTCGACGTCACCGGCGAAGTTCGTCGGCACCTTCAACGCCGACGACACGACCAACACCGGAGCGTGGGAATGGCCCGGCGGCGGCTATGAGTCCACGATGACCCGGATCAGCTGAGCGCCGATTCTCGCCGATCAACTCGGTTCCGTGCTCGAGAAATGCAGGTTGCGCGGCAACGTCGGCGGCCTCCCCCTCCGTCTACTAGTCACGATCCGGGCTGGTAAACGTCACCTCCGCGATCTGCGCGGTATCCATGCGCTGAGCAGAGCAGCACCATCTGGGCCCGCCGCCACGTCGCAACCGACCCTCACTGCGGCGCACCGTCCGCAGCAGCCGGTTGCCCTCTCCGTTGGTGATTTCCCGGACCCGAACACGCTCGGCCGACACGGAACTCCTGGGGGAAGCCAGGAACTGACACACCGAGCCTGAGGCGCAACCCGCCTCGATCAGCGGACCACGCCGGGCGCGTCGGAACAGGGCGAAGGTTCAAGACCGCGGTACTAGCTCGCCACGCGGGTCTGCCCCAGCAGAAAGTCGAGAGCGATGCCGGCGGTCTCCTTGGAGCCTCCGATGTAGCCGTGGGACTTCCCGGGCAGGATCACCGTGCACCCATCGGGCATCCCTTCCGCGGTGCGTCGGAACAGTTCCTCGGAGTAGTACGTGTCGCCCGTCCCGCCGAGCACCAGCGTGGGTGCCTGCACGCGACCGAGCCCCGACTCGGCGTCGAACGACTCCTCCGCGGTGAGGGTGATGACCATGTCGGACCGGTCGTCGGCAGCCATGCTGCCGGCCAGCCAGCCCGCCGCTGCGGCGAGGCTTGACGCAGGGCCGGCGACGGCGGACGCGAAGAGGCGTGCGGTCGCCCGGCGACCGTGTCCCTGCCGGACTAGGCGCAGGATCTCCGCCTGCTCCAGGCGCGCCTGTGGTGCGAGTCGACAAGCAGCCGCGGAGACGACCATCCGCGTCACCAGGTCCGGCCGGTCGATGCCGAGCTGGAGTACGACGGCGCCGCCGGCCGAGGTTCCATGCACCATCACCGGGCCACCGAGGTCCCGCTCGATCGCCCCGGCGTAGTCCGCAGCGAGGTCGGACATCGTCGTACCGGGTATCAGTCCGGGACGCCGGTTGACCAGGTAGACCGTGAAGTGCTCCGCGAACGGGGCCGCCCATGCAAGTGACATCCGCCGCCGGACGCCGGTCGGGTTGGCGTGGCGGGCGCTCAGGCTCGACGCCACCACGAGCGGCGGTCCGACTCCGACCTTGAGGTAGGGCAGGCCGGTGGAGAACTCGCCCGCGGTCACGTCCCGCATGCGCGTCACTTTAGGCGCGCGGCGGGCTTGGCATCGACGAGCCCCAGCTGGGTGAGGGTGTCGATCAGCCGCCAGTAGTGGCGTTCGGAGGTGACCAGGTCGCCTGCGGTTTGCAGCACCACGGTCCCGGTGATGTCAACCGTCCGGCCGGTGGGCGGCAGGCACTCGGCGTCCGTGTTCAGCACCAGCCGGTCCATGTCCCCGAGGTAGAAGGGCCCCCGGTTGGTTCCGGTCAGCCTGATCTCCACGATCACCGCGGCATCCCCGACCGCGACGTGCTCGGCGGTCATGGCGAGGTCGGGAAAGCTGGTCACGATCAGGCCGAAGGCTGCGTGCCAGGTCGGTACGTCGACTTCCTCGTGCCAGCCGTCGGGTCGAATCCGCGCGTCAGGTGTGTACGACGCCGCCACCCGCGCCCACTCGTGACGGTTCAGGCCGTCCAGGATCGCGGCGACGAGTGTGGCGCCCCGGCTCATCGCCGATCCTCGGACTCGCGTTGCCTCGCATCGGCCCGCTGCGCCATCCGGGCCGGCGCCACGAACGGCGGGAAATGCCACATCGCGTAGTAACTCCGCTCGGGCGACAGGAGCGCCGCTCCGATCTTCCCTAGGATCTTGCTCGATGCCTTCATCGGGACCTCTTTCAGGTGACTCATCTCCGGTCGACGTTCGCACCGGAGCGAAGCCGGTCGCGTCGGGGAAATCCCCTATCGGGGTGGAAGCAGTGGTTGGTCGGGTGGCCGAGCTCGCGAGCCTCGGGCGCCTGCTCGACGACGCCCGGGCCGAGCGCTCCGGGGTCCTGCTCATCGAGGGAGAGCCGGGGCTGGGCAAGACGACCATGCTCGATGCGACCCGGTCGCTGGCCGAGGGGTTCACTCTGGTCTCGGCCCAGGGCATCGAATCGGAGAGTGTCTTGGCCCACGCCGGACTGCTCGAGCTCGTCACGCCCCTCCGGCGTTTCCTGGACGAGGTACCGACGCCGCAGGCCGATGCCCTGCGAACGGCGTTGGGGTGGGCGTCACCCGGGGCGCCCGCGGACCCGTTCTTGGTCGCGGCGGCGACCCTCTCTCTGCTCGCGGCGGCCGCGGAGCGCGCACCGGTCTTGGTGACGGTCGACGACCTCCAGTGGCTCGATCGCGAGTCCACGGGGGCGATCCTGTTCGCGGCCCGTCGGCTGGGCCAAGACGCCGTGGCGTTCGCGTTCAGTGCTCGGACCGGCGCGATCCCGCGAGACGCGCTGCGGAGCGTCCCGGTCCTCACATTGACCGGGCTCTCCCCCTCTGCCGCATCCCGGCTCGTCCCTGGCACGGCAACAGACGCCGTCGTCGCCCGGCTCGTCGCAGACACTGAGGGCAACCCGTTGGCGTTGCTGGAGGTGTCGCAGCGGCTCGACAATGCGCAGTGGGTGGGGGCGGCGCCGTTGCCGAACCCGTTGCCGGTCGGCGACCGGCTGCTCGACTTCTACCAGGCGCTGCTGACCGAGATGTCGGCCGACGCCTGGCGCGCCGTCGTGCTGTTCGCCCTCGAGCAGAGCACCGACTCGACAACGGTCGCTGCCACCCTCGCCATGGACGGTGGCGACCCCGCGGCCGCCCTCGACGAGGCGCGCCAGTGCGGCGTACTGGTCAGGGACGATCGCGGACTGCGGTTCCGCCATCCCTTGCTGCGCACCGCCGTCCTGCGGCTCGCGACCCCGGCCCAGCAGCGAGAGGCGCACCTCGCTCTCGCCGCGCACCTGCCGCCCGACCGCCCGGCGCGGTGGTGGCATATGGCCGAGGGCAGTGCGGGCCCCGACGACGCCCTGGCCGACGAGCTGGCCCGGGTGGCGGCCAGCGATCGGGATCGGCTCGGCTTCGCCGCCGCCTCGGCCGCGTTGGAGCGGTCCGGCCTGCTCACCCGAGGCAGCGACCTGGCCACTGAGCGCCTCGCGGCGGCGGCCGAGGACGCGTTCGTGGCCGGTGACGTGATCCGCACCCGCGCGCTCGTCGAACGGGTGCTCGACGGCGCCGCGCCGGCGCAGGCGCGAGGGCGGGCCCTGTTCACGCTCGGGATGCTCGAGCAGTACGCCGGTTCGGTCCCGCGGTCCATTGAACGTCTGTCCGCAGCCTGCGACCTGCTCGACGGACCGCCGCTGGTCCGCGCGCTGGCGGAGCTGGCCCAGGCGGCGTTCCGGCTCAACCACTTCGACACGATTCCCGGGTGCGCCGACCGGATCGCAGAGGCGGCCGATGGCGCCGACCCCGAACAACATCTGCTCGCCGCCTTCACTGAAGGACTGGCGCTGACCCTGCGGGGCGAGTCCGACGCCGCCGCCCGGTTCGCCGAGGTGCGGTCGCTCGCACTGTCCGAGGAGCTCCGGCACGAGCCCCGGGTGCTGCTGCCAATGGCGCTGTCGCTCGGCTTCAGCGGTCAGACCGGCCCGGACATGATCCAGGCCTTCGGCCGCGTGGACGACGTACGCCGGCTCGGCGCCGTCGGCATCCTGATCCCGCTGCTGGCCTTCCGCGCAGCCGGACGGGGGTGGCTGGGCGACCACGCGGGCGCGTTTGCCGACGCCGGTGAGGCGGCCGAGCTCTCCGAACAGCTCGGCTACGCCGCCGACGCGTCCGTTGCCGTCGAGATGCTCGCCTGGCAGCTCGCCGCCCGGGGGCTCCACGACGAGGCGAGCACGGCGCTTGCCCGAGCCAGCGCGCTCCTCGACCGGGCCGGCACCGCCGATGTCGCGGCCCACCACGCGCTCACCGTGGCCTACTGCGCGCTGTGCCGGGGCGACCTCGAACGCGTCGTCGACGTGCTCGAGGCGCGGATCGCCGCCGATGGCGGCGTCGGCTCCATGGGCGAACACCTGGGTGTGTCCCCGCTCCTCGTCGAGGCGTACGCCGGACTTGGCCGCGCCGAGGACGCCGCGGAGCTGGCCGCCGGGTTCGCCGTTGCGACTACCTCCGCTGCACCCCCGTGGACGCAGGCGCTCGCCGCCCGGTGCCAGGGCGTCGCAGCGTCCCGGCTCGAGGACGCGACCGCGGCGTACGAAACCGCCATCGCGGCGCAAGCCGCGACCGGCGACGAGTTCGAAGCGGCCCGGACTCGGCTGCTGTTTGGCTCACGCCTGCGCCGCGACGGTCAGCGCGTCGTCGCCCGCGAGCAGCTCCGTCTGGCGCACGACGCCTTCGCACGGATGGAGCTCACCCACTGGGCCACGCAGGCGGACCTCGAGCTCTCCGCGACCGGCGCTACGGCCCGCAAGCGAGGCGTCACGACCGACGAGCCGCTCACCTCCCAGGAAACCCGGGTCGCGCTGCTCGTGGCCGAGGGTAAGTCCAACAAGGAGGTCGCCGCCGCGCTGTTCCTCAGCCCCAAGACGGTCGAGCACCACCTGGCCAGCGTCTTCCGCAAGCGCGGGTTCAAGCGACGCAGCGAGCTGGCCAGCGCGTTCGCCCGGCATCAGGGCGGGTGATTGGGGGATTCCCCCGACGCGAGAGCCCTGAGCCCGCTGCGACCGTGGCGGACGAACGCTTTCCTACGTCTAGGAGTCCGCCATGTCAGTTCCGTCCCTCACGGTGCAGGACGCGCAGCACGCCCACCCGACCTCACGACGCCAGGTCGGATGGGCATTCATGGTCGCCGCCGGCAGCTGGATCCTCTACCTCATCTTCGCGATCACCCTCGCCGCCGACTACGACGAGGCGCTCCTCGACGCCTCCGAGGACCTGGACACCCCGGCCAACCGCCTCCCCGCGGAGACGCTGGCCGAGATCACCCAAGACCACCCCTTGAGTGTGGTGACCGCGGTCCTCCTCCTGTTCGTTCCGGCGCTGCTGATCCTCGCCACCCGCAGAGCTGCCGCCGTTACGGGAGACCGTTGGGGGGTGCCGCTCGCCTGGATCGGGGCCATCGTCTTGTGGTTCTACATGCTGATCACGTTCGGCCTCTTCGCGGATCCGCAGGACCTCCCGCCGCTGACCCGGGACCTCGACGTGCTCACCGTGCCCTTCGTCTCCGCCGGCTCGGTGCTCTCCCTCCTCGCCTTCATCGTTTCCGCCTGGAGCCTGCACCGGTACGGATGGCGACGCGTGGCCAGCGCGGTAGCTGCCGGTGTGGCCGGGGTCCTGCTGGTGCTCAGCGTGGTGGCGTCGGTCGGGTCGGGCTGGGACGAGCCGGTTCCGCCCGTGGGGCTGCTCCCGGCCGAGCTGATTCTCGGCATCGCGCTCGTCGTGCGTTGCGCCAAGGGCGAGCACTAGGCCTGGGCTGCGTCATACCGTCGCGTTACGGCGTGGAATCGGACCCCGGTCTGTCAATGCCCGCCCATCCGAGACAAGGCCGCGTTCCGATACGGCCAACGTGCAATCGAAGCAACGAGCTATCGCCGAGCGGAGGAGACAAGGTGCCCCATGCTAAGACCCGATGAACCACACGTTTGCCATCACCGTGAAGGCATGCCCGGCTCGGTCCTAGGTGGACATGCAATCAAGTTCGTGAATGCTTTCAGGCTCGGAATCCGTAGATTCCGAGCCTGAAATTCGTAGCGGGGGCAGGATTTGAACCTGCGACCTCTGGGTTATGAGTTCGATCTGTCCTCAGCGTGAATACGCTGGCTGACGCTCAGACTAGCCTAAGCACAAGGGATCTGGCCTCTGTGCGGTGCCGCTCAGTTCGGCGAGGTGTGCTGAGTTTGCTACCCGTTTTGCTACCCGCCTTGTAACCCGGTCTGCTCCTAGCCGTTCTGATTAAGTCGGGCGGGCAAGTCGACCACCATCAAGATGCTCACCGGCATCCTGGTCCCGGCCAGCCGCCACGCCAGAGCGCCTGGAAGGGACAGATTTCGCCGGGGTAACCATGGACTCTGCGAGATCCGCCGGTGAGATTAGCCCGCGAGACCGTCGCGGCCTCGGCCGACTTCTGTGACGCGCGGGGAGAATCGTAACGGCCCTGCCTCGCTGCCCACTGGGAGCCGCGGCACCCGGTTCGCGGAGTCCAGCCAGTTCTGGCCAGGGACAACCACACGTGCCAGATGAAGGGCGCAGGAGGTGGACCACGTCGCGGGAGTCGGGCAGAGAACCTCGACCTGCTGACGGCAGCGTGTCGCACCTGCAACTCGCCTTCGCCCTCGCGCGATAGGTCCTGATTTGCATCTGCTGTCCTCCTCAACGGCCGTTGAGGAGGACATTGGGGCCTATGCTGGGCTCGCCGGGACGCAGCGGAGCAAGGCGCCGGCGGTGCGCCACGTTTTGGCGGCCGACCCGGCTCCACCGTCGAGGCTTCTCCGGGCGAACTGCTGCATCCGCTCGCTCATGTCTGTGGTCTCAAAAGGTCATCGCAACACTTCCTGAGATGAGGTCAGCGAAGGGAGTGGTTGTGGTGGGAAGGGCGTTGAGGCTCACGCCGGCGGAGGTCGACGAGGTCTGGGCCCGGTGGCGTTCGGGTCAGGCGGTGAAGGTGCTGGCCCGTCAGATGCGGGTAAGCCCCTCAACGGTGCGGGACCTGCTGCATCGCACCGGCGGGATCAGGCCTTCGCCGCGGCGACGGTGGGAGGTGCGGTTGTCGCTGGCCGAGCGGGAGGAGATCTCACGCGGCCTGGCCGCGGGGCTATCGCTGCGGGTGATCGCCGCCGGCCTGGGTCGGGCGCCCTCGACGATCAGCCGCGAAGTGCTCGGCAACGGCGGCCGAGCGAGGTATCGAGCGGCGGCTGCGGATCGGGCGGCGTGGTCGCGGGCGGCCAGACCGAAGGCGACCAAGCTCGCCACCACACCGGCACTGGCCACGCTGGTGACCGCGAAGCTGGAGGCGGACTGGTCACCGCAGCAGATCGCGGGTTGGCTCAAGATCGAGTTCCCCGATGATGGACGGATGCAGGTCTCCCACGAGTCGATCTACCGGTCCCTGTTCGTGCAGACCCGCGGCAGCCTCCGCAAGGAACTCACCACCCACCTGCGCACCAAACGCGCCACCCGCCGACCGGCCGGAGCCCGGCAACCTGATGGTCGAGGCGCTCGCCCGGGCATCCTCAACATCTCCCAGCGGCCGGCCGAGGTAGCCGACCGGGCGGTGCCCGGACACTGGGAGGGCGACCTGGTGTTCGGCAAGTACATGAGCCCGGTGGCGACCCTGGTCGAGCGGTCCACCCGGTTCGTGATGCTGGTGGCGCTGCCCGAGGGCCACCGAGCGGAGGTGGTCGCCGACGCCTTGGCGGCGAAGATCACCACCCTGCCAGCCGCGTTGACCCGGACCCTGACCTGGGACCAGGGCCACGAGATGGCCGCCCACACCCGGTTCACCGAGGAGACCGGGATCGAGGTCTACTTCTGCGACCCCAAGTCACCGTGGCAGCGCGGCAGCAACGAGAACACCAACGGACTGCTGCGTCAGTACCTGCCCAAGAGCATGGACTTCCGCACCCTGACCCAGGCCGACTTCGACGCCATCGCCGACCGACTCAACGGACGACCTCGACAGACCCTCGGGTTCAAGACACCATCACAAGCACTAGCCGAAGTGTTGCGCTGACCGCCCGAGCCCGCACCGATGAGCGCGCGTCAACCGTCCCTTGATGCGGTGTTTGCAATCAGCGTGTGCACATGGGTCGTGGCGGATGCGTCGAATCGCCCCGGGGTCTGATGGAGGGCTCTCACTCTCGCGAAGGATGAGAGCACGGCGAGGTCTAGGTCGTGATGCGCGATCGCGAGGTTCACGCGGTCGCCGGCCTGTATCGGCGATTCCGCCACGGGGACGGCCTGTATCGGCTCCGTGCCGGTGAGCCGTGAGGCACCGGGCCTGCGGTGCGCACCACAAGTCGCGGAAGGCCGAACTGCACCGAAAGGCGGGGCTGGTGCGTCTTCCCAGATAGCAGCGTCCTCGACGAGGATCGGTGGGCGGCTGGCGTCGGGAGGAGGTCCGAGGTGCGCGAACGTGATCAGACGGAGTACGTCGACTTCGTGCATGCTCGGTACCAGGCGCTGTACCGCACGTCGTACTTGCTGTCAGGCGACCCCCACGCGGCGGAGGATCTGCTTCAAAGTGTGCTCACGAAGCTCTACGTGTCCTGGCCAAGGGTGCGCAGGGCGAGGAGCGCCGAGGCGTACGCGCGGCGGGCACTGGTCAACGAGTCCATCTCCTTGCACCGTCGCCGCTGGACGACCGAGGTGGTCTCGGACGACCTGGTCGACCGGGCGGCGCCGGCCCGGGCCGTCTTCACGGATTCGGCTAGGGGCTCGGTCGCAGATGCCGTGGCGGAGTCGCATTCGATGTGGCAGGCCCTGGCGGAGCTGACGGGGCGCCAGCGGGCGGTGATGGTGCTGCGCTACTACGAGGACCTGACCGAAGCAGAGATCGCGGCCGTGCTCGGCATCTCACCGGGGTCGGTGAAGGGGCACGCCCGGGCGGCGTTGACCGCCCTGGCGACCCGGGTGCCGGGCCCGACCGCCACGGTCGGCGAGGAGGGACGGCCATGAGTGTCGAGAGGACCCTGCGCGCGACGCTGGAGGAGCGGGCGGACGCACTACCCCAGGTGCGACCCGACGCGGCGGGGCTGATGGCGGATGGCGAGAGGGCGCGGGCGGCCAGGCGACGTCACCGGCTGCTGACGATCGCCGCCGCCGCGACAGTGGTGGCCATCGTGGTGGTCTCGTTCCGCTTCGTGGACCGGGATAGCGAGCCCCGGCCAATCGAGACCCCCGACCCGCTTCCTGAGCGCACACTGGTCGACACCACCGTCGTCGACGACGTCGGCAGCGCGGATAGCAGCCGGGAGGTGGTCATCGACCCGGCGGCGCAGCGCGTCTACGTGGGTCAGAATGGCGAGGGCCGGCGGCCCGGCCGGGTGGCGGTGGTGGATGCCACGTCGCAGACCCTCGTGGACACCGTCGAGATCGGATCGCCGTCCGGCACCGGATCGCCGTCCCTCGGTGGCCTCGCGCTGGACGCCTCCCGCCAACTGCTGTACGTCTCGAACGCGAACCGCGAGCACTCGGAGGTGGTCGTGATCTCGACCGCAAGCAACGAGGTCATCGACACCATCGACGTCCGCCTCGACACGGCGTCGTGGGACCACGCCGCCACGCTGGCCTTCGACCCGGCCACCGACTCCCTGTTCCTCGCCTACGCCAACCAGCCGAAGCGAGCCCAGGACCACGAGGGAAATGTCGTGGTCGTGGACACCCTCACCCGATCCGTGGCCGCCACGATCCCGGTGAGTCCGGATCCCCTCGGCCTGGCGCTGGACACGACCCGGCAGTCCGTGTTCGTCACCGGGACGAGCGGCGAGATGCAGGTCATCGACACAGGCAGCCGCACAATCGTCGACACGATCGAGGGCGTCGGATCGTTCGGGCCGATGGCTGCCGATCCCGCCTCCGGCCTGGTGCTGCAGTGCAACGAGACCGCCGGGACCGTCACAATCGTCGATGCCGACACCCACAAGGTGCTCGAAACCTTGGAGGTCGGCGGCTATGGACCGTTCGCAGTGGCCGTCGACAGCCAGACGCGGCGGGCCTACGTCGACGACAAGGTCATCGACCTGGAGACCCTCGAGGTGGCCGGCTGGCTGCGCTCCCAGCTGCCGGGCCGGTACCTGGAGACGGTGGCTGTCCACCCCGACGACCACACCGCGTACGCGTCGTTGCGACGCATCGCAAACCCAGTCTTCGTCACCTTCACACCGCCCACCCTCTAACGCCCCCACCTAGACGGAGCCCCGCACCTGGAAGGACATCTGCGAGAACTGCGACCAGGGGATCGGACCTACCCCAGACCGCGTGCGCTCGGCCATCCGGACATGCCGCGATCCGTTCGCTCATGCCGATGTCAGTGCGTCGCGTGACGATGCCGCTCGGCGCCGGCTCAGTGCCTCACCCCCCGAGCACGAGCGCCTGCAACGAGCCGGCCTTGAAGCGGCGCACTTCCTGCGGCCAGCCGCACCCCTCGGCCACCCTCCCCGCCCACATGCGAGCGGACTCGTCGTCGGGCACGTCCACGATGGTCAGCCCACCGAGCCACTCCTTGGTCTCAGCGAAGGGCCCGTCGGTGAAGATCAACTCGCCACTAGTGGCGTCCGCGCTTGCCGCCTCCTCGAGCTCCTCGACCAGTCCGCCGGCGTAGACCAGGACGCGTCGGTCCTGCATGTCTCGGATGACGGCCGTGGACGGTTCGACGCGGCTCTCGAACCACGCCTCGTCGTGGTCGCCGACCCACTGCTGGTTGAAGTAGATGAGGTACTGAGGCATCCCTGCTCCCTTCGTCGGGCGGACCTGATATCCGCCTCTACCTACGCTACGAACAGCAGTGAGCCGATACGACACTCACGTGCGAGCGAGTTCGGCGTCACGCCCCCTGGTCCAAGTTTCCACGGACATGCGCACGCTCATGCCGCGATCCGACCGCTCATGCCTGTGGTCTCAAAAGGTCATCGCAACACTTCCTGAGATGAGGTCAGCGAAGGGAGTGGTTGTGGTGGGAAGGGCGTTGAGGCTCACGCCGGCGGAGGTCGACGAGGTCTGGGCCCGGTGGCGTTCGGGTCAGGCGGTGAAGGTGCTGGCCCGTCAGATGCGGGTAAGCCCCTCAACGGTGCGGGACCTGCTGCATCGCACCGGCGGGATCAGGCCTTCGCCGCGGCGACGGTGGGAGGTGCGGTTGTCGCTGGCCGAGCGGGAGGAGATCTCACGCGGCCTGGCCGCGGGGCTATCGCTGCGGGTGATCGCCGCCGGCCTGGGTCGGGCGCCCTCGACGATCAGCCGCGAAGTGCTCGGCAACGGCGGCCGAGCGAGGTATCGAGCGGCGGCTGCGGATCGGGCGGCGTGGTCGCGGGCGGCCAGACCGAAGGCGACCAAGCTCGCCACCACACCGGCACTGGCCACGCTGGTGACCGCGAAGCTGGAGGCGGACTGGTCACCGCAGCAGATCGCGGGTTGGCTCAAGATCGAGTTCCCCGATGATGGACGGATGCAGGTCTCCCACGAGTCGATCTACCGGTCCCTGTTCGTGCAGACCCGCGGCAGCCTCCGCAAGGAACTCACCACCCACCTGCGCACCAAACGCGCCACCCGCCGACCGGCCGGAGCCCGGCAACCTGATGGTCGAGGCGCTCGCCCGGGCATCCTCAACATCTCCCAGCGGCCGGCCGAGGTAGCCGACCGGGCGGTGCCCGGACACTGGGAGGGCGACCTGGTGTTCGGCAAGTACATGAGCCCGGTGGCGACCCTGGTCGAGCGGTCCACCCGGTTCGTGATGCTGGTGGCGCTGCCCGAGGGCCACCGAGCGGAGGTGGTCGCCGACGCCTTGGCGGCGAAGATCACCACCCTGCCAGCCGCGTTGACCCGGACCCTGACCTGGGACCAGGGCCACGAGATGGCCGCCCACACCCGGTTCACCGAGGAGACCGGGATCGAGGTCTACTTCTGCGACCCCAAGTCACCGTGGCAGCGCGGCAGCAACGAGAACACCAACGGACTGCTGCGTCAGTACCTGCCCAAGAGCATGGACTTCCGCACCCTGACCCAGGCCGACTTCGACGCCATCGCCGACCGACTCAACGGACGACCTCGACAGACCCTCGGGTTCAAGACACCATCACAAGCACTAGCCGAAGTGTTGCGCTGACCGCCCGAGCCCGCACCGATGAGCGGACGCTTCGCGCACGGCGGCGTGTACCAGTACGGGCGAAGCGCTTAGCGGCTGGCGTCAAGGTATGCGCGCCGGGCAACCACTTGCCGCAGAGCGTCGTCGCCGTAGGCGACCAAAGCACTACCGGCGCGCCGGGCCAAGGCGCTGCCAGCGGCGAAATCTTGCAGGTCGGTGTAGACCCTCCGAGGGGCACTCCAGTTGCCGCCCGTGGGCCGCAATGCCAGGGCAAGGCTGTAGCCGATGCCCTGTGTCCAGGACTCCCAAGTGAGCACCAAGTCGCCTGCGCCGTTCATGTCAACCGAGCGCAAGGCTCCAGCCCTGGCTCCGCGGGCAATGGTGGATACCTGCCATGGCTGGCGGACAGGCTTTGTCGCCACGCGAATCGCGTTCACAAGAGATCAGTGCACGGATCGGTCACGGTGGCGGGGTTTCGAGGGCCCGTTTGACGAGGGCGTCGACCATCCATTGCTGGAGGGCGCTGACCTGTGCGGGGGCGAGTCCGGCGACGTCGGTCAGCCAGACTCGGGTCTCGATGCCACATGCGGCGCGAAGTGCCAGCGCGAGCCGGTGGAGACCCTCCTCGCCGATCGACTCGGCGATGGGCGCGAGCGCCTCAAGGAACCACGGAATGGCGCGGCCCTGGCGCAGCGGCAGCTCGTGCGGGACCTCGCCCAGCGAGAGCCGCAGCATCGCGCGCTGCTGCGGCTCATTCTCCTCCACGAGGCCGATGACGAACCCGGCAACGGCGGCCACTCGTTCGTCCAGCGCTTCCGGCGGCGGGTCGGGAAGGACCGACGCGGCTCCTGTCTCCGGGAATGCCGCGGCGAGAAGCTCGGCCCGTGACGCGAAGTAGCGGTAGGCGGTGGGGCGAGAGATCCCGGCAGCCTCGGCAACCTCCTCGACACGGGGCGTGTCGCCCGCGGTGATCAGCTCGCGCGCCGCAGCGATCAGTTGGTCGCGGGTGCGTTGCTTCTGCCGGGTACGACCCGACTTGACGTAGTCCGTTGACATGGCCTTCATGATATGCCACTCTCATTACGAGACTCAAGTCTCATGAATGATCGGAGTGTCAGATGACTGAAACAACGACGCTCGCGCCGGTGATCCGACGGGCAGGCGAGGGCGAGAAGCGATGGTTCTTCGGCGGTGGCGTCTTCACCTGGAAGCTCAGCAGCGCCAACGAGGACATCCACCTGTGGGAGGTCGACATGGTCGAGGGCAAGTGGACCCCGGTCCACACGCACCCGATCTCGGAGTCCATGTGGGTGCTCGACGGGCAAATCCAGTACCGCATCAACGACGACGAACACGAGATCGGGCCCGGTGACTTCGTCATGGTGCCTGCGGGCGTACCCCACGCCTTCATCGTCAAGAGTCCCACGGCGAAGGTGCTCGGCATCCAGCCAACATGCGAATGCGAACCCTTCTACCGCGGCGCCAGCGAGCCCTTCGAGGGATCGTCGTGCATCGTGGACTTTCACCGAATCGCGCAGAGCGCCCAGGAGAACGGCGGCATCGAGATCGTTGGACCCCCACCGTTCTAGTGCGCACCCATCTGCCGCATTCCGCGCGGGCACGTGCCCGGCGCCCCCCACCCTGCGAGTGGAAGTCGTGCCGGTGTACCGCACACGGTGCCGACCAAGCCGACGTCGGCGGTCACCGCCAAATGGGACACGCTCTGTTAGCCAGTCCGACTACTTCCCCGCGTCACCGTCGCCTGAGCCTCCCAGGGCGATCCACTCTTCGATGTCCGCGACCCGGAAACGTACGTAGCGACCAGCACGGACGCTTGGGATCAGCTGCTCCCGGGCGGCGTAGTAGACCCAGCTCGTCGGCACGTCAAGGCGAGTCGCCACGTCCTCCGCCCGCAACAGCCGGTCCGGCGGGGGAGCTGGTGGCGTTGGCGGCGCTGTTGACGAGATGGCCAATGCAGCTTCCTGGCGGTCTGATGCCAACCGAACTTTGGCGAGGGTGGTCTCGCGCACCGACGCTTGCCAAACTCCAGTGCCTCGACTGTGGCGAGGCTGACATGGGCGGTGGCAGCCAGTGCGCGCTGTGTCATCCCGAGGGAGTGGCGCCGCTTGCGAACCTCTGCTCCGGTCAGGACCCTGTTCTCTTCCATGTGGGAACCTCCATTGATATGTGTTTGTGTCCGAAATGGGTGGTCTGGGTCTCCCCGGCGCCAGGTGCGTCACCTCGCCGAGGACCGCGTGACGGGCGAATGGGCGCCGCACCATCGTCCGGGCACCCGACACGGCCACGGCGAACGGCCTGTGCGCATCTCTGGGCGCCGGGGGAGCTTTCGACGGCGGCACGCTGAACTTCTTCGGGTACACCTCCGCGCCAGCCGACTTCTGGCTGTGCACCGAGGTCATCCGCCCCTGACCCACCGACCCGGAACCCCCGCCCTGGTTTTCCCCCGTGCCAGGGCGGCGGGTTCTTCAGTCACTACGCCCTCACATGCCGCTGTCCGGTCATGCCGATGGTCGGGCGGGTGCGAGTGGGCTCAACACTTGAGGGGTATCCGGTCACGGCGTCGGTTTTGATCCGCGGGTGCGCGATCGGCTAGCTGGTTCATAGCGGGGGCGCGTCGCGACGAGCGCCACGACGCTCAGCACGGCGAAGACACCGTCAGGGATCCACGTGCCCAGCAGGATGCAATGGGCGAGGAAGAACGCCGGCAGCACCCACAGCGCGAGCCAGGCCCAGCGCTCACCGGAGTTGATCCCGGCGGTGGCGAGTCCGATCACGAGGATTCCGAGTGCCACGCCTGCGCTGGCGATGAGCGCCTTGGCGTCGTCGGGGAATTGCGTCTCACTGGTGTCGGTGTAGACGGAGGCGAGGAAGACGATCATGAGCAGGCCGAAGACCACCATGAGTCCCTGGGATGTTCGCTGGATTCCGGTCATGACAGTTGCCTTTCGGACGTCGGGTTTGGGACGCCGTCGACGCTAGGGATCTCCACCGCCCACGACTACGTGGTCGACCGTAAGGACTGAGCATTACGGTCGACCGCAAGGCGGTGAGCCGCTGCCGGAGCCAGAATGGAGGCGTGCTGGAGATCCTCGTTGTGCCGGCGTGCTTCCTTGGGGCGGGCCTGATCGGCTATCGCCTCGGTACGCCACCGCGTGTGGTGGGCGGGCTGGTCGCCGTCGGCTGCTCGCACCTGCTGGCGTTCCTCGGCGCGAACCAGGCGCTGACCACCGGCGGCGCGGCCGCTGATTGGATCCACCTGGTCTCGCAGTGGCTGTTCATGGGCGGCTTCGTCGCCCTGGTCTGGCTCGCGGCGAGCTACCCGACCCAGCGCCCCTCGACCACGCTGGTCGCCGCCGCTGCGGCGCTCGGCGTCACCGGCCCCCTGCTGGCCGCCGTGTCCGGCCCCACACCCGCGTTGGTCGACGACAAGCGCGAGCTCGGCCCGCTAGCCCACGTCCTCCCTGAAGCCCTCGCTGGCGTCGCAGCTGCGCCCTTGTTGCTGCTTCCGGTGCTCGCGGTGGTCACGTTCGTGGTGCGCTACCGGCGCGCCGATGGGGACGATCGTGCTGCGATGCGGTGGCCGATCGCCGGGCTTGCCGTCATCTCGGCACTCGTGGTCGCCGGGACGCTGCTCGGCCCCGACCATCAGGGCGCGGTCACCGCACTGTTCTTGCTCGGCGCTCCGGTATTCCCCTTGGCGCTGGCGTTCGGCCCCGTCCTACGGCGCCTCGACGCACTGTCATCCGACCTAGCCGAGGTCCGCGACCGGCTTGCCCGTCGGACCCGACCCCCTGTGCCGCAGGGCGTACTGGCCCGGCTCACGCCGCGCGAACTGACGGTCCTCGCGGCGATGGCTGAGGGCATGGCTAACCCGGTGATTGCCCGGACGATGCATCTCTCGCTGTCGTCGGTCGAGAAGCACGCGACGTCGATCTTCCGGAAACTCGATATCCCGGAGGGCCCCGAGGTTCACCGCCGAGTGGCCGCCGTCGTCGCCTATCGAGATGTCCTCGACGTGGGCAACCAAGACTAGCCTCCCGGCCATTCAGAGATTGCTCGTGGACGAGTGACCGCATCTGCCGCGATCCGTGCGATCGCATGAGATCTCTCTCGGGCGAGGATTGCAAGCCCCAATAGCCCACCGCGCTTACGTGTGACCTGCCAGAAGCTAGACCCACTGCCGACGGGATCCACGAGTCTGTGATCTCTTTGACCCCGCCCCTTTCTGCCGACGGAACCACCGGAAGCCGATGTCGCCACGGCGGGCAGGCTCCCTCGATTGGTCCGGGCCCGGGATTCGTTGGCATTTAAACGCGCGTTGACACGTTGACATCCGGCTTACGCTGAACGCACGCCGGAACGCAGCGAAGCAAGGCGCCGGCGACACGCGGGGCCTCGGGGCATCCCCAGGACTGGCTAGTAAGGCGCCCGCGACCAACCGGCGTGGCGCGGCTTTGACAGAAGTCCTCGATCTGCTGAAGTGTTCCCATGAGGACCGTAGGAAACATCCTGTGGCTGGTGCTGGCGGGACTCTGGCTCGCCATCGGATACGTCCTCGCCGGCATGCTCGCGTTCCTGCTCATCGTGACGATCCCCTTCGGCATCGCTTCCTTCCGCCTGGCGAGCTTCGTCATCTGGCCGTTCGGCCGAACGACGACCTGGCGACGCAACGCCGGCATCTGGTCAATGATCGGCAACGTCGTGTGGATCATCTTCTTCGGTTGGGAGCTGGCCCTGTTGCACCTGCTCGCCGGCGTGCTGCTGATGATCACCATCATCGGGATCCCGTTCGGTGTCGCCTGCTGGAAGATGATCCCGTTGTCGCTCGTGCCTCTCGGGCGCGAGATCGTGCCGATCTCCAGCACAAACAGCGATCCGTACGGCATCCCTGCCTGAACGAGAGTGTCCGCCTGCCACCGTTGCGTCGGAATACGCGAGCTTCGACGTAGAACAGAGTCTCCGCCGCTTCGGCTTCGGGTCATACGGGGATCTGCCGATGTGCGGACGGCTATCAAGTCAGGGAACGGGAACCCGGAGGATAGTGCGGCGCGTGCGCCGGACCCGGCCGGGACTTGATCCCGGCCTGGCTGTTGCGACCGCTGCCCGAGGGGACGACGATGGCTGCATCCCCTATCGGAAGGAACACCATGAGCGAGCAGACGACCAATGCCCCGCCGATCGTGCTGATCCACGGGCTTTGGATGACCGCCCGGAGTTGGGACCACTGGGTGGATCGCTACCGGGCGAAGGGACATGAGGTCATCGTGCCGACGTACCCGGGATTCGAGATCGAGGTGGAGGCGCTGCGTGAAAAGCCCGAGATCATCGCCGAGGCCTCCGTTCCCGAAACGCTTGACCATCTCAGCGAGGTGGTCGAAGGCCTGGACCGTCCGCCGATCATCATGGGCCACTCCTTCGGCGGGACCTTCACCCAACTCCTGGTCAACCGCGGCTTGGGCTCCGCCGCCGTGGTGATCGACTCCGCGCCGCCGGAGGGCGTGCGAGTGAACCCGCCGGCCCAGATCAAGTCCCTGTTCCCGATCCTCAAGAACCCGGCCAACCGGCACCGCGCGGTGGGCTTCACCAAGGAGCAGTTCCACTATGCGTTCGCCAACACGTGTAGCCGGGAGGAGTCCGACGCAGCGTACGACCGCCTCCACATCCCGGCGCCCGGCAACTGGGTGTTGGCGTACGGCCTGATAGCCAACTGGAAGCCGGGACACCAGGAGACCTGGGTCGACTTCGACCTGGACGAGCGTGCTCCGCTGCTGTTCATCACGGGCGGCAAGGACCATCTGATGCCGCCCTCGGTGCAGCGTTCGAACGCGAAGAAGTACCGCAACTCCGAGGCGACGACTGAGACCTACGAGTTTCCGGATCGCTCTCACTTCACCGGTGGCGAGCCTGGGTGGGAGCAGGTGGCCGACTACGCGCTCGAGTGGGCGACGAGCCACGCGCAAGAGCGGCAGGGCTGACAAACCGCCGACAGCGGCAGCGTGGCCTTACCCGATTGGCGCATGGCCCTGCGGCCCCCTAGGTCCCTGCCGCGACTCGTGGGCTGACGGTCGCACTCCAGACCAGGCATGCCGCGAGCCGCGACGTCATGCCCACGGGCGGAAGGCTCACAGGAGGCCCGGCATTGTGACCCGCAAAACCGACCGTTTGGGACCGTGCTCTTGACCAAGACCGCAGTCGCGAACTAGATCAGACGCCGATCCAGTGGCCGAGGCGTGCCTTGGCGGCCCGCTCGGTCCTGACCAGGGAGGCGTGGTGATGGTCGGCCCGTGGCTGGGGTCGACGCTCTCCTCCGGGCGACTTCGTCCGGTTGACGGTCTACGTCCCCGTGCCCCGAGCCGGCCCCGCGATCTCGGCACGCAGCGTTTTGAGCCCTTCGAGGTAGATCTCGGAGAACGTGGGGAAAGGCTGGATCGTGTCGAGCAGGATCGCGAGCGGGATCTGGGCGCGGATGGCAAGTGTTGCCTGCTGCAGCCACTCACCGGCTTCCGGGCCGAGCGCGTACGCGCCGGTCAGCCGTTCGCCGTCGCTGAGCAAGGTGAGGAAGCCGTTGTGCTCGGCGTAGGCGCGCGTGTAGGTGGCGGTCTTCGCAACCCCGGAGATGGGCACGGTGCTGCTGAACTCGCCAGTGGCGGCTCCCACGGCGGCGGCTTGTGGGTCGGTGTAGACCACGCGTGGGACGGCATCGTAGTTTGCGGTTCGCGCCTCGCCGAGGATGTTGGCGGCCACGACCCGGCCCTGGTACTTGCCGACGTGGGTCAGCGGCCAGATCCCGGTGATGTCCCCGACTGCCCACACGCGGTCCGCCACACGCAGCCGGTCGTCGACGGGTACGCCGTGCGAGTCCGGCTGGATCCCGACGGTCTCCAGGCCGATGCCTCCACGCGGGGGCGACGGCCGGTGGCGACGAGCAGGCGGTCACCGCGCAGCTCGCGGCCGTCGTCGAGCTCGAGCACGTACTCCTCGCGTCCCGGCGCGCGAGCTTGGTCGTGGCGGAGAGCACCATCTCGACGCCGTCGCGTCGAAGCACCTCCCCGAGCGCCTCGCCCAGCGGCGCGGGTTCTCGGGAGAGCACGTGGTCGCCTCGGTCGATCAGAACCACCTCGCCACCGAGCCGGCGTACGGCTTGGGCCATCTCCACGCCGACCGGCCCGCCGCCGAGGATGAGCAGTCGGCGGGGCACCGCCTTCATCGCGGTGGCCTCGCGGTTGGTCCACACGCCGTCGAGCTCGCGCAGCCCGGGAATCGGCGGGATGACCGGGTCGGCGCCGTTCGCGAGCACGACATGGTCGGCGGTGTGGCGTACGCCGTCGACCTCCACGGCCCCGACGCCGGCGAGCCGACCGCTGCCGCGGAACAGGGTGATGTCGTTGTCGGCCAGCCACTTCTCCTGGCCGGCATCGGAGTAGTCGGAGACCATGAAGTCCCGCCACGCCAGCGCCCCCTCGACGTCGACCTCGGCCGTCGCGAGCGCCTCGCGGGCGCCGTTGACCGCTTCCCCGGGACGCAACAGTGTCTTGGACGGGATGCACGCGTAGTAGGAGCACTCGCCGCCGACGAGTTCACGCTCCACGACGGCCACCCGGAGTCCACCGGCGGCGAGCGCACCGGCGCAGTGCTCGCCAGGTGAGCCGCCGCCGATCACGATCACGTCGTACTCGCTCGATGTCGTGGTCATCGCCCTCGCCTCCTCAGTGGCTTGGTCAGCTGGTTGCCGGTACCCGTCCTCGGCCTGGTAGCGCGGTTCGAAGCTCTTTGCGGGAGGAGATGCCGAGTTTCCCGAACACCTTGCGCAGGTGCCATTCGACGGTGCGGGTGCTGATGAACAGCTCTGCCGCGATTTCGGGGTTGGTGCGGCCGTCGCGGGCGAGCCGGGCGATGTGCTCCTCCTGCGGGGTGAGGTCGTTGAGGGTGTCGGGTTGACGCTTGCGGACCTTCTCGCCGGTGGCCAACAACTCGCGGCGCGCTCGTTCGGCGAAGCCTTCGGCGCCCATCGACGCGAACGCGTCGAACGCCGCGCGCAGTTGTTCGCGCCCATCGACTCGCCGGCCTGCGCGGCGCAGCCACTCGCCGTACAGCAGCTGGGCCCGTGCGAGCTCGGGTCGCAGCGGTGTGCGACCGAGACGCTCGACCGCCTCGGCGTACGCCTGCCCGGCCGCCTCCCCCTCCCCCAATAGCGCCCTGGAGCGTGCCTCGAGGCCGCCGGCCCAGTCCGAGCCCGTGACGGCGGTCGCGGCCTGGAGGCGTTGCAGCGCGTCGGAGGCGACGTCGGGCTTTCCGGCTCGGGTGGCCGCTTCGACCAGGTCGGGGAGGGCCTGCCAGGTGAACGGGCCGAGGTCGCCGTGCGCTGCCCGTTCTGCGGCGGCCAGTGCCTCGGCATAGCGCCCGAGCCCAGTGTGCAGCAGGGCGGTGGCCCGGTCGGCGATCTGGTGCCCGAGGCCCTCGCCGCGTGCGAGGGCCTCGTCGGCGGTCGCGGTGATATGCGGCAGCGCCTCCTCTGGCTGGCCTTGGTAGGCGAGCAGGAACAGGTGGCCGTAGGAGGCTCGGCGGGTACCGGTCACCTCCTTGACGACCTGCTCCTCCACGCCCAGCAAGGTTGCGGTGTCGAAGTCGCCGCACCAGATGGCGACCACTCGGCGGACGTTCAACGCGACAGCCAGTGGGGCCAGCGCACCGGAACTGCGGGCGAGATCGACGTGGCGGGCGCTGACCCGGTTCCAGCAGTCGATGTCCCATAGCGCGAGTGCTGCGTTCGACGCCAGGGCGCCCCAGTGCAGCCAGTGCTCCTCCGTCATCTCCCCGCCGGCAAAGGCGTCCACGGCCTGGCGCAGGCTCGGCTCGGCGTCCGCCGGGCCTTCGAGCATCATCGTGGCCAAACCGTCGAGGAGACGGTCACCGAACTCGGGACCACCCGAGGCAGGCGGCGCTAGCCGTGCGGCCGCGGACACGTCGTGCAGGGTTCCGCCGGGTTCGGCGAGGGGGCCGGCGACGAGTGCTGCACTCCAGGCGTCGAGGTAGGTCTCGCGGGCGAGCCGCGGGTCGAGTGACTCTAGCCGCTTGGCTGCCTCAAGCAGCAGACCTGGGGCGTGGCTGCCTGAGGTTGAGGCCCGGTTGATCTCCCCGCGCAGTTGCTCCACGCGGGCTTGCTGGAGGTCGGTGACCGCGTCAGCCTCGGCGGCAGCGAGCAGCCCCATTCCGGCCTCGAAGTTGCCTGCGTGCAGTTGCGCGTGGGCGGCCCCCAGGGCTCGGTCCGTACGCCGCTCGGGCTCGGGGGTCAGCGCGGCCGAGCGTTCCAGGAACGTTGCGCATGCGGCAACTCCCGCGCGCGCGTGTGCCCGATCCGCGGACCGCTCGAGCTCGGTGGCCAGGCCCTCGTCAGGTCCACTGGCCGCGGTCGCGAGGTGCCAGGCGCGACGGTCCGGGTCGGTCTGGGCATCGGTGGCGGCCGCGACCGCCAGGTGTGTGGCACGGCGATCCTCCGCCGAGCCGGCGGCGTAGGCGGCCGACCTCATCAGGGGGTGCCGGAAGCGCACCGCGGAGCCGATCTCGAGCAGTTGTTGCACCTCGCCATCGGCGGCGGCGTCGCGGCCGATTCCGAGGGTCTGGGCGGCCCGCCACAGCAGGGTCGGGTCGCCGGTGGGGTCGGCGGCTGCGAGCAGCAGCAGCCGCCGGGCTGGCTCGGACAGGGATTGCACGCGCCGCAGGTAGGTGTCGTGCAGAAGGCCGGGCACGGTGGAAGTGGACGGAGTCGAGGTGGACGGTCTGGCAAACCCGCCGGCAAGCTCCGCCTCACTGGTGCCTTTGACCAGCTCCAGCAGCGCCAGCGGGTTCCCGCCGGTCTCGGCGACCAGCCGGTCGCGTACGCCCCCATCCAGTGGGCCAGTCACGGCGGCGGCGAGCAGCTGCCGGGCATCGTCCGCCTCGAGGCCTCGGACCGTGAGGTCTGGTAGGCCGGGCAGCAGCCGGTCCTCGTCGGCCTCCCGGACCCCGAACAGCAGCAACACCGATTCGGCGAGCAGCCGTCGGCCGGCGACCCCGAGCACCTCGCGGGAGGCCTGGTCCAGCCACTGCGTGTCGTCGACCAGGCACACCAGCGGCTGCTTGGCGGCGGCCTCAGCGAGCAGGCTGAGCACCGCCAGCCCCACGAGGAAACGGTCCGGGGCATCTCCCGAGGCCAGCCCGAAGGTCACGTGCAGCGCGTGCTCCTGCGGCTCCGGGATTGTCGCAAGGTTCCCGAGCAGGGGTGCGCAGAGCTGGTGCAGGGCGGCGTATGGCAGTTCCAGCTCGGACTCGACGCCCGAGATCCGAGCGACGCTGCAGTCGGTCGCCTGGTCGGCGGCGTACTCCAGCAGCGCGGTCTTGCCGACACCGGCCTCGCCGCGCACGACCAGTACCGCGCTCTTACCGCTGCGGACGGCCTCGAGTGCGTCATCGAGGCGTTGACGCTCACGCGAACGCCCCCACAGCGTCGTCGGGCCCGGTGCGGCCATCTCGCCACAGTAGGGCCAGAACCGGGTTTGGCGACACCTCAGGCTGGACGTGCCTGTCCGGTGCGGCAGGCGCAGATGCCGGGCCGCACCGGACGGTGGGGCATGGTCACTGGACGGAGAGGAACTCCGTAACCAGCTCGCCGAACTGACGCGGGGACTGGAACGGGAACCCGTGGGCGGCGTCGGGGTAGATTCTCACCCGGGCGTTGGGCAGGTGGTCGGCGAGGATCTGGGAGTTGACTGTCGGGATCATCATGTCGTTGGTGCCGTTGGCGACCAGCGTGGGCTGAGTGATCGCGGTCAGCCGGTGCAGCCGGGTGGGGTCCGGGATGCCCCACTCGACAATGGCGTCGTACTGGGCGCGGGTGACCTCGGGGCCGTTCGGCTTGTCGGCGTTCTCGGTACGGCTGAACGTCCGCTTGGCGTACTCGATGCCGAGTGCGCGGCTGGTGTCGGTGACCTCCAAGAAGATGCGCAGCAGGTCCTCGATGCCATTGTCGGCGGTGTTGGCGATGCGCTCGATGTCGAAGGTCCAGCCGTGCATCTGCTGGCCGCCGCGGGGGCCGGTCCCGGCGAGGACGATGCGTCGTACGGCGCGGGGCCGGAGCAGGGCAATCTCCTGGGCAACCATGCCGCCGAGCGAGTAGCCGAGCAGATCGACCTGGTCCAGGTCGAGGGCGTCGAGGAACGCGATCGCATCGCGGGCCATCTGCGTGACGGTGACCGGCACGGTGCCGGTGGATGCTCCGACGCCGGCGTTGTCGAGCAGGATCACCTCGCGGTGGGCGGCGATGGTGTCGACCAGGAGCGGGTCCCAGTTGTCGAGGTTGCCGCGGAAGTGTTGCAGGAACAGCAGGGGTGGCCAACGGTCGTCGCTGGTGCCGAACCGGCGGTAGGCGTAGAAGATGCCGTTGGCGGCCCCGATGGTGTGGATGGGTGCCGTGAGCTGGGTGGGCCCGGCTGCGCTCGTGCTGGCGTTCGCGAACGTGGTGGTGGTGGTCTTGGTCTTTCCTTTCGGCGGTGTTCGGTAAGGGTGCTCGACGGACGGGGGCGTGGCGCGTGCCCGAGACCAACGCACCACGCGGTCCCCGACCTGGCCGTCGTGGTTCTCCGAGGTCGCGTTTCTCACGCGGCCTGCTGCCTGCTCATGCCGCTACCCCTTCCGTGGTCGGCTCGGTTGCCGTGGACGCGGTGTTGCGGGCCTCGATCGCCTTGATGCCGGTCTCGAATGCGTTGACCAGGACGCGCTTGCCGACGGTCCCGAGCACCAGCCCGAGGAACCGGCCCTTCAGGTTCTTGCCCTCGCGAACGGTCACGAGCTCGACACCGGTGGTCCCGTCGGGGTTCCGGGTGAAGGTGTAGGTGTGGCCCGAGGCGCCGCCCCACACATTGGAGTCGGTGGTCTCGAGGACCACGCGGTTCGGGTCGGTCCAGTCGTAGTGCAGGCGTTCCCAGGTTCCGCCGCCGCCCTCGGTGACGTCGGCCCAGCCTTCGTCGGCGTTCAGGTGGTGGACCGTGAGCTCGGCGTCGCCGCTGTTGGGGAACAGCTGCGAGCGGCCGGGGCCGAAGTCGGTCAGCCCGGCGATGTACTGCTCGGGCGTAGCGGTGGTGGTCTGCTTCATGGTGATGGTGGACATGGTGTTCCTTCTTTCCTTGCTTCTTGTTGTGTTGTGGTGGGTGGGTCCCGAGACGTGTGGGTGCCTCAGCGCGGCAGCTCGGTGCCGGACTGCTCGGCGACCATGTAGGTCGCGTACCAGGCCGGCCACTGCTCGTCGTACTCGCCGCCGTTGCGCTTCTCGTGCTCGCCGTGGGCGAGCGCCGCGCGGAGCAGGGCCTGCGTCAGGTCGTCGACCGAGGCGAACGCGGTCGCCGCGGCGTCGATGCGGCCGGGCAGCCGGGTGGTGACTTCCTGCAGCAGGTAGCCGTTGCCGTCGGGGTCGGTGAAGGTGGCGAACGAGCCGTAGCTGGCTCGTCGTCCGCCGGGCCACCGATGCGTCCGCGCGTGCCGTCGGGCAGGAACTGAGCGCCCGGTGTGACCGGGTGGAACACGTCGCTGACGTCGACACCGTGGGCGGCGAGCTCATCGCGGGCGGCCTGGACGTCGGAGACGACCAGGTAGATGCCCTGGGCCGAGCCGGGCTGCGGCGGTGGTGATGTTCGTCCCGAACTGGATCGAGGCCGGGGAGCCCGGCGGGGTGAACTGGACGACGCGGAAGCCGTTGTCGAAGGCGAAGTCGGCGTCGAGCCGCCATCCGAGGCTCGCTGTAGAACGACTTGGCCCGGTCGACGTCGGTGACGGGGATGACGACGGCCTCGAGCTTCAGGTCGGCCCGGCCGGTGGTCACGTCGCTGGTCTGGTGGTGGCTACTTCGGTGGTGTTCATCGGGGTTTCCTCCTTGAGT